>NZ_CDBJ01000044.1 GCF_000820045.1 Aeromonas rivuli | reverse complement strand
GCTTTTGGATATTCGCGAACAGGATTAAGGAAACAAGGGACCATAGACAGGGCTGCGACTTGCCACTGGCAACTCGGCCCCTGCCTGTGGCACCTTGTGCTTGAGCCGGACCGTGTCCGTCTCCCCGTCCGCTTCGCCAATAAATAGAAAGGCCCTCCCAATCGGGAAGGCCTTTTTGCTTTTGTGTGTTTTTAAGCCGGGTGGCAGCCATGCCCATATGATCCGACCTGCCATGTTTCAGTCTCTTTTAGTCCCCTCCACGTAATTCAAATGGCGCCAAAAGCCCACATTTTTCACCCTCATTATTGGAAACCATGGCTCTGCCGTTAGGGCTTTTACAGGCTTGTTCGCGATCGTTTGGTGCAAATATCAGCCATTGCATCATGATTTGCCATTCTGGCAGACCGATCTGGTTGAGCACTAAGCCACGGGTTCAGTACGCCAATCAGGCAGGTGCAAGACAAGAGAGACAGGTGGGGCGCTCTGCTTGTTGGGTGATCCAACCTGTTTTTACGGTAAGGTTCCTTGTTGATGCTCAGGCTTGTATCTCGCGTCGCCTGGGCTTGAAATAGGACAAGCAGCTCCCCGGTCTACTATTCACCTGCAATAAAGGAGGTCCATCATGGCTGCCCTGACAGAGTTCGAAAAATATGTGATTGAGCAGAAAGGGACCGAGCGTCCCTTCAGTGGCGAGTATTACCGTCACGATGCCCCCGGGCGCTATCTGTGCAAGAAGTGTGGTGCGCCTCTCTATACCTCAGAACACAAGTTCAATGCCCACTGCGGTTGGCCGGCCTTCGATGATGAGATCCCGGGGGCGGTGAAGCGAATTCCCGATGCGGACGGTCACCGGGTCGAGATAGTGTGCGCCCAGTGTGAAGGGCACCTTGGCCATGTATTTGAAGGGGAGTATCTGACCGACAAGAATCTGCGCCACTGTGTCAACTCCGTCTCCCTCGATTTTGAGGCTAGGGAGGGGAGCGAGCCTCAGGGGTCGAAGATGGCATTGGCAACCCTGGGAGCAGGCTGCTTCTGGTGTGTCGAGGCGGTATTCAGCAGCCTGAAGGGGGTCAGCAAGGTCAGCTCGGGTTATGCGGGCGGAGCGGCCAGGGATGCAGATTACCAGCGGGTCTGCTCGGGCCAAACCGGCCATGCCGAGGTGGTACAGATCGAATACGACCCCGCCGTTATCGACTTTGCGACCCTGTTGGAGGCCTTCTTTGCCAGCCATGATCCCACCACTCTCAATCGTCAGGGTCATGATGTGGGTCCTCAGTACCGCTCGGTGATCTTTGCCCATGATGATGAGCAAGTGCGGGTCGCCGGGGCCATGATCAAGGCGCTGGATGAAGCCAAGGTCTTCGCCAGCCCCCTGGTGACCGAGTTGACCGGCTATGATGGCTTCTATCCTGCAGAGGCGGACCACAAGGACTACTATGCCCAGCATGGTGAGCAGCCTTATTGCCAGATAGTGATCCGTCCCAAACTGGAGAAATTCAGGCAGCTGTTTGCCGAACACCTCAAGGGGTGAGGGCATTGTACGAACAGTGTTAACCGCAAAGACCGGCCAATGTGCCGGTCTTTGCCTTATCGGGGTTCAGAAGCTGTCGCCTCCCGATCGTGATGGGGGGCTAGCCCGGCCTGCTGCTGGCGGACCATGGTATAGTCGTGGCAATCGGTTTTTTGAGAGAGAGTGACTCATGAAGAAGATCATCTATGGGGTGCTGGGGCTGGGCGCGGCCTTGCTTGTCGGGGGCGCGGCTCTGGTAACCCTGGTCGACCCCAATGATTTCAAACCCTTGCTGATAGAGCAGGTGAAGAAGAACACGGGGCGGGACCTGGTGGTATCGGGCCCCATCGCATGGACCTTCTGGCCGAGTCTGGGACTCTCCCTCGAGCAGGTGGCGCTGCGCAATCCGAGCGGATTTGCCGAGCCGGACTTGGTGCGCTTCGAACGAGGCCAGGCCTCGGTCGCCCTGCTGCCTCTGCTCTCCCATCAGTTACAGATTGGCGAGGTGGCGCTGGACGGGGCTCACCTTTTTATCCAGACCAAGGCCGATGGCAGCTCCAACTTAAGTGGCCTGAAGAAGGCTGATGGGAGCGTGGCCACAGAGCCCAGTGCCGAGCCTGTGACACGGGGGGATCAGGCTGATCCCAACAAGGCGAAGTGGCAGTTGGACATAGAGAGCATCTCCCTCAATCAGGCCAGTGCTCTGGTGCTGGATGATCGCAGCGGCTCTCGCCTCCAGCTGGCACGCCTCGACCTCGCCCTCGGCGAGCTCAGATTCGATACCTGGGTGCCCATCAGCTTCGCCCTGGAGGGGGAACAGCAGGGGCTCAAATTAGCGGCCAAGGGGGCAAGCAAGCTGAAACTCGGCAAGGATCTCGCGACGAGTGAGTTGCAGGGGCTCGCTGTCGAAGGCTCACTGCAGCAGGCCGATACCCGAGTCGACCATTTCACGCTGAGCGCGGATCGTCTGATGCTGGATCAATCGAGCCAGCTTGACCTGAGTGCTCAAGGAGAGCAGGGAGAGCTGAAGTTCGACCTGAAGAGCAAGCTCAAGGGGCGTCTCAATGGTGCCCAGACTCTGGTCGATTTTAGTGACTTGACCCTCGATGGCTCCTTGAGTGGTCCGCAACTGCCTGAGTCTGGGGTCAAGATGGCCTTGGCTGGTGAGGGGCAATGGGCCATGGCGAATAAAACGTTGACCCTGCCCAAGTTACGGTTTGGCGTAGATGATCTGCAGCTTAACGGCGATGCCAGCGTGGCGATGACGGCAGTGCCTGCCATTCGTTTCAATCTTGCGGCCGAGCGGCTGGATCTGGATGCCTGGCGTCAAAAAATGGACAAGGGGATTACCGCTAACCCCGAGCCGGACAATCAGAGTGCCCCTGCCTCCAAATCAACGAATGCCCCTGTTGCGCCATCAACCATCACGGCTGAACCGGATCTGAGCTGGTTGAAAGGGCTGGATCTGGCCGGTCGCCTGCAACTGGGGACCCTGATCGCCGATGGGGTGACCGCCCAGCAGGTTGAGCTCGATCTGGCCGCCAACAAGGGGCTGGTCAATCTCAAGCATGTTAGTGCCAAGCTGTTTGGCGGCTCGGTTCAGGGGGAGGGGGTGATCGATGCGCGTCAGCAACCGGCCAGCTTCAAGGTACACAAGCAAGTCAAGGGGGTGGATCTGCAGCCCTTGCTTCACAGCGTTGCCAAGACCGACCTGCTGGCAGGCAGAGGCGATGCCGATATTGAGCTCAGTGGCCTGGGACTATCTTCCCATGCGTTGCGTAGCCAGTTGAGCGGCACCATAGGGCTCAAGGTGGAAGATGGGGCCCTGAATGGTATCAACCTGCCGCAGATGCTGCGCGAGGCCAAGGCGACGCTCAAGGGAGAGAAAGCCAGGGAGGTCAAGGAGGCACGCAAGACAGATTTCAGTGCCCTGACGGCGAGCTTCAAGATAGCCAAAGGCGTGGCGAGCAGTGACGATATTCTGCTGTTGGCTCCGGCGCTGCGGGTCGAGGGCAAGGGAAAAACGGAGCTGCTGCCCGAGACCCTGGACTTCCTGATGGCAACGACAGTGGTGGAGACCAGCAAGGGGCAGGGCGGCAAGGATCTGACCGAGCTCAAGGGGATTACCATCCCGGTCCAGATCGGGGGGCATTGGCGTGACCCCAGCTACAAGCTGGACATCAAGGCGCTGCTCGCCGATAACAAGCTGCTGGAGGAGAAGGCGCGCAAGGAGGCCGAGCGCGGCCTCAAGAAACTGCTCGGGGACAAGGCTGAGGATGAGCAAATCAAGGGGGTGGCCGACCAGCTGCTCAAGGGATTGTTCAAATAGCCGGGGACCCCGTCAAGCAAACAGCCCTGCCGAGAGATCGGTGGGGCTGTTTCGTTTGTGTAGCTGAACCAGGCAGTGTCAATCGAGCCGTGATGCGTCTTGCTCCAGCCGGTAACCGCCGAGCAGCCCATCCGTGAGCCACTGTTGCAGATACTGGCCAGCCTGGAAGGCGGCGTTGTCACCGGGCAGGCGGGCATTGAGCAACACGCAGAGCGTTGCGAACGCCTCCTGATGGAGCAGGGCGTCGACCAGAATGGCTTCATCAGCATCCAGGCTGCGGTAGCGGGTGCGCCGCTCGGGATCGCGCCAGATGAGGCAAGGGATGGCACACTCACTGCGCTGTGGGGGAGGGGGGGTCTGCTCGGCCTTGAGTGCCTTCCACACCTCCAGGGAGTTGAAATGCTGGAGATGCAGATCAGTGGAGGGCGTCACCAGGAAGCGCAGATCGGGCCAGGACTCAGGGTCCAGGCGCTGGATCTCGCCGAGGGTCAGTGGCTCGGCATCGGCGGCATCGAAGGCGCCGCGCAGTCGCCATTCGAACTCGGCCAACTCGCTCACCTGAGGATGTTCGGCCAGGGCCTGCTCCAGATAGAGGGGAAACTGAGCCCCCAGCTCACGCAGGGTCCAGCTGTGGGGAGGGCGCTGCTGCAGATACTCCTGGCAGAGGGAAGCAAACATCTCATCCCCCACATAGGCCCAGGTCTGCTCGAAGTCCTGTTGCAGGCACTCCAGCAGTCGGCTCTGGTAGGCGTTGGCATAGATGTACCAGCGCAGATCGGCGGGCAGCGAACCGACAACGAGGGGAATGGGTGGGGTTGCGGTCTGCTGCTGCAAACCCGTCATGAAGGCCTGTTGCAGAGCCTGAAGCTCAACCGGCGTTGACATCTTGCGTCTCCAGAGCCCAGTGCGGGGCGGCAATCTGCCTTGCCTGATCCAGCTCGCTGACCAGTTCAGGGAAGGGGGGGATATGGTCGTCGCGCTCTATCATGGTACTGATCGGCCCGAAGCGGCGCACTGCCCGCTCAAACAGGGTCCAGACAGGATCGACGATGGGGTGGTCATGGGTATCAATGACATAGTCCCCATAGTCGCTATGGCCCGCGAGATGGAACTGCACCACGGCATCCTTGTCGATGGCGTCGAGGTAGGCGTTGGCATCGAAACCGTGATTGCGGCTGCTCACATAGATGTTGTTGATATCGAGCAGCAGGCGGCAACCACTCCGGCGGCTGAGGTGGTTGAGAAACTCATGCTCGCGGTAGTCGGCACCGGCAAATTCGAGATAAGTGGAGGCATTTTCCAGTACCAGGGGGCGGCCGAGATAATTCTGCACCCGATCGATACGCTCGCACAGATGGGTGAGCACGGCATCGGTCAAGGGCAGCGGCAGCAGGTCATGGCTGTTGTGGCCAGAGACACCGGTCCAGCAGAGGTGATCCGACAGCCAGGCGGGCTCTATGCTGCGCATCAACTCTCTCAAGCGGCTGAGGTAATCCATGTCGAGGGGATCCGCCGAGCCTATGTTCATCGATACCCCGTGCATGACGATGGGGTAATCGGCCCGGACCTGCTCCAGGTAATAGCGGGGTTTGCCCCCTGCCACCATGAAGTTTTCCGAGAGGATCTCGAACCAGTCGGCGCCCTGCGCCCCGTCCAGCACCTCTTGGAAGTGGGGAGGCCTGAGCCCTAAACCAAAGCCGAGCCAGGGGAAACTGTGCATCTGAGCTCCTGATCTATCCATGCTTGCCATAAAAAACAGGCCGGTTGCCCCATGGGGTCACCGGCCATTCTACCCTGCGAAAGACCAGGTTAGCGGACTTTACCGCCTTGGGCATTGCACTCTTCGCGCGTCATGCTAAGGAAGCCTTGGCCCTTGCAGCTGCCTTGACCCTTGCAAGCATTGCTGGCGGTCTTGCAGTCATTATGGCCCTTGCAGCTGTTGACTCCCCAACATTGGACCTGATTTTCACCATGTTGTCCGGTATTGGCGGCCAGAGCGGCACCAGAGAGGGAGACGGCAGCCATTGCGAGGGCGGCACCGGCCAGACGGTTCATGGTTTTACGGGTTGCGTGCATGTTCTATCTCCTTGAAGGATTGTCACTCTACCAGCGTTGGCCGAGCGTCCATGTGACTTGATCTTGGTGAGGAGCGACTCCCCCACCACATGAGTCGGGGGATCAAGATGCTCAGACATCATTACGAACCTTGTTAATGAGTTGGATCATAATGGCGCTGCTCTATCGACCTCGCTTTAGAAGACCGAGGGGGAGGGCTTTTACATTCATATAAAATCCATTTTTCTGCCGAAATAATGTCTAGCCCTTGTTATGACTGGGCTGGTATTCAGGTCTGACCAGATGGCTAGGGTCGCTTCTCTTGGCTGGGAGCCATGAGGCTCGCCTTGTGGGGCGGCGACTGTCATCATGGGGATCACTAACAAGGAGGTAACAGATGATTCGAGTGGTCTTTCACCTGTCCGAGCGGGATCGCAGCCGGGCGGCATTCAATAATCTCAATAACTTACTGGCGGCTATGGCTGGTGAACCCGGGGAGCTGGTGTTGCTGGTCAATGGGATAGCGGTAACCAGCCTGCTGGAAGGAGGAGAGAGTGAGCCCGAGTGGGCCGGTCTGCGGCAACAGGGCGTCAGGTTGCTGGCCTGCGCCAACTCCCTGCGAGGTCAGCAGATAGCCCCCGAGCGGCTGCTGGCGGGGGTTGAGGTCGTTTCTACCGGCGTCCTGACCCTGATCGAATTGCAGCAACAGGGCTTCGCTTATATCAAGTCCTGAGCCGGGGCCAAGCATATGGAGCGTTGCTGCTCACCGCATTAGCTGGTGTGGGTGAAGGAGAGCGAGTGGCACACGCCAGCGGACATCGACCCCAGGATGAGGATCCACCCTGGGGTCGGGGCTCTGGCTCAGTCGCCGAGCTGCTGCTGCCACACCTGGCTGACCAGCTGGCGCTCGGCCAGCAGTTGATCGTCTTTTACCTTGCGGCTGATCTCGGAGAGATTGAGGCGGTGCCCCAGGTTGCGGATCTCCAGATAAGCATGTTTCAACCCTTCGGCCTGCTCCAGGCTGAGTACACCGGCCATCACGCACTCATCGAAGATGCGCACGTTATCTGACCAGCGGGTCAGGGCCTGGGGCTCGCTATGGGCATGGGCCAGTACCAGATACTGGGCAAGGAACTCGATATCCACCATGCCCCCCGGGGATTGCTTGAGATCGAACTCCCCCTCTGCCGCCTTGAGCAGGTGACCGCGCATCTTGACACGCATCTCGCGCACCTCCTTGGCCAACTCCCCCAAATCTCGTTTGGTTGCCAAGAGATCGCGTCTGATACGCGAAAATTCGGCGACGATGTCATCATCGCCGTAAATGGGCCTTGCCCGGACCAGGGCCTGATGTTCCCAGGTCCAGGCCTCGTTCTCCTGATACTGCTGATAAGCGGCCAGGGAGGACACCAGCAACCCGGCATCCCCCGATGGGCGCAGGCGCATATCGATCTCGTAGAGGATGCCGGAGGGGGTGCGGGTGCTGAACAGGTGCAACACCCGCTGGGCCAGGCGCAGGTAGAACTGGCGGCTGTCGATGGACTTGGGGCCATTAGTGTAGCTGTTGGGGTCACCCCCGTGCAGGAACACCAGATCGAGATCCGAACCGTAGCCGAGCTCTATGCCCCCCAGCTTGCCATAGGCCACCACGGCGAAGCTGCGCCGACCGCTCTCGGCCACGTCGGGAGGCACGCCGTAACGTTCGCTGATCTGACTCCAGGCCTGATTGACCACCTCTTCCACCAGGGCTTCGGCCAGCCAGGTGAGGTGATCGCTCACCTTCATCAGTGGCAGGGCACCGGCGATGTCGGCGGCGACGATGCGCAGCAACTGCACCTGCTTGAACTGACGCAGGGCCTCCATCTGCTGCTCCACGTCCTCTTCCGGGATGCGCAGCAGGAACTGGCGCAGCTGGGGTTTGTATTGATCGAGGGGCGTAGGGTGGTAGAGGTGCTGGGGATCGAGCAGTTCATCGAGCAAGATGGGGTAGCGGGCGAGCTGCTCGCTCACCAGGTGACTGGCATCGCACAGCCGCACCAGCTGGCGCAGGGCGGCCGGATTTTCTGCCAGCAGCTGCAGATAGGCGCTGCGGGTGAAGATGCGGGTGAGCAGGGTGCAGACCCGCTCGAACAGGCGGGCAGGGGTCTCGCTCGCTACCACAAGACGCAGTAACTCGGGCATCAGCCAGTCCAGGGCGATCCGGCCCTGGGGGCCAATCTGGCGACGCTTGTACTCCTCCTTGAACCGCAGTACGGCCCCGGCCAGCGGCTCGGGGTCGCTGACTCCCTGCTCGGTGAGCAGAATGCCTACTTCGGCGGCATCCAGATCGGTGCGCCACAGATCCAGCCAGGCCTGTTCCAGATGATCCGGCGCCTCCTTCTCTTCCCCGACCACGGCGACGAACTCCCCATGGACGGCGGCCATCTCCTGATCGAGACGGGTCATGAAGGCCTCCCAATCCGGGAAGCCAAGCGCCGTGATGAGCCGCAGCCTGTCGCGCTCCTCCGTGGGCAGGGTCTGGGTCTGCTGATCGCCAATTTCCTGCAACAGGTTCTCGACCCGGCGCAGGAAACGGTAGGCATTGAGCAGGCAATCGCAACGCTCCGGGGTCAGGGCACCGCTCTGGGCGATGGCATTAAGGGCCTCGGGCAGGTGACGCACTCGCAGCAAGGGCTCTCGCCCGCCCCGGATGAGTTGCAGCGCCTGGGCGATGAACTCCACCTCGCGGATGCCACCGGCACCCAGCTTGATATTGTCCTTGAGCCCCTTGCGGCGTACCTCGGCGGCGATCATGGCCTTCATCTGGCGCAGGCCATCGATGACGCCAAAATCGATGTAGCGGCGGAACACGAAGGGGCGCAGCAGCTCGCTGAGCGCCTGGCTCTGCGCGCACTCCTGGCCCAGTACCCTGGCCTTGACCATGGCGTAGCGCTCCCAGTTGCGACCATGGTGCTGGTAGTAATCCTCCATGGCGGCGAAGGAGATGGCCAGCGGCCCCGCCTCGCCAAAGGGACGCAGCCGCATGTCGACCCGGAATACCTGACCATCGACTGTGGTCTGGTGCAGGGCGTTGATCAGCCGCTGACCCAGCTTGATGAAGAACTGTTGATTGGCCAGCTCACGCCGCCCGCCGACCGTGTAACCGTTCTCTGGGAAGGTGAAGATGAGGTCGATGTCCGAGGAGAAGTTCAGCTCGCCCCCCCCCAGTTTGCCCATGCCGAGGATCAGCAAGGGCTGGGGGTTGCCGTCACCATCCATGGGGGTGCCCAGCTCGTCACACTGTTTGCTGTACAGCCAGTCACGGGTGCCACAGATGAGGGCATCCGCCAGTCTGGTCAGGTGAATGAAACTCTCCTCTACCTCGGCGCGGCCGAGGAGCTCACGCCAGGCGATGACCAGCATGCGGCTGCGGCGAAAACGGCGCAGGGTGCGCTTGAGTGCCTCTTCGTCCACCTGGTCGGCGAGCAGGGCCGCGAGCTCCGGCTCATAGGCGCGCCAGCGGTTGTCACTGTGAAGCTCCGTCGAGGCGAGCAGTTCGGCCAGCAGGGTCGGCTCCTGGATCAGGGCCTCGGCGGCGAAATCTGAGAGGCCAAACAGGGTGAGCAGTTCAGCGCGGCTGGCGCCGGTCAGCTCGCCATACTGGGGGGCTTGAACGAGCAGGCGTTGCCAGTGGCGATCGGCCTGGGTCATGAGGGAGGCGGGGAGCACCAAGGTTCTCTTCCTTACGTCTTGGTTAAAGGCAGATGCGGCGGCAGTGGGTGACTGACCGCATCCGGTACCGCTGTTCGGCACCGCATGACCATCAATCTAACATTGCCGGGCCCCGGGCTCATAGGGGCAAGGGCCCGGGTCCCGCAGAAGCGTGAGCCGGGTCAGATGTGCTCGCTGGCAAGGGGGCATCACAGGGGCGGGCAACTCGCAGCCTGTCAGCGGGTTGCACGTTGTCAGATGGCCCATGACGCGGTAGCGCGGGGGCCGGTTCGTCAGCGAATACTGTGATCCTGCTGGTAGATATCCGGCTGATAGCGCTCCATCAGGGTGGCTGGCCGGACGGGGGCCTGGAAGCCGAAGCCGCTGTAGAGCCCATGGGCATCCGAGGTGGCCAGGCTGATGCGGCGCAGCCCCTGGAGGTTCGGGTGGGACAGTATGGCCTGGATCAGCGCCTTGCCGTGGCCCAGGCCACGGTGGGCGGGCAGTACGAACACATCGGAGAGATAGCCGAAGGTGGCGTGATCCGTGATGACGCGGGCGAAGGCGACCTGTTGACCGTCCAGGTAGCCACCGATGCAGAAGGAGTGGTTGATGGCTCGCTGCACGGTGGAGAGGGGAATGCCGAGGCACCAGTAGGCCTCTTGCGACAGAAACTGGTGGATGAGCGGCACATCGAGCCGCCCCTTGTCATCGCTGATTTCCAAGCCGGTGTCACTGTGGTGCAGGTCATGCATATGGGCTCCTTGCCTCGCTCTGGGGAGTATTGAAACGAAAAGAGGAACCCGCAGGTTCCTCTTTTCATAAGGTGACGATAACACCAGGGGACGTCAAGCCTCGATGAGCACCTTGCGCCCTGCGCTCGCGCGCTCATCACGGCTAGTCCAGCTTGAAGGCCTGGATGTGACGATTCAGGGTCTGGCTGTGGGATTCGACCAGCATTGAGGCATCTTGCAGCTCGCGCAGCACCACCACGGATCCCTCGACGATCTGCTTGACCTGCTCCAGGTTGCCGCTCATCTCCTGGGCGACGGCGCTCTGCTCTTCGGAGGCGGTGGCTATCTGGCGGTTCATGTCGGCCACCCCCTGCACCCGCGCCACTATGGTGGTCAGCTGCTCACCGGCCTGGGTTACCTGCTCGACCCCGCGATCGGCCTGAGCCACGCTCTGCTCCATCAGACCCGCGGCGGTGCGGGCACTGCCCTGCAGCTGCTCAATCATCTTCTGGATCTCCACGGTCGCGGACTGAGCCCGGTTGGCGAGGCCGCGTACCTCATCGGCCACCACGGCAAAGCCGCGTCCGGCTTCACCGGCACGGGCCGCTTCGATGGCCGCATTGAGGGCCAGCAGATTGGTCTGCTCCGAGATGCTGCGAATGGTGTCCACCACTGAGCCAATGCGCTCGACCCCTTGCTCCACGTCATGGACGACGCTGGAAGATTGCTGAATGTTGCCGGACAAGGTGTGTATGGTGTTGACGGTATCGGCGACGCAGCGGCTGCCCTCCTGGGCCAGGCGGCTGGTCTCGCTGGTGGAGTGGGAGGCCTGCTCGGCGTGATGGGCCACCTCGCCGATGGCGCCGACCATCTGGGTCATGGCGCTGGCGAGCTGCTCTATCTGGACGAACTCCTCGTTGATCGCCTCATTGGCCTCTTCCATGCAGAGGGTCACCTGGGAGGCGATGTCGTTGAGCTCCTTGCAAGCCAGGCGCTGGCTGCCGAACACCTGCTTGAGTTCGTTCTGGGAGTGGGCCACCGCCTTGGCGATGTCGCCGAATTCGTCTTTGGATGCCAGTTCGACCCGGTGGCTGAGATCTTTTTGGGAGAAACGCTCCAGCAAGCTGACCAGATAGCGCACCTGCTTGACCATGAGGCGGGAGCCCGCCATCAGCAGCACCACAAACACCACTCCCATCAGGGCCGTCTCGAGCAGACCGGTCCAGATCAGGCGGGAGGCGATGTCATTGGCCTTGGCGGCATCAATGCCCTCGCTGAGCAAAGTGCGCTCCAGATTACTGGCATCGAACCAAAGCTTGGTCAGCAGCAACAGGGTGCTAAATACCATCAGCAAGATCACCTTGGGCACCAGACGTATATCACTGAGCCGCTGTTCAAGCGGGTTGAACTGCATAGCTTCTCTCCTTTTAATGGGGGAATTTTCCTTTCTCATCAGGGCTATCGGCATTATCTTCTGTTTTATTAATTGGTTTCCCGTTTAAAGTTGGAATTTGCATGCGACATCACTTAACCCCCCTGCGCGCCATGGATCTGCTGATGGCAATCCTCTCTCTGGTGTCGGTTGGCCTGGTCAGTGTTCGCTGGTTTGGGGTGGCGACCCCACAGACCATGCAGCTCTTCTATGACATCGACAGTCTCATCTGCTACATCTTTCTCGCCCACTTTGCCTATGGCTGGCTGCGGGCGGAGGATCGCTGGGGTTTTCTGAAGGCGAACTGGTTCTATCTGCCGGGTAGCCTGCCCATGGTGGAATCCCTGCGCTGGGCGCGGCTTATTCAGCTGTGGCGTGTCTATCAGCTGTTGCGCAACCAGCCGGATCTGCTGACCATGTTTCGTCGCGAGCGCAATGAGACCACTCTGTCCGGGATCTTGTTGCTGTTCTTTCTGTTGCTCGGGGTGGGATCCGGGGTCATGTTCTGGATTGAAGCCGGTCACCCCGGCAGCCAGATAGAGACCCCCTATGACGCCTTCTGGTGGACGCTGGTGACGCTCTCGACCGTGGGCTACGGGGATCTGGTTCCCAAGACGGAACAAGGGCGTTTCGTCGCCAGCCTGCTCATCCTGTTCGGGGTCGGTCTCTATGCTGCCATCAGTGGCTTCATGGCCAGCCTCTTCCTGCAACCAAGGCATGGCGAGAAGAGAGAAGAAGAGCTGCGCTTCAAGTTGTTGCAGACTCAGCAGACGCAGATGCTGGCGGAGCTACAGAGCTTGCGTGACGAAATCCGTCAGCTCAAACGTGAACCCTGATCCGCGTGTGATACCGCGCCGCGGCGCGCCAGTTCAGGGCCGCGGGTAAACATGGTGGTGTTGAACGGCCTCCCCGCCTCGGGGGGAGGCCGTTTCTTTGCTTGTCCTTTGACCACGGAGCGGCTTAACATTCCAGCCAATTCCTAACCAATCGAGAGAATCGACTGACCATGCGCGCCCTCCTCGGGATACTGATCTGCCTGTGTGCTCAATCCGCCCTGGCCGAGACCCGTTATGTTTCAGACAACATCTATATCTTCATGCACGGCGGACCGGGTACCCAGTACCGGATCCTCGGCAGCGTCAAGGCCGGTGAAGCCCTGGAAGTGAAAGGCGGCCAGGCCGGTTTCACTCAGGTGGTGGATGAACGTGGTCGTGAAGGCTGGATCAAGAGCGACGAGTTGCAGAGCGAACCCAGTCTGAAGGTACGTGTGCCCCAGCTGGAACAGGAGCTGCAAACCCTCAAGGATCGCCTGCAAAACCTCAATGGTGACAACGAGCAGCGCTTCGCCGAGAAGGATGGCAAGATTGCCGAGCAAGATAGCTTGCTCACCAACCTCAAGGGGCAGCTCGACAACCAGAGTGAGGAGCTGGCCAGCGTCAAGGCGCAGAATGATGCCCTGAACAGCAGCATCGACAACCGCGAGCATGATATGCAGATGGATTGGTTCATTCGCGGTGGCGCCATGGTCGGTGGCGGCATACTGCTTGGCATCCTCTTGCCCCTGCTGCCGCGTCGTCGCAAGCAGAGTGAGCGCTGGATGAACTGAGGCCCTGCCGGCCCATGAGGCAGCCAGGCCGCTTGGTCATGATAGAGGGTCGCCCATGGGCGGCCCTTTTTAGTGGGGCGGGTTGTCACTCTTTGGCTGGGGGCAGGTTTTCCACTCAAATGGGTTGAAAAGGGTCTCCCTAGGCTCGCCTGCGAGACGCATCCTTCGTAATATGCGACATATTCCTGGCAGGTTCTTACCTGCCAGATACCCCAATCGAACGTCTAAAAGAGCTTGGCTATCATGGAATTAACCGAACGGGCCCACTGGTTTGTGCTGGCGGGCGATCACCTGATCTGGCTGGATGAGGCGGGCCGAGTCCCGCACTGCACCCGGCAGACGCTGCCCCTGTGCTGGCAGGCTCTGGCCTTCGAGGCATTCGACCTGTGGGAGGGGGCCCCTTGCTATCTCCATGATCTGGGGGAAGGAGAATCACTCCTCGGAGACTCATCGGCGTTTGGAGAGTTGAGCCCATTGCGTCAGCTGATGATGGCGGGAGACGAGGAGGGTTTTCGCCTCGGGGGCCGAGCCTGGCAGCTGGCCAGCTTCCGTCGCAGCCATAAATTCTGTGGCGAGTGCGGCGCCCCCATGACGCCCAAGACAGGGGAGTGGGCACAAGGGTGCCATCAGGGACACATGGCCTATCCGCGCATTTCCCCCTGCATCATAGTGGCGGTGCGTCGTGGCTCCCAACTGCTGCTGGGGGCCCATCGTCGTCACTATCAGGCGGACGACCCCATGTTTACCGTGCTGGCGGGTTTCGTCGAGGCCGGTGAAAACCTGGAGCAGTGCGTGGCGCGGGAGGTGTTCGAGGAGAGTGGCATCCGGGTCGGCAACATCCGCTATGTCGCCAGCCAGCCCTGGCCCTTCCCCCACAGCCTGATGATGGGCTTCACCGCCGAGTACCAGAGCGGCGTGATCCGTCTGCAAGAGGAGGAGCTGGTGGCCGCCGACTTCTTTGAACTCGATGCCCTGCCGCGTATTCCCCCCCATGGCACCATAGCGCGTCGTTTGATTGAACTCTGCCGCGAGACCCTCTAAGGGCGATTGCAATTGGGCGGCCGGTGGGGGGTGGAGAGGCCTCAATTGCCCCGCGGTTGTCCCTGAGTGGCCATTGGCATCGGTGCCGAGGTTGCGCCCTCTCACATCTTTGCACTCCGGGCGGTCAGCGCCCTGGTTTGCATCCCCCGCAGCGGCGCACAAAGTGGTATCATATCCGCCATTTTATGCGTGATATGACTCAGGAACTGGGATGAAAGAGCTGAAGAACGATCGATACCTGCGCGCCCTGCTGCGCCAGGATGTGGACCTGACCCCGGTCTGGATGATGCGCCAGGCTGGCCGCTATCTGCCGGAATACAAGGCAACCCGTGCCCAGGCGGGGGATTTCATGTCCCTGTGCCGCAATGCCGAGCTGGCTTGTGAAGTCACATTGCAGCCCCTGCGCCGCTATCCCCTCGATGCCGCCATTCTCTTCTCCGACATCCTCACCATACCCGACGCCATGGGGCTCGGTCTCTACTTCGAGCACGGCGAAGGCCCGCGCTTCGAGCGCCCCATCACCTCGCTGGCGCAGGTGCAGGCGCTGCCACATCCGGATCCGGAAGATGAACTCGGCTACGTGATGAACGCGGTGCGTACCATTCGCCGCGAGCTGAAGGGCGAGGTGCCGTTGATCGGCTTCTCCGGCAGCCCCTGGACCCTGGCCACCTACATGGTGGAGGGGGGCAGCTCCAAGGTCTTCACCAAGATCAAGCAGATGATGTATGCAGAGCCTCAGACTCTGCACCTGCTGCTCGACAAGCTGGCGGACAGCGTGATCTCGTACCTCAACGCCCAGATCAAGGCCGGTGCCCAGTCCGTCATGGTGTTCGATACCTGGGGCGGGGTGCTGACCCCGCGGGATTACCGCGACTTCTCCCTGCAGTACATGCACAAGATCGTCGATGGCCTGATCCGTGAGAATGAGGGCCGCCGGGTGCCGGTGACTCTGTTCACCAAGAACGGCGGTCAGTGGCTGGAGCAGATCGCCGCCACCGGCTGCGATGCCCTGGGACTGGACTGGACCATAGACATCGCGGATGCCAAGCGCCGGGTCGGTGACAAGGTGGCGCTGCAGGGCAACATGGATCCCTCCATGCTCTACGCCGCCCCCGCCCGCATCCGCGAAGAGGTCGCCACCATTTTGGCGGGCTTCGGCAGCGGCAACGGCCACGTCTTCAACCTGGGCCACGGCATCCATCAGGATGTGGATCCGGAGCACGCCGGGGTGTTTGTGAACGCGGTGCACGAGCTGTCCGGCCAGTACCACGGCCGCTGAGGTCGAACCGCAGCATCCGCATCATGACAACGGGGCCCAGGGCCCCGTTGTGTTATCCGGGTCGGCGCCGTTTTGGCCCTTGTACAGTTTTGGATACTGCGCGCCGGCCCCGGCTCGGGTTACACTGCGCCATCTGTGGCGGTGGCCACACACAAGATGAGCGACAGCGTGCGAGGCCGCGTATCGGCCGTCTCGCTCGCCATGCAGGAGGCAGAATGAGCAAGAAGTCGTGGGATTGGGGTATCGATCTGGGCGGTACCAAGTGCGAGTGCGTGGTGCTCGATGGCGACGAGGTGCTGCTGCGCCATCGCATTCCCACCGAGCGCCGTGGCGGTTACGAGCACATGATTGGCCAGATAGCCAAGCTGGTGGACGAGTGTGCCGCCAAGCTCGGTCAGCGCCCGGCCGTCATCGGCATGGGCACCCCAGGCGCCCGGGACCCCCAGACCGGGCTGATGAAGAACTGCAACACCACCGAGCTCAACGGCAAGCCGTTCAAGGAAGATCTCGAGCGCAGGCTCGGCATTCCGGTGCTCATCGCCAACGACGCCAACTGCTTCGCCCTGGCGGAAACCCACCTGGGGGCGGTGCGCCAGCACCATCCCGATGCCAGGGTTGTATTTGGCATCATCATGGGTACCGGGGTGGGCTCCGGTATCGTCATCAACGGCCAGATCCTCAATGGCCACCACGGCATCGCCGGGGAGTGGGGCCACAATGTGCTCTCCCCCGATGGCCCCGAATGCTACTGCGGCAAGCGTGGCTGCGTCGAAACGCTCATCAGCGGCCCGGCGCTGGAGGCCTGGTATGAAGCCAAAGCCAAGCGCCATCTCCCGCTGGCCCAGATTGCGGCGGCCACGGCCCATGACCATGTGGCCAAACTCACCATCGACCGTCTGCACCTGCTGTTTGGCCAGGCCCTGGCCAACGTGGTCAATATTCTGGATCCGGATGTCATCGTCATCGGCGGCGGGGTGGGCAATGTGCAGAGTCTCTATAGCGTCCCGGCCCAGACAATTTTGCCCTTTCTCTTTAATCCCCGCTTCAGGGCCCCCATTATTGCTCCAGCCCTGGGTGACAGTGCTGGGGTCTTCGGCGCGGCACTCCTGGCTCGTGGCACCTTCCGGGAGGCGCAACTCTCATGATGCTTCCCTCTTCATCCTCTCTTTAGTCGCAGGTAAGGACACGTAATTTCCATGATCAAGATTGCCATCAATGGTTACGGGCGCATCGGTCGCAACGTGTTGCGGGCCCTCTACGAGAGCGGCCGGGACAAGAGCATCAAGATAGTCGCCATCAACGAGCTGGCGGCGCCCGAGGCCATGGTGCACCTGACCCGCTTCGATACCAGCCATGGTCGTTTCGCACACCCGGTGCAACTGGCAGGTAGCAGCATGCAGGTAGGGCAGGATCTCATCGCCCTGTTCGCCGAGCGGGATCCCGCCAATTTGCCATGGCGGGCGCTGGGGGTGGATGTGGTGCTAGACTGTACCGGCGTATTTGGCTCCCGGGCGGATGCGCAGCGCCATCTGGGGGCAGGGGCGGGCAAGGTGCTCTTCTCCCATCCGGCGGACGCGGATGTGGATGCGACAATCGTTTTCGGGGTAAACCATCAGACATTGACCGGGCGGGAGCGGATCGTCTCCAATGCCTCCTGTACCACCAACTGCGTGGTGCCCGTCATCGAAACATTGCATCGAGAATTCGAGATAAATTGTGGTACTATTACGACAATTCATTCGGCCATGCACGACCAGCAAGTCATCGATGCCTACCACAGTGACTTGCGCAGAACCCGGGCCGCCAGCCAGTCCATCATTCCGGTGGATACCAAGCTGGCAAAGGGGTTGGAGCGTATCCTTCCTCACTTCGCCGGCAAGTTCGAGGCGATAGCGGTACGGGTGCCGACCATTAATGTAACGGCCATGGATCTCAGTATTACTGTTCGTAAAAAAGTGACAGTTACTGACGTAAATCAAGCCCTGCAGCGGGCATCCAGAGGTACATTAAGCGGTATTCTGGATTACACGGAGGAACCCTTGGTCTCCGTAGATTTCAATCATGATGCACACTCCTGCATCATCGATGGTACCCAGACACGGGTCAGCGATGCCAACCTCGTCAAGATGTTGATGTGGTGCGATAACGAATGGGGCTTCGCCAACCGCATGCTGGATACCACCCGGGCCATGATGGCCGCAGGCTGAGAGCCTGCACCGGGCGCAAGGTTACTGTTTTTAACATTACCTGAAAATATAGAGGACTGAATATGTCTGTTATCAAGATGACTGACCTGGATCTGGCGGGTAAACGCGTATTGATCCGTGCTGACCTGAACGTGCCGGTAAAAGATGGCAAGGTCACTTCCGATGCACGGATCAAAGCGACGCTGCCGACCATCAAGCTGGCTCTGGAAAAGGGCGCCAAGCTGATGATCACCTCCCACCTGGGTCGTCCGACCGAGGGTGAATACAACGAAGAATTCTCCCTGGCCCCGGTCGTTGACTATCTGAAAGACGCACTCTCCTGCAAAGTGACCCTGGCGAAAGATTACCTGGATGGCGTAGACGTTGCCGCCGGTGAGCTGGTTGTGCTGGAAAACTGCCGCTTCAACAAAGGCGAGAAGAAGAACACCGAAGAGCTGGCCAAAAAATACGCCGCCCTGTGTGACGTCTTTGTAATGGATGCATTCGGTACTGCTCACCGTGCCGAAGGTTCTACCTACGGTGTGGCTCAATTTGCTCCGGTAGCCTGTGCAGGTCCGCTGCTGGCAGGTGAACTGGAAGCCCTGGGCAAGGCCATGCTCAAGCCCGAGCGCCCCATGGTTGCCATCGTGGGCGGCTCCAAGGTCTCCACCAAGCTGACCGTGCTGGAATCTCTCTCCAAGATCGCTGACCAGCTGGTGGTCGGTGGTGGCATCGCCAACACCTTCATCGCCGCTGCCGGTCACAACGTCGGCAAGTCCCTGTGCGAGCACGACCTGCTGGACACCGCCAAGAAACTGGCCGCCGAGACCAACATTCCGGTCACCACAGATGTGGTCGTGGGCACCGAGTTCTCCGAATCCACCCCGGCTACCATCAAGTCCGTTAGCGATGTGACCGACGGCGACATGATCTTCGACATCGGCCCTGACTCCGCCAAGGCCCTGGCCGACATCATCATGAATGCCAAAACCATTCTGTGGAACGGCCCGGTCGGTGTGTTCGAGTTCGACCAGTTCTCTGAAGGCACCAAGGTGATCGCCGAAGCCATCGCTGCTTCCCCGGCCTTCTCCATCGCTGGCGGTGGTGACACCCTGGCCGCCATCGACAAGTTCGGCATCGCCGACAAAGTCTCCTACATCTCCACCGGCGGCGGCGCCTTCCTGGAGTTTGTAGAGGGCAAGGTACTGCCGGCAGTGGCCATGCTGGAACAGCGCGCCAAAGCCTAATTGACCCGAGACGGGGGGCAAAAGCCTCCCGTTTCGTTTATCATGTGGCCGCTGCGGCGGTTCGTGATAAACCCCCACTTTTTATTAACGGCATACGAGAACAGGACGATTAACATGTCTAAGAAAATTTTCGACTTCGTAAAACCCGGCGTGATCACTGGTGATGACGTTCAGAAAGTGTTCGCTATCGCTAAAGAGAACGGCTTCGCTCTGCCGGCTGTTAACTGTGTCGGTACCGACTCCGTCAACGCCGTACTGGAAGCTGCCGCCAAGGTGAAGGCTCCGGTCATCGTTCAGTTCTCCAACGGCGGTGCCGTGTTCACCGCCGGCAAGGGCCTGAAGCTGGAAGGCCAGCAAGTTGCCGTTCTGGGTGCCATCTCCGGTGCCAAGCATGTGCACGCTGTTGCCGAAGCTTACGGCGTGCCGGTTATCCTGCACACCGACCACGCTGCCAAGAAGCTGCTGCCCTGGATCGACGGCCTGCTGGACGCCGGTGAGAAGCACTTCGCCGAGACCGGCAAGCCGCTGTTCTCCTCCCACATGCTGGACTTGTCCGAAGAGCCGCTGGAAGAGAACATCGACATCTGCTGCGAGTACCTGACTCGCATGGCCAAGATGAACATGACCCTGGAGCTGGAACTGGGCTGCACCGGCGGTGAAGAAGATGGCGTGGACAACAGCCACCTGGATCAATCTTCCCTGTACACCCAGCCGGAAGACGTGGCTTACGCCTACGAGCGTCTGTCCAAGATCAGCCCCCGTTTCACCATCGCTGCCTCCTTCGGCAACGTACACGGTGTTTACAAGCCGGGTAACGTCAAGCTGACCCCGTCCATCCTGGACGCTTCCCAGAAATTCGTTTCCGAGAAGTTTGGTCTGCCTGCCAAGTCCCTGGACTTCGTATTCCACGGTGGTTCAGGTTCTACCCTGGAAGAGATCCGCGAATCCATCTCCTACGGTGTGGTCAAGATGAACATCGACACCGACACCCAGTGGGCTACCTGGGAAGGTGTGTTGGACTTCTACAAGGCGAACGAAGCCTACCTGCAAGCCCAGCTGGGCAACCCGGAAGGTGCTGACAAGCCGAACAAGAAGTTCTACGATCCGCGCGTCTGGGTACGTGCCGGTCAGACTTCCATGATCGCTCGTCTGGAGAAAGCTTTCTCCGACCTGAACGCCATCGACGTACTGTAATTCTCGGTACTCGATTGCTGACCAAGGCGCCCCCAGGGGCGCCTTTTGCATTTCTGTGACTCGCCAAGGGTTTTCCGGTGGTGGATAGGCTGGATTGCCGACCCCCCTGTGGGTATTCTCTGTTAACGGTTGTTTATTTTAGTAAACATACATGGGCAGGATGCTGACTTATGAGTACAGGGAATCAGGAACACGCGGCCTCATACTATGCGGCGACACGCAATGACCTTTCGAGCTGGCCCGAGCTATCCGGTGAGCTGGAGGCGGATGTCTGCATCATAGGCGGCGGCTTCACCGGCCTTAACACCGCCATCAATCTGGCGGAGGCGGGCTACAAGGTCGTCTTGCTCGAGGCCAACCGCATCGGCTGGGGAGCGTCGGGTCGCAACGGCGGCCAGCTGATCCGCGGCATAGGCCACGACACCAGTCAGTTCACCCGTCATATCGGTGAGCAGGGGGTGCGCGACCTGGATCTGATGGGGCTGGAGGCGGTGCAGCTAGTGCGCGAACGCATAGAACGCTTCAACATCGACTGCGATCTGCAGTGGGGTTACTGCGATCTGGCCACCAAGACGCGCCATCTGCGTGACTTTGAGGAGGAGGCCGAGCATCTGGCCAGCCTCGGCTACCGGTATGAAGTAAGGCTGGTGCCGCGGGAGGAGATGCATACCGTGGTGGGATCGGATCGCTATATCGGTGGCATGATCGACATGGGATCGGGGCACCTGCATCCCCTCAATCTGGCCCTCGGCGAGGCGCGCGCCGCCGCCAGCCTGGGCGTCGCCCTGTTCGAGCACTCCCGGGTGACCCACATCGACTATGGCAGCACAGTGAGCGTCACCACTGCCCATGGTCGATGCCGCGCCAAATACCTGGTGCTGGGCTGCAACGCCTATCTCAATGATCTGGATGCCGAGATCGGGGGGCGGGTGCTGCCCGCCGGTTCTTACATATTGGCGACCCAGGTGTTGGAGAGGCGGTTGCGCCAACGCTTGCTGCCGCAGAACATGGCGGTCTGCGATCAGAATGTGGCCCTCGATTACTACCGGCTATCGGCGGATGGGCGCCTGCTGTTTGGGGGGGCCTGCAACTACTCGGGAAAAGATCCCAAAGATATCAAGGCCTTCATGTTGCCCAAACTGCTACGGGTCTTTCCCGAGCTGGCGGGCACCGCCATCGAGTTTCAGTGGGGGGGGATGATAGGCATAGGTGCCAACCGCTTGCCGCAGATTGGCCGGCTATCGGCCCATGACAATGTCTTCTATGCCCAGGCTTATTCGGGGCATGGCCTCAATGCGACCCACATGGCCGCCAAGCTGGTAGCCGAGGCGATTGCCGGGCAGAGTCGAGGGTTCGATCTGTTCAGCAGCGTCCCCCACATGAGCTTCCCAGGCGGCCCTGCCCTGCGTTCTCCCTTGCTGGCGCTCGGGATGTTGTGGCACCGCATGAAAGATCTGCTGTGATCCTTTCCTGATCATATTGGGGGAGCCTGGTTCCCCCAGACATAAATCCATTAGATATCAACTTCCTGCCGCTTGCCTTCCGATAAAGCCTGGTGAGTTACGAACGAAACCGTATCTGTCGGCTATAGTGAGCATCTGCTCGCCTTAAGGTGGATTCGTTTGGTGCGGCAGAATAGCAAGAGCATCAAGGCCATCAAGGGCCTGAGATGCTCAAGGAGATTACGGGATATAAGGAAATAATATGTTTAGTCCAAGACGACTCAGGTTTGATAATCTCATGCTGGATCAACATGGTCTGTCCAGCGCACCTCCCCCCACTGATTCGCTGTTCTGGCGATTGTGGCAGCCCTGCATTCCCATAGCCGAAAAAACGCTGAACACGCCCTTCATGTCAGGTATAAAGTCGGCCAGCCTGGATCCTGTTACTTATGGCGGGTTTAATGTGAGCGATGCCTATTATTGCTTCAATGGCGCCCAAAGTTATCTGGCTGCCGAGAGCCGTACCAGTGATGAGGTGTTGAAATTTTTCCTGCTGGAGAAATATAAAAGATACCAAGCCTATAATGAGTCGTTCCCGACCATCTGGCATATTCGTGATGCCAATGGGGTAGTCCCGACGACGGCCTGTCGTGACTATGCCCAGTTTGAATCGGATACCGCCTCCCATGCCGATCCTATCTACACCCTCATCATGATGATCCCCTGTGAATATCTCTGGTATTGGCTCGCCAATCAGTTGATGCCTCCTTCCCCTGGCAACCTGTATGCGCCCTGGATCACAGGTAACAACAGCGCGTCTGGTGCTTATGCCATGGGGAATTTTCTGGATCAATATCAGAAAGAGCATCCGGGAGCCATAGATGAGGACAAGGCAATGAGCATCTATAGCACCGCTATGAATTTCGAGTGGAAAAACTTTTTATCAGCGACTCAACCTTAAGGGAGAACTATCATGGCGAATAAAACATTTAATATTGACTCATTCCCAGCCGGTTATTATATGTCCTGGTTTGTCACCACTCAGGCCGCCTTTTTAATAAAGGCGAAATTATATGATGGTAATAAAGTTTATTTCGATAAGCAGAAGCAGAGTGTGGATATTAATCCTCCGCTGGCTCAGGGAGCTGATTTCGTCCAGGGAGGGCAAGTCAAACTGTCGATAGATATAGCTCAGTCAGTCAAATTGAGTAGCAGCATCAACACTTATAACATCACGACCAATGACGGCACTGTCATCGGTTATGGCTATAACATCTCCATCGAAGATCAAGATGATGATGACTATAACGATGTCGCCATCTCTCTGGTTGCGTGGAAAAACAAGGGATAGATAAATAGCGGGGAAGGTTTTCATGACCTTCCCCATCAACATTATCAGGCGGGTTCTGCCAGGCGCCAGCCTTGTTCCGTCTTGAGCATCCATACCTGGGTCTGTTGCGCCACGACCTGGCCCGCCTCAAAGTTGCCGTATTTACGCTCCAGCTCCATCAGCGCCATTTCCTGTTGATAGGGACCAACCCTGTCGTAGACCAGATCCTCGTCCTGCAATACTTGCAGTTGATCCAGCCCCTGCTTGAAATGAAGCTGATAACTGACCCTGATCAGATAAACCCCATCCTGGGTCTCACTCTGGTCCAGCACCTGAAAGTCACTCATGTCAAACAGCTTGGCATCGCTACCGGTCAGCAGCTGGGCCCTGACCTGGCGCTCTATCTCGTCGACCCCGGGTCCCGAGCTGCAGGCAAACAGCCAGAGGGCTAACAGGGGGATGAACCACTTTTTCATCAAAACTCCGGACGACCGAGACGGGAAAGGGCAAATTTTGCCACGGTGCCGGGCATATACAAGGGATGACCAGAAAAATCAGGGGTTAGCGGCCAGATCCCACCCTGGGTGGCGACAAATCCCTCTGATCCTCAGCCGGGCTTCAACGACAACGGGGATGCTTTTCCTCTGGCAGCGTGTGAGCACGCTAGTGTGAAAAGGGCTTGCCCCGCCTAGGAATCGCTTTCTCCCCTTGGCGAAGGCGTGGCTTCTACCGGGCGGATATCAACGCAGCTTGTCGAGCCGGCCGAGAAACTCGCTGGGACCCATAAAGCCGGTTACCCGTTGGCCACTTAACTCATTGCCTTCGGGGTCGAAGAAGATCAGGGTCGGCAGCCCCAGCACCTTCAGCTCATTGAGCAGGGTGACGTCGTCGTCATCATTGGCGGTGACATCAGCCTGCAGCAATACCATCTGATCGAAACGCGCACGCACGGCGGGATCGCTGAACGTCTTGTGCTCGAACTCCTTGCAGGCCACACACCAGTCGGCGTAGAGATCCAGCATGACTGGTGTGCCACGGGCGGCGGCCAGCTGCTGTTGCAGGTCCTGCACCGTCTTGATCCGCACAAACTGAGGCGCCTTGGCCTCGGCCTCTGCGATGGGGGCCGGGAGCAGCGTCTCCTTGACCATGAACACGCTGGTTATCATGGCCAGCAGTATGAGAAAACCGCGCAGGCTCTTGCCGATGCCGTGGGGGGAGCCCTGATTGTGGTGATAGAGATAGCCACACAGGGCCAGTCCCCAGCCAAGCCAGACCAGGGTGGTGACCTGCTCGCTCCACAGCCGTGACAGTAACAGCACGGGCACCGCCAGCAGCGCAAAACCAAAGAGTTGCTTGATGAGATCCATCCAGGCGCCCGCCCTGGGCAGCAGCTTGCCCCCCGAAGTGCCGAGCAGTATCAGTGGCAGACCCATTCCCAGGGAGAGCGCATAGAGCGCCGCGCCGCCGAGCCAGAGATCGCCACTCTGGGCCACATAGATGAGCGCACCCGAGAGCGGTGCCGTGGTGCAGGGGGAGCAGACCAGACCGGAGATCATCCCCATGATGGCGACCCCGGGCACTGAGCCGCCCTGCTGGCGGTTGGAGAGGCCACTCAATCGGGTTTGCAGGCTGCTGGGCAGTTGCAGGCTATAGAGGCCGAACATGGAGAGCGCCAGCAGCACGAACATGACGGAGAGTCCGATCAGCACAAAGGGGTGCTGCAGCGCGGCCTGGAATTTCAACCCCGCAGAGGCCACCACCAGGCCGAGCAGGGTGTAGGTGACCGCCATGCCCTGCACATAAACCAGAGAGAGCAGGAAGGCGCGTCGGGTCGACAGGCGCTCTCCTGCCCCGGCGATGATGCCGGTCAGAATGGGGTACATGGGGAAGACGCAGGGGGTGAAGGCGAGCCCCAGCCCGAGCACGAAGAAGGCGGCGATGCTGAGCCAGAACCCCTGACTGCCCAGCGCCGCGGCCAGTCTGTCTTGCTGGCTGGCGGCGCCATCAACGTTTGGCGGGCTCTCGCCGGGATCCGCCGCAGCGGCGTGGGCCGCCAGGGGTGTCAGCGTGATGACCTTGTCCGTGGGCGGGTAGCAGAGGCCCTCGGTACAACCCTGATAGCTGATGTGCAGGCGGCCCTGCTCGTCGACCTGGGTCAGCCGCAGCGGTATCTCTACTTGCTGGTAGTAGACCTCTGTTTTACCGAAAAAATCATCCTCATGGTCACGGCCAGGGGGCAGTGCGGGACTATCGAAGCTGGCATGCTCTCCCTTGAAGGTGAAGCGGTGGCGGTAGAGGTAGTAACCCTCGGCGATCTGCAGACGTACCGTCAGCCGTTCACCATCTTGCACGGTGTCGAGCACGAAGGCCTGATCGACCTTGAGGAAGTGGGGGGTCTGCTGACCCAGGCCCAGAGAATCGAGCAGATCATTGCTGGCCTGAGCTTGAGAGAGGGGAGCAATCAGGCTGAAAATCAGCAGCAAGTAACGCAGCAAGATAGTGCCCATCATGAGGTTTCCGCTGCGAGCCAGGCGAGATAAGGCCCATGGCCAGCGCTGATGGGCAGCATCAGCAGTTCGGGGATCTCATAGGGATGCAGGGTCAGGATCGCCTGCTCTATCTCGGCAAAGAGGGGGGCTCGGGACTTGATGATGAGCTGGATCTCGCTTGCCCGCTCTATCTTGCCCTGCCAGCGGTAGACGGAGCTCACCGGTGCCAACTGATTGATACAGGCCGCGAGGCGGCGCTCGAGCAGTTGTTCGCTGATGAGGTCGGCGCTCGCCTGACTCGGGCAGGTACAGAGCAGCAGCATGGCATCTGTCATGGAACAAGGGTCTCCGGAGATGGGGTCGACAAGGGGTCAACGACCCCGCTTCTGGGGGTTACTATACCCAGAAGCGGCCCAAATAGCACAGCACGGCATCCCGCTCGTGAGAGGGGAAAATAAGAGTGTTTGGCGGGATAGACGCTCCTGAGCGGACAGGGCAAAATGAGCTGGCCTGTTCCCCTAGACGTAAGGAAATGTATGACCCAACAGAATGAGCAGCAGAGAACTCGCATGTTGAGCCTGCTGCGCGACGGCGAGCGTCGGATGTTGACCCAGTTGTCGGGCCTGCTGCGCAGTTGTGCAGACGAGATCAATGCCGAACTGGACAAGGAGGAACTGCTGGAGACCCTGGAGCAACCCATCACGGTCGAATACCTGAGCGGTGTGGTCCAGCATCATCTGTTCGAGCGGCTGCACAAGGGGGACATGGCGGCGGCCCAGCGCATGTTGAGTCAATATCAGCAAGATATCGAAGCCATGCTCAGGAAAGAGCAGACGGTCGAAGAGCAAGAGGCGCCCCTGGTCAACGCGCCGGCCTGAGCCGTCCCCGGGTTGCAATGGGGGCGGTCCTGTCACCGCACCCCGGCGCTATCCATCACTCACTCTGCGTGACCCCTGGCACTGATTTGCCTGTGGGCGGAGAATGAGTAAAAAGGTCCACCTCAGGGTGGACCTTTTGCATGGCGATGACAGGCTCAGGCGTGTTGCGTGACCTGAGTCGGGATGGGGAAGACCTTGTCATAGAGCAGGTTGTAGACGAAGGCATAGACCAGGTAGAAGACCACGAAGCCAAGATCCAGCACCAGGGCCTCCAGCAGGCTGATCTCCAGCCACCAGGCCATGGCGGGCAGGGCCACGATCAGCAGACCCCCCTCGAAGCCGATGGCATGCCCCACCCGCTGCCAGAGCGTCTTGTGGGTATGACCCTGCCGCTGTTGCAGCAAGCGATCAAATCCCAGGTTATAGACATAGTTCCAGACGGTGGCCAGCACAGAGAAGAACAGGGCCAGTGGTCCCATGTGGCTCAAGGCTACCCCGGTCACCCAGCTGGCGAGGGGGGCGGCGATCAGCAGGCCAATCAATTCAAAGCCGATGGCGTGGCGCAGACGATCACGGGAGTTACGCATGTCTATCTCTCTCTTCAAACAGGTTTCATGGAAAGCATGGAGGTCAATCTATCGCTTAATTGCCGGGTATTCACGTTGGTATCTATCTCTTTAATAGATACATATGGCCTATACTGCCGCTCATCAAGCCCTCTCCCATGACAAGGCATTCGCTCATGAATCTCTCCCTGGAGCAGCTCAGGACCCTGTTGGCCGCCGCCGACAGTGGCTCCTTTTCGGCCGCGGCCCGCCAGCTTGGCAAGGCACAATCGGTGGTGAGCAGCGCCATCGCCAATCTGGAGGCCGATCTTGATCTCGGCTTGTTCGATCGCAGTGGTCGCTATCCGCAGCTGACCCCGGCGGGGGAGCGCATCGTGGCCCAGGCCAGGGCGGTGCTCGCCAGCAGCGAGCAGTTGCAAGCCGTGGCCCTTGAGCTGCATGGGGGGGTGGAGTCGCGGCTGACCCTGGCCATCGATGATGACTCCCAGCTCTCCTGGGTGGCCGAGGTGCTGAGCCGCTTTGCCGAGCGCTTCCCCGCCATCGAGCTGGAGCTGCTGTTTCCCATGCTCGAGGATCTCACTCACCTGCTGCGGGAGGGGCGGGCCCAGCTTGGCATCAGCTACGAGCGCCTGCAGCTGAGTCCTGAGCTGGAATTTCATGCCCTGGGGCGGCTCGCTATGCCCATAGTGGCGGCCCCCACTCACCCTCTGGCGACCTTGGCCAAGGTGGGGCTCGATCATCTCAGGCTGGAGGGCCAGTTGATGGTGACGGGTCAGCGGGGGGGCGGGGAGCGGGAGCGCTTTCGCTTCTCGCCGAATGTCTGGTGGGTG
>NZ_CDBJ01000043.1:161319-330708 GCF_000820045.1 Aeromonas rivuli | reverse complement strand
GAACTCAGAAGTGAAACGCGGTAGCGCCGATGGTAGTGTGGCATTCGCCATGCGAGAGTAGGACACTGCCAGGCTCCTAATTACGGTCACAGCGATGTGATTGGCCACAAATGCAGAGGCATTTGACTGGTAGCAAGACCCTGAAAGCCCGCTCTCACGAGCGGGCTTTTTTCATGCCTGAAATTCCGGAAGGAATAGATCCTCCATGTTACCTTCTGCTTACTTCCTCTTTTCAAATCATATGTTTACTGGCCGGACATCTAGCGTTAGCACGCAATAGGCTTGTATCTGTCATATAACTCGGTAGAGTGAAGAGATGTGATGTTCGCCTGCTTTTCTGCAGATGGTTTTTCGTATCAGGCGTAACCTGCCCCCCGCTTTTATCAACCTTGAGTCAGTGGTATCGATATGGAACAAGTAAATAAATCTACTTTTAGCGATGTATTGGAATACGTGCGTATGTCTCGTCGTCAGAACAAGCTCAAACGCGAGATCACCGATAACGAGAAAAAAATCCGTGATAACCAGAAGCGAGTACTGTTGCTCGATAACCTAAGTGACTACATCAAGCCGGGCATGAGCATAGATGAAGTTCAGGCCATCATCGCCAACATGCGCACCGACTATGAAGAGCGAGTCGATGACCATATCATCAAGAATGCTGAGCTCTCCAAGGAGCGTAAGGAGCTGAGCTCCAAGCTGAAAGCGATGAGCTCCCAGAAGTAATCCATCCAGGATAGAGATATTGAACACCGGCACATCGCCGGTGTTTTTGCATGAGTACAGCGGGTTAGAACGAGACAATCGACTCCCATTTTGGAGGTCGGCCTGTTACCATCGGCACGAAGCGGTGAATAGTTTTCAAGCCATTGACTTGAAAAGACTAAGCTTGAGTGAAACACAATAAATTGCGTAACCATGGTGGGCAAATATGGGCGCATTACAACGGACGGATCTGGATACAGTGGCACCTCAAGAGTTTCCCGTCCCGCCAGAGGGCGGTCCCAAAAAGCGCAAGCGTCGCTCCTGGTGGCGTTGGCTATTCTGTCTGTTTATCTTGCTCTGCCTGATAGCGGCAGGCCTGCTGATCGCTTACGAGATGAAGACCTCCAAGCTTCAATCACAAGAGATTTCCCGTTATGCGGCCAAGCTGACATATCAGGTCGAGCCAGGGCCGAGCAAACAGATTATCTTCCCGGATGACGGCCCCTTTGATAAACGGTTGGGCTATGTCTTGTTGCCCATGATGCAGGAGCGCTTGCTTCAGCGAGGCTATGAGGTAAGCGCGCAGGTACGCTTCTCCGATGCGCTCTACGACTATGCCAAACGTGGTTTCTTCGTACCATACACCGAGAAGGTACAGGCTGGTCTGACCCTGCATGACTGCCGGGCCGACTCTTTCTACGCGTTCCACTATCCCACTTATTACTACCCCGATTTTGCCGCGATCCCGCCGCTGGTCGTGCAGTCTTTGCTGTTCATCGAGAACCGCGATCTGCTGAGTAATGAGCAGCCTTTGGCGAATCCCGCTGTCGACTGGCCACGCTTTACCAAGGCGGCCGTCTCCCAGCTTGGCAAGGCGCTGGACATGGAAGGGCAGTCGGCGGGTGGCAGTACCCTGGCAACCCAAGTGGAGAAATACCGGCACTCACCCGATGGTTTGACCGTCTCGCCGACTGAGAAGATCCGTCAGATGATTTCAGCCAGCGTAAGGGCTTATCGATTGGGGCCTGAAACCCTGGAAGCGCGCAAACTGGTCGCCTGGGCCTACCTTAACTCTGTCCCCTTGTCGGCAGCCCCTGGTCATGGCGAGGTGCATGGACTGGGTGATGGTCTCTGGGTATGGTTTGGTGCCGATGTGGCCGAGGTGAATCGCCTGCTCGATCCTGCGCGCAATCAGGATGCCTCCCTGGACGATAAAGGGTTGGCACTGCGCCAGGTGGTCTCCTTGATGATCGCCCACCGTCGTCCCTCCTACTACCTCGCTCAGGGGCGTGATGCCCTGTCCGCGCTCACCGACAGCTATCTGCGTCTCTTTGTGCAAGAGGGCATGATCACCCCGGATCTGATGGCGGCTGGCCTTAAGGCCAAGATCAAATACCGGGATTTCTTGCAGTCACCTGCTATTACCAAGGTCAATAACAACAAGGGGTTGCAGGTTGCTCGCACTCGTTTGAGCCGCCAGCTAGGGGTGCAGTTGTACGATCTGGATCGCATGGATTTGACCGCCGAGACCAGCCTCAATATGCCGCTGCAAAAAGAGATCACTGGCTACCTGCATCAGTTGGCCGATCCCGTCTTTGCCGAGAAAGTCGGTTTATTTGGTGAGCGGTTACTCTCGCCGGAGAAGACGGGGGATGTGCGTTACAGCTTTACCCTGTTCGAGAAATCCCAGGATGGCTTCAAGGTTCGGGTACAGACCGACAACACGGATCAACCCTTCGACATCAACGAGGGCAGCAAGCTGGAGCTGGGATCTACCGCCAAGTTGCGGGTGCTGACGACTTATCTGCAGATCGTCGCCGAACTGCATGACAACTATGTGGATATGCCGGCTGAGAACCTGCGCAAGCTGGATCTCTCCCCCCAGGACAACATCAGCCGCTGGGCAGTCTCCTATCTGGCCTCGGCCAAGGACAAGAGCCTGTCCACCATGCTGGAGGTGGCACTGGATCGCAAATATTCGGCCAGCCCCTATGAAGGCTTCTTCACGGGCGGCGGCATGCACACCTTCAACAACTTCAACAAGTACGATAACAATCGCAATCCGTCGATCCGTGACGCGCTGCGCGAGTCCCTCAACCTGCCATTCGTGCGTCTGATGCGTGATCTGGTGCGCTATACCCTCTACAAGGAAGGTAACCGCAATCAGCTGCTCAAGGATGACAAGGATCCGCGCCGCACCGAGTATCTGACCCGGTTTGCCGATAAGGAGGGGCAGACCTATTTGCTGCGCTTCTGGCGCAAATACAATGGCAAGACCCCGACCGAGCAGATCGATACCTTCCTCGATGGGCTCAAACCGAGTGCGAGTCGTTTGGCGGCGGTGCATCGCTATCTCTACCCCGATGCGGATTTACCGACCTTCACCGCCTTCCTGGATGCGCGTCTGCCCAAGGTGCTGCGTAATCAGTTGAGTGAAAAGCGTATCAGCCAGCTCTATGACTCTTATGGTCCAGGTAAGTATTCACTACCGGATCAGGGCTATATCGCGCGGGTACACCCTCTCGAACTGTGGCTGGTCTCCTATCTCAAGGCCTATGAGAAGGCGACGTTCGCCGATGCGGTGCTGGCGAGTCGGGACGAACGTCAGGAGGTCTATAGCTGGTTGTTCAAGACCCGCCATCGCAGTGCCCGCGATACCCGGGTTCGTACCATGCTGGAGGTGGAGGCCTTCCTCGACATTCATCAGCGCTGGGCCAAGGTGGGCTATCCGTTCGATCACCTGGTGCCCTCTCTGGCCACCGCCCTGGGCAGCTCGGGCGACCGGCCAGCGGCCCTGGCGGAGCTGATGGGCATCATTCAGAACGATGGTATCCGGGCACCGACCTTACGCATCGACCACCTGTCGTTTGCCAAGGGCACGCCGTTCGAGACCGAATTTGAGCCACTCCATACCCAGGGTGAGCGGGTGCTACCCTCCGAGGTGGCGACAGCCCTGCGGGGTGCGCTCTCCAAAGTGGTGGAAGGCGGCACGGCGCGGCGCATCTCTGGCGCCTTTACCCTGGCCGACGGCACAGTGCTGACCATGGGTGGCAAGACGGGGACAGGGGACAACAGGCTCGAAACCGTGGGACGCTACGGCAATGTCACCAGCTCCCTGGCTCGTAACCGCACGGCTACCTTCGTGTTTTTCATCGGCGATGATCACTTCGGAACCCTGACCGCCTATGTACCTGGCAGTCAGTCAGACAAGTTCCGCTTCACGTCGGCGCTGCCAGTGCAGGTGCTCAAGGGCATGGCACCCTTGCTCACTCCTTATCTGGTGCCTGGGACCCAGACCCAGTGTCTGGCACCGGTTGCGGGTTGAGAACAAGAGAATGCCAGATACGAAAACGGGGCCTGATGGCCCCGTTTTTATGGCGATATCCGCCCAGCACTTCCCTTACAACTGGTCTTCTATCTCGCCACGCAGATACTGGTAGATCTCGCGAAACGCCGCGGGCGGCTTGTTATGCTCGCGCTCTTTCTTGGCGTTGCGGATCAACTGGCGCAGCTTCTGGCGATCCAGTTCATGGAACTGGGACATCAGTTCATTGAGTGCCTCGTCCCCTTCGACAATCAAGCGCTCGCGCCACTGCTCCAGGCGGTGCAGGCGAGCATTGATGGTGGAGTGGCGATTCTTGAAGATCGACAGTGCTTCGGTGATGGGCGCTATGTCGCGACTGCGCATCAGTTTACCGATGAACTGCAGGTGACGGCGGTAGGACTCATCCTTCTTGGGCTTGAGTTTACGACCCAGCTCGATGGCTTCCGCCAGCTCTTCGTCCAGTGTGATACGTTCCAGCTCACTGTGGCTGAGATCGACGAGATCATCACCCATCTGCTGCAGTATCTCGGCCTCACGCTTCAACTGGCTCTTGCTGGGGCCCCAGTCATCCAACTCTTGCTCATCGTTAAAGTGGCTCATTATTCTTCATATCCTGTCATTCGCGTTTGGTCGATATGTTACCAGTTTCTCCCGCTGGGCGCAGGGGTCTGATATGCTTAGCCCCCTTCCTTTCTTCACGCAGACTTGAGTTATGACGCAGCAAGACGAAATCCGCCAGGATCAGGCGCAACTGGAGGCCGTGGTGGCCGAGGCGCTTGAGATTGCCAAAGGGCTGGGCGCCTCCTTGGCGGAGGTCTCTATCAGCAAGCAGACCGGTTTGTCGGTCAATACCCGCGGCTGCGAGCTGGAAAGCATCGAATTCAACAAGGATGGGGCGCTGGGCATCGCCGTCTACCGTAACGGTTGCAAGGGATCCTCATCGACCACGGATCTGAGCCAGTCCGCGATTCGTGCCGCCGTCGAAGCGGCCATCGAGATTGCCCGCCACACCTCGGCCGATGATTGTGCCGGCCTGGCCGATCCCGAGCTGCTCGCCTGGGATGCCCCGGACTTGCAGCTCTGTCACCCCATAGAACTGGATCCCCAGCGTGGCATCGCATTGGCTATCGAGTGCGAGCGGCTCTCCCTGAATCGAGACAGCCGGATCAAGCACTCCGATGGTGCCGGTTTCTCCAGCCACCTCGGCATCAAGGTCTATGGCAACAGTCACGGTTTTGTGAAGGGCTATGCGGCTTCGCGTAACTCTCTGAGCTGCATGCTGATCGGGGAGCAGGATGGCGACATGCAGCGTGATTATGGTTACTCCTCCAGCCGTGACCTTGCCGGGCTCTGGAGCCCGCAACGCATCGCCGATGAGGCCGTAGAGCGTACTCTAGCCCGCCTTGGTGCCCGCAAGATAACGACCCGCCATGCTCCTGTGCTCTTCCACCCCGATACCGCAGCCGGTCTGTGGGGGCATCTGGTGATGGCCATCAGCGGCGGCAATCTCTACCGCAAGTCGAGCTTCCTGCAAGGTCGACTGGGTGAACAGATCCTGCCTGCCTGGCTCAGGATCCAGGAGTTCCCCCATCTGCTGGGGGGCTTGGCCAGTTCGCCCTTCGATGGTGAGGGGGTGCGTACCCAGGATCGCGACATCATCCGCGATGGCAGCCTGATGAGCTGGCTGCTCACCTCCTACTCGGCGCGCAAGCTGGGGCTGACCACCACGGGCCACGCCGGTGGCATTCACAACTGGCAGGTGTCAAACACGGGTCAGGATTTCCAGAGCTTGCTCAAGGAGATGGGCACGGGTCTGCTGGTGACCGAGCTGATGGGGCAGGGGGTCAATATCGTCAATGGCGACTACTCCCGTGGCGCGGCTGGGTTCTGGGTCGAGAATGGCGAGATAGCCTACCCGGTCGAGGAGATCACCATCGCGGGCAACCTCAATGACATGTACCGCCAGATAGTGGCAGTCGGTACCGACGAAGATGAACGCTCCAGCCTCAAGACCGGCTCTGTGCTGATCGAGAACATGAAGCTGGCCGGCCACTGAGTCTTTGCCAGCCAAGACAATATAAAAAGGCCCCCTCGCCTGGCGAGGGGGCCTTTTTTATTGGCCAGCATGGGTTTTAGCCGGCGATGCGCTCGATGCGACCACCCAGGGCTTGCAGCTTGTGCTCTATGTCTTCATAGCCACGGTCGATGTGATAGATGCGCTCGACTATGGTGGTGCCTTCGGCGACGAAGCCAGCCAGAACCAGGCTGGCGGAGGCGCGCAGATCGGTGGCCATGACCTGGGCACCCTTGAGCTGCTCGGTGTCACGGCAGATGGCAACGTTACCCTGCAACTCGATATCCGCGCCCATCCGCACCAGCTCGGGCACGTGCATGAAACGGTTCTCGAAGATGGTCTCGGTGACCATGCCGGTGCCCTTGGCGACGGCGTTCAACACGGTAAACTGGGCCTGCATGTCGGTCGGGAAGGCCGGGTAGGGAGCCGTCTTGATGGTGACCGGCTTGAGGGTGCGGCCTGTCATGTCGAGGCTGATCCAGTCTGGGCCCTTCTCGATGAGTGCGCCAGCCTCTTCCAGCTTGACCAGCACAGCTTCCAGCAGGGAGGGGTCCGTCTTGCGGCAGACAACTTTGCCACCGGTGACGGCGGCACCGACCAGGAAGGTACCGGTTTCGATGCGATCCGGCTGGACGCTGTAGGCGCCACCGTGCAGCTTCTCGACCCCGTCGATAGTCAGGGTATCTGTGCCTGCACCCTGTACCTTGGCGCCGAGGGTGTTGAGGAAGTTGGCGAGATCGACCACTTCCGGCTCACGGGCGGCGTTCTCGATCACGGTGCGGCCATCGGCCAGGGCCGCGGCCATCATCAGGTTCTCGGTGCCGGTGACGGAGATCATGTCCATCAGTATGTGGGCACCCTTGAGGCGACCATCGACACGGGCCTTGATGTAACCATCTTCGATGGTGATCTTGGCACCCATCAGCTCCAGGCCATGCACATGCAGGTTGACCGGACGGGCTCCAATGGCGCAACCGCCAGGCAGGGAGACGTCTGCGGCACCGAAGCGGGCGGCCAGGGGGCCGAGGGCCAGTATGGAGGCGCGCATGGTCTTGACCAGCTCATAGGGGGCGACGTGGTTGTTGACGGCACCGGTCAGTACGGTCACGTTACCGTTGACCTTGGTGCTGGCACCCAGCATCTCCAGCAGCTTGAGGGTGGTGCCGACATCTTTGAGGCGAGGCACGTTGGAGAGCTGGATCTCTTCGTCACACAACAAGGTGGCGAACAGGATCGGCAGGGCGGCGTTTTTGGCGCCGGAGATGGTCACTTCGCCGTTGAGAGTACAACGACCATCGATCTTGAATTTGTCCATGTTACTTAAATACCAAATCAGGAGGGCAGGATAAATTTGCGTTCACGGGCCCACTCGGTAGGCGTAAAGGCCTTGATGGAGAGGGCATGAATGGCGTTGGTGGCGATCTTGTCCATCAGCGGGGCGTAGATGGCCTGCTGCTTCTTGACCCGGCTCATGCCGTCGAACATGTCGCCGACGGCGATCACCTGGTAGTGACTGCCATCCCCTTTGACGTGCACTTCGGACAGGGGCAATGCCTCTAGGAGTAGTGCTTCAATTTCAGAGACTTGCATTATGCGTCCTCGGTTTGTTGGGCAATGGGTTGGAAAAGAGCGACGACCCCGTACAGGGTCGCCAGAGTATAGATGTCGGCGGTGGCATTGATCAGCTGTGGTTGGGCGCCCCGGGCCAGTGCGGCCTTGGCCCACTTGACCAGCAGCGCCAGCCCGGCGGAGTCGAGTCGCTCGACCTGGCTGAGGTCCAGACTGTCTTGCTGCCACCACTGATCGCGGCTCTGCCACAGAGTGATGACCTGCTCGGATTGCAGGTCGGCACCGAATGTCATGACTTGAGTACCAGCGGCTTGGCGTTGTGGGCCTGCAGCTGGGCAATCACGGCGTCTATGCCGTTCTGGCGGATCAGGCCACCGAGCTCGCTCTGCTTGGCGGAGAGCAGGCTGATACCTTCGGCCACCATGTCAAACGCCTTCCACTCACCGGTCTTGTTGTTCTTGCGCAGCTTGAATTCGAGGAAGAGATCGGGCTTGCCGCTCTCCTTGACGCTGACGCTGACCGCCGTGATGTTACCGGTCGCGGGCTTGCCCGGTTCAACCTTGACCACCTGCTTGTCAAAATGGGCAAGGGCATCGGCATAGGAGCTCACCATGTATTCGGTGAACACCTGCACGAAGGCATCACGCTGGGCCGGGGTGGTCTCTTTGATCTGGTTGCCGAGCACCTTGTAGGCAGCAAAGCGGGTGTCGATGTAGGGCAGCAGCTCTTCGCGGATGATGACTCTCAGGTGATCCGGATCCTGCTTGATTTGTGCCTGATCGGCCTTCAAGCGGGCGAACGTCTGCTTGGCTGCGGTATCGACCAGAGCATAGGGGTCGCTCGGATAGCTCTCGGCCTGGGCCACCAAGGAGAACAATATGCTGGTCATCAGCCCGATCAGCAGGGTCATTTTCTTCAACATGGTTACTCCTTCTTGGTGTCGTCTTTGCTGTCGGAAGATTGGCTATACAAGAACTTGCCAATCAGATCCTCGAGCACTATGGCGGACTTGGTGTCTTCTATGGTGTCACCATTCTTGAGCATGCCTGTCCCCATCTCCTCGTCGGAGAAACCGGGTGCCAGGCCGATATATTGCTCGCCGAGCAGGCCAGAGGTCAGGATGGAGAGGCTGCTGGTTTCGGAGAACTCTCCGGCACTCTTTTGCATCTCCAGGGTGACAACGGGCACCTGGGTTTTGCTGTCCAGGCTGATGTCACTGACTCGACCGACTACCACGCCGCCCACCTTGATCGGCGAGCGCACTTTCAGGCCGCCGATATTATCGAAATGGGCGCGCAGGGTATAGGTTTCTCCCTCAGGTTTAAAGCTCAAACCGGCGACTTGCAATGCCAACGCCAGAATGGCCGCGATGCCGGCCAGCATGAAGGCGCCAACCAGGAATTCTACTTTGCTGAACTTCATCTTTACCTTATCCAAACATGATTGCGGTGAGTATAAAATCCAGGCCGAGCACGGCCAGGGAGGAGTTGACCACGGTGCGGGTCGTGGCCTGGCTTATCCCAGCCGAGGTGGGTTTGGCATCATAACCGTTAAAGAGCGCAATCCAGGTGACAACCAGGGCGAAGATCACGCTCTTGATGGCGCCCTGCATGATGTCGTCCTGCCAGTCTACCGCGGCCTGCATGGCGGACCAGAAGCCGCCCTCATCGACACCGAGCCAGTCTACCCCGACCAATTTGCCACCCATGATGCCAATCAGGCTGAACATGAAGGCCAGCAGCGGCATGCTGATGACGCCAGCCCAGAAACGGGGGGCGACCACGCGGCGCAGGGGATCTACCGCCATCATCTCGAGGCTGGAGAGCTGCTCGGTCGCCTTCATCAAACCTATCTCGGCGGTGAGTGCTGAACCGGCCCGGCCTGCGAACAGCAGCGCCGTGACCACAGGACCCAGCTCACGGAGCAGGGAGAGGGAGACCAGCGGCCCCAGGCTGCCTTCTGCACCGAAGTCTTTCAGTACGTTGTAACCCTGCAGCGAGAGCACCATGCCGATGAAGAGGCCGGAGACCAGGATGATGGCGACCGACTGCACCCCCACCACATAGAGCTGCTGGATGAGCAGCGGGAAGTGCTTGCGCGGTTGCGGGCGACCGGCCAGGGCGTGAAACAGCATTATGGTCGCCCGTCCCATGGCGGTCAGAGACTGGATCCCGGCTCGCCCCAACTGGGTTATTTGACTTATCAACATCATAGATCCTGTAGCAGTTCGCCAGCCGGGAAATGAAATGGAACCGGACCATCGGGCAGCCCTTGCAGGAACTGTTCGACCTCGGGATTGCGATCCTCCCGCAACTGCTGGGGTGTGCCCTGGGCCACGACCTTGCGATTGGCGATGATATAGGCGTAATCGGCGATGCCCATCACCTCGGTGACATCATGGGTGACGATGACGGAGGTAATGCCAAGGGCATCGTTGAGCTCGCGAATAAGTTTTACCAGCACCCCCATGGTGATGGGATCCTGGCCGACGAAGGGCTCATCGAACATGATGAGGTCCGGATCCAGGGCGATGGCCCTTGCCAGGGCCGCGCGTCTGGCCATGCCCCCCGAGAGCTGGGAGGGCATCAGGGATGCCGCGCCGCGCAGACCGACGGCTTCCAGCTTCATCATGACGATGGTGTGGATCAGCGCCTCGGGCAAGCCGGAGTGCTCACGCAGGGGGAAGGCTACATTGTCGAACACCGTCATGCCGGTGAAGAGGGCACCACTCTGGAACAGCATGCTCATCCGCTTGCGCAGGGTATAGAGTCGGCCGCGCGACAGGCTGGGCACGTCCTCACCGTCAAACAGTATGGTGCCAGCATCGGGTTTGAGTTGACCGCCTATCAGCCGCAGCAGCGTGGTCTTGCCGATCCCGCTTGGCCCCATCACGGCGGTCACCTTGCCACGGGGGATGGTGAGGCTGATGTTGTCGTAGAGCAGGCGATCGCCGTGACTGAAGCTGAGATCGGAGATGGTGATCAGATCGTTGTTCAAACAATTGTCCATCGGGTGCAAATGAAGAGCGAATTTTATGGGCTAGTCTAGGTCTAAGCAACAACAAGGCACAACTATTGAGCAGGCCCGTCCCCTCTGTCGGCGACAGTTTCCGGCCTTTCGCCCCCCATCATGCTCACCAGAAACCATCAGATTCGCTTATCTGGACAGACTTTTTTATAATCCCGCAGCTAATTTCGGCCCGGAGCTCTCCCCATATGTCTATCAAGCCTGAAAACCTGTCTGAAATGTTCGATTTTCGTCGCAGTGCCAAAGCGGTGCTGGACATAGAGAAACAAGCCATCGAGGGCTTGCATCAGTATCTGGACGAGACCTTTGTTCGTGCCTGCCAGCTGATGCTGGGCTGCGGGGGCAAGATAGTCATCACTGGCATGGGCAAGTCCGGCCACATCGGCAACAAGATTGCCGCTACCCTGGCCAGTACGGGTACCCCGGCCTTTTTCCTGCATCCTGGCGAAGCCAGTCATGGGGACCTTGGCATGATCTCGGCAGGGGATCTCATCATTGCCATCTCCAACTCCGGGGAGAGCGACGAGATCCTGGCCCTGCTGCCGGTACTCAAGCGCCGGGGCATACCGCTCATCTGCATGACCGGCAATCCAGCCTCGACCATGGCCAAAGAGGCGAATGTGCACCTCTGTGTCAGGGTCGAACAAGAGGCCTGCCCCCTGGGACTGGCCCCGACCTCCAGCACCACGGCTACCTTAGTCATGGGAGATGCTCTGGCGGTGGCTCTGCTGGAAGCCCGTGGCTTCACCGCCGATGACTTCGCGCTCTCCCATCCGGGGGGATCCCTGGGCAAGCGCCTGTTGCTGCGGGTTGGCGATCTGATGCATGCCGGAGATCTGTTGCCCCGGGTAGGGATAGATGCCACCATCAGCCAGGCTCTGCTGGAAGTCAGCAGCAAGGGGCTCGGCATGACGGCCGTGGTCGATGGCGACGGCCTGTTGGCCGGCCTGTTTACCGATGGTGACCTGCGCCGCATCCTGGATCTGCGGGTCGATATTCACAGCACGCCTATCGCGCAGGTGATGACGGCCAACTGTGTTACCGTAAGACCAGAGATGATGGCCGCCGAGGCGGTAAAGCTGATGGAAACGAAAAAAATCAATGGCTTGTTGGTAGTTGATGCGGACAAACGACCGCTCGGTGCCTTCAACATGCACGATCTGCTTAAGGCGGGAGTGATTTGATGCAACAGATTGCAACGCCCTATGGCCCAGTGACGGCAGCCCAGTATGAGAAGGCTGCCCGTATACGCCTGCTGGTGTGCGACGTGGACGGCGTACTCTCCAATGGCCTCATCTATATGGGCAACGATGGCGAAGAGCTCAAGACCTTCTGCACCCGGGACGGGGCAGGCATGAAGGCCTTGATGAAGGCGGGGATTGAGATTGCCATCATCACCGGCCGCAACTCGCGCATCGTCAGCAACCGGATGGCGAGTCTGGGGGTCAAGCATCTGGTACAGGGGGCGGACACCAAGCGGCCTCACTTTGAGGCGCTATTGGCCAAACTGGGCCTGGAGGCCAACCAGGCCGCTTATATGGGGGATGACACCATAGATCTGCCGGTGATGCAGGCCTGTGGGTTGGGGGTCGCAGTTGCCGATGCTCATCCGCTGGTTGCGGCCCGGGCCGATCTGGTCACCCGTTTGGGTGGCGGCCTGGGGGCGGTACGCGAGTTGTGCGATCTCATCTTGCAGGCTCAGGGCCATGCAGATGAGCTGGCCGAGGTGTCGGCATGATCAATCGCCAGACCTTGCTGTTCGCCGTGCTCTTCCTGGCTGCCCTGGCCATCTGGCAATTGGGAGACGTGACCCTGGCGCCGCCAGCCGCGACCAAGACAGAACATTATCAGCCGGACTTCATCGCCAAGGATCTGGTGACCACCCGCTTCGACGAGACAGGCAAGCGCAGCGAGCGGCTGGAGTCTGTCTATGCCGAGTATTTTCAGCTGCTCGAGCAGGCTACCTTCGACAAGCCCATCGTCTATCTGTTTGATGACAAGGGTCAGGAAGAGTGGAAGGTGACCGCCGAGACGGGAGTGCTCAACACGGACGACAACGTGATACTGCGCGACAAGGTCCATCTCGATGGCCTCTTGCCCACCTCCTTCATCTCCACCCTGGACACACCCTATCTGGAGCTGGACTTGGTGACCCAGGATGTGAGAAGCAATCGGCAGGTCAACATAGTCGCCAAAGAGTTCCAGACCGAGGGCGTGGGCCTGAAGGGTCATCTGGATCGCAAATATTTCGAATTACTGGATCAAGGTCATGCCATCTATTTCAATGAAAAACGTTAATCTGGCCGTCCTGGCACTGCTGCTGTGCGGCGGCGTCAACGCCAAAGAGTCCGACTTCGCCGAGAAGGTGTATGTGGACGCCGTCAAGCAGATCGCCGAGATGCAGGATAATCGCGTCACCTTCAGTGACGATGTGATCATCACCCAGGGCACCATCAAGATTAAGGCCGACAAGGTCGTGGTGATCCGCTCCGGCGAGAAGGGTGCCGAGGTGATGACCGCCTATGGCAAGCCCGCCACCTTCTTCCAGATCCTCGATAACGGCAAGCCGGTCAATGCGCACGGTGACAGCATCCGCTATGAGCTGAAGAACCGCCTGGTGACCATTACCGGCAACGGTGAACTCAAGCAGGAGGACAGCCAGGTCAACGGCGACCTCATTCGCTATGACATCGTCAAGCAGAAGATGATCGCCGAGAGCAAGGGGGAGACCAATCGCGTCAAGACGGTCTTCCTGCCTGATCAGGTTGAGAACTTCGACAAGCCCGCCGACAAGAAGCAGGACAAATAAACCATGGCCGTGTTGAAAGCAGCAGGGCTGCAGAAGAGCTACAAGAAGCGCATGGTGGTCAGTGATGTCAGCCTGGAAGTGGGCACTGGCCAGATCGTGGGTCTGCTCGGCCCGAACGGTGCGGGCAAGACCACCTCTTTTTACATGATCGTCGGCCTGGTGCAGCGCGATGCGGGCCTCATCACCATCGATGAGCAGGACATCAGCCTGCAGCCCATGCATATCCGTGCCCGCAATGGCATCGGTTACTTGCCGCAAGAAGCGTCCATTTTTCGTCGCCTCTCCGTCTATGACAACCTCATGGGGGTCATGCAGACCCGCAAGGGGCTGAGTCGGGAGGAGCGTGAAGACAAGGTTGAGCAACTGCTGGAAGAGTTCAGCATCACCCACATTCGCGACAACCTGGGCCAGAGCCTGTCCGGTGGCGAGCGACGCCGAGTCGAGATAGCCCGTGCCCTGGCCGCCGAACCGCGCTTCATCCTGCTGGATGAGCCCTTTGCCGGGGTAGATCCCATCTCCGTCATCGACATCAAGAAGATCATCCAGCACCTCAAGGAGCGGGGCCTGGGTGTGCTTATCACCGACCACAACGTGCGGGAGACGCTGGACGTGTGCGAGAAGGCCTATATCGTCAGCCATGGCCAGATGATAGCGGAAGGCACTCCCGCCGAGATCCTGGCCGATGAACAGGTCAAGCGTGTCTATTTGGGCGATCAATTCAGTCTATAGTAAGGGGAAATCACCCTTTGCTGCCTGATGACCGCCTCGCTGAATATAAGGATATCCCGACGTAGATGAAGCCGACACTCCAGTTGCGCCTCGGTCAGCAATTGACCATGACGCCACAGTTACAACAAGCGATTCGTCTGCTCCAGCTCTCCTCATTGGAACTTCAGCAGGAGATCCAGCAAGCCCTCGATAACAACCCCCTGCTCGAGCAAGAAGAGGCCGAGCTGCAGGAGACCCATGCCGAGGTCAAGCAAGACGAGAGTCAGCTCGACAGCAGCGAGGCCATGGCGCAGGAACAGATGCCGGACGATCTGCCGGTCGACAGCAGCTGGGATGATGTCTACTCGGCCGGTACTGGCCAGAGTGCGGGGCCCGTCTTTGAGGGGGAAGAGAGCGTCTACCAGGGGGAAACCACCGAAAACCTGCAGGACTACCTGCTGTGGCAGATGCGACTCACCCCCTTTAGCGATGTCGATGCCGCCATCGCCCTGGCCATCATCGATGGCATTGATGAGTCCGGTTACCTGACCAGTCCCTTGGAGGATATCCGGCAGGCGGTGAGCAGCGAAGAGGTTGAGGTAGAGCTCGACGAGGTGGAAGCCGTGCTCAAGCGGGTGCAGCATTTCGATCCCGTGGGCATCGCCGCCCGTTCGGTGCAAGAGTGCCTGCTGATCCAGTTGGGTCAGTTCAGTCCCGATCTGCCCTGGCTGGCCGAGGCGCGGGAGGTGATTGGCGAGCACATGGATTTGCTGGGCAATCGTGACTATCGCACCCTGGCGCGCAAGACCCGCCTCAAGGAGGGGGATCTCAAGGAGGTCATCGACCTTATCCAGCAACTCGAGCCCAGACCCGGCAACAGGGTGGTGCAGAGTGACTCCCAGTATGTGATCCCGGATGTGTCCGTCATCAAGCGTCAGAATCGCTGGGTGGTGGAGCTCAATCCGGATTCGGCACCGCGCATTCGGGTCAACGAAACCTATGCGGCCATGGCCCGCCAGGCGCGCACCAGCCAGGATACCCAGTTCATTCGCTCCCATCTGCAAGATGCAAAATGGTTCATCAAGAGCCTGGAGAGCCGCAATGAGACGCTGCTGAAAGTTGCCACTTGCATCGTGGAGCAGCAGCAGGGGTTCTTTGAATATGGCGAAGAGGCCATGAAACCCATGGTGCTCAACGACATCGCCGAGGCGGTGGAGATGCATGAATCGACTATTTCCCGGGTGACTACCCAGAAGTACATGCATACCCCGCGCGGCATCTTCGAACTGAAGTATTTTTTCTCCAGCCACGTCAATACCGAAGGAGGAGGTGAATGTTCATCGACTGCAATTCGCGCCCTGATCAAGAAGCTGGTGACGGCGGAGAACCCGGCGAAACCGTTAAGTGATAGCAAGATCGCGGATTTGTTGGCCGAACAGGGTATTATGGTGGCACGACGCACGATCGCCAAATACCGTGAATCCTTGTTGATACCACCGTCCAATCAGCGCAAACGCCTGGTTTAGGCAAAACAAAAGGAAGACGTTATGCAAATTAACTTGACCGGACACCACGTAGAGATCACCGAAGCACTACGTGATTATGTGAATAACAAGTTTGCCAGACTCGAGCGTCACTTTGACCAGATCAACAATGTTCACGTGGTGTTGAGCGTAGAAAAACTGAACCAGATTGCCGAAGCCAAGCTACACGTCAGCGGGGGCGAAGTGTTCGCCAACTCACAACATGCAGATATGTATGCTGCGATAGATAGCCTGCTCGACAAACTTGATCGACAGATCATCAAGCACAAAGACAAGCTAAATCAAAAATAACTATGCAACTTGAACACATACTGAGTCGGGACTGCACCAAGAGTGCGGTCCCTTGTACCAGCAAGAAACGCGCCCTGGAAATCATCAGCGAACTGGCCGCCGAGCGGCTGGGAACCTCACGCCAGGCCCTGTTTGAATGTCTGCTTGCCCGTGAAAAGATGGGTAGCACCGGCATAGGTGCCGGGATCGCCATTCCCCACGGTCGTATCGGCGACGAGTTCCCGCCAACGGCCGTCCTGATGACCTTCGCAGAACCCATCCCCTTTGACTCCATCGACAATCAGCCCGTCGATCTGCTGTTTGCGTTGCTGGTGCCGGAGAGCGAGTGCAAGCAGCACCTCAAGACCCTCTCCCTGATGGCATCCAAGCTCGGTGACAAGGCGGTGTGCCGCCAGTTGCGCCAGGCCAGCAGCGATGATGATCTCTACCAGATCATGATCTCCGCCTGATGGGCATCACTCAGCTCTAATCAATCCTTGTTGTGGGAGGGCGCAAGATGCAGCTCATCGTAGTCAGTGGCCGATCCGGGTCGGGCAAGACAGTCGCCCTGCGGGTGCTGGAAGATCTCGGTTATTACTGTGTCGACAACCTGCCGGTCAATTTATTGCCCCAGCTGATCGTGTCGGTACAGAGTCAGTACGACAAGCTGGCGGTCAGCATAGACGTGCGCAATCTGCCCAGCGATCCGGAGCGGCTAGAGACGCTGCTCGCCCAGGTGCGCAACGATGGCCGGGTGCAGTACAGCAGCTTCTTCTTCGATGCCGAGAACAGCACCCTGCTCAAGCGCTATGGCGAGAGTCGCCGTTTGCACCCGCTGTCACGCAAGAGTCTCTCATTGGACGAGGCGATCCGTGAAGAGACCCATCTGCTGGCGCCTATCTCGGCCAGCGCCGACCTGCGCATCGACACCACAAGCCTCAGCATCCATGACCTGAGCGAGCTCATCAAGACCCGGGTGCTCGGCAAGAAAGAGAACGAGCTGGTGCTGGTGTTCGAGTCGTTCGGTTTCAAATATGGCATTCCCAAGGATGCCGACTTCGTGTTCGATGCCCGCTTCCTGCCCAATCCGCACTGGATCCCCGAACTCAAGCCCTTTACCGGCAAGGACGAGCCCGTGGCTCGCTACCTGGCCAGTCAGCCGGACGTGATGCAGTTCACCCTGCAGATAGAGAACATGCTGGCGACCTGGTTGCCAGCTCTGGAGCGCAACAACCGCAGCTACCTCACGGTCGGCATTGGCTGTACCGGTGGCCAGCACAGATCGGTGTTTATCGCCGAACAGCTGGCTCGCACCTTCGAGGGGCTCGGCAAGAACGTGCAGATCCGCCATCGCACCCTGGACAAACGCGATCCGCAACATTGATGGCCCAACGGGAGGTCAGATGACAGTTTCCGCCTCGGTAGAAGTGAAGAACAAGCTGGGCATGCATGCGCGCCCGGCCATGATGCTGTTCGAGCTGGTACAGGGGTTCGATGCCCATGTGCTGCTGCGTAACGAAGAGGGGGTCGAGGCCGATGCCGATAGCGTCATCGGCATGCTGATGCTGGATTCTGCCCAGGGCAAGCAGGTGGAAGTGCAGGCCGAAGGGCCCCAGGAAGAGGCGGCCCTGGCCGCAGTGGTGGCGCTGTTCACCTCGGGTTTCAACGAGGAGTAGGGCCGGCCACTCCCCTGGTTAGCGGGGCCCGGTGCGTGCCAGCGCCTTGAAACTGGCAAAGTTTTCACAGGCCAGCAGACTCTTGCTGGCCTTCTCGTTCATCAGGCTGATGAAGAGATCGTAGAGGCCCATGGCCTCCTCATAGTCCCCCTTGCTGATGGCCAGCACGAAGATGAGGCTGGCACTCTCGCCGTTGCCCCACTCTATGCCTTGTGGCGCCAGCACCGTATAGACACAAGTACGCTTGGCCAGCAGGCCGAGGGAGTGGGGCAGGGCTATCCCTTCCCCCAGCATGGTGGAGACGATGTGCTCGCGCTCGAACAGAGAGGCGCGAAAACCGGCCTCGACCATCTCTTCCGCTTCCAACTGCTCGCAGACTCGCATCAGTAGCTGACTCTGGCTGATGGCTTCATTGAGAATAAGGAAGTGGCGCTCGCTGAAGTATTTGTCGAGCAGGTAGGGGCGGGTGCGATCGATCAGCACCAGCTTGCCGAGCTGCTCCAGCTGATACTGGGTCGGAAAAGGGTTGACCTGTACCACTGGGATGCCCTTCTCGCTCACCCGTACCGTGCTTATCACGAAATCCTGATCCAGCCTGTCCAGGGCCTCGTAGTCGCGCACCGAATCCAGGCTGGTGAACCTCAGTTGCGGGTATTCACGTCTGATGCTGGCCTCCAGTACCCGGAAGGTGGCATTGCCCGCATCGCAGAGCAGCAGGGCATGGGGGCGACGCTCGTAGCCGATGTCGTAGTGACGCTCCAGCCCGACCCCTATGTGGATCACCAGGTAACCAATCTCGTGGTTGGTGAGCCGGTAAGGGGTCTGCCTGATCCACTCGGAGATGGCGGCAAGGGTGATGTCGTAGGCGAGGGGGTAGTGCTGCTTGATGTGCTCGGCCAGCGGGTTGTGACTGCCTATCTGGTATTTGACCCGCAGCAGCATGGTGCTGATGTGGGTGAGCAGATCCCCGCGCAGCTGGGCATCGTGGCGCAGGTCATAGGGGAAATGCTGATGGATATAATCGAGCAGATGGCTGACGAGCCGCTCACTCTCAGCGGCCATGACCGGATTGAGCAGGGGATTGTCGGCAATGACCCGTGCCTGGATCTGGATGGCCAGACAGGCCAGCTCGCTTGCACCCGGCCGGGTCAGGCTGGGCAGTTGCGCGAAGATGGCTTCGGCCGCCGTCAACATGCTGTCGGTCAAGTCTTCGGTATCGAACTGGGCCAGCTCATGCCCTGCGGCGAGACGCAGCAAGGCGACGGCGCAGTAGATGGTCAGCTGTTGCAACCCCTCATCGGTCAGCCGCAACTGGTGGCGGCTGAGTTGCTCGTGGATCCGATTGCCGAGCACCTCCAGGGTCTTGCTGGGGCAGAGGGTGGGCAGCAGGCTCTGCAACTGGGTGTTATGGAGCAGCTCCTGATAGAGCAACTGGGTCAGGCAGGCGCGGATCGCCGTCTCCTCGCCCTGGATGCGCATGCCGAGGCGAGCCTTGCTCTCTATGGTCAGCCCGAAGTGAGCCAACCGCTCGCGCACCTCGGCCATGTCCCCCTGCAGTGCCGCCCGGCTCAGATACCAGGTATCGGCCAGGTCTTCCAGCCTGATCCCCTGCTCGGCGCTGAGCAGCATGATCTGCAGATGCAACACCCGCTCCCGGCTGGTGCGTGGCAGGCTCGCCTCCTGCTGGCGGCTGGCAAGCAGCGCATCGAAGAGCGTCTGGTTGTAGATCTTGAGCCGATAACCGGCACCACGCTGATGAATGAGGTGGGCACCGTGGTTGGCGATCAGCTCATTGAGGGTAGAGACATCGGTGCGCACCGTGCGGGTCGAGACCTGCAGCTGGCGCGCGAGCTCCTCCTGGGGCAAGGCTTGATCGCGCAGGGCATCCAGCAACTGGTTCAGGCGGGGAGTGGGAAACTTCATAGGGGTCTGGGTCGCTCCGATCTGGCCATGAGGGGATGAGGGATGGGATCATATCGACAAATCATTCAATAACCCAACCCGACCAGCTGGGTCGGGTTGGGTGTTAACCAGGGGCTATGGCGATATCAAGCCAGCAAGCCCTTGACGGTGGCGAGCAGGGTGCGTACATCCTCGGGGCGGGTCTCGCCACTGGCCTGGTCGATGATGGAGCTGTAGATGTGCGGTATCACCTTGGTGACGCCGGCCTCCAGGGCAATGCGCACTATCTCCTCGAAGTTGTCGAGGTCGATGCCGCCGGTGGGCTCCAGCCAGAAGTCATGGCGGGCGCACGCCTCGGCCACCGCCACATACTCATCCCGGTAGGCGAGACCATTCATGGGGAAGAACTTGACCGAGCTGCCGCCCATGTCTTTGAGCAGGGCGATGGCGGTATCGATGGGCACTATGCCATCGGCCTGCTGCGCGCTGAGGGCGCCGGTGGAGATCTTGACCATGCCGGGGGTGCCGGTCGGGGAGATGAGACCATTGACCAGGCTCTCGCTCTGACCGAGCAGCGCCCGGCTGGCGCCGACCCCGGTGAACACCTGGTTGACGTGTTGGGGCTGCAGCTGGCGGGCCAGCTCGGCCACCATGGCGGACTGGCGGGGATCCCCTGCGCCCAGGCCGATGGAGAGGGCGTTGTCGATAAGCTTCGCGTACTCACTCATGTCGGCGACGGCGGAGGGCACATCCGGGTAGTTCTTGGAGAGCACGCCGACCAGCACATGGCCCTCGGCGGCTTCATAGACATCGACGGCGTTTTGCCTGGAGCCGGCCAGCACGTTGAGGCAGACACGGTCACGGTAGTAGTTGGGAATAAGGGACATCAGCGGGTCTCCTGGGTTAACTGGGCGATGGCGGTATGGATCTGATCGAGCTGGGCAGGGCTGACGCTGCGCACATCTATCTCGATATGGCCTTCATTGGCCTTGTAGCCGCGACAGTAGATGGCCGGGTTGCCCTGTTGCAGGCGCTGCACCAGCTGGGTCGTATTCATCGGGAGTCTGGCGTGGTCGAAGGCGATGTCGGTGCGGGCGATGTCGCGTCCGGCACTGTCCCACACCGTTCTGGCGCTGACGCCCGGTAGCTGATTGAGCCGCTCGATGAAGGGGGTCATCTTGGCGACCATGGCGGCGCCGCTCTCTTTTTCTTTGACGAGATAGCGTTCGATGGCGTGGGTCAGGCCGAGGATCCCCTCCTTGCCCACCTTCATGGCGCGACCTATGCCGTTGCTCTGCTGCTTGACCCACTCCACATACTGACGCTTGCCGAGCACCAGGCCGCTGGTCGGGCCCTCGATCGCCTTGGCGCCACTGTAGATGACGAGATCGGCGCCGAGTCGATAGTAGAGCTGCAGATCCTCCTCGGCCGCCGCATCGACGATGAGCGGCAACTGGTGAGCCTGGGCCACCTCGACTGCCTCTGCGACCGACAGCATGCTCTTCTGCACGCAGTGGTGAGACTTGATATAGAGGATGGCGGCGGTATTGGGGTTGATGGCGGCGGCCAGTTGGGCGGGGGAGCATTCGTTGGCATAGCCCGCCTCGACCAGCTTGCCGCCGCCCAGATTGATCATGGTGCCGACCGGGGCGCCGAAGTTCACGTTATGGCCCTTGGCCAACACGATTTCGCTTGGCACCTGATGCGGGTGGGCGTGCAGTTGCTCCAGGCGGTAGGGATCGCCGCGCACTATCATGGCGGCCACCGACTGGGCGATGCCTGCGGAGGCGCAGGAGACCACCACGGCGTCTTCCACATCCAGCAGGCGGGCGATATAGGCGCCGCTCTTGTTGACCAGATCCTTCACTTCGAAGTAGTGATCCAAGCCGAAGTTGACCGCCTCGACCACTTCTTGTTCCGGGGTCGAGACCCCGAGAATCGTCATGCGGCCGGAGGCGTTGATCACAGGTTTGAGATCATATTTTTCATAGACGGAAGACATGATGAGATTCCCCATGTTGAGTCAGAGTCAGTTTGCCCGCGACCAGGGCGGCAACAGGCATTAGCTGGTGGTCGCCGCTGCGGTGCTGCGCCTCGGTATCGGCGAACAGGCGCGGCTGGTGGGCTAGCTCGAACAGGGTCAGGTCGGCATCGGCCCCCAGGCTTAAGCGCCCCTTGCCGCGCAGGCGCAGGGCATCGGCGGCGCGGTCGGTGACGCAGGAGATGACCCGCTCCAGGGGCAGGCCGATGGCCAAGAATTTGGACATGACGTGCGCCAGGCTGTAGACGGGGCCCTTGATGCGGTTCTTGCAGTAGATATCCGAGCTGATGGTGTCCGGCAGCACGCCAGCCTTGATGGCTTGCTCCGCCACCTCGAAACTGAAGCTGGCACCACCGTGGCCGACGTCCATCAGCAGGCCGCGGGTCATGGCGCTGCGCACGGAATGCCTGAGTTCCCCGGCCGGGGTTAGGATGCGATTGGGCTTGCCGTTATAGCAGTGGGTCAGCAGATCCCCGTCGCCGAGCAGGGCGACCAGCTCATCCAGGTCCGGCGGGGTGTTGCCCACATGCACCATGAGCGGCAAGTTGCCGTTGTCGCGCTGGATCTGCTTGGCGATACGCAGGGGTTCCAGACCGTTTTCGCCCACCACGCTGCCACTCATCCGAGCCTTGATACCGACGATGAAGTCCGGGTGACGGCGGATGGCTGCCTGGGCCAGGGCCGGGTCGATGTCTGCGCGGTTGGCCAGCTCATTCTGGCGCAGCAGACCGATACGGGAGATGTTGAGCAGGGCATGGACCCGGGTCTGACAATGGGCGGTCAGGGCCTGGAAGTCATCCACGTCGTCGGCGCCGGTGCTGCCGGCATCGATGACGGTGGTGACGCCGGACTCGACGCCTACCTTGTCCGGCTCATCCTGATAGATGGGGGACCTTGGGTAACAGTGGGTGTGGGAGTCTATCCAGCCAGCGCTGAGATAGAGGTTGCCACCGAGATCCAGCTCGCGGCTGGCGTGGGCCTTGTCAAGCTGACCGAGGGCGGCAATCTTGCCAGCCGCGATGGCCACATCGGTCAGGTCGCCGCAGGCCAGGCGTGCTCGTCTGAAGATGATGTCGTACATAGGATGCCTCGCAGGTTCTGTTCGCCACCCCCGGGTGGCGAACAGAAGGGTCAGGAGATGGCGATCGGGAAGAAGGCGCCCAGCAGCATGGCGCCGAGTATGGCCCCCCCCGTGATGGGTTTGCCCCAGAGGTAGAAGAGCAGGGCACCAAACAGGGATCCCAGGCCGATGGGGATGGAAGCCCCGATGGCGGAGAGGATGATCAAGGGGCCCAGGAAGCGGCCTGAACTGTTGCCGGCCCCCATCATCACATCCGCCCCGTAGGTGGAGTCACTCTGGTTCACGGTGAATTTACGGGCCAGTATGATGAGGCCGCCGATGATGACCCCCACGGCCATGCCGGTTGCGAGAGCCGCCCCGAAGTTCTCCACCGGGTACATGATGCCCGCGCCCATCAGCAGCGCCGGGATCCCCAAGCCAACCCCGGTCTGGATGGCGCCACCTATATCGAGTATCCCCACCAGGGAGCCTTCGATGATGCGGGCGAACAGGAAGCTGGCCCCAAAGGCGGCGACAGCACCGTAGACGCCGGTATCAATGCCGGCGCGCAGCATGGAGACGAAGGCCACTTCGTTGAAGGCACCCACCCCGTAGAGGTAGTACATGTGGGTACCGGCAAAGACACCGGCCGAGAGCAGCCCCACGAAGATGGGGAAGGACCAGTCGGCATACCAGAAGTTGTTTCTCAGTTTCTCATCCATGGGATAGCCCTTATTTGCTGCTAAGCAGGTTATGGACATTATCCAGCCACAGGGGGATACCCATGTGGAAAGACTCAATCAGTTTCATGTCGAAGCCGCGGAAGAATCCGCTCAGCACGAACAGCAGCACGATGGCGGTCATCATCACGCGAGTGACATGGTTCCAGCCGCTCTCTTCGACCCCTTTACCGATCAGGATGCCGAGTACCAGACCCGGTACGGCGTTACCCATGATGAGCTGGGCCAGGCCCCCAAAGATGGTGGCCCAGAAGCCGGACTTCTTGCCCGCCTCTATGGCTGCCAGCCAGAAGATCACCGGCATGATGGTGTTGACCAGCAGGTTGGCGGCGGGCACCAGCACCTTGACGGCGGTCACCTGCAAGGCTTCGGGGACGGCGGCGGCGGTGCTGTTGAGGAAGGTGACCACGATGGCACCAATGATGCCGCCGGCGATGGCCATCTTCTTGGGATCGTGCAAGGTGGTGGCGAGATCCCGGTTCTTGATCATCAGCACGGCAGTGGCCCAGTGCGGGATGATGCGGTGATCCACGTCCTGGGTGAAGGCGCCGGCCGCCACGGTCGAGGCCCAGGCGTTGAAGAAGAAGCCGAGGCCGAAGGAGAAGTGGGAGGCAGGATCCCCTTCACAGGAGTTGAGCTCTCCCAGGGTACGAAACGCCCCCATGCCCTGCACGGTCGGCGCGTGGAACATGCGGGCCGCTCCGGCCCCGACCCCGACGCCTACCAGGCCACCGATGATCAGCGACTTGATAAAAATGATGAGAAACATGCAATTTATCCTTTGTGAATTGCGTTACACCCGGGTGAAGTCCAGCTGCCGGGTATCGATCGCGTTGATGCTGACCTGGATCTCGAGTTCGACCCGAAATTCGTGTCGCGTCCGGGGCAGGAAGAAGAACAGGAACTTTTCGACCCGAATCGACTCTTCCGCCTTGAGTACCTTGACCGCGAGGGGTTCAACCCGCAGCAGCACCTGCTCTGTCTCCTTGAGCAGATTCTGTTGCACCTTGCTGAGGGCCGCGGCAAAGGCTTGTTGCCGGGTGGCCCCCTTGCCGCTCACGACCACCTGGCTGGTGAACTGGTGCTGCATCAGGCGCGACCGTGTTTCTTGGCGAAGGCTTCAATCAGCTTCTGACCCAGCTCTTCCTTGTCCATGAAACCAAAGCCCAGCACCACACAGCCATCATTGATGGCGGTGACCCCCTCTTCGACGGAGCGCATGCCATAGCGGCACTTGTAGCCGTACTTGGTCTGGGCCGTGATGGCGCCAGCGCCGCCGCTGCCGCAGAAGGAGATGCCCAGATCCGCCTGCTCCTTGTTCATCACATCACCGAGCTTCATGTCCGCGGCCATACCGGGGATGACAGTGACCTCTGCCCCGGCTGCACTGGCACCGGCGCCGACTTTCTGGCCCTTGCCGAGACGATCTCCAATCACGAGTTTGATGGCTGACATTTAGTTATCTCCTGTGGTTACTGGTCGAGCAGCTGAGCTGAGTTCGTTTTCTTTGGCCACTTCGAAGTGGACAGACAACAGATGGGCTTCTTCATAGGCCAGATTATCCAGCCAGGCGACGACCTGTTCGGCCAGTCGCAGGGACAGGGGGGAGATCTCGTCAAACAGGGAGAGATCAACCTCCGGCAGTGCTTCACCACTGTATGAGCGCCACACCATGGCCTTGACGTGGGAGGCGAGCATCTGCTGCTGGACGTCATTGGGGACTATGCCGCGCTCGGCGAGCAGAGGATAGATTCTGGCCAGGGTATCGGTACTCTTGCGCCCTATTTGTGGGCTGTCCGGGGTGAGGTTGTGGCTACTTGCTTGCAAAGTCTTCTCTCCTGATGACAACGAGATGGTGACGACGAGACATGGGCTTACCCTATGCCTCCCCGGAATGGACAGGGAGGCAGGCTTTTTCCACAAGCAAATGGAAATTCGCCATCATCGGCGTTGAGGGGAGGGTTTTCTTGAACTGGATCCGGGGAATGGGCGTCAAGGGGCCCGAGGATGTGAGCCGCCTCACACCCCGGTGGCGTAGGCCGTGGCGAAGCCGGGTGCAGGAAGTGTGACCCTGTTCACATCAGGGAAGGAGGATGGCGAGGGCATGGAGGTGAAGGGGCGGACGGTATGAGTCCCGTCCGCCGCAGGGCAAGTGTCAGCTGGCGCTGGCTGCGCTGGTGCTGCCTTGCTGGTTCTGGTAGCGCAGGTCTTCTTCTATGGTGACCGTCAGTTCGAGGGGCTTGCCGTCGCGGATCACCGAGATCTTCATCTGGGCGCCGGGTCGGCTCTCGACAATTTTATCCATGGCGGCACGGACGCCGCTGATGGCCTCGCCGTTGATCTTGAGCAGCACGTCACCGCGCTGAATACCCCCTTTGGCAGCAGGACCGGCAGGGTCCAGGCTTTCGACCACCAGGCCGCGGAGATCGCCAAGGTTCATCATGCGCGCGACGATGGGATTGATTTCGACGCTGGAGATGCCGAGGTAGCCGCGGATGACCCGGCCATTGCTGATCAATTCGTCCATGATGCGCTTGGCAAGGCGATAGGGGATGGCGAAGCTGATGCCATAGCTCTCCTGGTTGCCACTCAGGTGATAGGCGGCGGTGTTGATACCGACCAGATTGCCATTGGCGTTGACCAGGGCCCCCCCCGAGTTGCCCTCGTTGATGGCGGCATCGGTCTGCAGCAGATCCTGGCGGCCATTGCTGTCGGGCCCCATGCTGGAAAGGCCGAGGCGACCGGTGGCACTGATGATGCCCTGGGTGATGGTCTGGCCGACGTTATAGGGGTTGCCGATGGCGAGCACCACGTCCCCGACGTCCGGGCGCAGATCGGGATCCTGAGGGATCACCGGCAGGTTATCTGATTCGATATAGAGCACGGCAAGATCGGTGAGCTTGTCGGTACCGACCAGCTCGGCGCTGAACACCCGGCCATCTTGCAGCGCGACAATGATTTGGTCCGCATCGGCGATGACATGGTAGTTGGTCAGCACATGGCCACGGGGGTTCATGATGACCCCGGAGCCCAGCCCCTGAGGCCTGAGCTCGGCCTTCTCGCCACGATTGCCAGCGAAGCTGCGGGTGTAGATGTTGACCACGGCAGGACCTGCGCGGTGGGCGGCATAGGAGAAGCTCATCTCCCGATTGTTACTGATGAGGTCGGGCAGCAGGGCACCGCCTCTGAGGCTGGGGAAGAACAACAGCAATAGGGCCGCGACCGTGAGGCCAAAGGCGACTGACTTGCCCAAGTAACTGATCAGAGGTGGGATTTTCATTTCATTCTCATTGCGGCTCGCTGCCAGCAGAGAATAACACTAACGGTGCATAAAAATCACCCGCGACCTGGGTCGCGGGTGATGGGGGTTAATGCGTGCTCATGAAGGGATCAGCGGATCACCAGGTAGAGCGAGGAGTCGCCGCGCTGGATGTTGAGGGCCAGCACATCCGGCTTGTTCTTCAACGCCTTGGTCAGGTCGGCAAGGGCATTCACTCTCAGCCGGTTGACCCCGATGATGATGTCGCCCTTCTGCAGGCCGGAAGCGGCTGCCGGAGAGCGCGGATCTATCTCGGAGACGGCAACACCCGCCACGGGGTCTGTGGTGGTGCTGAGCTTGGCGCCTTCCAGAGCCGGATGCAGGGCACTGGCACGCACCTCGCTGTCATCGGCCTGTTTCAGGGTGACCTTGACGCTCTGCTCCTTGCCATCACGCACTATGCCCAGGGTGACTTGTTTGCCGGCACCCATGGTCGCGATTTTGGCACGCAGTTCCCCAAACGAACGTATGGGCTTGCCATCTATGCTGGAGATGATGTCCCCGGCCTTGATGCCAGCCTTGTCGGCGGAGGAGCCCGGCATGACCTGGTTGACGAAGGCACCATTCTGCTTGGTTGAGCCGAAGGTCTTGGCCAGATCCGAGGTCAGCTCGGCACCTGTGATGCCCAGCTGGCCACGGCGCACTTCACCGAACTTGATGATCTGATCGGACAGGTCGCGCACCATGTTGGATGGAATGGCGAAGCCAATGCCGATGTTGCCCCCATTCGGACCCAGGATGGCGGTGTTGATGCCGATCAGCTCGCCACGCAGGTTGAGCAAGGCGCCACCCGAGTTGCCCGAGTTGATGGCCGCGTCAGTCTGAATAAAGTTTTCGAAGTTCTCGATGTTCAGGCCGCTGCGCCCCAGGGCGGAGACGATGCCTGAGGTGACGGTCTGACCCAGGCCGAAGGGGTTGCCGATGGCCAGGGCATAATCCCCGACTCTCAGTTCGTCGGAGTCAGCCAGCTTGATGGCCGTCAGGTCATCCGCCTTGATCTGCAGCAGGGCGATATCGGACTGCTTGTCTTCGCCGATCTTCTTGGCCGTGAATTCGCGGCCATCCTTGAGGCTGACCTTGATCTCGTCCGCTTCGTGGATCACGTGAGCATTGGTGATCACATAGCCTTTCTTGGCATCAATGATGACCCCGGAGCCGAGCGCCTGGAAAGGCTGTTCGCTGACCTGTTCATCAGGCATGTTGGGGCCGAAGAAGAAACGGAATTGCTCGGGCAGACGCTGTCTGGTGACTTTCTTGCCGGAGACAGAGATGTTGACCACAGCAGGAGTCACCTGTTCCAGCACGGGGGCCAGACTCGGGATCTCCTGATTTCCCATCAGGGAGGGCAGTGCCGCCTGGGCAGGGGCCGCAGACATGGCGATACCGACGCTGAGGGCTAGCACGCTGAGCAGAGAAAGAGGTTTACGCATATGAATAACAGCTCCCAGTTAATTGACAGTGCTTTTGCCAAGAATCTGACTACGGATCAAGGAATTAGTTCCAGGAAAGTGTCAGCTGGATTGCTTGAGCAGGCCTGAGGCGCTACCGGCATAGTCCCGCGGAGGCAGACCCTGGCTCTCTTCATCCTTGACTTGTGTCGGTTCGACTTCTTGCTCGCGGAACAGGGGTTCCTCGGCCTTGGCCAGGAATTTGCTCTGTTCGGCCATGTGGCGGTAGAGGGTCTGGTAATGCTCGGCTAGCTGCTCCATCAGGGCGGCGCTGTCGGCAAAGTGAGTGTTGATCTGGCCCTGGTAACTCTCCATGTCCTTGCGGGCCGTGCTGAGTTCGCGCTCGAGGCGACCGGCATCACGGCTACGTACCGAGAAACGACCAATCAGGACGCCGATAATCAGGGCGGCAACGGCCAGCAGGATCCCATTTAACAGACTCATAGATGCTCCTTGTTACAGCTAATTCAACATGTGGATGATGGCCCAGAATGGCCGTCAACCCTGGTGGCACTATACCGTGCACCCCGGGGCCGTGATACCCTTTTGTCCTCTATTCAGGGACTTGGAGACGTTTGACAGGATGACCCCGCAGCAAAAATATCAGCAAGATCTGCAACGCTCTGATTTTCAGGCCGATCCGGCCCAGGCGATGGCAGTGGCACATCTGGAGCGACTCTATCAGGATTTGTGCGCTCCCCCGACTCCGACCAGATCCCGTGGCTGGCTGGGCTGGTTGCAAAAACCGCAAGCCGTCACGCCTGTCCAGGGATTATATATGTGGGGTGGGGTCGGCCGGGGCAAGACCTGGTTGATGGATATTTTTTTTGACGCCCTGCCCGGGGATCGTAAGTTACGGGTGCATTTTCACCGTTTCATGCACAGGGTTCATGATGAACTCAGCGGCTTGACCGGTCAGGCCGATCCACTGGAACTCATTGCCAGCAAGCTGGCCAGCGAGACAGACATCATCTGTTTCGATGAGTTTTTTGTCTCGGACATCACCGATGCCATGCTGCTGGGCACCCTGTTTCAGGCGCTGTTTGGCCACGGTGTCGTGCTAGTGGCGACCTCCAATATTCCCCCCAAGGATCTCTACCGCAATGGGCTGCAACGGGCGCGCTTTCTGCCAGCCATCGCGTTGATCGAACAGCATTGCGAGATCCTCAATGTCGATGGGGGAGTCGATTACCGGCTGCGGACGTTGGAGCAGGCCGAGATCTATCACCATCCCCTCGACGGGGAAGCAAGATTGAACTTGGAGCGCTATTTCCAGCAACTGACCGGGCAGAAGCAACCAGTGCCATTGGCCATCGAAGTGAATCATCGTCAGTTGCAGACACTGGGGGCCGAGGAGGGACTGCTCTACATCAGCTTCGATCAACTCTGTCGGAGCGCCCGCTCTCAGGGGGATTACATCGAGCTGTCACGGCTGTTTCATACCGTGCTGCTGGCCGAGGTACAACCAATGGGGGCGGGGTCGGACGATGCAGCCCGGCGTTTCATTGCCATGGTTGACGAGTTCTATGAGCGTCACGTCAAGCTCATCATGTCGGCAGCCGTCCCCATGGCGGAACTCTACAGCGGAGGCTTGCTCAGCTTCGAGTTCAAGCGCTGTCTTTCACGGCTCCAGGAGATGCAATCGCACGAATACCTTGCCAGAGTGCACCTTCCTTAGTCACAATACCCGCGCCTGCCAGTCGGATGGGCATCTGCGGCAGGTAGGGTCGGGCGACATTTGCTAGCGTCATGGCAGTGAAATTAGCAGGTGATATTTAAGGCAACTTCACTTATAATCGCCCGGCCCACGTTACAGCTGTCGATAAGACAGCAATACTTTAAAGCTTTACTTGTATTCGAAGGGGTACAGGTAGGCCATCGTTTGTTGCTTGTGGGCGAGCCCCCATAAGCAATTGGGTCTGTAACAGGTAATTGGGTTTAACTTAATGAAAACTTTCGTTGCCAAGCCAGAAACCGTAAAACGTGACTGGTACATTGTGGACGCAGAAGGTAAAACTCTGGGTCGTATCGCAACTGAGATTGCTTCTCGTCTGCGTGGTAAGCACAAAGCTGAGTATACTCCGCACGTTGACACCGGTGATTACATCATCGTTGTAAACGCTGAGAAGGTGCATGTTACCGGTAAGAAATTTACCGATAAAATCTACCATTCTCACTCCGGTTTCCCGGGTGGTATCAAGTCAATCAGCTTCGACAAGCTGATCAAGCGTAAACCGGAAATGGTAATCGAAGCTGCTATCAAAGGCATGCTGCCGAAAGGTCCTCTGGGCCGTGCCATGTTCCGTAAACTGAAAGTTTACGCAGGCGCCGAGCATGCTCATGCTGCTCAGCAACCTCAAGTACTGGATATCTAATCGGGAACTGGCAACATGGCAGAAAATCAATACTACGGTACCGGCCGTCGCAAAAGCTCCACTGCTCGCGTCTTTATCAAAGCGGGTAGCGGTAAAATCGTAATCAACCAGCGCTCCCTGGAGCAGTACTTCGGTCGTCCGACTGCCCGTATGGTAGTTCGTCAGCCGCTGGAACTGGTTGAAATGACCGAGAAACTGGATCTGTACATCACCGTTAACGGTGGTGGCATCTCCGGTCAAGCTGGTGCGATCCGTCACGGTATCACTCGTGCTCTGATGCAGTACGATGAGACCCTGCGCGGTGAACTGCGTAAAGCAGGCTTTGTTACTCGTGATGCCCGTAAGGTTGAGCGTAAGAAAGTCGGTCTGCACAAAGCTCGTAAGCGTCCGCAGTACTCCAAGCGTTAATTCGCTTTTGGTACTCACTCTTTCGAGTGTTAAAAAAGCCTGGCAGCCGCCAGGCTTTTTTTATTGGTAACGTTTCGATAGCCATTGCTAACCTCACGTCACAAAAGACAAAAAATTGTGTCTTTATTGTTTTTGCCCTTCGCTTCTCTTTCTTGTCAATTTGTTATCTTTTCTTTAAAATTTCCTCGATTTTTCTGTGACAATTGTAACTCCTGCTTCCGCCACTGTTGTCACAGGGGAACAGGGACATTATAAGAATGCGCCGAGTCCACATGGGAGAGTTTTTGGATGAGCAATGCGCCAGTTGATACCGGCCGCCGCAGATTTCTTACCTGGTCAACGATCGCCGTTGGTGGGGTAGGGGCTGCTTTTACCGCAGTGCCGTTTATAAAATCATGGAACCCGAGTGCCAAGGCCAAGGCTGCTGGCGCTCCGGTTGAAGTCGACATTAGCAAGTTGGAGCCGGGTCAACTCATTCGCGTTGAATGGCGCGGCAAACCGGTTTGGGTGGTCAATCGCTCCAAGCAGATCCTGGATGGCCTGCCGACGCACGATAACTTGTTGCGCGATCCAAAGTCCGATGAGCCCCAACAACCTGACTATGCCCATAATGGATACAGATCCATCAAGCCGGAAATCTTCGTGGCTGTTGGTATCTGTACTCATTTGGGTTGCTCCCCGTCTTATCTGCCGGACAGCTTCGGTGAACAGGTCGAAGGGGTCAGTTCTGGCTTTTTCTGCCCCTGTCATGGCTCCAAGTTTGACATGGCCGGTCGCGTGTTTCAGGGGGTTCCTGCCCCATTGAACCTGGTGATCCCGCCGTACCAGTATCTCAACGACACCACCATCCTGGTCGGTGCCGATGGCAAGGAGGCCTGACCATGTTTGCCAAATTGATGGGCTGGATCGATTATCGTTTTCCGCTCACAGCCATGTACAACGACCACATGGCCAAGTACCCGGCACCGAAGAACCTCAATTTTTGGTACTTTTTCGGGTCCCTTGCCATGCTGGTGCTGGTTAACCAGATAGTCACAGGCATCTGGCTGACCATGAACTACAACCCGTCGGCCGAGGGTGCTTTCGCCTCTGTCGAATACATCATGCGGGATGTGGATTACGGCTGGCTGCTGCGCTACATGCACAGTACCGGCGCCTCCGCCTTCTTCGTGGTGGTCTATCTGCACATGTTCCGTGGCCTCATCTATGGTTCCTACCAGAAACCCCGTGAGCTGCTGTGGATCTTCGGCATGCTGATCTTCCTGGTATTGATGGCGGAAGCCTTCATGGGGTACTTGTTGCCCTGGGGGCAGATGTCCTTCTGGGGCGCTCAGGTCATCATCTCGTTGTTTGGTGCCATCCCGGTGATCGGTGACGATCTGACCCTGTGGATCCGGGGTGACTATGTTATCTCGGGGGCAACACTCACCCGCTTCTTTGCACTGCATGTCATCGCATTGCCGTTAGTCATAGTCTTGCTGGTTGCCATGCATATTTTGGCACTGCATGAGGTGGGCTCCAACAACCCGGACGGGATCGAGATCAAGGCACACAAGGACGAGAATGGCTGGCCGCTGGATGCCGTTGCCTTCCACCCCTACTTCACCGTCAAGGACATGATAGGTGTGGCCGGGTTCCTGTTCTTCTTCTGCGCCATCATCTTCTTCAAGCCGGACATGTGGGGTTATTTCCTCGAGAAGCCGAACTTTGAAGTGGCGAATGGTCTGAAGACCCCGGAGCATATCGCCCCGGTCTGGTACTTCACTCCTTTCTACGCCATCTTGCGTGCGGTGCCGGACAAGTTGCTCGGTGTCATCATGATGGGCCTCTCCATCGTCGTGCTCTTCCTGCTGCCATGGCTGGATCGCTGCAAGGTGCGTTCGGTACGCTACCGCAGCATCCTGCATAAGCTGAACATCGCCCAGTTTGTGGTTTGCTTCGTCATTCTCGGTGTGCTTGGCGTATTGCCCTCCACCCCGACACTGACCCTGCTTGCCCAGATCTGTTCGCTTGGTTACTTCGGGTTCTTTGTCCTGCTCTATTTCTATAGCAAGAACGAAAATACCAAGCCGCTGCCGGAGAGGATCACATTCAAATGAAACGGATAATCTTTGCTGTGCTGGCTCTGCTCCCCGGACTGGCGATGGCGGCCACTCATGGTGTAGCCCTGGACAAGGCTGATTATGATCTGAGCGACAAGGCGTCTTTGCAGCGTGGCGCGACCACCTTCATGAACTACTGTGCAGGCTGCCATTCCACCCAGTATCAGCGTTACAACCGGGTGGCTGAGGATTTGGATATACCCGAGGATCTGATGCGGGACAATCTCATCTTCACCGGTGCCAAGGTGGGGGATCTGATGAAGAGCTCCATCGCCGAGAAGGATGCTGCCCGCTGGTTCGGCGCACCGCCACCGGACTTGACGCTGGTCGCCCGGGTGCGTGGTGCAGACTGGATCTACACCTACCTGCGCTCCTTCTACGTGGATCCGACGCGCCCATTCGGGGTGAATAACCTGGTGTTCCCCTCTGTGGGCATGCCCCATGTGCTGGAGCCGCTGCAGGGTACTCCACGTCTGGAACAGGAGACCCGCCTGGTCGATGGGCAAGAGGTGCAGGAGACCATTGGCATCAAATCCGACGGCAATGGCGAAATGACCAACGAAGAATATGATCAGACGGTACTGGATCTGGTAAACTTCTTGGTCTACTCGGCTGAGCCGGTCAAACTGGAGCGCGAACGCATGGGCTTCTGGGTGCTGGGCTTTATCGCGATCTTCTTCATCTTCACTGTGCTGTTGAAGAAGGAATTCTGGCGCGACGTTCACTAAGCGACCAGATCCGAGTAATATAATGCACGGCAATGAGGTCCAAGTTACTTCATTGCCGTTTCTGCTTTTTAATGACGGGAGGGTTCAATGGCTGTAGCTGCCAATAAGCGTTCGGTAATGACGCTGTTTTCCGGTGCCAACGATATGTTCAGCCATCAGGTGCGCATTGTCCTGGCGGAGAAGGGTGTTAGCGTAGATATCTGCCAGGTTGACCCGAGCAACCTGCCGGATGAACTGGCTGAGCTGAACCCGTACAACTCGGTGCCGACTCTGGTGGATCGTGAGCTTGCACTCTATACCTCACGCATCATCATGGAGTATCTGGACGAGCGCTTCCCCCATCCACCACTGATGCCTGTCTACCCGGTTGCCCGTGGTAACAGCCGTCTGATGATGCATCGCATCGAACTGGACTGGTACAGTCTGGCCGACAAGATCATGGCTGGCACCGATGTCGAGGCGGCACGCAACGAGTTGCGTGACAATCTGCTGGCCATCGCCCCCATCTTCGGTGAAATGCCCTATTTCATGAGCGAAGAGTTCGGTTTGGTTGACTGCTACATGGCTCCATTGCTGTGGCGTTTACCGAGCCTGGGGATCGATCTGGGTGGCCGTGGCGCGAAAGAGCTGAAGGCCTATATGGTTCGTCTGTTCGAGCGTGAGTCCTTCCAGGCATCGCTCACTGAAGCTGAGCGCGAGATCCGCTCCGGTATATGAGTATGGAACCGACAATGACCCCGAGCCGCCCGTATCTGTTGCGGGCGTTCTTTGACTGGCTGCTGGACAATGACTTGACGCCTCACCTGGTGGTGAACGTCAACATTCCCCATGTGCAGGTGCCGCTGCAATTTGCCCAAGATGGGCAGATAGTGCTGAACATAGCGCCGCGAGCGGTGATGCAGTTCCACATGGATAATGATGCTATCAGCTTCAGCGCCCGCTTTGGTGGCGTGTCCCAGCAGGTTTATATTCCCATGGCGGCCATAGTGGCCATCCATGCCAGAGAGAACGGTGTTGGTACTCTGTTCCCGCCCGAGCCAGCTTATGACCTCTGGCTGGAGCAGGCGGAAGATCAGGCGCAACCTGAGCCTGAACCGCCGCGCCCCACGGGCAGGCCGAGTCTCACTGTCATCAAGTAACCTTGTTGAATCAATAAAAACGCAGCCAATCGGCTGCGTTTTTTTATTTCGGATGCGGGACCCGCATCAGTCCTGAGCGTATTCGAACGCCTTGATGACCCGGGTCACACCGCTGACGTGGCGGGCAATCTCGACCGACTGTTCCGCCTCTTTACGGGTTACCAGACCGATCAGGAAGACCTCGCCGTTCTCTGTCACCACCTTGACCTTGGCACTGTCGAAGTCCTTGGCGGCCAGCATGTCGGTGCGCACCTTGGAGGTGATCCAGGAGTCGTTGCTGCGGGTACCTATGCTCACCGGTTTGCCAAGGCGCAGTTCGTTGTAGACGTGACGAACGCCCTCAATGCGCCCAACCGACTGGCCTGCGGTCTGCTTGTAAGCATCGGTTGGTGTCTGACCGACCAGCAGCACGCGGCCATTATTGCTGTAGACACTGATCTTGCTGGCCGCAGAGAGCTGCTTGTTGTCTGCCAGCACGTTGGACGCTTTCAACTCGATGGCCTGATCGTCCCACTGGGTGCTCAGGGTGCGGCGATCGCCGGCGCTGGATGCGGTACCGGCGGCACCACCGACCAGCACGGCCGCACAGCCTTGCAGCAGGAGAGTTCCGGCCACCAGGGTCAGGGTCAGCGTGGTTTTTTTCAAGATGTCAGTCCTCTTGTTGCGGGAAAAGCGTCTGATCGATGAGATCACAGAGGCAATGCAGGGTCAACAGGTTGACTTCCAAAATGCGTGGTCGACGGGCAGAGGGAACCCGGATCTCGACATCGTTTGGACCGAGCAGACCGGCCATCTCGCCGCCGTCACCGCCGCTCAGCACCACTATGGTCATGTCACGGGAGAGGGCGGCTTCGGCCGCCTTGATCAGACTGCGGCTGTGGCCGGAGGTGGTAATGACCACCAGGATGTCACCGGGTTGACCCAGGGCGCGGATCTGCTTGGCATACACCTCTTCGAAGCCGTGATCGGTGGCGATGGCACTGATGGTCGCCATGTCCGCGGTCAGTGCCATGCCAGGCAGGGAGGGGCGCTGTGTCTCGTAGCAGTTGACCAGCTCGCTGATAAACAGCTGCGCCAGGGCGGCGGAGGGACCGTTGCCACAGGCTAGTACCTTGTGGCCATTGAGCAGGCAGATGGTGATCATCTGCGCCGCAGTATGGATGGCATCCGGTAGCGCCTCCGAGGCGGCGATCTTGGTTTGAATGCTTTCTGTGTAGTTTTCTTTGATGCGATCTGTCATGGGATCCTCTTAAAAAGCGTTCTGGATCCAGTCAGGCTGGTTGCCCTCGAACGCCAGCACATCGAATCGACAGGCCTGGCTGGCCTCGTTGATGCCATGGTGCGTCAAATAGTGGCGGGCGGCTAGCATGAGCTTGCGCTGTTTGGCCGGAGTGACCGAGGCGGCGGCACCGCCATGGTCGTTATTGGCCCGATATCGAACCTCGACAAACACCAGGGTATCACCCTGGCGCATGATGAGATCCAGCTCGCCACCGCGACAGTGATAGTTGCGTTCAATCAGTTGCAGGCCCTTGGCCTGCAACCAGTCGGCGGCGACTAACTCAAAGTGCTGCCCCGGGCGCTGTGGTGTCGCTGTCGTCTGAAACAGGTTCAGGCAGTGCTGTATCAGGGGCTTGAGCCGGCTCTTCATCGCTGGACTCCGGGGTGTCAGGGAGTGTGGCTTGCTCCATGCCGATGGGGTTACCTGTTGCATCGAGCAGCTTGCCATCCTGATAGGTGGCCCAGCTCTGCTCCCGCTGTACGACGCCATCCTGACTAATGCTGAGCTGACCGCTCAAACCCGGCTGTTTCATGGCGCCGACGGCGCGCATCTGCATCAGGTTAGGACTCAGGCTGACGGCGTCATAGCCCAGGGCAAACAGGCGCAGCAGGTCACCCTGAGTCTGTGGCCAGAGCAGCTGGGCCTTGCCGCGCAGCTCGTTGAACTCACCCAGCATCAACGGCATATCGCCTATGCGCAGACCATTGAGCTCCGAGGCTGCCTCGGTGGCCCCGCTGTCATAACCGCGGGGGCCGGTGAAGATCGGCAGGCTACCCATGGGATTGACCGAGATATCCACATAGGGTTTGACCATGCGGGTCTCGAGGTTGTTGGCGATCAGATAGACGACATCGATGCTGCGCGGCGTCTCATCGGAGAGCTGCATGACCTCGCCCGCCCGGGCGGTGGAGCGACCGCTCAAGGCATTTTTCACCATGCCCGGCACCTCTTTGCGGGAGGTAAAGGTCGCGACCACGGGCTTGTCCTGACTCAGACCGCTCCAGGTCTGCTCGAACGCCTTGATGCTGCCATAGCCAATGCGGCCCTGGGTGGCGATCAGCAGGGGCTTGCGATAGCCCTGGCCAAACAAGTAGTTGGCAGCCTGACTTGCATCGGCGGCGGCCGAGAGGGAGAAGTAGAAGGTGCTGTCATTGACGATCGGCTTGTCCAGCTCGTTCAGGGCGAGCACGGGCACGGTCGGGTTGAGCTTGAGCAGCTCCTCGACCCTGTCCTTGAGCAAGGGACCGATGATCATGTCGGCACCATCCTGGATGGCTTGCTGGTAAAGCTCGCCAACGGATTTGGTCTGGGTGTCGTAGAAGTTCAGGCTGTATTGGCCGTTATTCTCCTTGTAGGACATCAGCATACCGTTGCGGATTGCCGATCCCTGGGGCTCCAGATTGCCGGACAGTGGCAAGAACACGGCGATCTGCTGAGGAGCCAGGCCAGTGGTACTGGCCAAGTCGCCAAGACCGGCCGGCATGTCCTGTTGGGCAGGATGGTTTGGGAAGTCACGCTTCCAGCCATCTAACTGACGAGCCAGCTGGCTCGGCTGAGCACCAAACTCGTTGACCAGGGCAGCCAGTCGCAGCCAGCCGGTGGTCACATCGGGTGCCGGTGCTTCTTCCAGCGCTTGCAGGGTGGTGGGGGTCATGCTTTTCAGCAGGGACCAGATCTGCTTGTGATTGGTGGCAACCTCCTCTTTGGCCAGATAGGGCTCCAGCAAGATCAGGGATTTGGCGGCACCAAACTTGTTATTGATGTCGAGCTGCAACACGGTGCGCTGGCGATACCAGTCACGCTGGGTATCGGCATCGAGCTCCACCGCCGGCTTGCCTTCCAGCAAGATCAGGGCCTGATTGGCATTGCCCTGGGCCAGGAGCACATGGGCTTCAAGCAACTGCGCCTGAGCTTGCTGTTGTGGTGTCTTGGCCTGTTTTTGCAGCTGTTGCAGCAAGGCCTGCGCCGGGTTGAGCTGGCCTTGAGCCAGATAGCTGCGCGCAGCCAGGGTTTGCCAGATGAAGGCTTCATCCGGCTTGGCCGGATCCACCTTGGCCAGATAGGCCTCTGGATTCTGGGTCAGTGTGGCGAAGCCAGAGAGGCCTCCTTCCTGTCCAGAGGGTTGATTGGGTTCCGACGCGCAACCCGCAAGCAGGATAGCTGCGAGTAGGATGCCGAAGAGTCGTGATACACTTAGCTGCTTTGTAACCCGGTTCAAGTTCATTCCCCGACCAGTGTTGAAGTTACCCATAGTGTAAACGGGCCAATATGGCGACACAATTGTCGGGATGCTCGGAGATCCCATGAGTGACACCCCAACCCTCTATATAGTCCCCACTCCCATCGGTAATTTGGCCGATATCACCCAGCGCGCCCTCGATATTCTGCGCCGGGTCGATCTGGTGGCGGCCGAGGATACCCGCCACACCGGCATACTGCTCAAACACTACCAGATCTCGGTGAGCTGCTTCCCTTTGCACGATCACAACGAGCAGCAGAAGGCCGAGGTGTTGATAGCGAAAATCAAGGAAGGCAAGAGTGTAGCCCTGGTATCGGATGCGGGCACGCCGCTGATTAGCGACCCCGGTTATCACCTGGTCACCCGCTGTCGCGAAGCCGGGGTCAAGGTAGTGCCGCTGCCGGGCCCGTGCGCGGCCATCACGGCGCTCAGTGCTGCTGGCCTGCCCACCGACCGTTTCGCCTTCGAGGGATTCTTGCCTGCGAAAGCCAAGGGACGTGACGACCGGCTGCAGGCCGTCATCGAAGATACCCGCTCCCTGGTGTTCTACGAGTCACCGCGCCGGGTGCAGGACACGGTAGAAGCGATTGCTCGCATCCTGGGGGAGCGCCAGGTGGTGGTGTGCCGCGAGTTGACCAAGACCTTTGAATCCATCCACGGTCTGCCCGCCTCCGAGATGCTGGTCTGGCTGGGCGAGGATGAAAACCGTTGCCGCGGTGAAATCGTGCTGGTGGTGGCCGGCGCCAGCAAGGTGGAAGAAGAGCTGCCCTTTGATGCGATCCGCACCCTGGGTCTGCTGGTGGCCGAACTGCCCCTCAAGAAGGCGGCCGCGCTGACCGCCGAGATCCATGGGGTGAAGAAGAACGCCCTCTACAAGTACGGACTGGATCACCACCAGAAAGCATAAATAGAGTCGTCGGTTCGGGTCACAGGGTCATCCTCACCATGAGGGTCTCTGACGAAGGTCGCATCTACCAACCTGACCTGGCAGCCCATCGATGGGGGCGGCTTGATGACAGTGTCACTCTAGAATGAGTCATCAAGCCGTTAATAAATGCCACTATCGAAAATTGCCGGTTTACCCCGGCCAGCAGACAGGGCTATAATCCGCGCCCGGAGTCGGCTGGACAATCGCTGCTTCGTCGTTGTGCCTTTCGGGGCAGACGGGCGGAGGGGAGGAAAGTCCGGGCTTCATAGGGCAGGGTGCCAGGTAACGCCTGGGAGGCGTGAGCCTACGACCAGTGCAACAGAGAGCAAACCGCCGATGGCCCGCAAGGGATCAGGTAAGGGTGAAAGGGTGCGGTAAGAGCGCACCGCGCGTCTGGCAACAGTTCGTGGCACGGTAAACTCCACCCGAAGCAAGACCAAATAGGCCCCTATTGGCGCGGCCCGCGTTGGGGGCGGGTAGGTTGCTTGAGCCAGTGAGCGATTGCTGGCCTAGAGGAATGATTGTCACCGGGGCAACCCGGAACAGAACCCGGCTTACAGGCCGACTCCGACCTAATTTCAGGGTACTCTGTTACCCACAAGAATCCCGGTACCTTCTGGTCCGGGATTTTTCTTTATGGGCCTGCCTGGGTCGATAGCACCTTTTTTCATTTTGTAATACAGTTCCCGCCCATTTTGGTCGCTTCAAGTCGACTGGTCCCCTTTTCTCCACCTGCCCCGTCACCCTGATGTGGGTTAAGGGTGGCATGAACATGGTTAAGGTGAATTCGCAATGTCAGCTAGCAGCCTAACGCTAACACCCTCCCGGCTGCTGCCGGCCGAACAGGGACGGGGGCTTCCTCGCTACGATCTGCTCGGTGTCGAGCGAGCCAAACAGGGTCATCTCAAGCAGATGAATGCCCACTTGGCCAGCTTCTCCTTGCAGGCTGCCGGGTGCATAGCCCAGCTGTTCAACAGCGCCGAGTGCGATCTCGTGTTTCAGGATTTCGTCAGTGCCGGCCATTTCCCTCCTGAAGATCAGCAGTTCTGGCTCGAAGCCAGGGCCCAGCGTGACGAGCGCTACCGAGTGTTTTTCTCCATCTCAGCGTCCGTCATCTATCGTCTCGCCGTGATCTTCTTCGGAGGACAGCTGCAAGCGGGTGAGGAGCCGAGTCAGGCCAAATCCCTCAGTGATACCGAGCAGCGCCTGTTGCACCGACTCTGCCAATACCAGGTCGATATTCTCTCCTCCTGCATGGGACTCGGCGATCTGGGCTGGCAGCTCACCCCCGTGCCTGCCGATGTGCTGCCAGTGGGGCCTGCGCTCTGGTCCAGCCAGGCGACCCTGAGTCTGGGAGAACATAACCATCAGTGGCGGTTGTGGTGGCTGCAGGCCGAAACCGAGGCGCAACTGACCGATCAACGCCCTGTTCGCGGTGAGCTGGAACAAGCGATGACTCACCTGCCGGTGCAATTGCGGGTGGTGATGGGACAGATGGCCATGACCCTGGCTGATCTGGAGACCTTGCAGGTTGGTGATGTGCTGGCCTTGGATATGCCTGACCTGGTGCCTGCCCTGATCGGCAGCCGCCCCTGTTTCAATGGACGCATTGCCGAGCAAAAAGGCAGCCTGGTGTATCAGGTAACGGCAGTGATAGAGGAGTAAGAACAAGATGAACGAACATAACATCAATGATCCCCTGGATCTGGACAGCCTGGATCAGTTGTTTGATGACGAACTCAGCATGCCGAGTGCGGCCGATTACCTGGCGCCGACCGGTAGCGGCAAGCCGAGGGATCTCTCCTTCTTCCGCCAGATCCCGGTCAAGGTGACCCTGGAAGTGGCCAGTGCAGAGGTGCCGCTTGGGGATCTGATGCAGCTCGAAGAGGGGGCTGTCATCGAGCTGGACAAGTTGGCGGGTGAGCCGCTGGATGTCCGGGTCAATGGCAAACTGTTGGCCCGTGGTGAGGTGGTGGTGGTCAATGGCAAGTATGGCCTGCGTCTGGTCGAGGTGGTTGACACCAAGCTGCTGGGTGGCATGGACGACTGATGCGCGTCCTGCTGCCGCTGCTCTTGCTCGTCGCCCTGCCCAGCTGGGGTGCGGACATGACCCTCTTCTCGGTCGCGCCTGGCGCCGAAGGGGGCGAGGACTACAACATCAAGTTGCAGATCCTCTTCTTCATGACCCTGCTGGGGTTGTTGCCGACCCTGTTACTGATGATGACCAGCTTTACCCGCATCATCATAGTGCTGGCCATATTGCGCCAGGCGCTGGGTCTGCAACAGAGCCCACCAAACCGAGTACTGATCGGCATCAGTTTGATCCTGACGCTGGTCATCATGCGTCCGGTCTGGACCGAGATGTACGAAAACGCCTTCCTGCCCTATGACAACGACGAAATCACCCTGTCCGAGGGGATAAGCCGTGCCGAGCAACCCTTGCGGCGCTTCATGTTGGCGCAGACCCGGGAGCCGGATCTGGAGCAGATGCTGCGGATCTCGGGGGAGTCGACCAACCTCACCAAGGCGGAAATACCCTTCGGTGTCTTGTTGCCCGCCTTCGTGCTGAGCGAGCTCAATACCGCGTTTCAGATAGGCTTCATGCTGTTTATCCCCTTCCTGGTGATCGATTTGGTGGTCGCCAGCGTCTTGATGGCCATGGGGATGATGATGCTGTCGCCGCTCATCATCTCGTTGCCGTTCAAGCTGATGGTATTCGTATTGGTTGATGGGTGGTCGATGACGGTCGGCACCCTGGCCGCCAGCTTCGGGGGGGGCTGACCATGACCCCCGAGCAGAGCGTCAGTCTGGTGGGTGGCGCAGTGAATCTGGTGGTGATCATGGTCTCTGTGCTGGTGGTGCCCGGCTTGATCGTCGGACTCATCGTGAGTGTGTTTCAGGCGGCGACCCAGATCCAGGAACAGACCCTCAGCTTCCTGCCCCGTTTCATCGTGACGCTGTTGACGCTGATCTTCACTGGCCACTGGCTTTTGGCCCAGATCACCACCCTCTTCAATGAGCTGTTTGCCAAGATCCCCGGGCTTATCGGATGAATTCGCTGATCTCGGTCAGTGCGGCCGAGCTGACGGCCTGGCTGGGACAGTGGTGGTGGCCCTTCATTCGTATCGGCGCCGCCTTCTGGGTGATGCCCTTCTTCGGCGATGGCCGGGTGCCGCCCCAGATCCGGCTGTTGCTCGCCTTCCTGCTCAGCCTGTTGCTGGCCCCCATGCTCAAGGCCATGCCGCTGATAGACCCCTTCTCGGCACAGGCTATCCTGGTCACGCTGGAACAGTTGATGTTCGGCCTGTTATTCGGGCTCTGCGTCCAGATGCTGTTCATGGTGATGACCATGGCGGGCCAGATACTGTCGATGCAAATGGGTCTGGGTATGGCGGTCATGAATGACCCCAGCAATGGTGAATCGGCGCCCATCATCAGCCAGATCATGCTCATCTTTGCCACGCTGTTGTTTCTCGGCCTCAATGGCCATCTGGTGGTGCTGGAGGTGCTGGTGCAGAGTCTGCGCAGCTGGCCGCCGGGCTCTTCGCTCTACCTGCTCGATATCAAGGGGGTCATCGGCCTGTTTGGCTGGAGTATCGGGGCCGCCCTCATCCTGACCCTGCCTGCCGTGGTGGCGATGCTGATGGTGAATCTCACCTTCGGGGTCATGAACCGCACGGCCCCCTCCCTCAACATCTTCTCCCTGGGGTTCCCCATGACGCTGTTGCTGGGGTTGCTGACCATGGCGCTCTCCATCAGCGGGGTGCCTGCTCGTTATCTCGATCTGGTCAGCCATGTGCTGGAGCAGTTGCAGGGATTGAGTGTGCAATGAGTCAGACCAGCGCCCAGGATAAAACCGAGCAGGCCTCCACCCAGAAACAGCGCAAGGCTCGGGATGAGGGGCAGATTGCCCGCTCCCGGGAGATGAGCTCGGCGGGTTTGCTGCTGCTCGGTGGACTCGCCATGCAGTGGATGGTGCCCGGCCTTGGCAGTTTCTTCGCCGAATTGATGAAACGTCCCATCCGTTTCGACTGGCAGGGGGCGCGGGATCCCCAGATGATGATGAGCTGGACCGGGGAGGCCCTGCTCAGCATGCTCATGGCCTTGCTGCCCCTGTTCGGTTTCCTGGCACTGATGCTGATCCTGGTCAGCATGGTGCCGGGGGGCATGGTGTTCACCTGGAAAAAGTTGATGCCCAGCGGTGAGAAACTCAATCCGCTCAAGGGGCTCAAGCGCATGTTTTCCACCCATAGCCTGATGGAGCTGCTCAAGTCCATTCTCAAGATAGTGCTGATTGGTTCAACCTTGGCCCTGTTATTGCAGCATCAGTGGCCGACCCTGTTGCAAATGAATCGAATGCCGCCCCAGATGGCGATGGAGCAGGCGCTGGGGATCCTCTCCCAGGCCTTTATCCTACTTGGCGCCGTTCAGATGCTGATCGCCCTGCTCGATGTGCCTTACCAACGCTGGTCGATGCAGAAACAACTGCGCATGACCAAGCAGGAGGTCAAGGATGAGCACAAGAACAGCGAGGGTCGCCCGGAGATCAAGGCGAAGATCCGTCAAGTACAAGCCATGCTGGCCAGGGCCCGCATCGAGAAGCGGGTGCCCCAGGCCGATGTGATAGTGGTGAACCCGAGCCACTATGCGGTGGCCATCAAATACGATCCCGCCCGCGCCAATGCCCCTTATGTGATCGCCAAGGGGGTCGACAGCATGGCCGAGCGGATCAAGCAGGTGGGCAAGCAGCACGACAAGATGGTATTGAGCCTGCCTGAGCTGACTCGAGCCATCTACTACTCGACCCGAATCGATCAGGAGGTCCCGGCCGGTCTCTATACCGCGGTGGCTTATGTCCTGAACCATGTATTGCAGTTGCAGGCCTATCAGGCTGGGCGGGGCAAGCAGCCCGGCCCGCTAGCCCCCCTGCATGTGCCCCCTGAATTGCGTCAACCCGAGAGGTAAGTTGTGAACTGGCGTACCCTGACCAAGTCCTATACGGCCATCCCCCTGATGCTGCTGGCCATACTGGCCATGATGATACTGCCGCTGCCGGGTTGGCTGCTCGATGGCCTGTTCACCTTCAACATAGTGTTGGCGATCATGGTGTTGCTGGTCTCGGTCTCGGCCCGCCGTCCCCTCGACTTCTCCGTGTTCCCGACCGTGCTGCTGGTGGCTACCCTGATGAGGCTCTCCCTCAACGTCGCCTCGACCCGGGTGGTGCTGCTCAATGGCCATGAGGGCAATGATGCGGCGGGCAAGGTCATCCAGGCGTTTGGCGAGGTGGTCATCGGCGGCAACTATGTGGTTGGCCTGGTGGTGTTCATCATCTTGATGATCATCAACTTCGTGGTCATCACCAAGGGTGGCGAACGGATATCCGAGGTGTCGGCCCGCTTCACCCTGGACGCCATGCCGGGCAAACAGATGGCCATAGATGCCGACTTGAATGCCGGCATCATGGATCAACACCAGGCCCGGGCCCGGCGGGAAGAGATCTCCCGCGAGGCCGACTTCTACGGGGCCATGGATGGTGCCTCCAAGTTCGTGCGTGGGGATGCCATCGCCGGGTTGCTGGTGCTCATCATCAACCTGGTTGGCGGTCTTGCCATCGGTATCTTTCAGCATGCCCTGCCGGTGGCAGAGGCCTTCCAGCGCTATGCCCTGCTCACCATAGGGGACGGTCTGGTTGCCCAGATCCCCTCCCTGCTGATGTCTACCGCAGCCGCCATCATAGTGACCCGGGTCAGTGATGAGGGGGAGATGTCCGATCAGGTGGGCCAGCAGCTATTGGCGTCGCCCAGGGTTATCTACACGGCTGCCGCCATCATGCTGATCCTGGGTCTGGTGCCCGGCATGCCCATGCTGGCCTTCGTCAGTTTTGCCGCCGTGCTGGCCTGGACCGGCTGGCGGGTGAGCCTGCGACAGCAGCAGGATCCGGCGCTCGATGCCGCCGAGCAACTGAGTCAGCAGTTGGTGTTGCCTGAACATCAGGGGTTGGAGTGGCAGGATCTGCCCTATGTCGATCCCATCGCCATCGAGCTTGGTTACAAGCTGGTTCCCCTGGCCGAGGCGGACAAGGGCGCCGAGCTGCTGGTGCGGGTGCGGGGCATCAGAAAGACCCTCTCCGAGCAGTATGGTTTCTTGCTGCCCGAGATCAGGGTGCGCGACAACCTGCAGCTGCAACCCGATCAATACCGAGTCCGGATCTCCTCCGTGCCCATGGCGAGCGGGCAGGTGGATTGCCAGCGGCTGATGGCCATCAGCAGTGGCGAGACCTACGGTGCCCTGGACGGCGAGCTGACCCAGGATCCCGCCTACGGCATGAACGCGGTCTGGATAGCCCCGGACCACAAGGCCAAGGCACTCAATCTGGGTTACTCGGTGGTGGACTCGGCGACCGTGATAGCGACCCATGCCAGCAAGCTGCTGCGTGAACAGCTCGACACCCTGTTCGGCCACGATGAAGTCGGCAAGCTGGGTCAATACCTGGCGACCCTGTCTCCCCGTCTGGCGGAGGAGCTCAACCTCGCCCTGACCCAGATGCAGCAGCTTCGGGTGTTCCGGCAACTGCTCAAGGAGCAGGTGAGCCTGACCGACATCCGCACCATAGCGACCACCTTGCTCGACGCGAGCGAGCTGACCAAGGATCCCGTGCTGCTGGCGGCGGACGTGCGCTGCGCCCTCAAGCGCCAGATAGTGCGCCAGGTGATAGGACAGCGTGAGCTGCTGGCCACCTTTACGCTGGATGAACGGCTGGAGCAGACACTGTTGGCGGCCATGAATCAGGCTCAGCAACAGGGCAAGGTGGCGCTGGACAGTTTCCCGGTTGACCCCCAATTGCTGGCTCAGCTCCAACAAAATATGCCCCTTGTCAAGGAGCAGCTCCAGCAGCAGGGCCATGCCCCAGTATTGGTGGTGATGCCCCAACTGAGACCTTTGCTGTCCCGTTATGCCACCTCCTTCGCCAAGGGGCTCAAGGTACTCTCTTACAACGAGATCCCGGAGGAGCTGAGGGTGGAAGTGGTCGGTACCCTGGGGTGAAGAGAATTGCCCTTGATCTCAGTCAGATAGGAAAACCTTATTCCGCATCTGTGCTTGAACTGTCTTCTCAACTTGTTATGATGCGCCGTGTTTTGACGCTTTCCGCCAAAACATACTGATAAATATAATAATTTGATACGTGCTGCCAGGCTGCGACAACCGCTGTCTGGCTGTCCTTTTGCATAAGGGCATATCGCATGAAAAAGGCAAACTGAACTGAAAAGTCAGGACGCAAAGCCTCCGGTCTAATGGCGGGAATGCCAATGATAGCGGGGTTACCAGGGATAGGTACCGTCACGAATGACGCCTATAGCAAACCGACATGCACGCAGATGCATGGCGGCGGCCACCTCTTTCCTCGGTTTTGACATTTCAGTTCTGTTGATTGACGACAATACAATCACAGGTTCAGGTTCATATGCTTTCGGATGTTTCTCTGAAATGTACCCCGACGCCGCCAGGCCTTGGGGGGCTCCCTCATCTGTTATTGCTGCAGCCAGACTCTTCTGCCGGGGAAGAGATACTGATCATGCTGGAGAGTTCGGGATATCGGGTATCTATCGTCGACTCGGCAAGGCAGGCATGCGCCAGCCTTGCCAATGACAGGGTCGATCTGCTGTTGCTGGACGTGAGCACGCCCATCGACAACCTCAAGGGCTTTCTGGGCAAATTGACCGACACCGACAGTGTCATCCTGGTCAATGAGCACCAGGGGCATCTGGCGGCCGAGGCCATGGGGGCCGGCGCCATCGATTACATCATCAAACCCTTCGGGCGACAGCAGATGCTGGATGCGATCCGGGGAGCCTTGCGCCTGCGCCAGCCGATCCCGGATCTGATTGCTGAGTCGAGTGCCAGTCGTCAGGTATTGCAGCTGGCCCGCCGGGCCGCCAAGACCTCGGCCACTATTCTCATCGGTGGTGAATCCGGGACCGGCAAGGAGCGCCTGGCACGGTACATCCATGAGATGTCCAACCGCTGTGATGGCCCCTTCGTCGCCATCAACTGCGCCGCCATCCCCGAGTCGATGATCGAGTCCATCCTGTTTGGTCATGCCAAAGGGGCCTTCACCGGGGCGGTGTCGGCCCAGCCTGGCAAGTTCGAGCAGGCGCAGGGGGGGACCCTGTTGCTGGACGAAATCTCCGAACTGCCCCTGGCACTGCAAGCCAAGCTGCTGCGGGTGTTGCAGGAGCGCCAGGTCGAGCGACTGGGGAGCCATCAACTGATCAACCTGGATGTACGCATCATCGCGGCCAGCAACAAGGATCTGCGGACCCTGGTGGCCGCAGGGCTGTTTCGCGAGGATCTCTTCTACCGCCTCGATGTGCTGCCCATGAGCTGGCCTGCGTTGCGTGAACGGCCGGGAGATATCCTGCCGCTGGCTGAATATTTCATCGCCCGCTATGCACCCAGACAGGGTCATTGGTTGAGCGAGCTGGCACGCAAGCAGATGCTTGCTTATCCCTGGCCCGGCAATGTGCGCGAGCTCGACAATGTCATTCAGCGTTCGCTCATCATGGCGCGAGGATTGCATATTCAAGCGATCGATTTGATGCTGCCCCGTGAGCCGGGGGCCGCAGAACCCGGTTTGGTCGAGCCTTTATTGGCCCCTGAAGGGCTGATGGAGACCCGCCGCCATGCCGAGTTTCAGTTCGTATTAGAGACCCTGCGCCGCTGTAGCGGCCATCGAACCCGCACGGCCGAGGCCCTGGGCATGACGACCCGGGCATTGCGCTACAAGCTGGCGGCGATGCGTGAGCAGGGCATAGACATTGAACTCCAGATTCAAAATTGAGGGATAACCCAGTGAAGATTGAAATGATGTCGTCACAGACCACTCTGTTGCAGCAGATGCAGGAGCTGAAGCGGGTGGCGAGCCAGGAGCCTCACATCGAGCTCCAGGGCGGTCAGGAAGTCTCCTTCGGCAATGCCATGCGAGACGTGGTCAATCGGGTCAACGAACAACAAAACATCTCTTCCCGTCTGATGACGGCGGTCGATGCGGGCCAGAGCGATGATCTGGTCGGGGCCATGGTGGCCAGTCAGAAAGCCGGTCTTAGCTTTTCCGCCCTGATGCAGGTGCGCAACAAGCTGATGACGGGTTTCGATGACATCATGCGCATGCCGCTCTGAGGTTACTGATGACTGAATTGGTAAGCGGCTCGCCACGGGAGGCCGTCAGCATGCAGCAGCGCATACAGGCGTGGCTGAAGAACTGGCGCAGCCTCTCTCGCGACAATAAATCCATCCTGACCATAGCCCTGTTGGCCGCCACCGTGGCGGGGACCATAGTGGTCATCCTCTGGACCTCCAGCAAGAACTACGTGCCCCTGTACGGCAAGCAGGAGTTGTACGACACCGCCAATATCATGGAGATGCTGGAGAAAGAGCAGATCCCCTTCCAGCTTGAGAAAAGCTCCGGGCAGGTACTGGTGCCAGAGGGTCAACTGGCTCACATTCGTATGGCACTAGCTGCGCGTGGGGTCCGTGCCGCCATGCCCTCTGGCCTGGAAGGGCTGGATGCGGTCACGGGTCTTGGCACCAGCGAATTCATGGAAGGGGCGCGTTATCGTCACGCCCTGGAAGGGGAGCTGGCGCGTACCATTATCTCCCTCAACGCGGTGCGCAGTGCCCGTGTCCATCTGGCTATTCCCAAGCGAACCCTGTTTGTCGGTCGTGATGAAGAGAAGCCCAGTGCCTCTGTCATGGTGGATCTGCAACCGGGTCAATCGATGGAAGCGGGTCAGGTTGAGGCCATCGCCAATCTGGTGGCCGGTAGCATCTCCGGCATGAAACCGGGCGCCGTGACCATCATCGATCAGGCTGGCCAGCTGCTGAGCAGCGAGCTGGGAGACAAGATGGGCTTTGGCAAACAGAGCGTGCAGCAGATGGAATACGTGCGCAAGCTGGAGCAATACATACGCCAGCGTGCCACTGACATGCTCTACCCCATGCTGGGCACGGGCAACTTCCGGGTGCAGATAGCCGCAGACGTCAATTTCAATGCGGTCGAAGAGACTCAGCAGCAGTTCGATCCGCAAGGTGTGATCACCCAGGAGACCAACAAGTCCGACAAGACGGTCGATGCCCTGGCCATGGGGATCCCGGGAGCCCTGTCCAATCGGCCACCCGAGACGGCACCCCAGGCCGAACCGGCCGATGGTGCCGCCGCGGTACCCGCGGAACCGGCCCCCAAGAACGACAGCCGGACCGAGCGCCAGGAGAGCAGTCGCCAATACGAAAATAGCCGCACCGTGGTGCATACCCGCTATCAGCAGGGGCGACTCGAGCGGATGAACGTCTCGGTGCTGCTCAACGAGCAGACTGCGCCGAAAGAGGGCTGGAATGAGGCTCAGCTTGGCCAGATCCGTCAGATGGTGGAGCGGGCCGTCGGCTTTGATACCGGTCGGGGCGATCAGATCAGCCTGCAGGTATTCAACTTCACCGACGAGGTGCAGGTCGCCCCTCCCGAATCCAGCTGGTGGGAGACCCCGTACTGGCAGGACTCCCTGCGTTACCTGGTCGGCGGCCTGCTGGGTCTGACTCTGGTGTTCTTCGGGATACGTCCCCTGGTCAAGCATCTGGTGCGTACCCAGCAGCCAGTGGTCGTGCCGGACGAAGAAGAGCAGGAGGAGCGGGAACCCGAACTCGGCCTGCCGCTACAGCGCCGGACCGATGAGACGCTGGCGGCGCCTCACAGTAAAGGTCTCATCCGTACCGATGATGAGCAGGGGCCTCACTTCAGCGCCCTGGACCTCGATGCGCTGCCCGAGCCGGGCTCTGAACTCGAGGTGCAGCTGAAACACCTGCAACTGCTGGTGGACAAAGACACGGCCCGGGTGGCCGAAGTGGTCAAGGCATGGGTGAGCAGTAATGAGCAACGCTAACATGAACCAGAGTGCAGTGGACATCGACATAGACAACCTGGAGAAGGCGGCCATCTTGTTGCTCAGCATGGGCACAGAGGCGGCCGCCAAGGTGATGCAGAAGCTGTCGCGCGACGAGGTGCAACGGCTCATCTCCAAGATGGCGGGCCTGTCCGGGGTCAGCTCCATCGAGGCGAAGTGGACCCTGCAGCAGTTCTTCATCCAGTACCGGGAGCAGAGCGGCATCGCCAGCGCCTCCCGGGATTATCTGGAGCAGACCCTGGATCTTGCCCTGGGCCAACGGCTCTCCCGCAGCCTGCTCGATAGCCTGTATGGCGACGCCATGAGCCAGGATATCCAGCGTCTGCAGTGGGTGCCTGCCGAGGTGCTTGCCCGCTTCTTTCGCAACGAACACCCGCAGATGCAGGCCGTCTTGCTGGCCTTCCTGCCGCCCCAGACCGCCTCGGCAGTGCTCGATGCCTTGCCAGGTTCGCTCCACGATGACCTGCTGGTTCGGGTCGCCGGACTCAGCTCGGTGAGCGAGCATGTGCTCGATGAGCTGCGACTCACCCTGGATCGCTGTCTGGCCTATGTGGCGGATCAGTCCGGCGCCAAGGTCAACGGGGTGCGCCAGGTTGCCGATATCCTCAATCGTTATCAGGGCAACAAGGAGCAGATGCTCTCCCTGCTGCGTGAGCGCGATGGCGACATGGCCCTCGAAATAGAGAAGAACATGTTCGACTTCATGGCCCTGCGCCGTCAGAGCGACGACACCTTGCAGCGCCTGGTGCAGGAGTTGCCCGCCGATCTGCTGGCCCTGGCTCTGAAGAACACCGAGACCAGCTTTCGCAAGGTGGTGCTCGGTGCCATGCCCAAGCGGATGGCCCAGTCCCTCGAGGCCCAGATCCAGGATCAGGGCAGCGTCTCTTTGCGCAAGGTGGAACAAGCACGGGACGACATCATGCAACTGGTGCGCGAACTGGTCGAGCAGGGCGAGGTCGAGTTCCAGCTGTTCGAAGAGCCCACGGTCAACTGATGAGAGACGAGCATGCCTAACAAGATGCGCAAGTTGGCCCCGGGGGCGACCCGTCGCTACCGTTTCCCGCAACTCGGCCAGGTCGGAGAGGGGGAGCCGAGCGAGCAGGAGCAGTTCGAGTTCGGTTACCAGCAGGGGCTGGAGCAGGGCCAGGATCTGGGTTATCAGGAAGGTTACCAGCAGGGACTCACCAGCGGCCTGATTGAGGGTGAGAGTCGTGGGGTGGCGCAGGGCCAGGCCCGGGGCCTTGCCCAGGGATTGGCCGAAGGACGCGGCTCCTTCGACCAGGCCATGGTGCCTTTTGAGAAATTGCAGCAACAGTGGGATAGCCTCTGCCAGGCCCGCATGTTGCAGCAAAAGCAGGTGTTGGCTCAGTTGGTTGAGCAGGTGGCGCGGCGGGTCATCCAGGCCGAGTTCACCCTCAACCCCCAGCAAGTGCTGACGCAAGTCGAGCAGGCGCTGGCCAGCCTGCCGAGCCAGCCTGAAGAGTTGGTCATCTACCTCAATGAGGGAGACAGACGCCGTCTGGCCGAACTCGGCGTGACCCGCTGCGCTGGCTGGCCGTTGCAGCAGGATGCGGCCCTGGCCATGGGGGATGCCAGGCTCGAGACTCAGGCGGCTGTGATTGAGGTCAATACCGCGGAGCGGCTCGACGCCTGCCTTGACAAGATCAACAGCGCCCTGGATGCCAGCCTGAATGGATAAGCGTTTGCAGCAGGCGCTCAGTTCGGCACTGGATGACTTTGAGCCCGCCCCCGGCTTTCGCCGTTATGGCCGGCTGGTGCGGGTCACGGGGCTCACCCTGGAAGTGGTTGGCTGCCAGCTGGTCATGGGCCAGCGCTGCCGGGTGGATACCGCGGGCGAGGGCTATCTGCTGGCGGAGGTGGTCGGCTTCAATCGCGACGTCTCTTACCTGATGCCGTTGCAGGCCATGAGTGGCCTCTACTCGGGGGCGAGGGTGTTGCCCATCTCGGGTGAGGAGACGATCCGGGTCGGCGATCACCTGCTTGGCCGCGTGCTCGATGGTTTGTTGCAACCTCTGGATGGCCTCCCGCTGCCAGACGCCGGGGAGCGCGTCAGCTTGTTCAGTTCCCCCCCCAATCCCCTGCAGCGTACCCCGGTGCGCGAGCCCCTCGACGTCGGGGTGCGTGCCATCAATGGCTTGCTCACGGTCGGCAAGGGTCAGCGGCTTGGGTTATTCGCAGGCTCCGGGGTCGGCAAGAGCATGCTGCTTGGCATGATGACCCGCAACACCACGGCCCAGATCGTCATCGTCGGTCTGATCGGCGAGCGAGGGCGCGAGGTGCGCGAGTTTATCGAACACAGCCTGGGCCGCGAGGGGCTGGCGCGGGCCGTGGTCATTGCAGCACCGGCCGATCAATCCCCGCTGATGCGGCTGCGCGCGGCTCAGCTTTGTCATCGCCTCGCCGAATACTTTCGCGAGCAGGGCCAGGACGTGTTGCTGCTGATGGACTCCCTGACCCGTTATGCCCAGGCCCAGCGCGAGATAGCCCTGGCCATCGGTGAGCCACCCGCCACTCGGGGTTATCCGCCTTCTGTGTTCAGCATGTTGACCCAGCTGGTGGAGCGGGCCGGTAACGGTGTCGATCCCAATGGCAGCCTGAGCGCCTTCTATACGGTGCTGGCGGAAGGGGACGATCAGCAAGATCCTGTGGTGGATGCGGCCCGCGCCATTCTGGATGGCCACATAGTGCTGACCCGGCGCCTGGCCGAAGAGGGCCACTATCCGGCCATCGACATCGGTGCCTCGGTCAGCCGGGTCATGCCTCAGGTGGTACCGGCAGAGTGGCAATCCCTGGCGGTCACCCTGCGCCAGCTGTGGGGGCGTTATCAGCAGGTGCGCGAATTGCTGCCTCTTGGCGGTTATCAGGCGGGGGCGGATGCCCAGATGGATGAGGCCGTGCAGCGTTACCCCGCCATCGCGGCGCTGCTGCAGCAAGGGATCCATGAAGTGACCCCCCTGGCCGAGGCCCCTGCCGGGTTGCGCCAGGCGCTTGGCCGCCCGGCCTAAGGAGAGACAGTGCTCAATGCCTATCTGGGTTTACAACAGCAGGCGCTGGACGAGATGGGCAAGGAGCGTCAGCGGTTGCGTGAGCTGGCTCAGCGTGAGGAGCTGCGGGCATTCAGATTGCAGGAGGTGATCGCCAGCCTGGGTCAGGGGCAGGGTTTCCACCCTCTGTTGCTGCAAAATCGTCAGCAGATGGATGCCCAGCTGCGCCGCTTGCATGCCCATCAGGTTCAGCAATCGGCGATGGCGCGCCTCGATCTGGATCGCCATGAGTTGCAATTGCGCCAGCAGTTCGGGCGCGTGAAGGGATTGGAAGGGGTGCTGGATCGGCGGGCACTGGCGGACAGGAGACTCAGGGAGTCACAGGAGCAGCGTCTGCTCGATGAGATAAGCGGCCTGCGCCATCGTACCCGGGGTAGTTGACGCAGGGGGGGAAGAGCCTGAGGTTCAGGCTTCCTGGCCATACTCCTGGCGCTGACCGAGCAGGGTATGCAGGGTTTCAATCTGTCCCGCCAGCAGGCGACCGTTGCGATCGTTCTGCTGTTGGCACTGGCGCAGGCTGGACTCGAGTTGTTGCCACTGGCCCGTCATGGTGTGTTGCAACTGAGCGGGCAGGCGAGCGATCAGCTTGGCCATGCCCTGCTCATTGGGCGCCATGCCCAGGGCGAGCAGATGCTGGCAGCGTTGCTGAGCCTGTTGCTCTATCTGCTTCATCAGTTCAGTTTGCTGCAGATTATGCTGGGTCAAGGCATCCACTTCGTGGGTCGCCAGCAACAGATGCTGGCGCTGCAGCATCTGTTGCAACTCGCCATAGCGGCCGAGATCCCGCTGGATGCCGAGCAGCAGTTGCTTGACTCTCTGTTTGGCATCCAGAGGGCTGGCGGATTGGCTCATCGACGGTGCAGTTCCAATATGGCCTGGCTCAAGGCATCCATGTCGAGGCTCAGATGCCCTTCGCCTATGGCCTGACGGATCTGCTCGACCTTGGCCATGTCGACATCCGGGGTGTCGGCCAGGGCGATACTGGCTTGTGCCATGGTCTGGGCAGTGGCACTGATCTGGCTCTCACCGCTCTGGCGAGGTGGGTTTGGCGTTGGGGCCGCATCCTGCCTGCGTTGAGTCAGGGGTTGAGTCGGGATGAGGTCGGCGCGGGTGATCTTCATATGTTCACTTCCTGATGGTCTACTGGAGTAAAGCGACCGGGGTTCAGCATAACTTGAATGGACTGTTCGCTCAAAACACTCAAAATCGTGTCTCCACCTCGCCCTTGCCCAGCACCCAGGTCTGGATCTCTCTGCCCGAGCTGTTGTTGCGTACCCTGATACCCTCGCCAATGGCGCCATTTTCCAGCGCCTCCCCCCGTGTCGTGGCGGCAAAGCTGCCCTGACCCGCCCGGATCAGTACCCCTTCCCCCTGGCGCACCGCCCACTGTTTCTGCAGGTCGAGTTCACCGATCAGCTGGCCCGTGCGCAGCCTGCGACCGCTTTTTTGCTCGAGCAAGGAGAGGCTCGCCGGGGTGAAACCGCGCTGAATGCGGCTGACTTCCAGCTCCTTGGCAACCAGATCGGCGACCTGGATTGGGTGCCCCTTGGCTATCTCCTGGGCCGTGGCCCAGACCGACATGAAGACGCTGACATCGACCCTGCCCCTGAGTTGCCATTGGGGATCGCCGCAGCTGATGAGGTAGGGGCGCCGACCCCAGGGCTGGCGATAGAGACCGCCAGCCTGCAACCCGAGGGCTTGTCGACAAGGGGGCAGGTGCGCCGCCGCTGGCGCGAGCCAGACTTGATAATCGACGCGGTTGGCCTGCCAGCGTTGCAGGGTCAGATAATCGTCGAGCTGACGTTGCGCCTGTTGGCGCAGGGTCTGCTCCAGGGCGGTGATATCCAGTGTCTCCGTCTGGGCTTGCACCCCGGGAGACAGGGCGAGCAGCAGCATCAACAAGAGGCCGCCCCACTTCCTGCCGGGAAAGCCAGCTTCCCCCTGATGCGTGCCAGGCAGGGTATGAGGCCACGCCATAGGGCGAACGGGGTGATTTTTCATGGTTGGCATGAGTCTTGATATGGCCTGCACGGGTCTGACTATTTCGCTGACGAGAGGATGAAGCATGAGTATCTCATTTGACAGTGCGCTGGGGGTACATCCCTATGCCCTGAATGTGCGAACGGATAGGGCGCGTATCCTCGCAGGTAATCTGGCAAATGTGGATACCCCGGGCTATCTGGCCAGGGACGTGGATTATAAGAGCATTCTGGGTCGGGTCGCACAGCAAGTGGCGGCCAAGGAAGAGAGCGGTGCCATTGCGGGGGGGCGTCTGCAGGATGATATGCAGCATCCCCTCTACCGCATGCCTTACCAGGTCTCCATGGATGGCAACACCGCCGAGCTCAGTGTGGAGCAGAGCAAGTTTGCCAACAATGCCACCGATTTTCAGACCAGCCTGACCTTCCTCAATATGAAACTCAGCGGGATCGCCAAGGCGATCGAGGGCCGTTAATCATGTCGTTCAATCGAATCTATGAGATCGCCGGCAGTGCCATGCGGGCACAGACGGTCCGTCTCGATACCGTCGCCTCCAACCTTGCCAACGTCGATAGCGTGGCGGGACGGGAAGAGGAGGCTTTTCGTGCCATCAAGCCGGTGTTCTCCACCCTGTATCAGCGGGTTCAGGATGCCGATGGCATGGGGGCCGCCCAGGTACAGATTGCCGGCATAGTGCAATCCGATCGCCAGATTGAGCGGCGGCTGGAGCCGACCAATCCCCTGGCCGATGAGGATGGCTTCGTGTACCACTCCAACGTCAATGCAGTGGAGGAGATGGCCGACATGATGAGTGCCTCGCGCGGCTTTGAGACCTCGGTGGAGGTCATCAATCGTATCTCCAGCATGCAGCAGGGTCTCCTGCGCCTCGGGCAGGTCTGATCATGAGCCTTCCTCAGGTCAGTAGCCTGGACACGGCCCGCAGCATCAGTCAGAGCCTGGATGACAACATCGCTGGCAACGGCACGGCGAGCGGTGGCATGCAGCTGCGCAACGAGTTTTTGCAGATGATGGTGGCCCAGCTCCAGAATCAGGATCCCACCAATCCCCTCGACGGCTCCCAATACGTCACCCAGCTGGCCCAGTTCAGCATGGTGGAGGGGGTCGAGCAGTTGAAGGTATTGCAGCAAAAGTCCATCGCCATGATGGATACCCAGCAGGTGCTGCAGAGCACGGATCTGATCGGTCGGGATGTCATGGTGCCGACTGCTTCCCTCAAGCAGGGGGCAGAGAAGGCGATACGGGGCCAGATTGAGCTGGGTGGCGCGGCCGACCAGGTCGAGCTCAAGGTATTTGATCAACATGGCACCCTGGTTGCGACCCGCAACTGGGGTGAGAGCAAGGCTGGTGGCATCGATTACGACCTGCCGGTATTACCCGCCGGCGAGTACAGCTTTGAGGTGAAAGCCTCCCTGGCCGGGAGCAAGGTGCAGAGCAAGCACTATGTCTCCAGTACGGTGGACAGGGTCACCCTGCCCGGCACCGGCGACATCATGTTAGAGGTGGCGGGCGTTGGGGAAGTCCCCCTGTTCAGCGCCATCCAGTTTGGCAAATCGGCATAAGCCCATAGGAGCGACACAGTGTCTTTTAGTATCGGACTGAGCGGCCTGCGCGCCGTTAACCAGGAATTGAGCGTCATCAGCAACAACGTAGCCAACGTCAGCACCGCCGGTTTCAAATCGAGCCGTGCCGAGTTTGCAGCCATCTATGGTGGCGGCCAGGCGGGTGGGGTCGAGATGAACAACGTCTCCCAGAACTTCGATCGCAACGGCGATCTGATGCGCACCGGCCGTGGTCTGGATCTGGCGATCTCCGGCAATGGTTTCTTCCAGCTCAAGGATGGCAACGGCCAGACCTCCTACACCCGTGCCGGCATGTTCCAGCGCGATGCCAACAACTACCTCACCACCTCGACCGGGGATCGCCTGCAAGGCTATACCGTCAACGGCGCCGGTCAGTTGCAGACGGGGGTTGTGGGCGATCTGCAGGTGGGTACCGGCAGTCTGCCCGCCAAGGCCTCCGACTCCCTGGAGTTTGTGGGCAATCTGAAGGCGGATGCCAGCAACATAGACACCACGCTCAATCCGTTCGATGCCAGCAAGGCGGAGAGCTACAACTTCTCCCAGTCCAGCAAGGTGTTTGACTCCCTGGGCAGCGAACACAATGTCACCCAGTATTTCGTCAAGGTTGGCAGCAACGACTGGCAGGTGCACTACACGGTCGATGGCGTCGCCAACGGGACCACCACCAACCTCAAGTTCAATACGGATGGTTCTTTTGATGCGGTGGGCAGCGGTGCCGACAAGGCGACCCTGGCCCTGACACCGCAGGGTGCGGAGCCCATGACCCTGGACATCGGTCTGAGCAAGTTCAGCCAGTATGCCTCCGACTTCAACGTCAGCCGCAACCAGTCCAACGGTTACACCTCCGGCGACCTGACCGGGGTCCGCATCGATGGGGATGGCGGCGTCTACGCCACCTTCACCAATGGTCAGAGCCTGTTGCAGGGGCAGGTGGTCATGGCCAATTTCGCCAACCCCAATGGTCTGCTGCAGAGCAACAACACCACCTGGCAGCAATCCTTCTCCTCCGGTCAGCCAGTGGTCGGTGCCCCGGGCAGCGGCACCCTGGGTTCGCTGACCTCGGGCGCCTACGAGGGCTCCAACGTGGACTTGACCGGTGAGCTGGTGAACCTGATGACCTCTCAGCGCAACTACCAGGCGAACGCCAAGAGCATCAGCTCGGCAGACAAGATGACCCAGGTGCTCTTCAACTCCTTCTGAGGCTGATCCGTGGAAAAGCTAATCTACACCGCCATGTCCGGCGCCCAGCACTCCCTGGTCGCCCAGCAGATCCGGGCCAACAACCTGGCGAACCTCAACACGGCGGGTTTTCGAGCCGATTTCGAGCGGGTCTCCGCTTACGCCTTGAGCGGGGATGGTTACCAGAGCCGCGTCATGGCGCGGGAAGAGGTAGCCGGCACCGACTTTCGAGCCGGTGCCCTGATGCAGACGGATCGCAAGCTGGACGTGGCGGTGCGTGGTGAGGGTTTTCTGACGGTGCAAACGGCAGATGGTGCAGAGGCCTATACCCGGGCCGGCAATCTGGAAGTCGATGCCGATGGCCTGCTCAGCCTCAATGGCCGCCCCGTGCTGGGGGATGGCGGTGAACTGGTGGTGCCGGCCTATCGGGATCTCAGTTTCGGCAATGATGGCTCCCTGAGCATCACGCCTCCCGGTGGGGGCGCCCGCCTCGATGTGGGACGGCTCAAGCTGGTCAATCCGGCGGCCAGCGAGCTGGTCAAGGGACTGGATGGCTTGTTTCGCCTGCGCCAGGGCGGCGATGCCGAGCCGAGTGAAGAGGTGGTGATGGCCTCCGGCTTCCTGGAAGGGGGCAACGTCAACGCGGTCGACGAGCTGATCGGCAGCATGGCACTGACCCGCAACTTCGAATTGCAGGTCAAGTTGATGAAGACGGCAGACGATCAGGCCCGCCAGGGCGCCCGCCTCATCTCGGGCCAGGGTTAACCCTCAGGGGCAATATTTCGGATCCGGCCCCTGGCCGGGTCCTCATGAACGCAGTGGAGAGAGTCGATGCACGCAGCATTATGGGTCAGCAAGACCGGCCTGTCGGCACAAGATGCCAAGATGGCCAGCATTTCCAACAACCTGGCCAACGTCAACACGGTCGGCTTCAAGCGAGATAGGGTTGCTTTCGAAGACCTCTTCTATCAGGTCCAGCGCCAACCGGGTGCCCAGCAGGATCAACAGAATCTGGCGCCGATCGGCATCCAGATGGGGAACGGGGTTCGGGTGGTCGGGACCCAGAAGGTGTTCACCTCGGGTCAGTTCCAGAATACCAACCAGGAACTGGACATGGCGGTGGTCGGGGCGGGTTTCTTCGGGGTAGAGCGCCCGGATGGTGAAACCGCCTATAGCCGCAATGGCCAGTGGCATCGCAGCGCCGAGGGGTTGCTGGTCAATGCCGATGGCCTGCCCATGCTGCCGCAGATCCAGATCCCGGACAATGCCACCAAGGTCTCCATCGGCACAGATGGCACCGTCAGTGCCACTCTGCCGGGCCAGCAGGAGAACGTGGAGCTCGGCCGGATCACCCTGACCAACTTCGCCAATCCGGCCGGTCTGGAGGCGCTGGGCGGTAACCTGTATCGGGCCACCGGAGCCTCCGGTGAGGCGATCGAAGGGGTGCCTGGCGAGGATGCCATGGGGGCCATCAAGCAGTACACCCTGGAGAGTTCCAACGTCAATGTGGTGGAAGAGATGGTCGACATGATCACCACCCAGCGCGCCTATGAGATGAATGCCAAGGTGGTCTCGGCGGCGGATCAGATGCTGAAGTTCGTGACCCAGGCCCTGTGATGATGAGCGTGTTCAGGCAGAGTCTCTGGCTGGTGTTGCTGCTCGGTGGCTGCGCCACCTATGAGCTGCGCGCCCCCGAGCCGGGTGAAGAGCAGTGGGCCCCCTCGCGTCCCAATCTGCCCGTGGCGGCCAGTGGCGAGGATGGCAGCCTCTATCGCGACAACTATATGTTCACCCTGTTTCAGGACAGGCGCGCCTATCGGGTCGGCGACATCTTGACCGTCATGCTGGAGGAGCGAACCCAATCCAGCAAGAAGGCCAATACCAGTACCAGCAAGAGCAGCAGTCTCAATGTACCGGCCCCGTCCATCGGCGGTGAGGTGCGCACCGACTGGGGGGCAACCCTGAGCGCTGACCGGGATTTTGACGGCGGCGCGACGTCCAGCCAGCAAAACACCCTGTCCGGTGCCATCACGGTCACAGTGGCAGAGGTGATGCCCAATGGGGTGATAGGGATCCGCGGCGAGAAGTGGATCCGTCTCAACCAGGGGGACGAGTATGTGCGGCTCGGCGGCATGGTGCGGGTCGAAGACATCGATCAGCGCAATCGCATCTCTTCCCAGCGCATCGCCGACGCCCGCATCACCTATGCCGGGCGAGGTGCCTTGGCAGACAGCAACCAGATGGGGTGGTTGAGCCGCTTCTTCAGCTCAGCCTTTGCGCCATTTTGAGGACTCTTATGAAAAAGTGGCTTCCTGCCCTGCTCTGCCTGGTTCTGCCCCTGCTTGCGACGGCGGCACCGGCCAGCAAGCGTGCTCTGCTCGACATTGCGGACGTGCAGGGACTGCGCCCCAACCAGTTGGTGGGCTATGGCCTGGTGGTCGGTCTGTCCGGCACCGGGGATCGCAGCCAGGTCAAATTCACCGGTCAGTCGATGGCCAACATGCTCAAGCAGTTCGGTGTGCAGCTGCCTGACGATATCGATCCCAAGCTCAAGAACGTGGCCGCGGTGTCGGTGCAGGCGACCCTGCCTGCCCTGGCGGGCAAGGGCCAGCTGGTGGACGTGACAGTCACCTCCATCGGCGATGCCAAGAGCCTGCGTGGCGGCTCCTTGCTGTTGACGCCACTGCGGGGTATTGACGGTGAAGTCTATGCGGTCGCCCAGGGCAATCTGGTGGTCGCCGGGGTGAAGGCCGAAGGCCAGTCCGGCTCCTCGGTCACCATCAATGTCCCGACCGCAGGTATCATCCCCAATGGCGCCATCATAGAGCGGGAGGCGGTCAACAGCTTCGCCGACAAGCCTGAAGTGACCCTCAACCTGCATCAACCCAACTTCCGAACCGCTCGCAACGTGGAGCGCGCCATCAATGCCCAGTTGGGGCCGGTGGCCAGGGCGGTGAGCGCGGGCCGCATCCAGTTGGCGGCCCCCAAGGATGAGAGCCAACGTATCTCCTTCATGGCCTTGCTCGAAGACATCCAGATTGACCTTGGCAAGGCGCGGCCCAGGGTGGTATTCAACAGCCGGACCGGCACCGTGGTGATGGGGCAGGGGGTCAAGGTGCGCAAGGCGGCGGTCAGCCATGGTAGTCTCACTGTCACCATAGGCGAGAGCCAGACGGTGAGTCAGCCCAACGCCTTCTCCAATGGGCAGACCACCACCACACCGAACTCCCAGATCCAGGTTGATCGGGAGCGCAACAATATGTTTGTCTGGCCGGAAGGGACCTCCCTCGAGGTGATCGTCAAGGCGGTCAACTCCCTGGGAGCCACCCCGGATGATGTCATGGCCATACTGCAAGCCCTCGATGAGGCGGGAGCCCTCGAAGGCGAGCTGGTGGTCATCTGAGGACCTATCATGACTAGAATCACATCAGAACCTGGTTTTTATCAGGATCTCAATGAGTTGCAGCAGATAAAGAGCAACCCGGATCAGCGGGCCGCCCTGGAGGCGGCCGCCGGCCAGTTCGAGGTTGGCTTTTTGCAGACGGTGCTCAAGCACATGCGAGCCGCGACCGATGCCTTGCAAGACGAGGATGACAAGCTGATCAAGGGCGAGGGGCTCTATCGCGACATGTATGACAGCCAGCTCGCCATGAGCCTGGTGCAGCGCGGTGGTTTGGGGCTCAAGGAGCAGATGGTCAGGCAACTGGATCCCGCATTAAAGAATCCCGAGCCCATGGTCGCTTCACAGGAACAGGGCCTGGTGGCTTTCCAGCAACCCCTGACCCGGATGAAGAAACCGGGGTGATGCCAAGGCATACCCGCTTCTATCCCTATCGCCAACCTGCCAACAGAAGGAACGCTGACAGATGTCACTGCTCAATATCGGCTTCAGTGGTCTCAACGCCGCCCAGATAGCGTTGAATGTCAGCGCCCAGAACATTGCCAACGCCAATACCACCGGCTATTCGCGCCAGGAGGCCATGATGGGCAGCCTGTCTGGTTTTGGTCGGCTGGATAACGGCATGGGGGTTGAAGTCGTCGGAGTGCGCCGCATCACCGACGACTATCTGGTGGCCCAGCACTGGCGTGCCGGCTCCTCCCTGGGATCTGCCTACTCCTTTCATCAATACATCAATACCACCGAGCAACTGCTTGGCAGCGAATCGATGAATATTGCCAAGGGACTCGACAGTTTCTTTGCCTCACTCAGTGCGGCCCTGGACAGTCCGGAAACCCCGGCCCAGCGCAGTCAGATTGTCAGCTCGGCCGGTGCGCTTGCCAACCGTTTCAATCAGCTAAGCGAGAGCCTGCTGACTCAGGAGAAGCAGATCGACGATCAGCTCAACGGCAGCGTCAGTCAGGTCAACAGTTACCTGGGGCAGGTGGCCGAACTCAACAAGCAGATCGGCGATCAATCCTCGAAAGGGGTGAATACCTCGGTGCTGGAAGATAGCCGGGATCAGGTGATCCGTGAGCTTTCCACCCTGATGGAGGTCAGGGTCAACCGCCAGAGCGATGGATCCGTGGCACTCAGCCTGCCTCAGGGACAACCCCTGGTGCTGGGCGCGAGCAGCAGCAGCCTCACCATCAAGGGTGACCAGCTCTCCCTGAGCTTTGGCCCCCAGACGTTCGAGGTGCCCAAGCTCAGTGGCGGCACCCTGGCCGGCATGCTCGCTTACCGTGCCGAGGTACTGCGTCCGACCCGGGATGAGCTAGGCCAGATAGCCAGCAAGCTGGCCGATGAATTCAATGCCAAGCAGATGAACGGCATAGACCTCAATGGCGGCACCGGCAAGCCGCTGTTCGTCTATGACCCGCTGGATCCTGCCGGCACGCTCAAGCTGGCGTCGGGTTTTAAAGGGGACGATCTCGCCTTTGCCCAGGTCGGAGGGGGCCCGGGCGACAACCGTAATCTGCAGGCGCTGATCACCATCAAGGATGGCCAGTATGACGCCTACGGCAGTTTGCTTGGCCAGATGGCGGTGCAGAGCGGCCAGGCCAAGGCCCAACTGGATGCCAACGCCAACCTGGAGCAGCAACTCTCCCTCAAGCTGAGCAGTGTCAGCGGCGTCAATACCGATGAGGAAGGGGTCAAGGTGATGGCCTACACCAAGGCGTATCAGGCCAATGCCAAGGTGATCAGCACCTCGGATCAACTCTTCACCTCCCTCCTGAATATGTTCTGAGGCTAAGTCCATGATTGTCAGCGCCGACCAGCACCCGCTCTTCACCTTTTTCCTGAACATGTTCTGAGGAACTCTCCATGCGTGTCAGTACCAACCAGATCCAGCTCAGCATGCTCGGCAACCTGCAACAGGGCTTCGGTGACTATGCGCGGCTCGATCGTCAGATCGCGAGCAACAAGCGGATCCTGCAGCCATCGGATGACGCCATCGGCAGCGTGCGCCTGCAGGGGCTGCACAAAGAGCAGACGGCCATGGCCCAGTACCAGAAGAACATTTTCAATGCCAAGAGCCAGCTATCCCAAGGGGAGCAGCAGCTCGACACCATGACCAACATGCTGATGCGGTTGCGAGACCTGACCCAGATGGCGGCCACCGGCAGCATGTCCCCCGATGACAGGGCTGCGGTTGCCAGCGAGCTGGCGGTGCTCAAGGAGGGTCTGCTCGATCTCGCCAATGGCCGCAACGAGAGTGGCTCCAGCCTGTTTGCGGGCAGTCAGGTCGACAAGACCGCCATCGTCAAGGATGCGGGTGGCAACTACCTCTATCAGGGGGATGCCCTGGTGCGGGAGGTGGTGGTGGCCAAGGGGGTGACGGTCGGCCTCAATCACACCGCCGATAGCCTCTTCATTCAGGGCGGGGACTTCTTCAAACAGCTGGACGATCTGGTGACGCTGCTGGAGAGCTCGACCGGTGATACCAATGCCGAGGCGGGTGCCATGCTGGATCGCAGTCAGCTGTTGCAAGATGAGATCAGCCAGATGGTGAGCGGCATAGGCGCCCGCATCAATCTGCTCGACCAGATCGACGAGAGCCATGCCGAGAAGACCATCTATAGCAAGGAAGTGAGCGATCAGATAGAGTCCCTCGATTATGCCGAGGCGGTGACCAAGCAAGCCCATGTGCTGATGGCTCTTCAGGTCCAGCAGCAGGCGTTTGCCAAGGTCAATGGCCTGAGCCTGTTCAACTACATTCCCTGACCCGGATAAGGACCCAAGATGCAGATCCAGCAGACCAGACCGGGCGGTGTGGCCGAAGCCCCCGCCCAGCTCAAGTTGCGCGGTCAGGCATCTGTCCAGGGGAAGAATAAGAGTCGCCAGCCGGTCGCCATGGATCGTCACCCCAATGTGGCGAGGCTGGAACGTTGGGCGCTGATTGGCACGGCCCAGCAACGTATCGCCCATGCTCAGGGTGGCGAGCAGGCCCTCGGTCAGGTGTGGGGCGAGCTCAAGCGCCTGGAGCGGCAGCTCTCGCAGACCACGAGTGCCGGGGGGGAGATAGTCCAGCGTCTGCGCACCCTCGAAGAGAAACTGACCAGTCAGGATGCCCCCTTGACGGATGCCCTCAAGCCGAGGTTGCTGAATGGTGCGGGCAGCCGGGTTCATTATGGGGTCGATCATCTGGAGCTGCTGACGGCCAAACCGACGGCCGAGCGACTGGTACTGGCCTTTCCCGTCAGCAACAGCGCGGTGGAAGTGTTGATTCCGGCGGGAGCCCAGGGACAAGAGGTGATCAAGCGGCTGGATCAGGCCCTGAACAAGGAGCAGATCCAGGCCAGGATGAGTGAGCAGGGCAAGCTGGAGCTGAGTCTACCGGAGGCGCAGAGACGCAAACTGGATGAACCTGTCCTCATCAGTGGTGAAGGGATCCGGATCCCGGCCGGTAACCCGGTGCCGGTCAAGTTCAAGCAGCACCCTGGTCAATTGAGCCTGCTGGGTGAGGGGCTGGGGCGCGGTGAGATCAAGCAGGAGCAGCGCAGATTGCACAAGCTGCTCGGCGAGATAGAGCAGTCGGTTCGCGAACTCAAACAGTTCCGCCAGAAGATGGTCCAGCAGCTGGACAAGGTGAAATCCCGCAGCCAGAGTCTCAAGCTCGATGAGCTGGAACAGCTGCAAAGCAAGTTGAGCAGCCAGCTCAAGGATGGCGGTTTTGCCGGTACCATGGCGGGCCTGTTGGCCCAGGCCAATGTCTCCCGCCAGAATGTGGTGGCCCTGCTGGCCTGATCGCGTCGTGCATTTGGTGACACAGACAACACCCCGTGACCCGGGGTGTTGTCGTTTCTGGCATCCCCGCTCCCGGATTATCCCGTCTTGAGCAAGGCGTAGAGGGTCAGGTCGCTGGCGAGCCCGGAATCTTCCAACCCCTTCTCTAGGGTGCTCAGGAAGGTCGCGTTGTGCTGGCGAACCGTGTGATAGCTGTAGAAGAGGTCCGTGACATCCCCCTCGGTCAGGGGCGCATCCCCCATGGCCAGCAGGCACAGGTAGCTGCGCAGCAGGAAGTAGTCCGCGATCAGCAGGCGATAGGCCAGCTGCGGACTCTGTCCCTGGGCCGGGAACTGGTTGTGATAGACGTAATAGAGCAGGTGGTTCTGCTGAATATGGGGTCGTTCGGCCAGGAAGGGGGCAACCCGTTCATGCCAGCACTGATGCAGGCTGGCGAGTTTGTGTTCATCATACTCGCCCTCCAGCACCCGATTGATGGTCTCCAGACAGCGGCTCATGGTCACGCGCCCACGGCGCTGCTGGTGCTGGTTGTTGAGCATCAGCAGATGGGTGAGGGTGCGCAGCGCCCACCACTGGATCTTGCCCATGAAGGGGAGCTGGGCGAAGGCCGTGGCGAGTTGGCCCTGCTCTATCATGGGCACCATCTGCTCGAGGAAGGCCTGGTTAGATACCTTGCTCTCATCTCTGTGTACCAGCATGCCAATCAACCAGAGCCGCTCTTCCACCGTCATGGCATCGGCCAGCAGCACATCGATGCTCAACATGTGCAAGGAGGCCTGGGCCGGAGCGATGGCCTTGGGCTTGCCCTTGCCGATGAAGGGGGTCGCCTCCATCGCCATGGCCTGGGGGTCGAGCAACACCCGGCGGCTGACCTCGGGGCAGGAGAGCATCAGACTGCGCCTGTGCTGATCACCCAACTGGGTTTGCTGCCTGGGGTAGCTCTTGCAGGTCTGGCTGAGGGCTTCGGGGCCCGCCTGCTTGTGGACATTGCACAATCCTGTTCCGTCGAGGAAGGGGCAGGCTCCCGTCTTGTCCATGCGGATGGTGCCCCAATGAGCATCGGATTTTTTCACCTTCTGGATATGCTGTTTGGCGGTGCTCTGGATGAGTTGATCAGGGTGGCTGACGTAGTGGCGATAGGTCTGCTTGTCGATGGAAATGGTCCAACCATGACAGCAGTTGTCTTCGCATCGATCGCCGATGCACTGGAATTGCTGATAGTACCTGGGGGTAAGCAGGGTATGGGCCATTCTGATCTCCTTGCGTGGCTTGAACCTCATGATCGCACGGGCGGCTGCCCGTATTGATCGCTGTGGCCGACGCACTGCAAGAAGGGTGCCCGAAGTGGCAAGCGATGCACCCAGGCAGGGGGCGGGTGAAAATTTTAAAAAAGTGCGGCCGTCATTTCATTTTCACCGCCGGGCGGTCGCTCTTGAAGGGAGTCAACCAATCAGCTGCCCGGCAGCATCTCACTCAAGGAAACGACCATGGGTCTGTCCATTCACACCAACTTCGCCTCGCTGACCACTCAGAGCCAGCTCAATACCACCAACAAGATGCTGGGCACCGCCATGCAGCGTCTGGGCACCGGTCTGCGCATCAACTCCGCCGCCGACGATGCCGCCGGTCTGCAGATGGCTACCCGCCTGCAAGCCCAGTCCAATGGCCAGAAAGTGGGCATGCGCAACGCCCAGGATGCCGTCTCCATGATGCAGACCGCCGAAGGCGCCATGGACGAGATGACCAATATCGTCCAGCGCATGAAGGACCTGGCCACCCAGGGTGCCAACGGCACCACCAATGATGACGATCGTCTGGCTATTGGTGCCGAGATGAAGGAATTGACTGCTGAGTTGAAAAATATCAGTGACAATACCAAGTTTGGCGGCCAGGCCTTGATCAGCGATGCTGGCAAGTTTGGTGCTGCTGCCGTGACTTTCCAGATAGGTGGTACTGCTGGTGAGAAACTTGATGTGAATGCCAGTGCAAATGTTAAAGCTGTGAATGCAACCATCACAACTGCTACAGCAGACTTTGGCACTGCCGATACGGCTGCCCTCGCTGCTACGGCCTTCAATGCTCAAATCACTAAGATGGAAGATACCTTAGACGCCATTGGTACCGCACGTTCCCAATTCGGTGCCAACATCAACCGTCTGGAGCACACGGTCAACAACCTCTCCAACATGAAAGAGAACACCGACATGGCGAACGGCCGCATCATGGATGCCGACTTCGCCCAGGAGACCACCAACATGACCAAGAACCAGATGCTGATGCAAGCTGGCATGTCCGTGCTCTCCAACTCCAACCAGATGACCGGCATGGTCACCTCCCTGCTGCGTTGATATCTGTGGCACTCATCCCCTGGATGAGTGCCTTTTTCCGCTTCCTCCCCTCCTGACCGTTTCCGCTTTTCCCGTATTTTTTCAGTAATCCATTCAAGTCTTGGCCGCCCCCGGTCGCTTCTCCTCCCTACAGGGTTACCCGCTGCATCGCAGCTTTTCGAGGAGTACATCATGGGTTTGTCCATTCACACCAACTTCGCCTCTCTGACCACTCAGAGCCAGCTCAATACCACCAACAAGATGCTGGGCACCGCCATGCAGCGTCTGGGCACCGGTCTGCGCATCAACTCCGCCGCCGATGATGCCGCCGGTCTGCAGATGGCCACCCGCCTGCAGGCCCAGTCCAACGGCCAGAAGGTCGGCATGCGCAACGCCCAGGATGCCGTCTCCATGATGCAGACTGGCGAAGGGGCGATGGACGAGATGACCAATATCGTCCAGCGCATGAAGGATCTGGCCACCCAGGGCGCTAACGGCACCACCAATGATGACGATCGTCTGGCCATCGGTGCCGAGATGAAGGAGCTCTCCGCCGAGCTGAAAAACATCAGCGACAACACCAAGTTTGGCGGCCAGGCCCTAATCAGCGATGCTGGCAAGTTTGGTGCTGCCGCCGTGACCTTCCAGATCGGTGGCACTGCTGGGGAGAAACTTGATGTTGATGCCAGCACCAATGTTCAAGCAGTGAACAAAGCTATCGATGATGCTGAAACTGCTTTTAAGGACGCCGATGTGGCCGCTACCGTATTGAAGTCCACCGATTTCAATACGCAAATCACCGAGATGGAAAATGCCCTGGACGCCATCGGTACCGCCCGTTCCCAGTTCGGTGCCAACATCAACCGTCTGGAGCACACGGTCAACAACCTCTCCAACATGAAAGAGAACACCGACATGGCGAACGGTCGCATCATGGATGCCGACTTCGCCCAGGAGACCACCAACATGACCAAGAACCAGATGCTGATGCAAGCTGGCATGTCCGTGCTCTCCAACTCCAACCAGATGACTGGCATGGTCACTTCCCTGCTGCGTTAATGGTGTTGACAGGCTGCCCTGTCCGGGCGGCCTGTTTTTATCGCCTGTCCATCGGAAAGCAGGTGCCTGTGTTTTCCAATCGACATGCCGGATGAACCTAGTCTCAAGGGTGTAACAAGATGCAGATAGATCCCTCCTCCATGGCCTCTCAGCTGGTTGCCGCCGAGCGTCAGAACATGGATGCCCTGCTCAATCGCCAGATGGCGAGCGTCAAGGGGCAGCAGACGGCGTTGAGCGCGCTCAACACCAAGCTCTCCACCTTCCAGACCATGCTCAAGGACTTGAACAAGGCTTCCACCTTGCAGGCCCAGAAGGCGACCATGTCCCAGGAGGGCTTCATGACGGTCACCAGCAACGGCAAGGCGAGCTCGGGTCAATACAGTTTCTTCGTCGAGCAGCTGGCTCAGGCTCATCAGCTGGGGGTGCAGCTCGACAGCGACACGGATCTCCTGCCGGCGAGTGGCACTCTCTCTCTGGCGGTGAAGGGCAAGACCATGAACGTGGACCTGGCCGCCCTGCCGGCGGGGGCGACCGTCAAGGATCTGGTCTCCCACATCAACAATGCCACGGACAACCCCGGGATCAAGGCGACCCTGGTGCGCACCGATGGCAAGGTCAACCTGGTACTGACCGGCAAGGAGACGGGGGAGGAGAACGTCATCAATCTGAGTTACAGCGGCGATCCGGCCAGTGCCTTCGCCACTGCGCTGGCGGCTCGCACCGACATCACCAAGGCGCAGGATGCCAAGTTGCGGATGGGGGGGGATAGCCCGCTCACCATCACCTCTGCCAGCAACAAGATAGAGAATGTGGTCGATGGTCTCACTTTGGAGCTGACCAAGGTGCAGGCGGCCGGGGATCCCCCGATGCAGGTCACCATTGGTCAAGATACCGAGGCCGTGACCGGCTCCCTCAAGCAGTTTGTCGACAGCTACAACGAGCTGGTGGGCGAGTTGGCCAAGATGACCGCCAGCGATCCCAAGGCGCCGGGAGCCCTTGCCTCGGACAGTGGGGTGCGCGGTCTCAAGAGCCTGCTGGCTGCCAAGGTACGGGATCTGCCCAATGGCCTGACCCTGAATAGCTTGGGGATCAAGACGGATAAGGCGGGCAAGCTGGCGTTCAACGAGACTGACTTCAACAAGGCGCTGGAGAAGGACCCCGAGCTGCTTGGCAAGGCATTGATGGGGGATGATGGTCTGCTCAAGCGGATGAGTAACGCCATGGATCCTTACACCAAGCGGGATGGGATGCTCAAAGGACGCAAGACGGGTCTTGAGAACAACCAGCGCCGTCTGGACGAGCGGATGGAGGCACTGGATCGGCGCATGGAATCCACGTATAAGCGCTACCTCAATCAATTCACCACCATGAACCAGATGATGCAGACCATGGGTTCTTTGTGAGTCGATGCCCGCGCTTTATTCTGACTAAGTGAGTTTTCCATGTTTGAACACCAAGATGGCTACGATGCCTACCAATTTGCCGCCACTCAGGCCAAGGCCGCCAGCGCCGATCCCCATCAGCTGGTGCTGATGTTGATGGATGGCCTGCTCGATGAGATAGCCCGGGCCGAAGGCCATATCCAGGCCAGGCAGTATGAGCGCAAGGGGCAGGCCATCAACAAGTGTCTGCAGATCCTCGGTGGCCTCGACAGCGCCCTCGACATGGAGAAGGGGGGGGAGCTTGCGGCCAACCTGCACCGTCTCTATGACTACTGTGGCCAGCGCCTGTTCGAGATCAGCGTCAGCAATGATTTGGCTGGTTTCGCCGATGTGCGACGCATTCTACTGGAGCTAAAACAGGGCTGGGAAGCCATGGCGGCTCACAAGGGGTGAAGCAGGCGGAAGCAGCACTTCCCGCCATTCCCATGTCGACATCCTAATTCATTGATAATTATTATTTATTTTATGGCCCACTCCTTGCTAGTGGCTATGTGCTACCACTCATTAAGGCCCTTGCCATGCCCGTCAAAAAGCCATCGATACCCGGCATCGAGTATGAGACTCGCCAGCGCCAGCTGCTGGCTCTGGGTCGTCAGTTGCAACAGCAGGCCCAGGCCGGTCAGTGGGATGCGGTGCGCTTGACCGATCAGCGGTTGGCACAGTTTTGCGGCGCACTGGCGAACTCGCCCTCCCTTTGGCAGGCTCTGCAGCCTGTCCGTCAGCAGATCAAAGCCTGGCATGGCGAGGCGCTTGCCCAGTGCCGGGCCGAGCTGGAGACCCGTCAGCAAGAGTGGCAACGACTCAGTCAGGGGCACGAAGGGATGCAAGCCTATGACGAGGTGCAGTCATGGCTGTGATCCGCCATCTGGAGCAGGCGACACTGGCCGCCGCGTCCCCAGAGCAGGGCACTATTCGTAGTCGCCAGCCGGTGGAGCCCGAACAGGGTTACCTGCCGCTCGACAGCCCCCACGCTGAGGTACCGCCTCTTCCTTTGCCAACGCTGCCTCAAGAACAAGGCAATGAGCAGGCCCCGCCGGAAGAGGGTCACCATGATGAGGAGGCGCTGGCCGCCGCCCTCGCTGTTTTCCTGCAGCAAGACCCCATGACTGGTTTCACAGCATCCACGAGCAGCGGCTTCTCCCGGCGCAGTGCCGGGGTGGAGACACTGACTTTCAGCGTGGAGTCGCGCCCGACGCAGGTAACCCAGGCACTTGTCTCGACTCGGGAGGATCGGCCGCTGTTGCCGGATGTGCCATCGCTCGCATTCGAGACGCTGCAGGCGAGGCTCAAGCTGCGTCAAGGTGCCTTCGCCGATCTGGCCGGTCAAGCCAGCCAGGCTGAACATCAGACTCCCGCGACAACCCGCGCCGGTGAAGCCGTTACCGCCCGTCCCTTACCCGTTTTGCCTCCCGCCCTGATCGCTGCGTTGGGGGGGGATCTGCCCAAAGGGGAGGGGGTCGAATCGAAAGGGATGCAAGTGCCCACCCTCACCACCCAGCAGCTGGCTCGCGGTCCCGAGTATCAATGGGCACCGGCCAAGCTGGCAGACAACCAGTCTCAATGGGGTCAGCAACTGGCCGATCTGCTTCGCGACAAGGTCGAGATGCAGGTCAACCATCAGATAAAGCAGGCTCATATTCGCCTGGACCCCCCTGAGCTGGGGCGCCTTGAGCTCACGGTGCGGATGGAGGGAGACAAGCTCAGTGTGCAGCTGAATGTGGCTAATCCGGCGGTGCGTGACGCCCTTATCCAGTCAATGGAACGGCTGCGCATGAGCCTGGCACCCCATCATGCCGGTGGGGTCGAGGTCAATGTGGGTCAGGGGGGCGAGCAGGAGCGGCGTCAGGCCTGGACTCAGGATGAGGTACTGGCCGGGCGGCGCGACTGGGCCGATGAACCCTCACCGACCGACACCCGGGGCCGAGATTGGCTCAACACCCTGGTCTGATAGCAACCGAACAACAAGGTAACGAGATACGATGCGGCGATTTTTCAAGTGGTTGATGGTGATAGTGGCGGCTTGCTGCTTACTGCTGGTGCTAGCTTATGGCGCTTATCTGAAGCGGGAGCAGATCGGGGTCTGGCTCGGTCTGACCGAGGCCAAGCCTGAACTCAGTGCGACGCCGTTATTCAAACCCATGGAGCGTTTCGTCATCAGCCTGGAGGGGGGGGCCCAGACCCATTATCTGGTACTGGAACTGGCCCTGGTGACCCACAATCCGGCCCAACTGACCGTGCTGGAAGAGCTCAAACCCCTGATCCGCAACGCCATGGTGCAGTACTTCAGCCATCGGACCCTGGAGAACGTGCGGCAGGAGCTGCAGAACATCAGCGTCCTGCAGAGCTCGCTGCTTGGCAAGTTGACCACGACGCTACAGGGATATGGTTATCAGACCTATCTGGATGAAGTGCTGATCACCAAGGTGTTGGTGCAATAGGTCCGCGATGAGTCATTCGGAGTGGGAGCAGCCAGATGTCTTCGCCGCCAAGAGGCCCATCTTAGGCGAGCAGGCCATCTTGATGCGCTATCTGCCCCTGGTCAAACGGGCGGCCAGTCACCTGCGTAGCCAGGTATCTGCCAGTTTCGATCAGGATGACATGGAGCAGGTGGGCATGATGGGCTTGCTGGAGGCCTGGCGTCGCTATGATGGTGAGCCGGATCAACAGTTCGAGAGTTATGCCTTCAAGCGCGTCCGTGGCGCCATGCTCGACGAGCTGCGTCGTCTCGACTGGCGACCACGCCAACTGCGTCAGCAGGTCCATGTTTACAACCAGGCCCAGCGCGAGCTGCACAACAGCGCAGGGCGCGCACCGACCGAGCAAGAGCTGGCCGATGCGCTCGCCACCTCGGTGGAGGAGGTCCGCCAGCTTGCCTATGCCAGCCAGGCCGAGGCTTTGCAGAGTCTGGAAGAGTGGCTGGAGAACGGTGGCCGGGCGCCGACCGCCGAATCCGATGATGCCGACCTGGCCATGACCCTCAGCAAGGTGCTCGCCACCCTGGACAAGCGGGAGCAGTTGCTGCTCTCCCTCTACTACCAACATGAGCTGAACATGAAGGAGATAGCCCTGGTACTCGGTCTGACCGAGTCCCGGGTTTGTCAGCTGCATAAGCAGTGTGTGCTTCAGCTCAAGAAGCAATTGGTCGATTCCATCTAATCATGCCTCGCCACACCCCGTGGCGAGGCTCCTTGTGTTGTGCGGGAGCATTCATGCAAAAACAGCTAGGCCTGGGCATCATCTTCGTGTGTGTGCTGGGCGGTTTCATGATGGCCGGTGGGCGCCTGCTCGCCCTGTGGCAGCCCGCCGAGATGGTCATTATCTTCGGCGCGGCCATCGGCTCCATGTTCATCGGCAACTCCAAAGAGGTGCTCCACGAGATGTGGCGCCAGATCAAACTGGTGGCCAAGCCAAACAAGGCTGAGCGGGAGCTCTACCGCGAGTTGCTGACCTTGATGCATCAACTGCTGGAAGAGACCCGCAGCAAGGGCCTCAAGGCCCTCGATGAACACATCGAGAATCCGCAGCAGAGCTCGGTCTTCCTGATGTACCCGCAGATCGCCGAGGATCCTCAGTTGCTGGGCTTCATCATCGACAACCTGCGCCTGCTCGGCATGGGCAAGATCAGCCCCCATGAACTGGAGACCATGCTCGAGCAGGAGATCATGGCCATCGAGGAGGAGATGCTCAAACCGGCCCATGCCCTGCACAAGACGGGGGAGGCCTGCCCGGGCTTCGGCATACTGGCGGCAGTCATGGGCATCATCATCACCATGCAGCAGCTCGATGGCCCTCTCACCGCCATTGGCGTACACGTGGCTGCGGCCCTGGTCGGCACCTTCATCGGGATATTCATGTGTTACTGCCTGCTCGAGCCCCTGAGCAGCGCCATGGAAGATCTGGTCAAACGGCGCATCTCCCTGCTGATGTGCGTCAAATCCATACTGCTGGCCCAGTTGCGTGGCAAACAGCCTCTGCTTGCGGTGGACTCGGGACGCAAGGTATTAGAGCCCGACGTCAAACCCAGCTTCATGGAGCTGGAAGAGTGGGTCACCAACAAGGCGATGTAGATGCGTAACCACGAACAGATCATTATCAAGCGGCAGAACCGACGCAACTCGGCGCCCAAGAGCGGAGGGGCCTGGAAGGTGGCCTTCGCCGACTTCACCCTCGCCATGATGGCCCTGTTCATGGTGCTCTGGATCCTGGCCGTCTCCAATCAGGAGGAGCGTGAGCAGGTCGCCAGCCATCTGCGTGATTACAGTATTCTGGACAACGCGGCCAATCCCTTCGATATCCGTAATAGCCCCTTCCCGGTCGACCTCGGCGGCCAGCCCTCACCCCTGGAAGAGCTGGTGCCCGTTTACACGCCGGACGGCCAGTTGATGCCCAGACACAGAGACCCCAGCCAGAGCATCCTCAATGAGAAGGGAGTCGATCACTACAGCAACCTGATTGTGGGGCGGGTCGAGGGCAAGCAACAGATGGCGCAATTGGCTGGCGTCATCGACTCCCTGGCCGATCAACTGCAGGCCAAGAACAACCTGGAGCTTCAGCTGGTGCCGCAGGGGCTGCGGATCCTCATCCGGGACAACGAGGACAGGGAGATGTACAGCCGGGGTAGTGCCAGGATCAGCCCCTTCTTCCGTCATCTGCTGATGGGGCTGGCCCCGGTGTTTCAGCGGGTGGAGAACCGGGTGATGATCTCGGGTCACACGGATAACACCCCCTTTGCCGGAGACAACTACAGCAACTGGGAGCTCTCCTCCGATCGCGCCATGATGGCCAGACGGGTGTTGCTGGCAGGCGGCATGCCGCCACAGCGGATTGCCCAGGTAGTGGCGATGTCAGATACCATGCTGGAGGATGCCGATAACCCGACCGGTAGCCGTAACCGGCGCATCGAATTGCTGATCATGACGACCGAGGCCGAGCAGAGCCTAGATCAGTTGTTCAGCTCACAGATACAGGCCGCGACGGCCCAGGCCAAGGAAGGTGTGCCCAGATGAAGGATGAACTAGCCCATGAGCTAACGCTGCTGCAGCAGGATCCCAGACGCAAGGTACCGCGTTGGTATCTGCACGACGGCACCACCCCCTTAGAGGCGCAAAGCTGTGGCATCGCCGCTCGCCTGCTGATCAGCGGTCTGTTGTTTGACAAGCGGATCGGGCGGGCAGTGATCAAGGACATAGGACCTGGCGGGGTGGGCTTCCTGGCCCCGTCCCGTTTCGAACTGCCTGACACCATCAGCCTCTCGCTTGCCCCCCACATCCGGCTCGAGTGCCAGATCATGCATAGGCGCGGCATAGGCCAGTATTTGAGTTTCTATGGAGCCAGCTGGACGGATCCGGGACAAGTGGATCTGGCTCCTGTGCTCAGCCACTGGCGACACTGCTTCATGGCAGTAGCGGAACCGGGCGTCGATCCAGACCCAGCGGATCAGGCACCTTCTCCAACCTGAGCCCGCCTTGACCCAGATCCAGTCCCTTGCTTGCCTGGAGCAGCAAGGGATCATGCAGACTCTCCAATGAAATGGTACTGGCGATAAAGGGCCCCCTGGTCGCTTGATGTCCACTGGGTTGGTGCCCGTCGGATGTGCTGTAGGCAATGGGACAACGGCTTACCCCCTGAGCCTGGGGCAGGCGCCAGGCGGGATTCCAGCGACTGGCATCATTCATGGAAACACCTTTCTCAAGTGCCCAGGCCAGCAGGGAACAGCCCTGAGGTTCTGATTCGAGTTGCAGATCGGCCCCTTGGCGCCAGGGGGGTAGCATGAAACTGTAGCGATCTGGGTTCTGCAACAGACGAGAGAGGGCCAGCAGGCGTGCGACATAGAAAAGGGTCTCCTCCGGCAGCGCCAGATCCCACAGATTACGGCTGTTGGCGGCCAGTATGGCCTTGGCGACTCGACCCTCCCCCGCGTTGTAGGCTGCCAAGGCCAATGGCCAGTCCCGATCGAACAGTTGATAGAGCCAGGCGAGGTAGGTGAGTGCTGCCTCGGTGGCGAGCGGCAGGGAGTAGCGGCCATCAAAGCTGTTGTTAATGGGGACCCCGAAGCGACTCGCCGTCTGGGGCATCAATTGCCAGGGACCGGCTGCCCCCGCGTGGGAGACAACCTCCAACCGGTAACTGCTCTCGATGAGGGGTACGAAACTGAGCAGGGGGGGGAGATGTCTGGCTTCGACCTGCTGGGCGACCCAGCGGATCATCGGTTGCACCTGACTCAGGCGTCGCTGCAGATAATCCTGCTGTTTGAGCAGGAACTGAGTCTGTTCCTGTACCAGCTCATTGCCCACCCCTGTCAGGGGGCTGGGAAAACCCGACTGCCAATGATAGTTTTGATAAGAATAACAACAGGATGATGTCAAAATTGTCAGCGAGTACAGCCATTTTGTTATGACTCTCATGGCGCCGCCATCTCTGGGTGGCCGAATGGGAATAAAAACATGGTTGCTCTCAACAGTTTCAGACCTTTTTTGTCGACTGTTCATGTGGATTCAAGGATGTGATGAGCATGATACCACAAGCAAAAACCCCCTCGACAGCAGGCAGAACACTACAGAAATTTCTGCTCTATCTCATCCTGATTAACTTCGTGCTGATGGGACTCTACATCCTTTATATGGATGGACTGGGTCTGGCGACAAATATGCTGCTGAGCGCCCTCCTCATTCTCTACAACCTGCTGCTTTGTCAGCTTGTTTGCCTGCGAGCACGGCGGGCTGGGGATGGTTACATCATCTATCCCGTGGTCGGTGTGAGCATTGCCTTGTGTACCTTAATCCTTTATCGCTTTATTATTTCGCCCTGAATGGAGGCGTTGCCTCAATGGGTCTCTAATTAATCGCTGTCTTTTTCCAGCAAATAACTTGTGGAAAATCAACTCACTTAATCTGCCCTTGTCAGCCGCTGCGTCAATATGTTCCCCGCCGTAAGGATCCTTGCTTGAAAAGCACTTTACTCGTCCTTAAACTTCACAGTGGAGAAAAGTGGATCAAAGTGGTTTTTCTGGGCAAAGGCCCACCATGTGTTACTCATTGGGGATGGCTAATTTGTTGCGTGGTGCTCACGCCATCAGCCTGGATGTCAAAGGGCGACTGGCGATTCCGACCAAATACCGTGATTGGCTGCGCGACGAATGCGACGGCCAGCTGGTCTGTACCATCGATATCGCCCACCCCTGCCTGCTGCTCTACCCCTTGCATGAATGGGAGGAGATTGAGCGCAAGCTGAAGACACTCTCGAGCATGGATCCGGCACAGCGCCGCCTGCAGCGTCTGCTGCTCGGCCACGCGACCGAATGTGAACTGGACGGCAATGGCCGTCTTTTGCTCTCCCAGCCCCTGCGCACTCATGCCGGGCTGGACAAAAAAATCATGCTGGTGGGTCAGCTCAACAAGTTTGAGCTGTGGGACGAGTCCCGCTGGCAACATCAGATCGATACCGATATCGCGAGCCTGCCCGAGGATGACTGGGCTGGCTCGGATCGTTTACAGGATTTCTCGCTATAAATGAGCCAAGCCGCTGAACACATCACAGTGCTGTTGCACGAAGCCGTCGAAGGTCTGGCCATCCAGCCGGACGGCATCTACGTCGACGGCACCTTTGGCCGTGGCGGTCACTCCCGTCTCATCTTGGAAAAACTGGGCCCCCATGGCCGCTTGATCGCGATTGACCGCGATCCCCAGGCCATCGCCGAGGCCGCCAAGATCCAGGACTCCCGTTTCGAGATAGTCCATGGCCCCTTCTCCGGCATCACCGACTACCTCAATGATCGCGGCCTGCTCGGCAAGGTAAACGGCTTCCTGCTGGATCTGGGGGTCTCCTCGCCTCAGCTCGATGATGCAGAGCGCGGTTTCAGCTTCATGAAAGATGGCCCCCTCGACATGCGCATGGATCCGACCAGCGGCCAGAGCGCCGCCGAGTGGCTGGCCAGGGCCGATGTGGATGATATTGCCTGGGTGCTCAAGACCTTTGGTGAGGAGCGCTTCGCCAAGAAGATAGCCCGCGCCATCGTCCATGACCGTGCCACTGAGCCCTATGTGCGTACCCGGCCACTGGCGGAGATGATTGCCAGGGTCAATCCGAGCAAAGAGAAGGGTAAACACGCCGCCACCCGCAGCTTCCAGGCGATCCGCATCTATATCAACAGCGAGCTGGACGAGATAGAGACGGCCCTCGATGGTGCCTTGCAGGCCCTGGCCCCGGAAGGGCGCCTGTCGGTCATCAGCTTCCACTCCCTGGAAGATCGCCTCGTGAAACACTTCATCCGCAAACATGAGAAGGGCCCGGACGTTCCCCGCGGCATCCCCCTGACCGAGTCCCAACTGGCCGGTGGTCGCAAGTTGAAGTCGGTGGGCAAGGCACTCAAGCCTTCTGACCATGAAGTCAGCGAAAACAGCCGATCACGCAGCTCGGTGCTGCGGGTCGCCCAGCGGTTGGCGGATTAACTCATGAGCGAGCCCCGCGTTCACCTCGGCAAGGAGATAATCCAGGACCTGTGGCGCCACAAGCTGCAGCTCGCGCTGGCCGTTGCCGTGCTGGTGACCTCCTTTGCGGTGATCCTGGTGACCAACATGACGCGGGTCATGACGTCGACCCAGAACGATCTCATGGCCGAGGAAGACAGGCTCAATATCGAATGGCGTCACCTGCTGCTGGAGCAGGGGACCCTGGCCGAGCACTCCCGTGTGGCAGCGCTGGCCATGGATAAGTTACAGATGGCTCGCCCCCTGGTGACCACTGAGAAGGTAATCAACCAACCATGAAACGCAAGACGCCCGCCAAGGCGCAGGCCAAAGCCCCGTCACTCTATCCGTGGCGCTTTCGCACCCTGGTGTTCTTCATCGGGGTCGCGTTTATCGGGCTTATCTTGCGTCTGGCCTGGATCCAGGTGATCAACCCGGACAGGTTGCGTCAGGAGGGGGACCTGCGCTCTTTGCGTACCACCTCGACCCAGGCTGTGCGCGGCATGATCACGGATCGGAACGGCGAACAGCTGGCCGTCTCCGTGCCGGTTGAGGCGGTCTGGGCCGATCCCAAGACGGTGCACGAATCCGGCTCCATCCATAACGAGCGGGCCTGGCTGGCGCTCTCCGCCGTGCTGAAGGTCGATATCGATGTGCTCAAGCGCCGTACCGCCAACCCCAAGAAACGCTTCGTTTACTTGCAGCGCCAGGTGACCCCTGCGGTGGCCGAATACATCAAGGGCCTCAAGCTGGGGGGGGTCTTCCTGCGCCCGGAATCCCGCCGTTTCTACCCCACTGGGGAGATCAGCTCTCATCTGGTGGGGGTGACCAACATCGATGGCCACGGCATCGAAGGCATAGAGCGCAGTTACGACCAGTGGCTGACGGCAACCCCTGGGGAACAGCGGGTGCGCAAGGATCGTCAGGGTCGGGTCATAGAGCGGCTCGGGGTGGTGAAAGAGGGCAAGAATGCCAACAACCTGGCCTTGAGCATCGATCAGCGGGTACAGGCGCTGGCCTACCGCGCCCTCAAGCGCGCCACCGATGAGAACAAGGCGACCTCCGGATCCCTGGTCATGCTGGACGTCAAGACAGGGGAGGTGCTGGCCATGGTCAACACCCCCTCCTACAACCCGAATAACCGCGGTCAGTATCAGAGTTTCCGGGTGCGCAACCGGGTTGTGACAGATACCTATGAGCCGGGCTCCACCCTCAAGCCGTTGATATTGTTGAGTGCCTTGCAGGCCGGGGTGACGAGCTGGAAAGATCATATCCCGGGTGGCCCGCTCTATATCGGCGCCAAGCAGATCAGGGATGTCAGCATCCACAGTGCCAACAACCTGTTCGACATACTGCGTTACTCCTCCAACATCGGCATGTCACGGATCGCCTTGCGCATGCCGGCTCAGGAGATGATCAACACCCTCAGCCTGTTCGGGCTTGGCAATGACACCGGCAGCGGCCTGATCGGTGAGAGCCTTGGGATGCTGCCCCAGCGTCGGCGCTGGTCCGATATCGAGCGCGCCACCCTGTCGTTCGGCTACGGCCTGCGGGTGACACCGCTGCAGCTGGCCTCCGCCTACGCCACCCTGGCCAATCAGGGCAAGCGGGTACCCATCTCCACAATCAAGCTGGACAAGGCGCCCAGGGGAGAGCAGGTCATCGACCACAACAACGCCAAGGCCATGATGCAGGCGCTGGAGTTCGTGGTCGACAATGCCATTCCCAAGGCCAAGGTGCCCGGCTACCGCATCGGTGGCAAGAGTGGCACCGCCAAGGTGGCGGTCGCCGGTGGCTATGGCAAGGACTACATGGGCTGGTTCGCCGGCTTCGCGCCAGCCAGCGATCCTCGCTTCGTCATGGTGGTGGTGATCAACGAGCCCAAGGGCAGTGCCTATTACGGTGGCGCCGTTGCCACCCCGCCCTTCGCCGAGGCCATGGGCGGCGTACTCCAGCTCTACAACATTCGTCCCGATGCGGTGCCCAATGCGCCGCCCCCCTCGCTCGCCCAGATGGAGGCCGCCGTTGTCCCTCACACTTGATGCACTCGTGCGCCCCCTTGGCATTGAGGCCCAGGCGCTCCCGCTGACCGACATGCAGCTCGATAGCCGACGGGTCGGCCCCGGCTGTCTGTTCGTGGCGCTCAAGGGGCATCAGGTCGACGGCAGACAGTTCATCGAACAGGCGGTTGCCCAGGGGGCGAGCGCCGTGCTGTTTGAGGAAGATGGGACATTCGTACCGTCTGCGCTCGATGTGCCCTGCGTCGGTATTCGCGATCTGCCCGCCAGGCTGTCGGGTCTGGCCGGGCGTTTCTTCGGGGAGCCTGCGGCGGCGCTGGACTTGATTGGTATCACCGGCACCAATGGCAAGAGCACCACCGCCTTGCTGGTCGCCAACTGGCATAGCCTGCTGGTCGGTGAACCGGGTGGCAAGGCCGCCGTCATGGGCACCATAGGCAATGGTCTGTTTGGCGAGCTGATTGAAGCCGCCAACACCACGGGCAGCGCCCTCGAAGTGCAGGCCAATCTGGCCGCCTTGCGGGACAAAGGCGCCAGTCTGGTTGCCATGGAAGTCTCCAGCCACGGTCTGGTTCAGCACAGGGTCGCCGACCTGCATTTTGCCGCCACTGTTTTCACTAATCTGAGTCGGGATCACCTCGACTATCACGGCACCATGGCCGCCTATGGCGAGGCCAAGGCGCTGCTGCTCAAGCAGGTCGATGCCGCGAATGCCGTCATCAATCATGATGACCCGCTCGGGCGCGAATGGTTGAACCTGTATCCCCAGGCGGTGGCCTTTGGCACCAATGGCCCGATTGAAAATCATCCAGGGCGACAGTTGACGGCGCAGGATCCCCAATTTCATCAGCAGGGATTCAGTTCTGCCATTAACTCCAGCTGGGGGAATGGTGTATTATCCGCCCCCTTGCTCGGCCGCTTCAACGTCAGCAATGTGCTGGCCGCCATGGGGGTCATGCTGGTGCTCGGCCATGAGCTCGAGCAGCTGCTGGTGACCGCTCCCCGCTTGCAGGGAGTCACGGGGCGCATGGAGTGCTTCGGTGGTGGTCAGGTGCCGCTTGCCGTGGTCGATTATGCCCATACCCCGGATGCGCTGGAGAAGGCATTGCAGGCCCTGCGGGTGCACTGCGAGGGTCGTCTGTGGTGCATCGTCGGTTGCGGCGGTGACAGAGACAGCGGCAAGCGTCCCATGATGGCTGCCATGGCAGAGCAACATGCGGATTGCGTGATCCTGACCGATGACAATCCCCGTACCGAATCGCCGGCCCGCATCATGGCTGACATGGTGGCGGGTCTTGCCGATCCTGATGCTGTGACCATAGAGCACGACAGGGTCAAGGCCATCGAATTCGCGTTGGCGCAGGCGAGCAAAGAGGACATCATCCTGGTGGCCGGTAAGGGGCACGAGGATTATCAGATCATTGGTACCGACAAGCGGCACTACAGCGATCGGGAGACCGTCGCGGCCGCCTTGGACACAATAATGGAGTCATTCAGATGATGGCCCTCAGGCTTTCCGACCGGGAGACCGTCGCGGCCGCCTTGGACACAATATTATTGGAGTCATTCACATGATGACCCTCAGGCTTGCCGAACTGGCGCAGGCACTCGATGCCCGGTTACTGGGTGAGGACGCAGAGATCACCGCGATCAGCACGGATACCCGTACCCTGGGTCCGGGCGCACTTTTCGTTGCCTTGCGCGGTGAGCGTTTCGACGCCCACGATTTTTGTGAGCAAGCCATGGCGGCAGGCGCCAGCGCCTTGCTGGTTGAGCGCGAGCTGCCCCTGGCCATTCCCCAGCTGATAGTGACAAACAGCCTCAAGGGGTTGGGTCTGCTCGGTCGACTGGTGCGCGAGCGCGTCAACCCCAAGGTGCTGGCCATCACCGGCAGTTGCGGCAAGACCACGGTGAAAGAGATGGCGACCGCCATACTGCGCCATGAAGGCGAGGTGCTGGCCACCGCTGGCAACTTCAACAACGAAGTGGGCGTACCGCTCACCCTGCTGCGCCTCGAGGCGCAGCACCAGTTTGCGGTGATGGAGCTGGGTGCCAACCACCCGGGGGAGATCGCCTGGACCACCTCCCTGGCCCGGCCCGATGCCGCCATCATCAACAACGTGGCGGCGGCTCATCTGGAAGGTTTTGGCTCTCTGGAAGGGGTGTTCCATGCCAAGAGCGAAATCTTCGAAGGTCTGGGCGAGTGCGGTAACGCCATCGTCAATGCCGACAACGAGTTCTGGCCCCAGTGGCGGGAACGGGGCATTCGGTGCGCCTTCTCCCTCGAAGATCAGAGCCAGCCCTTCCATGCCCGTGACATCGTACTCAACGGGCAGGGCTGCGCCGAATTCGTGCTAGTGACCCCGCAGGGAGAGTTGACCCTTACCCTGGCCATTCCCGGTCGCCACAACGTGGCCAATGCCCTGGCCGCCGCCGCGGGCTGCCTGGCACTGGGGGCGTCGCTTGCCTCGGTCAAGGCGGGGCTGGAGCAGATGGCGCCGGTCAAGGGCCGCTTCTGCGTGCGGCGCTGGGGTGACCTGACCCTGATTGATGACACTTACAACGCCAGTGTGGAGTCCGTACTGGCTGGCATCGATGCCCTGACCGCCATGGGTGGCTACAAGGTGCTGGTGTTTGGTGACATGAAGGAGTTGGGCGAGGAGTCTGCCGCGCAACATGCCCGGGTTGGACACCACGCCCGCGAACGCGGCCTCGACGCCGTGCTGACAGTGGGTGAACAGAGCCGCCACACCGCGGATGCTGCGGGCGGCCGACATTTTGACAACAAGGCGTCCTTGTATGACGCGCTGGCACAGATGATAAACACAGAGCAAACCATCTCGATTCTGGTGAAAGGGGCGCGTGGTTCGCGCATGGAAGAGATAGTCAACATGGTCGCCGACCATCAGGAGCAAGCCTCATGCTAGTCTGGCTGGCGGAATTACTCACCCCGCACTTCACCTTCTTCAACGTCTTCTCCTATCTGACGCTGCGCGCCATCCTGTCTATCCTCACGGCGCTCGGAGTGGCACTCTGGTTGGGACCACGGCTGATCCGTCGCCTGCAGATCATGAAATTTGGCCAGGTGATCCGCCAGGACGGCCCTGAGTCTCATTTCAGCAAGGCGGGTACCCCGACCATGGGCGGCCTGATGATACTGGCGGCCATCTTCGTCTCTGTGCTGCTCTGGTGTCGCCTCGACAACCCCTATGTCTGGCTGGTGCTGTTCGTGCTGGCCGCCTACGGTGCCATCGGTTTCGTCGATGACTATCGCAAGGTGGTGCGCAAGAATACCGATGGCCTGATCGCCCGCTGGAAATATTTCTGGCAATCCGCGGTGGCACTGATCGTCGCCGTCTTCCTCTACACCACGGCCACCCATGATGGTCAGACTCAGCTGGTGGTGCCCTTCCTCAAGGATGTGATGCCGCAGCTCGGGCTGATGTTCATCCTGCTGACCTACTTCGTCATCGTCGGTACCTCCAACGCGGTCAATCTGACCGATGGTCTGGATGGTCTGGCCATCATGCCGACCGTTATGGTGGCAGGAGGCTTCGCCCTGATTGCCTGGGCGACCGGCAACGTCAATTTTGCCAGCTACCTGCACATTCCTTATGTGCCCTATACCTCCGAGCTGGTGATTGTGTGCACCGCCATCATAGGGGCGGGCCTGGGCTTCCTCTGGTTCAATACCTATCCCGCTCAGGTCTTCATGGGGGATGTGGGCTCACTGGCTCTGGGCGGTGCCCTTGGCACCATAGCCGTGCTGGTACGCCAGGAGTTCCTGCTGGTGATCATGGGGGGCGTCTTCGTGATGGAGACCGTCTCCGTTATCCTGCAGGTTGGGTCCTACAAGCTGCGCGGGGTACGCATCTTCCGCATGGCGCCCATTCATCACCACTACGAGAAGAAGGGCTGGCCCGAGCCGCGCGTCATCGTGCGCTTCTGGATCATCACCCTGATGCTGGTGCTGCTGGGTCTTGCCACCCTGAAGGTGCGTTAATCATGGTCATCATCATAGGTCTGGGGAAAACCGGTCTCTCTTGTGTCGATTATTTCCTCGGCCGTGGTGTGACCCCCCTGGTGATGGATACCCGTCGCAATCCCCCTGGTCAGGATCAGCTCCCGGCCGGGGTTGAACTCATTGAGGGACTGGATGAAGCCTTGCTCACCCAGGCCCATCTGATCGTGGCCAGTCCCGGTATCGCCCTGGCGACCCCCGAACTCAGGGCTGCCGCCGAGCGGGGGGTGGACATAGTCGGCGACATCGAGCTGTTCGTGCGCGAGACCCACACCCCCGTCATTGCCATCACCGGCTCCAACGGCAAGAGCACGGTCACCACTCTGGTCGGCGAGATGATCGCCGAGGCGGGCCTCAAGGTGGGCGTCGGTGGCAACATCGGCACCCCTGCGCTGACGTTGCTCAAGCAGCCGATGGATCTCTGCGTGCTGGAGCTCTCCAGCTTCCAGCTCGAGACCACCCATAGCCTGCGCGCCGTCGCCTCAGTGGTGCTGAACCTCTCTGAGGATCACATGGATCGCTACATGGGCATGGCCGATTACCGCGCCGCCAAGCAAGAGATCCATCAGCATTCCCAACATATTCTGGTCAATCGGGACGATGCCCTGACCCTGCCCGACGTGGGCGAGCTCTGGCAAAGTTTTGGCCTGGACGACAAGAGTTATGGCCGAACCCTCTGCGAGGGGCGCCTGTGGCTGAGTCTGCATGGCGAGCCGCTCATCGCGGTGGACGAGATGAAGATCGTCGGTGCCCACAACCAGGCCAACGCCCTTGCCGCCATGGCCCTGTGCGACGCCGTCGGCATTCCCCGCGAGCCACAGCTTGCCGTGCTGCGCCGCTTCGAAGGACTGCCCCACCGTGCCCGCTTCGTGCGCGAGGTGGCGGGGGTTCGCTGGATCAATGACTCCAAGGCCACCAACGTGGGGGCCACCCTGGCCGCCGTGGCTGGGGTGCGGGAATCGGTCAAGGGGCACCTGCTGCTGTTGGCTGGCGGCCAGGGCAAGGGCCAGGATTTTGGCCCTGTGCAAGCGCTGCTCGGCAGCCAGATAGACAAGATGTACTGCTTTGGTCAGGATGCCGACACCTTGCTGGCGCTGGGCGAGCAGACTGAGCGGGTTGACTCCCTCGAGGCCGCCGTCGCCAAGGCCGCAGCCGACGCCAGACCCGGCGACTGGGTGCTGCTTGCCCCGGCCTGCGCCAGTCTGGATCAGTTCAAATCCTTCGAAGCACGGGGCGATCGCTTCACCGAACTGGTACTGATGCTATGAACGCGCCCCTTGCCAGCCTGGACGGGCTTAACCTCTTCACATCCTTCGACGTTCGCGGTGATCGCCTTACCGCTGAACGGGTGATGGCCCTATGAACGCCCTGCGCGCGACCCTGGCTTTCCTGCAACGGATCCTGCTGCCCGCCCGGCCCGGTGCGCTCTACGATCGCCAGCTGGTGGTGCTGGGCTTCTCGCTGATGACGGTGGGGCTGGTCATAGTGGCCTCGGCCTCCATCCCGGAAGGGATTGCGCTGGCCAACGACCCCTTCATGTTTGTCAAACGCCACGGCCTCTTCCTGGTGATGGCGCTCGGTATCTCCTGGTTTGTCTTGCAGGTGCCCATGGCCCGCTGGCAGCAATACAACGGCCCCATGCTGCTGCTCGCCATCCTGATGCTGGTGCTGGTGCTGCTGGTGGGACGGAGCGTCAACGGCTCGGTGCGTTGGTTGCCCCTGGGGCCCTTCAACCTGCAACCGGCCGAATTTGGCAAGCTGGCGCTCTTTGTCTATCTGGCGGGCTACCTGGTACGCCGCCAGAACGAGGTGCGCGAGCGGCTCATCGGCTTCATGAAGCCGATGGCGGTGCTCTTCCTGGTGGCCGTGCTGCTGCTGGCCCAGCCGGATCTGGGCTCCGTGGTGGTGATGTTTGTCACCTCGTTGGGGATGCTGTTCCTGGCGGGGGCCCGCATGGGTCAGTTCATCGCCCTCATTCTGGTGGGGGTGAGCGCCGTGGTGACCCTGATCATCGCCGAGCCGTATCGGATGCGGCGGGTGACCTCCTTCCTCGACCCCTGGGCCGACCCCTTCGGCAGTGGCTATCAGCTGACCCAGTCGTTGATGGCGTTTGGCCGCGGCAGCTGGCTTGGGGAAGGGCTCGGCAACTCCATCCAGAAGATGGAGTACCTGCCGGAGGCCCACACCGACTTCGTGTTCGCCATCCTGGGTGAGGAGCTCGGCTATCTCGGGGTGCTCGGCGCCCTCTTCCTGATTTTCGCCCTGGCATACAAGGCGCTCAAGCTGGGTCATCAGGCCCTGGTGGCAGACAAGCTCTATGAGGGATATCTCGCCATCGGGATCGGCATCTGGTTCAGTTTCCAGACCTTCGTCAACGTGGGTGCCGCCAGTGGCATGATGCCGACCAAGGGGTTGACCCTGCCACTGGTCAGCTATGGTGGCTCCAGTCTCATCATCATGACGGTCGCGGTGAGCATGTTGATCCGGATCGATTTCGAATTGCGCCAGGCCAGTGCCCAGGCGCGCGTGCGGGAGGTTGCGTGAGTAGCAAGACGTTGTTGGTGATGGCCGGTGGTACCGGGGGCCATGTGTTCCCCGGCTTGGCGGTGGCTGACAGGCTCAAGGCACAAGGCTGGACCATACATTGGCTCGGCACGGCGGATCGCATGGAAGCCGAGCTGGTGCCGGCCCATGGCTACCCCATCTCCTTCATCGACATTCAGGGGGTGCGTGGCAATGGCATCAAGCGCTTGCTGGTCGCCCCTTACCGCATCGTCAAATCCATACTGCAGGCGCGTCAGGTACTGAGAGAGATCAAACCTGATGTGGTGCTCGGCATGGGGGGCTTCGCCTCGGGTCCAGGTGGCGTGGCGGCCTGGTTGTCCGGTATTCCTCTGCTGCTTCATGAGCAAAATGCCGCTGCCGGCATGACCAACAAGCTGCTGGCGCGCCTCGCCAAGCGAGTGCTGATGGCCTTCCCCGGCGCGTTTGCCCCCAGCAACCGCACCGCAGTGGTCGGTAATCCGGTCCGCCCGGAAGTAGTGGCGCTGCCGGAACCGGCCAGCCGCATCAACACTCAGCCCGCCCCTCTGCACCTGCTCATCATTGGCGGCAGTCTGGGGGCCCGGGTACTGAATGAACAGGTCCCCGCCGCGGTTGCCGCAGCGGGAGTGCCCATCGAGGTGCGCCACCAGACCGGCAAAGGAAACAGGGAGGCCGTGGCCAATGCCTATGCCGCCCTGGGGCAGGATGCGGAGGTGAGCGACTTTATCAAGGAGATGGCCGATGCCTATGCCTGGGCCGATCTCGTGGTGTGTCGCGCGGGGGCCCTGACCGTCTCTGAAGTGGCTGCCGCCGGTGTGGCGGCCATCTTCGTGCCGCTGCCCCATGCGGTGGACGATCACCAGACCCGCAATGCCTTGACCCTGGTCGATGGTGGCGCCGCCGAATTCCTGCCCCAGGCGGAACTGAGCCCCACCACCCTGGCGGCCCGCCTCAGCTGGCTGGCCGGGCGCAGGGAGATCTTGTTGAACATGGCCAAGGCGGCGCGGCGCGTCGCCATTATCGATGCGGCAGAACGGGTTGCCGATGAGTGCAAGCGGCTCGCAACCGGGCAGAGTGAGAAAGCATGCTGATCAGGATTGCACAGGCCAAGCCGTGCAGTCTTACCCCTCAATGTATTGAGGCCGCAGAGCGCGTTGCAGATGAGTGCGCGGGACTGGCGGCAGAGTCAAGAGAGAATTATGAACAAGGTTGAACTGGCAAAACTGCGTACTGTGATCCCCGAAATGCGCCGCGTGCGTCGCATCCACTTTATCGGAATAGGTGGTGCGGGCATGGGCGGCATTGCCGAGGTGCTGGCCAACGAAGGCTATCAGGTCTCAGGCTCTGACTTGGCCAGCAATGCCGTGACGGCGCGGCTTGCCAGCCTGGGGGCGCAGATCTTCGTCGGTCACAGTGCCGAGCATGTGGATGGCGCCAGCGTCGTGGTGGTCTCCACCGCCATCAATACCGACAACCCCGAGCTGCTTGCTGCGCGCGAGCAACGCATCCCCGTAGTGCGCCGCGCCGAGATGCTGGCCGAGCTGATGCGTTTTCGCCATGGCATCGCCGTCGCCGGCACCCACGGCAAGACCACGACTACCAGTCTGGTCGCCAGTATCTATGCCGAGGCGGACCGGGATCCCACCTTCGTCATCGGTGGCCTGCTCAACAGTGCCGGTACCAATGCGCGACTGGGCAGCAGCCGCTATCTGATAGCGGAAGCGGATGAGAGCGATGCCTCTTTCCTGCATCTGCAGCCCATGGTTTCCATCGTGACCAACATCGAAGCGGACCACATGGACACCTATGGCGGTGACTTCTCCAAGTTGAAAGCCACCTTCATCGAATTCCTCCATAACCTGCCTTTTTACGGTTTGGCTGTGGTATGTGTTGACGATCCTGTGGTCCGTGGCATGCTGCCTGAGATAGCGCGTCCGACCCTGACCTACGGCCTGTCCGATGACGCCGATGTGCAGGTGCTGGACTTCGTGCAAACTACCCATCGCAGCAGCTTCCGGGTATGCCGTAAAGATGCCGGTGAGTTGCAAGTGACTCTAAACCTGCCGGGTGTGCACAACGCGCTCAACGCCGCTGCCGCAATCGCGGTCGCGACCGAAGATGGTGTCAGTGATGAGGCCATCATCAATGCCCTGGCCAAGTTTGAGGGAGTAGGGCGTCGCTTCCAGCAATATGGCGAATTCGAGACCGGGCGTGGCAAGGCCATGCTGGTGGATGACTATGGCCATCACCCGAGCGAAGTGAAGGTCACCATCAACGCCGCGCGCGCCGGCTGGCCCGAGAAGCGTCTGGTGATGGTGTTCCAGCCGCACCGCTACAGCCGCACCCGCGATCTCTATGAAGATTTTGCCGACGTGCTCTCCAAGGTGGACGTCTTGGTGATGCTGGAGGTTTACGCCGCCGGTGAAGAGGCGATCCCGGGTGCCGATGGCCGCGCCCTGTGCCGTTCCATTCGCTCCCGTGGCAGCCTGGAGCCGGTTTTTGTCGCCACGCCGGATGATGTGCCGGCCGTGTTGGCGGATCTCATCGGTGAGGGGGATTTGGTGCTGACCCAGGGGGCGGGCAACGTGGGGGCGCTGGCCCGACGTCTCGGTGAGATGAAATTGAGCGTAGAGAGCATGAAATCCGGCGCCTGAGGGCCTAATGAGTATTTTGACCGCCAAGCCGGGGCCTATATAATGGCGCACCCGGCCCGGCCGGCGGTCTGGTCACGTTTTACGGGGATATGACGGGTGGAGGCAAGGGCACAAGGGCGCACCAAGGGCGGCTTCATCATCGGAGTGACGTTTTTCCTCCTGGTGATGGCGGGGCTCTACCAGAGTGCGCTGGACGTAAAGGATTGGCTGACAGATGCCAACCGGTTGCCCATCAGTGCCTTGCTGGTACAGGGGCAACACCAATATATCAAGGCGGAGGAGTTGCGCAGTGCCGTGCTGGATGGCGATGCGCCCCGCAACTTCTTCGAGATGGATGTGAATGCCCTGCAGACACGTCTGACGGCATTGCCCTGGGTCGCCCAGGTGTCGGTACGCAAGAAGTGGCCCGACAAGATCAAGGTCTACCTCACGGAGCAGAAGGTGGCGGCCCGCTGGAATGGCGACCGATTCATCAATGCCAAGGGTGAGCTGTTCAGTGCACCAAATCGGGTGAAGAGCCCCTTGATGCAACTGTCCGGCCCTGATGACCAGGCTGCCAAGGTGCTGGAGAACAGCCACCACTTTGAGGCGCAGCTGGCAGAGCGTGGTTACAAGCTCAGTGCGGTCAATCTGACCCCACGTTATGGCTGGGAACTGACGCTGGATAACAATGTTCAACTGTTTGTGGGGCGCTCGGATATGGCGCTCCGTCTACAGAGATTTATCGATGTCTTCCCGATCATCGAACCCCGTGAGCAAGTGGCTTATGTGGACCTTCGATACGACACCGGGATGGCGGTTGGCTGGAAGAAGAACGAAGAGAAAGCGCATGACCAAAACCGCAGATAGAAATCTGATTGTCGGGCTGGATATCGGCACTACCAAGGTGGCGGTTCTGGTGGGCGAAGTGCTGCCGGACGGTGAACTCAATGTCATCGGTATGGGCAGCCATACCTCTCGCGGCATGGACAAGGGCGGGGTCAACGATCTGGATTCCGTGGTCAAGTCCCTGCGTCGAGCCGTGGAAGAGGCCGAGATGATGGCCGACTGCCAGATTAGCTCCGTCTATCTGGGTCTGTCTGGCAAGCACATTGATTGCCGCAACGAGACCGGCATGGTGCCTATCTCCGACGAGGAGGTGACTCAGGAGGACGTGGACAACGTCATCCACACCGCCAAGTCGGTGCGTCTGTCCGATGAGCTGAGGGTGCTGCACGTGCTGCCCCAGGAGTTTGCCATCGACTACCAGGAGGGCATCAAGAACCCGGTCGGTCTGTCCGGGGTACGGATGGCCGCCAAGGTGCACCTGATCACCTGCCACAACGACATGGCTCGCAACATCGAGAAGTGTGTGGAAAAGGTGGGGTTGAGGGTCGATCAGCTGATCTTCTCCGCCCTGGCCTCCAGCTACGCCGTCTTGACCGAAGACGAGAAAGAGCTGGGCGTCTGCGTGGTCGACATCGGTGGCGGCACCATGGACATGTCGCTGTTTACCGGCGGGGCCCTGCGTCACACCAAGGTGATCCCCTATGCCGGCAGCACTGTCACCAGCGATATCGCCTACGCCTTCGGCACGCCGCCGTTGGACGCCGAAGCGATCAAGGTGCGCTACGGCTGCGCTCTGGGCCGCCTGGTCAGTAAAGAAGACAATATTGAAGTGCCCAGCGTCGGTGGACGCCCGGCCCGCAGTCTGCAACGACAGACCCTGGCCGAGGTGATAGAGCCGCGCTACACCGAGCTGCTCTCCATGATCAATGACGAGCTGGTGAAGGTGCAAAGCGAATTGAAACAGCAGGGGGTCAAGCATCAGCTGGCCGCCGGTTTGGTACTGACCGGTGGTGCGGCCCAGATCGAAGGCATAGTGGAGTGCGCAGAGCAGGTATTCCAGTGTCAGGTCCGGGTCGGGGAACCCATGAATGTGCGCGGATTGAGTGATTACGTGCAGGCGCCAGTCTACTCGACCGCGGTCGGGTTGCTGCAATACGGCCGTACCCATCAATCCACAGGCAGTAGCAACGATTATACCGCCAAGGCAAGTGTCGGTGGGCTGGTCAAACGGGTCAGCAACTGGTTGCGTGGCGAGTTCTAAAAGATTTTGCGTCAGTCAGCAAATAAAGCGGAGAGACAACATGTTTGAATTTATGGATAGCCACACGGACGAAGCTGTCATCAAGGTGATAGGCGTGGGTGGCGGCGGCGGCAACGCAGTCGAGCACATGGTTCGTCAAAACATCGAAGGTGTTGAATTCATCACCATCAACACCGACGCCCAGGCACTGCGTAACTCCAGTGCCAACACCACACTGCAGATCGGCAGTGGTATCACCAAGGGACTGGGTGCCGGAGCCAGCCCGGATGTGGGTCGTGAAGCCGCCCTGGAAGACCGTGAAGCACTGCGTGAGCTGCTGACCGGTTCCGACATGGTATTCATCGCCGCGGGCATGGGCGGTGGTACTGGTACTGGCGCGGCCCCCGTCGTGGCTGAAGTGGCCCGCGAGATGGGCATACTGACCGTCGCCGTGGTGACCAAGCCGTTCTCCTTCGAAGGCAAGAAGCGGATGGGCTTTGCCGCCCACGGCATCGAAGAGCTCTCGAAGAACGTCGACTCCCTGATCACCATCCCCAACGACAAGTTGCTGAAGGTGTTGGGCCGCGGTATCTCCCTGCTGGACGCCTTCAAGGCGGCCAACGACGTGCTGTTGGGCGCGGTACAGGGCATTGCCGAACTGATCACCCGTCCGGGCTTGATCAACGTCGACTTCGCGGATGTGCGTACCGTGATGCGTGAGATGGGTACCGCCATGATGGGTACCGGTTCCGCCTCCGGGGATGACCGTGCCGAAGAAGCTGCCGAGAAAGCCATCTCCAGCCCGCTGCTGGAAGACGTGGATCTGGCCGGTGCCCGTGGCATCCTGGTCAACATCACCGCCGGCATGGACATGACCATCGAAGAGTTCGAAACCGTGGGTAACGCGGTCAAGGCCTTCGCCTCCGAGAATGCCACCGTGGTGGTGGGTACCGTAATCGACCCAGAGATGCAAGACGAGCTGCGGGTGACCGTGGTTGCGACCGGTATCGGTGCCGATCGCAAGAGCGACATCACGCTCGTGAAAAACAACATGGTACAAGAGCGTCCGGCCCGTCAGCCCCTGATCAGCGAAGCCCTGCAGTCTCGCGTGATGGAAGAGGCCCCGGCCAAGGCGGTGAATGCCGAGCCACAAGCTCGTCGTGAGCCTGATTATCTGGATATTCCGGCTTTCCTGCGCAAGCAGGCAGACTAAGCCTCTAACGGGGCTGGTTTGTTTGTTGTTTAAGGAATGTGCTAAGATGGCCCGTCAACGACCATCTGGTCCGGAATTTAGCTGTGGATACGCCCATGATTAGACAAAGAACCTTGAAAACGAGTGTCCAGGCCACTGGTGTGGGCCTGCATTCGGGTCGGAAAGTCACAATGACATTCCGTCCGGCACCTGTGAACACAGGGATCGTTTACTTGCGTACCGATCTGGATCCTGTGGTGGAATTGCCAGCAAATGCTGACCAGGTGCGGGATACCGTACTCTGTACTGCGTTGGTCAACGAAGCTGGTGTGCGTGTTTCCACCATAGAACACCTCTCCGCCGCCTTGGCCGGAATGGGGATCGACAACCTCTATGTCGAGGTTGATGCTCCCGAGATCCCGGTCATGGATGGCAGTGCGCACCCCTTCATCTACCTGCTGCAGGAAGTCGGGATCCGCGAACAGAATGCGCCCAAGCAGTTTGTGCGGATCAAGCAGAGCATCCGGGTTGAGGACGGCGACAAGTGGGCGGAATTCCACCCCTATCGCAACGGCTTCAAGATGGATCTCGAGATCGATTTCCAGCACCCGGTGTTCGAAGGCCGCAATCAGCGTTGTGTACTGGACTTCTCCGGCGCCTCTTTCGTGAAAGAGATCAGCCGTGCCCGTACCTTCGGCTTCATGCGCGACATCGAGTACCTGCGCTCCCAGAACCTGGCCTTGGGCGGAAGCCTGGAGAATGCCGTGGTGCTGGATGACTATCGGGTGCTGAACGAAGATGGTTTGCGCTACGAAGATGAGTTCGTCAAGCACAAGATGCTGGATGCTATCGGTGACCTTTATATGTGTAACCGCAGCATCATCGGCGAATTCCGCGCCTACAAGACGGGTCATGCCTTGAACAACAAACTGCTGCGTGCCTTGCTGGCTCAGCAGGAGGCATGGGAACTGGTGACCTTCGAGGGTGAGGGCGACAAAGCGCCCATCGCTTACTACGATAACGGTTTGGTTCTAGCCTGATAGCTGTGCAACAGGACGTCGGTCATCTCTCCGCACCGACGTCCTGTCATTCTTGTTTACATCCCGATACCGATACTCTCCCGGTTTTATTTTCGTGGTGGCAACTCGCCTCACCCGACCGAGCAGATTGAATTTCTATGAGCATTACCCTGATCCTCAATGGCAAGCAGCGGCGCAAGCTGCACTTCCCCAAACAACGTCTGGCCTGGGTCGGCGGTCTCTTTCTTTCTATTCTGGTACTGGGTTGTGTCCTGTTATGGCAGAGCTGGCATCAGAAAATGGCCGCCCTCGAGCTGGCGCTGATTCAAGCAGAGCAGCAGCAGGCGAGCCAAACTACCGATCAGGCCCGTGAGCAACTCGCCATGCTGGCGGCTCAGGTAGGCACCATGCAGGGCCAGCTGGGCAGGCTCAATGCCCTCGGCGAGCGCCTGACCGAACAAGCCGAGCTCGATCCCGACGAATTCAACTTCAAAGAGCTGCCTCCCATGGGCGGCCCCTCCTATGATGCCGATCTGGAGGTGAACCTGGACGAGCTGCAAAGCTCCATGGCTCACCTCAGCAAACAGCTCAGCAGTCGTGAAGAACAGCTGTCAGTACTTGAATCTTTCATGCTCAATCACCATATCACTGACGCAGGCTTTATTTCCGGCTCGCCGGTCAAGCAGGAGCGGGTCTGGATAAGCTCCGGCTTCGGTGGCCGGGTCGATCCGTTCAACGGCCGGGCCAAGATGCACAAGGGTGTCGATTTTCGCGGCAAGCCGGGCACGCCCATATTGGCAACCGGGCCCGGCATAGTGAGCTGGTCGGGTCGGCATCCTGAATTTGGCAACATGATTGAGATCAATCATGGTAATGGCCTGGTGACTCGCTATGCCCACAACTCCAAGTTGTTGGTGGAGGTGGGCACGCTAGTGGATCAGGGTCAGCAGATAGCCCTGATGGGACGCACCGGTCGCGCGACCGGGGTCCATTTGCATTATGAAGTGTTGAAAGACGGTCGTCAGGTCAACCCCAGTCAATTCCTTACTGCCAGACGGGGTTAGGTTTTTTTCTCTCCAGTTCCAGCGACGGAACCTTATAACCAGAAACAGTTGGTACCCATGATTAGCACACTGCTTACCAAGATTATCGGCAGCCGGAACGACAGAACGCTCAAGGCCCTGCGCAAAATAGTAAAACAGATCAATGCAATGGAGCCTCAGTTCGAGGCGTTGTCTGATGCTGAACTGCAGGCCAAGACGGCCGAATATCGTCAGCGTCTGGATCAGGGCGAGACCCTGGAGCAGCTGCTGCCGGAAGCCTTCGCCACGGTGCGTGAGGCTTCGCGCCGCGTGTTTGGCATGCGCCACTTCGACGTCCAGCTGATCGGCGGCATGGTGCTCAACTCCAACCGCATCGCCGAGATGAAAACCGGTGAAGGTAAGACGCTTACCGCTACCTTGCCGGCGTATCTGAACGCCCTGAGTGGCCACGGCGTGCACGTGGTGACGGTGAACGACTATCTGGCCAGGCGTGATGCCGAGGCGAACCGCCCGCTGTTCACCTTCCTCGGCCTGACCGTGGATTGCAACGTGCCCGGCATGGATGCGTCCCAGAAGCGCGACGCTTACGCCGCCGACATCACCTACGGTACCAACAACGAATTCGGTTTCGACTACCTGCGCGACAACATGGCGTTCTCGCCGGAGCAGCGCGTGCAGCGCCCTCTCAATTATGCCCTGGTGGATGAGGTGGATTCGGTGCTGATCGATGAGGCGCGTACACCGCTCATCATCTCGGGCCCGGCGGAAGATAGCTCCGCCATGTATATCCAGATCAACAAGCTGATCCCGCTGCTGGTCAAACAGGACAAGGAAGACTCCGAAGAGTACACCGGTGACGGTCACTACACGGTCGACGAGAAGAACCGCCAAGCGCTGCTGACCGAGAATGGTCAGATCTTCGTGGAAGAGCTGCTCAAGAAGGAAGGGTTGCTGGCCGAGGATGACTCCCTGTTCTCCGCCACCAACATCAGCCTGCTGCATCACGTCAACGCCGGTCTGCGGGCTCACACCCTGTTTGAGCGCAACGTCGATTACATCGTGCAGAAAGACGAGATCGTCATCGTCGATGAACACACCGGCCGTACCATGCCGGGTCGTCGCTGGTCCGATGGCCTGCATCAGGCGGTCGAAGCGAAGGAAGGGGTCAAGATCCAGAACGAGAACCAGACCCTGGCCTCCATCACCTTCCAGAACTACTTCCGTCTCTATGACAAACTGGCGGGGATGACGGGCACCGCAGATACCGAAGCCTTCGAATTCCAGCAGATCTATGGTCTGGACACCGTGGTCATTCCGACCAACCAGCCGATGGTGCGCAAGGACATGGGCGATCTGGTCTATCTCACTGCGCAAGAAAAATACGGCGCCATCGTCGAAGATATCCGTGGTTGCGTCTCCCGCGGCCAGCCGGTGTTGGTGGGTACCGTCTCCATCGAGAACTCCGAGCTGCTGTCCGGCATCCTGACCAAGGAGAACATTCCGCACAAGGTGCTGAATGCCAAGTTCCACGCCATGGAGGCGGAGATCGTCGCTCAGGCCGGCCAACTCGGCGCCGTCACCATCGCCACCAACATGGCCGGTCGTGGTACTGACATCGTGCTGGGGGGCAACTGGCAGGCCGAGATTGCCGCGCTGGAGAACCCGACCACCGAACAGATCAGCGACATCAAGGCCGCCTGGCAGATCCGTCACGATGAAGTGCTGGCCGCCGGTGGCTTGCACATCATCGGTACCGAGCGCCATGAATCCCGCCGGATCGACAACCAGCTGCGCGGCCGTTCCGGTCGTCAGGGGGATCCGGGTTCGTCCCGCTTCTATCTCTCCATGGAAGACCAGCTGATGCGTATCTTCGCCTCTGACCGCGTCACCGGCATGATGAAGAAGCTGGGCATGGAAGAGGGCGAGGCCATCGAGCACCCATGGGTGACCAAGGCCATCGAGAATGCCCAGCGCAAGGTGGAGGGTCGCAACTTCGACATCCGCAAGAACTTGCTCGAGTTTGATGACGTGGCCAACGACCAGCGCAAGGTGGTCTACGAGCAGCGCAACGAGCTGCTGGAGACCAACGACATCTCCGAGACCATCCACATCATCCGTGATGACGTCTATGGCGCCGTGATTGACGAATACATTCCGCCCCAGTCTCTGGAAGAGATGTGGGACGTGCCCGGCCTGGAGGCCCGTTTGGCCGCCGATTTTGGCCTGGTCCTGCCCATTCAGCAGTGGCTGAGTGACGACGACAAGCTCTACGAAGAGAAGCTGCGCGAGCGCATTCTGGACGAAGCGAACCAACTCTATGCCCGCAAGGAGGAGCTGGTCGGTGTCGATGTGCTGCGCAACTTCGAGAAGGCCGTGATGCTGCAGACCCTGGATGGTCTGTGGAAGGAGCATCTGGCCGCCATGGATCACCTGCGTCAGGGCATTCATCTGCGCGGTTATGCCCAGAAGAACCCCAAGCAGGAGTACAAGCGCGAATCCTTCGACTTGTTCACCCAGATGCTGGAGACCCTCAAGCGTGACGTGGTCAGCATACTGAGCCGGGTTCAGGTACAGGAGCGGGATGTCGAGGTGATGGAAGAGCAGCAGCGCCAGCAGGCGGAAGCGACTCCCCGTACTTACACCCATGCTACCGCCGATAACCAGCTGGCCGACGAAGAGACCCAGGCCGACACGGCACCGGTTACCTTCGTGCGGGACGAGCAGAAGGTGGGCCGCAACGATCCTTGCCCCTGCGGCTCCGGCAAGAAGTACAAGCATTGCCACGGCCAGTTGACCTGAGTCGTCAATCAGTCATAAGGAGGCGGGCCCAGTGCCCGCCTTCATTTTGTTAAGGGCCCGAGTGGTCAGCCATGAGGTGAAGCGAGTGGAACAGAAGAAGCGGATTTGGGTGGCGGTTGGCGTCATCGAGAACGAGCGGGGTGACATCTTCATCGCCAAACGCTCCTCAGACCGTCACCAGGGCGATCGTTGGGAGTTCCCCGGTGGCAAGGTTGAGGCGGGGGAAGATCTGCTGGCAGCCCTGGACAGGGAGCTGTGGGAGGAGATCGGCATCCGGGTCGAGGATTGCGCCCCCTTCATGGAGTTGCATCATGACTATCCCGAGAAACAGGTATTGCTGGATATCTGGAAGGTGACGCAGTTCAGTGGTGAACCCTTTGGCAAGGAGGGCCAGGAGTGTCTGTGGGTACCCCTGGCCGAGCTGGATAACTACCAGTTCCCGGATGCCAATGGCCCCATAGTCGCGCGGCTACAGGGTTTGGTCGCTAAAAGCTGACAACGAATGCGGTAGCGAAACGTTGATAACAAAAAAGGGCCATTGTGGCCCTTTTTTGTTATGGAGGGGGAGGGCTCAGCGCCACTCCTCTCCGGCATCGGGATCTGGCAGCAGATCCGGATTGAGCTCTCCCGGGATCCGCTTCTCTTCATCGGCCCACTCGCCAAGATCGATCAGCTGGCAGCGCTTGCTGCAGAAGGGGCGAAACGGGCTCTGCGGCCCCCATTCCACGGGGGTTTGGCAATTGGGGCAGTTGACCTTGGTGACCATGAGTTCCTCCACAGGCAAGAGATGAATGACGCAGGATGGGAGCCAGGCTCCCATCTCTTGGTTAGCAGCAGGCGAGCTGGAAGGGCACATCGCCAATGGGTTGTTCCTGGGTGGGCAGGAAGCGCAGCGCAAAGCGGTTCTTGTGGCCACTCAGGGTCGGGTAGCAACCCATGGCATGGGGCAAGCGGATACGGATCAACTCCGCATTCTCCGCCGTGTCCTGATAGAAACCATTGGTGGCGACCTGATCGCTGAAGTGGGACGCATCGCGCCACAGTCGCAGCAAGAGGCCAATCGCCCCCATCAGCAACTGGATGTCGCTCAGCCAGGCTTCCATCTGCGGGTGTCGCAGGGACGCCGGGGTGGTCAACCAGTGGTGCAGCTGAGGCACATCAAAGGCGCAGAGTCCGCCGGGAATGGAGAAACGCTGGCGGATGGAGCCGAGCAGCTTGTCTTCCTTGAGGCGAGCGCCGGGACGCGCGGCACCCAACAGCTTGCGGGAAAGCTGGCTGCTCTCCTGTTGCATCGCACGGATCTGGTCGAGATCGACATCGGGCAGCTCTGCCCAGTGGCCGAGGCGCTGACTCAGGCGTTCAAGATCCTTGATGAGATCCGAGCGCAGATCTCCCCGCTCGAGCAGTTCCTGCAGATCGAACAGCCCCTTGAAGAAGGCGATATGAGACCAGGGGTGATCGCTACCCAGATTGTCATGGATCTGGTTGAACAGTGATTCCAGACGAAGATAGGTCCGGCTTTTTTCGTTGAGAGGGAAATCGTAAATCATGCCTAATCCTGGCCAGCCATAAACCGGCCTAGTGTACTCACAGTTGCCGGGCTTGTTGAGTGGCAAATGTCAGATATGTTTGGTGCAGCGCCAGAATTCGCCCACGCAATAGCTCGGGAGAGCCGTCCCGGTTCTCAATGATGTCATCGGCGGCGGCCAAGCGAGCCATACGACTCGCTTGAGCGGTGACGATGGCCCTGGCCTGTTCACGGCTGACCCCATCACGACGACAAGTGCGGGTGATCTGTGTCTCCTCGTCCACATCGACCACCAGTACCCGGTTAGCCATGGCGGTGAGCCGGTTTTCAACCAGCAGGGGCACCACCAGCAAGCAATAAGGGGAGCTAGCCTCGGCGCATTGGCGCTGCATCTCCTGGCGGATCAGGGGGTGGAGCAGGGCGTTGAGCCACCCCTTGGCATCGGGCTCTCTGAACACGCGGTCACGGAGCTTGCGTCTGTCCAGTGCACCCTCTTCATCGAGCACGCCAACCCCGAAGTGCTGGGTGATGGCCGCCAGTGCTGGCGTACCGGGTTCCACCACCTCGCGGGCGATGACATCCGCATCAATGATGTCGATGCCCAGCTCGCCAAACAGATTGGCGACAGTGGTCTTGCCACTGCCTATGCCCCCTGTGATTGCGACTATATACATGGGTGAGTGTGTCCTGAAGTGATCGTTCTTTATTCGTCTTGCTGGTTATTGTGCCCCAAGCGGGGGTCAGAGCACCATGTGCAGATACCAGGTGGTGATGCTATCTCCCCAGAGCAGAGCGACCCAACCGGCGATGGCGAGATAGGGGCCGAAGGGGATGGGTTTGCTGTGCGCTTGGCGGCGGGAGACGATAAGGGCTATGCCGATCACGGCACCCACCAAGGAGGAGAGCAGCAGGATCAGCGGCAGCGCCTGCCAGCCGAGCCAGGCACCCAGGGCTGCCAGCAACTTGAAGTCACCATAACCCATCCCTTCCTTGCCGGTGAGCAGCTTGAAGGCCCAATAGAGGCTCCAGAGCACCAGATAACCGGCCATGGCCCCGATGACGGCATCCGCCAAGGGCACCTTCTGCCAGATGAGGTTGACCAGCAGGCCAGCCCAGAGCAGCGGCAGCGTGAGGGGATCTGGCAGTAGCATCTTGTCCAGATCGATGAAGGTCAGAGCAACCAGCACCCAGGTGAGCAGCAGATAGGCCAGCAGGGAAGGGTCAGCAGGCAGGCGGCTGGCCACGACGACGGAGAGCAGGGCGGTGAGCAGCTCGACCAGGGGATAGCGCGCCGAGATAGGCGCGGAGCAGCTGCGGCAGCACCCCTTGAGCCAGAGCCAGCTCAATAGCGGGATGTTTTCCAGGGCGCTGATGGCATGGTGGCAATGGGGGCACCGGGAGCGTGGCACCATGAGGTTATAGGGCTCGGTAGGGGCGGGCTCGCTCTCAGGATGAAAGTAGTCCCGATACTCGGCCAGCCAGCCACGCTCGAGCATGATGGGCAGACGGTGGATGACGACATTGAGGAAGCTGCCAATGGTCAGGGAAAAGAGAAATACCAGGGCCAGGTAGAGCCAGGGCAGGCTGAGCGCCAGTTCAGTCATGGGTTGCATCGAGTCTCGGATAAGGAAGCAGGCAGTGTAGCATGACCCCGGCGGCTGAGGGCGCTGGCCCCCCGCCGGGATGGTTTGATCGCACTAGTGGATGACAGAGCCCAGTTTGAAAATGGGCAGATACATGGCCACCACCATGCCGCCAACCAGCACGCCCAGCACCACCATGATGAAGGGCTCGAGCAGGCTGGTGAGGCCGTCGACCAGATCGTCAACCTCCTGCTCGAAGATGGTCGCGACCTTGGAGAGCATCTCATCGATAGCGCCAGATTCCTCTCCTATCATCACCATCTGGATCACCATGTCGGGGAAGAGATCCACGGTGCGCATGGCGACGTTGATCTGCATCCCGGCGACGACCTCGTTACGAATGTCGAGGATGGCGCTGCGATAGACATAGTTCCCCGAGGCCCCTGCAGCCGAGATCAGTGCATCCACCAGGGGTATACCGGCACTGAAGGTAGTGGAGAGGGTACGGGCAAAACGGGCCATGGCGGCCTTGTGCAATATCATGCCGACCACGGGGATGGTGAGGATGAACTTGTCGGTGTTGTTGCGGACTTTGGGATAGCGGCGCCAGGCCCGCACATAGAGGAAGATGGCCAGGGCTATCCCCCCGAAGATCACATACCACCAATCCTGCATGAAGCGGGAGATGCCGATGACGAACTGGGTAAAAATGGGCAGTTCGGCGCCAAAGCTCTTGAAGATGTCTTCAAACTGGGGGATGACAAACAACAGCAGTATGGAGGTCACTATGATGGCCACCAGGATCACCATGCAGGGGTAGAACATGGCCTTCTTGATCTTGGATTTGAGCGCTTCGGCCTTTTCCCGATAGGTAGCGATGCGATCATAGATGGTCTCGAGTGCCCCGGAATGCTCCCCCGCTTCGACCAGATCGCAGTACAGCTCGTCGAAGTGGCGGGGGTGCTGGCGCAAGGCTTCCGACATGGGAGTGCCGGTTTCGACATCGCTGGCAATCTGCCCCATCAGCTCGCGCATGCTCGTCTTCTCGTGGCTGCGGGCGATGATCTGCAGGCTCTGTACGAGGGGCACGCCAGCGCTCAGCATGGTGGCTATCTGGCGGGTGACCACGGCGATGTCCATGGGCTTGATCTTGGCACCGGCTTTGGAGAAGAGCCCCTGGCTCTTCTTGTGTACCTTGGTGACGTTGACACCCTGTTTGCGCAGCTCGCTTTTGACCGTGTTGATATGCTCGGCTTGCAGCTCGCCGGATACGTTTTTACCTTTGCGGTTGACCCCTTTCCAGCGGAAGGTATAAACCTTGGGGGGAGCATTACGCTTCTTCGTAAGGGTAGCCATCCTTGCATCCTTGCAATGAGGGCCGCTTGATGAGCGGCGTGATAAGTCGGCGGCCTGACAAATTAGTTGGTGGTTATTCTATTGATTTCACTCAGACTGGTGATGCCGAGACGGGCCTTCTCAAGGCCTGATAACCGCAGGGTACGCATCCCCTCCTTCTGGGCGATGGCGGCAATTTGCAACGAGTTCGCCCCCTGCATGATGAGTTTGGCGATATTTTCTGACATCAACAGTATTTCATAAATGCCGACCCGCCCCCTGTAACCCCCGGTACACTCCTTGCATCCCTTGGGTTTGAACAGTCTTATCCCTGCGGAGACTTGCTGGGCGTTGAAGCCCAGCGCAGTCAGTTCGGTATCGGGGATAGCGTCAGGTTCTTTGCAGTGATCGCACAGCTTGCGGGCGAGCCGTTGAGCCATGATGAGGGTCACCGACGAGGCGATGTTGAAGGCCGGCACCCCCATGTTCATCATCCGGGTCAGGGTCTCTGCTGCCGAATTGGTGTGCAGGGTCGAGAGTACCAGGTGGCCGGTCTGGGCGGCCTTGATGGCTATCTCTGCGGTTTCCAGATCCCGTATTTCTCCGACCATGACCACATCGGGATCCTGGCGCAGGAAGGAGCGCAGGGCGCTGGCGAAGGTGAGCCCTGCCTTGGGATTTACCTGCACCTGGTTGACCCCGGGCAGGTTGATCTCCACCGGATCTTCTGCGGTGGAGATGTTGACTTCATGGGTATTGAGTATGTTGAGGCCGGTATAGAGGGACACCGTCTTGCCAGAGCCGGTGGGCCCTGTTACCAGGATCATGCCCTGTGGCTTGTTAAGTGCGGTCAGGTATTGCTGTTTCTGCGCCTCGTCAAAGCCCAGTTGCTCAATGTTGAGCCGGGCCGCCGAGGAGTCAAGCAACCGGATGACGACCTTCTCGCCCCACATGGTCGGCAGGGTATTGACCCGCATATCCATGGATCGGTTACGGGACAGCTTGAGTTTGATACGGCCATCCTGGGGCAGGCGTCGTTCGGCAATATCGAGTCTGGCCATAACCTTGAGGCGGGCGGCGAAGCGGTTGGCCAGATTGACCGGCGGGGTGGAGGCTTCGTGCAGTATGCCATCGATACGAAAGCGGATGCGGTACTTGAACTCATAGGGTTCGAAGTGCAGGTCGGATGCACCTTGCCGGATCGCATCCATCAAGATCTTGTTGATGTATTTGACGATGGGGGCATCGTCGTCGGCGGTATTGACGCTTTCGTCGAGGCGACTGCTATCGTCAGCCACTTCGAGTGCCGAGATCTCGGTCTCATCAATATCGTCCATGCCAAGGGCATCATGCTCGCTCTCGAGCAGCTTGCCGATGGCCTGGCTCAGTTTATCCTCTTCGACCAGCAGGGCCTCGGTATGCAGGCCAAAGCTGAAGCCGAAATCTTCCAGGGCCGCCACATTGGTCGGGTCGGACATGGCGATGTAGAGGGTATGACCCTGGGTGTAGATGGGCAGCACATGGTGCTTGTCGATCAACTTCTGATTGAGGTATTTCTGCGGGATCTCGGCCAGGTCGAAAGCGGCAAGATCCAGCAGAGGTACTCCATATTCCAGCTCGCAAAACTCGGCCAGCGTCTTGCTGGCGAGGATGTCATTCTCGATAAGGTAGGTGACAAAGGGTTTGCGCTGGGCCCGTGCCTGGCTCAGGTGGTGCTGTGAGTCGGACTCACTGATCAGGGAAGAAGCGGCCAGGCTCAGGGCCAGGCCGCTATGGGGGCTAGAGGTCATGGGTTAGCATTTACCATCAGTAACGCATGATCCTGAAATTTGCCACAACACTTGGCCACCAGGGATGACTGCACCAGAGGTAATTAATGCATAAGTGGATGAATCCAATGCGGCAGCGGCGGTGCCTGTGATGGTAATCACACCTGCGGCATTAGCTACGTCCACATTATCAAAGTTCACTGTCTGTGCGCTTGCTCCTGATACGGCATTTTCACCTGCCAAGGCACAGCTGGCACCAACAGCGCTGGATACGCCAGCCCATCCTTGCACGCACACTTCAACGGCCGTTTTTGCCGGCCCTACCGCTGCGATAACCTCCGAAAATTTGGCACGTTTGGTATAACTCTGATACGCCGGCAGGGCGATGGCGGCAAGTATGGCGACGATGGCCACGACGATCATCAGTTCGATCAGGGTAAAGCCTGTTTGCTTTCTCATCTTCAATATCCTTATTTCACATGGTCCTGATAACACTGGCGGTGACCTCACCGCTCTTGGCAGCTTAGCCAAACTGCTGCACTTGGCAACAACGCAATCCAGTTTAGTTGACGAGCATTAAATTAATGACATAAGTAGAGATAAATCAGAAGGTTAGTGGCCTCCTTTGGTTCCCTTTCATTCAGTCTGCTGTTCCGGTTTCTCCTTTTACCATGGGCGGGCCTTGCCTAAAGAAAAGGCGTCAATGGCGTCTTTTGCAAGTCGAGATGCGTCAGGGGTTGATTGCTGCCCCGGTATCGGGGAAAGGGGGGAGATCGAGGGAGTGAACCGAAAGGATTGAGGGGCTTGACTAAGAAGAGTTCCCTGCCCCCGCTGGCATCATGGCTAGCGGGGGCAGGTGAATGGTAATAACGGCGTTGACTGTTTAGATAAAGCGCATGGAGAGATCGAGGGCCCGCACATGCTTGGTCAGGGCACCGACCGAGATGTAATCCACGCCGGTGGCGGCAAATTCGGCCAGCGTGTCCAGGGTGACGTTGCCGGATACCTCCAGCTTGGCCCGGCGCTCGCCTCCCTTGCCGTTCAGGGTGACCGCCTCACCCATCATGGCCACATCAAAGTTATCCAGCATGACGATATCGGCGCCGGCATCGAGGGCGAGCGCCAGCTCGACGAGCGACTCCACCTCCACCTCCACCGGCTTGCCTGGATTGAGGCGGCGGGCCTCGCTCACGGCCTCCATGATGCCGCCGCAGGCGAGAATATGGTTCTCTTTGATGAGGTAGGCGTCATACAGACCGATACGGTGGTTTTTGCCGCCGCCGCAGGTCACCGCATATTTTTGGGCATCCCGCAGCCCTGGCAGCGTCTTGCGGGTATCGAGCAGGCGGCATTGGGTGCCGGTGAGCTCTGCGACGTAGCGGGCGGTCAGGGTGGCCACCCCGGAGAGGGTCTGCACAAAATTGAGGGCATTGCGCTCGCCGGTCAACAGCACCCGGGCCGGGCCGTGGAGACGAAACAGCTCCTGATCCGGCTGCAGAGTGTCGCCATCTTTGACCCCCCACTCAACTTGTACCTCGCCACCGAGCTGGGCAAAGACTTCATCCACCCAGGCTTGACCACAGAAGACCCCCGCCTCGCGGGTGATGACCCGGGCACTGGCCTGGCGATCGGCCGGAATGAGCTGCGCCGTGATGTCGGCGCGGGCGTCCGGTTGGCCTTGGGCGGTCAGGGCGCCCCCCAAATCTTCGAGTAACGCGGCGCGCACGGCGCGGCTGATGTCCTGTTGTAACATGCCTTTTATTCCTGCAAGGGTCTGAGAAGCAACTGCCTGTCTCGTTGAGTCAGCTCCAGCCGACCGAGGGCGTTCATGCCGACCAGGATCTCATTGCCGCTGGCGGCTGGATTGATGTAAACGGCCAGATCGTACAAGGTCAGCGGGCCCATCGCCAGGCTTTCTATCCGACCGTTGCCGACCAGAATAGGGCCAGCTGCCGTATTGACCCGACTCTGCCCCTGCACCACGAGCCCTAGGCGACTCGCCACCTCAGCCGGTATGGTGACCCGGGTGGCGCCTGTGTCGAGCAGCAGTTGCACCTCCTGGCCGTTGATGGCACCCTCCAGACGATAGTGGCCGCTGGCATCCATCGGCAGACGCAGTTCGCCGCTGGCAGTGACGCTGGGCTGGCTACCCGTGTGGAAATAGAGGGTGAGCAGTCCCATCAGCGAGAGCCAGGTCAGTAGCCAGAGCCAGCGGGCCGCAGCAGGGGCCGCCATTTAAGAGCGCCCCCCGGTGCAGGACAACAGCCCGGGCTGTGAACGCGGGGGGAGTGATAGCCAGACCCTAAGGGCGGTAATGCGCACATCCATACCATGAGCAAGAGAGATGATGACCCAGCCTAACACAGTATTTTCCATTGATTCAGACGGTTGGTGCGAGCAGGCCAGACGGGTGCCCTCTCCTCATCACAATGAGCGGGCCAGCCCCGAGGATGTCTCCTTGCTGGTGGTGCACGGTATCAGCCTGCCACCAGGGCAGTTCGGCGGTCCTCATATCGACGAGCTGTTCAGCGGCACCCTCAATCCCGACGGCCACCCCTATTTCGCCGAGATCCATCAACTGCGGGTCTCCGCCCATTGCCTGATCCGCCGTGACGGAGAGCTGGTGCAATATGTGCCTTTTATTGCCCGAGCCTGGCATGCGGGCCTCTCTTGCTGGGAGGGGCGAGAGGCGTGCAACGATTACTCCATCGGCATCGAGCTGGAGGGGACCGATGATCTGCCTTATAGCCCTGCGCAATATGCCGTGCTGGCGAGTCTCACTCGAACCATTCAGGCGCGTTTTCCGGCCATAGTGGCAGAGCGGGTGGTGGGGCACTGCGACATAGCGCCGGGCCGCAAGACGGATCCGGGCGGCAGTTTTGACTGGGTGCGATATCGCCAGGAAACAAACAAATCCTGCTAGTGTTGAAATTAAGTTTGTGTTTTTTAAATCAATGGCTTGCCAACAGGGCAGGCTATTTTTATTGGCTGTTACCCAAATGTTGTCTGTGATCTGGCGCAGAAATATTGGTCAGACCATTTTCTATGAGTGAGATCATGGTTCCCGAAGATTACCCATAAATAGGCAGTTCACTTTCTTGATGCAGATCAGATTTTGGGTGGACATTTTCCATGCCCTCTGCTAATTTTCGCCCCATTCATGAAATTGGTAATACCAATTTAACAAAGCTGCCTCATGCCCTATCGTAAAGTTACTCAACCCAAATTGGCTGACGCCATCGTCGCCGAGTTGGAGCACATGATCCTGGAAGGCAGCTTGCAGCCTGGCCAGAAGTTGCCGCCAGAGCGGGAACTCGCCATCCAGTTTCAGGTGTCGCGCCCCTCCTTGCGAGAGGCCATCCAGCGTCTGGAGGCTCGTGGGTTGCTGTATCGCCGCCAGGGCGGTGGCACCTTTGTGCAAAATGGTTTGAGCAAGGGCATCGCCGATCCCCTGTTCGAGCTGCTCAGTACCCACCCTGAAGCCCAGTATGACTTGCTGGAGTTTCGCCACGCACTGGAAGGCATCTGTGCCTACTATGCTGCACTGCGGGGTACAGAGGCAGATTTCGAGCGCATCCGCGCCGCCCAGGCCGCCATCGAGGCCGCCGGGCAGCAGGGATCGCTTGCGAGCGAGTCGAGCGCTGTCACCCAGTTCTATCTGGCGGTGGCGGAGGCCTCCCACAACGTGGTGCTGCTGCACCTGTTGCGGGCCATGGGCCCCATGCTCGAACAGAACATTTTGCGAAATAACGAAATTTTGAATCGCCGTCCGGGAGTGGTCGCCAAGATCCGTCGCCATCGTGCGTCGCTGATCGAGGCTATCCTGTCGGGGGCTCCGGAGCGGGCCAGGACTGCTTGTCATGAGCACCTGGCCTTTATCGAGGACACCTTGTTGGATATGCAGAGGGAAGATAGCCGGATCCAGCGATCCATGCGTCGGATCCGTCAGCAGGATAACTAATCCCACAAGGCTTTATTGTCGAATGCTTGCGCCCTTCGCCGTGCAATGCCGTGCAATCACAACAAATAGGAACCAGCCATGTCTGATATCCTGAAGAACGATGTGGACCCGATAGAAACGCTGGAGTGGCTTGCCTCTCTGGAATCCTTGTTGCGTGAAGAGGGTCCGCAACGCGCTCAGTTCATCCTTGAACAGCTTACTGAGAAGGCACGCGTTAGCGGTGTGGAAGTGGCTGAGAAAGCGAATCGCGATTACATCAACACCATTCCTGCCACTGACGAACCTGCTTACCCGGGCGATCAGGAGATGGAGCGCCGTATTCGCGCCATCATCCGCTGGAATGCCGTGATGATAGTGCTGCGCGCTTCTAAAAAGGATCTGGACCTGGGTGGTCACATGTCCTCCTTCGCCTCCAGTGCCACCATTTACGAAGTCTGCTACAACCACTTCTTCCGTGCTCGCAACGAGAAGGATGGTGGTGATCTGGTTTACTTCCAGGGTCACATCTCCCCGGGCATCTATGCTCGTGCCTTCGTCGAAGGTCGCCTGACCGAAGACCAGCTGGACAACTTCCGTCAGGAAGTGGACGGCAAGGGTATCCCTTCCTATCCGCACCCGAAACTGATGCCGGACTTCTGGCAGTTCCCGACCGTCTCCATGGGTCTGGGTCCTATCGCCGCCATCTATCAGGCGCGTTTCCTGAAGTACCTGACCGACCGTGGCATCAAAGACTGTGCCGACCAGACCGTGTACGCCTTCCTGGGTGACGGCGAGATGGACGAGCCGGAAGCCAAGGGCGCCCTGACCGTTGCCGTGCGTGAAAAGCTCGACAACCTGGTATTCGTGGTCAACTGCAACCTGCAGCGTCTGGATGGTCCTGTCGTCGGTAACGGCAAGGTCATCAACGAGCTGGACGGCCTGTTCGCCGGCGCCGGCTGGGACGTGACCAAGGTTATCTGGGGTCGCAAGTGGGATGAGCTGCTCAAGAAAGACACCTCAGGCAAGCTGATCCAGCTGATGAACGAGACCGTGGATGGTGACTACCAGACCATGAAGTCCCGTGACGGCGCCTATGTCCGTGAGCACTTCTTCAATCGCTACCCGGAAACCGCAGCCCTGGTCAAAGACATGACCGACGAGGAGATCTTCGCCCTGAACCGCGGTGGTCACGATCCTCGTAAGCTGTTCGCCGCCTTCTCCAAGGCCGCAGCGACCAAGGGCAAGCCGACCGTCATCCTGGCCAAGACCATCAAGGGTTATGGCATGGGCGAAGCGGCCGAAGGCAAGAACATTGCCCACCAGGTCAAGAAGATGGATCTCGGCTCTGTGCGTCACCTGCGCGATCGTTTCAACCTGCCGGTGACCGATGAGCAGATGGAAGAGCTGCCGTACCTGAAGATCGAAGAGGGTACCGAAGAGTACAAGTACCTACATGCCCGCCGTGCCGAGCTGAAAGGTTATGTACCGACTCGTCTGCGTGAGACCACCACCACCCTGGAAATCCCGGCGCTGGAGACCTTTGGTCCGCTGCTGGGCGAGCAGGCCCGTGAGATCTCCACCACCATGGCGTTCGTGCGTTCCCTGAACGTGCTGCTCAAAGACAAGTCCATCGGCAAGCGCATCGTGCCTATCCTGGCCGATGAAGCTCGTACCTTCGGGATGGAAGGTCTGTTCCGTCAGATCGGCATCTACAGCCCGCATGGTCAGCAGTACACCCCGCAAGACCGTGACATCGTCTCCTACTACAAGGAAGACAAACAGGGTCAGGTTCTGCAGGACGGTATCAACGAGCTGGGCGCCATGTCCTCCTGGCTGGCTGCTGCGACCTCCTACAGCACCAACGATTGCCCGATGATCCCGTTCTACATCTACTACTCCATGTTCGGCTTCCAGCGGATCGGTGACATGGCGTGGGCAGCGGGTGACCAGCAAGCTCGTGGTTTCCTGCTGGGCGCGACTTCCGGTCGTACCACCCTCAACGGTGAAGGTCTGCAGCACGAAGATGGTCACAGCCACATCCTGGCCGGCACCATCCCGAACTGCATCTCCTACGATCCGTCCTACGCCTATGAAGTGGCGGTGATCGTACAGGACGGCCTGCGCCGTATGTACGGTGAGAAGCCTGAGAACGTCTTCTACTACATCACCACCCTCAACGAGAACTACGCCATGCCGGCCATGCCGGAAGGCGCCGAGGAAGGCATCCGCAAGGGTATCTACAAGCTGGAATCCGTGGCCGGTACCAAGGCCAAGGTACAGCTGCTGGGTTGTGGTTCCATCCTGGGCCACGTCCGCACCGCCGCCCAGATCCTGGCGAGCGAGTATGGCGTCGGTTCCGACGTGTTCAGCGTCACCTCCTTCAACGAGCTGGCTCGTGATGGTCAGGACGTTGATCGCTGGAACATGCTGCACCCGACTGCTGCTGCCCGCGTACCCTACATCACCTCGGTACTGGGTTCCGAAGCCACCATAGCCGCGACCGACTACATGAAGTCCTTCGCCGAGCAGGTGCGTGCCTTCATGCCGACCGAGCACTACCGTGTACTGGGTACCGATGGTTATGGCCGTTCCGACAGCCGTGCCAACCTGCGTCGTCACTTCGAAGTGAACGAGTTCTATGTCGTGGTTGCTGCCCTGACCGAACTGGCCAAGCGCGGTGAGATCGACAAGCAGGTTGTGGCCGACGCCATCGCCAAGTACGGCATCGATGCCGACAAGGTTAACCCGCTGTACGCGTAAGAGGATTGAGCGCCCTGTCCGGACTTGCGTGCCGGACAGGGCCTTGCCCAGGTTAATGCGACATAAGGGTAAGAGGACAAACACAGGGGCCGGACGGCAACAACGAGCCGGAACCTGCTCTTGCCAAGGTTAACGCGACAGACGCGTAAGAGGATAAAGCACAATGTCCAAACAGATTATGGTGCCGGATATCGGTGCCGATGAAGTGGAAGTGACCGAAATCATGGTCGCTGTGGGTGACAAGGTCGAGCTCGACCAGTCCCTGATCGCAGTGGAAGGTGACAAGGCCTCCATGGAAGTCCCGGCTCCGGCCGCGGGTATCGTCAAAGAGATCCTGATCAAGGTGGGCGACAAGGTTGCCACCGGTTCCCAGATCATGATCTTCGAAGCCGAAGGTGCTGCTGCCGCCGCGCCAGCCCCCGCTCAAGCTGCCGCTCCGGTTGCTGCTGCACCGGCCGCTCCTGCTGCCGCCGCACGCAAAGACGTTCACGTCCCTGACATCGGTGACGACGAAGTCGAAGTGACCGAGCTGATGGTTGCCGTGGGTGACATGGTTGAAGCCGACCAGTCCATCATTGCCGTGGAAGGCGACAAAGCTTCCATGGAAGTGCCGGCGCCGTTCGCGGGCCGTGTGGTCGAGATCAAGGTTGCCGCCGGCGCCAAGGTCTCCACCGGTTCCCTGGTGATGGTATTCGAAGTGGCTGGCGCCGCGCCTGCCGCCGTGGCTGCCCCGGTTCAGGCTGCTGCTCCCGTGGCTGCTGCCCCGGTTGCCGCCGCTGCCAAAGAGGTCAATGTCCCTGACATCGGTGGTGATGAAGTCGAAGTCACCGAGATCATGGTCGCCGTCGGTGACAAGGTCGAAGCCGACCAGTCCCTGATCGCCGTGGAAGGTGACAAGGCCTCCATGGAAGTGCCAGCGCCCTTCGCCGGTATCATCAAAGAGATCAAGGTGAAGGCGGGTGACAAGGTCTCCACCGGCTCTCTGATCATGGTGTTCGAAGTGGCTGGCGCTGCCCCTGCTGCCGCCCCGGTTGCCCAGGCTGCTGCCCCCGTTGCCGCACCTGTTGCTGCCGCTGCGCCAGTTGCCCAAGCTGCCGCTCCGGCTGCTGCGTCCTCCGACTTCGTTGCCAACGATGCCTACGTGCACGCCTCTCCGGCTGTGCGCCGCCTGGCCCGTGAGTTCGGCGTCAACCTGGCCAAGGTGAAAGCCTCGGGTCGCAAGGGTCGCATCGTCAAAGAAGACGTGCAGGCTTATGTGAAGGATGCGGTCAAGCGCGCCGAGTCCGCCCCGGCCGCAGGTCAAGGCACTGGCAACGGCATGAGCGTCGTCGCCTGGCCCAAGGTTGATTTCAGCAAGTTCGGCCCGGTCGAAGAGCTGGAACTGACCCGGATCCAGAAGATCTCCGGTCCTGCCCTGCACCGCAACTGGGCCATGATCCCTCATGTCACCCAGTTCGACGAAGCCGATACCACGGATCTGGAAGCGTTCCGCAAAGAGCAGAACATGCTGGCCGAGAAGCAGAAGCTGGATGTGAAGATCACCCCGCTGGTGTTCATCCTGAAAGCCGCCGCCAAGGCCCTGGAAGCGCACCCGCGCTTCTGCAGCGCCCTGTCCGCAGACGGCAGCAAGCTGATCATGAAGAAGTACATCCACATCGGTGTGGCGGTAGACACCCCGGGTGGCCTGGTGGTTCCGGTGGTTCGCGACGTCAACAAGAAGGGCATCCATGAGCTGTCCCGCGACTTGGCCGAGATCTCCAAGAAGGCCCGTGCCGGCAAGCTGACCGCTGCCGACATGCAGGGCGGTTGCTTCACCATTTCCAGCTTAGGGGGCATCGGCGGTACCAGCTTTACCCCGATCGTCAACGCGCCGGAAGTGGCCATCCTCGGTGTTTCCAAGTCCGAGATGAAGCCGAAGTGGAACGGCAAAGAGTTCGTGCCGCGTCTGATGCTGCCGCTGGCACTGAGCTATGACCACCGCGTCATCGACGGTGCCGACGGTGCTCGCTTCGTCACCACCCTGAGTGGTGTGCTGTCCGACATTCGTCGACTGGTTCTGTAAATGTAAATGAGAGGGCGAGCACAGAGCTCGCCCTTTTCACTTCTCATTTCATTAACAAAATTATAAACTTGCCCCGTTTTTTTCACGGCTGCAGCCGCCTTCTTTGGCATAAGACTGTGCTGTCCGGGGATATAGAACGACAAAGAGGTCATGATGAGTAAAGAAATCAAAACTCAGGTCGTAGTACTGGGTGCTGGCCCTGCCGGTTATTCCGCTGCTTTTCGTGCCGCCGATCTGGGTCTGGAAACCGTTATCGTCGAGCGCTACTCCACCCTGGGTGGCGTCTGCCTGAACGTGGGTTGTATCCCGTCCAAGGCGCTGCTGCACGTCGCTAAAGTGATCGAAGAAGCCAAGGCGCTGTCCGATCACGGCATCGTGTTCGGTGCCCCCCAGACTGACATCGGCAAGGTGCGTCTGTGGAAAGAGAAGGTCATCAATCAGCTGACCGGCGGTCTGGCCGGCATGGCCAAGATGCGTAAAGTTCAGGTTGTGAACGGCTTCGGTAAATTCACCGGCCCCAACACCCTGGAAGTGACCGGTGATGACGGCAAGACAGTCGTTACCTTCGACAACGCCATCATCGCCGCGGGTTCCCGTCCGGTGAAACTGCCGTTCATCCCCCATGATGACCCCCGTGTATGGGATTCAACCGATGCGCTGGAACTGACCACAGTACCGGGCAAGCTGCTGGTTATCGGTGGCGGCATCATCGGTCTGGAGATGGGTACCGTGTACTCCTCCCTGGGTTCCGAGATCGACGTGGTGGAATTTGCCGACCAGCTGGTACCGGCTGCCGACAAAGACATCGTCAAGATCTACACCAAGCGCGTTGCCAAGAAATTCAACATCATGCTGGAGACCAAGGTCACCGCAGTTGAAGCCCGTGAAGATGGCCTGTACGTCTCTTACGAAGGCAAGCACGCCCCGGCCGAGCCGGTTCGCTACGACAACGTGCTGGTCGCGGTCGGTCGTGTGCCGAACGGCAAGCTGATGGACGCCGAGAAAGCCGGTGTGGCCGTCAACGAGCGCGGTTTCATCGAGGTGGACAAGCAGCTGCGTACCAACGTCGCTCACATCCACGCCATCGGTGACATAGTCGGTCAGCCGATGCTGGCCCACAAGGGTGTGCACGAAGGCCACGTGGCGGCCGAAGTCATCGCCGGCAAGAAGCACTACTTCGACCCGAAAGTGATCCCGTCCATCGCCTACACCGAGCCAGAGATGGCCTGGGTCGGTCTGACCGAGAAGGAAGCCAAGCAACAGGGCCTGAACTTCGAAGTCGCCACCTTCCCCTGGGCTGCCTCCGGCCGCGCCATCGCCTCCGATTGCTCCGACGGCATGACCAAGTTGATCTTCGACAAGGACAGCCATCGCGTCATCGGTGGTGCCATCGTCGGTACCAACGGTGGTGAGCTGCTGGGTGAGATCGGTCTGGCCATCGAGATGGGTGCCGACGCCGAAGATCTGGCGCTGACCATCCATGCTCACCCGACTCTGCACGAGTCCGTGGGTCTGGCTGCCGAAGTGTACGAAGGATCCATCACCGATCTGCCGAACGCCAAGGCCAAGAAGAAGAAATAATCTTCTTCCTGCACTCCATATGAAAAAGCCGCTCTTTTGAGCGGCTTTTTTGGTTTACAGGGTCTGCGAGCGAAAGCGCTCAGCAACGGCCCTTCTTGGCCTGGCCCGGCGGGCAGAAGGTTCGATAACCCCCCTGGCGATGGTGGTGACCATCATGGCGGTAGTAATAGCGATCGGGGTGGCGGTCATCGTAATAGCGGCGGTAATAGCCATCGTGGTGATGGCGGTTATCGTCATAGCGATAGTAATGACCCCCATGATAACGGTAGTAGCCGTCAGTGACCCGGATATGGGCATCCTCCACGCTAAAGTCTGCGCCATGCACCCGCACTGGACCACTGGTACAGGCGGTGAGCAGCGCGCCAAGCAGTACCATCAGAATCCGCTTGTCCATAACAACCTCCTAGGGTTTACCCTGATTATGCTGCCATCCCCAATAAGCATCGGGCGTGTAGATGGCGCTGCGTCATGACTTGCCGCTGGCTTAACTGGGAACATGTGGTATTCCCTCAAATCGGGGGTAGCACGGGGGCTGCACAGGCTGTGGTCTCAAGCGGTGTGCCCTTGCTGGCGCTGTCGTCCCATTGGCGCCACTGCATGGTGGAAGGGCTTATATGGTCGGCCAGAACCGTGCGGCTGCCGAGCAGGTTAGGCATTAAGGGCGCGGCCCATGGCAGGGCTCTGGCGGTGGCAGAGAGGCGCATTCCGGCTGATATGATGGTCGATGCAGGCATGGGATCCCATCTGGTTCGGCGTTGTCGCCCGCATCAGGTGCGGTTGCGGCAGGCTGAGCAGCAGATGACGACCATAAAAAAGGCGCTAGCAGCGCCCTTTCTTGGCCTGTCCCGGGGGACAGAAGCGACCCCGTTGGCCGCCGTGATAGTCATCGTCGTAATAGCCATCATTATGGCCGTCGTAGACCCGGATCCGGGTGTCATCCACGCTGACATCGGCGCCGTGCACTCGCACCGGACCGCTGCTGCAGGCCGACAACAGCGCCCCCACTACCACTACCATCATCAGTTTGCCCATTTCCGTTCTCCTTGGTTCTCCTCTGATTATGCGGTATTACGGCGGAGATCCAGAGTCGACTTGGCGGCGCTACGTCATGGCCTGCCGTTGTCGAAAAACAGGGAGCGCGGTGGCGCTCCCTGAGGGAGGAAGAGTGAGGAGGCTCAGAGCCGGAAGTTGCCTACCAGTTTGTCGAGCTGGCCGGAGAGCTGCTGCAGTCCGCGGCTGGAGTCGGTGAGCCTGTGGGCAATGTCCGTGGTCTCCATGGTGAGCTGGTTGATGTCCTCCACGTTGCGGTTGATCTCGCCCACCACGCTGGACTGCTCCTCGGTGGCGGTGGCGACCTGGATATTCATGTCGCTTATCTGGGTGATGTGCGAGGTGATATGACCCAGGGCCTCGTTGGCCTTGTCGGCTTGCGCCACCACGGCCAGGCTCTGGCTGCGCCCCTCGGCCATGGCGCTCACGGCGCGGGCGGATTGCGCCTGCAGGCTGTTGATCATCTTCTGGATCTCCTCGGTGGAGGCGGCGGAGCGGCTGGCGAGGTTGCGTACCTCATCGGCCACCACGGCGAAGCCACGACCCTGCTCACCGGCCCGGGCCGCCTCGATGGCGGCATTGAGTGCCAGCAGGTTGGTCTGCTCCGAGATGCTGCGGATGGTATCGAGTATGCTGCCGATGGCATCGGTCTGACCGGCCAGGGAGCCGATCACCCCGGAGACCTCCTCCAGCTCATTGGACAATCCCACTATGCCATGGCGGGCCTGCGCGACCACGTCCGCCCCGGATCCGGCCTGATCGTTGGCCTGCTTGGCCACCTCGGCGGCCAGGGAGGCGTTGCCGGCTATCTCGCCGACGGTGGCGCCCATCTCGTGAATGGCGGTGGCGACCTGCACGGTGCGATCCCGCTGGGCGGTGCAGTTGTGCTGGGTGAGCTGAGCCTGGTTGGCGACGTCGGTAGCCGTGCTCGCCAGCTGGCGCGAGTTGCTCGCCACCTCTTCGATGGCGCCATGGATGCGGGACACGAAGTGGTTGAAGCTGCGCGCCACCTCGGCCAGTTCATCCTTGCCCTCGATCTGGGCCCGGCTGTCGAGGGCCAGGTGTTCGGCCGCCTCGCCGATGTGCCGTTGCAAGAAGCTGACCCGACGGCGCAGGCTGGTCAGGATCTGGCTCGAGACCAGCAAGGAGATGAGGATGGCGACCACTATGATGATCATCATCTGGTTGCGGCCGCTGCCATAGCTCTCTTCACTGAGCTGGTTGCGCTGCTGGGCCTGGCCGATGAGGCCATCGAGCAAGGCGTTGGCCCCCTTGCGCATCTCCCCATAGGTCTGGCTATAGCGATCGCGATAGATGCCGCGCGCCACCTCCATCTGATCACTCTCCAGCGCCTGCAACATGGGGGTCAGCTCGTCGCGCTCCATCTGCTCGAACTGGCTGAGCAGTTTCTGGGCCTCGGCCCGCGCGCTGGGATCAACCTGGGCGTCCACCGCCTGTTGCATGGCCTGACGCATCTCGGGAATGTCTTCGGTGCGCGTCTCCTTGACCCGGGTCAGCACCCCCTTCTCGTCGCGCAGGGAGCTGTCTTGCAGCAGCATCATGTCGATGCCGACCCGCATGCGCGGGATGCGCGAGGCCACTTCGGCCATGGCCCGCATCGGCGTGGCCGTATTCTGATAGAGCTCATCGGCCTGATGCTTGATGTCGCCCATGCTGCGCAGGCTGGCGCCGCCGACCAGCAAGAGGGCAATACAGGGCACGGTGACGGCCAGGATGAGTTGAGACTTGAGGGTGATCTTTCCTGCGAGCATGGTGACTCCTTTAAGCTGCTGGGTTGGCCGCTAATCTAGTCGCTGTCGATGACAATTAGCGGTCTGGCACTGGGTGGGCCGCCGGATATCCCTACCCGGTCGATGTGCCCGCGCGGGGCCAGGGTCATCTCAATCGTTGCAAAGAGCGCCCCTGGCGCTCTTTGGTCAATGTCATAGCCGGAAGTTGCCGACCAGTTGATCCAGCTCGCTGGAGAGCTGCTGCAGACTACGACTCGATGCCGTCAACTGGTGGGCGATGTCCGCCGTCTCCATGGTGAGCTGGTTGATGTCCTCTACGTTGCGGTTGATCTCGCCGACCACGCTGGACTGCTCCTCGGTGGCGGTGGCGACCTGGATGTTCATGTCGCTTATCTGGGTGATGTGGGCGGTGATCTGGCCCAGGGCCTCGTTGGCTGCATCCGCCTGGTTTACCACGGCCAGGCTCTGGCTGTGACCCTCGGCCATGGCACTCACGGCGCGAGCGGATTGCGCCTGCAGGCTGTTGATCATCTTCTGGATCTCCTCGGTGGAGGCGGCGGAGCGGCTGGCGAGGTTGCGCACCTCGTCGGCCACCACGGCGAAGCCCCGACCCTGTTCACCGGCCCGGGCTGCCTCGATGGCGGCGTTCAGCGCCAGCAGGTTGGTCTGCTCCGAGATGCTGCGGATGGTGTCGAGTATGCTGCCGATGGCATCGGTCTGGCCGGCCAGGGAGCCGATGACCCCGGAGACCTCTTTCAGTTCACCGGAGAGTCCGACGATACCGTGGCGAGCCTGGGAGACCACACCTGCCCCGGCCTCGGCTTGCTCGTTGGCCTGCTTGGCCACCTCGGCGGCCAGGGAGGCATTGCCGGCTATCTCGCCGACGGTGGCGCCCATCTCGTGGATGGCGGTGGCGACCTGCACGGTGCGATCCCGCTGGGCGGTGCAGTTGTGCTGGGTGAGCTGGGCCTGGCTGGCAACCTGGGCGGCGGTGGCCGCCAGCTGACGGGAGTTGCTGGCCACCTGTTCGATGGAGCCATGGATCTTGGCCACGAAGTTGTTGAAGCCCTTGGCGACCTCGCTCAGTTCATCCTTGCCCTCGACCTTGAGGCGCTGGGTCAGGTCGCCATCACCGCTGCCGAGTGCCCGGAACAGGCGGGCCAGTTCGTTGAGGGGGCGGCTGACCGACCCCGCCAGCAGCATGCCAAGCAGGCCCATGCCCAGGGCGATGACCAAACTGACCAGCACTATGTGCAGGCGGGCCTTGTCGAGTTCCCCATAGATCTCGGCCTCGGGCACCTGTACCACCAGGTACCAGTCGAGCAGCGGGATATAGGTGGTGGCGAGCACCACGTCCTGGCCATCGACCTCGGCGCGGCTGGCGGAAAATGCCTGCTTGGTGAGCAGGGCCGCGGCATCCGGGCCGGCCAGCTGACTCAGCGTATCCCTGTCGATGCGGGCGGCATCCGGGTGCAGCTTCACCTTGCCACTGCCATCTGTCATGAACACGAAGCCGCTGTCGCCGACCCGGAAGTTGGAGAGGGTGGCGACCATGGTATCCAGGGATTTGGCGAGTCCGGCCAGGCCGCGACCATTGAGTTGCTGGAAGTTGACGAACAACTTCATCTCGCCATTGGCTTCGCGAAAGATGCTGAGCATCAGATCCTGGGAACTCTTGGTATAGCCATAGAACCAAGCGTCCTGCTCCGGGGTCAGGTTGCGCAGGAAACCATCCTGGTTGTAGTAGGCGGCGCTCTGCCGATCGGCGAAGGAGGCGGTCACCAGGCCATATTGCGCCGTGAGATCCTTGAGCTGACCAATAAGGATGCTCTCTTGCTCCTTGGGCATGCCGCGGGCGACCCAGTCCAGCACGAAGCGGTCATTGGCCAGCTGCTTGGCGGCGTTGGCCACCGAGTTGAGATCCTTTTCGATGTCCTTGCTGATCCGTTGGGTCAGGTTCGGCAGCTCCTGTTCGAACATGCGGCTCTCGATCAGCTGCTGGGCCGAGCGCTGACTGAAATAACCCACCAGCAGGCAGGAGAGCACCACGGCCAGGGTGACGGTAGCAATAATTTTCTGTTTGAGGGTCAGGCTTGCAAGCATGGCGTTGACTCGGGATCCGGTTGAAAAGGAGGTCATGATAGTAGCGGCCGGGGGAGGGCATTCTTGAGGCTGGACGGGTTTTTATTCAGGGTTTGCGTTTGCGCGCACAGCAGACGAGGGGGGCTCGGTGTCATCTGGCATCAGCGTTCGTGTGCCTGGGCCCTGGCTCGGGTGGAGAGGGGGCCGGGATCGGTGCCGGGCGCCATGGCACCTGGTCGGGATAGAGGCTTGCTGTTCCTTGATTGGCTCTTATAGTAGGCTGCAATCATTGCAATGCCGCATCGACCCCCATGGACACTCATATGTACGCTGCTCGCCGGGAATGGACCCGCACTCTGCTTCTGCTGCTCGGCTGTCTGCCGTTGCTTGCCCTGTTTGGTGGCCAGGCCATGGCGAGTGAACGCCCCAAAATCGCACTGGTACTCAGTGGTGGCGGCGCCAAGGGCTCGGCCCACATAGGGGTGCTCAAGGTGCTGGAGGAGAAGCGGATCCCGGTCGACATCATCGTCGGCACCAGCATGGGCTCCTATGTGGCGGGCATGTATGCCATGGGCTATAGCGCCGAGGAGGTGGAGCGCACCACGCTGGCCATCGACTGGAACAAGGGTTATCAGGACAAGGTGGGGCGCAACGAACTCTCCTTGCGCAAGAAGCAGCAAAATGAGCAGTACCAGCTGCGCACCGACATCGGCGTCAACGGCAATACCACCCAGTTGCCGGATGGTTTCTTCCAGGGCCAGTCCATGGCCAGCCTGCTGCGTTTCGCCACCTCCAACCTGCCGGTACAAAAGAGCTTCGACGACCTGCCGATCCCTTACCGTGCGGTCGCGACCGACATGGAGACCGTCACCCCTTATGTGCTGGACCACGGTAGCCTGGCCAAGGCGATGCAGGCTTCGATGTCGATCCCCGGTGCACTCAAGCCGGTGGAGTGGGAGGGGCATATCCTCGCCGATGGCGGCTCGGTCAACAACATGCCGGTCGATGTGGCCAAGGCCATGGGCGCCGACATTGTCATCGCCATCGACATCGGTGCCAAGCTGCGCACCCGGGAGGAGCTCAAGTCCGGGCTGGCCATGATAGATCAGCTCACCACCTACATGACGCAAGTGGGCACCGACAAGCAGAAGGCGCTGCTGGGCCCCAAAGATATACTGCTGGTGCCTGAGTTCGGCGGCATGGGCATCGCCGATTTTGCCCTGATGCCGGAGGGCATTGAAAATGGTGAAGCTGTGGCCAGGCGGGCCGCCAGCCAGCTCGACGGGCTCTCGCTCTCCAAGGCGGACTATGCCGATTATCGCAATCAGAAGCTGAGTCGCCGCGCCGAGCGCAGCGGCCAGCCAGCCTACTTCATCGACAAGGTAGAGCTGGTCAACAAGTCCCGTCTCTCTGACGAGACCATGATAGCCACCCTCAAGGTGCGCCCCGACAAGGTGCAGACCAACGAGAGCCTGGAAGCAGGCATTCGCCGCCTCTACGCCCTGGAGTCCTTCGATCGCATCACCTATCAGGTCGAGGAGCGCAACGGTGAGAACGTGTTGGTGGTCGATGCCAGCGAGAAGAACTGGGGGCCGGGCTATCTCAACTTCCAGCTCGGCTTCTCCGATGATTTCCAGAGCGACTCCAACTACAACGTCGGCATGTCCTACACCCTCACCAATGTGAACGATCTGGGGGCCGAGTGGCTGACCGAGGCGTCGCTCGGCACGGCCAAGCATATCAAAACCGACTTCTATACCCCGCTGGAGTCGTCGCAGACCTTCTATGGCGAGGCGAGCCTGGGCTATGACAAGACCCAGCGTCGGCTCTTTGTCTCACCGGACGAGGCGGGGTTCTTGCCGGTCGACTTTGTGGAGTCGGAATATAACTTCTTCAGTGCGGATGCCTCCCTTGGCTGGAACCGCCAACCCTGGAGCCGCGTCTCCATCGGCTTGAACGGCAAGATAGGCAAGATAGATCTGCAAAACTTCAAGGATGCCACTGTCGATGCCACCGCCTGGGGCCCCTACGTACGCTTCGAACACGACACCCTCGACAGTCGCTACTTCCCCTATGAAGGGGTGCAGTGGGATGTCAGAGCGGGTTATACCCGGGTCTCCACGGACGATAACACCGGTCTGGATGGCGACAACCATTCGTCGGGTGTCAGCTATCACCTCTCCCTCATCAAGCCCTGGTCCTGGGACAGGCACAGTATCAACCTGTTGCTCGAGGGCGGAGGCCTGGACACCGATGAGGTTATTCCCCTCGACATTCAGGATCTCGGCGGCCTGTTCCGTCTATCCGGTTACCAGCGCTATGAGCTCTCCGGGCGCTACAGCCTGTTTGGTGGCCTGCGCTATATCTACCGGGTGGCGGATAACGACTTCGGCGCGCTGCGGGCGCCCCTCTATCTGGGCGGCTCCATCGAACGGGGCGGGGTCTGGAACAAGGGCGAGGATATCAGCCTGGAGAGCTCCATCCTCGCAGGTTCCGTCTATGTGGGGATAGAGAGCTTCCTCGGCCCCATCTTCCTGGGCTACGGCATGGCGGAGGGCGGGAATGATGTCATCTATCTGCAGCTGGGCAGTACCTTCGAATAGGGTGTAAATGCTGACAACTTGTTAAGTTGAATTTTCTGTGTTTTCTGTTAACAGCCAAAACATCAGCAACTTTAAATGGTTAGCTGGTTGAGGTGAATAAGTGTGCAGGGATTGGATTTTAATTACTCGTTAAAACTTATATAGTGGGGGGCACCCTAAGGGTGTCCCGCAAGGACGATCGCCGCCAGCCTGGGCGAGCCCCAAAAAAGACCAAAGAGGAATTAGTCGTGCTTGAAACCTACCGTAAACACGTCGAAGAACGTGCCGCCGAGGGCGTGGTTGCCAAACCTCTGAACGCAGAGCAAGTTGCCGCACTGGTTGAACTGTTCAAGGCCCCCCCCGCCGGCGAAGAAGATTTTCTGAAAGAGCTGTTGTCCTCCCGCGTCCCGCCCGGCGTCGATGAGGCCGCCTACGTCAAGGCAGGCTTCCTGACCGCGGTCGCCAAGGGTGAAACCCTGTCGCCTATCCTGAGCGCCGCCCAAGCGGTCGAGCTGCTCGGTACCATGCAGGGTGGCTACAACATCCAGCCGCTGATCGACCTGCTCGACCACGCCGAACTGGCCCCTCTTGCTGCCAAGGGCCTCTCCCATACCCTGCTGATGTTTGACTCCTTCCATGATGTGCAGGAGAAAGCCGAGGCCGGTAACGCCTTCGCCAAACAGGTATTGCAATCCTGGGCCGATGCCGACTGGTTCCTGAACCGTCCGGAACTGGCCGAGAAGATCACCGTCACCGTGTTCAAGGTGACCGGTGAGACCAACACCGATGACCTGTCCCCCGCACCGGATGCCTGGTCCCGTCCCGATATCCCGCTCCATGCCCTGGCCATGCTGAAGAACGCCCGCCCAGGCATCACCCCGGACAATGACGGCACCATAGGTCCCATCAAGACCATCGATACGTTGAAAGAGCAGGGCTTCCCGCTGGCTTATGTCGGCGATGTGGTCGGTACCGGCTCTTCCCGTAAATCCGCGACCAACTCCGTGCTCTGGTTCATGGGCGACGACATTCCGTTCGTGCCGAACAAGCGTGCCGGTGGCGTCTGCCTCGGTGGCAAAATCGCCCCCATCTTCTTCAACACCATGGAAGATGCCGGCGCCCTGCCCATCGAAGTGGATGTGGCCAAGCTGAACATGGGCGATGTGATCGACATCTTCCCCTATGAGGGCAAGATCAAGCTCCATGGCACCGAGCAGGTGTTGGCCGAGTTTGAGCTCAAGACCGATGTGCTGATCGATGAAGTACGTGCCGGTGGCCGTATTCCGCTGATCATCGGCCGCGGCCTGACCGACAAGGCCCGCGACGTGCTGGGTCTGCCGTTCTCCACCGTGTTCCGTCGCCCGCAAGCGGTCGCCGATACCGGCAAGGGCTACACCCTGGCCCAGAAGATGGTCGGCAAGGCGTGCGGCGTGCAGGGCATTCGTCCCGGCACTTACTGCGAGCCCAAGATGACCACGGTCGGCTCCCAGGACACCACGGGCCCCATGACCCGCGATGAGCTCAAGGATTTGGCCTGCCTCGGCTTCTCCGCCGATCTGACCATGCAGTCCTTCTGCCACACCGCGGCTTACCCCAAGCCTATCGACGTGCAGACTCACCACACCCTGCCGGACTTCATCATGAACCGCGGCGGCGTCTCCCTGCGTCCGGGTGATGGGGTCATCCACTCCTGGTTGAACCGCATGTTGCTGCCCGATACCGTGGGTACCGGTGGTGACTCCCATACCCGTTTCCCCATCGGCATCTCCTTCCCGGCGGGTTCTGGCCTGGTGGCCTTCGCCGCCGCCACCGGCGTCATGCCGCTGGACATGCCGGAATCCATTCTGGTGCGCTTCAAGGGCGAGCTGCAACCGGGCATCACCCTGCGTGATCTGGTCCATGCCATCCCCTACGCCGCCATCCAGAAAGGGCTGCTGACCGTCGAGAAAGCGGGCAAGAAGAACGCCTTCTCCGGCCGCATCCTCGAGATTGAAGGTCTGCCGACCCTGAAAGTCGAACAAGCCTTCGAGCTGGCCGATGCCAGTGCCGAGCGCTCCGCCGCCGGTTGCACCATCAAGCTGGATCAGGCTCCGATCGCCGAGTACCTCAAGTCCAACATCGTCATGCTGAAATGGATGCTCTCCGAAGGCTATGGCGACGTGCGCACCATCACCCGTCGTATCAAGGGGATGGAAGAGTGGCTGGCCAACCCCGTGCTGATGGAAGCGGACAAGGATGCCGAGTACGCCGAAATCATCGAGATCGATCTGGCCACCATCAAGGAGCCTATCCTCTGCGCGCCGAACGATCCGGACGATGCCCGTCTGCTGAGCGACGTGGCGGGTGACAAGATCGATGAGGTGTTCATCGGCTCTTGCATGACCAACATCGGCCACTTCCGCGCCGCCGGCAAGCTGCTGGACAAGTATCAGGGCTCCTTGCCAACCCGGATGTGGATAGCGCCGCCCACCAAGATGGACCGCGACCAGCTGACCGAAGAGGGCTACTACGGCATCTTCGGCCGGGTCGGTGCCCGCATCGAGATACCCGGCTGCTCCCTGTGCATGGGTAACCAGGCGCGGGTGGCGGAAGGGGCCTCGGTGGTCTCCACCTCCACCCGCAACTTCCCGAACCGTCTGGGCAAGGGTGCCAACGTCTATCTGGCGTCTGCCGAGCTGGCCGCCGTTGCAGCCATCCTGGGCAAGATCCCCTCCGTGGCCGAGTACCTGCAATACGCCAAGACCCTGGATGCCACTGCGGCTGATACCTACCGTTACCTCAACTTCAACGAAATCGCCTCCTATACCCAGAAGGCCGATGCGGTGATTTTGCAGCAAGCGGTATAAGGATTGGCGCCGACTGGCGCACGCAGTCTGAAGAACAGCCCCGGTCCATGCCGGGGCTTTTTCATGGTGCTGGCTGAGGCTATTGCGGATCCTGGGCTCTGCCGTGGGCGATCCAAACGGGGAGCATCACGGCTGTCACTCCTTGTCGGCTCATCCCCATGACCTCTCGCCGCATTTCTCGTTTTATTGAGCAAAAACTGATCTGGTTCGTGAGCGCAATGGATCGGCCGCTGTATCATGCCTCGCTTTTTGGCTACGACTCTGTGCTTCATGCCGGCAAGGTGCCGACGTCATGGGGTTGGTCGTTCTATCCGCCTCATTTCTGGATGATCAGACGATGTCTCTATTGGGATTAGATGCCACGCGCCCCTGTTGGCGACTGCTATGTGCCTTGCTGGTGTTCGCATGCCCGGCCTCGGTGGGATTGTGGGAACTGCACAACAACTATCTGCACACCCTGGACAAGCAATCCGAGCTGGCGGCCACCAAGGCCGTGCGCCTGATAGAGGCCATGCTGCATCATGCCGAAGGGGTCAACAGAAACATCTTCCCGCTGATCAGCCACCCCTGTAATACGTCGCTGCTGACCCTGCGCAAGGAGGTGACCTTGACCCCTTTCGTTCGCAGTGCCAGCCTCATCAACCACTATGGGGTCTACTGCAATTCGCTGTTCGGGGATGTGCACTGGGAGGATGACGTCGGTCGCTATAGCGGGGGCTTCCTGCGGCTGCTGTCGGGCAACCCGGTCAGGGCCAATCACCCCATGCTGGTGGTGCGCACCGAGTCGCAGGATGGGGCCGTGCTCAGCACCATCGACAGCGAATACCTGAAGCTGATGCTGGCCTTGAGTGCCCCTGTCTCGGGGAAAGCGCAGCTGCATGTGGGCAATGCCTGGCTGGACGAACAGGGCCATCTGGTGGAGGGCTATCACAGATTGCCGACCCTGGCGGTGCACAAGGCCAAGTCCGAACACTACCCGCTCTCCGTCTATGTCGGTTTCGAACTGCCCTCCACCTGGGAGGCGCTGTGGCGTGTCAGGCATCTGACCATCTGGATGTTGCTGGGCTTCTCCCTGACCATCTCACTGCTGGTGTGGTGGCTGCTGGGACGGCCGGGCACCATGGAAGGGGAGCTGAAGCGGGCGCTGCGGGCCAGGGAGTTTGTGCCCTACCTGCAACCGCTGATAGCCAGCCGAAGCGGCAAGCTGATGGGGGCCGAGGTGCTGATGCGCTGGCAGCACCCCACCTCCGGCCTGATCCGACCAGACTTGTTCATTCCCCAGGCGGAAGCGTGCGGCGTCATAGTGCCCATGACCCAGCTGTTGATGCGGGATGTGGCCCAGCAGCTGGGTCAGCGGCAGGAGAGACTGCCGGACGGCTTTCATGTCGGCATCAACATCAGTGCCGTCCACTGCCGGGACTTCTCCTTGCTGACGGAGTGCCGCGCCTTCCTCGGGCACTTTGTACCGGGTCAGGTGGTGTTGGTACTGGAGCTCACCGAGCGTGAGCTATTGGTGGCGGACGCGCACACCCTCGCGCTGTTCAAGCAGCTGGATGAGATGGGGGTCAAGCTGGCCATCGATGATTTCGGTACCGGCCACTCCAGCCTGGCTTACCTGCAGCAGTTTCATGTGGACTATCTCAAGATCGACAGATCCTTTATCGGCCGGATCGGCACCGAGTCGCTGTCCGAACACATCGTTGACAACGTCATCGATCTGGCGACCCGGCTCGGCCTGGCGTTGGTGGCTGAAGGGGTCGAGACCGAGATGCAGGCCGACTATCTTCGCGGCAAGGGGGTGGATTACCTGCAGGGCTATCTGTTCGGTCATCCTGCGTCGCTGCGGTCTTTCTGTGATGCGTTATCAAAAGCAGAGGTGGGGGATAAGCAGACGCTTGTCAGGGTGGCCTGAGCCCCGGCCCTGCTGCGGATTGCGCCCAGTCAGCGCCCGAGTGTCAGGTTCTCGCACGCCGGACCTCAGTACCCTCGAGGGGAGAGTGTTTTTTGTACGGTTAGGTCAGGGTTCAGTTACAGCTGTTAGAATATCGGCCTCTTTAGTGGCTGGATCCGTTATGCCTTATAGTCCCACGTTCGATACGACTCGCCCCCACTTGCGCCTGCTGATCACCTTGCTGATGTTCTCGCTGCCCATGCTGCTTGGCAGTTTGGCGCTGCATAGCCGTTATCAGACCGAACTGCTGCAGCAGTCCAATGCCGCGGCAGCCCGGACCATGATGCTGATGGAGACCATGTTGGGCCATGCACAGGAGGCCAATCGCAATGCCTTGCCACTGTTGGGCAAGCCCTGTGAGGCGGTCCTGGATACCTTGCGGGAGCAGGTTGCCCTGGTGCCCTTCGTCCGCTCGGTCAATCTGGCGCGGCAAGGCAAGATCTACTGCACCTCTTTCTTCGGTGCGTTCAAGATGCCTTATGGGGTCGAACAGTATAGCCAAGGCAGTCTGTTGCTTGGCAATACCAGCCCGGCACGCAGGGATCACCCTTTCCTGGCGATGCGGGCCAAGCAGGGCGATGCTGCCGTCGTCACCCTGGTCGATGGCGATTACTTGAGCTTCATCCTGCATCTCAGTGATCCCTCCCTCGAGATCATGTTGAATGTGGGCGGGCGCTGGCTCGATGAGCAGGGCCATTTCTTTGACAAGACGCCGTTCTGGACAGGTCTGGCCCAGGTTAGCCTGAGCTCCGAGACCTACCCCCTCACTATTCGCGCTGGGCACAATCTTTCCTCCAGCTGGCTGAGTCTGCTGCAGTACCGCAGTTTCGGGTTGATACTGCTGTTCAGCTTCTGCGTCGGTTTTGCCTTCATTATGTGGTGGTTGCTGGGCCGACCGCGCTCGCCGACCAACGAGCTTGCCCGCGCCTTGCAGGCCAGAGAGTTTGTCCCCTTCCTGCAGCCTTTGGTGGCCAGTGATAGCGAGCGGGTCGTGGGGGCCGAAGTCTTGATGCGCTGGCAACACCCCACCGCAGGGCTGATCCGCCCGGATCTCTTTATCCCTCAAGCAGAGGCCAGTGGCCTGATCGTGCCCATGACCCATCTCATCATGACGGAGGTGGGAGCGGTGATGGCGGCCAGGCAGGCCTGTTTGCCGGATGACTTCCATATAGGGTTCAACATCAGTGCCGCCCATTGCCGTGACAATGTGCTGCTGGATCAGTGTCGTGAGTTCCTCGCCCGCTTCGCGCCGGGCAAGGTCGTCTTGGTACTCGAGCTGACCGAACGGGAGCTGCTGGTGGCGGATCCCCACACCCTTGAGCTGTTCAGGCAGCTCGATGCGCTGGGAGTGCAACTGGCGATGGATGATTTTGGCACCGGCCACTCCAGCCTGGTCTATCTGCAACAGTTTCATGTGAATTGCCTCAAGATCGATCAATCCTTCATCGGCCGGATCGGCACCGAGTCGCTCTCCGAACACATAGTCGACAATGTGATCGACTTGGGCAGCCGACTCGGCCTGGCTCTGGTGGCGGAAGGGGTCGAGACTCGGCAGCAGGCCGATTACCTCAAGGGCAAGGTAGCCTGCTTGCAGGGTTATCTGTTTGGCCGCCCCGTGCCTGTCCGGCAGTTTTGCGATGAGCAGTTGGCGCAGGCGGCCTCGCCAGCGATGGAGGTCAAACAGGAACAGCCTGAGCCAGCTTGAAGCGGACCTGCCACGCAAGCCGCATCACGAGTGTGCGGCAGTGGTGTCCCCTGATGAGCAAGCCCCGGCGAGTGCCGGGGCTTTTGTTTGTAACCTCCAACGGAGGCTCAGGCGGAGAAGCCGCCATCTATCTGGCGCCACTGACATAGCCTGCTTCAGGTCCCGCCAGGTCGGCGACGAAGCTGGCGATTTTGTCATCCTTGCCGTAGCGGGCCAGCGCCATCATCCCCTTGGGTTGCTCCGCCGATTCCCCGTCAGCCGGGTTCATGTCGGTATCGACCGGGCCTGGCTGCAATGCCAATTTCTCATCCCTTCAGGGGCTGAATCGATGACAGTACAGAACCCCTTTCTGAGCGTCAGACACTTTGTCGCCGTGGCGCAGTCGCGCAGTCGCGCAGTCGCGCAGCGGCGCTGGGGCTGACCGGCTCGGTGTGGAGCTGCGGTTCGTCTGCTGGCGGCGCAACAGAGCGGCAGTGCCTTTCGGGCCACCTGAGCCAGGTCACGGCTGGCTCAGGTGGCCCGAGGCCAACACTGCCGTGCGGGGAGGTGCAGTGAGCGCTCAGCTCAGGCTGTGCAACCAGTTCGCCAGTTTCTCGTGGGCGCTGCCGGGCTCGGGTCTGGCGGGGGCGAGCAGGTGGTAACCGGTGCCATCCGGGACGAAGCCGAGCGGGGCCGCCAATAGCCCAGCCTCCAGGTCGTCACACACCAGCCGATGGGGGCCTATGGCGACGCCAAGGCCCGCCACGGCGGCCTGCAGGCTGAAGTAGAAGTGTTCGAAGGTCTGGGTCGGCGCCTCGTCATTCTGGGGTTGCCCTGCATTCTCCTGCCAGCGTGACCAGGCATCCGGGCGCGTCTTGGTATGCAGGCGGGGGGCCGAGGGACACAGGGCGGATTTTTCTCCTCGCGGCTCGAAAAACTGCGCCACTTTGTCCGGCTGGCAGACAGGCCCGGTCAGCTCCTCGAACAGCAGCTGGCTGTGCAGATCCTCGGGCCAGTCGAAGTCATTGCGCCGGATGGCGAGATCGATGCCGCTGCCAAAGCTGAGGGCGCCGCCCCCCGCCATCAGATGCACGTCCAGCTCGGGGTGCAGGGCCTGAAAGGCGGGCCAGCGCGGGATCAGCCAGCGCATCAGCAGGGTGGGCTCGCAGGAGAGCACCAGCGACTGGGGGCGGCTCTGCTGGCGCAGGGCCTGGGCCGTCTCCCGGATCTGGCCCAGCCCCTCCCTGACCGTCTGATAGAGCTTGTCGCCCGCCTCGGTCAGGAAGACCCGGCGCTGGCGCCGCTCGAACAGCCTGACTCCCAAGTCTTCCTCCAGCAGGCGCACCGCCCGGCTGATGGCGCCATGGGTGAGGTGCAGCTCGTCAGCGGCGCGGCCGAAGTGTTCGGTGCGAGCCGCCACCTCGAAACAGCGCAGGGCCGTCAGGGAGGGCAGCGACAGGCTTTTCTGTGAATTTTTCTCACCATTCATGTCAGAAGTTATCGTTCGTCATTGGGGTTATTGCCAAATAAAATAGCCGATATTCCATGTGATCAGGACTATTTTCATGACCGAACTGTTAGCCGTAGTCGCCATTACCTTCTTTGCCGTCATCAGCCCGGGCCCCGATTTCGCCATGGTGTCGCGCAACAGCCTGCTGCTCTCCCGTCGCACCGGCGTGCTGACGGCGCTCGGCATCGCGGCCGGGGTCTGCGTCCACGTGAGCTACACCCTGCTGGGGGTGGGCCTGCTGATCCAGCAGTCCCTCTGGCTGTTCAACCTCATCAAGCTGGCGGGGGCGGCCTACCTCATCTTCCTCGGCATCAAGATGCTGCGGGCCCAGCCCGCGACCGGTGAAGAGCTGGCCAGTCAGCCAGCCCTCTCCAGCCTGGGGGCACTGCGTACCGGGTTTCTGACCAATGCGCTCAACCCCAAGACCACCATCTTCATCGTCAGCCTCTTCATGCAGGTGGTGCAGCCGCAGACGCCGTTGGCGGTTCAGCTCGGCTACGGCGCCTTCATAGTGCTGGCCCATGCTCTCTGGTTCAGCGCGGTGGCGATCTTCTTCTCCAGCGAGTCGGTGCGGGCTCGTCTGCTGGCGGTGCGCCACTGGATCGATCGGATCTTTGGCGGTCTGCTGGTGGGATTCGGCATGCTGCTGGCATTGACCCAGCAATCACGCTGAGGGGAAGAAGAGCGGCTCTCCTTATCCACCCTCGACTGTAGGGGCTTGTTTTTCATGCCTTGGCGCTCGCTTTTCGGTAGAATCCAGGCTCATTTTGAAGTCAGATGAGGCGCGGTATGACGGTCAGGTTCCAGGCATTTCATAGCATCAAGGCGATCGCGGATCGGGAGGTGCTGTTCAACTGGTCCAGAACCAACCCCCTCGGCGCCCTGGATCAGGTCTGGCGTCCCGGCAGTCATGAGGAGCTGCAGCGTCTGCTGCGCGAACAGCCTGGCCGCAAGATCCGGTTGCTTGGCTCCGGCCTCTCCTTCGAACCCATTCACAGCGTCTATGCCGAAGGCAGCCAGGCGCTGCTGGTGGATCTCTGCAAGCTGACCGGCCAGCTCGGGGTGACGGCAGACAGCGTGACTTACCACGCGGCGACGCCGCTCGATACCATCTATGGCGAGCTCATCGCCATGGATCGCATGTTGCCAGCCTCCCCCGGGGTGATCGGCATTCAGACTCTGGGCGGTGCACTCAGCACAGGCACCCATGGTCAGGGGCTGCACCAATCCACCCTGGGGGATGCCGTACTGGCGCTGCGCATCATGCTGGCCGATGGGGAGATCCGCGACATTGACCGCGCGCATCCCCAGTTCGGTGCCTTCGTGATGGGACTGGGACTGCTCGGTATCTTGCTGGCAGTCACCCTCAGGACGGTGCCGAACCGCATCATGCGCTGCACCAAGTTCACCACCGATTATCCTTTCCTGCTGGCCCATAACGAGCGGCTCAATCGCGAACATGGCTTCGTGAAGAGCTGGTGGTTCGCCTGGACGGGGGAGAGCCACATCTGGCTGGTGGACCCCGCCAGCGATGAGGAAGTAGCCCGCTACCGGGCAGGGGGCAGCGAGCCGCTGCTGCTGGAGGGGGACATAGACGCCCGGATGAACGCCACCATAGACGCCACCTTGCAGAAGATGGCCAAGGACACCAAGGATGAGGCCCTGGCGGGGGAACATTTCGAGACGGTGCGCCGCTTCAAGGATGCCTCTGACTTAGTGGGCAACGTCTATCAGATCCTCTGCAAGGGGATACCGGCGCCGCAGATCAACTGTGAGGTAGCGGTGCCCTTGCACCGCATGAACGAGGCGCTAGAGATCTTGCAGGCGTGGCAGGAGGCGAACCCCGGCGTGCTGCACTACCCCTTCATCCTGCGCTGCACCGGACCTTCCGAGGCCTGGCTCAGCGGCGCCTATCAGCAGGACGTCTGCTGGATAGGCTTCCTGGTCTACCTGGCGGCGGATGGTACCTTCGTCAATGGCTCCATGGAGCAGATGCGCGAGCTGCAACAGCTGCTGGTGCCGCTCGGTGGCATTCCGCATTTTGGCAAGCACCTGGCGATGGATCTCTACGACTTCCCGGCCCTGTTGCCACGCTGGCACGACTTCATGGCGCTCAAGGCCGAGCTGGATCCCCAGAGCCGCTTCGAAAACCGTTGGCTGGGCCAGCTGTTTGCCCCGGCCGCCCCGATGGCAGGAGAGAGCCATGACTGACAACCAGGATACCCGCATTCCCGTGACCCTGCTGACCGGCTTTCTCGGCAGCGGCAAGACCACCTTGCTCAACCACTGGGTCAAGCAGCCTGAACTTGGCGAGTGCGCCGTGCTCATCAACGAGTTCGGCTCCATCGGGCTGGATCATCATCTGGTGCAGCAGATAGACGAGCAGGTGGTACTGCTCGATTCGGGCTGCATCTGCTGCTCGGTGCAGGGCTCGTTGGTGGAGGCGCTGCAGGGGCTGTTCATGAAGGCCATCCAGAAGAAGATCAAACCCTTCAAGCGACTCATCATCGAGACCACGGGTCTGGCGGATCCCGCTCCCGTGCTGTTCACCCTGCGGGAAGAGGGCTTCATCGCCCAGCGCTACCGCTTCGATGGCACTGTGACTGTGGTGGATGCCGGCCACATCGAGCAGCAGCTGGCGAGCCAGTACGAGGCGGTCAAGCAGGTGGCGCTGGCGGACTTGTTGGTGATCAGCAAGGGCGATCTGGTGGATGTGGAGACGCTGGTGCGGGTGGAAAGCCAGCTGGCAACCCTCAACCCGGCGGCCCCCATCGAGCGGGTCAGCAACGGCGAGCTCTCGCCAGCGGTGCTGGAGAAGCTCGGCGCTTACAACGAAGGGGCGGGGCGGGATGTGCGCCGTCTGCTCGCCTGGCTGCGCACCGAGGCGCCCAGGCAGGGGCTGGCTTCCCCAATGCAGCAGATAATGCAACCCAAGATGCAGCCGTTCGCCGCCAAGGTGGGCACGGCCGCGCCCACCCATTTCGAACATGGCAACATAGAGAGCTTCTCCCTGCGGATCGGTGAGCCCCTCAAACCGGCCCGGTTATTGGCCGCCATCGAAGCGGTGCAGCTCACCCACGGGGATGCCCTGCTGCGGCTCAAGGGCATACTGCAACTGGAAGGGGAGAGTCAGCCCGTGGTGATCCACGGTGTGCACGGTCAGCTCTATCCGCTGCAGACGCTGCTCGACTGGCCGGAAGGGCGGGCCCAGTCCCGGCTGGTCTTCATCGTCAAGCGCGCAGAGCGCGCCGGGATAGAGGCGCTGTTTCTGGCGACCCTCAAGGCCCAGGAGCCAGATCTGGCAGCCCAGCTCAGGGCCATGCTGGGTACCCCCGACGCCTGAGTGGTGCTGTGTGGGTCGGCCAATCCGACCCATGTCATGAGCGTCATTTGGATTGATTAGCCCGATGCTGCGCTTGCGGCACCCGGGTCTGTGCCATGATGCACCGGACGCCGGTTCTGCGCCGAGGCGGGGCTTGTGCAAGTGGGTGAGATCCTGCGAGACTGGCTGGCGCTGCCCAAACAGCAAGGGCTGTTCTATCAGCCTGTCAGCACGCCGCCTTGTCGCGGTTGTTGCTCTGACAAGACCGGATAGGATGTGGGACCTGTTCCCTGGCGCTAACCCCTGAGGGAGATCTCAATGACGCAGCCACACCCGGAACTCTCGGCGGCCCAGCTCAAGTGGTTGCCCTGGCTGACTGCGGTCGGCTTCTTCATGCAGACCCTGGATGGCACCATCCTCAACACCGCGCTGCCGAGCATGGCCGCGACCTTGGGCGAGAGCCCGCTGCAGATGCAGTCGGTGGTCATCGCCTACATGTTGACGGTGGCGCTCTTGATCCCGGCTTCCGGCTGGCTGGCGGACAGATTTGGCACCCGCCGTGTCTATCTGTGGGCCATCGCCCTGTTCAGTTTAGGGTCGCTGGCCTGCGCCATGTCCAACACTCTCGCCATGCTGGTGGCCGCCCGGGTCTTGCAAGGGGTGGGCGGTGCCCTGTTGATGCCGGTGGGGCGTCTCGCCGTGCTGCGTGCCTTCAGCAAGCGAGAGCTGCTCAAGGTGATGTCGTTCGTGACCATCCCAGGCCTGGTCGGCCCATTGATAGGGCCCGCACTGGGGGGCTGGCTGGTGGAGGTCGCGAGTTGGCACTGGGTCTTCCTCATCAATCTGCCGGTGGGGTTGCTCGGCTTTATCGCCAGCTGGCACTACATGCCGGAGATGCGGCGCGAGACCCCCAGATTCGACTGGCGTGGTTTCGTGATGTTCAGTGCCGGCATGGTGCTGGTCTCGGTGGGTCTGCAGGGGCTGGGGGAGCACAGCCTCTCCACCGGCTGGTCTCTGTTGCTGCTCATCACCGGCCTGGCCGCCATGGCGAGCTACTGGCTCTATGCCGCCAATGCCGAGCGGCCCCTGTTCAGCCTGGCGCTGTTTCAGACCAAGACCTTTGCCATCGGCGTCTGGGGCAACCTCTTTGCCCGGCTCGGCAGTGGCGCCATGCCCTTCCTCACCCCCCTGTTTCTCCAGCTGGGCCTGGGCTTTTCACCGAGCGCGGCCGGTATGACCATGATCCCGACGGTCATCGGCGCCATGTTGACCAAGACCCTGGTCAACACGTTGATCCCGCGCATCGGTTATCGCCGAATTCTGGTGGGCAATACCCTGCTGCTGGGTGCCCTGATCGCCAGCTTCTCCCTCATTGACAATGACTTGCCCTACTGGGCACTGCTCACCTGGCTGGGGGTATTCGGCGCCGTCAACTCCTTGCAGTTCTCCGCCATGAATACTCTCACGCTGCAAGATCTGAGTGCCGAGCACGCCAGCAGCGGCAACGGCCTGCTCTCCGTGGTAATGCAGCTCTCCATGAGCCTGGGGGTCGCCATCGCCGCCAGCCTGCTGGGTCTGTTTGCGGCGGCGCACAGTGAACAGTGGTTGCATGGTTTTCACCTCACCTACCTCTGCATCGGTTTGATGTCGATGCTGGCGGCGATGATCTTCGCTCAGCTCAGGGATGAGCGGGAGGGGAAACGTTCCGACGCGGCCTGAGCGGGCTGGCAGAAAGAGTCGAACGGAGCAGGGTGATACTTGCGAGTGGAGAACGACAAGGGCGGCCCGGGGCCGCCCTTGTTATTTTCAGGGATCAGACCCGGAACTGATCGACCGCCTGGTGCAACAGACTGGCTTGCTCGGCCACATTCTGGCTGGCGCGGCTGTTCTGCTCGGCCTGCTCCATGGCCTCGTTGGCGATGTCGCGGATCACCACGGCGTTGCGGTTGATCTCGCTCGCCACCGAGCTCTGCTCCTCGACTGCCGTGGCGATTTGGGTGCTCATGTCCATCATCTGATCCATCTGGCGGGTGATGTTGGCAAGCTGCTGGCTCGCCTCGGCGGCGGCTTCGACGCTGCGCTCTCCCTGGCTGCGGCACTCGCCAATCAGGCTGACCACGCTCTGGGTGCGGGCCTGCAGCCCGCTGACGATGGTGGCTATCTCGCTGGTGCTCTGCTGGGTACGCATGGCCAGATTACGTACCTCGTCGGCGACCACGGCGAAACCGCGGCCCTGCTCCCCGGCCCGAGCGGCCTCGATGGCGGCGTTGAGGGCCAACAAGTTGGTCTGCTCGGCGATGGCACGGATCACCGCCAGCACATTGCCCACCTGCTGACTCTCTTCGGCCAGCTCCTGCACCACCTGGCTGGAGGCCTCCAGCTTGGCAGAGAGGGAGTGAATGACCGCCATGGTGGTCTCCACGCTATCCCGGCCCTGCTGAGCGCTCAGGTTGGTGGTGCGGGCGCTGTCGGCGGCACTCTCAGTGTTGTTGGCGATCTCTTGCACCGTGCTCTCCATCTCTGTGGCAGCGGTGGCGACCAGATCGCTCTCCTGCAACTGCTGCTGGGTACCTTCCCGGGCGGCGTTGGCGTTGCGCTGCAGCTGGGCGGTGAGCTGCTCGAGATCCGTGACCGAGGCGATCACCTGGCCGATGACCTTGTTGAAATGCTCAAGCATGGTGTCGAAGTCGCGCCCCATGGCGCCGAATTCGTCTTTGGAGGTGATGCGGGCGCGCAGGGTGAGATCGCTGCTGGCCGTCACCCGACGCATGGTGTCGGCCAGCCGTTGCAGACCCGCCATGACATCACGACCAATGAGCAGATTGAGGCCCAGGGCCACGAATATGCCGAGGCTGCAGAGCAAGCCCATGATCCAGAGGATGCGATCATGGGTGGCCTCGGCCTCCCGGGAGAGTGCCTGAGTCAGCCGCATGCCCGCCTGGCGCATCTGCTCGGCGCTGAGGTTGAGTTCGGCGCGCAGCCCCTCCTTGGCACTCAGACCCAGGCGCTGCTCCTGGCTCACCAGGGCGAGGAAGTTCTGGCGGTATTGCTCGAGCAGGGCGGCGAGGGCAGGTTCGCCAGCGAGGGCTGCGCTCAGGGGGGCAAGGTCTTGCTCAAACTTGTCTCTATAGCGCAGCTCACGGCGCAGCATGAAGTCTTTCTCATCCCGGCGCAGTTGCAGCATCAGCAGGCTCTCCTGCTGCTGATCCCGGCGCTTCAGCTCTTGCTCCAGGGCGTGGATGGCACCGCGCAGGGCACCGTAATAGCCGCTTTCCGGGGTGAGCCCTATCTTCTCCTGCTGGGCACGCAGGGCCTCGAACTGGCGGGCATAATCCTGAAGCTGAGTGGCAAACTTGAGGATGTCGGCCTGCTGGGGGCCCTGATGGTCTCTGGCCATGTCGGCGAGCAGGCGGCTGGCTTCATCCCGCAGTGCGCCGAAGGCGGTGGCTGCCACGGGGTCTTTGTGTAGCAGAAACTCCTTCTCCTTCAGATTCAGGGCGAGGAGATCGGCCTCTACCTGCTTGGTCAGCAGCATCTCGGCGCTGCTGCGCGACTCCTGGGCGGAGAAGTAGAACACGACCCCCATGACGATGGCCTGGATCCCGGCCACTAGGATGGCGGATAACAAGAGTTTTTGCTTGACGCTCACGGCGACCTCACGAGCAAATGGTGTGCAAGGGGTATCGGCTCGCGAAGGTATATCTTGAAGGCGGCTTTAGCCTTTTATGTCGGGCTGAACGGTGCAGGGGTCGATGGGTTTTGTCACGCCATTGTCATGGAGATAAATCACCTGATTGGTCAATCGAGCCAGCAGGATGGGCAGCGTCTCGCTATCCAGCTCCAGGGTCACGTCGGGCAGGCCCGGGGTCCAGGTGAATGCAGAATGGGTCAACAGGGCGGGGTCAACCAGCAGGGGGATATCGGGACGGGGCAGGAAGGGGCAGAGGGCACCGGGCAGGCAACCTGTCTCTTGCTGCATCTCGGCCGGGTCGCAGATGGAGGGGCTGGCGCCGAGGTGAGCACGCACGGCCCTGGCATCGAGGCGCCCCTCCCTGTGGGTCAGCAAGAGGGCGAAGCGACCATCCTTGAAGCGCAGAAACAGTGTCTTGCTGAACACCCCAAGCCAGCCGAGACGCGCCTTGACCCGTTCGTCCGTGGCGTAATCGAGAATGGGTTCATGGTTGTATTGGCGATGGGGCAGCGCGTTCAGCAGTTGCAGGTTGAAGGCGTGGATCTGTTGCAGGCGGTCGAGATCGGCCCTGGCAGTCGCGAGGGTGGTGCTGTGGTCTTGGGGCATGATGGGCTCCTGTGTGGCCCCCATAGTGCCCCTTCTCCCCTCGACTGACCAATCAGTACTGCTTATCAGAGATTAACCTCCGCGCATGGGTTAGCTGGCGGACGAGAGGCTGGCCCACCAGCGGGCGCCGAGGATCAGGCCAGGGCGTGAGCGGGCATCCAGGCAAAGGGAATGGGGGTGAGTCGCTGGGAGGCTTTGTCGTAGGCTGCCCAGTGCTCGGCCAGCGGCTGGCCCGTCTCGGGATGGGGCAACGCGGGGGCCAACTCGGCCAGGGGCCAGAGCACGAAGGCGTTCGTCAGGATCTCGCCGCGGGGCAGGGCGACGGGCTCCTGGCAGACGAGATCCCCATAGAGCAGCAGGTCGAGATCCAGGGTGCGGGGGGCAAACTTCTTGGCATCGGGTTCACGACCGTGGGCAAACTCCATGGCCCTCAGCTGGCGGCAGAGCTCGGCCAGTGGCAGCGCCGTCTCGGCACCGACCACCAGGTTGTAGAAGGGGCGACCGGCAAAACCGACCGCCTCGCTCTCAAACACCCGGGAGACCTCAAGGGGGCCACACAGTTCGTGCAGGGCATCGAGTCCGGCACGGATATGGTGATCCCTCTCTATGTTCGACCCCAGACTGATGTAGATGCGCGTCATCGGATCTGCTCCCGTTGCATCTGGATGCTGATGCTAACGCGGGTCATCACTGTTCGCTCGCGGTCGGGGTGCGATGGCGCAGAATCTCGACCCCCACTCCGGCGGCGTTGGGCACGGCCCCCGGCTTGGTCAGCGTCACCTTGACCCACTGCACCCGAAAGTCAGTCAGTATGAGGTGGGCGACCTGCTCGGCCATGGTTTCCACCAGTTCCACCACCTTGCTGCTGGCGTACTCCGACACTTTCTGGGAGAGGGTGGCGTAATCGAGCGCCAGCGTGATGTCGTCGCCTGCGGCGGCGGGGCGGTTGTCAAAGCCCATCTCGAGGTCAAAACGGAGCTTCTGGCGAATGCCTTTTTCCCACTCGTATACCCCTATGGTACTCAAAACCTCGAGTCCACGAATAAACACCTTGTCCATGACAGTACTTCTTCTTTACTCTTGATGGGCTGTGAAACAGCGCAGGGATGCTGGCCTGAGATCACGTGCCATTGACGAACGGCCCGGGTTACCCGGACCGGAGAATGTGGCCCGCATCATACCCCATTCATATCGTGGTAAAAACGACCAAGATGACGGCCCTGACGATTTTGATGATTATTCTGGCCTATCTGGGCGGATCCCTGTCCAGTGCTGTGCTGGTGTCTCGCACCAGCGGCCTGCCGGATCCGCGAGACCATGGGTCCCACAATCCGGGGGCGACCAATGTGCTGCGCCTCGGGGGACGGGGAGCCGCCCTGCTGGTACTGCTGCTCGACATGCTCAAGGGCATGGCTCCCGTCTATCTCTCCTGGTTTCTTGGTATCAAGCCCATCTATCTGGGCTTTATCGGCGTGGCAGCCTGCCTGGGTCACATGTACCCGCTCTTCTTCCACTTTCGCGGTGGCAAGGGGGTCGCCACCGCCCTTGGCACCATGCTGCCCATCGGGCTCGACATGGGGGCCATGGTGGTCGTGAGCTGGCTGCTGGTGGCCCTGCTCAGTGGTTACTCCTCACTGGCGTCCATCGTGACCGTGCTGCTGGCGCCCCTGTTTGCCTACCTGCTCAAACCCGAATATACGCTGCCGGTGTCACTGCTCTCCTGCCTTATCCTGATCCGCCACCACGAAAATATTGCCCGCCTGCTCAAGGGGGAAGAGCCCAGACTGTGGGGCAAAAGGGGACAGGGTCGGGGTTGAGCCGGATGAGAAATGCACAAAAGTCTGCTTGTTGTGCAAAAAAGAGACGAACGAGACAAAAAGTAAAATTTCCCGTTGACCCCCAAGGGCAAAATCCGTTTAATAGCGGCCACGCCCAGATAGCTCAGTCGGTAGAGCAGGGGATTGAAAATCCCCGTGTCGGCGGTTCGATTCCGTCTCTGGGCACCATATTTGGTGCCATGAAGTAAAAATTTGGTTCATGCACAGCAGTTTGAGTGTGCCGGCTTAGCTCAGTAGGCAGAGCAACTGACTTGTAATCAGTAGGTCACCAGTTCGATTCCGGTAGCCGGCACCATTTATAGATTGCCCAGATAGCTCAGTCGGTAGAGCAGGGGATTGAAAATCCCCGTGTCGGCGGTTCGATTCCGTCTCTGGGCACCAAGTTAAAGTGATGAGATAGCAATATCTGGTCTCAAAAGTACAATTCCTCCTTAGTTCAGTCGGTAGAACGGCGGACTGTTAATCCGTATGTCGCTGGTTCAAGTCCAGCAGGAGGAGCCAACACAAAAGCCCAGCAGCAATGCTGGGCTTTTCTTTGCCTGTTTGCCACGGCCATTGTCACCTACGCGTTGCGCAATAAGTGTGCACTTGAGGGACAAGCTGTCGCATTCATCCCCCCCTTATTCCTTCCCTGTCAGTGACTTGCCTTCTGTTTCTCGCCTAGTATGGTGACGTGCCGGGCGTTTGTCGCACCGCTTTTCCTGTGCCTGACCCGCCGTATCCGCCAGGGCTTTGTGTACCATGACTCTCAATCTGGCGAGGACGGGACATCTTTGTGATCGAGGTAATGTATGAATGCAACCGAGCTTTGGCAGCTTTCTCCCGAACAGTTCAACGAGTGGCGCCGGGAGAATGACTATCCCTTGATTTGGGATCTGCTGGTGGCCTCGCTACCCCATTTCAGTGACTGGATGGCGGAGCAGAAAATAGAGTCTCTTTTCATTTCTGGCTGACGGTTACCGTTCCATATCAGGTTCCGGTCCATATCTGGTCCGCTTGGCAACGCTATGTTTGTGGTGAATGGTGTCACTCAGATGAGTAGATAACAGCGTTCGCCGTCAGGCCATTTCTCCGGTCGCCAGCTCCGGTCTTTGCCGCTGAGTGGGTTGGCTATGGTAAGACCGGAGGGAGACCGGAGAGGCGCAATCAGAAGGAATAGCAGGCAAGAGTGAGCGTGGACTGTAAGCCTGATGTCAAAAGTCACCCAGCAGAGTTGACTGGATATGTTCAGCGTGGGTCTGGGGGATATCCGGTCTTGGGCTGTTGTTCCCATTTTCAATGCTAAATTCATGATTGTGCTAATCCTCCATTGATAATTTTAACTCCACAGAGGTTTTTGTTAATGCTATGTAAGAAAGCTATCTACGTAGCATTTTTTTGGCGTATTAGTGTTGCATTAATTAGGGTGTTCAGCATATAAGGATAGGGTTCGCTGAAGGCACCAAGGCCAGGAACTAATAAAACCTAGGATAAGTTATGTCAAAAAAATTCGTCACACAGTGGTTTTACGCACCTCTAGATACAAGAAAAGAGATTAGGCCAAGTGGGTTTCTGGGACTTAAAAAAGAGGTCGTAGATATCCACGAAGCAAAAATTGCAGATTTAGACAATTTCTCAGAACAATTAGAGAATATCTATAATGGGTTTGATGAAATGGGATATGATGTTGTAAATGTTGTTCCAATTTCTATAGGGAGTTCGGAACCCTGTCACTCAATATTGAGTAATGGGAAGAGCAATTATTTGGGGGAAACTGCATTTTCTATTACTCGAGGTGCGGTGGTTGTTGGGAAACTCCGTGATTAACTAGTATTCAGTAGTAGCCCTGATAATATCAAGCTGTCAGGGCTGATTATTGAATATTATTGCGATAGTTTATTTGCTTTTTATGTGTAATCTTGTCAGTTTAGAATTGTAGATTCTTTTCGATATTAACAATGTAAGATACTGCTTTTATATCTGCAGGGTAGGGATTTTTTGATAATGGGATTAGGGACGCTGATACACACCCTGCTAGCTCTAATAAAATATTGGAGTATGAGTGCGTGGTAACATCATTGACGATGTGAAATAGAGCTCCCAGTGATAAATTTACACTAATTCTAGAACTAAAATATTTTAGCCAAGGTCGATCTGAGCACTTTTTAAACTGCTCTACGCATCTTTTAAGTTCTTGAGTTGATGTATATATACCTCTGTCGGTATCAGGAGATGAAAGAATATTTTGATATAATTTATCAAGATACATATGAAGTTCGTCAAGTTCATCTTTACGTTGGTTTTTAAATTCTAAAATATCTTGAAATGATGCATCTGGGCTTGGCATAGGGAGTGATTCATGAAGCTTCATTTCAAGTAGCCCATTTCCAACAAGTTTTTTTGTATCGTCCTGAATATATTTGTCACTCACGACTGTCGTGGCTAAACTCCATTGACCTGGATTTTCTTTATTGCGCTGGCTTATCGCGTATTCAAGAGATGTAATATCAGTCTTAGGGAGAAAAGTTTCACCGTTATCATGAAATGTATGGACTAAGACACCATGATCTTCTAAAAATCTCTCATGTGATGGAGTTGAATATTCCATTAGGCTTGATGTAGGTATATCGATACGGTCCCAATAAAGAAGATAGTTCTTGAGTTTATTAGGGTGAACTGTGCCTAAATATTTAAGACTCTTATGCTCTTGTATATCTAACCCCGGTTGGACTATTATTCCCTTGCCACTCATTCTTTATCACCTCTGCACTCGCAATCATATGTAGTTTTATTAGTAGTCATGATACATGGCTACCTCTAAAATTCCCCTGTACCTGTCACACTTTTAAACACATATTACATTTAAGTATTATCTTAAACATCAGGCCCTGAGCTAACCGCTCAGGGCCTTTTTCATATCCACGATTCAAAGGAAAGAACATGTTTATCCATCACATTTTGAGCAAGCAAGTCGGCGCCGTCAGCATCAAGCCAATGAGAGACAGCAGTGTCGACTTCACGGTAAAGGGCAGCACCAAGGGAGCAGTCAAAGGTGCTATCACCGGAGCTGGCGTAGGTGTCAAAGGTGGTATCCCAGGAGCCGTCGCAGGCACCATCATCGGCGGCACTATCGGCTACATCACCGGCCCAGCAGACTAAGGGAGACTGCCATGGATGAGTTCATTCAAGAAGGAAAATACGCTTCCCACGAGACGCTAAAGGGTTATGCCCATAGTTGGCAAACGCTGAGCTTGCTGATGCAGGAGGTCATTACAAGCGGCATGTATGTTCCTGAGCTCCTGCCAGATGAAAATCAGCCTGTGCTGCTGGTCGTGATCAAAGAGGCGACCGTTCTCAAGGCCAAGTCCCTGCACCGTGAGGCACCTGAAGTATTGATCTCGATAGCAACCCATACAGGTGAGTCAGTCAGGGATGACGACGAGGGTTACTACGCCGACTACTGGAGGCAAGCTGCGGGAACCATCCAGCTTATCGACTGCGCCGAGCATGCCGTGTTCTGGCTGCCACTCCCAGCTGTCGAAACATGGGAGCCCTATCGCTTCTCCGGTTACGGCACTCCGTTCGATGCCCTGTCAGCTCCACTCCCTGTATTCCAGCATCTGGCCTTCGTTCTAAAACCTGAACAGGCACAGCCCGAGTTGGGCACCACTATCTACCTGAAATCCATTATCTGATGTACCCGAGGATCCCAATATGAATAGCAAGACCAACAAGCAAGCCGCCAGCCAGCAGACCAATACCCAGCCCGAGAACAAGGCCAGCGATAAACCCGCGCTGCCTGCCAAGGTTATCTTGACCAGTGGTGTCGCCACCTTGCTCTCGCCAGGCTCAACTACCACAGTGGGTTATGAGATAGGTCATGAGCCTGAGCAAGCTGAGCTGTTGATCCGTCTGACCGGTAGTAGCGGCGGGGGCCTCTGTTCCAAGGAGTGGTTCGGCTTGGCACAAGTCGTCGATCTGCTGAACGAGCAACAGCCGGACAAGGCATTTACCTCTGGCCTGTTCAAGGTGATCTGGCACTTCAAGGGCAGCAGCAATAACGCTGGGTTCCTGGCCGCCGTACTGCGCCATCTGGAATTGACCAAGGCTGCACCGGAAGTGCGTTTCGGCCATCTGATCACGGGCAAACATACCGAGTGGTTTGACAGCCTCAAGACCAAGCTGCCAAAGGTCAGCACCACCAACTAACCCATATCGACAGCCCGCACTATTCCATCACTCGAATCCCCACCTTTCACTTCAAGAGAAGCACAACATGACACCGACCCTCGTAATCACGGGCTTGCCTGTGAGGATAAGTCACGACCTGCAAACGCTACTGGAGCAAGCCATCAGCTCTGCGCTGGAGGATTTTCCAGACGAGATTCCGGATGGCTCCACATCTGCAGCCCTGACCCTCAACTACCGAGATCCTGACTACAGCGCAACAACCGGAGGCTATCACCCTGTCGAGATCCGTCTTGAACGCCGGGATGACGGCTGGCACCTGCGCTACGTCACTGACTTTGCCTATGTGGGCCAAGGCTGGTGCACCGAGCTCACCAAGGAGTTGGATTTCGATTTCAGCATGAGTGAGTACACCCATTCGTTGATGGGTGAAATGTCACTGGCAGAGGTGAATGAATGGTTTGACGTCTGGCAGCAGAGCTTTTGCTGCTATGCCCAGATGGACGTATTCACCCTGACAGTGACGCCAGACTGACGCCCAAGACAGGATATCGACCGGAAAGCCGGTGGCCACGAGTGGGTAAACCATCAGCGGCCAACATCACCACCAACAGATAAACCAGTACCACCAGAACAGCACAGGGATCCGACCTCCCTGTGCTGTTTTTTCTTGGGGCAATGCCAGCCCCTGCTCACACCAGTTAACAGGAGTTCCACTATGTCAGATCTCCCATCTCGTTTTCGCTTCACCCAAAAAGCGATTGAGGCGCTGCCACCCAATCCCGCAAATTCAAAATCCACAGAGGCCGAATACAGCGACACCCAGATCTCGGGGCTCAAATGCTTGGTAGGGAAAGGGGAGGGCAACAAGAAGTTCCTGATGCGATATCTGTGGCATGGTCGCAAGCGGGCTATTGCCATAGGTCGCTTTCCAGACGTAGACCTGAACACGGCTAGAGAGATTGCCACGGAGTATAAACGGCTGCTGTCACAAGGCATCGACCCCAAGCAATTGAAGGAGGATAAGAGGCAAGAGCTCACGTTGCATGAGCTGTTCCAGCTGCATTACCTGCCTTATGCCAAGCACCATAAACGCTCTTGGCGGAACGACGAGCAGCGGTTCCGGGATCACCTGCAACCGGCGCTTGGATCCCGGCTGTTATCGGAAATCAATCTGGAGCAAGGGCAAGCGTTGCAAACCAGCCTGATGTGCCAGTGCAAGCCCGCGACCAACAACCGGATCACCACCTTGCTCAAGGCCATCCTGACGTGGAGTGTGCGGATGGGGTACCTGGAGCAACATCCATTGGTCTATCTGAAGACGCTCCCCGAGAACAACCAGCGAACCCGATTCCTAGATAAGGCTGAGATCCGGCGTTTGTTCATGGCGGCGGATGCTGACGAGAATCGCTATGCAGGGCAGTACGCCCCCTGTGCTGGCTAAGGCTGGCGTTAAGTGTGCTGGAACGACAGAGGAGCAGAACGCATGGATCCTGAGGCTCTACCTTGACCGTGAGCCGGGGCAGAAGATCGACGCCAGTCACCTGATCTCGCTTCGGGAGCAGTGGCTGACGGAAAGCGACCTGATCGAAATCAAGAAGCAGATCAGGCTGCCCTACGAGTTCGACCAGAAGCGGCAGTTGGTGAACCCACGGATGGTTGAGGTGGCCGGTGAAACACACATCGCTTGCGATACGGTGCCTTGGGACGATGCTGGCATGGCGGATCATTGCCGTGCCCGTTTCGATGGATGGCGAGAGGACAACTGCCTCAAGACCATGGAGGACTGGACCAGTTGGGAGGACTACTACGAATCTGCCTTGGCTTTACAGGGTTCCAAGATGCGGATCCGAGAAGATGGCTCGCTGGGCATCTTGACCCGCATTCTGACCCGTTCACTGGTGCAGAAGGCTTGGTTCGCCCACTCGATGACTTACGGCGAGATTTCGGCGTTGCTGACCTCGGTGGGCTTGCCCGTCACGGTCGACACCTGCAAGAACAGCAAGCGGGCCGCTCTACCGGAGAATGTCGTGCCTGTTACTGGCGAGGTGCTGCGGGTGCTGGCTCTACTGCTACGCCAGCTCCCAGGCTACCCTCTTGAGCCACTGTTTAAGCCTGAGCGGTTGGCTGAGGCTACACGTCGTCTGAAGGAGTTGGAGGTGGCCCATGGCTGAACTTCAATATGGACCACAGATCCTGCTGGAAGCGCAGGCCTTGTATCAAGCCATGAAGAAGGGTAAGACCAACTATGGTCGCCGAGAAGTTTCAGACTTGATCACGCAGCATGTGCCGAGCTTATCGAATACACCCCAGTTCAGGATGGAGTTTTCTTCCTTGGTTTTGCGGAGGACTGGGTGGGGCCGGAGGGTCTTCATCAACCAGTTGTTTGATTTGATCGCGAGCCACTTTGAGATTGAAGCGCCTCATGATGTGGCTCCTGTTAATGATTGGGTCGCAGCTCCAGCCCCAGACCCCGTGAATCTAGTTGTGGACATTTGTGACATCCAGGATCTTGATCTAGACCTCCATGATCCTGACACCCCTCCTTGGGGTTAATTATCAAAACGCCGCAGCACTCGCTGCGGCGTTATTTTGTAGTGCTCTTACTAGCGAGCAAGCTGTTTTATGCAGCGCCCTGAATTAATTTGAGAGCCCCACGGTAGAGCATTGGAACCCAAAAAATAGGTTTTTCACGAGTGCCTCTCCGCTCAAAAAAACCCGCTTCAATAAGCTGCTCGATAATTATCGTCGTCTGCTCATTACTACACCCCCAAATAGTTGTTAGTGTTAAGGGAGTTTGTTGTGTTTTTTGACCTTCAAGTTTTTGTAAATAAGGTTGTAGTGATGGTTTTTCAGCACAAAGAGTCTGTTCGAATCGTGCTTTGGAGACTGATAGTAGCCCTGAGCGAATAGAGGAATTTCCAATCAAATAGAGCTGTTCTCTATCAGAACTGCCAAGTTCATCAAGTTTAAGCTGCTCATCTCTAGCCGCCAGAAGTAAGTGAATTAATTCTCTGGGCGCTGTACGTTTTGTGCCGTCCGCTGTACGAGACAACATCCAGTCGAGAGTTTTAGGCTTGCTTTTTCCTACATCTACTTGAGGTGGAAATACTTTATAGAAAAACAAACTTTGCTGCTCCGCCGACTTAAGCACTTCTTTTTGAGACATTTTATAAAACTTGCAAACACTCTCATTTGAGACAAGTCGCCTTACTATAAGGTTAAGAAGTGATTTTTGATCCCACGACAATGTGATTGATCGTGTAACATGACTAGCCTCACGAAATCCGCCCTTAACAATCTTGCTCCAGATATCATCCCGTAGAAAAATTTTAACTTTTATATGGGATAGCGACAGCATATCTAAATAGGTTCTAAACAATGATCTTAACGCTACAGCTTCTAATGTTTCTGAGTCTGAAAAAGCGACATCTAGTCTATCTAAAGCAAGCCAAACGGTTATTTTATAGATAGAGAAAACGTTATTGAGTTGAGCTAATAAATTGTCGAGAGACCTGTACCCTAAGCTTCGCTCTTCGATGGATGGTTCTTCGAAAGTTATCTTGGCTCCATATGTAACACCTGTCGGATCCGTGACGGACCCTTCAAACGAGGGAGCCAGTTTCCGAAGATACTCTAAAACACTTTTTAAACGGGTTAACAGAGTGATCCCCGGAGCAAGAAGTCCATGCTCGGACAGCAAATCAAAAACCTCATTAGCTTCCTGGTTTTTAATGTTTGAGGTTGTCAGGTGATGGCGGAGATAGTTTGCGGAAATTGATAAAAAATAAAGTTTCCATAATGAACGAAAGTTTTCTTCAGATAGATTTGATTTGGCTGACAATTCTCTGAAAACTGGTGTGCCTCGTGGGTTTTCAGCAGCAATAAAAAGAGTTCTATCTTTTACGCGGAGCTCATTTTCTTGTGCAACTAGGAGGGAATAAAGGGCACTTTTACCTGACCCTTTTGAACCGAAGACAATATCGACCTCCCCTGATAGAAGTTTTTTCCACTGGTCTGTCTCAACGAAATATGTGTGTAGCTCATCGACTTCGTCTTCCGCAATTCTGGTGCCAAAAACAGTTTCCTGCAATACAGACATTCTGTTCATCATCGCTCCGATGTACGTTGATTAGCCAAAATCCGTCCTGAGGCCAGTGCGGAAGGCAGATTGGCAATGCTATTACTCGCGCCCGCAAAAATCTACGATTCGCTGTTTTAACTTCGAAAGTTAATGCGATGGCGATTCCGTCTCTGGGCACCAAGTACAATTCCTCCTTAGTTCAGTCGGTAGAACGGCGGACTGTTAATCCGTATGTCGCTGGTTCAAGTCCAGCAGGAGGAGCCAACACAAAAGCCCAGCAGCAATGCTGGGCTTTTTCTTTATGCAGTTTTCCCCATTCCTCTCGCCATTCAAGCGGATGGCTGCGCTCATCGACATGGACAGCAGACAACATAGTTGCAAGTGGGCCACGCAGTTTCGCCCTACGGCAGAGGTTGTCGTCTGGTTGTGTTGGCGGGGCCACAAATCTGCGTGTGCGCAGGAAAAAAGGGGCTATATTGGGCTGCGCCGCCCCGCGGGGCGGCTCTCCCAGCCTTTATAGAGAGCGCATCATGAACCGTGAATTTACCGCCCAGTTTATCAAAATGCTCACCAACCTCGACCAGCTGCTGGTCAAGGCGGCGGCCCATGCCGAGATGAAGAAGTACGACGTGAATAACTTCTTCGGTGATCGGCTCATCGTCGATATGTTGCCACTGAGCAAGCAGGTACTGATTTGCTGCGAATCGGCCAAGGCCTGCGTGGCGACTGCCAGCCACAACGACAATCCGAGTTTCACGGATGAACCGGCCACCATGGCGGATCTTCGTGGTCGTATCCAGGGGACCATCGACTTCCTCAAGGGCCACCTGGATGCTGACTACAGTGCGTTCGAGAGCGGCAAGTACTTTCCTTACTGGGCCAATGGCAAGTGGATGGATGGCAAGACCTGTTTCTACGAGTACGCGCTGCCGAACTTCTATTTCCATCTGACCATGACCTATGCCCTGCTGCGCCGGGCCGGGGTCGAGCTGGGTAAAGGGGATTATCTGGGCGCGCTGGCATTCCATCAGCCGGAATAAGACAAACGGGATGCAAGACAGATGGGCCTGCCAATGTGGCAGGCCCGTTTTTATTGGTCGGTCTCTAGGCTGGGAAGCTGCGCGACTCAGCCCCTGAGAGGCAGATAGACATGTTGATAGGCCAGAGATGCGGCGGAGTAGAGCAGCAGGGCGGCCATGATGAGGTTGAAGTACCTGAACCAGCGTGGGTCTTGAATGTGGCGGCCAACGCGATCCCCCAGCAGTGAATAGCTGCCCGGTGCGCCCGCCGCCAGCAAGCCAAGCAGCAGGGACCAGGGCAGCAGGCTCCAGCCGTGGATCTGCGCCGCCGGGAACTGGATGCTGGTGATGGGCAGGGTCGCTATCATGGCCTTGGGATTGAGCAGCTGGATCACAAATCCATTGCCCATGCCGAGCGGGCGGGCCGAGGATGCTTGCCCGCTGACCTCGCCCTTGTCGAGGGCAATCTTGATGGCGAGATAGGTGATGTAGAGGTAGCCCACCAGACTGACATAGATCAGGGTATCCGCTCCGACCAACCGGGCCCCCAGCCATCCAAACAGAAGCAGTAGCAGGCACATCGCCATGCCGACGCCCAGGAAGAAACCGAGGGAGGCACGGGCCCGGCCGCCCAGGCCGGCATTGAGGCCAATCAGGTTGACGGGGCCAGGGGTATACATGATGCCAATGGCATAGGCGAGGATCTCAATCATGAAACTGTCCTTGGGCTCAGCGGTTCAGGTTGGCGCTGTATTGGGTCGGGGTCATGCCGTAGATGCGCTTGAAGCGGCGGTTGAGGTGGCTCAGATCGGTGAAACCGTAGCGATACACCAGATCCTGCACCGACTCCCCTCTCTCCAGGGCGCGGCGCGCCGCATTGATGCGGCAGTTGATCACATATTGATGGGGTGTGATGCCGAGCTGCTGGCGAAACAGACGCAGGAAGTGGTACTTGGAGATATTGGCCGCCGCGCTGATGTCGGCCAGGGAGATATCCTGCTGGAAGTGGCCATGGATGAAGTCCCTCCCCTGTAACAGGAGCCTGTCGATGCGACTCACTCTGGTATCCGGTTCGAAGCGGCCCGCCTGCTGCATCACCCGGGCGGCGAGACGATAGAGGGCAAACTCCTGCTCTATGCTGGCGGCCTGGCTGTTCACCGCCTGAGCCAGCTCGAGTATGCAGTCGCTCAGCCCGCTGTCGCGCACCAGGGGTTGTGGTAGCCGGTACTGCCCGGTGTGCTCCCCCGCCGCGTTGGCAAACAGCGGCGTGAGTTCGTGGGGAGGAATATAGAGCATGGTGTAGTCGAGGCTGGCGTTGTCTCCCGCATGGCCATCATGGACATCCCCTGGATTGAACTGGATGACGCTGCCCGCCGGACTGGAGTGGAAGCTGCCATGGCAGAAGAAGTTCTGCCGCCCGGCCAGGGTGACGCCGAAGGAGTACTCCTCGTGGGCATGACGGTCGTAGCGAAACGCCGTCATATTGACCCGCAGCGCAGTCAGGCTCGCCAAGTGCTGGCTCTGTGCGAATATGAACTGATTATCCTGCGCCATCTCTCCCTCTCTTGACCGCGATGCCATGCCCTAATCTACCGGCAAGAGGTGGCTAGCCGCTTGGACAATCTTGCTGTTTGCAGGTACTGACGGTATCCCCAGATGATAATGGCTCACATGGGTCTTCATTTGGCGCGTTCTCTGCCGGTGCTTTTTTGGTTGAGTGCCAATCCGGTCACATCCTTGTCAACAAAAGCGGGCTAGTTTAATGGGTGACCTCAACACAGCATAAGGATGCAACCATGGGATGGTATGAACTCAAGCTGGCCAAGAACGACCAGTATCACTTCGTGCTCAAGGCCGGTAATGGCGAAGTGATCCTCAACAGCGAGATGTACAACAGCAAGGCGGCGGCGCAAAACGGCATCGCCTCAGTGCAGACCAACTCTCCCGAGGCGGGCCAATATGAGCTGAAGGAGGCCGCCAACGGCAAGTATCATTTCAATCTGAAAGCGAAGAACCACCAGGTCATCGGTTCCAGCCAGATGTATGCCAGCCAGGCGTCGGCCCAGAATGGTATCGCCTCGGTGCAAACCAACGGACCCTCCGCGACCATCAAGGATCTGACCATCTAACGAGACCGGGCCCCATGGTCCGGTGTCGCGTTTGCTTTATCGCTTGCGAGCAGCTCAGCGTTGCATCGCCTGGGTTGTACTAAGCAGAAGGCCCCGCAATGCGGGGCCTTCTCTCTGAGGATGCTCGACGGGCTGCTTAGCTCTGCTTGCCGCTGCCTATGCCGAACGGGATGCGGTAGTCGCTGCTCTGTTCACCCAGGCTGACGGTCAGCGTGCCCTGAGTGCGGCTTGGGATCTTCACCACTTGGGTGCCTGTCAGGTTGGCATGAACCGAGGTCAATAAATCACCGGATCCGTCACGCACTTCCAGCATGGGGTTGGCTTTGCCATCGACCGCAGCGGTCGCGTGCCAGTTCACAAAGAGCACACCCGGGGTGGCATTGAAGTCAGCGGGAACCGAAGCCTGGGCGACACCAGCACTCATCAGGCCTGCGACGGCCAGCATCTTGATTAGGTTTTTCATGTTCATTCACTCTCTTGGTTTTTATGTCATTGGCAAGGCCGGTGAGGCCCGCATCAATGCATCCTTGCAAGAGGTTGTTCAAATACTGTGTAGGTCTTTTCTGACGTCAGACACCCTGTTCTTGGTATCCCAGCCTGGAAGAACCTGTTATTTGGCCGCTTGGCGCTCCTGCCTAAGCGATGAATGCATGGTAAACAGGTCATCGCTCGGTTGTTAGCGAGATAAATTGGTCTGAATATTCAAAAAAAATGAACAAGATGTGAGGGGGCTGCCATCTCGGATCGCCAGTGTCGGAACTGCTCCCGCCAGCGGCCAGCAGAACCGTTGCCGCAATGAAGCCGGTCGCCGCCTCTATTGAGGGGATCACGCCAGGTCGGCGCGCCGTCGTCCCCCATGCCAGGTGGTGCCCATCGAAGCGGTTATGATGGCGGCTATTCCCAGCCACTGGGACGGGGGCAGTTGCTCTCCCAGCAACAGCAACCCCATCAGGGCGCCCATGGCGGGTTCGCCGCTGGTCAGTATGCCGTAGCTCTTGAGCGGCAACCGACGCAGGGCAAACATCTCGAGGGAGTAGGGGATGGCGCTTGAGAGCAGCCCCACCCCCACTATGGTCAGCACCAGGGGAAGGGTGAAGCTGGCCTCACTCGCCCCACTCAGACCGAAGGGGAGCACCAGCAGGGTTCCCACCCACATGCCAAGGGCCGGGGCCTGGGCCCCCAGCAAGGCACCGGCCCGTTTGCCGGTCAGCATATAGAGCCCCCAGAACACGCCAGCACCGAGTGCCAGTGCGGCCCCCAGGGGATCTATGGCCTGTTCGGCGGCCCGCAGCGGCAGCAGCAACAGCAGACCGACGATGGCCAGCGCCAGCCAGATGAAGTCTTCCCGGTGGCGGGAGCTGAGCAGCGCCACCGTCAGGGGGCCTATGAACTCGATGGCCAGCGCCACGCCGAGGGGAATGCGCTCTATGGCCAGATAGAAGAGCAGGTTCATGGCTCCCAGCGAGAGTCCATAAGGGATGGCCCCCAGCAGGGTGCGTCTGTCGAGTGGCGCTCGCCAGACCCGTAACACCAGAGAGAGGAGGAGGGCAGCACACCCCAGCCGGAACAAGGTGGTGCCGGCGGCCCCGATCAAGGGAAACAGCGACTTGGCCAGGGAGGCGCCCAGGGTGATCGACAGCATGGCGAGCATGACCGCCAGCAGGGAGGGGAGGGCTGTGGTGGTCGGTGGCATCTTGTTCACACCTGAGCAGGGAAGGGGAAGTAAAATATATCTGGCGATAGCCGTAATTTCGGTCTAAAACTGGCCCCACTCGATAATTTTTATCTCTTTATCCCCCATGACCGACAAGTTCGATCTGCTCATCCTCGCCGAGCTGCAGCAGGATGCCCGTCTGCCCATTCCCGAGCTGGCCCACAGGGTCGGCCTCTCGGCGCCCGCCTGTTACCGCCGTGTCCGGACGCTGCGGGAGGCGGGACTTATCGAGCGGGAGGTGGCGCTGGTGGCACCGGCGACCATGGGCTGGCCTATCACCATGCTGGTGCTCGTCACCCTGGAGCGGGATCATGGCCGTATCGTCGATGAGATGATTGCCTGCCTGAAGGGGGAGCCTGAGGTCATGGACCTCTGGTATGTGACGGGTGAGCAGGACTTCGTGCTGCAGGTGGCCGCGCGGGACATGCCGAGTTACGAGCAGTTCACCCGGCGGGTACTGCATGCCAGGGAGCAGGTGCGCAGCTTCAAGACCCTGGTGGTCATGGGGCAGCACAAGCGCTGCGGGACCTTGCTGCCTGCCTGAGGGGGCGCCTATACTGCGATGCCGTGCCTGCAAGCCATTGGCAGGCTGTCGTGAACAAGAGAGGTTTGCAGGCGTTGGCCACAGCGCCGTGCACAAGCCGGTGCAGTATTAGCTGCCCCGGTTGTGTCAGATCTCCGCCAGCTCCTGCGCCGTCATGGGGCGTAATACCCGGCAGGGGTTGCCGACCGCGACCACATTGGCCGGGATATCTTTGGTGACCACGGATCCCGCCCCTATCACGCTGTTATCCCCTATGGTGACACCCGGGCAGATGACGGTGCTGCCCCCTATCCAGACGTTGTTGCCAATGCGCACCGGCTTGCCGAACTCGACGCCGGCCACCCGAGGGGCCACCGCCACCGGGTGGGCGGCGGTGTAGATCTGCACCCCAGGCGCCAGCAGCACGTTGTCACCTATGTGTACCTCGCACACGTCGAGGATGGTGCAGTTGACGTTGGCGTAGAAGTTCTCGCCCACGAAGATGTTGGCGCCATAGTCACAGAAGAACGGCGGGTTGATGGCGCACAGCTCGCCCCGGCTGCCGAGCAGTGCGCTCAGCAGGGCGTCCCGCTCCGGCTGCTCCTGCCAGTGGGTGTTGAAGCTGTGATAGAGGAAACGGCAGCGCTCGCGGGCCGCCTTCAGCTCGGGGTGGCCCGCATCATAGGGCTCCCCCGCCACCATCTTCTGCCATTCGTGACCGCGCACCGCAGTCTTCGTCATCACCTCGCTCATCGCCTACTCCATCAGCCAGATCAGGGATTCATAAGGGCGCAGCTCGCAGGATTGCGGCCGGGCCGGGCTGTCGGGGTAGTTGCCAAGCAGCAGGCGACCCTTGTCCGCTTGCATCCCCGCAGGCAATACAAAATCGACCACTTCGCCGTAGAAGTTGCTTACCACCAGCAGGGTCTGGCCGTTGGCGCGGCGGGCATAGGCCCAGATCTGGGCGTGCCCCGCCAGCAGCTCCTGATAATCCCCTTGCGTGAAGATGGGATGATCCTTGCGAAGCCGTACCAGATCCCGGTAGTGCCAGAACACGGAGTCAGCATCGGCCAGCGCCGCCTCGGCATTGATCTCGGGGTAGTTGGCGGCGGGCTTGAGCCAGGGTGTGCCTTTGGTAAAACCGGCGTTGGGGGCGGCATTCCACTGCATGGGGGTACGGGAGTTGTCCCGCGACTTGGCGCCCAGAATAGCGAGGATCTCGGCATCCTCCATCCCTTCGGCACGCTTGATGGCGAAGATATTGTGGCTCTCCACATCCTGATAGTCATGGATGCTGCCATAGCCGGGGTTGGTCATGCCGATCTCCTCCCCCTGATAGATGTAGGGGGTGCCTTGCAGGCCGTGCAAGGTGCTGGCCAGCATCTTGGCGGCAACAACCCGGTGTTCGCCCTCATCCCCGAAGCGGGAGACGATGCGCGGCTGGTCGTGGTTGCACCAGAACAGCGCCGACCACCCCTTGCCGTGCATGCCGCTCTGCCAATGGTTGAAGATGCGTTTGAGCTCGATGAAATCGAAGGGCGCCTTGGTCCACTTGTCGCCATTGGGGTAGTCGACTTTCAGGTGGTGGAAATTGAACACCATGGAGAGCTCGGAGCCATCCAGTGCGCCGTAGCGCTGGCAGTGCGCAAGCGACGTGGAGGACATTTCTCCCACCGTCATGGCGCCGACCGGGGCGAAGACGTCGCGGCTCACATCTTGCAGGAACTCGTGGATGCGCGGCCCGTCGGTGTAGAAGCGGCGGCCATCGCCACTGTCGTCGTTCGGGAAGGATTGATCCTTGGAGATGAGGTTGATGACGTCGAGACGGAAACCGTCTATCCCCTTGTCAGCCCAGAAGTGGATGATGTTTTTCACCTCGGCCCGCACCGCCGGGTTTTCCCAGTTGAGATCCGCTTGCTCGCGGGCGAACAGGTGCAGATAGTACTGGTTTGTGGCGGGGTCCAGCTCCCAGGCGCTGCCGCCAAACTTGGATTGCCAGTTGTTGGGCAGGCCGCCAGCTACCGGATCGCGCCAGATGTAGTAGTCGCGGTAGGGGCTGTTCTTGTCCCCCAGCGCCGATTTGAACCAGGCGTGCTCGGTGGAGGTGTGGTTGACCACAATGTCCATCACGATGCGGATGTCGCGCGCGTGGGCCGCTGCCAGCAGCGCCTCGAAATCGCTCATGGTGCCGTAGGCGGGATCGATGTTCAGGTAGTCGGCGATGTCGTAACCGTTGTCCACCTGAGGGGACACATAGACCGGAGTCAGCCAGAGGGCATCGACACCGAGGGTCTTGAGGTAATCGAGGCGGGCCATGATCCCCTTGAGATCGCCGGTGCCACGGGCGCCGGAATCTTGAAAGCTCTTGGGGTAGATCTGGTAAATCACGGCACTCTGCCACCAGGGAGTCTGTTTCATGGTCGGGTCGCTCATCTTGTTGAAACGGATGGTTGAATAGTAAAGAGGCATGAAAAGGGCGGAGCCTGGGCTCCGCCGCGGTACTTGTCGATCAGGTGGCGCTCAGTTCCAGCTTGCCAGCCGCCTGCTGGCGTTTGTAGACCAGCATGGTCAGCGCCAGGGGCACCACGATGGCCACCAGCATGGCGAGGGAGTAGATGCCCCAGAACTCTGGCTTGATGGTGAGGATACCTGGCAGGCCACCCACCCCGATGCCGTTTGACATGACATGGGCGAAACCACAGATGAGGGCCGCACAGCTCGAGCCCACCATGGCGCACAGCATGGGGAACTTGTACTTGAGGTTGACGCCGTACATGGCCGGTTCGGTCACTCCCAGATAAGCCGAGATGGCGGCAGGTACCGAGATCTCCCGCTCATTCTCCTTGCGGCTGATCAGTATGATACCGAGCACGGCGGACGCCTGGGCGATGTTGGACAGGGCGATCAGCGGCCAGATCGGGGTACCACCTATGTCCTTCATCAACTGCAGATCCACGGCATTGGTGGTGTGGTGGATGCCGGTGATGACCAGAGGCGCATAGAAGAAACCGAAAATGGCGGAGCCAATGGGGGCGAAATCGCCGGTCATGGCGGCTCTGGCGGCATAGCCCACGCCTTCACCTATCCAGCGGCCAAAGGGGCCTATCAGGGTGTGAGCCAGGATGACGGTCACGATGAGGGCCACAAACGGCACTATGACCATGTAGAGATAGGCCGGGATGATGCGTCTGAGATTGGTTTCGAGCCAGGCCAGCACTACACCCGCGAGGATGGAGGGAATAACCTGGGCCTGGTAACCCACCTTCTGGATGGTAAAGATCCCGAAGTCCCATACATCGGGGGTCGCGCCGCCGATGCCATAGGCATTCATCAACTGCGGCGACACCAGGGTGATCCCCAGCACTATGCCGAGGATCTCGGATCCCCCCATCTTCTTCACGGTGGACCAGCAGACGCCGACCGGCAGGAAGTGGAAGATGGCCTCACCGATCAGCCAGAGGAAGGAGTGAACCCCGGCCCAGAACTGGCTGATTTCGACCAGGGTATGGGTACCATCATCGAACATCTTGATGTCGCCGATGACGTTGCGAAAACCCAGGAGCAGGCCACCGGTGATGATGGCGGGCAGCAGAGGGACGAAAATCTCCGCCATATGGGAGATGGCTCGCTCCAGGGGATTCATGTTATGACGCGCCGCCTGCTTGGCGGCTTCTTTGCTGCCGCCACTGACCCCGATCTCCTCGGTGAGCGCTTTGTACCACTGGTCCACCTCATTGCCGATGACCACCTGGAACTGGCCGCCCTGAGTGAAACTTCCCTTCACTGCCGGAATGGTCTCTATGGCCTTGGGGTCGGCCTTGGCCGGATCGGCCAGCACGAACCTGAGCCGGGTCAGGCAGTGACTGACGGTGGTGATGTTCTCTTTGCCGCCGATCCGTTCGATCAACTGCGCCAGATGTTGTGTGTTGACTTTTGACATGAGCCTTCCCTCTGTGACTCGATGAATAATGGTCGTTTTTTTGCTGGCTAGCCAATGACCGCCCGCTTATTGGTATCGTTCCCAACCAGCATGAAGCCAGTGGCCATCATCGGCAATGGGAACGTTCCCAATTCGTGGGGGTGGTCACAAAAAGCGCAAAACGCCGAGGTGCAGGAGGAAAGATAGACTACAGGGGCTGACAGGGGGCTATGGTGGCTCTGGGGGCCTGGCCCTCTTCAATCTGACCGAGCAACTGTCTGGCGGCCAGAATACCGGCGTCCTTGTAGCCAAAATCCAGGCTGAGGGCGTTGGCAAACAGGAAGGTGAGCATGGGATTGCTACCCAGGCCACTGACCAGAATATCGGTGCGCCCCTGCTCTTGCAGGTATTTGGCAGCACCTATGGCCAGGGTGTCGCTGGCGCAGACCAGGGCCTGGGTCGTCGGGGTGAGCAGCTCGGCCGCCAGCCGGTAACCGCTCTGCAAGCTGAGATCGCCGAGGGCGGCATGGGGAGTGCGGCCATGCTCCTTGCAGTCATCGAGATAAGCCTGATGGCGGCGCAGGCCCGTGGTGAGATCCTTGCGATCAACCCCCAGATAGGCCACCTCATCAATGCCGCGCTCCCTGAGGTGCGCCAGTACGGCGCGCACCGCCCCCTCGTCATCGTAACAAACGGAGGAGAACCCGGGGCGCTCCCGGGCCATCAGCACCAGCTTGTCGGTCAGCGGCGCCATGGCGGCATAGTCGAGGTCATTGAAGGCGAACAGGATAATGCCATCCACCCCCCGTCTCGACAGCACGGCCAGATGCTCGCTCACCTTGGCCGGGGAGAACTTGCTCTCCATCAGCACTGCGTCGTAGCCGCAGCCATAGAAGGTCTCCAGCATGCCGCGTACCGCCTGATTCTCCGAGCTGGAATCGAGCCGTGATACCACTATGCCTATCACACGCTGACTCTGACTGCGCATGGCGCGGGCCGACTTGCTTGGCACAAAACCGTGTTGGGCGATCACCGCCTCCACCCTGGCCCGGGTCTCGGGATTGACCTTGGGATCCTGATTGAGCACCCGGGAGACGGTCGACTTACCGACCCCGCTGAGGCTGGCTATATCGAGGATGGTCAGTTTCTTTTCCATGTGGGATCCGTGGCAGGGGAGTCGGGCAGAGGACAATGTGCAGACATTGTTGTGATTAAGGCCTGTGAATACAAGTCCATAGCGCTAGAATGGATCCTCCGCCCGCGAGGGCGCCCTCTGTTGCACAGGACGAGCACCATGGATTTGACCACCAGTCTCAACTTCTCACTCTCCATCACCGGCCCCATATGCGTGGTGCTGATCCTCGGTATCGTCCTCAAGCGCCTCGGCCTCTTGCCGGACAGCTTCACCGAAGCCGCCGCCAAGCTGGTCTTTCAGGTCACCCTGCCAGCGCTGCTGTTTTTGAGCATAGTGCGCACCGATCTGGATGCCATGCCGAGCCCCTGGCTCATCGCCTATGGTCTGGCGGGTACCCTGGTAGGTTTTCTGGTGCTGGAGCTGTTGGCGGCGCGCTTCATCGGCGATCGGCGGCTACGGGGCATCTTCGTGCAGGGCAGTTTTCGCGGCAACATGGGCATCATAGGGCTGGCCTATGTGCAAAACGCCTATGGCCAGGCTGGGCTGGGGGGCGCCGCCTTCTTCGTCGGTGCCGTGACTGTGCTCTACAACATACTCGCCGTCATCACCCTCACCCGTAGTCTGGGTGGCGACCCCGGTCTCAAGCCCATTCTCAAGGGCATCATCAAGAACCCGCTGATCCTTGCCATCCTTGCCGCACTGCCCTTTACCATCTTCGGGGTACAGATGCCGCAACTGGTGCTGACCACGGGCAGCTACTTTGCCAACCTGACCCTGCCCCTGGCCCTGCTCTGTACCGGGGCCTCCTTGAGCCTCAAGGCGTTGCGCGGCGGGGCCGCACTGACTGGTTATGCCACCCTGGCGCGTCTGTGTGCCATCCCCTTTCTGCTCACTCTGGGTGGCTGGTTCATTGGTTTCACCCCGCTTGAGCTCGGTATTCTCTTCCTGGTCAGCTCGACCCCGACGGCGGCCGCCAGCTATGTGATGACCCGCGCCATGGGCGGCGACAGCGTGCTCGCTGCGAACATCATCGCCACCACCACCCTCGGTTCACTGGTGAGCACCAGCCTGGGGGCTGCCCTGATGAACTATCTGGGATTGATGGGGTAATGAAGGGCTGTTGACTGAAGAAAATCGGGGCTTGACCTTACCGCTGACGGCAGCATTAGGCTGGGATCACACCAACAGAGGAGACACAGTATGACCATCGAACTCACCGTATCCGGCATGTCCTGCGGTGGCTGCGCCGCCAGTCTGCAAAAAGCCCTGCTGGACGCGCCCGCCGTCACTCAGGCCCGGGTCGATTTTGACGGCAGCAAGGCTGTCATCGAGGGCGAGCTGAGCAAGGCCGAGTTGATCGCGCTGATCGAAGCCAAGGGGTTCAGTGCGAAGTGATTTATCCCTATATGGGTAAAAATTGGACTAATATTCTGTTTATCTGTTTTTATTGGTGAGAGTGATCACTTAAATTTGGTTTAAAAAGAATAAAAATGCTGCAATCACTTACCCAAAAGGATTGCAGCATGACCCTCCCTATCCGCAAGACCCTGCTCGCCGCCGTCGTTGGCCTGACCCTCTCCCCCCTGGCCATGGCCCTGCCCAGCGTGCACATACTGGCGACCGGCGGCACCATCGCCGGTGCGGGGCAGTCCGCCACCCAATCCAACTATGAGGCTGGCAAGGTGGCCATCGAGACCCTGATCGCCGCCGTGCCCGAGATGAAGAACGTGGCCGAGGTGCAGGGGGAGCAGGTGGTCAAGATAGGCTCCCAGGACATGAACGATGAGGTGTGGCTCACCCTGGCCAAGCGAGTCAACGAGCTGCTGGCCAAGGATGAGGTGGATGGCATCGTCATCACCCACGGTACCGACACCATGGAAGAGACCGCCTACTTCCTCAACCTCACCATCAAGAGCGACAAGCCGGTGGTGCTGGTGGGTGCCATGCGTCCCTCTACCGCCATGAGTGCCGACGGCCCGCTCAATCTGTACAACGCCGTGGTCACCGCCTCCGACCCCAGCTCCAAGGGCCGTGGCGTCATGGTCGCCATGAACGATACTGTGCTGGACGCCCGGGACGTCACCAAGACCAATACCACAGGGGTGCAGACCTTCGCCGCCCCCAACTTTGGCCCGCTCGGTTACATCCACAACGGCAAAATAGACTACCAGCGCAGCCCGGCCCGCCTGCACACCAGCAAGACGCCGTTCGACGTGAGCAAGCTCGACAAGCTGCCGCAGGTGGGCATCGTCTACAACTATGCCAATGCCACCGATCTGCCGGCCAAGGCCATGGTGGATGCCAAGTTTGACGGCATCGTCAGCGCCGGGGTGGGCAACGGCAACCTCTACCACACACTGTTCGACACCCTGGCCAAGGCGAGCGAGGACGGCATCCGCGTGGTGCGTTCTTCCCGCGTGCCGACCGGGGCCACCACCCTGGATGCCGAGATCGACGACGCCAAGTACGGCTTCGTGGCCGCCGGCACCCTGAACCCGCAGAAGGCACGCATCCTCTTGATGCTCTCCCTGACCCAGAGCAAGGATCCGGCCCAGATCCAGCGCTGGTTCCAGCAGTTCTGATCCCGGGGTTCAACCCGCTAACCTAAATCCATGACAAAAGGGCAGGATCGGATCCTGCCCTTGCTCATGGCGTCATCTTCACATAGCGCGCGCCCTCAGCTCACCATCAACCAGCCGCAGAAGCCCAGGTACACCAGTCCCACGCAGGCCAGCCTGCCTGCCGTCATCCGCCCACGGCTGAAGCCCCACCACAGCAGTACCACCGCCAGCAGGGTCACTAGCGAGGAGGCCAGCATGGTGCTGTCGAGCAACCAGGGGGTGAACAGCAGACAAAACGCCTTGGGAATGGTGCCCTGGATCATCATGGCGCCGGAGATATTGGCCAGCGCCAGCCGGTATTTGCCCTGACGCACCCAGATCAGCACGTTCATCAGCTCCGGCATCTCGGTCGCCACCGGGCTCAGCAGCAGGGCCGCCAGTACGGGGGAGAGGCCAAGCAGCTCGCCCATGCTCTCCAGTTGATGAACGAACAGCTGGGCCGCCAGCGCCACCACCAGCAGGGCTCCCAGGGTCTGCAGTAGCACCTTGCCGAGCGCCGGGATCCCGGCCTTGGGATCCAGCTTGAGGGGCTCTGGCAACGGGGTCTCGTGGCTGTCGCTCTGTTTCAGCTCGCGCCGCACATAGACCAGATACACCAGCACGAACAGCGGGGCCAGCCAGGTTTTGCCAGTGAAGGCCATCATACCGAGGGCCACCGCCACCAGGAAGATAGCGACAAACCAGGCCTGATCCCGACCAGTCTCTCGCTGTACCTTGCCATCGATTGCCCTGTGTTCAGGGCCCATGCACAGCAGCAGGGTCAGGCCGACGGCGGCATAACCTATGGTGGAGAGCACCAGGGGACCACCGAGGGCGGCCCCTATCCCTATCTGCTGCTGGGCGGGAGCCTCCCCCATCAGCAGGGCGCTCAGGGTGACTATGCATTCGGGCAAGGCAGTGCCTAGGGCCGCCAACAGGGAGCCGGTGGCGCTTTGGGAGAACTTGAGGTGATGGCCGGTCCATTCGATACCGTTGACGAAATATTCGCAGGCCAGGTAGATGGTGACGGCAGAGAGCAGAAATAACAGCAGGGTGATCAACATAATAGGCAACCGCCAGGCGAGCAGAACAACCGATGGACCCGATACGGCTCGCCCGGCTGGCTTGCGTATCGAGGCCAAAGGTCTTGCAGAGCGATAGATGTTATCGCCGCCCATGCCATGGATCTGATGATCCAAGAATGTTGACATGAGCCTTGCCCGGATCTCGGGCGGGTTGCTACTCCCCAATGACAGTGCGGGTTTTTTACCAAGAGATGGGTTGCCCCACAAGGAAAATGGCGGCCCGTCCCCCCGGCAACTTGTAAGGGAATGTAACCTGGCCACAGACCCATCCCATCAGCTCTACCCGCCAGGATCCAGATCCCTCCCACAGAATCCTCGCCTTGGCACAGGGATTGCTATGAGTTGACTACTGTCCACATTGACTTGGGAAGGGTGAACGATGAAACGGTGGATCCAACATTTTTATCAACTGAACCGCCTCAACTGGCTCATGGTCTGGTTGCTGCTGTGCTGCAGCATCATATTGCTGTTCCCGACCGGGCTGATGAAGGGGGCCGTGAGTGCCTGGGCCGAACTGCACGCCGCCTGGCTAGGGGTCGGCATGCTGATCGCCATCTCTTACTTCTGTAGCCAGGGCATGTTGATCCTGTGGGAGTGGGCCTGTGGCGAATGGTTGTCCCGCAAGCAGAAAGATCAGCTCTCCCGGATGATTGCCTTCCTCGATTTCAACGAGAAAGCGGTGCTGCGCGAGTTCGTGCTGCAGCGTAAAAGCGTCATAAACCTGCCGATCACCGAACCCGCCGTCAAAAATCTGATTGATGCCGGTGTGCTCACCTATGCCTATGGCAAACCGGTGCGGGAGAAGGATGACGAAAACCAGATCCGGGCACTGATGATAGCCCTGCCGGCTCGCCCCTTGCTCACCTACAAGGTGCTGGGTCTCTCCCGTGGCAAGATGAGTGACGAACAGGTGGAGCAGATCATGAACGCCAGACCCAAGTTCGCCCAAAAAAGCCTGCAGCGCTGAACTCTGCACGCTCACCCATAAAAAAGGCGCCAGATTGGCGCCTTTTTCCATTCCGCTATCGACGACTCTCTATTGGGTACGTGCCTTGAGGTAGCCTGCGTAGTCCGGGATCTGCACGCTGAATGCCTGATCCATGTGAGGGCTGTCCATGATGAAGTCGGCGGTTGCCTCATTGGTTGCCATCGGTATGTTCCAGACGGCGGCCAGACGCAGCAGCGCCTTCACATCCGGATCATGGGGCACGGCGTTGAGGGGATCCCAGAAGAAGATGAGTACATCTATCTTGCCTTCGGCAATCAGGGCGCCGAGCTGCTGATCGCCGCCCATGGGGCCGGAAAAGAGGCAGGTGATGGGTAACTGCGCCGACTTGCTGAGCAGGGAGCCGGTGGTTCCCGTGGCATAGAGGTGATGCAGCTTGAGCGCCTCCTTGCGACGGCCAACCCAGTTGAGCAGCGCCGTTTTCATATTGTCATGAGCCACCAGGGCCACCCGTTTGTGGGGAGCCATTTCCCGTGCAATCTGTTCCATCTTGGTATCCGAGGGTGAAAAGTTGAGATGCCTATCCTAATCGAAAGCGCGTCCCCCTGCCTATCGGTGCGCCATAACTGTGATCCGGGTGAAACTTGGGTGTTGGGCACGATAAAAACCCGCCGAAGCGGGTCTGGGTATAGTCAGTTGGGGGTGAAGAGCGCCGAGGGTCAGGAGCCTTGATGAAGCTGGGATTGCTGATAATTTTCGAGACCGATGCGACCGATAAGATCGATCTGAGTCTCCAGCCAGTCCACATGCTCCTCTTCATCTTCGAGGATCTCCTGGAACAGATCCCGGCTGACATAGTCATGCTTGGATTCGGCATAGCCGATGGCAACCTTCAGATCCGGGATGGCATCCATCTCCAGAGAGAGATCACAGCGCAGCATCTCTTCGACCGTCTCACCGATGCGCAGCTTGCCCAGCTCCTGCAAGTTGGGCAGTCCCTCCAGAAACAGGATGCGCTTGACCAGTTCGTCCGCGTGTTTCATCTCGTCAATGGATTCGTGATACTCCTTGTGCCCCAAAGCCTTGAGGCCCCAGTCATCATAGATGCGGGCATGCAGGAAATATTGATTGATGGCGACCAGCTCGTTGGCCAGCACCTTGTTCAAATGCGCGATAATCTTGGCATCACCTTTCATCGTCAATCCTCCTTGCTGGATCCATCAAGCTTAGACCAGGAAGGTGACAACAACAGGGCGAGCGGGCAGATGCCCGCTTATGGAAGGGGGAGGTGAGATCGAGAAGGTCAGGCTACCTGATAGTAGCTGGGCGCCTGGTCGAGTTCGGTCTTGATGATCGCCTTGGCCATGGGCAGGCACTTGCCACACTGGCTGGCCAGTCCCAGCTCTTTCCTGAGTTGACGAAGATCCTTACCTGCCTGTACCGCCTGACGTATCTGGGTATCGGTAATGCCACGGCACAAACAAACGTACATATTTACACCTCACCTTGGGATAGGTTGAAATCTAAATGAGAATGGTTTGTAGTGCAAATAACAATTGGGAATAAGCCGAGCCACTTGCCAGCCCCCAGCCCCTTGAGGACAATGTCCCATCACCACGGAGGTTCCATGCTCAAGACCCTGTTCAAGTCACTGTTTGGTGGCGCAGCTCCCATCGCACCTGAGATCACCCCCACTGAATATGCCGGCTATCTCATCTACCCAGAGCCCATGGCCGAGGGGGGGCAATATCGGCTGGCGGGGCGCATCACCAAGGAGATTGATGGCGAATTGTGCAGCCACAGGTTCATTCGCTCAGACCTGTTCGTCAATCCGGCTGATGCCGAACGATTCATGGTGCAAAAGGCCCAGACCTTCATCAATCAGACGGGGGATCAGATGTTCGAGCCCAGATCCGGTCAGGGCGCATGACCACATTACGTCAGGCGCTGAGCAGGGTGGGGGAGCGGCGTCTGGTCTGGCTGGAGGGCTCCGAGGCCGAGACCCAGGCTGCCGCCCAGCCATGGTTGTCCGGCGATATTTTCTGGCTCGGCGAAGGACCATCGCAATATGCCCCCCTGCCGGCGGCCAAGGCGCTGCAACGGCTCGGTCAGGAGTGCGATACTCTGGTGTTCAATAGCTTCAGCGGCTTTCACCCCGATGCGTTCGGCGCCCTGGCGGGCACCCTTCGCGCAGGGGGCTTGCTGATCCTGCTCACCCCGCCACGGGCTGAGTGGCCCGCTTTCGCGGATCCAGACAGGCTACGTCTGGTCTCAACGCCGGACGAGTTGCCGCGAGCGGGTCAGGGTTTTATTGCCCGGCTGGCACGGCTGCTGCCTGAGGATCCCGCCCTGGATCTCACACTGCCGAGCGGATCTTCCCCCTGGCAACCCATTCGGGCCGATCGCCCCATGACGGCGGGGCAGGCCAATGCCATCCAAGCCGTTTGCCAGGTGTTGCATGGCCACCGGCGGCGGCCCTTGGTGATCAGTGCCGATCGGGGGCGAGGCAAGAGCGCGGCGCTGGGACTGGCCGCCGCGACCTTGCTGCGCGAGCAGCCCGGGCTGCGCATCGCCGTCACGGCGCCCGCCAAGGCAACGGTCGCCAGCCTGCTCGAACATGCGGGATCTGCTGGCCAGACTCTGGACGGAATCGACTTTTACTCTCCCCAGCAGTTAATACAAGAAGAGATAAGCTGCGATCTGTTGCTGGTCGACGAGGCCGCTGCGATCCCGACCCCGCTGCTTGAGGCCATGTTGGCGCGTCACAGTCGCATCGTCTTTGCCACCACCGAGCATGGCTATGAAGGGACGGGACGTGGCTTCCACCTGCGCTTCAAGGCCCATCTCGACGGCCATGTCCCAGGCTGGCGTGAGCTGCACCTTGACGAGCCGGTGCGCTGGCGCGCCGGTTGCCCGCTGGAGGCCCTGGTGTTTCGCCTGCTGGGGCTGGCTGCCGAGGTGAGCGCGCCGCGGCCCGCGCTTGCTCCGGTGCGGCGCCAGATAACCCAGCAGGTATTGGCCAGCGACGAGGCTCTGCTCAATCAGGTCTTCGGGCTGCTGGTGCTGGCTCACTACCAGACGACCCCCAGCGATCTGCGTATCCTGCTGGAGAGCCCGGATCTCGACATTCATCTGTTGGAGCAAGATAGCGGTCTGCTTGGGGTGGCACTGGTGGCGCGGGAGGGTCATATCCCGGTCGAGCTGGCCGAGGAGATCTGGGCGGGGCGGCGGCGCCCCCGCGGTCATCTGTTGCCACAATCCCTGCTGGCGCACGCTGGCCTGCGGGAGGCCGGAGATCGCAGCTATGGCCGGGTGCTGCGCATCGCCGTGCATCCCGAGTTGCATAGACGCGGGCTGGGCAGTTTGCTGCTTGGCCAGTTGGTGAGCCATTACCGGGAGTCCGGGTTCGATTACCTCGGCGCCGCCTTCTCTGCCACGGCCGATCTGCTGCCCTTCTGGCGCCGGGCGGGCCTGCAGGCATTGCGCATCGGTCTGCAAAGAGATGCCGCCAGTGGCAGCCATGCCGCCCTGTTGCTGCGTGCCTTGCGCTCCGAGCGGGAGGCCGAACTTGCCCGCTGGCACGCGCGCTTTTGCCGCCAACTGCCAACCCTGCTGGCCGGTGAGCTGCGGGAGTTGGATCCTGAGCTGGTCTGGCAGTGCGTAGCCCCCATTGAGGGGAAGGAAGGTGACAAAGGGGAACCTACGGACAGATGGCCAGGGTGGGAGGCGTTTGATGGGGATGAGCTGGCATGCTTTGCCCATCACCACAAGCCGTTCGAGCTGTGCCAACCCAGTCTGCAGCGCTGGCTGGCGGCCCACCTGAACCGCCTGCATGGATTGAAGCCCGCGGAGCGAGCCCTGCTCATCGCCAGCATCTGGCAATACGCCCCCTGGGAGGGGCTGGCCCGTCACCAGAGGCTCAGTGGCAAGCCGGCACTCATCAAGGCATTGCGTGGCTTGCTGGCGCGGCTGTTGTAGTGCAAAGCCCGGGATACAAATCCTGCCTCCAGATACAAACAAGGCGCCCTGAGGCGCCTTGTTTGTATCAAGGGTGGCTCAGCGTGAGCTGGCCGCCTCGATCACCGGCACCCGGTTCACCGCCTTGCCCAGATAGGCGAGGGTGATGGTCACTATGATGCAGGTGAAGCTGAGCCACATGTAGGGCAGGTAATCGAGGGTGGCCACCCCCAGCACCCCGGCCATGAAGATGCCGTTGTCGCTCCAGGGCACCATGCCGCAGGTGAGGGTGCCGCCGAACTCGGCGTTGCGGGAGAGGTTCTTGCGTTCAAGTCCCAGCCTGTCGTAGTTCTTGGCCATGATCTTGGGGGTCAGGATCAGCGACACATACATGGCCGAACCAAACACGTTGGCCAGGAAGGCGGTGCCCAGGGTATGAGTGGTCAGGCTGCCGACGCTGTTGATGCGCTTCTCGAAGGCGCTGGCGATCACCTCAAGCAGTCCCACCTTCTCCAGCAGACCGCCGAAGCCCAGCCCGAAGATGATGACCGCCACCGAGCCCAGCATGGACTCCATGCCGCCGCGACCGAGGATGTTGTCGATGAAGTCGACCCCGGAGACGATGGCGAACGGACTGTAGGCGGAGTGCATCGCCTTGACCGGATCCATGTCCTGGAAGGCGATGGCCCAGACAAGTCCGAGCAGGGCGCCGAAGCTGATCACCGGGAAGGCGGGCTTGCGGTTCGCCAGCAGGCCCAGCACCAGGATCACCGGCACCACGGCCAGCGGGGTGATGTTGAACTGCTTGTCGAGGGCCTCCATCACCAGGTTGACCTGCTCCAGGCTGACATTGCCCGAATACTGCATGCCGACCACGGTGAACAGGGCTGCCGTGATGACATAGGAGAACAGGCTGATGGGCAGCATGCCCTTGATGTGCTCCACCACGTCGACGTTGGACATGGTCGAGGCCAGCACCACGGAATCGGAGAGGGGGGAGAGCTTGTCGCCAAAGTAGACGCCGGAGAGCACGGCGCCGGCGACCAGCGGGGCGGGTACCCCCAGGCTGTGGCCTATGCCCATCATGGCGATACCCGCGGTGGCGGCAGAGCCCCAGGAGGTGCCGGTAGCCAGCGAGGTGAGTGAACAGATGAGCAGGGTCGCCAGCAGGAAGATGGAGGGGTGTATCACCTTGAGGCCGAAGTAGATGATGCTGGGCACTATGCCGCCGGCGATCCAGGTACCGACCAGGGCACCGACGGAGACCAGTATCAAGATGGCTCCCATCCCTTTGGCGACGCCGTCGACGGCGGCCTGCTCCAGGGACTTGTAATCATGGCCGAGCTTGATGCCGAGGCCCATGATGACGAACCAGGCGATGAACAGGGCCAGCTGGATCGGCAGATCGAGCAGGCTGGTAAACGAGAATGCCAGTGCCAGAAAGATGGCCAGACAGGCCAGCACCTGAAACATGCTTGGCAGACGGGGATGTTGTTGGTTTTGCATAGATACTTCCTAAACTCTTGCTCGCCAAGGTGGGGACCTCTCATCCTGTGAACCTGTCATGTCCCGAGGCACCCACCCAAAATGAGGCGGCAATCTACCACAGAGTCTCCCCTGAAAATTCAAACTTACCGGGCAATTTTGAACATTTGATTGATAAACTTACACAAAATTTGATTTTGTAACGGTTTTTTAGGAGGAGGGAACCCACTGGACTCCTGGGATCAGCGTGAAGAGGAAGATAGTCATTGCACTGGAACTGGCATCAAATGATAATCATTTCTATTAATGATCTATGGAGATGGCAATGGGCTGGATATACAGGGTCGCCCTTTTCCTGGTGCTGGTGTTAGTGGGGATCTGGGGCCATGACAAGCAATACGGGCTCTGGAGCCTGGGTTTTGTACTGGCCGCCTGGGTCATGATTGAGCCCAGACTCAGGCCTGTACTCATATTGTTGCCCGTCGCGGGCATGACCGGAGTGGCGGCCTTGCTGTGGCAACATCCCTGGCTCTAGCGGCCAGTCAGTCACGGCTGGCCGAGCTCTGCACTCGCACCAGCGCATGGGCAAGGGAGAGCCTGACTTCCTGCTCCATGGCGTCCCGTTTTTCCTGGCTGAGAAAATAGATCATATCCACGTCATGGCGTATGTAGTGGGCGGGGAGTTGATTGAGGGTGAGGCAGCAGAGGTCGGCGAGCTCATCGTCACTCAGGCGCCTGGCCAAGTCTTGCTGGACGATAGCCTTGCTGACCAGCTGCTCATAGAAATTGTGGATCTCGGTGCTGAGTTTCATGGACCCGTCTCCTTGGTGTTGACAGGGCAAGGATAGCTAGCCGGGGTCAAATACAAAAGGCCCATGACTGTCGTCATGGGCCTTTTGCCGAATAGATGGTGCGAAGAGAGGGACTCGAACCCTCACATCCGTGGGACACTAACACCTGAAGCTAGCGCGTCTACCAATTCCGCCACCTTCGCACACTGTTTTTCCCAACCTGTTTTACATGGAGTTGGCCATGCACTGTCTGTTTTTACATGTCAGAATCATGGTGCGAAGAGAGGGACTCGAACCCTCACACCCGAAGGGCACTAACACCTGAAGCTAGC
>NZ_CDBJ01000043.1:130400-161223 GCF_000820045.1 Aeromonas rivuli | reverse complement strand
TCCGCCACCTTCGCACATTGGGTCATCAATCTTGTTTTACATGCCACTGATGAAGCATGTTGCAGTATGGTGCGAAGAGAGGGACTCGAACCCTCACATCCGTGGGACACTAACACCTGAAGCTAGCGCGTCTACCAATTCCGCCACCTTCGCATCACTGCGGACGGGGATTTTATAGAGTTTTGAAGGGGCGTCAACAGCCATAATGGACTTTTTTCGCCCTTGGCAGAGAAAGCCGGGTCAAGGGGACAAAACTTCAGCAATTCTCGAATGATCCGAGCCTAGCGAGCGAGGGCATCCCGATACATTTGCACGTATTGGTCCACCGAATCTGGCCAGTCGAAGCGGGTCTGCATGGCACGACGCTGTATCAGAGCGAAACGTTCGGGTTCTTGCAGGAAATAGAGCAGGCTGCGGCGCATGGCATCGAGCAGGCCATGGGCGGTGGGATCCACAAAACAGAAACCGGTAGCCTCTTCATCGCCCTTGTCCCAGTCAACTACCGTGTCCTTGAGGCCACCGACGGCCCGCACCAGGGGCAGGGTGCCATAGGCCAGGCTGTACATCTGGTTGAGGCCGCAGGGTTCAAACAGAGAGGGCATCAGGAAGATATCGGCGCCCGCCTCTACCAGATGGGCCAGCCGGTCGTCGTAGGTATTGATGAAGGCGAACCTGTCCGGATGTTGCTGGGCGATGGCTTGAAGCTGAGCCGCCAGAGAGGGATCCCCCGAACCGACGATCACCACCTGCACCCGGTGGCGCAGGAAGTCCTCAAGGGCGGGGATGAGCAGATGAACACCTTTCTGCTCCGTCAGGCGGCACACCATGCCGTAGATAGGGTCGCTCACCACCGGCAGACCCGCATCTTGCTGCAACTGGGCGCGACAGCGTGCCTTGCCGCTCAGATCCTGATCATCGTAGTTGGCAGGCAGGTGGAGGTCGGTGGCGGGATCCCAATCCTGATAGTCGCAGCCGTTGAGGATGCCGCGCAGGTCCGCCGCCCGCTGCTGGAAGGCCGATGCCATGCCATGGGCACCCAGGTGGGTCAGCAGCTCATTGGCGTAGTTGGGGCTGACCGCATTGATCTTGTCGGCGTAGAGCACGCCACACTTGAGCAGGTTGATGTGGCCATAGTCATAGGCCACCCGCTGTTCGTAATGACTTATCTCGGGTACGGCGGCAAATTGCACCCGATCGAATACCCCCTGGAAGGCGGCATTATGGATGCTGATGACGCTGCGGGTCTGGGCGAAGAAGGGATTGTTGGCGTGCCGGGTCTTGAGCAGCAACGGCAGCAGACCTGTGTGCCAGTCGTTGCAGTGGATTATGTCCGGGGCGAAGCCGAGCTGCTCTGTGGCATGGAGGGCGGCGGCGGCCAGAAAGGCGAATCGCTCGCCGTTGTCCCCATAGGCCTGGTTATGCTCGGCATAGAGTTCAGCCCGCTCGAAGTAGCGGGGGCAATCGACGAGGTAGACGGGGAACCCGTCCAGCTCGAGTTGATGCAGGCGATAACCGATATCTTCCTGTCCGGTCGGGGTGGGTAGCCAGCGCGAGGCCAGCAGCCTGGCTTCGTCACGGCGCTTCATCCCCTTGTAGAAGGGCAATATGATGCGCACATCATGGCCCTGCTGGGCCAGATAGCGTGGTAGCGCACGAGCCACATCGGCCAGGCCGCCAGTCTTGACCAGCCCCTCGACCTCTGAGGCCACGAACAGAATTTTTAATGGGTTAATAGCCAACTCTCGCTCCCCTGGGTATCACGACAATACCCCCTTCAGATACGGTGAACCTTTCCCGGTCATGGGTCAGATTCTCACCGATCACGGTGCCGGGCGCAATTTCAACATTTTTGTCTATGATGGCGCGCCGAATTGAGCAGCCCTCACCTATCTTCACATCCCCGAGCAGCACGGACTCGCTGATATGGCTGCAGGGGCCTATGTTGCAGCGAAAGCCCAGCACTGAACGCTGGATCTGGCTGCCCTGAATGAAGCTCCCGCCGGAAATCAATGAGTTGGCAATTTTTACCTTGCAATCCTCAGTGTCAACGAAGGTGGCGGGCGGCAAGGGGGGGTAGTGGGTATGCAGTGGCCATTTGCGGTTGTAGAGGGAGAAGGGCGGGTTGTCGGCAACCAGGTCCATGTGGGTTTGCCAGTAGCCATCCAGGGTGCCGACGTCGCGCCAATAGACATTCGGGCCTTCCCCCGGGATCACGTTGGTACTGTAGTCATAGACGTAGACAGGGGCACGGGGAAAGAGGTGAGGAATGATGTCTTTGCCAAAATCATGGCTGGAATGCTCATCATCCCCGTCTCGTTTCAGCTCGCGATAGAGCGCTTCGGTTTCGAAGATGTAGTTGCCCATGGAGACCAGGGCCTGGCTGGGATCACCCGGTATGTGCTTGGGATGCTTGGGTTTTTCCTCAAAACCTATCATCCTCCCCTCCTGATCCACCTCGATCACCCCGAAGGCGCTCGCCTCTTCAATCGGCATGCGCAGCGCCGCCACGGTCAGGGCTGCCGCCTTCTGCTTGTGGAAACTGACCATCTGGCTCACGTCCATCTTGTAGATATGATCCGAGCCAAAGATACAGACATGTTCAGGGTCGGAGATCTCGATGAAGCGCAGGTTCTGGTAGATGGCATCGGCCGTACCGTCGTACCAGCGCTTGCCCATCCGCATCTGGGCCGGGATGGGGTCGATGAAGCGATCCGTGATGCCGACAATGTTCCAGCCTTTCTTCATGTGCAGATAGAGGGACTGGGACTTGAACTGGGTCAGCACATAGATCCGCAGGAAGTCGGCGTTGACGAAGTTGTTGAGTACGAAATCGATGAGACGGTAGCTGCCGCCAAAGGGGACTGACGGCTTGCTGCGAGTGGTGGTCAAGGGTTGCAGGCGGGTGCCTTCTCCACCCGCCAGTATCATAGTGAGTATGCCTGCCATGGTCTGTGTATCTCCGGTGCTGCTGCTGTGAAAAGGCTTTCAGAGTATCGCAAAAAAATACCCCCAAAGGGGGTTGTTAAACGTTTGCGGATACCATAACAGATTCCAGGTGAGACTCTACACAAGATTTGTGACAGTCGTTACAGGCTGCTGCGATAGACCCTGAACTTGGTATCTGCCGCGCGGATCTCGGTCCGCGGGAAGCTGGCTTCCAGTATAGGTTGATAACGCAGGAAGAGATTGGCCACTATGGTCAGAGTGCCATGGTGGGCGAGATGGCGAGGCGCCTCGGCCAGGAAGGTCTCGGTGGCGGCGTAATGGGTCTTGAGCCCGGCGTGGAACGGCGGATTAGACACTATCCGGTCGAAGCGACCGGGCAGCGCCGAGTAGACGTCCGAGGCCAATACCTGAGCCTTGAGACCGTTGGCGGCCAAGGTGCGGCGGCTCGATTCCAGGGCCAGGGCGTTGATATCGACCATGGTCACGTCGAGGCCGGGATTGCGCTTGGCCAGCACAGAGCCGATGACCCCGGCGCCGCAGCCAAAGTCGAGCAGCGTGCCGTTCATGGCAGGCAGATTGGCGAGCAACATCTTGCTGCCTAGATCCAGCTCGCTGGCGCTGAACACACCGGGCAGTGCCTGTATGGTCAGCTGGGTGTCGCCTATCTGGCACTGGTACTGGCTGAGCCAGTCATCGAGTAGGAAGGGGGTGACCGGCTCGCAGAGCTCGCCATGATAGAGGGAGCAGCGCCGCGCCGAGTCGCGCTTGACCGGCTTGCCGGCATAGGGGGCGATCAGCTTGTCGGCACCATTGATGCCGCCATTGTTGTCCCCGGCGAGGAAGATATCGGCTCCAGGGTGCAACAGGGGAGCCACCATGGCGAGCAGGAAGCGAGCCTCGGCCTTGGCCTTGGGCAGCAGCAGCAGCAGGGCATCGAAGCGGGCCTCTCCCCCCAGCTCATGACCGAAATGGATGCGTTCGCCGAGCGCCTCCTGCTGGGTCAGGAAGTAGCTGTAATCCGTGGTAAAGACCATCAGCTCGCGGGCGATCCCGGCCAGTTCACGGGGATAATCATCTTCCAGTGCACCGCACACCAGCAGGCTCTTGCCCTCGAACAGGGCTTGATTACGTTCCAGCATCTGGCTGACGGCACTCAGGGGATGACTCATGACTCTCTCCGGGGGGTTTTGGCCCGCTAGTATACATGGCTGCTTTCGCCTTGACATTTATGCCGTGTTCCAGAAAGATGCCCGAACACTCATTTTTCCTCGGGGATGGCGTGATGCGGTTCAACGCGTTGAAACGAAAGCATAAAAAGAACCCAAAACCTGGGTTTGCTGGCGTGCGCGCGTAACCCTCTCACCGCCCTGAGAAGTTTCAAACCCCGCTGCGCACTCCGTAGCGGGGTTTTTTGTTGATGTCGAGAGTCGACGGAGAAGGAGATTCCATGTTTCAAGGTTCGATCGTTGCGCTGATCACCCCCTTTCGTGATGGCCAACTGGATGAGGTGGCACTGCTGCGCCTGGTAGACTGGCACCTGGAGCAGGGTACTCACGGCATAGTGCCGGTGGGCACCACGGGGGAGAGTCCGACCCTGAGCCACGATGAGCACTGCCGGGTGGTTGAGCTGGTGGTCAAGCAGGTCGCTGGCCGGGTACCGGTGATCGCCGGTGCGGGCTCCAACAACCCGGTGGAGGCCATCGAATACACCCGTTTCGCCGAACAGGCGGGGGCGGATGGCACCCTGCATGTGGCCGGTTACTACAACCGCCCGAATCAGGAGGGGCTCTATCATCACTTCAAGGCCGTTCATGACGCGACGAGCAAGCCCATCATCGTCTATAACATTCCGCCCCGTGCCATTGTCGATGTGCAGCCAGCCACCCTGGCCCGGCTCGCCGAGTTGCCACGCATCGTCGGGGTCAAGGATGCCACCGGCGATCTGTCCCGCCCCCTGACTGAGCGTCAGCTCATCAAGAAGCCGTTCGCCTGGCTCTCGGGTGAGGACGCGACCGCCGTGGCCTACAACATAGGTGGCGGTCAGGGTTGTATCTCGGTGACCGCCAACGTGGCTCCCAAGCTGCTGGCCGAGGTGCAGAACCTGACCCTGGCCGGCGACTGGCAGGCCGCTCGCGTGTTGCAAGATCGCCTGATCCCGCTGCACCAGGCCATGTTTGCCGAGCCCAGCCCGGCGGGGGCCAAGTATGCGGCCTCCCTGCTCGGCCTGTGCAGTGAAGAGTGTCGCCTGCCCGTGATGCCGCTTGCCGAAGCAACCAAGCAGCGGATCCGCGATGCCATGCTGGCTTTGGACCTGCTCTAACGGCGAAAAAATGGGCTCTGGATCGACCTTTTACGCGTTAATTGAATCACTATGAACCCGGCTCTATATACTGCTCGGGTTCAGTTGAGGATGATTGACATGCTGGAATGGGATCCGGAGCACTTCACCAGTTTTGAGCACCTCTGTGAGGTGACGCTGGCGACTATCAGGGAGAAGACCGAAGCCGATCAGATCTATCTGTGGTTGAATCGACCGCAGCCTGAGCTGTTCGCCTTCCATCCCGAACGGGGTCTGGTGACCCTTGAGCCCCATCATGCCAGCATGCTGGGGTTACCCCTGCCTTTCATCGAGCAGGCCCTGGCCAAGGGCCAGCTGCTCATCGAACTCAAGAGTGATCCCCATGGCTGGTGCGACGCGGTAGAAGCTCCTCCGGCCCAACTGAGAGCCTGTTTTCCACTCAAGCGGCAACAGGGGCTGGAGGGGGGCGTCTATCTCGAAACCCGTCGTCGCCTTGACCGGCTCACCCCCCGCCAGAAGCAGGGCATACAGCTGCTGATGCACTATCTGGCCGCCGAGCTGGAGAGCCGCATGTTGAGCAGTCTGGTTAGCCGGGAGCGGGACGAACGGCTCACCACAGAGGCATCCCTGGTTCAGAGCCAGGCCTTGCAGCAATCCTTTCTCGACCTGTTGCAATCCCTGCATCAGGTGGGGGTACAGCTCTCCAGCTGCCGCAGTGAGTCGAGTCTGCTGCACGATGCCGTGCTGCTGGCCCGCAGTCTGCTGCAATTCGACAGGGTTGCCGTCTTCCTGATCGATCCGGACTTCACCACCATGCAGGGCAGTTGGGGCACCAACGAGGCGGGAGAGATCACCGACGAGCGTCACTTCGTCAGCCCGATCCCGGAACATCCTGTGGTACAGGAGGCCTTGCGCCGCAAAGACTATGTGCTGGTGCTGGAAGATGCGCCGCTTTATTACGAGCAGCAGGAGGTGGGGCGCGGCTGGAACGCCATGGTCTCCCTGTGGGACGGGGATAGTCCCATCGGCTGGATTGCCGCCGACAACCTGCTGCAGCGCAAGCCTATCAAGGCCTACCATGGGGAAATCTTCAAGCAGTTCGCCGCCATGCTCTCCCAGATGTTGATCCGCCAGCGCAATCATGCCGCCCTCGAGCAATTCAACCGGGATCTGGAAGAGCGGGTCGCGGCACGGACTCGCCAGCTGGCCGAGACCAATGAGGCGCTGGAGTTGGTGAATCAGGCGCTGGCGCAGGCCAACGAGCAGCTGGCCCTGCTCTCCATGGAGGACCCGCTCACCGGCATCGCCAACCGCCGCCAGTGGGATCTGACGTTGGCCCGGGAGTGGGAGATGGCGCGTCGCCAACATCGGCGGCTGGCCGTGTTGATGATCGATGTCGATGAGTTCAAGGCCTACAACGACCACTTTGGCCACGGCAAGGGGGATCTCTGCCTGCGCCAGGTGGCCCAGCTGCTGCAAGAGTGTGAGCGACGCCGCACCAATCTGGTCGCCCGTTACGGTGGCGAGGAGTTCGTGATCTTGCTCTGTAATCCCCAACCCGGCGAGGCGGAGTTCCTCTGCCAGCGCATCCATCACCAGCTCGCCAAGCTTGCCATTGAGCATCCGGCCTCCAGGGTCAAGTCACAGCTCACGGTGAGCATAGGATTCAGCTACTGGGCCCCGGATCAGGGCGTGCAGTGGGAGCAGCTTATCGAGCGCGCGGATCAGGCGCTCTACCGTGCCAAGTCAGCTGGCCGTGCCTGCAGTCGGCTCTTCGAACCGCAGTCGTTGCCCACGGAGCAAATTTCCACCGTCTAGGCCATGGCCTCCCGCTCAGGGACTGCTAGAATGGCTCTCTTTTTCGATGCAGAGCTGCCCATGATCCTCTCCCGTTTTCAAGGCCTGGTCTTCGACCTGGACGGTACTTTGGTTGATTCCATGCCGCTGCACCTGGCGGCGTGGGAGCATGCTTCCCGCGAATTTGGTTTCAAGTTCGATGGTGACTGGTTTTATGAGCTGGGCGGCATGCCGAGTCGCAAGATAGCCCTGCTGGTAGCCGAAGAGCAGCAGATAGCGCTGGACCCCCTGGAAGTGACGCGCTGCAAGACGGCCCACTATGTGGCCAACCTGCATAAGGCGACCGTCTTCCCCGCCATGCTTGAGCTGGTGCAGGCCCATCATGGTCATCTGCCCATGGGGGTGGGCACTGGCTCGCCCCGCATCAATGCCGAGGCCGTGTTGCGCAATACCGGCCTGGATCGCTACTTTCCCGTGGTGGTGACCGCGGATGATGTCATCCAGCACAAGCCACATCCCGATACCTTCCTGCTGGTCGCCGAGCGGCTCGGGGTCGAGCCTCGCGGCTGCCTGGTGTTCGAGGATACCGGCATAGGCCTGGCCGCCGGGCAGGCTGCCGGCATGCAGACCTGTCTGGTCAAGGACGGGGTACCGGCTGCATTGCCGGACTGAGCCATATCGGATCGTTCATAGGATTGCTCGCTATCTTGAAAGGCAATGCGCGCGCAAGCGCACCCTCAAGGTGGTCAGGGTGTTGGATAACCAACGGGAGCGGGCTCTGTCATAACTGTCATGGTGGCGGCCCGGCCATCACACAGGGGCGCTGGGTGTGTAAACGATGCCGAGTCGACCCCGCCTCACTGATGGCGATAGGGGATCTCTGAGGGGAAACGGATGGTCTACTCCCCGGCGGGACAGGTTGGGAGGGGAGTAGACATATCTGTCACGGATTGACGCAAGTCGCGACTGCGACCGTCACGCGGGCCTCTGTGACAGAGAAAGCTCTGGCTTACTGCTCGCTGCTGCCACCCTGATCGTTATTGTCATAACGGCCGGGGGCGCCATGGGGGCGCGGTGCCATGGAGACACGGGGCTTGCGGGCGCGCTGAATATTGACCTGGGGGCGACCCGAGTGCATGGCGATGGTGGAGATCTTGGCCTTGTACACCAACTGCTGGTTGCCATGGGCGTCGGTCAACAGCACGCTGTACTGGTCAAAGCCACTGATGGTGCCTTCCAGCTTGATGCCGCTCACCAGGAAGATGGCAACCTGACTGCGGTTTTTACGAAGCCAGTTGAGAGCGGAGTCTTGCCCATTCCCGAGGGAGAAGGCCTGCTCTATGGTGGCGTAGCTGGGGGATTCGGTTGTCATAAATTATTGTCCCGCGGAAAAAAAGTGGCGTTTGATTGTGCTAAATGGCCACTGGCTTGTCAAAGTCATTCTGTTGCCACCTCAACTATGGGGTGAGATAGGGGCTGGCAGCCTGGGCGCCCTGCTGCGATAATCGCGCTTTCACGGTCCGTGATGGACCCAGACAGAGATATTCATTTGCCATCAAGTTCCGAACTGAGCCCATATCGTGCCGATCCAACCGCGTGCGAAGAGTGTGATTTGCTGGCTCCCGCCACAGAGTTGGCGCTGGGCGAGACGCAACATTGTGTCCGCTGCGGTCACACCTTGACCAGTCACCTACCGGATCAGGCGAGGCGGCCGCTCGCCTATGGCCTGGCCGCCATCATCATGTTCGTGCTCACCAACTGCTTCACCTTCATGTCTTTCTCCGCCAAGGGGCTGGGCCAGGAGATGAGCTTCCTGCAGTGCATCACCACCCTGGTGAATGAAGGCTACCTGTTTCTGGCCGCTGTCCTCAGCATGACGCTGATCGGTCTGCCCCTCGTCTATATGGTGTCGACCATGCTGGTGCTGTGGCGACTCGATAAACCCATGCACAGCAACGCATTGCGCTCTCTCGGACGTTTGCTGTGCCGGATCAAGCCCTGGTTGATGGTGGATGTGTTCCTCATCGGGGTACTCATCTCTCTGGTCAAGTTGATGGGCATGGCCGACATCAAGATGGGTCTCTCCTTCTGGGCCTTTGTCGGGTATACCCTGCTGCTTATCAAGACGATTTCATCGCTGGATCGCATGTGGTTCTGGCAGCGACTGTTTGGCCCGAGCGAGCCCCGTGAGCTGGATCCCGCACTGGGTGCCCGGGAGGCGGGTCTGGTGGGTTGCCACGTCTGCGGTGCCCTCGGCGAATGGGGGCAGCATAGCTGCCTGCGCTGCGGTGCTCATCTGCACAGCCGTAAACCCGGTGGCATGGCACGTACCTGGGCGCTGCTCATCACCTCGGCCATTCTCTATGTACCTGCCAACCTTTATCCCATCATGGACACCGTCTTCCTCGGCGATATCAGCCCCTCGACCATACTCGGCGGCGTTGTGCTGCTGTGGGGAATGGGCTCCTATCCCATCGCCGCGGTGATCTTCATCGCGAGCGTGGTGATCCCGCTTGCCAAGATATTGGCCCTGTTCTGGCTCTGCTACCGGGTACAGACCGGGGACGGCGCCTCGCCGCTCGGTAAACTCAAGCTCTATCGCATGACGGAGTTTGTCGGTCGCTGGTCCATGATAGATGTGTTCGTGGTGGCCATACTGGCAGGCCTCATCCGGCTCGATAATCTGATGACCATTTATCCCGGCCCCGCCGCCGTCGCCTTTGCTGGCGTGGTGCTGATCACCATGGTGGCCGCCATGAGTTTCGATTCCCGCTTGATCTGGGATTTACAACAAGGAGAACGCGAACGTGAGTGAGCGTAAGACAGTGAGAAAAGTCGGTTCCGACTTCCTCGGTTCGGCGGCGGCGATCTGGATGGTGCCTCTGGTGGCCCTGCTCATCGGTGCCTGGATGCTGTTTCAGCACTGGTACTCCCAGGGGCCCAGCTTCCAGCTGACCGTGGCCACGGCCGAGGGCATAGTCGCGGGCAAGACGGTGATCCGCTCCCGTGAGGTCGACGTGGGCCGCATCGAGGCGGTGGAGCTCAGCGATGACTACAGCCATGCCATCATCACGGCGCGTCTCTCCAACAATGCGGCCAATATGCTCAAGGGGGATACTCAATTCTGGGTGGTCAAACCCAGGGTTGGCCGTGAAGGGGTCTCGGGTCTGAGCACCTTGCTGTCCGGCGCCTACATAGAGCTCTCTCCCGGCAAGAAGGGCAAGGCGAAGTCGCGCTATGAGATCCTCGACAAGCCGCCACTCGCCTCCCTCGATGCCAAGGGGCTCAGGCTGACGCTCAACAGCACCGAGACCCGCTCCCTCAGTGTGGGCTCCCCCATCCAATATCAGGGCTACACCATAGGCCAGGTGGAGGAGGTGAAGTTTTTACCCGAGAAGAGTGAGCTGGAATACCAGATCTTCATCAATGCGCCCTACGATGTGCTGATCACCAACAACTCCCGCTTCTGGATGACCCCAGGCTTCGAGGCGTCGCTGACCAGCGAGGGGATGAAGGTGAAGATGGACTCCCTGGAGGGGTTGCTCGATGGTGGCATTACCGTTGGCTTGCCGGCTGGCTGGGTTCCGGGCGGTGCGGTCAAGAGCAAGGACTCCTTCACCCTGTTCAAGGATCAGGGCAGCGTGTTGGCCGGTAGCCTCAATCAGTTCATTGACTATGTTTTCTTGTTCGAAGACAGCCTGGCGGGTCTGCATCCCGGGGCTGCGGTGGAGTATCGCGGCGTGCGGGTCGGTACCGTCATATCGTCCCCTTATCTCATCGATGACAAGGCGACCCAGATCTTCAAGAGCAAGGTGATCCCCGTGCTGGCGCGCATCGAGGTGCAGCGTCTCTCCCACCGTTATGCCAACGCCGAGCGGGAGCAGTGGCGCAAGCTGTTCAGCACGCAATTCAAGGAAGGGCTCAGAGCCACACTCAAGACCGCGAGTCTGCTGACCGGTGGCAAGGTGATCGATCTCAACTTCTACCCGGATGCCCCCGCGTTCGCCGCGCGCCAGATGGCAGGTACCGAGGTATTCCCCACCACCCAGGGCGGTCTGGATCAGATAGAGCGCAAGGTGAACCTCATCCTCGACAAATTTGTCGATATGGATATGTCCACGACCCTGGCTCAGGTCAACAGCAGCCTGGCGAACCTGGACAAGACCATGAAGAACGTCAGCTCCCTGAGCGCCAATCTGGACAAGTTGACCAGCCAGCAGTCGACCCAACAGTTGCCAGCCTCCCTCAACGAGAGCCTGCTACAGCTCAAGGAGACGCTGCGCAGCTACGATGGGGCCTCCCAGACCAATCAGGATCTGCGCCAGTCGGTGCAATCCCTCAACCAGCTGATGCGCGAGCTGCAGCCCCTGGTGCACTCTCTCAACGAGCAGCCGAGTTCGCTGATCTTCGATCGCACGCGCCCCCAGGATCCTGAACCCAAGCGAGGTACCGAATGAAATCACTCTTCATGGCCCTGGCCCTGACCGGTTTGCTGGCCGGATGCAGCAGCGCCCCGGCGCTGCACTATTACTCTCTGGATGCCGACGGCACACCTCAGGCCGCGCCAGTCAGCCGGCCTCAGCATCAGCTGGTGCTGCGCCCGGTTCAGCTCTCGGATCAGCTCGACAATGTCAGCCTGGTCTATCAGTTGGAAGGGAAGGAGCTGCTCTTTACCGAGTACCAGCGTTGGGCAGGCTCGCTGGATGGTCAGCTGAACCAGCTGACCCAGAATGGCCTGTCTGCCCGCCTGCCCGGCTGGGTAGTACGCCAGGATGGCGCTCGTCAGGGGCCTGTACTCAATATCAGCGTACAGCGCTTCCAGGGTCGTTTCGATGGCCGCGCCGTGCTGAGCGGACGCTGGCGCCTGCTGGCCGAAGATGGTCGGGTGCTGCAGGACAACCCCTTCCATATGGAGCGTGTGCTGCCCGCCGATGGCTATGGTGCCTTGGTGGGAGAGTTGGGGATGGGTTGGCAACAGCTGCTCGATCAGATTGCTGCCGAGCTGCGCAAGGGCTGAGCTCAGCCACCTGTTGCGCAATCACAGAAAATAAAACGGGAGGCCAGGCCTCCCGTTTTTATCACTTCAGTCTGGCTTATTGTGCGACTTCCGAGATGCCTTCGACCTTGACTTCGACCCGGCGATCCGGGGCCAGGCAGACGATCAGCTCACGTTTGGATCCGCTGGCGCAGCTGTCGCCGGTGACAGGGTTGCTCTCACCCATGCCTTGTACTTGCACCTTGTCGGCGGGCAGGCCCTTGCCGACCAGGTAGTCGGCGACTGTGCGAGCCCTGTGCTCGGAGAGCGTCTGGTTGTAGCCATCAGCGCCGAGACGATCCGTGTAACCCATGACGGTGGCAGTGCCATCCTTGGGTCTGGCGGCTTCAATCTGGCTATAGAGGGTATCCAGAGCCTGGCTGGCTTCCGGCTTCAGGGTCGCCTTGTTGAAGTCAAACAGCACATCCGAGCTGAGGCTAAAGCTATGTGTCACCGGGGTCGGCGCCGGTGCGGGAGCGGGTACCACGGCGGCTTCGGGGGCCTCCTGGCCAAAGCGATACAACATGGCAACCGAGAGCAGACCATTGTCGAGTTCGAGCCCGGTATGATCCATGTCCATATCACCCAGCGGCGTGGTGTATTGGTACTCGAAGCGAGCGGCCCAGTTGCGATCGATGGCGTACTCGGCACCCAGAGCGCCGACAAAGGCAGCGCCATCATCGTTATCCAGCTCTCTGCTACTGGTCCAGGCATAGGCGCCACCGAGGCGACCATACAAATCCAGGCGCTCGGCGACCGGGAAACCGATCTTCATGGTCAGCTGTGCCATCTGGGCCGTCACTTCATCATCACCCTTCATGGTGGGATCGATCTTGTCGGCGATATCATATTTGTACTTGCCGAGCCAGTCGTACCCCAGCTCTATCCCGACATTCTGATTGATCTGATAACCGGCGAAGGCGCCAGCCCCCAGAGCATCGTCGTCCTCATCGGTAATGTTGAAGTTATCTCTGATGGCGTCATTCTGATCGACACCATAGAAGTTGGACCAACCCAGCTTTGCGCCGCCATACCAGGTGTTGTCTTGTCCTGCCGCCTGGGCGTTGGCCGCCAGCAATCCAGAAACAATCAATGTAATCAATGATTTATTCATATCGTGCCTCTGCAATTTCATGTGAGGGAGGTTTGCCTCAATGGCCCTCCCTTATGGGTCCGGCGGTCATGGCCGTGGGACAGATTAAAGTTAGTCGCTTTTGCAAATGTCGCAACTAACTGAAATAACAATAATTGTTAATGTGCGGGTCTGAGCGCTAATCAACAAACAGGGGGCTGGTCAGCCCCCTGTTTTTTTACATCTCCGTTGGCGAGCGTCGCTGCTAGTTGGGCAGGAATTCGTACTGGCTCTCGATGAAGGCAGCGGCCCGCTCACCCAGGGCGGCATGGACGACTCGGGTGGGATGAACCTGATCCCAGTACATCTTGCCCTCGCAGTCAGGGGCGGTCGCCTTGCGCGCCATCGGGCTGGTGACGGCCTGAGCCAGCAGGGGGTTACCCGCGATGGCGATCCGCTCCTGCGGGCTGAATGCACTGAGGCGGGCGTCATCGCTTGCGCTGCTGGCGGCAAACGGCTTCCACACATAACCACCGTCGTAACAGGCGTGCTCGGTGTCGCTCAGCCCGAAATTGTGTGGCTCACGCAGCATCTCGTCGAACTGCTTGTCTATCTCGAACAGCCGTACCAGGCCGGTCGGTGCGAGCTGGCGCGCGAGATTGAGCAGCAGGGCGTTGTGGTATTGGGAGACATGGCTGGCGGCCTGGACGACCTGCTGGCTACGGGCCGAGGGGTTTTGACCCAGGTCCGGCAAGTTGAACAAGAGCACCTGCCTGGCGCCATTGAGCACGATGCGGTTGGCGGCGTCACTGATGGCATCGCGCACCCGCTTGGCGTCGGTCTCACTGTTCCAGCCGTACGCGAGGTAGTCGTTGGCGCCGACCCAGATGATCACCAGATCGTCCGGTTGGAAGCCGTCTTTTTTCAGAAACTGGGTGACCTCGTAATCCAGGTTGTTGATCACCTGATATTGGGGGTGCCAGGAGATCTTGTTGTAGGCGACGGCGGTGGCGCCCCCTTCGGCCTCATTCGCGATCTTCAGGCCGGGAAACTGTGCATCCAGATGCTCAAGCCAGACGGGGCCGTTGGAGAAGCGCCCCTGATAATAGGGTGGGCTGGAGGGAAGATAACCGCGCATCTTGCCATACATCTTGCCGGTGTCGGACAGGCTGTCACCAAAGACGACAATGCGGGAGAAGGCGGGACGTGGCTCGGCCGCCTGGGCGGTCCAGGCCAGCAGGCCCAGCAGGCAGATAAAACAGGCTCTCATCATGGGGGTTCTCATCTCTGGAGGCAGGCTGTCCTGCGATAGTGCTCAGATCTCGCCATTTTGCGAGTCATTTGAGAATGATAACCCTGTCGAATTTAATTCAACAATCATTGATTTGTCCGCAAGCGATTGCGGTCACACACCGATCCCCCAAATGGGGTGGCTTCACATATGTTTCACGCTCCCTCTGACATCATGCCTCCATAGCCGCTGTGGCAACCTGTGAAACCTGAGGAAACTGACATGAAAACATTGAGCGCTCTTACCCTGCTGGCCCTGGTCTCTGTATCCACCTCCACCCTGGCCGCCTACACCGGACCTGCGGAGCAGAATGTGGTCACTGTCATCCAGCTCAAAGATGTTGCCGATGACAGCTGGGCGACGGTGGAAGGCAAGCTGGTCAAGCACCTGGGCGGTGAGAACTATCTGTTCCGCGATGCCAGTGGCGAGGTGGAAGTCGAGATCGATGCGGACGTATGGCGTGGCCAGGAAGTTGGCCCGGATGACTCGGTGCGTCTGCGTGGCGAAGTGGATCACAGCTGGAACAAGACAGAGCTGGAAGTGGAGCAACTGGAGAAGGTGGGTGCCACCCCCCAGAGCAAGGGCGGTTTCATCGCCAAATAGTGCACGGCGCTGGCGATAGGTTGATGTTGATATGAAAAGGGCGCTCCTGGAGCGCCCTTTTGATGTTTTCAATCGTCCGGTTGGGGGCTTGAGGGGTGGCTCCTTCAACCCGCCCGGCTGGGCACGGCTCGCTTGAACCCTTTCTCGGCCTGATCGACCTTGTAGAGGTAACGACGCGCTTCCGCTTTGGGATGCTGCTCGGTCAGGACCTGATAGACGGCCTCGGGGGAGAGGCGGTTGATCATGCCGGGTGCGGCCTTGCGGTCGCGGGAGAAGGTATTGAGTACGCCGCCCGCCCCCCCGTTATAGGCGGAGATCACGGCGTAGCGCCGCGAACGGGGATCGGCGATGTCGACCAGGTAGACGGTCTGCAACAGATGCAGATAGGCGGTGCCCACGTCTATGTTGTAGGCCGGATTAAACAAGTCATCCCGGGTCGGTTGACCACTCTTGCCCTTGACCCTGACATAGACATCGCGCCCTGCGGTCGCGGGTATCACCTGCATCAGGCCATAGGCATTGGCATGGCTGACCGCATAGGGGTTGAAGCTGCTCTCCGTCTTGATCACCGCATAGATAAGGCTCTCGGCGACCCCGTATTTGCGGGAGGCATCGCGGATGATGCTGGCGTACTTGTAGCCACGCTTGTCTTCGTGGTTCGCCACCATGGGGATGTCGACGTAGAAGATGTTGCGAATGCCGAGGGTGCGCTTCTTCATGGCGGTGCTGAGCAGGTAATCGGCATAGCGCTCTGCACGCCAGTCGAAGCGGATCGGCTGGCCATTGTTATCGAGCACCTGACCATAGAGGAAGGGCTCGCCGCCGGGCAGTATCTCTCTGTCCGAATAGAGATCCACCTCAGCCGGATCGTCCGGGGTGAGCAACGTTTCGATGATGGCGCGGCGCAGATGGGACTTGGGATCCAGCCCCGAGACGGTCTCTATCATGATGTGGCCACTGGAGAAGTCGATGTGGGCACGGCTCTTGTATTCATCCGTGTATTTGACGTAGTCAAACTTGCCCGCAAACAGCGCCTCCCGCCCCCATATCTCGTTCACGTTATGGGAGAGGGCGCTGATCATGTGCTCGAAGCCGCGCACGTCCTTGCCGTTGACCAGGTTGTCATCCTGATCATCGCTGGATTGAGGGGGGGATGAGCAGGCACTGAGCAGCAGGGTGGCGCACAACAACCAAAAAATTCGGCCCATAGGATCCTCGAAAGGGGCGGCCAGGCCGCCCGTCACTCACTGGCTGTGGGCTAGGCGAGACGTCATCGCCGACACGTCACCGACGAGGGGGATACCGCCTGGCTCACAGGTACAACACATTGGCTGCGATCTGGGCGAGGTATCACCGCCAGCCTGGATCACAGCTACAGCATATTGGCTGCGATCTGGGCGAGGTATCACCGCCAGCCTGGCTCACAGCTACAGCATATTGGCTGCGATCTGGGCGAGGTGTCACCGTCAGCCTGGATCACAGCTACAGCATATTGGCTGTGATCCAGGTGAGGTGTCACCGACGATGGGTATTCAGCCCAGATCATTGGTAGCACTCACTGGCTGGGAGGGGTGTAACCTTCAATGTCGACTTCACCCGCTTCAAACAGGTAACTCACCATCTCTTTCTCCAGCAACTGGCGATGCTCGACGTTCATCATGTTGAGCTTCTTCTCGTTGATCAGCATGATCTGTTTGCGCTGCCATTCGGTCCAGGCTTCCTGGCTGATGTTGTCGAAAATGCGTTTGCCAAGTTCACCCGGGTAGAGTTGGAAAGCCAGGCCGGGGGCCTCTTTTTTCAGGCGTTGGCAAAAAACGGTACGGCTCATATGGACCTCTGTGGTTGCAAGTCGGGATAGCCCAGCAGGCGCGCGGTGGCGGCGGCCAGACCGACCTCATCTGGATGGCACAAGTTATACCAGAGTCGGGTATCGGCTTCCATGAGCGAGGCGGGTGGCGCCTGCTCAAGTTCGATGAGCAGGGGGCGGATATCCAGATGAAAATGGCTGAAAGTGTGGCGAAATCCGGCCAGCTCCCGATAGGGTTGCCCGGTCAGTCCCAGCCGGTTCAGGCAGGGGCCAACCGCCTCCAGGCTGTCAACCTGAGGGAAGCAGTAGAGGCCGCCCCATATCCCCTGGGGGGGGCGCTGCTCGAGCAGCAGTCGATTGCCCTGGCGGATCATCAGCATGATGCCGTTGCGGGCCGGGATGCTCTTTTTCGGTTTGCTGTTGGGGTAAGCGGTGGGGTTGCCCTGCGACAGCCCCTGGCAATCGGCCTGCACCGGGCAGCGTTCACAGGCCGGTTTGCTGCGGGTGCAAATGGTGGCGCCCATGTCCATCATGGCCTGGTTGTAATGGGCGACCCCCAGCCGTGGTGTGAGTCGGGTCGCCAGCTCCCACAGATCATTTTCCACCGGCTTCTGACCGGGCCAGCCGGGCAGGGCCAGCCAGCGGGTGAGCACTCGCTTGACGTTGCCATCCAGGATCGCATGAGGTTGGCCGAGAGAGAGAGAGAGCACGGCGCCAGCCGTGGAGCGACCAATGCCAGGCAAGGCGACCACCTCGTCAAACTGTTCGGGGAACAGGCCTTGGTGCCGGTCGCGGATCTGCTGGGCCGCCTTGTGCAGGTTGCGTGCCCGGGCGTAGTAGCCGAGCCCGGTCCAGTGGTGCAACACCTCATCGATGGGGGCATCGGCCAGGGCCATCACGTCCGGGAAACGGCCCATGAAGCGCTCATAGTAAGGGATCACGGTGGCGACCTGAGTCTGTTGCAGCATGATCTCGGAGACCCAGACCCGATAGGGGGTCTTCTCCTGCTGCCAGGGCAGGGTCTTGCGCCCATGGATCTGATACCAGTCCAGGATACGGTTGGCGAAGGTGGTGTCGCTCGGTTTGCTCACATTGTGCTCATGTTATCTATCTGAGAGCGGAAAGGATCAACGGACGGCGGCCATGGCCGGAGCCCCGTGCAAGGGCTGGCTGGCGCAACGTGTTGACTCGCAATGCTCTCATCTTGTTGATTAAAAAGGGGAGCTCTGGGGCTCCCTCTCTTGTTGTTTGCCGCGTTGAACGAACCTGACCCGGCAGCCTTGGTCGCGGCGGACGGGATTACCCCAGCCAATCCTGCAAGGCCTTCAGGCTGACGGATTGGCCGGCCACGCCGAGGACTATGTAGTCCTGGGCAATGGCTTGCAGCATGACGCCAGGCGCCACCTCGTTGCCTTCCCGTACCTCACGGCCATTGATCACCACGCTGCGCTTGGCCGGATTGGAAGAGTAGAGGTGCGCCCCATAGGCGAGTCGAGGGATCTGCTGACGCAGTGCCGGGGGCAGTGCCGCAATGGGGACGACCTGGGACGCCGCAGACTGGGTCTGAAGCGGGGCGGACTCTGGCTCGGGCTCCAGCGGCACATTGTTGAGGGCGCTTTGCAGCAGCGCGGCGAGATCCTGGTTGCCGGGTTCGTGGATCACCTGTTCCTGGGCCGGCTTGGGCTGAACCACGGGTTCGGGCAGGGGGGGCGGCAGCGGGCGGGTGATCATCTCCCCGGGTTCGACCCGCATGAAAGGCGCCGTGACTATCTCCTTGACCTCGACTCTCTCTTCTATGGGGCGGTTATGAAGCAGATGCCAGCCATAATTGGCCGCGGCCCCCATGGCGATGGCCAGCGGTGCCAGCAACCACCAGATCCAGGCGCGGTTTGGTTCTTCTTCCCGGGTGACCGGCAGCCCCATGGCGGGAATATGGGGGGCGTGCTGGGGGGCATCGGCCCGTCGCAGGGCCTTGAGCAGGGTCGACATCAGGCAGTCACTCCAGGGAGAGGGCGGACGGAGGCAACATGGTTCGCTGCCAGGATGGCGGTTGGGGCTCGCATCAGGAGGCATCCTCCAGCTTGGGCATGGGTTCACCGGCCACCACGTTCAGGTGCAGCAAGGTATTGCTACCGGCGATACCATCCGGATTGAGCCCCTGTTCACGCTGGAACTGCTGCAGCTTGGCTTTGAGCGCGCCATCGAAGCGCTTCACCTTGCGTTCGGGTTGCTGCAAGGCCCGGCTCAGAGCATTGTCGAGCCACTGTACCTGCTCGGCGCCAGCGTTGTTGCCAATCAGGGCCACACCCCCCTTGGGCAGGCGCCACAGCAGGGTGTAACTGCCCCCCCAGTTGTCTTCAAGCCATTGGCGTTCCACCTGCCAGCGCTGCTTGCCGATCAGCAAGGATGCCTTGTCTGGGCCGAGCTGGGTGAGGGTCGCGTAATAGAGACCGCCGTTCTCATCATTCAGACTGATGAGTGCCGGGTATTGCAGGGCTTGCAGCTCCAGGAGGGAGGCCTCGCCCTCCTGGCAGCGCAGCCCGGCGCGGGGGGCATTGTCACAGATGGCCTCCTCCAGACTGGTCTGATAGCCCCACACCTTGAACAGATTCTGCATGGCGACATCGGGCTCGATGGCCTGATTGATGGCACGGGTCAGCTGCTCCTGCTGCTCGGCGCTGTTGTCGACCTTGACCGGCACTTCCACCTTGACCACGGGACGCTCGGGGAAGATGCCGACGAACTGCCAGCCCCACCAGCCGAGGGTGACCAGCAGGGCGCCAGCCAGGGCCACGGTCAGCCCGGATTGCCAACTTCCTTCGTCGCGAATACCACTCACTTCATAGGCCGCCACACTGATGTCCTTGTGGCTCACCTTGTGGCTGGCCCGGGCAAAGGCGCCGATCAGGGCGCGGTCGCAGATGAGGTTGATGAGCCGCGGTATACCGCCGGAGAGCCGGTGCAGGGTGGCGAGGGCCTTGGGGGTGAAGATGGGTTGCACGCAGCCCGCGACCTGGAGACGAAAGCGCACATAGGCATCGACGTCCGTGGCCGAGAGCGGCAACAGGTGATAGCGGGCCGTGATGCGCTGGGCCAGTTGACGCAGCAGAGGCTGGCGCAGCATCTGTTGCAGCTCGGGTTGTCCGATGAGTACCACCTGCAGCAGCTTCTTCTCGTCGGTCTCCAGATTGGTGAGCAGCCGCAACTGCTCCAGTACCCCGGGCAGCAGGTGCTGCGCCTCATCGACCAGTACCACGCTGCGCTTGCCCGCCGCCAGATTGGCGAGCAGATGGTCGCGGATCAGATCAAACAGCGTCTTGAGACCGGCATCGGCGCCATAGGGCAACTGATACTCATCACAGATGGCTGCCAGCAGATCCCGTTCGGTGAGCGAAGGATTGAGGATGTAGGCTATCTCGGTGTCGGCGGGCAGCTGTTGCAGCAGGCAGCGGGACACAGTGGTCTTGCCGGTGCCCACCTCGCCGGTGAGCAACACGAAGCCTCCGCCATCTTGCAGGCCGTAGTTGAGATGGGCGAGCGCCTCCCCGTGCCGTTCACTCATATAGAGATATTTGGGATTGGGCGAGATGGAGAAGGGCGCTTCCGACAGACCGAAGAACTGTGTGTACATAAGGATCCATTCCATTGTTATGGCGGCAGGTTAAAGCCTCACCGGGGTTATGTCAAAGACCCGAAAACCCCGGCAAGCAGGGGCCATCGTGCCCGAGGGGCAAAGCCGATATAATCGGGGCAGCATCCATGAGGGAGAGAGTCGATTTGCAGATCTATCTGGTAGGGGGGGCGATCCGGGATCGCCTGTTGGGATTGCCGCAAGGGGACAGGGATCATCTGGTGGTCGGGGCCACGGCCGAGCAGATGCTGGCGCAAGGTTACAGCCAGGTCGGTCGCGATTTTCCGGTGTTCCTGCATCCCAAGACCCATGAGGAGTACGCGCTGGCGCGCACCGAGCGCAAGCAGGGCCAGGGCTACACCGGCTTCGTCTGCCATGCGGCGCCCGATGTCACGCTCGAGCAAGATTTGCTGCGCCGGGATCTCACCGTCAATGCCATCGCCGAGGATGAGTCTGGCCAGCTCCATGACCCCTATGGTGGTTTGCAGGATCTTGAGCAGCGGCTGCTGCGCCATGTCTCCCCTGCTTTTAGCGAGGATCCCTTGCGCGTCTTGCGGGTGGCCCGCTTCGCGGCCCGCTTCCATGCCCAGGGCTTCGTGGTGGCGCCAGAGACCCTGGCCCTGATGCGCGAGATGACAGAGGCGGGGGAGTTGGCCCACCTGACCCCGGAGCGGGTCTGGAAGGAGCTGGAGCGGGTATTGATGGGGCCGACCCCGGCGGTCTTCTTCGAGGTATTGCGCTCATGTGGCGCCCTCAAGGCGCTCTTCCCCGAACTCGATGCCCTGTTTGGGGTACCGGCGCCTGCCAAGTGGCACCCGGAGATTGATACCGGCATCCACACCCTCATGGTGCTGGAGCAGGCTTGCCAACGCTCTTCCACCCTGGTGGTGCGCTTTGCGGCCCTGTGCCACGACTTTGGCAAGGGGTTGACCCCCAAAGAGTTCTGGCCCAGCCATCATGGCCACGGTCAGAAGGGATTACCGCTCATTCGTGATTTTTGCGAGCGCTTCAAGGTGCCTGGAGATTGCCGGGATCTGGCGCTCTTGGTGAGCGATCTGCACACCCATATCCACATCGCCTTCGAACTCAAGCCCGCCACCCTGCTCAAGGTGTTCGACAAGGCGGATGCCTGGCGCAGGCCGGAGCGCTTCGCCCAGCTGCTCGATGCCTGCCGCGCCGACTTCCATGGCCGTACCGGCTTTGAGGAGCGAGTCTATGCCGAGCCAGATTATGTGGCGCAGGCGCTCGAAGCGGCTCAGGCCGTGCCGGTCAAGGAGATTGTGGCGGCAGGTTTCAAGGGGGAGGCGATCCGCGAGCAGCTCGCCAAGCGGCGGCTCGATGCCATCAGCCGGGTCAGGGACGAGTGGACCTTCCTGGACGAGACATGAGGCTGCCAGGGCCAGGGGAACGTTGATAGAGCACCGTCCCTGGAGAGTGGGAGATGAGGATAAAAAAAGCCCGGGTCATTGACCCGGGCTTTTTGCTGGCGGAGTGGCCTGTATCAGGAGAAACAGGCTTCCAGCACATAGAAGATAACGATGGCCAGAATGGCACCCGCGGGCAGGGTGATGACCCAGGAGACCACGATATTGCGCAGCACGCCCAGGTTCAGGGCCGCGATACCGCGGGCCAGACCCACCCCCATGACGGCACCCACCAGTGTCTGGGTGGTGGAGATGGGCAGGCCGGTACCAGAGGCAATCACCACGGTGGCCGCGGTGGCCAGCTGGGCGGCGAAGCCACGGCTCGGGGTCAGGTGCGTGATGCCGGTACCGACAGTCGCCATCACCTTCTCACCCATGGTCGCCAGGCCAATGACGATGCCTATCCCACCCAGGGGCAGGATCCACCAGGCGATAGAGGAGTTGCCGGTGATCTGCCCTGCACTCTCGACGGTGGAGACCACGGCGGAGAGCGGGCCTATGGCGTTGGCGACATCGTTGGAGCCGTGGGCAAACGCCATGGCACAGGCGGTGATCACCATCAGGATGCCAAATACCTTCTCCACGTTGGCGAAGTGCATCTTGTTGTCATCGACCGGGTTGTAGTTCTGTCTACGAATGTAGAACCAACCCGCAATGGCCAGGGCGATGGAGATGCCCACGGAGAGCAGTATGCCCTCACTGTTGCTCAGATGCAGACCAACGTGGGACAGCCCCTTCTTGATGGTCACCAGACAGATGACCAACGCGGTCAGGAACATGTAGAAGGGGACGTAGCGCTTGGCGTTGCCCAGGGGATCATCGGTGTTGAAGATGAGCTTCTGCACGCTGATGAACATGAAGTAGGCGATGACGCCGGAGAGCGCCGGCGTCACTATCCAGGAGCCCACTATGCCGCCGAACTTGCTCCACTGCACCGCTTCCGGACCGACGCTCACCACGGCAAAACCAACGATGGCGCCAATGATGGAGTGGGTGGTGGATACGGGCCAGCCGAAGTAGGAGGCCAGGATCAGCCAAAGACCCGCCGCCAGCAAGGAGGAGATCATACCGAGCACCAGAATGTCCGGGCTATCGGTGAAGGCGTTGGTATCTATGATGCCATTGCGTATGGTGGCAGTGACTTCACCACCGGCCAGATAGGCCCCGGCGAACTCAAAGATCATGGCGATGATGATGGCCTGACGGATGGTCAGGGATTTGGTGCCGACCGACGTGCCCATGGCATTGGCAACGTCATTGGCGCCAATACCCCAGGCCATCAAAAAGCCGAACAAGGCCGCCACGATCACCAGAGTGGTGCCGTAATTCGCGATAATGTCCATTAGTAATCTTTACCCAGTCAGTCGATTAGGAACGAGCCAGCATCAGTTCCAGACGGGCGCCTACACGCTCAGCCTGGTCCGCCAGATCACCAACCCATTCGAGGATCTTGTACAGGAAAATAACGTCGATCGGATTGTAGTTGTGCTCCACAGTCTGGAGTTTCTGCCGCAAACCAATCTGCATGGTATCAGTATCGTCCTCGATCAAATCCAGCTGGTGGATCATCTCGGCAACCATCTCAACTTCACGTCCCTTGAAGCCGGTTTCGAGCAGCTCATCGAGTTCTCCGATGGCTTTTTCGGCTTGGGCGGTCGCATCGATACAGCGTTTGAGATAGGCCATGACGTCGGCACGCATCTCGGTGGGGAATTCCATATGACGGCCCAACATGCGGCCGGAAATGTCCTTGGCACGATTGGCTATCTTGTCCTGTTGGGTCAAAAGCTCCAGCAAGTCGGTGCGCGCAACCGGCAGAAACAGACCGCGAGGCAGTTTCAGACGAATTTCACGCTTGAGGATGTCGGCTTCTTTTTCCAGTTGGGAGATCTGCTGACGAATGCGTTCGGCATCACTCCAACGACCATCGGCGATGGCGTCAAAGAAGGGGATAAGTTGCTGAGAACACTCGTGAACTTTCACAATGTGCTTTTGCAACGGCTTGATGGGCGACTTGGCAAAAAGCCCTAAAATAGTATTTACTGGCATGGTAAAAACCTGTGTCGGTGAAAAAACACTCGATACGATTCTATGAGGCGCGCATGGTAACCGAACTGCGCGACCAATAAAACAGCGAACTTCATCTTAACGTCACGCAGGCAGTATATCCGCGCCGTCTGGTGGCCGCCTCCCTAAACTCCCTTTTTGCCCGGAAAACCTATGCAAACCGAGATTGAAATCAAATTTCTCATCGCTAGCGCCCCCCATGATGACTTGGGGCATAAGCTGAATATCCTTTTGAATTCACTCACTATTACCTCTCACTCCCAGGCCTTGCTCGGCAACACCTACTTTGATACCGCAGACTTGGCGCTGCGTCGGCTCGACATGGGGCTGCGTATCCGCCGCAGCGATGATTTCGCTGAACAAACCATCAAGTGTCGGGGCCAGGGAGTGGGGGGGTTGCATGCCAGACCTGAATATAATGCCCCCGTCATGGGTGACTCGCCGATTTTGGGCGATTTTCCTGCCACTATCTGGCCCAAAGGGGAGGATCTGGCCGCCTTGCAGGCTGCGCTGTTGCCCCAGTTTCGAACCGATTTCCTGCGCCGCCACTGGCTGATCGCCTATGAGGGAGCAGAGATAGAGCTGGCCTGGGATCAGGGGGAGATAGCGGGCAAGGGGGGATGTGAGGCTATCGATGAGTTGGAGCTGGAGCTCAAGACGGGGTCGACGGCGGCCCTGCTCGCCCTGGCAGAGCGCCTGGGGGCCATTCCCGGCTTGAGACTGGGCGTGCAGTCCAAGGCCCAGCGCGGTTATCGTTTGGCGGGGCTGGGCAAGGCGCTGGTGCCGCGCGCCATCCCCTCAGTGGCACAGTGGGACGCCCTGTCGCTGCATCAGCGAGTACAGGCAGGCCTCGAACATTGGCAGCATCATGAGCAGATCTGCGCGCTGCAAGAGGATGTGAGCGGCTGGCCCGGCCTGATGGCGGGTCTGGCGCTGATAGCCAAGGGGCTGGATGGCGCTCAAGAGCGTCCGGAGTGGGCCCAGCGTCTGACCGATACCCGGGCCGAGCTTACGAGCCTGGATGAGGCAGGGCAAGCGACCTGGCTGTCTCGGGCCGATTATGTACCGCTACAGCTTGCCATCATTGCCTGGCTGCAATCCTGAGCAAGGGCGTCCCCCGGGCGGCACTACTTTTCTACTCGCCGAGTTAATAGCCAGGCAGCAAAAAACATGCAGCAAAAAGGAGTGAGGCCATGCCCCACTCCTTTTGTCTGTCTGGAGCCGGTGTTGTCTGCCCGGATGGGGCGTTAGCGTACCTGGGTGTAGATCTTGGCGGTGCTGGTGATGCTGGCGCTCCCCTCACAGGTCTGATCGAGCAGCGTGCGCTCGCAGGGTTCTCCGTTGAGTTCGATGCAGAAATCGAAGCGGGTCTGGCTCTTGAGGGTTTGATGGCTCTTGTTGAATTCGGTCGGCTGCCACTGCCAGCGGGAGAGGGCCTCGATGGCGGCATCGGAGTAACGCTCATCGGTGCGTGACACTATGCGTATCTGGGCCGCCTCGCCGCTCGGGGTGATCAGATATTCCAGGGTGGTGCAGCCCATCTCACCGGCGGCGACCGCCTCCTTGGGATAGCGGGGCTCCACTGTGCGGCTGGGCTGCCAGTTGGCGGAGACTTCACTGGCCGAACTGAGTGGTCTTGGGCCGAAATCCAGCGATGGGGATTGCTGGCTACAGGCGCTGACTCCCAGTAGTGCGACGCTCAATAGAGTGATCTTGTTCATTTGCTTCCCTTCATGGGCCCTGGCGCCCTGTCCTGCTTATCATTTTGATTATTAATAAAATATCACGCTTCGATTGAAAACCTTTGGCTGTCAAAAATGATAAGGAAATCGTGAAAAGGCGGTTTTCCCAGCAGTTTCACATCAGTAATAACCGGGATCTTCCTTGCTGGGCCTGGTCTTGAAGCGACGATGCAGCCACATATACTGCTCGGGGGCTCGGCGCACGGCGGTTTCAATTTCCCGATTGACCCTCGCGGCATCCGCCAGCTCATCCCCACTAGGATAGTCCGCGAGTGGCGCCCCTATATTCAGTTCGTACCCCTTGGCGGTACGAATGTTGTAGCAGGGCAGGGTGACGCTGTTCTTGACCCGGGCCAGGGTGGCGGTACCTGTGATGGTGGCGGCCTTTTCGACCGCGAAGTAGGGCACGAAGACGCTGGCATGGCTGCCGTAGTCGTGGTCCGGTGCGTACCAGAGCGCATCCCCGTTGCGCAGCGCCTTGATCATCCCCTTCACGTCGGTGCGATCGACCAGGTACTTGTTGGAGGCGCAGCGGCCATGGTACTGGGCATACTCCAGCACCGGATTGGTATTGGGGCGATAGACGCCGACCCCGGGCCTGACCAGGCCGAAACAGCGGGCGTTGAGTTCCAGAGTCAAGAAGTGGCAGGAGAGCAGCAACATGCCCTGGCCCTTGGCCACGGCGTTGTGGACATGCTCTTCCCCCTTGACCGTCATCAGCTTGCGCATGCGCCAATCCGGCCAGAACCAGGCCATACCCACCTCGAAGATGGCGCAACCTACGCTGTCGAAGTTCTGCTTGAGCAGCACCTCGCGCTCGTCCCGGCTCAGTTCGGGCAGGGCCAGCTCAAGATTGCGACGGGCAATCTTCACCCTGGACTTGAGCAGACGGCGGGCGAGGGCGCCCAGGCCACGACCCAGCCACATTTGGGTACGCCAAGGCAGCAGGACCAGCAACCAGAGCAGGGAAAGCCCTAACCAGCTGCCCCAATAGCGGGGGTGAAATAGAGGAGGGGTGAGGCGGGGAGTATTATCTTGGGCCATGAAGATTCTCGTGTTCGCAAACTCAGTCGGGGGATTCTAGCCGAAAAATACGGCCGCTGGCGAATGGCGCGGCCAATGGCGTTGTTAACACGGCGCCAGAGACTGTGATAAAATCCTCTGCTGATTTTTCCGGTTGTGAGAGTCGATACAGATGAAGATCACCCTGCCCGATTTTGAAAAAGCCCGCGTACTGGTTGTCGGCGATGTCATGCTGGATCGCTACTGGCATGGCCCCACCGGCCGTATTTCGCCGGAAGCGCCGGTACCCGTGGTCAAGGTAGAGCACATCGAGGAGCGCCCGGGTGGCGCGGCCAACGTGGCGCTCAACTCGGCGGCCCTCGGCGCTCACGCCGTGCTGCTGGGCCTGACCGGGCAGGATGAGGCCGCCGATGCGTTGGCGAGCCAGATGGCCGGGGTCAAGGTGGCCTGCGACTTCGTGCGCCTCAGGGACTATCCCACCATCACCAAGCTGCGGGTATTGTCACGCAACCAGCAGCTGCTGCGCCTGGACTTCGAGGAAGCCTTCCACGATGTCGACGCCTCGCTGCTGATGGGCAAGGTCGAGCAGGCGCTGCCTCATGCCGATGTGATGATCCTCTCCGACTATGGCAAGGGCGCGCTCAACGATGTGCCGGGCATGATAGCCCGTGCCCGTGCCGCCGGTATTCCTGTGCTGGTTGACCCCAAGGGGACCGAGTTCGAGAAGTACCGTGGTGCCACTTTGCTCACCCCCAACATGTCCGAGTTCGAGGCGGTGGTGGGCAAGGTGAAGAGTGAACAGGAATTGGTCAGCCGTGGCCTGGAGCTGGTCAAGCGCTTCGAGCTGGATGCCTTGCTGGTGACCCGCTCCGAGAATGGCATGACCCTGATCCGTGCAGGACAGGAAGAGTTGCATCTGCCCGCTCAGGCCCATGAGGTCTATGACGTGACCGGGGCCGGTGACACCGTCATCTCGACCCTGGCTACCGCTCTGGCCGCCGGCAAGACCCTGGACGAGGCGTGCGCCCTGGCCAACACCGCCGCGGGCATAGTGGTCGGCAAGCTCGGTACTTCCACCGTCAGCCCGGTCGAGCTGGCCAATGCGCTCTACAACGAGCACGAGACCGGCTTTGGTGTGCTCTCCGAGCAGCAGCTCAAGATAGCGGTCGATGCCGCTCGTCGTCGTGGCGAGAAGGTGGTCATGACCAACGGCTGCTTCGATATCCTGCACGCCGGCCATGTCTCCTATCTTGCCAATGCAGGCAAGCTGGGGGATCGCCTGATCGTCGCGGTCAACACCGATGAATCCGTGCGCCGTCTCAAGGGGCCGGGCCGCCCGGTCAACCCGACCGAGCGTCGCATGACCGTATTGGCCGCCCTGGGTGCCGTGGATTGGGTAGTGCCCTTTGCCGAGGATACCCCCCAGCGCCTGATCGCCGAGATACTGCCGGATCTACTGGTCAAGGGGGGGGACTACCAACCCGAAGAGATCGCCGGTTATGACGAAGTGACCGCCAATGGCGGCGAGGTGCGAGTCCTCAACTTCGAGGATGGTTGCTCTACCAGCGACATCATCAAGACCATTCGCGAACGCGGATAAGCGATAGCCCGCCCTGAAAAACCGGCCAAGGCTGGTTTCTAAGGGCTGTTATTCAGCGCGGTTGTTCGCCCGGGATGGTGAGCGGCACTCATAAAAAAGGCGACCTCAGGGTCGCCTTTTTCGTTAGTGCAGGGTCAATCAATAGGTGCGGCTGGTGCTCTTGGGGGCATCGGCCGGGGCAATCATCAGGCCCTGGTTGACCTCTACGATATCTTTTTGTTCCAGCACGCCCGCCGCCTGCTTGAGGGAGAGGATGCTGAGGATGTAGTTGTAACGTGCCTCGGAGAGCTTCTGCTTGGCGTCATACAGCTTGCGGGTCGAGTCGAGCACGTCGACTATGGTACGGGTGCCCACTTCATAACCGGCTTCGGTCGCCTTCAGGGCGCTCTCGGCGGAGATCACCGACTGGCTGTAGGCACGGACCGAGCCGATGCTGGCGTTCACGTTGTTATAGGAGGAACGCACGCTGCTCTGCACGGAGCGGAAGCTGCGCTCAAGCTGCTCGCTGGCTGCCACATAGTTGTATTGGGACTGTTTGACCTGGGAGGTCGTCGCGCCGCCGGTATAGAGCGGCAGCTTGAAGGTCAGCCCTATGTTGGCCTGGTTATCGTTACCGTCCGAGTTCATGGTCTCGTCCTTGTAATCGTAATAACCGGTGTTCAGACCGGCGCCCAGATCCAGGGTCGGCTCATGACCGGTCTTGGCCAGATCGATCTGCTCCTTGGCGATGTCTTTGCCGATGCGGGCGCTGTGCAGCTCCAGGTTCTTGTCCAGGGCAACTTCCAGCCACTTGTCAGAATTGAAACCGGTTTTTTGCGGCGTGAAGCGGTCGGTGTTGAGCACGTCCAGATTGCGGTGATCGACACCGGTCAGCTCACGCAAGGCTTCGTAGCTGTTATCCAGGTTGTTTTCGGCATTGATCTCGTCGGCAAGGGCCTGGTCACGAGAGGCTTCGGCTTCGTGCACGTCGGTGATGGCGGTCAGACCCACTTCGAAACGCTGCTGGGTCTGCTCGAGTTGACGCTCGACCGCGGCCTTGTTGGCGCGCACGAATTCCAGGGTGTCCTGGGCATTGAGCACGTTGAAATAGGCCTGGGAGGTCCGCACCATCAGACGCTGGTATTCCAGGTTGTAGGTGACGTCAGACTGGGTGGCGCTCTTCTCGGTCAGGTCCAGGTTGACCCAGTTGCTGCGACGGTAGATGGACTGGTCCAGAGAGAGGCTGCCGGTGGCATTGCCATTGGTCTGGGTGTCGCTCTTGTTGGCCAGGTAGTTGAGACCGGCACCCAGGTTGATCTGGGGCAGCAAGGAGGCGCGAGACTCATTGATCTTCTCGAAGGCCTGGTCGCGGCGGGCCTTGGACTCCAGCAGCTGGGTGTCCTTCTGTTGCGCCTGGGTATAGATGTCGAGCAAGTTTTCAGCGTGGGCACTGGCGCTGAGGCCGAGCAGGACCATGACTGACAGGAGTGTTCTGTTCATAGATTCTCTTAACCTTATGTATTAACTCGAAGCTGCCACTGGATGTAGGAAAGATATTGTCACCAACCAAACTGGATTTCAGCTTAATCGAGTCACTATCTGCAAAATTTCACGAAAGCCGTCCGGTTCTGACCCGAAGAAAAGGAACAAAAACAGCGGGGTTTTTCTCCCGCGAACGCCTAGCCAAATGCCCTGTGACTGCTAAAATCCATCGCTCATCGATATCAAGGGTGAGTGAATGAATGTTCATTCATGAACTCGGATTTTATGGTCTAACCGGGCCAAGTCAAGCCGACGGGAGCAGCAGATGTCGCAGCAAGCCTTGCCAGATACCGTCCATTATGGCGTGGAAGATGTAAAAATCATTGAAAAATCAGTAGGGTATAACGGTTTTTTCAAAGTGAACGTCTATCGTTTGCAGCACAGGTTATTTGCCGGGGGCTGGAATGAACCCATAGTGCGCGAGCTGTTCGAGCGGGGTCATGCCGCCGCGTTGTTGCCCTATGATCCGGTGCGCGACGAGATAGTGCTGGTCGAGCAGTTCCGTATCGGTGCCATCGAGACCAGTCCCACTCCCTGGCTGCTGGAGCTGGTGGCCGGCATCATAGACGAAGGGGAGACCGCCGAAGCCGTGGTGCGCCGGGAGGCGGTGGAAGAGGCGGGCATCGAGGTGGGTCGCTGTGAGCATGCCATCAGCTATCTGGTGAGCCCCGGTGGCAGCACGGAGCGCATCGAGGTGTTCGTGGGCGAGGTCGATGCCAGTCAGGCCCAGGGTCTGCATGGCTTGGCCGAGGAGGGGGAAGACATCCGGGTGCACAGGGTGAGCCGCGAGCAGGCCTATGCCTGGCTCAAGGAGGGGCGCATCGACAACGCCGCTTCCGTCATCGCCCTGCAGTGGCTGGCCCTCAATCACGGTGAGCTGCGTGCGCGCTGGCTGGCGGGGCGCTAAGGTGACTCTTGCTCACGCCAGGCGCTATGTGCCTGATCTGATGTCCTTGCAGCGTACC
>NZ_CDBJ01000043.1:339-130360 GCF_000820045.1 Aeromonas rivuli | reverse complement strand
ACGGGTGTTGATTGATGGAGCTGCGAGATGCCGTTAGTCCAGAGCCCGATGAAACGCTATGTGCCTGATTTGATGTCCTTGCAGCGTACCTGCGAGGTGAACTATATGGCGTTGATGAAGCTGCTGCCCCCCGGTGGCAGCGTAGGAGCCGAGCGCCGCTATCAGGTCGGCAATGGCCTGCAGTTCCAGCTCACCGTCAGCGAGGAGAGCCGGTTCACCAGTCAGGTGATCCTGGCTCAGCACAACCCTGAGTTACCGGACTATTTGCAGACTCGCATAGAGATTCGTTTGTATCATGATGTGCGAATGGCGGAAGTGTGTGCGGCGCAACAGATTTCCAGGTTGCAACCACGTTATGATTACCCCAATACAAAAATGCACCAACGGGATGAAAAAGAGCAGGTAAATCTGTTCCTCGCCGATTGGCTCAAGTTTTGTCTCAGGCACGGTACCAGTCTGATTAACATCCTCTAGTTGAACCAATAAAAAGAAGCGTGATTTTGGACACAGAGCTACCTCAGGCGCCCGACGGCAGTGTGCGCCTGTTACAGATAACCGATACCCATCTGTTCGCCAGCGGTGAAGGCAGTCTGCTGGCCGTGCGGACCGCCGACAGCCTGGCTGCCGTACTCGAACGGGTTCAGAACAATGCCCATCCGTTCGACCTTATCCTGGCGACCGGGGATCTCTCCCAGGATCACAGTCCGGAATCCTACCAGCGTTTTGCCTCCATGATGGCGCCCCTGTCGCGCCCCATCTACTGGCTGCCCGGCAATCACGACGACGGCCCCCTGATGACCGAGTACCTGCATGCGGCCGGGATCAGCGAGGCCAAGCAGCTGGTAGGGGATCACTGGCAGATCATACTGCTCGACACCCAGGTGCGCGGCAAACCCCATGGGGTGCTTGGGGATCACCAGTTGGCGGCCCTGGATCTGGCCCTGCGCCAGCACCCGGAGCGCCATGCCCTCATCGCCTTGCATCATCAGGCGGTGCCAGTGGGCTGCGCCTGGCTGGATCAGCACAACCTCAAGAATGCCGATGATCTCTTCGCCGTACTGGCGCGCCATCCGCAGCAAAAAACCATCCTGTTTGGCCATGTCCATCAGGAGTTTGACGAGGTACACAGGGGAGTGCGGCTCATCGCCAGCCCCTCCACCTGCATCCAGTTCAAGCCGCTCTGTGAGGGCTTCACTCTGGATGAGTCGGGCCCGGGTTGGCGTTACCTGACTCTGCACCCCGATGGCCGGATCGCCAGCCAGGTGTGGCGCCTGCCCCTGGGCCAGTTTGTACCTGACCCCAATGCCACCGGTTATTGAGGGGCTGATATGAACGTGGTGCTACTTTATCCTTGGGATGTCAACGCGGCGCCAAGGTTGCTCGGAGGGGCACGATGAGTTCAGTGTTGCTTTACCTGCACGGTTTCAACTCCTCACCCGGTTCGGCCAAGGCGCGCCAGATGGCCGATTGGCTCGCCGAACACAGGCCCGACATCGAGGTGCTGATCCCGGCGCAGCCCAATACCCCGGCAGCAGCCTGGGCGGCCATAGAGCAGACCATCGCGGCCGCGCAGGCCCGCCACGGCGACCGCCTCAGGCTCGGCGCCGTGGGCAGCTCCCTGGGCGGTTTTATGGCGACTCGGGTGAGCGAGCGCTATGGCTGCCGCGCCGCCTTGATCAATCCGGCGGTACGTCCCCATGAGTTGCTGCAAGATTTCTTGGGGCCACAGACCAATCCCTATACCCATGAACGCTATGAACTGCTGCCCCGGCACATGGACGAGCTCAGGGCGCTGGCGGTGCCGGTGACGGCACCGGATCGACTCTGGGTGCTGCAACAGCAGGAGGACGAGGTGCTCGACTATCGCAAGGCGCTGAGCGAGTACTCCTTTGCCCGGCTCTCCCTCGAGTGCGGCGGCGATCACAGCTTCGTTGGCTTCGAGCGTTTCCCGGCCCAGATAGTCCATTTTCTGGGGCTCTGAATCATGGCTCCCGACACCCACCCCCAGTCAGACCCCCAAGAGAGCCATCACCCGGACTCGCGATCCGGCCCAGACCAGCCTCGGCTGGCTTCTTTTCTGGAACAGGTGCTGGCCACGGCCCAGGCCGGACTGACCTACTCCAGGGATCCCTTCGACATAGGGCGCTTTCATGCCCTGCGCGATGCCACCGCTGCCCTTATCGCCGAGCAGAGTGCGCAGGATCCTGTGCGGATTGCTGACTGGATTGCCCTGGATAGCGGCTATCCGACCCCCAAGCTGGATGTGCGCGCCCTGATCCTCAACGAGCAGGGGCAGCTGCTGTTGGTGCGCGAGCGCAGCGATGGTTGCTGGACCTTGCCCGGCGGCTGGTGCGATATCGGTGACTCACCGGCGGGGGCCGTGGTGCGAGAGGTGGTCGAGGAGACGGGCTTGGTCTGTCGCGCCGTGCAACTGCTGGCGCTGTTTGACAAGCTCAAGCATCCCCATCCGCCGCAACTGCCCCATGCCCACAAGGCCTTCTTCCTGTGCGAAGTCGTGGGGGGGCAACTGCTCACCGAGACGGATGAGACTCAAGACGCCGCCTATTTCCCCATCGACGCCTTGCCCGAGTTGTCGCGTCATAGGGTGGTGGCGTCACAACTGCGTACCTTGCATGCCCATGTGCAGCAGGGACGGCGCGATACCCTGTTCGACTGATCCCGTCAGGGCGAGGCCAGCGGCAAGGAGGCTGCATGATCAAACGTATCGGCAATACCCCCATCGAAGAGACACACAGGGCCAGCTGCCATTGCGGGGCCGTGGTACTGGAGCTCAGTCTGCCGGACGGTGTGGTGGATCCACGGCGCTGTGACTGCTCTCTGTGTCGGCGGCGCGGCGCCATCGTCGCCTCGGTACCGCTGGCGGCGATCCGCATACTGCAAGGGGAAGAGGTGCTGCGCTGCTACCAGTTCAATACTCGCACCGCCCGCCACTATTTTTGCGGGAGATGCGGCATCTATACCCATCATCAGCGCAGATCCAATCCAGCCGAGTATGGCTACAACCTCGCTTGCCTCGACGGTGTCAATCCGTTCGAGCTGGGTGAGGTGCCGCTGCGGGACGGGGTAAATCACCCGGCCGACCAATAAGGGTGCCAGCTGTTGCTGTAGCGACCCGAATGGCTGTGTTAACCTTGGCAAGCCTGCCCCGGTGCAGGTCATAACGGGTTTCTTCAGCCCTTCCTCGCCAAACAGGGAGCACGCCAGTGATGACCCCTTCAGCCCTGCCCGATCTGATCCTCGGCGCCTCGCTCTATTTTCCGCCCCTGTTCAAGGCGGTGTTGCTCGGGCTGCTCGGCTGGCTGCCGCTGCATCGTCTGGTGCGCGACTGGCTCTATGGCGGTGATGTCTGGCACCCCATGCTGATGGATCTCTCCCTCTTCGTACTCGCCGTGTGCGGCGCTCTCTGGATCTTGCTACATGGCTAAATCACCGCTGGCGACTCTCAAATATCTATCTACCCTGCTGGTCTGCGCCCTGGCGCTGGGGGCCGCCTGGTGGTTGTGGAACTACTACATGCAGGGCCCCTGGACCCGGGATGGCAAGGTGCGGGCCGAACTGGTCAGCGTCACCCCCGAGGTGTCGGGCAAGCTGCTCGATGTCCGGGTGCAGGACAACCAGTTGGTAAAGCAGGGAGAGCTGCTGTTTCGTATCGATCCCGAGCCCTATCGCATCGCCGAACGCAATGCCATGGCCGCTCTGAGCAAGGCGGAGTCCGACTTTGCCAAGGCCAGTCACGAGGCGAGCCGCAGACGCAACCTGGCGCGCAATGTCATCTCGGCGGAGGCGGTGGACGAGGCCAAACTGAATCAACAGGCGATGCAGGCCGCCTTTGAGGTGGCCAAGGCCAACCTGGCCCAGGCGCAGTGGTCCCTGGCCAAGACGGATATCCATGCCAGCACCGATGGCTACATCACCAACCTGCAAACCCGGGTTGGCAACTATGCCAGTGCGGGGACCCCGCTGGTGGCGCTGGTCGATACCCACTCCTTCTATGTGCTGGGCTATTTCGAGGAGACCAAGCTGCGCCATATTCGTATCGGCAGGCGGGCCGAGATAGTGCTCTACAGCTCGGACAGGCCCTTGACCGGCACCGTGGAGAGCATAGGGCGCGCCATCCATGATCAGAGCCTGGCGTCAGGCTCCGGACTGCTGGTGGATGTCAAACCGAACGTGCCCTGGGTGCGCCTCGCCCAGCGGGTGCCGGTGCGCATTCGACTCGATGAGGTGCCAGCGGATGTCACCCTGATCGCCGGTACCACCGTCTCCATTGCCATCCATGACTGATATCCCCCTGCTTGTGCCCCTGCCGGGCTGCTGCGCGGGCTTGTGCCCTGACGACGGCAGGAGGCGGTGGTGAGGCTGGCGCTACCCCGCTGGCGCCAGAGCCCCTGGGGCAAGGCGAGCGCCGATCAGTGGCGTTATGCCCTGCGCAATGGCCTTGCCATGTGTCTGGCACTCTGGCTCGCCTTCGTGCTGCAACTCGACTCCCCTTACTGGGCCATGACCTCGGCCGCGGTGGTGAGTTTCCCCACGGTAGGGGGCGTCATCAGCAAGAGCCTGGGCAGGGTACTGGGCAGTCTGATGGGGGCCATGGCCGCCATCCTGATCGCCAGTTATGGTCTGGCCGATCCCTGGCTGTTCAGCCTGCTGATCGCACTCTGGATAGGCCTCTGTACCTATGTCTCCAACCACTATCAGAACAATGTCTCCTACGGCTTCGCCCTGGCGGGTTACACCGCAGCCATCATTGCGTTCTCCTGCGTCAACGTCGATGACTCTCTCTACATCTTCGACATCGCCCAGGCGCGAGTGAGCGAGGTGATCACCGGCATCCTCTGCGGCGCCTTCATGATGATGCTGCTGCCGAGTACCGGTGATGGCGAGACCCTGCTCGGCTCCCTGCGCCAGAGCCAGACCCGCCTGCTCGAACATGCCCAGCTGCTCTGGCAGGGGCAGAGCAATGCCGATATCCGCCAGGCCCACCAGGGCATCATCAGCCAGATCCTCACCATGAATGTGCTGCGTATCCAGGCGGTGTGGAGCCATCACAGGTTCAGGCGCCACAACCGTCTGTTCAACTTCCTGCTCCATCGCCAACTGCGCATGACCAGCCTCATCTCCGGGGTACGTCGCCTGCTGCACAACTGGCCAGCGCCCCCTGCCGGGCTCAATGAGTTGCTCGCCGCGCTGCTCAAGGCCCTGGCCGCCCCCGATTGCGACAAATACCGCATCGCCCGCCTGCTGGCGCCCCTGGTCGGGAGTGAGGATTATCGTACTCGGGTGTTCTGGCAGCGGCTGCGCCACTTCTGCTGGTGCTATCTGGAGGCGCAGCGCTGGCTGGACAGGCTGGTGCAGGCCAGGCAGAGAGGGCAGGAGGAGCCAGTACAATGGCCCGCCCCCCCAGACTGGCCTCCCTGACCATGCACACCGACAGCTATGAGGCTGCCTATAACGGCGCGCGCACCTTTCTCTGTGTGCTGCTGGGCTGTATCTTCTGGTTCCAGACTCAGTGGGATGGGGGCAGCGCGGCGCTGACCCTGCTCTCGATCAGTTGCGTGCTCTATTCGGCGGTGCCTGCGCCTCTTAAAAGCGTGACCACCATGCTGCAGGCCATAGTGCTGCTCAGTCTGGTCTGCTTCCTGGTGAAGTTCGGCCTGATGATCCGGCTGGAGGCGCTCTGGCCCCTCATCCTGTTGCTGCTGCCCGTCCTGATAACCATGCAGCTCCTCAAGTTGCAGCGGCCAGGCAGCGCCGCGCTCTGGGGTCAGTTGATCGTGATGCTTGGATCCTTTCTCGCGATCTCGAATCCCCCCAGCTATGACTTCCTGGGTTATATCAACGGCAGTCTGGCCCAGATGCTGGGGGTGATGGTCGCCGGGCTGGCGTTTCAGATCCTGAGACCGAGCTCGGATGGCCGCAAGAGCCGCCGCCTGATGCGCCGTCTGCGCCGGGATTTCATGGATCAGCTGCGCACCCGGCCGCAGCAGAGTGAGCACGAGTTTGAGTCCCGCATCTATCACGCCATCAGCCAGCTCAGCCAGAGCCAGGATCAGCAGGCCCGGCTCTGGGTGCTGCGCTGGGGGGTGGTGCTGCTCAACTGCAGCCACATCGTCTGGCAATTGCGGGACTGGCGCGGGCTCAATCCTGCGCTCTATCCGGTGCGGGATCGCTGCATTCGCAGCCTGAAAGGGATCTTGACCGAGGGGGGCGTGCAGCAGGCACACCTTGCCAGCACCCTGACCGAGCTGACGCGCCTGGATGTGCTGCTCGCCCGCGATCCGGACAGGGAGTCCCGGGCGCTGGCCGGGCTCATCTGGCGGCTCTCCAGCTCCCTCTCCCAGCTAGAGCAGGCGCTGCCCAGCGACTGAGTCGGGTCTGGGGCGGGACGGATTTTCCCTCCTGGCAGCAAGGGGGTTGCAAAGGGATGGCCTCCTGCCTTGGCTGCCATTTCTCTCGATCCGGTCACTCTTTGCCGTCGTCTCGTTTGTCCAAGGCCCTCGCAAGAGTTAAGATTCTCCCCAAACGTCAATTCGCAAGGCCCTCCATGTCCACTCAATACAATGCCGATGCCATTGAGGTCCTCAATGGCCTCGAACCGGTGCGTCGCCGTCCCGGCATGTACACCGACACCACCCGGCCCAATCACCTCGGCCAGGAGGTCATCGACAACAGCGTCGACGAGGCGCTGGCGGGCCATGCCCGTACCCTGGAGGTGACCCTGTTTGAAGACCAGTCCCTCGAGGTGATCGATGACGGCCGTGGCATGCCGGTCGACATTCACCCGGAGGAGGGGGTATCCGGCGTGGAGCTGATCCTCTGCAAGCTGCACGCGGGGGGCAAGTTCTCCAACAAGAACTACCAGTTCTCCGGCGGTTTGCACGGGGTGGGCATCTCTGTGGTGAACGCCCTCTCCGATCGGGTCGAGGTGACGGTGCGTCGCGACGGCCAGGTCTATGACATCGCCTTCGAGCGCGGCGACAAGGTGCAGGAGCTGACTATCACAGGCACCTGCGGGCGCCGCAACACTGGCACCCGGGTGCGCTTCTGGCCAGAGGCGCGCTATTTCGACTCGCCGCGCTTCTCGGTCTCCAAGCTCGAGCACCTGCTGAAAGCGAAAGCGGTGCTCTGCCCCGGCCTTACCATCAAGTTCCTCGACAAGAACACCGGCATCAAGCTGGAGTGGTGCTACGAGGATGGCCTCAAGGATTACCTGATCGATGCGGTCAAGCAGTTCACCTGCCTGCCGGAGCAGCCCTTCGTCGGCTCGTTCAGTACCGATCAATCCGCCGCGGACTGGGCCCTGTGCTGGTTGCCGGAAGGGGGCGAGTGCCTCGCCGAATCCTATGTGAACCTGATCCCCACCGCCCAGGGCGGCACCCACGTCAACGGCCTGCGCCAGGGGCTGCTCGACGCCATGCGCGAGTTCTGCGAGTTCAGAAACCTGCTGCCGCGCGGGGTCAAGCTGACCCCGGAAGATATCTGGGATCGCTGCGCCTACATCCTCTCCATCAAGATGCAGGATCCCCAGTTTGCCGGTCAGACCAAGGAGCGGCTCTCGTCCCGCCAGAGCTCGGCCTTCGTCTCCGGGATAGTCAAAGATGCGTTCAGCTTGTATTTGAACAGCAACACCGAGCTGGCGGAGCAGATCGCCGAGATCTGTATCTCCAGTGCCCAGCGCCGGCTGCGCGCCGCCAAGACGGTGGTGCGCAAGAAGATAACCCAGGGCCCGGCCCTGCCCGGCAAGCTCACCGACTGCAACTGCGCCGACCCCATGCAGGGGGAGCTGTTCCTGGTGGAGGGTGACTCCGCGGGCGGCAGCGCCAAGCAGGCGCGGGATCGCGAGTTCCAGGCCATCATGCCCCTGCGCGGCAAGATCCTGAACACCTGGGAGGTGGAGGCTGGCCAGGTGCTCGCGTCGCAAGAAGTGCACGACATCTCGGTGGCCATCGGCCTGGATCCGGACTCCGAGGATCTCTCCGGCCTGCGCTACGGCAAGGTGTGCATCCTCGCGGATGCGGACTCGGACGGTCTGCACATCGCCACCCTGCTCTGCGCCCTGTTTGTTAAGCATTTCAGAACCCTGGTCAACAAGGGCCACGTCTATGTGGCCATGCCGCCCCTCTACCGGATAGATATCGGTAAAGAGGTCTTCTACGCCCTCGACGAGGACGAGAAGAACGGCGTGCTGCAGCGGGTCGAGGCCGAGAAGAAGAAGGGCAAGGTGATGGTGACCCGATTCAAGGGGCTGGGTGAGATGAACCCGAAACAGCTGCGGGAAACCACCATGGATCCCAACACCCGCCGCCTGGTGCAGCTCACCATGGGCGAGCTGGAGGAGGGGGACGAGACCCTGCAGCTGATGGACATGCTGCTGGCCAAGAAGCGCTCCGGAGATCGCCGGGAGTGGCTGGAAGAGAAGGGCAACCTCGCCATCATCTAAGCCGTCGGCTGGCCCTGTACGGGCCAGCAAGCATTTAGCCGGAGTCGCCCTGTGGCGGCCCCCGAACCGAAAGAGAACTATCACATGAGTGATGCTATCGAGCTCAGTCTGGATGGGGTAGAGCGCCAACCCATGCGCGCCTTCACCGAGCAGGCTTACTTGAACTACTCCATGTACGTCATCATGGACCGGGCTTTGCCCCATATCGGCGACGGCCTCAAGCCGGTGCAGCGGCGCATCATCTACGCCATGAGCGAGCTGGGGCTCTCCGCGCTCTCCAAGCACAAGAAGTCCGCCCGAACCGTGGGGGACGTGCTGGGTAAGTACCATCCCCACGGTGACAGCGCCTGTTACGAGGCCATGGTGCTGATGGCCCAGCCCTTCTCCTACCGCTATCCGCTGGTGGACGGTCAGGGCAACTGGGGTGCGCCGGACGATCCCAAATCCTTCGCCGCCATGCGTTACACCGAGGCGCGGCTGTCGCGCTTCTCCGAGCTGCTGCTCTCCGAGCTCGGCCAGGGCACGGTGGAGTGGACGCCGAACTTCGACGGCACCATGAAGGAACCCGTGGTGCTGCCGGCTCGTCTGCCCCACATACTGCTCAACGGCATCACCGGCATCGCGGTGGGCATGGCGACCGACATTCCGCCCCACAACGCCCGGGAAGTGGCCCATGCCTGCGTGGAGCTGCTCGACAACCCCAATGCGGGGCTGGATGTGTTGATGCAACACATCCAGGGGCCGGACTACCCGACCAATGCCGAGATCATCACCCCGCGCGATGATATCCGCAAAATCTACGAGACCGGCAAGGGCTCCATCAAGCAGCGGGCGGTGTGGAACGAGGAGGATGGCGACATCGTCATCACGGCGCTGCCCCATCAGGCCTCGGGCGCCAAGATCATGGAGCAGATCGCCGCCCAGATGGTGGCCAAGAAGCTGCCCATGGTCACCGACCTGCGCGACGAATCGGATCATGAGAACCCGACCCGTCTGGTGATCATCCCCCGCTCCAACCGGGTGGATGTGGAGGCGCTGATGGCCCACCTGTTCGCCACCACGGACTTGGAGAAGAACTATCGGGTCAACCTCAACATCCTGGGGCTGGACAACAGACCCCAGGTGAAGACCCTCAAGATGATCCTCGCCGAGTGGATTGTCTTCCGTCGCGAGACGGTGCGCCGTCGCCTGCAGTACCGCCTCGACAAGGTGCTGGCCCGCCTGCACATCCTCGAAGGCTTGCTGGTGGCCTACCTCAACATCGACGAGGTGATCGAGATCATCCGTACCGAGGATGAGCCGGGCAGGGTGATGGTGGAGCGCTTCAATATCAGCGAGACCCAGGCCGAGGCTATCCTCGAACTCAAACTGCGCCATCTGGCCAAGCTGGAAGAGTTCAAGCTGCGCGCCGAACAGGACGAGCTGGCCATAGAGCGCGACAAGCTGGAACTGCTGCTGGGCTCGGAGCGCCGCCTCAATACCCTGCTCAAGAAAGAGCTGCTGGCGGATGCCGAGAAGTACGGCGACGATCGCCGCACCCCGCTGGTGGAGCGTGCCACCGCCGTGGCGCTCACCGAAAAAGAGCTGACCCCGAGCGAGCCGGTCACCGTCATCCTCTCAAGCTCTGGCTGGGTGCGGGCCGCCAAGGGCCACGACGTGGACGTGGCAGGCCTCTCCTACAAGGCGGGGGATGGTTATCTGGCTCATGCATGTGGCCGCAGCAACCAGCAGGCGGTGTTCCTCTCAAGCCTTGGCAGAACCTACGCGCTGGAGGCGCACGGTCTGCCATCGGCCCGCAGTCAGGGGGAGCCGCTCACCGGCCGCTTCGCGCTGGGGGCCGGCGAGGAGGTACGTCATCTGGTGATGGGCAACGAGGGTGAACCTTATCTGATCTGTTCAGATGCCGGTTATGGCTTCGTCTGCACCTATGACGATCTCATCGGCAAGAACAAGAACGGCAAAGCATTGCTCAGCGTGCCGGAAGGGGGCCTGGTGATGGCGCCCCAGAAGATTGGCTCGCCCCAGACCGACCTCTGCATGGCCATCTCCAACGAGGGGCGCATGCTGCTGTTCCCGCTCAGCACCCTGCCGGTGCTCGGCAAGGGCAAGGGCAACAAGCTCATTAGCATCCCCTCCGCTCGCGTCAAGGCGCGGGAAGAGTTTATGGTGATGGCCGCCATCATACCGCAGGGGCAATATGTCACCCTGTTCGCCGGCAAGCGCAAGCTGACTCTCAAACCCTCGGATCTGGACTACTACCGCGGCGAGCGCGGCCGCCGCGGCGCCAAGCTGCCCCGCGGTTTGCAGCGGGTGGATAGGATAGAGATTGAACCCGCAGCCGGTGCCGAGCCGGTAGCTGGAGAGAATCAGGAAGGTTAATTAATAAAGAAGGGCGCGAAAGCGCCCTTTCTCTACATTAAAAATCAAATAATAGGTGTTAAGCTGTGTGATTTAGACTTGAGCTGGTAGAACTCTGCGGTATAAACAGACCGTCTGCTATGAGCGAGAAGTAGACCTAATACGTTCAAAATTTGACAATATAGCCAAACAAAATATCAAATAAATCCTAACTGATTAAAAATCTTATTATAGATATCGTGTACCACTTTACTTTTGTTTTCGTGATATTTTTGAATATCAAAGCTGCAACCATTTATTGCTTCAAATTTGGCATCAGCATATAGTTTGCAGTCCTTCTCTGACTGTCTAAGCCAATCTCGAAAAAGCAAGTGACGGACTGTTTCTGGAGTATCACGAGTGAAAACATGTAGGTTAACTCTAGGATTATTATAATGAAAAAGACGATGACCATGAAAGCGGGGTTCACGAACGATTAGCCTATACCCAAGACTTTCAAGCGCTAATAGATACGTTTTTTCATCAGCAGCATCGGCAACCGTCAGATCAATATCAATAACGGGTTTGGCAGCGAGACCAGGTACTGCCGTAGAACCCACATGATCAATTTTTAGTAGATGCGAACCTAATTTATTCTTAATTTTAGATGCCAGTGTTGAATATATGTTCGGCCACAAAGGATCATAAGCAACGACCACTACATTCTCAATCGGCGGTACGCCATTAACAAAATAGCTATCCTGAGGATCAATGACATAATGCTCCATTATCTCTTTTGGACTAACCATAAACGGATACCTATAGACCATACAAATTATAACGATAGCGTACCGGATATGAATCTGGATGTCTCTCAAACATCTGCTTATTGCACAGACCTGCCAGGGCCGTAGGTTTGATTAGCGAAGCGTAATCAGACGTTCGCGAAAACAGGTTGCCGCCATTTTGCTGGTAATTCATCTGCTCTCTATACCCATAATCACGAGACTGCGTTGTGGCCGATTACGCTTCGCTAATCGACCCTACTTGATTCAACTCTCTGCGGCTTGCCGATTGTTGCTGCCTTGATGGCTTGCTCCCCCTCATCCCCAGCCCTTCTCCCCTTGTTGATGGAAAAAGTGGGAGAAGCAAGTAGGGTGCAATGAACAACGTGAATTGCACCGCTATTGTTCGCTCCTATGTTGCCGGTGCAATGCGCTGCGCTTATTGCACCCTACGTATGGCTGTAAAGGCGGTAGGCTGATTTCTCGGAATGGAATCAGACGCCGGTGAAGATCAGCTGCCGCAGTCCTGCTGGTAACCCTCCCTTTTCTCCCTCTTTGCCTATTGCCGCAGGTCAAGGATATGGCCGATTAGGCCGCGCCCATCCCCCCGCTCGCTAACCTTGAAGGGAACAGCATTGTGCCAGGAGGCCAGACATGGAAACGGAGAAAGCCATAGGGCTTATCGAGGCTCACGGGGCCTTTCACGGGGATCACTACAGCTTCAACAGCGACAAGTTCGTGCAGTGGTGTCAGCAGGATGCCCACCAGACCCTCAGCCTGGAGCAGGCCAATCACGAGCTGCCCCCTTCTGCATCCGGGTCGGCTATGCAGAGCCGAGCAGGTCGTGGCGTTACTACTCACCTGATGATCACGAAGCGGGCAGAGGAAAGGCAAGGGCCTCGCCTTTTCTATGGGCTGGGTAATGACGAAAGGAGCCGGCAAGGCTCCTTTCCTGTGATCATGCCCCGGCCTGTTGCCGGTCTTATATGTCAGCCTGGCCAGCACGCAGCAGCACCATGACGGTAAACAGCAGCCAGTCGTTGATGATGTGCGCGCCGGTCGATACCCAGATATTTTTGGTGATGAGGTAGCCACTGAGCAGCACTATGCGGGCCGTGCCGATCACCAGAAAACATTGCAGAAAATTCCAGTCATAAGTGGGCAGGTGCATGGCCCCGAAGATAAGGGCGGTGCAGAGCCAGGCGGTGATGATGGCGGACTTGCGGCTCAGGCTGAGCTTGGTGTGACAAAACCAGAGGATGGCCAGAAAAGGCAGTATGGAGACCACTTCCTCGCCAAAGAGCTGGGGCGCCGTTTTTACATAAAAGAGGATGCGCGCCGTATTGGAGGCCTCTGCCAGCATGGCGTTGACCGGGTTTTCACTCATCTTGAACAGGTGCTGCAGTACCAATGCAACGGCGACCGAGACCAGGATGTTGACGCCGGCAATCGCCAGCATCAAGAGAACATCCCGCCCCGTCGGCGTTCGAAACAGCGATCGCCATGCCTTCCCCGCCACCATGGCGAGCACAGCCAGGGGGATGAGAGGAAACAGGATGGCGGGGACAAAGCCGCCCGCCGTGGTTTTATAAAACGCTATGGGGGCCGTCAGCACGGCAAAACCCAGCGCCACGCCAAGCAGGATCAGCACCCAGCTGCGGCCAGACAAGGCATTCGGGGACTGGCGATAAAAGGGGAAGTCCCCGGCACTCTTGCGCTCGAAGCCATAGCAATCACCGTCGTTCAATACCGGCATTGCTGCAGGTTGATGCTCACCCATGCTGACCCCCGATAGTTTATTCAGTTGGCATGGAGACAACCCTACACCAAGTGGGGCACCCGAGTAGTCACGCCAGCTTCTTTAATTTAACGGCCGATCATCAAGCTGTTATTGCGGCCTTCCTGGCCGTCGTCTCTTCAGCCCCTGGCACCATGACTGCGTTCCATCAGTGTCACCTATGTTGCCGGTGCCATGGGCTGCGCTTATTGCATCGCCGAAGTATTAATTATTGAAATTCCACGCGATGGGCAGCTCAAGGTCGAAGACAAGATCATCCCCTTCCAGGCGAAAGGCCACCCTGGTCTGGTGCTGGTCATATTCGTTGATGATGAGGCAGCTCTCGGCGAAGTTGGACTCGTAGTTGAGGTGGGCCAGCCCCTTGCTGCCATCTTCATCGAGTTCGATGCTCAGCACCCGCAGCGGGTTCTGCTGGCTTAAATTGACTCGGGTGTCCCCCACGTCCACCAGCCGCTCCAGCAGGGGGTAGAAGTCCTGCTTATGGGCCTCGATGGCTTGGGCAATGGCCTGCTTCAACTCGGTTTGGCTGGCACAGGGGCCGGGGAGGCGATATTGAGTCTGGATGCGTTCCTGGGTCATGTTCTTCTCCTTGAGAGGTTGTCTTGAATGAGCTCGCGGGGCTTGGGTTGTGAAAATATGGGTTGCGAAACTATGGGTTGCGAAAATATGGGCTGCGAACGTAGGGGCTCTGAGAGTATGCCCTAACCCTATGTAGCGAAAGCTCGGGGTTAGAGTCCCATGTTGTGAGAGAAGCGCCGGTGTATGTGCGCTGCGCTCACAGGGTCGCGGCCCTGCATAGCAGACCGGCCGATGGCTTATCTTGTTGCAGCCTCACTGTTCTTGCGAGTCAACGCTGACAAACGGGCAAAACAACGCCCGGCGGGCCGGGCGTTGGGTGACGATGACATGGCGGCGGCAGTCGCCGTCAGAAGTCGTGGTAGAGCGGCCAGCCGAGCAATGTGCTCGAGTACGGCGGGAGCCAGGAGTTAGTCATTGATAATGGTCATAGGCTTCGCGCGTGTTGATTTTTTTTGGCGATAAACGAGATCACACACGAAGTATTTTTATATCTATTTCAATTGGTGGACTCTGAAGATCCTGTGCATGACGCGCTCATTTCTGAGCGTCCCTCAAGAGGTAATCTTCGGCACCTCTCATGGACAGGGCTTCAATAAGAACCTGCTCCAGGATGACAAAAAAACATTTGATATGAGCCTGTTTCAATACCTGCGGTCGGGTCACCAGATAGACCTCCATATCTGGAAGCTGGAGTTCCGGGAACAATCCGATCAGATCCTTCGCCAGAATACGGGGCAGCACCGCCACACCCATACCTCGCTTCACCGATTCGAGTTGAACCGCGAACGAGTTCACGCTGATCGGCGTGTGGTCCAGACCCGCAGCCTTTGCCGCACGCATTTGAGGCAACATGTCCAGCGGAGGAAGCAAGCCAATATTGGCCGCAGTGGCTGGAGTTAGCCCCGGAAACCGCTTCAGATAAGCTGCATCGGCGAAGACACCGTAAACGAGCCTGTCTATGAAGCGGTAAATAAGCGAAGGTTCGCCCAGATGAGTCGTGCGTACAGCAATGTCTGCGGCGCCGCGGACGATCTTGTGAAAATCGGCTGTGATCAGCAACTCCACCGAGCATCGCGGATGCAGAGTGGTGAAGCGACTCGCAGCCTCCAGCACGCAAGACGAGAATCCCTCTCCTGCACTGACCACGATATTACCAGATAGCTCTGTGTACGGCTCGGGCATGCCCGTAGCTGTTTGACGCCTCAAGCCTGCTTCTGCAGCCAGGGCAACGTCCACGAGGGATTGGCCTCGCGGGGTCAACCTGCATCCTTCAACTCCCCGCTCGACGAGTGGCTCACCCAGTGCGCCTTCAAGCTGGGTCAGCCGTCGCGCCACAGTAGACGCTGCGATCCCCAGCAATTGGCCAGCCTGAAGAAAGCTGCCACGTCGCGAGACTGCCAACAGCAGGCGAAGATCGTCCCAGTTTGCTTGCAAAGCCATGCTTCATATCTTGCCTGATCTGCAAATTTGCAAAGCCATTATGCAGTAGTCGCTGTTTTTAGATAGAGGCGTCAACGGTATATCTACACTCCCTCGAAAAGAATGGAATGGACTGTATGACTACTGGCACCAACGACTATGCGGAACGCGCCGCCAGCGCCTTTAATCGCCGAGACCTGGAGGCGATGCTTGCACTGGTTTCCGAAGACGTCATCTACTTCGATGGCGTAGGGATACAAACCGGTCTCGAGGCCATGCACAAGCGAAGGCGCGCATTACTCGCAGCATTCCCCGATGCCAAGATGAACTTGAGCCCATTTGTTGCCACAGACGATCGTTTGGCACTGACCGTCTTCCTGAGCGGCACTTTCACTGCACCATTAGTGGTGTCGGGTCGGGTGATTCCACCCCATGGACGCCACATTACCTTGTATTACGCCGCACACCTCACCTTCAGAAACGGCTTGGTCATACGTGAAGAAGTTTTCTTCGACAGTGTGGTATTGATGCCGTTAGCCGATCAGAGTGAGGAGTAATACATGCATAACATATTTGTCACTGGCGCGACCGGTTTGTTGGGCAACAACCTGGTGCGTGAACTGGTCGCTCGTGGTCACGCAGTCAAAGCCCTAGTTCGTTCAAGAGCCAAAGGTGAACAACAGTTCAAGGATTTGCCGGGGGTGGAACTGGTGGTGGGTGACATGGCGGATATCGACGGGTTCGCTGCGTCGCTACAAGGCTGTGATACGGTGTTCCACACCGCAGCGTACTTTCGCGATAGCTACAAGGGCGGCAGTCACTGGGAGGAACTCGAAAAGATTAATATCTCCGGTACACGGAACCTGCTGGGTCAGGCCTACCGCGCAGGTATTCGACGGTTCATCCATACCTCTTCCATTGCCGTGCTTGACGGCGCACCCAGCACGTCAATTGATGAAAGCTGTCTGCGGGCCGACGCTGACGCGGATGACTATTACCGCAGCAAGATCCTCGCCGACCGTGCCGTCCTGTCGTTCCTGGAAGTCCATCCCGAGATGCATGCCTGCATGGTTCTGCCTGGCTGGATGTGGGGTCCTGCCGACATTGGCCCGACCTCCTCAGGACAGTTGGTCAACGATGTCGTACGCGGCAAATTGCCCGGACTTATCCCCGGTAGTTTCTCCGTTGTCGATGCTCGCGATGTGGCATTGGCGCTGATCGCAGCAGCCAGGTATGGGCGCCAGGGTGAGCGCTATCTCGCGGCGGGCCGGCATATGACGATGCGTGAGCTGATACCTGTTCTTGGGCGTATTGCTGGCGTCAAGACACCCATTCGACAACTGCCGCTACCCTTTTTATACGCCTTGACGGCGGTGCAGGAGATCTACGCGCGTATTACTGGCAAGCCCATTCTGCTGAGCATGGCTACGTTGCGTCTGTTGGTACGAGAGAAGGACCGCACCTGCTTCGATCACGGCAAGAGTGAGCGAGAGCTTGACCTGAGTTTCCGGGGGCTGGAGCAAACCATCACCGACACAGTGGTGTGGTACCGTGATCACGGTTGGTTTGGAACACATCAGGACAAGGGCGTAAACGGACAGTGAGACAGTGAGCAGAAAAATGATCCTGATGCGTCACGGCCAGCCAAAGCTGGCCGGAACCGACAAAATGTCAGCGCTCGAGATGAAAGATTGGATCGAGCATTACGACAGTTCCGACACTACCACCCCCCCCATCCTGGATGCCAGCAAGCAACTCGCCGCCACCGCCAAGGCGATAGTCTCGAGCAACTTGCCTCGTGCGCTGACCTCAGTCCAGGCTCTCGGCCTGAAGCCCGCCCTCATCGACGGGCTATTTCGTGAAGCGCCACAGCCTTATGGTCACTGGAGATTGCCACGGCTATCGCCGTTTGCCTGGGAATTTATCCTGCGAATCTTATGGTTATGGGGTTACTCACACGGCGTCGGATCTGTCGGCACTACGAAGATGCGCGCCAGCACGGCAGTTCAACGACTTCAATCCCTTGCCAGCGAAGGACCGGTGCTGCTGCTCGGTCATGGCTTTATGAATCGAATGATCGCCAGACAACTGGAGGCAGATGGATGGACTCGTCAAACAGGTAACGACAGCCAATATTGGAGTGCGACTGTGTATCAAAATGACGATATTGAAGAGGTGAGGGTTTCTGGTCTATAGAGTTCGGCGAACCTCCATTCGAAACTGACTGGGCCGATACGGGGATGGTTGCAATGTCATACGAGGGTTCCCGAGAGGAGCGCTCGACGCCTCATCACCGGGTTGGTTGTACGCTGGTGCTTAATAGAGGCACTTTTATTGGCAGCGCTTGTTCGGAGGCCAAGGCGCACAGATGATAACGCCCGGCGGGCCGGGCGTTGGGTGACGATGACATGGCGGCGGCAGTCGCCGTCAGAAGTCGTGGTAGAGCGGCCAGCCGAGCAGGGGGTGCTTGAGACCGGCGCGCATCTCGATATTGTCGAGCTTCTCCGGCGAAGCACCCTCTTGCTGCAACTGCTGGTACTGGCGCACGAAGCCCAAGGTGTGGAGCAGGTTGGAGACAAAACCCCGGCTGAGATCCTGACGCAGCCCTGCGGTCAGATCGCTGGGCAGTTCGCTCAGCAACAGTTCAAGCTGGGCGGCCAGATAGTCGGTATCGAACCAGTGCTCTTGCAGCACGATTTCCCGGGCCAGGCGGCGCTTGAGATCCTGCTTGACCTTCAATGGCGCGGCGCCGCTGCCCTGACCGCAGAGGATGCGGTAGAGCAGGGCCTCGGCCAGCTTGTCCTCCAGGGTGGGGTGGTCATTCTCGTAGGCATAGAAGTGGCTGTCCATCAGGGCCATCAGGCGGGCCTTGTCATGTTCCAGCTGCGCCTTCTCGTACTCCTGCCAGCCTTGCCACTCTTCCACATCCGGCGGGCTGGATATTTTATCGAGCAGACGGGCATCCACATCGCCAAAGAGGTTATTGGCGCCCAGTTGCTTGGGGCTGACCGAGATCAGCATGGACCAGCCTTTCTGGAACGGTTTGATGGGCCCTTCCGGGGCCTGCAGCAGGGCGAGCGCCCGGGCAGTGTCCCGCCCGGACAGCTCCTGCAGCCCCAGGCTGATGACGCCAATCACGTCGTGGGCGGCTTGTTCGAGCAGATGCATCTTGTACTTGTTGTAGTACTTGTCGGCGAATTTCAGGCTCATCAACACCGCCTTGCCCTTGATGGCGGCCAGTTGCTGGGGGCTCAAGCGTTCACTGTCAGCACCAAAGCGCAGTACCTGGCTGAGGAAGGGGCCCTGATTGGCCTCGCGAATGATTAGCTGCGTTACCTGTGACATCGAAACGTCCCTTAATCCAGAAAGCTGAACATGTCGTCCACTTCGCTGTACTCGTCGCTGACCTGGTTCTTGTCTTTGGCCTGCATCACCAGCTCGGCGGCAAACTTGTTGATGATGCCGTCCCAAGTGCTGTTCTCGTTGCGCAGCAGGGCCTTGATGGCCTGCTCCACCTCGGGTGCCTGCTGGCGGATCAGCATCAGCAAGCTGCGGGGATCGTCGAGGGAGTAGTCGTGGGCATCCTCGCTCAGCTGGCGGTCACTGTAGGAGAGTGCCTCTTCCAGATCTTCCTCTTCGGCGTGGAGCAGGTCCGTCATGCCCTCTTCATCATCAAGCTGCTCACCGCGGTAGAACTCGATGAAGGGGATGGCGAGGTAGAAGAGACCGGCGGGATCCTCGGCGATGCACTCGAGGATCTCGCGCTGCTTGGCCTCGCTCTCCTGGGTGCGGATCAGGTAGTTGAGAAAGTCGAAGGTGTGCTGTTGCAGCTCCTCGGCATTGTTCTTGATGGCCTCTTCCCAGTAGAGGGGCTGCTGGCAGACGATGTCGCGGATCCGCTCCGGGGTCATCAGCTCGGAGATGATGGACGGGAAGGAGATATCATGCTGGCCGTTGATCTGGGTCAGGGTGACGATATCAATATTTTCAATGACTTCGGCCAGCTGATCGTCGGACATTGTCATGGCGATCAGCTCGAATCTCTCGCTGGCCTGCTTGGGCTCGATCACGGCCAGTTCTTTGATCTCGATGGCGGCAATTTCAATCAGACTATTCATTCTTTACCCCAAGTTGCCTCAAATTAGAAACGCACTTCGTCGTACATATCCTGCTCGCCCTCTTCGTCGCTGCCGTCATAGTCAGCGTCGGCGTTTTCTCCCTCGTCCTCATCCTCATCGCGGGGCATGGCATAGTCGTCATCGCGGGCGCCACGGGGCAGGGGGTTGTCCAGCAGATAGAGCACGGCGCAGGCTTCGATAAGGGTATCTTCGCTCTGGGCGCGTACTGCCTTGACCAGGGGCAGGTCGGCGTTGTTGAAGGCAACGGACACCTTGAACTCGTCCCAGCTGGGTTGCTCCCCTTGGCCAATCCAGTTGCGCCAGGCGGGCTTGGCCTGGGCAGAAAACTGCACCCGGCCATAGAGGGCCAGTGGCAGGTATTCGGGCATGAATTCCAGCATGCTCATGTCGGCCAGCAGCAGCGCTTTCATCTTGCCGGTGAACTGTTCCAGCGCCTTGGGCTGGTCCACATCACGGTAGGATTCGATGTTCTCGCTGGCGTCACTCATCAGCGCCTTGATACGCGCCAGATCCAATGTCTTTTTCATACAGCCTCAGGGATAGAATTGATCCCATAACTCCTGCATGGCAGAGGTCGGGTCGGTCACAATGACGTTGTTAAAGTCTTTGATGAAGGCGGCTTTTTTCTTGGGGTCCGAAAGAACCTCGTAGGCCTGCTTCACCTGTTGCAGCAAGACGGCTGCGCGCGCTTGTTCTTCGTCGGTGGCCCCGAGCAGCTTGTCGGGGTGATACTGGTTCGACAGTCGTCGATACGCTTTCTTGATGTCGTTTTCGTTGGCGTTGGATTTTACACCCAGCACCCGAAAGTAGTTGTTCATGGCAGATCCTGCATCACTGGCAACAGAGAAGTCACAATGCTGGCCCTGGCTGGTCGCTGAGAAAACCAGGTACGGCGAAAAACCCGTCATTTTAACGGAAATAGCGCGGCACTGCCATGAATAGGATCTGATCGGCCAAATGAACTTGGCGTGGGTGGGAATTGGTCACTTGTCTCCCTTTGTGCCACCCGAAGAGGGGATGACCGGGCTGGCGACGGGGCGCGGGAACCTTTGCATTGGCCGAGGGTCAAATCGCGCAGGTCGTCTCAATGGCAGCGCCCCCGTCCGACCCGCCATCATTGGCCCGGTCGATGAGATAAAAGTGCAAATGAGGAAAACCACATCATGATGAAACGCTACTTTCTGCCCCTGATGCTGCTCAGCAGCCTGGCGGTGGCCGCCGATGCCGTGCCCGGTGAGCCGCTCATCAAGGGGGATATCAGCAAGGCCCAGTTTATGGCGAGTGCTGAAAAGCGCTTTGCCAGGCAGGATCAAAATGGCGATGGGGTGATCTCGGTTGCCGAGAAGGAAGCCACCCTGGCCAAGATGGAGGCGGCGATGAAGCAGGCTGGCAAGGCTGTGCCGGAGCGAATGGGTAACATCAAGCCGAGACGGGAAACCACCAAGGCGCAATTTGTGCAGCGTCAGGAGAAGTTGTTCGCCCATCTGGACAAGAATGGGGACGGAGTGATCAGCGAAGCGGAGCGAGCGGACACCAGGGCCAGCTTGCAGAAACGGGCACAGCAGTCAGCCCCTTAAGCAAGTCGTCCCCAACGGATATAAAAAAAGAGCCCGGTTCATCACCGGGCTTTTTTATATTGGAGTGGATTACCAGCTGGCCCACAGCAGCCGCAGCTTCAATCCCCAACGACTACTCCAGCCAGTGGTAGTGCCGACCACCTTGCCATCCTTGAGGATCAGAAAGCTGGGGGTGACGCTCACCTGCCAGTGAGCGGCCAGTGCGCCCTGCTCGTCGTTATGGGTCGGGAAGCGCAATCCCTTGCTGGCCATGCCGCGGCGCAGTTGCTCATCGTTGCCCGAGCGCAGCGCCACCGTCAGCACGTTACCGCCGTCTTGCCACAGCTGCTCCACCGTCGGGGTGGTGAAGCGGCACACCCCGCACCAGCTCGCCCAGTAGTAGATCAGCAGCGGCTTGTCCCGGCTCAGGGCCTGCAAGTCCGCCGTGCTGCCATCTTGCAGGGTGAGAGCGGGAAGCGGGCTCCCCGCGGGCAGGGTCGGCCCGCGCCAGAGATCCAGCGCGGTCGTGAGGATGACGGCAAACAGCAGTAGCCACAGCGCCTCCTTGCCCCAGCGCCGCCAGCGTGAGAGCGGGTTGTTAGTCTCAGTCATGGGTCCCCTTAGCTCTGCTTGGCCAACTCGGCCAAGACCAGGTTTTCGAGCTCGTCATAGGAGATGGCGCCCGGCACCAGCTGATTGCCAATCAAGGTGGCCGGTGTGCCCTGTACGCCGAGCAAGGTGCCCAGACGAAGTCTGTCTGAGCGCAGCTCCCATTGTGTGACCATCAGCCTTGCTTGGCCAACTCGGCCAAGACCAGGTTTTCGAGCTCGTCATAGGAGATGGCGCCCGGCACCAGCTGGTTGCCAATCAGGGTGGCCGGTGTGCCCTGTACGCCGAGCAAGGTGCCCAGACGAAGGCTGGTGCGCAGCTCCTCGGTCGCCTTGTCTTCTGGTTTGAGGCCCACATTACCGGTGGCGGCCAGGGCCTTGTTGATGTCCGCCTCGGTCAGCATGCCCTGCTTGCTCATCAACTTTTCATGGAGCGGCAGGAAGCGAGCCGGATCCTGCTGCCAGAGGGTCAGGCTGTACTGGGCGGCCTTGGCGGAAGTTTGCCCCTTGAAGGGCAGCAATTTGATCACCAGGCCGAGATCCGGATGCTCCTTGAGCAGACGGGTCAGGTGCGGATCGAACTGTTTGCAGTAGGGGCAGTTGTAGTCGGTGAAGGAGACCAGGGTCAGCTTGGGGTTTTTGGCCCCCAGGCGCGGGCTGGTCGGGCTCATGAACAGGGCCTGCTGGTTACCCTTGATGATGTTGCCAAGCTGGGCGGCTTGATCCGCGGTGTTCTGTTTCTCCCAGGCATCGGCCGCCTCATCGAGGATCTTCGGGTTGGCCACCAGGGTCTCGCGGATCAGCTCCTTGATGCGCACCTCCTGCTCCGAGGTGAAGGGAGTGGCGTGCAGGGTGGGGGCGAGCAAGGCGCCGAGCAGACTCAGGGTGATCAGGGTAGGTTTCATCATCTTTTCCTTAGAAGCGAGTGGTGCCGGCCTTGATGAGGCCAGCCTTGTGCAAGGTGGTGAGCAGGTCGGCTTTGTCGAGCAGGGGGGAGAGCACTTCCCCCTTGGGCAGGCCGGGACCATAGATCTGGTTGAAGGGCACGGCCACGGCGCCCCGGGCCCGCAGGAAGGCGGCCAGGCTGTCGTTGGGCCGGGTCCAGTCACCGCGCAGGGCAACCACATCCGGGGCCGAGAGGGCGCTTTGCACCTCGTCTCGTAGCAAGACGTTGTATTTATTGGCTTTGCAAGTCACGCACCAGTCGGCGGTGACATCGATAAAGACCCGCTTGTTATCCGCCAAAGCCCGTTGCAGTGCCGATTCCGACAGGGGCTGCCACTGCACCGTCTCCCTTTGAGGGCTATTTGGCGCCGTGAGGGCGCCGCCGAGCAGCAGGGCACCGCCAATCAGGGTCGAGAGTGCCAGGGTCAGGGTGACACCGCGCATGCCATGGCGCCAGCCGATGGCGACGAGCAGGATCAGCAGCACAGCGGCCATCAGCCAGCCGGTGGTGAGCGTGCCGAGGTGTGCGGAGAGCAGGCTCAGCAGCCAGAGGCTGGATCCCAGCATCATCAGGCCGAGCACTATGCGCAGTCGTCCCATCCAGGGGCCGGGTTTTGGCAACCAGAGTGCGAGGCGTGGCCAGGCCGCGATGGCGAGCCAGGGCAGGCTCATGCCAAGCCCGAGGGCGGTAAAGATGAGCCAGAGCTGAGCCAGGGGCGCACCGAGGGCAAAGGCGACTGCCGTGCCGAGGAAGGGGGCCGAACAGGGGGTTGCCAGCAAGGTGGCGAAGCTGCCCTGCAGGAAGTGGCCGCCCAGGCTGTTGTCGCCGGTGGTCGCGAGCCGGGTGTTGAGCCGACTGGGCAGCCGGAACTCGAACAATCCCAGCAGGTTGGCGCAAAACAGCAGGGTCACCACCACCATGAAGCCGATAAACCAGAGGCTCTGGAACTGAATACCCCAGCCGACCGCCCCCTGAGTGGCGCGCAGCAGGGTGCTCATGAGGGCCAATGCCCAGAAGGAGACCAGGATCCCGGCACTGGCGGCCAGAAATTGCAGGCGAATGGGTCTGCGCTCCCGCGTCTCAAGCTGCAGCACTGACCCCAACTTGAGGGCCAGTACCGGCAGTACGCAGGGCATCAGGTTAAGGATGAGGCCCCCGAGCAGCGCAATGCCGACCAGCCAGAGTAGCGAGTGACCACTGTCAGGCCCGGCCGCTGGCAGCGCCAGGGGGGCGCTGATGGGCGTCTCCCCCTGCCAGGCCTGTTCGCCATCGACCAGCAGCACGCCCTGCAGCCTGCCTTTGAGATCCGGGGCATTGCCTTGCCAGCCATCGCTGACCGGGATGCGAGCCAGCAGACGCTGGCCTTCGACCTGCAGCTTGGGCTCGCCAAACTCGGCCTCTGCCTGACCGTCGAGGAAAATCGCCGGCTGCTGCCAGCCCTGGGGCCGCTCGGCAATGAGTTGCAGCTCATTGGCGCCATACCCGGCCTCGAGCCGGATGTCGCTCGCCATCGATTGGGGCAACTTACTCATGGCCTGGGCATAGGCAAAATCAAAGCCCGCGGGGGCCGCCTCACCCAGCGCCAGCTGGAAGGGGAAGTCGGTCAGTATGCAGACGTTGCTGCAGGTGGAGAGGCGCAGTATGCCGCTCAAGGTGCTGCCTGTCGGCGCACTCAGGGTCATGGGGAAGCGGACGTCCCCCTGATAACCCTGGGTGCTGAGCCCGGCGACCTCGAAGCGCTGTGGGGTCGGCCAGTGCCACTGGACCTGGGTTGGCTCTTGGCCTTGCCAGAGGATCTGGGGGGCGATGCCACCCTGGCCTGGACTGCGCCAATAGCTCTTCCAGCCGGATCCGAGCTCGACCTCGAGCAGCAGGCGGCTCTGGGCCGGGTGGCTGAAATCCCCTTGCAGCCGGACTCGGGCGTGGTCGTTTTGTGGGCTGGTCAGCCAGCCGCTGTCAGCGGCGACGGCTATCGTCTGCCAGCCAAGGCAGATCAGCAGCAGCGCCGTCTTGATCAATCTAGTCATCGATGTGTCTCGCAATAAATAAGTTGGGATCCGTCTAAAGTGGCGGATAACTCATTCGCGCAGCACGCAGAGCTGGAGGTGCAATCGGAGTTTGGGGGCTCTGCCATTCCTGGGTGGCGGCAGGGGGGGGCTATAGCGCCACAGGGGGGGCAGAACGGCAATGATGAGGGCGACGACGAAAAAGATAAACTCGGCGGCATTGAGCTGGGTGGCGCTGAGCCACTTGCCCTTGAGCTCGCAACTGCTAGGCTGCGGGCTCTCCTGGCTCTGGCCCGTTTCGTCGGTGGACGTGAGGGCCTGACAGCTGAGCGCCTGGTCGAGTTGGGCCAGTTTGAGCAGGGGCTGGGCGGCGCAGTTGAGCAGCAGTATGCACACCAGTAGCAGGAGTCGTGTTGCTGTGCGCTGTGGTTGCGTCATACCGGGCCCATCGTCTAGAGAGGGCCACATCCTAACGGGCCGCTCTTGTCGATACAAGCCGTTGGGTCATTTTGGCTTCATAAGAGGCTTTTTTACGGTGTCAGACCACATGGAGAACGCGGCTGGGAGCAAGGTGACAGCGCCATGTGGTCACCCAGACGGGGCCCGGTTTTGTTTGGCTAACACTTGTTCACCCAAAGCGGCCTCAGTATACTGCGCCGAATCTTGTCTAGAGGTGTTCGATGCTCAAATTTGCCCGTATTCTGCTGCTTGGCCTGCTACTTGTCGTCTGGTTCATCCTGGCCCTGCTGCTCTGTCTGGTGCGCCCCGGTCATGCCAACAACGTCTACGTCTTCGCTCGCATGTACCATGCCGTCTGCCCGCTGATCGGCGTCAAGGTGACGTTGACCATGCCGGATGAAGTGAAAAACGTCGGCCCCGCCGTCTATGTCTGCAACCACCAGAGCAACTTCGACATCTTCACCGTGACTGGCGCGGTGCGCCCCGGCGTGGTGGCGGTGGGCAAGAAGAGCCTGCTGTGGCTGCCCTTCTTCGGTCTCATCTTCTGGCTGTCCGGCAATGTGCTGATCGACAGATCCAACCGCTCCCGCGCCATTGGCACCATAGGTCAGGTGGTGGATCGCATCAAAGGTCGTGGCACCTCCATCTGGATGTTCCCCGAAGGCACGCGCTCCCAGGGCCGTGGCCTGCTACCGTTCAAGGCGGGCGCCTTCCACACAGCCGTGCAGGCCGAGGTGCCAGTGGTGCCCATCGTCTGCTCCAGCTACTTCGGCCAGATCGATCTCAACCGCTGGGACAATGGCGAGGTGCGCCTCGAGATGCTGCCGCCCCTGTGCAGCAAGGAGCATGGTGCCGCCGGGATCCGCGAGCTGTCCGAACAGTGCCGCGAGCAGATGAGCGCCAAGCTGGCCGAGCTGGATGCCGCCATCGAGCGGGATCGCGCCGCCTGATGAAGGTTCAGGGTGTAAAAAAGGGAGCCACTGGCTCCCTTTTTTATTGGTGATTTTCGCCATCTTTTTTGGTTAAAAACGCTAACCCATGGTTTGGTTTTCGGATGTTAATCCCATATCTGATTGTAAGTTAACGAAAAAATATTCTGGCACGGCTCTTGTAACACTGATGGCACGAGAAACTGAAACCAGGGGCCCAGGCCCATTCCATGACAAGGAGCCAGACCATGAGTGTATTTAGCCGCCTCAGCGACATCATCAACGCCAACCTGCACAGCCTGCTCGACAAGAGCGAAGAGCCCGAGAAGATGATCCGGCTCATGATCGAAGAGATGGAGCAGGTGCAAATTGAGATGCGCACCCAGGCCGCCCGTCTCATCGCCGAACAGAAACAGCTGGAACGTCAGCAGAGTGCCCTGAGTCAGCAGATGCAGGGCTGGGCTGCCAAGGCCGAGCTGGCCATTGGCAAGGGCCGTGAAGACCTGGCCCGTGCCGCCCTCGGCGAGAAGCTGGCCGAGGCCAAGCGCCTCGCACTGCTGGAGCAGGACAGGGATCGGCTGGCCGAGGTGCTGGCCCAGCTCAATGCCGACAGCGAGCGGCTGGGGGCCAAGCTGACCGAGGCGCGGGAGAGACAGAAGTTGCTGGTCCTGCGCGAGCAGACGGCCCACAGCCGGATCCGCGCCCGTGCGCAGATCGACCATAGCCGCATGCATGAACTGATGGCGCGTTTCGACGGCGTGCAGGGCCGGGTCGATCAGCTGGAAGCCCAGCTTGAAGCCGCGACCCTGGGTCAGAATCCGTCTCTGGAAGCGCAATTTCGCGAGCTGGAACTCAATGACGAGATAGAGCGCGAGCTGGCTCGTCTGAAGGGTCAGAAGGTGGAGGTGTAATCATGACGCCCTGGCCGAAAGACGTGGCGCACGGCAAGTTGACCGGGGTTTGCGCCGGTATTGCCAGGCGGTTGGGGCTCTCCAGGGTGACGGTGCGGATAGTGGCACTGCTTGCCCTGATCCTGCTACCGCCATTTACCTTGGCAGCCTACCTGTTGGCGGTGCTGCTGATGCCACCGCGCCATGAACTGAAGCGCTGGCTGGATTGACCCCGCCCATACCCCCATGAAGAGCAGCCCGGCTGCGAGGAGTAAATATGTTGGAATTTCTGGTGTTGCTGGCGGTGCTTGTCGTGATGGCCATGGCCGGGTTCACCGTGCTGGCCATGGTGGTGGTGAGCGGGGTCTTCATGATTTTCGGGGCCCTGGCAGGCATGATAGGCCTGGTGTTCAAGCTGGCGCCCTGGATATTGCTGGGGCTGGTGGTCTACTGGTTGCTGGGCAATCGGCGTCGCACCAGCCGCCCCAATCATTACCGTTGAGGCCTGGTTTGCGGAGGGTGATGGGGCAGAGGCGCCCTGGATGACAATGCCTGGCGCAGAGCACTCAGGATACATGGTTGACCATCACTGGCTAAGCGTGCCCCGCCAGTGACAGCTCTCCTTCTCTGGCCACCGATAGCGGTGGCCTTTCTTATGATGGCAATCCATCCGGTGTGAGCGCGGCATCGGGCTCTCGCTTGTCTTCCCGTCGGGCTGCACTGGGCGAGGTGAGCAGCCACTGCTGGCTCAAGGCATGCCAGTGGTCGGGGTGCAGGATCAGTTGCTCCTTGATGGCCTTGTTCTGCTGCTTGAGCCGGTATTCGAGACGCAGGGCCGCGCCCCGCTCCCCGACCTCCTGTCGCCAGGCCAGGATGAGGGGGCCTTTGCCGCGCAGCGCCCGTGCCCCTGTCCCGCGTTGATGCTGGGTCAGGCGGCGATCAGGATCTGTGCTGATCCCTGTGTAGAGGCTGCCGCTGCGGGTGCGCACCATATAGATAAACCAGATGGCACTCGCCCCTGGGGGGGCGCCATCGGCAGATGGATGTCCCCTGGTCACGCAGACCGCTTCATCAGCGGCGCTGTCTGGTTCAAACGGGAGGCGTTCACTCATCTTGTACTCTGCTCTCGAACAGCGTCATGGCTCTGGGTGAGGGCATTATCGCAGCGCACCCTCAGGGAGCAAGGGTTCCATGGCAGAGCAGGCCGCCGCTCAAGGGGCATGAGCCTTGCGGTTCAACCTGTGCAGGGGCAGCAGGCTGATCAGCAGACCCGCCCAGACGAAGGCGAAGCCCACCATCTTCACGGGGTCTGGCTGCTCTTGGAACCAGAAGATGGCAAGCAGGAAGGCCAGGGTCGGCTCAATGTATTGCAGCAGACCCACGGTGCTCATGCGGGTGCGCAGCACCGCATAGCAGAACAGGCCAACCGGCACCAGGGTGGCAGGAGCGCTGCCCATCAGCAGCAGGCGATCTCCCCAGTCTCCCTGAATGAAGGTGCCCTGGCCCTGCCAGACCAGCCAGCCGATGCACAGCAGGGCCAGGGGCAGTTGCACCAGGGATTCGAGATAGAGGCTGGTGCTCGCCTCATAGTGCACCTTCTTCTTGAGCAGGCCATAGAGGGCAAAGTTGGCCCCCATGATGAGGGAAAACCAGGGCAGCTGACCGTAGGAGAACAGCATGTAGGCCAGCCCTGCCAGCGCCAGGGCAACCGCCAGGTGCTTCTGGGGAGTGAGCCGCTCACCGAGAAAGATCACGGCGAAGGCGATGTTGAATAGCGGGGTCATGAAGAAGGCGAGGCTGGTGGCCAGTACCTGACCCGTGGTCAGGCACCAGGTAAACATGCACCAGCTGACGGACATGATGGGACCGGCCAGCAGGATCAGACCGAGCTGGCGGGGTTCCTGGCGCAATCTTCCCCAGGGCAGCCGCTGGCCAAGCAGGCTAAACAGCAGGGCGAGCAGTACCACGGACCAGAGCACCCTGTGGGAGAGCAGCTCCCACATGTTGACCTCGGGCATGAACTGGTAATAGAGGGGCAGCAGGCCCCAGAGCGCGAACGACAGGGCCGCACAGCCCGTCCCCATCCAGCTTTTCATTCTCTTCCGTTTATTAAACTAAACAATCTGGGCCGCATGATAGGCTGCCTCTAGCGGGGCGGCAAGGGGCAACCAGGACAAAAGATGTGGGCGAGAGGGGCGCTGGCGCCATGGCTGCGCCCCCTGCCAGCAGCTGATATCATGGGGTCATGAACCGACTCGACGCGCTATTTGAACAGATCCGCGCCTGCCGCCTGTGCGAGGCGCATCTGCCCCTGGGGCCCAACCCCGTGATCCGGGGGAGCGAACAGGCCCGGTTGCTCATCATAGGACAGGCCCCCGGCACACGAGTGCATGCCAGCGGCATCCCCTGGGACGACCCCTCCGGCGAGCGGCTGCGGGATTGGCTCGGGCTGGCCCCCGCCGATTTCTATGATGAAAAGAGGGTAGCCATCATGCCCATGGGCCTCTGTTACCCGGGGCGTGGCAAGTCGGGGGATCTGCCTCCTCGTCCCGAATGCGCCCCCACCTGGCACGAGAAGGTGCTGATGCTGATGCCCCATGTCGAGCTGACCCTGCTCATCGGCCAATATGCCCAGCAGCGTTACCTCGGCAAGGCCCGCCATGGCACTCTGACCGAGACGGTGCAACACTGGCGTGACTATGGGGAAGCCTGGTTGCCGCTGCCCCATCCCTCTCCGCGCAACACCCTCTGGTTGCGCAAGAATCCCTGGTTCGAGACCGAGGTGGTGCCCGAGTTGCGCACCCGCATCCAGGCCCTCTTTCCCTGACGCTCATTTCCCCTAGCTGACAGGCTCCGCCAGGGGTTTGGCTTTGCTCTTTCGCGCCATGGCAGCCAGGGGAATGATGATGCACAGGCAGCCAACCAGCAGGGGCAGGCCGGGCTGCTCGTCGAATAGCCAGGCGCCGATGACCACAGCGGCCAGCAGGCCAGTGTATTCGGCCGAGGCAATCTTGCTCGCCTCCGCCTTGCGATAGGCCAGCACGCACAGACCCGCATAGACCATGATCAGCGCCGAAGATCCAAATGCGGGCCAGAGCAGGTGCCACTGCCAGGGGGTGGGATCCCAGCAGGCCAGGGCGAAGATGATGGGCATGCTCAACACATTGGTGAAGAAGAGGGTCTGGGCTATGGGTTGCTGCAGGGGCAGGCGCTTGATCAACAGGTTGTTGAGGGCCAGAGAGAGCGCCACCCCGAGCGCCGCCAATGCGGCCCAGTTCACTTCGGTCGGGCGCAACACTATCAGCACGCCGATGAACCCCATCAAGGCGGTCAATACTTTTTGCCGGGACATGGCTTCCCCCGCGATCCAGACCGCGAGGGGCACCATCAACAGGGGGGCCGCGTAGAAGAGGGCATTGGCGGTGGCCAGCGGCAACTGGGTCAGGGCTATCACCATGAGGCAGACACCCCCCGCCCAGATGTGGGCACGGAGCAGGTGCCATTTGAGGGCGATCGGCGGGTGGCGACGCCAGGACCAGAGCAACCAGGGGGCGAGCAGCAGCGCCGCCGAGAGCTGACGAAAGAGGACGAATTGGAAGATGGGCTGATCAGGATCCAGCACCTTGACCAGGACGTCGGAGAAGACGGCGATGAGGTTGCCGAGGACCAGATAGAGCATGCCTGCCGATACTGAATTCATACCACCTCCTGACTTGATGGGATCAGGGTAGCGGTGGGCTGACTATTGGGTAAAATGATAAATAATCACCATCTATGAGATTTATAGATAATGAAGCTCCCCCCGCTGCGTGCCGTGCAATATTTCGAGGTGGTTGCCCGCCTGCTCAGCTTCTCCCGCGCCGCCCTCGAGCTCAATGTCAGCCAGAGTGCCGTCAGCCATCAGATCCGCCTGCTGGAAGACTTTCTCGGCGAGCGATTGCTGCTGCGCCAGGGGCGGCTCTTGTCCCTGACACTGCAAGGAGAGATCTATTTTGAGGGCATCGCCGCCGGGCTTGGCCAGATAGCCCAGAGCAGTGCCCAGCTCAGGGGCGGAGCCCAAATGCAGCTGCGGCTCGCCGTCTACAGCTCCTTCGCGGTCAAGTGGTTGATCCCCAGGCTGGCCGGGCTGCGCCAGCTCTACCCCGAGCTGGATCTCAGCCTGGAGATGGTGGCCGAGGATCCCGAACTCTCCGATCGGGTGGCGGACTGCTTCATTACTGTCTGCCCCAATGGGCGTGGTTATAGCCATGATCTTATCTATCAGGAGCGGCTCTTCCCGGTGTGCAGCCGTCGGCTGTTGCAGCAGGTGGAAGCCGAGTGGCCCGGCGCCATCTGGCAGTTGCCGCTGCTGTCTGTGCAGTCCATCTACAAGTCACGAGGGGAGGATTGGCAGCGTTGGGCCGAAGCGGGCGGCATGAGGGTGCCGGAGGGGGTGCGGATGCATCACTTCAGCCATGTGTTGCTGGCCATGGAGGCGGCGGCCTGGGATCAGGGCGTCACCTTCGTCAATGACTACATGGTACGGCCGGATGATCCCCAGCTGGTGCGCCTGCCGGTGCATCAGCTGGAGACGGGGGATGCCTTCTACTTCACCTGCAAACGAGGGCGGGCCCATGAGCCCGCCATCAGCCGCCTGCGCCAATGGCTGCTGCTGGAAACCTGTCAGAGCCTGCCATCGCCTTAATCAGCGGTGCGAAGGATAGCTGACCATCAGGCCTTCTTGAACTGGCTCAGCACGAACAGACTGGTGGCGCAGACCACCACGGACGGGCCTGCCGGGGTATCCTGGAACCAGGAGAGGCTCAGGCCTCCCAGCACGGCCAAACACCCGATAAGGGCGGCCAGGCCTGCCATCTGCTCCGGGGTCTGGCTGAAGCGGCGTGCCGTTGCCGCCGGGATAATCAGCAAGGAGGTGATGATCAGCGCCCCGACGAATTTCATGGCCACCGCGATTACCAGGCCAATGAGCAGCATCAACACGCAGCGCAGCACATCGACCCTCACCCCTTCCACCCGCGCCAGCTCTTCCGAGATGGTCATGGAGAGCAGGGGATCCCAGAGTCGCCACAGGGTGAGCAGTACCAGGGCGCCGCCGCCGTAGATCCAGACCAGATCCACCGGCTGGACCGAGAGCAGATCGCCAAACAGATAGGCCATCAGATCGACGCGGACATTGTCCATGAAGCTCAAGGTCACCAGTCCCAGGGAGAGGGCGCTGTGGGCCAGGATGCCGAGCAGGGTATCGGTCGCGACCTGCTGATTGCGGCTCATGACCACCAACAACATGGCCATGGCGAGGCAGCAGACCACTACCGCCAGGGTGAGATCCACTTGCAGCAAGATGCCGAGGGCTATGCCAAACAGGCAGGCATGGGAGAGGGTGTCACCAAAATAGGCCATCTTGCGCCACACCACGAAGCTGCCCAGAGGCCCGGCCAGGAGGGCGATGCCGAGACCGGCGGCGAGGGCATATAACAGAAAGCTGTCCACGTTAAGATCCTTACTTGCAGTCGGTTGGCCAAAGGAGATTCAGGCCGGGTTTGGCGCCATATTTATCCGTGCTGTGCATTCTCGTCGGCTTATTTGCGTGACGGCAGGCGGATGAGCGGGGCAGGCTCGGCATGTTCATGCTGGCCATCGCAGTGGTGATGGTGGGTATAGACAGCCAGCACCTCCTGCTCGGGTCGGCCGAACAGGCGGGCAAACTCCGGATGGCGAGCCACGCTTTCCGGTTCCCCGTGGCAGCAGATGTGACCATTCAGGCAAATCACCTCATGGGTACTCGCCATGACCAGGTGCAAGTCGTGGGAGACCATGAGCACGGCGCAGTCGAACTCGGCCGCCAGTTTGCCGATGAGGGCATAGAGTTCGATCTGACCATTGATGTCGACCCCTTGTACGGGTTCATCCAGCACCAGCAGCTCCGGCTTGACCAATAAGGCGCGGGCCAGCAGTACCCGTTGCATTTCACCGCCGGAGAGCTTCTGCATTCGGTTATCGAGCAGACTCTGGCCACCGACCCGGGCAAGGGCCTCCTCAATGGAGAGGCGACCATTCTTGCCGAGCTGCAGGAAGCGGCGCACGGTGAGCGGCAGTGTGGGATCCAGGTAAAGTCGCTGTGGCACATAACCGACCCTGAGCCCGCCACTGCGCACAATGTGCCCGGAATCGGGCTTGAGCAGGCCCAGTACCAGCTTGCTGAGGGTGCTCTTGCCCGCACCATTGGGTCCGACAAGGGTGGTGATTTTGCCTTTATTGAGGGTAAAGGAGACCTTGTCGAGCACGAGACGTCCGTCGAATGAGAGACAGACGTGCTTCAGCTCCACCAGTTGGGTCATGACAGCTCCGGGGTTTACAGCCAGTGAGAGTTATAATATAACAGTCGCGTTTTCTGTTATATTATCACATTCATCTGTCCTGACGAGATCCCTATGCGAATTCTTGCCCTGCTCACCGCGCTGCTCATGATCAGCCAGCCGGTGCGTGCCACCACAGTCTTGACCACCATCAAACCCTTGGGTTTCATCGCCGCAGCCATCACGGATGGGGTCAGTGAGCCCCAGGTGTTGCTGCCGACCGGCGCCTCTCCCCATGACTTTTCTCTGCGTCCCTCGGACATTCGTGCCATCAAGCAGGCGGATCTGGTGGTCTGGGTCGGCCCTGAGCTGGAAGGTTTCATGAGCAAACCCTTGGCGGGTCTTCCCCACGTGCTGACCCTGACCCGGGTCAAGGGCATGCCATTGTTTGATTATGCCAACCAGGCAGGCGAGTCTCATGAGGGGCATGATCATGACGATCACGGCCATGAAGGTCACGAAGGCCACCATCATGAGGGGGTGGATCCCCACATCTGGCTGGGCCCGGATCAGGCAAGGGTGATAGCCCAGGCGCTGGCGGATACCTTGAGTGCCCAGGATCCGGCCAATGAGGCCCGCTACCAGGCGAATCTGATCACCTTCAACCGCAAATTGGCCGAGAAAGAGCAAGCCATAGCGCCGCAAATGAAGGCCGTCAGTCAGCAAGGTTATTTCGTGTTTCACGAGGCATATGGTTATTGGGAGCGTCATTATGGCATGCGTTCCCGAGGTCACTTTACCGTCAGCCCTGAGCGACGTCCTGGTGCCCGGACTCTGGTCGAGATTCGCAAGGCACTGGAGGAAAAGAAGGCCAACTGCATCTTCGCCGAACCCCAGTTCTCGCCGGCGGTGATCGAGTCGGTGGCCCGTAATACCGGCGCCAAGGTATTGTTGCTCGATGAGGTCGGGGAGGACGTGGTGTCAGGACCGGATGCCTATCCACAATTTATGCAGCAATTGGCCGATGGCTTTGCACAATGCCATTAGATGGGGTGTCTATACTGACCATCAACACGATTTAATGAGCACCATTTAAATGAGAAGGATCTCTCTGTTGATATGCAGTGGCTTGCTGGCCAGCTTGCCACTGCAGGCTTCCCAGCTTTCCACCTATCTGGCCGAACCCCAGTTGCAAGCCAAGATGGCCGATGTCTATGGCAAGGCGGCAGTGAAGCGGGCAGAGGCGTATGCCCGTCTGCTGAGCCCTCGGGCTGGCACCACTGATCAGCAGAAAATTGTCTTGGTAAACAACTATTTCAATAATCTCACTTATAGTGAGGATCCCAGGTTGTGGGGCATGGATGATTATTGGGCCAACCCGCTCGAATTCATTGGTGCCCGGGGAGGGGATTGTGAGGATTACAGCATTGCCAAGTATTACACCCTGATGGAGCTGGGTGTTGAAGAGAAGAAACTGCGTCTCGCCTATGTCAAGGCGGTTGATTACAACGCGTTTCATATGGTGACGCTCTACTTCCCCACTCCCAAGGCCGACCCTTTGGTGCTGGACAACATCAAAAGCAGCATATTGCCAGGCAGTAAACGTCCCGATCTCATTCCCGTCTACAGCTTCGATGCCAAGAGCATCTGGGTCATGAAATCACGCCGTGATGGAACCCTGGCGGGCAGTGCCGATCGACTGGCCCAGTGGACCTCCATGAAAACCCGCTTCTCCAGCGAGCATCTGCGCTCCCCCCGCCGCCAGCTATAACTTCCCAGCCGCCTTGAGCTCCGCAAAATAGCGGGCGGCTCCGGGATGCTGCGGCGCCATCAGCACCGGACCTATCTTGTTGCGCGATCTGTGAAACAGATTGGCGTAGCCATATGTCTGTTCGTTGAACGGGATCTGTTGATTCAGCATGGCTTTGGTGAGCCGATAGACCTGATCCTCCAGGACATCCTCCCGACTGACCAAGGTTGCTGCGATGGCGAAGGTTGGGACTGGCTTGGGGTTACCCGGATAGATGCGTGCCGGGATCTGGCTGCGCTGATAGTAGGGGAGGCCCTTGATGAACCGATCGCGTAGCTCGCCCTCTATGGACAAAAAGGTAATGGGGCAGCGTTTCGCCGCTTCCAGGGTCATGCGGTTGGGATGGCCTATCACCAGCGCGAAAGCATCAATCTGCTTGTTGCACAAGGATTCTGGCAAGTTGGCAACGCTCTTCAGATCGAGATCCTGCTCCTTGACGCCCAGTAGTGCCATCAGCGCCAGTGCCGTCTTGCGGGTGCCCGAATGCTTCAAACCAAAGTCGATAGGTGCCAGTTTGAGCTGTTCGAGTCGAGTGATATCGCCATCGGCCCGAACCACCAGGGTGAAGGGCTCGGCGTGAGTGGCGAACAGGGTTCTCAAGTGAGCTTGAGGAGCCCCTTCAAAGGCGCCGATCCCTTTGCTGGCCTGAAATAGCCAGTCTGACTGGACTATGGCGTAGTCACTCTCCCCTTCTTTCAACTGCTTCAGGTTTTCCAGGGATCCCGCTGTTGCCTTGGGTCGGCAGCTGAGGCTCTCATCCTGCTCATGGGCCAGGCGGCAGAACTCCTTGGCCATCTGGTAATAGATGCCTTGTTCGGATCCCGTTCCTATCTCGATGTGGGTGGCTGCCTGCAGGGATGGCACCAGTAGCAGGGGGAGCAGGGGCAGGATTTTCATGATGATGCTCCCGTGGCGTAACCATCGATACCCCAGGCCCGCAATATGCTGATGTCAGTGATGGAGCTGGCCTCTGCCAGCAAGGTATAGCCGGATCCATGGAGACTCTGGCTGACCAGATTCCAGTAGAGGGGAGAGTTGGTGACAGCAAGGCTGATGAACGCGGGATAGACAGGGTCGAGCTGGTTCAGCACCTCGTTGTTGATGGGAATGCCGCTAAAGGCCAACTCCAGTCCCGCGCCTTCCAGTGCCATGAAGGTGGTCATGGCACTGGCTGGCAGGGTGGTTATATCCCAACGCCAGTCGACGAATCTCCCCTTGGACGCCTTGATGAGTTCGTTCTGCAATTGGGACCATTGAGGATGGCTGAGCAGACTGAGCGGCAGGGAGAGCCCTTCACATTCCTGACCTAGCCAGTAAGTGATGGCTTGCTGCAACTTGATGAGAGGCATCTCGCCAGAGAATGGTTGGCGGGGCAACAAGCGCCGATAGAGCAGTATGTCCCCTTGGGTGGAGTAAAAATGCTGTTGTTGCCACTCCTCATCCACAGGGTGAAGGTTGATCAGGGGAAGATGACTGCTTGCCTCCTGCTGCTTGCCTAGCTGGGTGATCTTGAGCCGCTGTTGCAGCATGTCCCGTTTGCGCTCCGAGACGAGCTGGTTGACCGAGCTGGCCACCTCCTTGAGCTCCTTGAGCCAAGGGATGGGCAACTCAGCGCCATATTGACGCTTGCGGATCAGGCCCAACTGCTGATTGATCTCGGTGAGTGGGCGCAATAGACGCTTGCAGATCCAGGGAATGAGCAGGCTGAAGACGATCAGGCCGCCCAGCAGCGCCAGGCCAGTGCGGCTGACGGCATTCCACAGGTGTTGGTAGGCGTAGCCACTGTGTCCCTCCAGCGTCAGTGTCCCCAGCATGCGCCAGCCGTCGGTCAACTCCTGTTCGACCTTGACTGGCGGCATGGCGATGAGACTGGGCAACCAAGCCGGGATACTCTGCTGGGTACTGGTAAAGACCTTGTGGAACAGCATCTGGCCATCCGGGTCGACTAGGGTGATGGCACTGACGAAGCCACCGTCAAACATGGCATTGACGATGGTTTCAGCCAATACCTTGTCTTCATTGAGCAAGGTGCCCTGCAACACCAGACCGAGGGCTGTGATGGCCGTTTCAAGATTGGCCGACATCTGGTCGAGGATGGATTGGCGGACCGTGGTGATTTCGAGCATGAACAGTAGAGCGGCGCCAATCAGAAACAGGACGAGGATGATCCTGTTTAACAATTTCGCTAACGACATATCCACTCCCTGGAAAAAGTTGCGCAACATGGCCCTTGGCGGGTCGATCAGGATCTGATCTGGTTCTTAAAAGTAGGAAAAAATGGGAGAAAAGTGATGATATTTTCTGCCAAAAACCACAGGTTATGAATAAAATGTGTTTTTGGTGCGTCTTGCAGTGAACTTTTCACGAAATCATGGGTCGAATGTGCAGCTTTATGCGAATTTATAACAACGACACGACCCAATAACACTCTCAGAACTAATGACAGGATAGCGGATGAAACGTCTTCGTCCCTTGGTAGCCAGTGCTGCCAACTGGGAACCACCGGTTCCCCGCAAACATTTTTATGCCATGTTGTTGCTGACGGGATTGACCCTGTCGGCAGTGGCCATACTGCCTGCGCCAGGGGATATTCTGGAGCGCCCACTGCGCCTGGAACTGCCCATTTCGGCTCATGGCACCGCCACCAATGAAGACAACACCGAATTTAACGCCATCCCGGATCATGAGCTGATCGATCCCGTGGCTCCCGAGGATGACATTCCCGCCGATACTGGCCCCGAGTGGCAAGACTACCGGGTACGCAATGGTGAGAACCTCACTACCATCTTCAACACCCTTGGCCTGTCGACCACCACCCTGTACAAGGTGCTGGATGCAGACAGCAAGAACAATCTGGCCCGCCTCAAGCCAGGGCAGACCATAGAGCTGCTGATCGATCAGGACAACATACTGCAAGAGATGAAGATCCGGCTCAATATCAAGCAGTCTCTTGAGCTCAAGCGGGTCGATGACAACTACAGTGCCAACATGGTCACCGAGGCCGTGGAGTGGCAGAAGCAGAACTTCAATGGCGTCATCAATGGCAGTTTCTACGTCAGCGCCCGTAATGCCGGCGTCCCGGCCAGTCACATCAAGAAGATTGCCAACTTGTTTCAGTGGCGCCTCAATTTTGCCAGCGATCTGAAGAAGGGCGACAAGTTCAAGGTATTGATGCAGCAGGAGACGGTGCAGGGCAAGAATACCGGCAACAGCCAGCTGCTCGGGGTCGAAGTACTCAGCAATGGCAAGAGTTTCTCCGCTTGGCTGGCGGAAGATGGCAACTATTACGATGCCCAGGGACAGAGCCTGGAGCGCGGTTTCCGCCGCTATCCAACCCACAGCCGCTATCGCATCAGCTCGACCTTCAACCCGGCCCGCCGCCATCCCATCACTGGCATGGTGCGCCCTCATGAAGGTACGGATTTCGCTGTACCGGTCGGCACGGCCGTGTTGGCAACCGGGGATGGCGTGGTCGTCAAGGCGACCCGTCACCCCTTGGCTGGCACCTATGTGGTGATCAAGCATGGTCGCACCCTGAGCACCCGTTACCTGCACCTGAGCAAGCTGTTGGTCAAACCGGGTCAGCGGGTGAAGATGGGGGACAGGATAGCTCTGTCCGGCAACACAGGGCGATCCACGGGGGCGCATCTGCACTATGAGGTACGACTCAACAACCGCCCCGTTAACCCCATGACGGTCAAGTTGCCCATGTCCGAAGCTCTGAGCGGCAAGGCCAAGCGCCAGTTCCTGGCCAAGGTTCAGTCTTACAAGAAAGAGCTCTTGGTGAGCTGAGTTCCCGTGACGGCCAAGATCCCTCTGATTGCCATGAAAAAGAGCCCGTCGGGCTCTTTTTTATTGGCGGCTGTCCCGCCTCGGGCTTGGGGGCTCAGTAGCCCTTGTCGAAGTCGATGCGACCATCCAGAGGCTGGCCATCGATGAAGCGGATATAGTTGCGCACGAAAATCTGGGCCACGTCTTCGGGAAAGCTGTAGGCGCTGTTATGGGGAGTGATGATGAGGTTGGGGGTCGACCAGAGCGTGCTGTCGGCGGGCAAGGGTTCTTGCTCGAAGACATCCAGTACTGCCTGGGCAAGCTTGCCGCTCGCCAGGGCAGCGAGCAAATCCTGAGTGTGAATAGCGCTGCCACGACCGACATTGAACAGTATGGCGCCGGGCTTGCAGTGTTCGAAGCGCTCCCGGGTGAACAGATGGTGCGTCTCGCGGGTCGCTGGCAACACGCTCACTATCACATCGCTCTGGCCCAGTACTCGATTGAGGGCGGCCAGCTGGTACACCTCATCAAAGCCCGCCCGTTCATGACCACTGCGACTGACACCGAGCACCCGCATGCCGAAATGCTTGCCGGTCTGTGCGATATGCTGGCCTATGCTGCCGGTACCAAGCACCAGCAGTGTCCTGCCCTTGAGTCCCTGATAGGGGTGGCTCTGCCAATGCTGCTGCGCCTGCTGCTCTTGGTAGCAGGGCAGATGACGAGTCAGGCTGAGCAGGTGGCCGAACACATATTCACTCATCAGGGGGCCGAAGATGCCGCGCACGTTGGTGAGCTGATAATCGTGACGGCAATCGTTGCCCAGCAGTACATCAACGCCTGCGTAGCTCGATTGCAGCCAGCTCAGCTTGTGTGCCCGGGCCAGCAAGGGTTTGGCACGAGCAGGCTCGGCGAGCAGGATGTGAGCCTCGCCGATGAGGGGCTCTGCCTCACTTGGGCTGTCGGCTCGCAGGATGCGAAGATGCGGCAGGCGAGCGGCCTGCAACAGGCGCTGGTAGTGGGCATTGTCCTGACTGAGCAGCAGCAGGGTACGTTGGCTCATTGGCGAATTCCTCATAAGACGCGCGGCGAGGGAGGGGAGGCCGCTCTCTTCATCTTACCCGACTTGCCAGGGCAACAACGTCGACCAGCTCGCTTTTTCGTTTTCGCCGCGTCCCCCGTGGGCTACAATCTGCCCCACATTTTATGAAGGATCTCCTGCCGTGTTTGGTGACAAGTTTTATAAGCGACTGGCCGAGTTACAACCTTGGCAGCAAACCGTCTATACCCTGGCCCTGGCCGAGCGTATGTATCCGAACTATGCCCTGTTCGCCCAGGCCTCGGGCTTTGGTGATGCCAAGGCCTATCGCCATGCCCTGGATCAGATGTGGAGCTACCTCACGGTCAAGAGCTCCCGGGTCAACTTGGGGGCTATTCTGGAGGCGTTTGAGGTCTATATCCCCGAGCCAGGCAAATTCGAATCCTACGGCGCCTATCCGGCACTGGATGCCTGCGTGGCCTTGGGCTGCGCCTATAACTCGGTGATCTGCCGGGTGGGCGAAGAGGCCATGGATGCCAGTCACGCCTCGGTCGGGACGGTAGCCGGTTTCATCGAGCTGCTGGAAGAGCGGGATCTCACCGAAGAAGAGCTCTACGAGCATGAATACATGGAGGCGGAACTGGAGTTCCAGGTCGAGTTGCTCAAGCGGGTCGCTCACGAGCGTGACAGCGACCGGATCCTCGCCATCAAAGCCTTTGCGGCCCAGGACGGCGTCTCCAATATCGGTATCTCGCTGGAAGAGTAAGACGATAGTGTGATGAGATTGAAAAAAGCCCCGACGGGGCTTTTTTCATATGCGCCGTTCAGTCGGTGAGGGGATTCACGCTCAGCACGGGGGCGGCATTTATGCCGCTGGCATTCATCATGTGGGAGATGCGTTGCAGGGAAGAGAGCAGCAGGGTCTGCTCCCACACTTCCAGCGCCTGAAAGCGCTGAATAAAGTGGACTTGCAGAGGGGTCGGAGCCTGAGCCAGCAGCAATTGACCCTGTTCGGTCAGGGTGGCATGTACCTTGCGCTTATCGGTCTGGCTGCGAATTCTCTGCACCAGACCGCGGCTTTCCAGCCTGTCCATGATGGTGGTGGCGGTCGCCTGACTCATATTGGTGTGGTTGGCCAGCTGGCGCATCGAGATCTGCCCCAACTCATTTATTCCTTTGAGCAGCAACAATTGTGGTGCCGTTAGACCCGCCTCCTTGATCAACCGCTTCGAGTGCATATCGATGGCTCGAATGATTTGGCGCAGCGCGACCAAGACTTCATCATGTTTTTCCATGGTATCAGACCACTAAAGAGGCGTTGTTGGGAGCAGATTCTCGAACTAATCAATGCTTGGGTCAAGCGGCCTATGAATGACTTAGTTTCAGCTCAAAGCATTTTTATGGTATTTTATGCGGCCTTTACCAAATTTAAACCTGATATTTGAGGAACAAGATGATGACAAACGATCTGGACATCAAGTCTCTGGTTAGCGAGTTAACCGTGGTGCGTGTGCGCTATGAGTTGCCCGACACCTCTGCGTTCATTCGCTATCAACCCCGTTACGATGAGGATCCTAACACCCTCAAAGTACACCACTATGATGGTGAGCTCCCTCTCTCCTGTACCAACACCGGCCGCTTCACCCTCAAGGAGCTGGTCAACGAGATGCGGTATGCCTATGTGCTGGTGCACCTGTTCCCCAATGAGAGCGCCATGAACTTCTACCTCTCCGGTCTGGACAACGGTCTGGCCCAGCTCGAGTTCATTGGCGGTAGCTATGACTTCAACCGCCTCTGGATCAGTAGCGGTATCTCCAACATCGGTATCCCCATGGCGATCTTCCTTGGCAAACGCCATGCGGTAAATGGTCAGCCTTCGGTCAGTCTGGTCGATCATCGTGACGACAGTGCCGGCAAGCTGGTCTATCGGGCCATCGGCGGCGCCGGTGACCATGTCGGTGAAGATTTTTACAATCAAGACTAAGGAGGGTCAATGAGAGCGACCAAAGGGATATTCAAAGGCCTTAATTCAACCATGGCGACCACGGCCCTGACCGTGATCACCCTCTTCCTGCTATTCGGGGTCTTCGATCCGGACACGGCGGCATCCTGGTTCAGTGGCGCCAAAGACACCATCATCGCCAGCTTCAAGTGGTATTACATCCTGGTGGTGGCGCTCTTCCTGTTCTTTGCCATCTATCTGATGTTCAGCCGCTTTGGCAGCATCCGCCTGGGGGATGATGATCAGGAGCCCGAGTATGGCTACTTCGCCTGGTTCTCCATGCTGTTCAGTGCCGGCATGGGGATAGGGCTGGTGTTCTGGAGCATCGCCGAGCCGATGTTCCACCTGCAGGCCAACCCTTTCATCGAAAAGGGCATGACCCCCGAGGCGGCGCAGATTGCCATGCGGGTTACTTTCTATCATTGGGGTCTGCACCCCTGGGCCATCTACGCGATTGTCGGTCTCTCCCTGGCGTTTTTCAGCTATAGACGCAAGCTGCCCCTGGCCATTCGTTCCGTGCTCTACCCGATCCTGGGTGACAGGATATATGGCTTCTGGGGTCATGCCGCCGATGTGCTGGCGGTGTTCGGTACCGTGTTCGGAGTCGCCACCTCCCTCGGCCTGGGGGTTGCCCAGATGAACACGGGTCTCAATCAGCTCGTTGGGATGGACGTCTCCCAGACCAACCAGCTGTGGCTCATTGCGGGTATCACCCTCATCGCTACCCTGTCGGCAGTCTCGGGGGTGGGGCGTGGGGTCAAGATACTGTCTGAGCTCAACGTCTGGCTCAGCATCCTGATCTTGCTGGTGTTTGTCGTGATGGGGCCGACCACCTACATCCTCAACTCCTATGTGCAGAACATCGGTGACTATCTGCAAAACCTCATCAAGTTGAGTTTCTGGACCAACACCGAGGCGAACGGCACCTCTGCCTGGCAATCCTCCTGGACCGCCTTCTACTGGGGCTGGTGGATTGCCTGGGCCCCCTTTGTTGGCATGTTTATCGCCCGCATCTCCAAGGGGCGTACCATACGTGAGTTCATCCTGGGCGTGCTGCTGGTGCCCTCTCTGTTAGGCATGTTCTGGCTGACGGTGTTTGGCGGTACCGCCATTCATCTGGAGTTGTTCGGTGCGGGCGGTGTGGCCGAGGCCGTCAACCAGGATGTGACCCAGGCACTCTACAAGACGGTAGACATGCTGGATTGGGGCACTGTGGGCCTGATTGCCAAGGGGATCCTGACCCTGCTGATCTGTACCTACTTCATCACCTCCTGTGACTCGGGCACCCTGGTGATCACGACCCTGCTCTCCATTGGTGAGAGCGAGCCGCCGATACGTCACCGCGCCGTCTGGGGCATAGGTCAGGGGCTGGTCGCGGCCATCTTGCTGATGTCGGGAGGATTGGCTGCCTTGCAGGCCGCCAGCATCATCGCCGCCTTGCCCTTCTCGGTGATCATGCTGGCCATGTGCTACTCGCTGATCCTCGGTCTCAAGCAAGAGAGCCAGCGGCAGGTCGAGTACCGACAGAACCTGAAACGACACGATGGCTCGGTCCACATCAGCCTCAAGGAACGGATAGGCCCGGGCACCTGATAATGCCCTGATGCCTGTGAATGCAGGCATCTCATCCAAAAAAGGGGAACCCGTTGGGTTCCCCTTTTGTTTGAGCTTGCGCTGCTCCCGTTCTGGGAGTCACGCCGCTGTCAGAGCAGTTGCTTGAGGCGATAGATCAGCTCCAGGGCCTGGCGGGGGGAGAGGTCATCCGGGCGTATCTGTGCCAGTTCCTCCACGGCCGGGTGAGACTGTGGCAAGGGCTGTGGTGGAGGGAGGCTGCCCGCTTCGCCCGTCACCAGCGGGATGCCACGTTCCAGCTCGGCCAGCTTGTGGCGCGCCTGATGGATCACCGACTTGGGCACCCCGGCCAGGGCTGCGACTTGCAGGCCGTAAGAGCGACTGGCCGCCCCTTCCTGCACCGCATGCATGAAGGCGATGGTGTCGCCGTGCTCCACCGCATCCAGATGGACGTTGGCAAGGTTTGGCAGCAGCTCGGGCAGCTTGGTCAGCTCGAAGTAGTGGGTGGCAAACAGGGTGTAGGCCCCTATCTTGCTGGCCAGCTGTTCGGCACAGGCCCAGGCCAGGGAGAGACCATCATAGGTGCTGGTACCGCGACCTATCTCGTCCATCAGCACCAGGCTCTGGGCGGTGGCATTGTTGAGGATATTGGCGGTCTCGGTCATCTCCACCATGAAGGTGGAGCGGCCCGAGGCAAGATCGTCCGAGGCGCCGATGCGGGTGAAGATGCGATCGATGGGACCGATGCGGGCGCTGTCGGCTGGCACATAAGCGCCAATGTGCGCCAGCAGCACGATGAGGGCGGTCTGGCGCATATAGGTAGACTTACCCCCCATGTTGGGGCCTGTGATGATCAACATCTGCCGGCCCTGTTTCAGACTGACCGGATTGGCGATGAAGGGATCCTTCATGACCTGCTCTACCACGGGGTGGCGGCCGCCCTCGATCAGGATCTGATCCTCGTCGGTCAGGGTCGGACACTGATAATTGAGGGTCTCGGCTCGCTCCGCCAGGTTGGCCAGCACATCCAGCTCGGCCAGGGCGGCGGCAGACTCTTGCAGCTCGGCGAGATGGGGCAGCAGGGTGTCGAGCAGCTCTTCATAGAGCCGTTTTTCCAGGGCCAGAGCGCGACTCTGGGCGGTCAGGATCTGATCTTCGTATTTTTTGAGCTCATCGATGATGTATCGCTCATTGTTTTTCAGAGTCTGACGGCGGATGTAGTGGGCGGGCACCAGGTGGCTGTTGGCCCGGCTCACCTCGATGAAGAAGCCATGCACCCTGTTGTAGCCCACCTTGAGGGTGTTGATGCCCGTCTCCTGCTTCTCCCGCTCCTCGATGCGCCCCAGTACGGCGGTGGCCCCATCGGCCAGATCGCGGATGTCGTCGAGCTCGCTGTTGAAGCCCTCGCGGATGACGCCGCCATCGCGGATCAGCACAGGCGGGGTCTCCATGATGGCCCGCTCCAGCAGATCCAGCAGCTCCGGGAAGCAGGCGGCGCGATCCCGCAGTCGCTGCACCGCTTCGTGCTGGCTGCCTGCCAGCAAGGCTTGCAGGTGTGGCAGCTGGGTGAACGCCTGGCGCAGACGGGTCAGATCCCGAGGGCGTGCGGAGCGCAGGGCGAGGCGGGCCAATACCCGCTCCATGTCGCCAACCTGGCGCAGCAGGGCACCCAGCTCGTCATAGAGGTTTGCTTCTATCAGCTCGGATATGGTGCTCTGGCGGCCGCGCAGCAGCACCCGATCGCGGATCGGCTGATGCAACCAGCGCTTGAGCAAACGGCTGCCCATGGGGGTCTGGGCGCGATCCAGCACTTCGCTCAGGGTATTTTCGTAGCCGCCGGCCAGATTCTGGGTCAACTCCAGGTTGCGGCGGGTCGCGGCATCCATGATGACGGCGTGATCCGGTTGCTCAAGCCTGACTCCGCGAATATGAGGCAGGGCGGTGCGCTGGGTGTCTTTCACGTACTGCATCAGGCAGCCTGCGGCGCACAGGGCGACCTCACTCTTGTCGACCCCAAAGCCCACCAGATCCTGGGTGCCAAATTGCTGGCACAGCAATTTGCGGGCCGTGCCCAGTTCAAACTCCCACTCGGGGCGACGGCGCAGGCCGCGGCGTCCCGCTATGTGGTGCATGAACGCGAAAGATTCCGGATGGAGCAACTCGGCCGGGTTGGTGCGCTGCAACTCGGCAAGCAGCGTCTCTTCCTTGTCGAACTGATTGATGAAGAAGCGGCCCGAGCTGATATCCAGGGTGCCAAAACCGAACTGACGACCATCGTGATAGAGGGCGGCGATCAGGTTGTCCTGGCGCTCGTTGAGCAGCGCCTCGTCGGAGACTGTGCCCGGGGTAACGATACGGATCACCTTGCGCTCGACCGGCCCCTTGCTGGTGGCCGGATCCCCCACCTGTTCACAGATGGCGGCCGACTCGCCGAGTTGCACCAGCTTGGCCAGATAGCCTTCGATGGCGTGATAGGGCACCCCCGCCATGGGAATGGGGGTGCCGGCGGATTGACCACGCTTGGTCAGGGAGATGTCGAGCAGCTGCGCCGCCCGGCGGGCATCGTCATAGAAGAGCTCATAGAAGTCGCCCATCCGGTAGAACAGCAGTATCTCAGGGTTCTCGGCCTTGAGGCCCAGGTACTGCTGCATCATGGGCGTATGTTGGCTAAGGGCTGCGTTGGGAGCCCCTGTTTGGGCGGATAATGCGTTCATGTTCGATCCCGGATGGTGGCCGAGTGGCCTATGCAGATACGGCTATTATGGGGGCCATTCTACACAGAAGGCGGGGATGGGGGGAACCCAACCTGATGGTGCCCAAGGCTGACTCTGTTGCGATAGCCCGGGCCGGGATAGCATAATGCAGGCTCGATAACGGGAGGTGCCATGACCCTTGATAGAGAGATTGTTTGCCTTGCCGAGGAGCTGGGCCCGGCCCTCATCGGCCGTGGCTGGCTGGCTGCCACCGCAGAATCGTGCACCGGGGGCGGGGTTGCCTATGCCATCACCGAGGTAGCGGGCAGCTCGGTCTGGTTCGATCGCAGCTTCGTCACCTACACCAATGAGGCCAAACAACAGATGCTGGGAGTCAGTGTCGACAGCCTGGTGCGTCACGGCGCCGTCAGTGAGGCCGTGGTACTGGAAATGGCGAGGGGCGCCCTGGCGCGATCCGACGCCCGCATCAGCGTCGCCATCAGCGGCATAGCGGGGCCGGGCGGGGGGTCTGAGGATAAACCGGTCGGCACCGTTTGGTTTGCCTGGGCCGAGCAGGGAGGGCGTCAGCGCTCGCTGCTTGCCCGTTTCGAAGGGGATCGCCATCAGGTGCGACAACAGGCGATCAGACAAGCCCTGTCCGGTCTCTTGGCCCTGCTCAAGTAAAAGGGGTTGATACTGTATGAATAGACAGTATACTTAGCCCAACTTCACCTTATCACGATTTCCAGCGGAGATTGGCATGGATCAGAACAAGCAGAAGGCACTGGCGGCAGCGCTGGGTCAGATTGAGAAACAGTTTGGTAAAGGCTCCATCATGCGTCTGGGCGACAGCAAGACCATGGACATTGAAGCCATCTCTACCGGCTCCCTCTCCCTGGACGTGGCGCTCGGCATCGGCGGTCTGCCCTGCGGTCGTGTGGTCGAGATCTATGGCCCGGAATCATCAGGCAAGACGACCCTGACGCTGCAAGTCATTGCCGAGGCTCAGAAGAAGGGCAAGACCTGTGCCTTCGTCGATGCCGAGCACGCGCTGGATCCCATCTATGCCGCCAAGCTGGGCGTCAACGTCGATGACCTGCTGATCTCCCAGCCGGATACCGGCGAACAGGCGCTGGAAATCTGTGACATGCTGGTGCGTTCCAACGCGGTCGACGTCATCATCGTCGACTCCGTTGCCGCCTTGACGCCCAAGGCTGAAATCGAAGGCGAGATGGGGGATTCCCACGTCGGCCTGCAGGCTCGCTTGATGTCCCAGGCGCTGCGCAAGCTGACTGCCAATATCAAGAATGCCAACTGCCTGTGTATCTTCATCAACCAGATCCGTATGAAGATTGGCGTCATGTTCGGCAGCCCCGAGACCACCACGGGTGGTAACGCCCTCAAATTCTACGCCTCAGTACGCCTGGATATCCGCCGGATCGGCGCCATCAAGGAAGGGGACGAGGTGGTCGGTAACGAGACCCGTGTCAAGGTCGTCAAGAACAAGGTGGCCCCGCCCTTCAAACAGGCCGAGTTCCAGATCTTCTATGGTGTCGGCATCTCGAAAGAGGGCGAGCTGGTGGACTTGGGCGTCAAGCACAAGCTGATCGACAAGGCCGGTGCCTGGTATAGCTACAATGGCGAGAAGATAGGCCAGGGCAAGGCCAACGTCATGAAGCTGTTTGCCGAGAACAAGACGATGGCTGCCGAAATCGAAGCCAGACTGCGTGAGCTGCTGCTGGCCAAGGACGGGGGGCCAAACGAGAAAGCTCCAGTGGCCGCTCTCGACGAGCTTGAGCCCGAAGATGAACAAGAATTTGAGTAACAGACAGGCCGGGCTAACCCCCGGCCTTGTTTTTATGGGCGAGGGAGCCATGACGGAACAGCCTGAGTTGTCATTTGAAGAAATATTCGCCGCCGCCCGCGCCTACGCCATGCGCAGTCTGGGCAGGCGGGAGAGTGCCGAGTCCGAGCTGCTGATGCGCCTGCGCAAGCGGGGCTATGATGAGGCCGTGAGTCAGGCGGTGCTCGATTATTGCCGTGATCACCAGTGGGTATCCGATGAGCGTTATGGCGCCATGGCGGTGCGGGCCGGAGCGGCCAAGGGGCATGGTCCCACCAAGATCCGCTTCGATCTGCGCCGCAAGGGGCTCAGTGATACCGAGTTGGAGCTGGCGTTTGATCAACCCGAACTGGACTGGTTCGAGCTGGCCCTTGCCCTGTTGCAGCGCCGCACCGATGGTGCTGTTCTCAAGGAGTTCAAGGTGCGGATGAAGTGGCTCAAGTATCTGCTGGGGCGAGGTTTCAATCAGGATCAGGCCCGTTATGCGCTGGATACTCTGCTGGCCGAGAGCGAGGCGGACGACGGCTGAATGGCAAGCATGATGGCTTGCTCAGGCCGGGAGTTGCGCTTTCCCTCGTCACGTTAAGTCAATCCCTTCTTGGTGTGAGGCGCATGCCTCTTGTTCCCTGCCGCCGTGCGCCCTTCCGTGATCTGCCGCCAGCCACCCCTGCTGCTCTCTCTTTGGCGTTTTGTCTTTGACGTTTTGGCCGTGGCATCTTGGTGACGGCTTCCTGGCCAACCTTCTAGGCTATGGCGTCGTGACGCTGTCCGCTGGTGATCGTCATGTGCCTGTCTTGCCGCCTTTGGGGAGTCTGCGCTGCATGTTCGGGTTTCTCGTCAGCCTGGATCTGAGCCCAGCCCGCCGCTTTTTTAGGGCGTTATGCCTTGCATGTCGCCTGGGGTCTCTTTTCACCGGCTTTTTCGGGGCCGAGGGGCCTGTGGGTTTTACTTTGCCCCGTAGAAAACTTACATTAAGGCGATTAAAAGTCCGTATCTGAATCAAGCAGGATTTTCCATGTATATGTCCACATCAGAGATCCGCAACGCGTTTCTCGAGTACTTCCGCTCCCAGGGGCACCAGGTGGTGTCGTCCAGCTCACTGGTCCCGCACAACGATCCAACCTTGCTGTTCACCAATGCAGGGATGAATCAGTTCAAGGATGTCTTCCTCGGTGCCGACAAGCGCGCCTACAACCGGGCGACCAGCTCCCAGCGCTGTGTACGTGCGGGCGGCAAGCACAATGATCTGGAAAACGTGGGTTATACCGCGCGTCACCACACCTTCTTCGAGATGCTAGGTAACTTCAGTTTCGGCGATTACTTCAAGCAGGATGCTATCCGCTTCGCTTGGGAGTTCCTGACTGGCACCCTGAAGCTGCCCAAAGAGCGCCTGCTGGTCACCGTCTATGAGACCGATGACGAAGCTTTCGACATCTGGGCCAAAGAGATTGGCGTGCCGACCGATCGCATCGTGCGCATCGGTGACAACAAGGGCGCAGCCTTTGCCTCCGATAACTTCTGGCAGATGGGTGATACGGGTCCTTGTGGTCCCTGCACCGAGATCTTCTACGACCATGGCGATCATATCTGGGGCGGCCCTCCCGGCTCACCGGAAGAAGATGGCGATCGCTTCATCGAGATCTGGAACGTGGTCTTCATGCAGTTCAACCGCCAGGTCGATGGCACCATGGAACCGCTGCCACGTCCCTCCGTGGACACCGGCATGGGGCTGGAGCGTATCGCTGCCATCATGCAGGGCGTGCACTCCAACTATGAGATCGACATCTTCCAGGCACTGATCAAGAAGGCGGCCGAGATAGTGGGCACCGAGGATCTGAGCAATCAGTCCCTGCGCGTCATCGCCGATCACATCCGCTCCTGCGCCTTCCTGATTGGCGACGGTATCATGCCCTCCAACGAGGGGCGTGGCTATGTACTGCGCCGCATCATCCGTCGCGCCGTGCGCCATGGCCGCAAGCTGGGTGCCACCGATGTCTTCTTCTACAAGCTGGCCGCCGAGCTGGCCGTGCAGATGAAAGACGTGGCCACCGAGTTGAGCGCTCAGCTCTCCCTGGTCGAGCGGGTACTGCGCATCGAAGAGGAGCAGTTTGTCCGCACCCTGGACAGGGGCTTGTTGCTGCTCGAAGATGTGCTGGCCAACCTGGGGGATGCCAAAGTGATCCCGGGTGACGTGGTGTTCAAGCTGTATGACACCTATGGCTTCCCGGCGGATTTGACCGCCGATGTGGTGCGTGAGCGCGAGATCGGTATCGATGAAGAGGGTTTCCACACCGAGATGGCGAAGCAGCGTGCTCGCGCCAAAGAGGCCTCCAGCTTCGGTGTCAATTACAACGATGTGCTCAAGCTCGACTTCGAGACCCCTTTCACCGGTTACCAGGCCCTGACCGAGCAGACCCGTGTGCTGGCCATCTACAAAGATGGCGTCCAGGTGAGTGGCCTCATCGCGGGTGAAGAGGCGGTTGTGGTACTCGAGAAGACCCCCTTCTACGCCGAGTCCGGCGGTCAGGTGGGCGATACCGGCATCATCAAGGTGGATGACGGTATCTTCGCGGTGACCGACACTCGCAAGGCGGGTAAAGCCATTATCCATACCGGCTATCTGGAGCTGGGTACCCTGGAAGAGGGTGCCGCCGTGGTGGCAGAAGTCGATGAAGAACGCCGTCAGGCCGTGGCGCTGAACCACTCGGTGACCCACTTGCTCCATGCGGCCCTGCGTCAGGCATTGGGGGATCATGTGACCCAGAAGGGATCCCTGGTCGGTGCCGAGCGGATGCGTTTTGACTTCTCCCACTTCGAAGGCTTGACCATGGCGACCATTCGTCGCATCGAGGAGCTGGTCAACGCCCAGATCCGCGCCAACCATGACATCGCTACCCAGGTGATGGATCTGGAGGCGGCCAAAGCCGCTGGCGCCATGGCACTGTTTGGCGAGAAATACGAAGATGACGTGCGGGTAGTGCGCATGGGCGATTACTCCACCGAACTCTGTGGTGGTACCCATGCCAAGCGCACCGGCGACATCGGTTTCTTCAAGATCATCGCCGAGAGCGGCATAGCGGCGGGTATCCGCCGTATCGAAGCCGTGACCGGCAAGAGTGCCATCGATTTCATGCACCAGTTGGCCGAGCAGATTGAAGAAGCGGCTGCGCTGATCAAAGGCGATCAGTTCTCCCTGGGTAGCAAGGTGCGTCAACTGCTGGACAAGTCCAAGATGATGGAGCGCGAGCTGGAGCAGCTCAAGGCCAAGCTGGCAGCCCAGGCGGGCAGTGACCTGCTGAGCCAGGTCATCGAGATCAAGGGTCAGAAGGTGCTGGTAGCCGCACTGGATGACGTGGATCCCAAGTCCCTGCGCGGCATGCTGGACGAGCTGAAGAATCGGATGAAGTCCGGCGTCGTGCTGCTGGCCACCAGTGATGAAGGCAAGGTCAACCTGATCGCTGGCGTTACGTCGGATCTGACTGGCAAGGTCAAGGCGGGTGAGCTGGTCAATCTGGTTGCCCAGCAAGTCGGCGGCAAGGGGGGCGGTCGTCCTGACATGGCGCAGGCGGGCGGCACTCAACCGGAGGCCGTGCCGGCGGCACTGCAATCCGTTCACTCCTGGCTGGAAGAGCGCCTCTAATTAGGGCGAGGTGATCTGTGGCACTCTATGTACAGAAGTTCGGTGGCACCTCGGTTGGCACCCTGGAGCGGATCGAAGCGGTCGCTGAGCGGGTCGCTCATACCAGACTGCAGGGGCATGATGTGGTGGTGGTGGTCTCCGCCATGTCGGGGGAGACCAACCGTTTGCTGGGCATGGCCCAGCAGCTGGATCCTGACGCCAATCGGCGCGAGATGGATGTGCTGGTCTCCACCGGCGAGCAGGTCACCATTGCCCTGCTTGCCATCGCGCTGAACCGCCGTGGCTGCCAGACCGTCTCCATGACCGGGGATCAGGTGCGCATCCATACCGATTCGGCCTATGGCAAGGCCAGGATCACCCACATAGATACCGCATCGCTGCAAGGCGAGCTGGCCAGTGGCAAGGTGGTGGTGGTGGCAGGCTTCCAGGGACGTGATGAGCACAATGCCATCACGACCCTGGGCCGGGGTGGTTCCGACACCACAGCGGTGGCGATTGCGGCGGCCCTCAAGGCCGATGAGTGTCATATCTTCACCGATGTAGACGGTGTCTATACCACGGATCCGCGCATCGAGCCCAAGGCTCGGCGCCTCTCGACCATCACCTTCGAGGAGATGCTGGAGATGGCGAGCCTGGGGGCCAAGGTGCTGCAGATCCGTTCGGTGGAGTTTGCAGGAAAGTACCGGGTACCATTACGGGTGCTGTCGAGCTTTATCGATGGCGAGGGAACCTTAATCACATATGGAGGTGAGAGGATGGAAGCTCCCCTGGTATCGGGCATTGCGTTCAACCGCAATGAGGCCAGTCTGACCATTTTGGGGGTGCCGGACAGGCCCACCGTTGCGGCTCAGATCCTCGGCCCCATCAGCGATGCCAATATCGACGTGGACATGATTGTTCAGAATACGTTGGGGGATGGCACTGCAGACTTTACCTTCACGGTGAATCGCGATGACTATCGCCGTGCCCGTGCTCTGCTTGAGCTGACGGCCAGCGAGCTTGGCGCCGCCTGTGTTCAGGGCAATGGTGAGATAGCCAAGGTCTCTATTGTCGGGGTGGGGATGTGGAATCATCCCGGCGTGGCCCGCACCATGTTCAAGGTATTGGGTGAGGAGGGGATCAATATGCAGTTGATTTCAACCTCAGAGATCAAGATTTCCGTGGTGATTGACGAGAAGTATCTGGAGCTGGCAGTACGCTCCCTGCATGGGGCCTTCGGGCTGGATCAGGAGCCGAGTGAACAGCCTCTGGGTAACAATCCCGGATTGATTTAGTTTCAACCATTTACCATATCGGTATCTTTGTAAGATAATGTCGATTATCGATACAAATACAAAACAGAATACAGGAGCAAGCGAATGCTTATTTTGACTCGTCGTGTAGGGGAAACCCTGATGATAGGTGATGAAGTGACAGTGACCGTACTGGGCGTGAAAGGCAACCAGGTCCGTATCGGCGTCAACGCACCGAAAGAAGTCTCTGTACACCGCGAAGAGATCTACATGCGGATACAGGCCGAGAAAGTACCGGGCCAACCCAACTTCTAAGCCGCTTTTCATAGCAGCATCAAGGCGACACCTCAGTGTCGCCTTTTGTTTTTCTGGGGGGCGCAACCTGCCCGTCAGGGGCGTAAACAGTGGGATAAGTATCGATTTTGTTTGAATATCCCGCTCTTTGACCAAATGCTGAGCGAACAGGCTTTTTTCTCCAAAAAAGTGTTTGACTAAAAATCCCTGTGAAGTATTATCAGCCCCGCAAACGGAGAGGTGGCCGAGAGGCTGAAGGCGCTCCCCTGCTAAGGGAGTATGCGGCTTATACCCGCATCGGGGGTTCGAATCCCCCCTTCTCCGCCATTTGCGCCCGTAGCTCAGCTGGATAGAGTACCTGGCTACGAACCAGGTGGTCGGAGGTTCGAATCCTCCCGGGCGCACCATATTAAGACTCAAGCAAGAGTCATGTGTTGACCATCAGCAAGTCGACACTTTAGAAAAGGCTTACTGATAAGTAAGCTTTTTTTATCGCTTTAAAAACAGGGCGCCCGTAGCTCAGCTGGATAGAGTACCTGGCTACGAACCAGGTGGTCGGAGGTTCGAATCCTCCCGGGCGCACCATTTAAAGCAACACCAAAAGTTTATGAGCGCCCGTAGCTCAGCTGGATAGAGTACCTGGCTACGAACCAGGTGGTCGGAGGTTCGAATCCTCCCGGGCGCACCATATTGAAAGCAGTACAAAAAGTTTGTGAGCGCCCGTAGCTCAGCTGGATAGAGTACCTGGCTACGAACCAGGTGGTCGGAGGTTCGAATCCTCCCGGGCGCACCATATTAAGAAGCAATGTCAAAAATTGATGAGCGCCCGTAGCTCAGCTGGATAGAGTACCTGGCTACGAACCAGGTGGTCGGAGGTTCGAATCCTCCCGGGCGCACCATACAGACAGCCTCGACTCAGGTCGAGGCTGTTTTTTTATGGATCCTTTCCGGCCCGCTCCAATCCCTGCCACTCCCGTGGCCCTCGCTTGTCGCATACCGGGAAGAGAGGCTGACAACCCTGCTGCCCGCCAGCCCATCCTTCATCGCAACCCCCATCAGCGAGCCTTGTGGCTGTGGCGCTATCCAAGGGTGTACTCCCTTCCCAGAGCCCCACGCAAGGCCATAGGCGGCGTATTGCTGGCCCTGCCCCACTCTCCAGGCGTTCCCCCTTCATCTTGCTTGCTGGCTAGCGCAGCGACCCATTGCGCCTTGAGCCGGCCGGGAATAGTGCCCAGGCCTGGGCTCTCTTCAGGCAAGGTGTGTGGCGGCGAGGGGAGGGGGGAAATCGGTGGCGGGTGTGCCAGGGCAAGCATTGTCTGACGCGGGAGCCAGCCAGGGCGGATAAGCAAAGAGGGATGCCATGGCATCCCTCTTTGGGTCAGATCGAGCCAAACGAGCTTCTACTCAGGTTTTGAGCCACTTGCGGATGCGGTTGGCATCTCCTATGGGGGTGCGTTTGCCAAAGGAGTTGAGCAGGACAATGGCCAGCTCTTTGTTGTCCGGTTTGGCACGCATCAGCAGGCAGCGGCCCGCTTCATTGGTAAAGCCGGTCTTGGAGAGACGCACATCCCAATCCTGGTTCTTGACCAGGGGATTGGTGTTGTTGAAGTGCAGGCTGTATCCGGGCACCGCAAAGCGCATCTCCTGCTCGCTATCCTGGGTGAACTGGCGGATCAGCGGCTGGCGATAGGCGGCAGCGATCAGCTTGGCGAGATCCTGGGCGGTGGAGACATTGGCACTGGAGAGGCCGGTGGCATCATGGAAGCGGCTGTTGCGCATCCCCAACTGTTTGGCTTTGGTGTTCATGGCCCGCACGAAGGCGGCGCGCCCTCCCGGGTAATGGCGAGACAGCGCCGAGGCCATGCGGTTTTCCGAAGACATCAGTGCCAGATGCAAGGCATCGCGACGACTGATCTTGGTGCCCATGCGCACCCGGGAATAGGTGTGCTTGATGGCATCGCGATCGTTGCTGTTGACGGTGAGGGTCTGGTTGAGATCCTGCCTGGCATCGAGTACCACCAGCGCCGTCATCAGTTTGGTGAGGGAGGCGATGGGGCGGCGACTGGTCGCGTTCTTCTGATAGAGCGTCTTGCCGCTGCCAACCTCCATCACCAGGGCGCTGCTCGACTGCAATTGCAGTTTGGCAGGATTGGGCGCGGCCATGACCAGGGCGGGCAGCAAGAGGCTGGCCAATGTACTCAACAACGTCAAGGTGCGCATCTGACCCCTCATACGACTACTCCATCCAACTCCAGAAAAAGGCGGTAGATTCACGCATTTTTGCTGCGGCTTTACAAGGTCGCTGGTGGCTATTTTATTAATAATCGTGATTAAAAAAGGCCATGTTGCCATGGCCTCTTGCTTCAGGGTTTATTTTGCTCCGGCGTGGCCTTGCGCCGCACCAACCAGCGCCAGATCAGCGCCACCAGACCGGCAGCGAGCAGCACCAGCGGCAGGTAGAGAATGATGCTGAGGAACTGAGTCTCATACTGGGCTGCCAGCTTGGTATGACTCAGGTAGTAGCCCAGACTCACCAGCGGGCTGACCCAGAGGATGGAACTGACCAGATTGACGACCAGGAAGCGTCCCTGGGGGATCTCGGTCGCACCGACTATGTAGGGATAGACGGTGCGCACGAAGGCGATATAGCGCGCGGTGATCAGGGTCAGGATGCCGTACTTGTTGAGCAGGTAGAACACCTTCTCCTTGTGCTTGTCGTCCATGTGGGACATCAAACGGTGATAGGTCTGGGTGTGCCCGAGGAAGCGGCCCTGCATGTAGCCGAGCCAGGTACCGACGAAGGTCGCGACGATCAACAGGGGCACCACCCAGGGGGAGATCACCTCCTGATAGATGAGTACCCCGGTCAGGATGAGCAAGCTGTCACCGGGCAGAAAGGCGGTAGGAATGAAGCCGTTCTCCAGCACCAGGAAAGTCAGCAGCACGCAGCACACCATGAAGGCCATCCTGGGATCTGACAGGGTGGCGAGATCCTGGGTCATGAAGGCGTGCGCCAACTGGGAAAACTGCTCCATCATAATACCTACTCCACGGCCTCGGCCGACTGCTTGGTTGAGGTTGCCAACACTTTATCGATACGCAGACCATCCATGTCGACAATCTCCAGTTGCCACTGATCCAGGGAGACCAGATCTCCGGTCTGAGGCACTCGTCCCAGCAGCAGCATGATGAGGCCGCCCAGGGTGTGATAGTGGTGATCCTCTTCTTCCGGCAGGCGGTTGATCCCCAGGCAATCCTTGAGCTCTGGCAGAGGAATGAGGCCGTCGAGCAGCAGGCTGCCGTCGGCGCGCTGAAAAATCCAGTTGTCCTGCGCTTCACCCTGCTGGAAGTCCCCCGCCAGCGCCTCGAGCAGATCCTGCTGGGTCACCAGACCCTGCAACTCACCATATTCGTCCACCACCAGCACCATGTGCTCGGCGTGACCACGGAAATGGTTGAGCAGCTCCAGGCCATTGAGGGTCTCAGGCAACAGGCTGCCATCCTGGGTGAGGGCCGCCAGATCGATGGTCTCGCCGCGCACATAGGCATGGAGCACCTTGTTGACGTTGAGGATGCCAACCAGGTTGGAGAGGCTGCCGTCACACACCGGGAAGAAGCTGTGGCCATACTCCACCATTCGCATCAGGTTGACCTCGGTGGGCAGGGCCAGATCCAGATAGCGGATGTCGCTGCGGGGCACCATGATGGACTCGAGACGGCGCTCATCGAGGCGAAACACATTGCGTAGCATGGTGCGCTCATGGGCCTCGATGACCCCGGTCTCGGAGCCCTCCTCCAGCATGGCGTGGATCTCTTCCTGAGTGAGGTGACTGTTGTTCTCCTGGCTGACCCGCAGCAGTCGCAGACTGGCATGGGTCGAGGCTGAGAGCAGCCAGACGAAGGGGCGAGTCAGGGTCGCCAGCCACAGCATGGGGCGCGCCATCAGGCAGGCGATGCGCTCCGGGCTTATCTGGCCGAGTCGTTTGGGCACCAGCTCACCGATGACGATGGAGAGATAGGTGACGATGACCACCACCAGCACGGTGGCGAGCAGACTGCTGCTGCTGGGGGTCAGGCCCCAGCCCTGCAGCCAGATGGCGAAGGGTTTGGCCAGCACGGATTCACCATAGATACCGTTGAGCAGACCTATGCTGGTGATGCCAATCTGCACCGCAGAGAGGAAATGGGTAGGATCATCGGCCAGGCGCAGGGCGATGGCGGCAGAGTGGCTCCCCTCGGCGGCGAGCTTGGTGAGTCGCGCCTTGCGGGCCGTGACGATGGCGATTTCAGACATGGCGAAGAGGCCATTGAGCACAATCAATCCAATCAGGATCAACATTTCCATACGGTAAGCTAACTCCACATAATGAACACTGCGGCAGTGTAATGAATTTGGCGGGGATCCGCTTGTAAAAACGATGGCTGTGAGGCGCCCACAAAAAAGCCCCCTGCTGGCAGGGGGCTCAATATGGCGGTGCGAATGGTGAGGGTGCCGCTTACAGGGCGGCGATTTCCACCTGCTGGGCTTCCAGCTTGGTGAGCTGGAGACGGTAATCTTCCAGCTTCTCGCGCTCCTTGGCGATGACCGCATCCGGCGCCTTGGCCACGAAGGCCTCGTTGCCGAGCTTGCCTTCGATACGGCCGCACTCACCGACTAGACGGGCCACCTCTTTGGCCAGACGGGCCAGCTCGGCCTCCTTGTCGATGAGACCGGCCATGGGGATCATCAGCTCGGTGCTGCCGATCAGCTTCTTCACCGACAGCGGGGCGACGTCGCCGTCCGCCAGCACGCGGATGGACTCCAGGCGAGCGAGGGACTTGAGGAAGGCCTCGTTATCACCGGCGCGCTGGGCGTCCTTGGCATCGCACTGGAGCAGCACGTTGAGGCCAACGCTCGGCGCCACGTTCATCTCGGCGCGGATGTTGCGGATGCCGACGATGAACTCCTTCACCCACTCCTGATCCGCCATGGCGGTCTCATCCAGCCTGGCGGCATCGAACTCGGGGAAGGCTTGCAGCATGATGGTGTCGGCATGGACCCCGGTCAGCGGCGCCACCGATTTCCAGATGGTCTCGGTGATGAACGGAATGATGGGGTGCGCCAGGCGCAGCAGGGTTTCCAGCACGGTCACCAGGGTGTGACGGGTGGCGCGCTGCTCGGCCTCGGAGCCCTTGCCCAGCACCGGCTTGGTCAGCTCCAGATACCAGTCGCAGAACTGGTTCCAGATAAATTCGTACAGCACGCCGGCGGCCATGTCGAAGCGGTAGGTGTCGAGCGCGGTGCGGAAGTCGCGGATGGCGACCTGCAACTGGGACTGGATCCAGCGATCCGCCAGGCTGAACTGCATCTCGCCGCCATTCAGGCCGCAATCCTGCTGTTCGGTGTTCATCAGCACGTAGCGGGAGGCGTTCCACAGCTTGTTGCAGAAGTTGTTGTAGCCGTCCAGGCGCTTCATGTCCCAGTTGATGTCACGACCCGTGCTGGCCAGCGCCGCCAGGGTGAAGCGCAGGGCGTCGGTGCCGTGGGCCTCGATCCCTTCCGGGAACTGCTTGGCGGTGCGCTTGCCGATCTTCTCGGCCATCTGCGGCTGCATCATGTTGCCGGTGCGCTTCTCCAGCAGATTTTCCAGGCTGATACCGTCGATCATGTCGAGCGGGTCCAGCACGTTGCCCTTGGACTTGGACATCTTCTGGCCCTCTTCATCCCGGATCAGGCCGGTGATATAGACGGTCTTGAAGGGAACCTGCGGGGTGCCATCTTCGTTCTTGATGAAGTGCATGGTCATCATGATCATCCGGGCTATCCAGAAGAAGATGATGTCGAAGCCGCTCATCAGCACGTCGGTCGGGTGGAAGGTCTTGAGCGCCTCGGTGTTGTTCGGCCAGCCCAGGGTGGAGAAGGTCCACAGGGCGGAGCTGAACCAGGTGTCGAGCACGTCTTCGTCCTGACGCAGCACGGTCACGGACGGAATGTTGTGCTTGGCGCGCACCTCGGCCTCGTCGCGGCCGACGTAGACCTTGCCGGATTCGTCATACCAGGCCGGGATGCGGTGACCCCACCACAGCTGACGGGAGACGCACCAGTCCTGAATGTCGCGCATCCAGGAGAAGTACATGTTCTCGTACTGCTTGGGCACGAACTGGATGCGGCCATCTTCCACCGCAGCGATGGCGTCTTTGGCCAACGGCGCGGTGCGCACATACCACTGGTCGGTCAGCATGGGCTCGATGGGCACGCCGCCGCGATCGCCATAGGGCTGTTGCAGCACGTGATCCTTGATCTCGCTCAGCAGACCCAGCTCGTCCAGCTTGGCCACAATCGCCTTGCGGGCAGCGAAACGCTCAAGGCCGGCGAACTCGCTCGGCAGGGCGGCGTCATAGGCGGTGCTGGGGTTGCCGTTGCAATCGACCACTTCGGCCTCGGCGCGCACAAAGGCGTCCAGGGTGAAGATGTTGATCATCGGCAGGTTGTGGCGCTTGCCGACTTCGTTATCGTTGAAGTCGTGGGCCGGAGTGATCTTCACGCAACCGGTGCCCTTCTCCATATCGGCGTGTTCATCGGCGACGATGGGGATCAGGCGGTTCACCAGTGGCAGCAGAATGTGCTGGCCGATCAGCGCCTTGTAACGGGGGTCTTCCGGGTTCACGGCCACGGCGGTATCGCCCAGCATGGTCTCCGGACGGGTGGTAGCGACGATCAGGTGATCCTGACCCTCGGCTGTCTTGGCGCCGTTGGCCAAGGGGTAGCGCAGGTGCCACATGTGGCCCTTGATCTCGCGGTTTTCCACTTCCAGATCGGAGATGGCGGTGTTGAGCTTGGGATCCCAGTTCACCAGGCGCTTGCCACGGTACATCAGACCATCTTCGTAGAGGCGCACGAACACTTCTTGTACGGCTTCGGAGAGACCCTCATCCATGGTGAAGCGCTCGCGCTCCCAATCCACGGAGTCGCCCAGGCGGCGCATCTGGCGGGAGATGGTGCCGCCGGACTCTTCTTTCCACTGCCAGATCTTGTCGATGAAGGCTTCACGGCCGTAATCGTGGCGAGTCTTGCCCTCTTCGGCGGCGATCTTGCGCTCCACCACCATCTGGGTGGCGATGCCGGCGTGGTCACAACCCGCCTGCCACAGGGTGTTCTTGCCCTGCATGCGGTTGTAGCGGATCAGGGTGTCCATCAGGGTCTGCTGGAAGGCGTGGCCCATGTGCAGGCTGCCGGTGACGTTCGGCGGCGGGATCATGATACAGAAGGAGTCTTGGCTGGTGTCACCGTGGGGCTTGAAGTAACCCTGGGATTCCCAGTGCTGATAGAGCGCCTGTTCGATGGCATTGTGGTTAAAAGTCTTTTCCATGGTCTCGCCGTATGCTGATAGGTTCTGATGGATAAAAAAGGGGGCAGTCAGGGCTGCGCCGGATTGTGCGCTGCAAGTGCGGGCTGATCTCTCATCTCGAGTTGATGACCGGCCTGGCGATACTCTTTGTAGCGCTCGCGGGCTTGCTGCTTCTGCGTGTCGTCAGTGGGGACAAAATCTACCACCTGAGGGAAGTTCCCTGCAAACAAAGGTGCCTCCCAGGCCAGATTGATGAGCCGGGCATAGCGTCGTTTGGGGGGCTGATGGCCTATTTCCACCGGGGCCTGACCCGCTTCACCTTGCAGCTGGTGGGGCACGAAGCGATCGGTTGGTAGCTGCCAGAGCAGCTCGTCGAGCCGTTCGGCCTGGGCCTGGTTCGCACAGTACAGATAGAGGTGACCGCTGCTCCAGCCCTCGGCTGCCAGCTCGCAGGCGAGCCGTTCGCAGGCGCTGACGCCAGCCTCATCCGGTTCGCTCATCAGGTAGAAGGTCACTTGGCTCATCAGGTTGGGTCCCGTGTGGCGGTGACTGCGCTTGGCGCAAGCCAGGCTGCGCGCCGCAGATCTCTTGGCGGGTGCGCATCGGCTGCGCATCCTGCCTGTTTTGTAATGAAACAAGGAAGAGGCGGGCCTCTTCCTTGTGAGTCAAGGGTAACAGGGGCCAACAAGTGGCCGCCAGGGGTTACTCTTTTTCTTCGATGTCCACCCCGGCCCGGTTGAGCAGGAACTGGGTGAGCAGGGGCACCGGACGACCGGTGGCACCCTTGTCCTTGCCGCTCTTCCAGGCGGTACCAGCTATATCCAGGTGAGCCCAGTTGTACTTCTTGGTGAAACGCGACAAGAAGGCGGCAGCGGTGATGGTACCGGCCGGACGACCGCCGATGTTGGCCATGTCGGCGAACGGGCTCTCCAGCTGTTCCTGGTACTCGTCGAACATCGGCAGGCGCCAGGCGCGATCGCCGGCCTGCTCCGAGGCGCCGAGCAGTTCATGGGCCAGCGGGTTGTGATTGGCCAGCAGACCGGAGGTGTGATGCCCCAGGGCGATGATGCAGGCACCGGTCAGGGTGGCGACATCGATCACAGTGTCTGGATCGAATCTGTCCACATAGGTCAGCGCATCGCACAATACCAGACGGCCCTCGGCATCGGTGTTGAGCACTTCGATGGTCTGGCCGGACATGGAGGTGAGGATGTCACCCGGGCGATAGGCATTGCCACCGGGCATGTTCTCGCAACCGGCGAGGACGCCGATGACGTTGATGGGCAGTTGCAACTCGGCCAGGGCATGCATGGTGCCGAGCACGGAGGCGGCGCCGCCCATGTCGTACTTCATCTCGTCCATGCCATCGGCCGGCTTGATGGAGATGCCGCCGGAGTCGAAGGTCAGCCCCTTGCCCACCAGCACTATGGGCTTGGCATCGGCGTTGCCCTTGTACTCGATGATGGCCATCATGGCTTCGTTTTCGGAGCCACGGGCCACCGCCAGGTAAGAGTTCATGCCGAGTTCGGCCATCTCCTGCTCGCCCACGACTTTGGTGGTGATGTTGTCATAGGCATCGGCGAGGCGACGGGCCTGGGAGGCGAGGTAGGCCGGATTGCAGACGTTGGGCGGCATGTTGGCCACATCGCGGCAGACCCGCACCCCTTTCGAGACGGCCAGACCGTGGGAGATAGCTTTCTCGCCTATGGTCAGTTCCCGACGCGTCGGCACGTTGAACACCAGCTTGCGCAGCGGGCGACGTGGCTCGGCTTTATTGGTCTTGAACTGATCGAAGCTGTAGAGGCCGGCCTTGGTGCTTTCTACCGCCTGGCGGACTTTCCAATAGGTGTCACGACCCTTGACGTGCAGCTCGGTCAGGAAGCAGACCGCTTCCATGGATCCGGTTTCGTTGAGGGTGGTGATGGTCTTGTTGATGATCTGTTTGTACTGGCGTTCATCGAGCTCCCGCTCCTTGCCACAGCCCACCAGCAGGACGCGCTCGCTCAGCACGCCCGGTACTTGATGCAGCAGCAGCATCTGGCCTGGCTTCCCTTCCAGGTCACCACGGCGCAGCAGCGAGCTCAGGTAGCCATCGCTGATCTTGTCCAGTTGTTCGGCCACCGGAGAGAGGCGGCGGGGCTCAAATACACCCACCACGACGCAGGCGCTGCGTTGCTTCTCAGGACTGCCACTCTTTACACTGAACTCCATGGAATCTCCTACATCCTAAAGACAAAAGGCACCTTTTATTGAATAATGCAGTGCTTGTTGGGTATCAGAGGCGGAGCGAACAGCCACAGGCTCCGCAGTTCAAACTGGTAAAAATCCAATATAGGGCCCTATTTTTCAGGCATTCGACTAAAAACACAAGTTTACTTGGGAATGACTGTGATCGTTTTCCGATATTTGTTCAGGGAAACCCTGAAAACCCAGCTGGCAGTATTGTTCGTGCTGCTGCTCATCTTTGTCAGCCAGCAATTTATCAAGATCATTGGCGATGCCGCCGATGGCGAGGTACCGACGCGCCTCATATCGACGTTGATGCTGCTCAACCTCCCCAATATGGCGCTGTTGATGCTGCCAATCAGTCTGTTTTTGGCCATCTTGTTTGCTCACGGCCGTCTCTATGCCGAAAGTGAGATGACGGTGATGCATGCGGTGGGGGTCAGCCCGCGCCGCGTCATGGTGACCACCATGATATTGGCTCTGCTGACCGCCCTGGTGGCGGGCTTCAACACCGGCTGGGTCGCGCCTCTCGCCAAGGAACGCGAGTATCAGGTCATCGATGAATTCAAGGCCGATCCCGGTATCTCCTTCCTGCAGGCGGGGCGCTTCATGGAGCTCGATGGCGGCAAGTTGGTGGCCTATATCCAGGATCTGAACGACAAGGGCTCCGTGTTGCATAATATCTTCGTGTTGCAGCGGGCCCAGGGCACGACCCCCCCTTCGATAGTGATAGCGACGGAAGGGCAGGTGACGGTGGATGAGAACGGCCTGCAATGGCTGACCCTGAAGGATGGTTCCCGCTACGAGGGCAACTTCAATGGCAAACAGTTCCAGAACTCAGATTTTCGCGAGTACAGCCTGGTCATCCGTCAGCAGGAGGCCGAGCACTCCAACCGTAAATCGGCAGCCAAGCCAACCATGGAACTGTTCGGCACCCAGGATAACCAGCTGATGGCCGAGTTGCAGTGGCGTATTTCGCTGCCGCTCTCCATCCCTGTGCTGACCTTCCTGGTGGTGCCCCTGGCCCGGGTCAATCCGCGCCAGGGTCGCTACGCCAAGTTGCTGCCAGCCATCTTGCTCTATCTCTCCTACTTCCTGTTGCTGTCGGCGGCCCGCTCGGCCATCGACAGTGGTCGTCTCCCCCACTGGCCCGGCATGTTCTGGGTACCGATAGCCTATTTGCTGTTGATCGGGGTGCCGCTCAACTTGCAGGGCACCGCCTGGTGGAATGGGGTCAAAGGGCGACTCTTCAGCAGGGGGTCGGCGTGATGCGGTTACATAGGGATTTCCACTGATGTTTGGCGCGCTCGTTAGGCATGCCCATGGGGTCGCCTTTATGTCGAACCTCTTCTGTGCTCGATATTCCAGGCGAAAAAGCATGATGCTGCAATATAGGAACCTCTGCTGATGTTTGGCATTCTCGATAGATATATCGGTCGGGTCATTTTCATGTCGATCCTGCTGTGTGAGGTGACCCTGGTCGGCCTCTCTGCGCTCATCAAGTATGTGGAGCAGCTCAAGTCGGTCGGTGACGGCAACTATGACATGGTCAATGCCTTCTACTTCGTGATGCTCTCCATGCCCAAGGAGGCGGTACTCTTCTTCCCGCTGGCGGCGCTGCTGGGGGGCTTGATTGGTCTGGGTCAGCTGGCGAGCAGCTCCGAGTTGGTGGTGATGCAGGCCGCCGGTCGCTCCAAGCTCAGCATAGTGATTGCGGCGCTCAAGACGGCGATCCCGCTGATGCTGGTGTTCAGTCTGGTGGGTGAGTATGTGGCTCCCATCGCCAAGCGCACTGCCGATGACATCAAGGCCGGTGCCATGTCCGAGGGGCGGCTGACCGTATCAGCCTCCGGGGTCTGGGCGCGGGATGGCAATAACTTCGTCAGTATCAACGGAGTGCGCAACGATGGTGCCCTGACCGGCATCACCCTCTATCGCTTTACCCCGGATCGCAAGCTGATCGATGTGGTGCAGGCGCAGGAGGGGATGTTCGAGCAGCATCACTGGCTGCTGAAGTCTGTCCATGCGACCCGCTTCGACGATCCGACCCGGATCATCAGTGAGGTGCACCCCCAGATGACCTGGACGTCAGATCTGACCCCCAAGCAGCTCGGTGTGGTCAGCATCGATCCAGAGAACCTCTCCATCTCCGGTTTGCGGGACTATGTCGGTTATCTGGATGCCAACAAGCAGGATGCGGGGCGCTACAAACTGGAGCTGTGGCGCAAGCTGCTGGCCCCCCTGTCAGTGGTCTCCATGATACTGCTCGCCTCCTCCTTCATCTTTGGGCCCTTGCGCTCGGTGAGCATGGGGGCGCGGATGTTGATGGGCATCATGACCGGCTTCGTGGTCTATGTGAGCGATCGGGTGTTTGGCCCGATCAGCCTGGTCTATGCGGTGCCGCCCATCATAGCGGCAGTGGCGCCCAGTCTGCTGTTTGGCGGCATCTCCCTTTATATACTGAGCCGCAGGCGCTAAGCGTCATCAGGCAAGCACCGCTGGAAACAAGAAAGGGCACCTGGGTGCCCTTTCTTCATCTGACCATTCCTATTTATTAAGCATGTTCAGGTTCTCTTGCTTGCTCAGCACTATCACTTCGCACTCTGCCCAGATGTCCTGGAATGCCTTGGGGCGATGGCGGTCAAACAGACACATCAGGTTGCCCAGGCCAAAGGCGGCGGTGGCCAGCCGAATAATGGCCTGGGTGATGCGGATATTGCTGCCGTCCACATTCTGGATGCGCAACCGCCAGGCGCGCATGCCGATGGTTTGACCGGCCCGGGTCCAGAACCAGACATAGAAGCCACAGATCACCAGCGCCAGCCAGGCACTGTAGAGGGGGCTGGTGAGCAGCCAGCTGGCATCCTTGCCTTCGGGAAGGGTCGCCAGACCGGTCGCGAGCAGCAGTTGGGCGACCCCCATGCCGAGAAAGCCGGCGATCACCAGCAGCGAGATGACCACCAGGTAGTCATAGAGCAGGGCACCGAGGCGGCGCAACAACCCGGCGGAAGGGTGCGTATGCACAGGGGGCGTTGCCTGGGGGGGTTGAACTGTCTTGCGCTTGGCCATGGGGGACGTTTCCATTAAAAAGTTGAGGGCATTCTAAGTAACTGGGCGATCAACGGCAAGGCGTTGAATAAATGAGCAAACGAGAAGAGGGATACGAAAAACCCCTTGCATGCCGAAGCGCCATTCGTATAATCCCTCGCAGTTGCCCGGGTGGCGAAATCGGTAGACGCAGCGGATTCAAAATCCGCCGTTGCAAGACGTGTCGGTTCGAGTCCGACCCCGGGCACCATTCCAGAATTCAGTGATAAAAGGCCATCCTCGCGGATGGCCTTTTGTTTTTCTGGATCCCGTTGCGGGGTCCTGGCGATGGGCATCGACAGCGGGATGTCTGGCGGCAGGCTGCCCTGACGCCAGGTTTGATCTTGTGTCTTCATCTGTGATGCCTCTTCTGGCTTACGCCATGCAACCACGCCAGAGGCGCTCTCTTTCGCAGTCAACAAACCCCCGGCAGTCAACAGAGCCTCCACGTCACAAGCGGACAGTGCCGCCTCCCCGCAGCCATGCCCCGTGGCTGCTGAGTGGGCGTCAAGCCCGCCTGGTCTTTTCCCCTCGTAGCCAGTGCGACTGGGTTCCCCTGGTCCTCCCGGCGCCCGTAGCCAAGGCTTGCGCCATTTAAGTGCATCCCCGGATGCTGCCCGGTCGAGGTGCAATCCTGAATGGGTTGGCGCGCCCAGCGCACCATCATGGTGCTAGTATTTCTCTTTATCTTTTTAATGCACTGATAGTAAAGAAGTTTATTAACTGGCCTGTTTTATGCTTCCGTCCATCAGCTTGCCATGTTGCCGCACCAATAAGGGCACAGCAGTCAAGACGGCGATGGAAGGGATGGCCGGGTATGTTTTATATGAGCCACCGGATCCACATGTTCATCAGCAAGGCGAACCGATCCGGTGCAGGAAAGACAGGGAAGGAGATGGCGATATGCTCAAGAGATTCATGATGACAGGCCCGCTGGCGTTGACCGCCTTGCTGGCCGCCCCAAGCTGGGCACAGGATGCGGTCGTGGCCACAGCCCCAGTCGCTGCCATGACCATCAACAAAGGGGATAATGTCTGGATGCTGCTGTCGGCGGCGCTGGTGATCCTGATGTCGATCCCGGGCCTGGCACTGTTTTACGGTGGATTGGTGCGCAGCAAGAACATGTTGAGCGTGTTGATGCAGGTATTTGCCCTGTTTTCCCTTATTTGTGTGTTGTGGGTGGTGTATGGCTACTCGCTCGCCTTCACCGAGGGCAACAGCTTCTATGGCTCCTTCGACAAACTGCTGCTCAAAGGGGTGACCCCTGACTCCATCGCTGCCACCTTCAGCAAGGGAGTGGGCATCAGCGAATTCATCTATGTCGTGTTCCAGGGGGCCTTCGCAGCCATCACCTGCGGTCTGATCGTGGGGGCCTTCGCCGAGCGCATCAAGTTTGCCGCGGTGCTGCTGTTTTCCGTGCTCTGGTTCACCTTCTCCTACATCCCGCTGGCGCACATGGTGTGGTACTGGGCAGGTCCTGACGCTTATACCACTCTTGAAGCCGCCAGCGCTGCCACCGCCACCGCGGGTTACCTGTTCCAGCATGGGGACCTCGATTTCGCTGGCGGCACAGTGGTGCACATCAACGCGGCCGTGGCCGGGTTGGTCGGGGCCTTCATGGTCGGCAAACGCCTTGGTTATGGCCGTGACGCCATGACCCCCCATAGCCTCACCATGACCATGATCGGGGTCTCCCTGCTCTGGTTTGGCTGGTTTGGTTTCAACGCAGGCTCTGCCCTTGAGGCCAATGGCACGGCCGCGCTGGCCTTTATCAACACCTGGCTGGCCCCGGCGGCAGCGGCGCTCTCCTGGACCCTGGCCGAGTGGCTGATGAAGGGCCGTCCCTCCTTGCTGGGTGCGGCCTCTGGTGCCGTTGCCGGACTCGTTGTGATCACCCCGGCCGCCGGTTTTGTCGGTGTGGGCGGCGCCCTCATCATGGGGTTGCTGAGCGGGGTCGCTGGCCTCTGGGGTGTACATGGCCTCAAGCGACTGCTGGGTGCCGATGACAGCCTGGATGTGTTTGGCCTGCACGGGGTGTGCGGCATCCTGGGGGCGCTCTTGACCGGTGTCTTCGCCAGCCCGGATCTGGGCGGTACCGGGGTGTGGGACTATGTCACCAATCAGGTGGCGCCAGATTACTCCATCCTGACCCAGGTCAAGATCCAGGCCATAGGGGTTGGCGTGACCATCCTCTGGTCCGGTGTCGTCGCCTTCCTGGCCTACAAGCTGGTGGATATGACCATCGGGCTGCGGGTAAAAGAGGATGCGGAGCGCGAAGGGCTGGATGTCACCAGCCATGGCGAGAAGGCCTACAGCCAGTAAAAACATCAAGTCACAGGATCTCCATGCCGCCGCCGGTCCTATCCGGCGGCTTTTTTATGGCCGCCAAGGGGCCGCAGCTCGGCCCAGCGTTTGCTGATGGCGCTGCTTTATGCCTGGCGATCTGGCCGGTTCACCGCTCAGCTATGGCCGCGTTTTATGTCTGGCGATCTGGCCGGGTTTTCCTTTGGCTATTTCCGCTATGGCAACGTTTTATGCCTGCAATTTGGCCGGATCTCCGCTAAACTCTGCCACCCTTTATTCGGGGTAGCCGGGCCAGCCCTGCTTCCACCCTTTCTTCTATGCCTTCGGAGCCGCTCATGCCGTTAGTGGGACACCAACATCAGATCGATATTCTGGAACTGACCGACAAAGGGGATGGCAAGGGTCGCCTGTTCGATCGCCCCCTGTTCGTCGAGGGTCTGCTGCCCGGTGAGCAGGCGCTGGTCGAGCTGACCGAGGTCAAGCCGAACTATCTGCACGGCAAGCTGGTCGAGCTGACCCAGGCTTCCGCCGACAGGGTCGCCGATTTCTGCCCCAATACCGAGTGTGGCGGCTGCCAGGTCAGGCCGCTGGCCTATCCGGCCCAGCTCAAGCTGAAACAATCCCTGGTGCAGAGTGCACTGGATCAGGTTGGGCTGACGACTCAGGTCAATCCCATCCTCGGCATGGACAGCCCGTTCGCCTATCGCAACAAGGCGCAGTACGCCGTGCGTGGCAGCGAGGCCGGCGCCGAAATAGGCTTCTACCGCAAGCACTCCCACACACTCATCACCGCCGACGACTGCGCGGTGCAGGACTCCCTGCACGTGGAACTCAACGCCCGGGTGCGTGGCTGGATGCGCGCGCACGATATCGCCGCCTATGACGAGGTGGCCCACACCGGCTGCGTGCGCAACCTGATGACCCGCAAGGGCTTCAAGAGCGGCGAGCTGATGGTGGTGCTGGTGACCCTGGGTGAGGCGCTGCCCTTCGAGGCCGAACTGCTGGCTATCTTAAGCGATCTGCCCATCACCACCCTGGTGCAGAACATCAATGACGAGCGCACCAACCGCATCCTGGGAACGAGCAACCGGGTGCTGCTGGGGGGAGGGGTGATCCGCGACAAGATCCACGAACTCGCGTTCGAGATCTCGCCGCTCTCCTTCTTCCAGAACAACCCGAGCCAGACCGATGTGCTCTACTCCAAGGCGCTCGAATACAGCGAGCTGACCGGCAACGAGACTGTGTTCGACATCTACTGCGGCATAGGCACCATCTCCCTGTTCCTGGCTGGCAAGGCCGCCAAGGTGGTGGGCATTGAATCGGTGGAGAGCGCCATCAGCGATGCCCGCCGCAACGCGGCCCTCAATGGCATAGAGCACACCGAATTCCACGTGGGCAAGGCCGAGCAGCTGATGCCCGAGCTGCACGCCCAGGGCGTGAGCGCCGATGTGGTGGTGATGGATCCCCCCCGCAAGGGTTGTGACAAGGCGGTGTTGCAGACCCTGGTCGCCATGGCGCCGCGCCGTCTGGTCTATGTCTCCTGCAACCCCCAGACCCTGGCCCGGGATCTCGCCTATCTGGTCAAGCAGGGCTTCGTGCTGGACGAGGTGCAACCGGTGGACATGTTCCCCCACTCCATGCACGTGGAAGCAGTTGCCCGTCTGAGCCTGCCAGCGAAAGATTGAGCGAGTATTGGCGCGGAGAGATTGACATGTTCCTCCTCCCGCCATATCGGTAGATGCCGTCACACGCTTGAGCCTACTGGCCAAGGCATGATTTGAATTAGCCAGATGGCTCTGATAAAAACGACTCCACATGGAGTCGTTTTTTATGGCCGCCCGCAAGCGGGTCAAAGGACCGGGAGCCTGAGATGAGCATTCGTTTGGCCGAGACGGAAGACGCCGCCGCCCTGGATCACTTCTTCCAGCAACTGGATCGGGAGACCCGTTTCATGCTGTTCGAGGCGGGGGAGCGCCCATCCGATATCGAGGGGCAGCGCCAGCGGCTCGAGGCCATGGCGGCGGCCCCCAATCAGGCCATGTGGCTGCTGGTGCTGGACGGGGAGGTGGAGGGGTTTGCGCTGATGATCGGAGGCGGCTTGAGGCGCAATCGACACTGCGCCCTGATTGTGATGGGGTTGCGGTCGAGTGCGCGGGGCCTGGGGTGGGGTGAGCGTTTGCTACGTACCCTGATCGCCGCCGCGCCGGGTTGTGGCATCAGCCGGCTGGAGCTGGGGGTGATGGCCCATAACGAGGCGGCTCATGGGCTCTATCGCAAGTGCGGTTTTATCGACGAAGGCATCCGGCGCAACGCCTATCGACTGGATGATCACGATGTCGACGAGATCAGCATGGGTCTTTTATTGCTGCCAGATGCGCCATGACGCCATCTCTTTAGGAGCGCCAGGCGTTAAGCGCATGGCAACGGCGTGTTAAGAGTGGACAGAGACAAGGAACCGATCATGAAAGCTATCTTGTTGCGTTGGCTGGCCCGTTACGATGCCTGGAGTCAGCGCTGGGGCCTATCCCCTGAGTATCGCCGTTGCTGTACGCCTCAGTGCAGGGAGGCCAGAGCCGATTGTCCCAAGCCGGTGCCGGTTGAAAAGCAGTCAGCGCCATGAGTGGCCCTGGCTGAACGGCATGTGGCGGTTAATCGACTCCCCGGGCCATGCGTTTGTGGCCTGCTGGGCCGGGGGGATCCCCCGAGCTAAGCTCAGATTAAGAGTGTTCCGTCCCTCACTGGGTCGGTAACCCGCCTCCTTTCTTCTCTTTATATAGCGAGCCCTGTTCTATGCGGTCGTTTGACAGCCACAGCCACCTGGATTTCCCCGACTTTGATCAGGATCGTGCCGCTCTGCTGGCTGAGTGTCGCCTGCGGGGCGTGGCGGGCTTCATCATCCCCGCTATCGGTGCCGGCAACTGGCGCCGGGTGATGGCGCTGGCGGCGAGCGAGCCCGACATCTTCTTCGCTCTCGGTGTGCACCCATGCTTCGTGGCCGATCAGCCAGAGGATGTGATGGCGCAGCTAGCTGCCCTGGCCGCTGCACGACCGGCGGGTCTGGTTGCCATAGGGGAGTGCGGTCTGGATGGGCGATCCCATCTGGTCCAGGAGGGGCAGTTAGCCCTGTTTGAGGCACAAATCAGGTTGGCCATGGGGATGGATCTCCCCCTCATCGTCCATTCGGTGCGAGCCAACGACGATGTGCTCAAGCTATTGCGCCGTCACAAGCCGGCCAGGGGAGGGGTCATTCATGCCTTCAGCGGCTCTTTGCATCAGGCTGAGCGTTTCTGGCAACTGGGTTTCAAGTTGGGTATTGGCGGTACCATCACCTATGAGCGAGCCAATAAAACCAGAGAGGCGGTAGCGGCCATGCCGCTTGAGTCTCTATTGCTGGAAACGGACTCCCCAGACATGCCATTGTCGGGGGCGCAAGGGGAGCGTAATTCGCCACTCTCTCTATTAAGGGTGCTTGATGAATTGGCAAATATAAAACGTTTGCCTGCCGAGTATGTTGCAAGGGTGTTGTGTGAATCCACATTCCGCAGTTTTCATCTCCATAAATAAATAATTAACATTAATTCAACCTGGCAATGCTCGTGGGTGAAAAAGCACGGGGATAAAAATCGTTTGCGGTCTAATTTAGCGCCAGTTAGTCGATTTGATGCTTACAAAATGTGACCGCCCTTATACTTTGTCGCGAGCCAGTTAGTATAATGCGCACCCTTGATTGATAAGTTTGGGACACAACTTATTAACAAGTTGGAAGGTGCTACTACGAGGAAGATAACAATGAGTTTGATCATGGGTCTGGTAGGGATGGCGACGCTCATCCTTATCGCGGTGCTGTTCTCCAGCAACCGCAAGGCAATCAACATCCGTACCGTGGCAGGTGCGTTTGTTATTCAAGCCGGTCTGGGGGCATTCGTTCTGTATGTTCCGGTTGGCCGCGATATTCTGGTCGGCGTCTCCAGTGCCGTTTCCAGCGTCATTAGCTATGGCCAGGATGGTATTAATTTCCTGTTTGGTGGCCTGGTCAGCGATAAGATGTTTGAAGTATTTGGTGGTGGTGGCTTTGTATTTGCCTTCCGCGTTCTGCCAGTCATCATCTTCTTCTCTTCCCTGATTGCCGTTCTCTATTACCTCGGCATCATGCAACTTGTCATCAAGGTGCTGGGTGGCGGACTGCAAAAAGTGCTGGGTACGTCCCGTACTGAATCTCTGTCTGCGACTGCCAACATTTTCGTTGGTCAGACCGAGGCCCCGCTGGTGGTGCGTCCCTTCATCGGCAAGATGACCGACTCCGAGCTGTTTGCCGTCATGTGTGGTGGCCTGGCCTCCGTAGCCGGTTCCGTACTGGCCGGTTACGCCGCCATGGGCGTCAAAATGGAATACCTGATTGCTGCCTCCTTCATGGCTGCCCCGGGTGGTCTGTTGTTCGCCAAGTTGATCGTGCCTGAGACCCAGAGTCCGAACTATGACGAGAACAGCGCCGATGGCGACCTGGATGACAAGCCAGCCAACGTGATCGATGCCGCCGCAGCCGGTGCTTCCTCCGGTATGCAACTGGCCCTGAACGTCGGCGCCATGCTGCTGGCCTTCATCGGCTTGATCGCCATGATCAACGGTATCTTCTCCGGGATCGGTGGCTGGTTCGGCTATCCTCAGCTCTCTCTGGAACTGCTGCTGGGCTGGTTGTTCTCCCCGCTGGCCTTCCTGATTGGTGTGCCTTGGAGCGAAGCGACCGTCGCCGGTTCCTTCATCGGTCAGAAGCTGGTGGTGAACGAGTTCGTGGCCTATCTGAACTTTGCTCCTTACCTGAAGGATGAAGTGCTGATCAATGGCGTGGCCATGTCCGACCACACCAAGGCGATCATCTCCTTCGCCCTGTGCGGTTTCGCGAACCTCTCCTCCGTGGCTATCTTGCTGGGTGGTCTGGGTTCCATGGCACCGAACCGTCGTGGTGACATTGCGCGCTTCGGTCTGAAAGCCGTGTTGGCAGGTTCCCTGTCCAACCTGATGTCTGCAACCATTGCAGGCTTCTTCCTGGCCCTGTCCGCGATCTAAGTACGGCTGACAAGCCTTAAGCCGAACGCCACAGCATATGCTGTGGCGTTCGCATTTGGGGAGCTGACAACCGTTTTCCTCCCTAAACTCATCACAAGAAGTGAGTCAAACCGGAGGTTCTATGAACGAAGTGTTACTGGCCATGGTTGCCGGCTTCATCGTCGGCCTGTTGTTTTCTTTCCTCAAATTGCCGATCCCGGCACCACCGGTATTATCCGGGGTGATGGGTATCGTAGGAGTCTACCTTGGTGGTGTCGCCTACTCTTGGGTGTTGACTCGCTTCTTCTCCTGAGCAGGAGAAAGTGATGGATTTGCCTGGTGTGAGATACCTCTGGAATTGGCAAATCCGGCTTGCAAACAGGGGGTATCTCGGCTGAAATAGGCATTGCCAGCAGGGTGCTGGCATTGACTAATGCCCGATGGGATCGGGTGTTGGCGGTCAAATGGAATTGATTGGGAATCAGGGTCTGATGTGCATGACCTTTCTCAAGTCTTCATGGAACCAAGTCCGCACTTTTGTAAGAAAGTGACAGGGCTCTTGCCTTATTTACAGTCTATTGCCCGTGCAGTCGCACTGTATTTCCATGCCCGCATGCTGGGTGGAACCTGTCGGCCAACTGCGTCTTCGCAGCTGACTCGTTTGCCTCATGGGGCCCAATCAAAGACTTTGGAGAATTTCATGACCGATCTGAAACTGGCTGCCCAACGCGCCTTGAACCTGATGGACCTGACCACCCTGAACGATGACGACACCGATCAGAAGGTTGTCGACCTGTGCCGCAAGGCCAAGTCCCCGGCCGGCCTCACCGCCGCCGTCTGTATCTATCCCCGCTTCATTCCCATCGCGCGCAAGACCCTGCGCGAGATCGGCGCTGCCGACGTGCGCATCGCCACCGTGACCAACTTCCCCCATGGCAACGACGACATTGAGATCGCCGTGGCCGAGACCCGCGCTGCCGTCGCTTACGGTGCTGATGAGGTGGACGTGGTGTTCCCGTACCGCGCCTTCATGGCTGGCAATGAACAGGTCGGCTTCGAGCTGGTCAAAGCTTGTAAGGAAGCCTGTGGCGACCAGGCACTGCTGAAAGTGATCATCGAGACCGGCGAGTTGAAAGAAGAAGCGCTGATCCGTCGCGCCTCCGAGATCTGCATCGATGCCGGTGCCGACTTCATCAAGACTTCCACCGGCAAGGTGCCGGTTAATGCGACCCCGGAAGCTGCCCGTATCATGATGGAAGTGATCAAGGCCAAGAACCCGAAAGTCGGCTTCAAGCCGGCTGGTGGCGTGAAAGATGCCGCCGTGGCCGGTCAGTACCTAGCCATGGCCGAAGAGATCCTGGGCAAGGAGTGGGTCTCCCCGCGTACCTTCCGCTTCGGCGCCTCCAGCTTGCTGGGCAGCCTGCTGGCGACCCTGGGCCATGGCGACAAGCCTGCCAATACCAGCGGTTACTAAGTTGCACAGAGGGCGAGCGCGGCTCGCCCTGTTATGCCCCTGCCCAGCCATGTGCGGGCAGGGATAACGGCTTATGTGACGCCTGCAATGGCGGAGGGAATGAAAGATGTTTTTGCCTCAAGAAATTATTCGCAAGAAGCGCAACGGTGAAGCGCTCACTACCCAGGAGATTCAATTCTTCGTCCAGGGCATTACCAACAACAGCATCGGTGAAGGCCAGATCGCGGCCCTGGCCATGGCTGTCTACTTCAAAGACATGACCATGGACGAGCGGGTCGCCCTGACCTGTGCCATGCGCGACTCCGGCATGGTGCTGAACTGGGAGAGCCTGAACCTGGGTGGCCCCATCGTCGACAAGCACTCCACCGGTGGCGTGGGTGATGTGGTCTCCTTGATGCTCGGCCCCATGGTCGCCGCCTGCGGTGGCTTCGTGCCGATGATCTCCGGCCGTGGCCTGGGCCACACCGGCGGTACCCTGGACAAGCTGGATGCCATCCCCGGCTACCAGACCTCGGTCGACAACGATCGCTTCCTGAAAGTGGTGAAAGAGGCGGGTGTGGCTATCATCGGCCAGACCGGCGATCTGGCCCCGGCTGACAAGCGCATCTATGCGGTGCGTGACATCACCGCCACCGTCGAATCCATCGCCATGATCACCGGCTCCATCCTCTCCAAGAAGCTCGCCTCCGGGCTCGAAGCCCTGGTGATGGACGTGAAAGTCGGTTCAGGCGCCTTTATGCCGACGTTTGAAGCATCTGAGGAACTGGCGAAAAGCATAGTGGCCGTGGCCAACGGTGCCGGTTGCCGCACCTCCGCCCTGCTGACCGACATGAACCAGGTGCTGGCCTCCAGTGCAGGCAACGCCGTGGAAGTGCGCGAGGCGGTGCGCTACCTGACCGGTGAGTACCGCAACCCGCGCATCCACGAAGTGACCATGGCGCTCTGTGCGGAGATGCTGATCTCCGCCAAGCTTGCGAGCGACGAGCAAGACGCCCGTGCCAAGCTGCAGGCGGTGCTGGACAACGGCAAGGCCGCCGAGATCTTCGGTCGCATGGTGACCGGCCTCGGTGGTCCGGCGGACTTAATGGAGCGTTACGACAGCTACCTGCCCAAGGCTGCCATCGTACGCCCTGTGTACGCAGACCATGCCGGTTTCGTGACCGCCATGGATACCCGTGAACTGGGTCTGGCCGTGGTCGCCATGGGCGGTGGTCGTCGCGCCGCCGGTGACAAGCTCGATTATGCGGTTGGTCTGACCGACTTTATCCGCCTGGGGCAGCGCATCGAGGCTGACAAGCCGCTTGCCCTGATCCACGCTCAAACAGAAGCTCAATTTGCCGAGGCCGCCCGCATGGTGCAGGCTGCCATCAAGATCGGCGACACCCAGCCAGAGGCACTGCCCGAGGTTTACCGTCGCATCGGTCTGGCCGATTTGTAACAGGGGGAACACCCATGAAACGTACCTTTATTCTGATGATGGACTCTTTCGGTATTGGTGCCGCCGCCGATGCCGACAAATTCGGAGATATCGGCGCCAACACCCTTGGCCATATCGCCAAGGCCTGCGCCGCCGGTGAGATTGAAGGCCGTGGTGCCCTCAACCTGCCCAACCTCAACAAGCTGGGCCTGGGCCACGCAGGGGAGCAGGCTTCCGGCTACTTCCCGGCAGGCTTGAAGAAAGATATCGAGGTGGTCGGTGCCTACGGCTTCGCTCAGGAGCTCTCCTCCGGCAAGGACACCCCGTCCGGCCACTGGGAGATCGCCGGCGTGCCCGTATTGTTCGAGTGGGGCTACTTCAAGGATCACCACAACAGCTTCCCCCAGGAGCTGCTGGACGCCATCGTCGAGAAGGCGGGCCTGTCCGGTTATCTGGGCAACTGCCACGCCTCCGGCACCCAGGTGCTGGACGATCTGGGCGAGGAGCACATGCGCAGCGGCAAGCCGATCCTCTACACCTCTGCCGACTCCGTGTTCCAGATCGCCTGTCACGAAGAGACCTATGGCCTCGAGAAGCTCTACGAGCTGTGCCACATAGTGCGCGAGCTGCTGGAGCCCTACAACATAGGTCGGGTCATCGCCCGTCCGTTCGTGGGCAGCGGCAAGGGCAACTTCAAGCGTACCGGCAACCGTCACGACTACTCGGTACTGCCGCCGGCGCCGACCGTGCTGGACTACATGAAAGAGGCGGGTGGCCAGGTGGTCTCCATCGGCAAGATAGCCGACATCTATGCCAACCAGGGCATCACCAAGCAGGTGAAAGGCACCGGTCTGGCCGAGCTGTGGGACAGAACCCTGGAAGAGGTGAAAGCCGCCGGTGACAACACCATCGTCTTCACCAACTTTGTCGACTTCGACTCCTCCTACGGCCACCGCCGTGATGTGAAGGGTTATGCGGATGCGCTGGAGTATTTCGACGCCCGTCTGCCGGAGCTGTTCGAGATACTGCAAGATGGCGATGTGGTGGTGCTGACCGCTGACCACGGCTGCGATCCTACCTGGGGCGGCACCGACCACACCCGTGAATACATTCCGGTGCTGTTCTACGGCAAGCCGGTCAAGGCGGGCAGTGTCGGTCGTCGTGAGACCTTCGCCGACATCGGTCAGAGCATCGCGGCCTACCACGGTCTGCCCAAGCTGCAATACGGCACCAGCTTCCTGTGATGCTGCCCCTGGGCCGGGCCGTGGGGCTGATCCTGCATGGCCTGCCCAGGGTGCAGCAGGGTATCTGCTTCCTGTAATTTACGCGCCCGCCGCCTCGGTGGCGGGCAACCAATAAAGACAATAAAACTCAACCTAGTGTGAAGGAATCAAGAGAATGGCAACTCCTCATATCAATGCGAAAGATGGCGCCTTTGCTGACACAGTACTGATGCCAGGGGATCCCCTGCGCGCCAAGTACATCGCCGAAACCTTCCTGGAGAACGTCGAGCAGGTATGTGACGTGCGCAGCATGCTCGGCTTCACCGGCACCTACAAGGGCCGTCGCATCTCCGTCATGGGTCACGGCATGGGCATCCCGTCCTGCTCCATTTACGCCACCGAGCTCATCAAGGACTATGGCGTGAAGACCATTATCCGTGTCGGTTCCTGTGGCGCCGTGCGTGAAGATGTGAAACTGCGTGACGTGGTGATCGGCATGGGTGCTTGCACCGATTCCAAGGTCAACCGTCTGCGCTTCAAGGATCACGACTTTGCCGCCATCGCCGACTTCGACCTGGTAGCCAATGCCGTGCAAGCCGCCAAGAATAAGGGCGTACCGGTGCGCGTGGGTAACATCTTCTCCGCCGATCTGTTCTACACCCCGGATCCTTCCATGTTCGACGTCATGGAAAAATACGGCATCCTGGGTGTCGAGATGGAGGCCGCTGGTATCTACGGCGTGGCCGCAGAGTACGGTGCCAAGGCACTGACCATCTGTACCGTCTCCGATCACATCCGTACCGGTGAGCAGACTACCTCCGAAGAGCGTCAGCTGACCTTCAACGACATGATCGAAATCGCGCTGGACTCCGTGCTGCTGGGTGACTGATCCCGCGGCTTCGGCTCCATGCAAAACGGCGACCTCAGGGTCGCCGTTTTTTTATGATATTGATCCGCTGATCGACAACAGCAATGCTATTTCTGTTGGCCGATGACGAGACTGGCTGGCCTAAACGCCAGAGCGCAAAGCGGGGCCAAAAGGCCCCGCATCATCTCCTGTGCTCTCAATCACACCGCTCTGGGCCCATCCTATTTGCCAAGATCCGATAGTAGATAAAGCGCCCTAATCACCCTCTTTGCTAACCACCAGCGACCAGCTCTTATCGGGATCGAACAGCTGAACTGCCTCAGCGGCCGTTGCCGTGTCTGCCCCCAGATCCTTTTGATAAACCCGCCCCTCGTGATTCACCATGAAGGTCATCACCCCGCTGTTGGCATAGTCGGCCGGCCAGGCGATCAGGGCAACACCGTCTCTTAATTGCCCTTCGACAAAGTACTCTTTACTGCCCCCATTGGCTGCGGCTCCCTGGGCATACAAGATACGGTAGTAGTAGCCATGATAGGGAGTGCGTTGACCGACCACGGCCTTATAGCCCTCTGCCGCGGCACTGACGACCTCCTCTCCGGCCGGGCTTGCTGGTTCCCCCTCGGCCACAGGCCAATAGAGTCCATTTTGTTGCCCTGCATCACTGCGTAGTTTTGCCGCAAAGATCCCCGCTGTCTGGCCATCATGCCCCATGGCGGCGTACTCTATCTGCGCGTCGATAAAGCCACGGCACACCGCAATCGCCCCCAACTCATTCCGACCGATGCGGCGATAGGCGATCTCTTTGGCACCTGCTGCGCCATCGAGATACCACTTGCCATCTGCGGCCACGAGGGGGATGGGCAGTGGCCATTCCGACTCCCCCACGACCAGCAGCATTTTATCCTTACCTTCGGCCACCAGTTGGTGCTTGCTCTTGAAGCTCGCGACGAAGGCGGTGCGATCATTGGCATCGGCCACCTCATCCCCCGAGGTGATGGCCTCCTCACTATTTTCGCCGAGCAACAGCGTCAGTGCGGTGACATCGTTCCTGTCCAGGGCCGTGATCAGGGCCTGTACCGCCTCATCCGGGGTGGCGAAGGTGCGCGGTGCCATGGCGCTTGCATTGCTGGCAACGGTCAGGGCCAGCAGGGCCAACCCCCATGAGGGGGCCCAACTCCATTTCAACAAACGCTTCATTATCGCGTACTCCGTCTGGGTTGAGTGTTGCGCCCGGCATGCGCGCTACTAGCCACACTTTCACGCCCACGCTGGCTGGCGGCGCGCTCGGTTCTGCCCGTATTATGCACCCCTTGGAAGGCACTCCTTGAGGTGGAGGCCGCAGGTGCTCTGCGTGTTGCAGTCTGCGCCGTGCTCTTGTGGTGAGTGGCGCGTGCTTGGACATAGCCGCGATCACGGGCTCCTGCGGTCTGTGGCGTGATTTGCTGCCGCTTGACCTTGTCTCCTGCGTAGTTGCCCTGGCGCGGCGTGCGTTGGGCCACATTCGCCTCCCTGCTCACCTGTCTAGCGTCGCGTGTCGCCTTGGCGTTTTCGCTTTTGGGCTGGCGATTGGCTCCCGCATAGCTCCCCTTCGGCGCTGTTGCGCGAGCCTCCCTGTTCACCTCATTGACTGCGCGTGGTGCGCCGGCGTATTCGTTTTTAGGTTGGCGATTGGCCCCCGCATAAGTCCCCTTAGGTGTGGCATCTCGTCGGCCCCCAGCCTCGTTATTCAGCGAGCGTGGCTCCAGGGTAGCCAGCTCAGCACGCTGGGGGCGCGCCGCTGTGATGGGGCTGTCGGCTTGGCGCAGGTAGTTATTGGGGCCGCGCTCAAACTTGTTGAAGTAATCGTTCCCCTTGGCATTGATATAAATATTGTTGTTGGATCCCCGCTGATAGTTGGCCGGACGGTTGTAGCCATTGGCGGGACGAAAACCATTGCCATAGTTGGGGTTATAACGATAGGGAGCGTAACCGCCGGGATAATCGGATCCCCACCGCGGGTAATAATCTCCCTCATCATCATCGTCGTTGAAGACCTCGTTGACCAACATGCCCGCACCAAAGGCGAGCAAGCCCGTCACGACCATATCACCGCGGTCGTACTCATCCTCGTCATCATCATTTTCTACCACTGTCGTGGTCGTTGCCGCAGGCACGGTCGTTGTCGTGGTTGCTGTGGTCACCGGTGCTGAGGTCGGCCCGGCAGCTGGCGCGCTATAGACGGCGGTTGGGTCGTATTGCGGGACGTAAACGACGTCAGGGTTGGCAGGCGCAATGGTGACGATCTGCTGATTGTTCTGCTCATCCTTGGCCACTTTCATTTGTTCCGAGTCTTTCAGGTTGCCCACCTCCATCGCCTGTTGACGCAGGCGCTGAACGGCTGCCAGCACGCCCGGTTCATCGGCCAGGAAGGCGCTGCCCAGCTCAGTCGTCCACTCCATCTTCAGGCACATCATGTCCATGACGGTTGGGAAGTGCATCAGCGACATGGTGGGCGGCGTAAAGCCCAGCGGCGCAATGGCGGCGGTCAGCTCTTTCCCCTTGAGATCGGGGTGGGCGACCAGCCAGTTGCCGGCATCGAGCACCTCTTGCGGATTGGTGGCGCTGGCCAGCACCTGAGCCAATACCGCATCAGGGTAAAGGGCTACGGGCGCAAGCAGGGTCTCGAGCGCCTCTGGGGTATATTTCGATGCTTGTGTGTTAATCGGCTGAGGCTGCGCTTGCGGTGCGACCGCAGCGCTGGCTGTGCTGGCGGCCGCGCTGGGCTGGACGCTTTGCGCGACGGGGGGGGGCTCCTCTTTGCATGCCGCCAATACCGTGCTGAGGGCGATCAGGGCCGCCAACGCGCTACGGTGAAATAGGGGTTGCTTCATGATCTTGCTTCCTTCTGCTGGAGTGGCTGATGCGCCTCTTGCCTGATGATTTCCACAAATGTTGTATCTCAATGCATTCAATGCGGGCGTTTCATACCGAAAACATAAACCACTAATCGAGATCACACCCAAAACCGGCTGGAAAGGCGTGAAAAATTCGTTTGCTCCTGTCCCAAGCTACCCCTGAACACCTTAACGTGACCAGAATCAGATGGACAAACCTGAGAAGTGAAGGGCTATGGGATACCGCCTTCGGTGGCGCTAGAGATTCAATCAATGCACGTTGGGATGGAGATGATCTAGGCGCAGCACAGTTGGACGCCGATGCGGCGCAAATGGCTGGACAGGCTGGTCAAGGCACTGCGGCATGAAGTGATGGTGGAGCGTCACTTCGTCAACGAGCGCTTCAGCGACGACGGCGGAACCAAGCGACTCGATACTCTGCTCGATCAGCTACTCGAACCGCCGGGGGTAATAACAAGCTCAACGGGTTTCGCGAACGGCGCCTTATTCGATGCCGGGCGGCGGGGCGTTGTCGGCGGAGGACTGGCTCTGCACCGATCTCTTCTTGTGCTTGCGGACCCGCATGTAGTTGCGACGCACCCCGTAGGAGATGAGCAATCCCGCCAGCAGCATCACCAGCAGCATCAGCCGCTGTTTCTCCTGATTGACCTTGAGCTGGTTGTCTTGCTTGGCCAGCATCTGCTGCTCTTCCAGGGTGATCCTCAGGTAGCCGAGGGTCTTGTCACCGTCGAGGATCTCCTCGACATAGGGCAAGCGCCCCTTGCCCTGCTTGGGTTGCGTCGCGTTATCCGTGCCTATGGGGAGCAGGCTGTCGATAGGCAGGGCTTGATCCGATTGGGCCAGTGGCACGCCACGAGCATCATAGAGGGTAACATCAAGGATCTCGGGGGATTGCGCCAGCTCCTCGGCGAGGCGCTCCAGTTCGTTCTCGTTGTCCTCCTTCAGCCAGCGGCGCATGTCGCGGCTGGCATAGCTGACCAGAGCCTGGGCCCGGGTGCGGGCCTCGTCATGCAGGGCAGCCTGGCTGGCACTTTGCATGTGGATCAGCAGTGCCAGGACCCAGGCGCCGAGGGCGATACCGGCGCCGAGACTCAGCAGACGTTTGACTGGCATATGACGCAAGGGGCTCTCCTGATTGCGGGTGCTGGCGGGATCTTGGCGCTTGCCTGTATAAAAAGCAATACGCTACTCTGGCCCGCACTGCTTATCTCCCCGACATCCAAGGAAGGTTTTTTGCTCATGTTGTTGTCCCACTTACCTCAAGCCCCCACCGATTGGGCAGCCCAGCTTGCCTCTTTTCCCCTGTGGGAGCTGCGTCTCGATAGCCTGGTTGGCACTCGCCATCCCTTGACGGGGGGCTGGCTGGTACTGTTCGGCCATGATCTTGGCGCCCGCCACCTGCAGCAACTGGCGCCCCTGCTGGCCCTGGAGGGGGTGCCTGCCTGCCTCTATCCTGTGACCCGCATTGCCGGTGTGCCCTTGTTGTTGATCGGTACCGACAGCTTCTCCACCGCCCTGGCCGACGTCATCCGACAGGAAACCTGGACCATAGACATCTGTCATCTGGAAACCTTGCCGACCTTGAGCGAACCGGGCCTGCTGGTGATGGACATGGACTCCACCGCCATACAGATGGAGTGCATCGACGAGATTGCCCGCCTGGCCGGAGTGGGGGAGCAGGTGGCTGCGGTGACCGCCGCCGCCATGCAGGGCAAGCTGGAGTTTGCCGACAGCCTGCGCAGCCGGGTGGCGCTGCTGGCTGGTGCCCCGGTCAGCATACTGGATGAGGTCGCCGTGAACATGCCCTGGATGCCGGGGCTCAAACTGATGGTCGATACCCTCAAGCAGGCGGGTTGGACCCTGGCCATCGCATCGGGCGGCTTTACCCGCTTCGCCGGCGAGTTGCAAGGGGCTCTGGGTCTGGACGCTATTTTCGCCAACGAGCTGGAGGTCGCGAATGGTCATCTGACCGGTCAGGTAGCCGGAGCCATTGTGGATGCGCAGGCCAAGGCCCGGGTGCTCAGCCAGCTCGCCACCGAACGCGGTATCGCCACGGCCCAGACGGTGGCGGTGGGGGATGGCGCCAACGATCTCAACATGATGGCGGTCGCCGGACTCGGCATTGCCATCCACGCCAAGCCTCTGGTGCGTGCCCAGGCGAGCGCCAGCCTGGATCATCACGACCTGGAGGGGGTCATCTGCCTGCTGGGGGCTCGCGCCTGCGCCACGACACGCTGGGATGGCTGAGTCCACACCAGGGAGGATGTCATGATGGAACTGCTGCAAGACTCTCATTACGTCGCATGCGGGGCGCACAGGCTGCACCTGCGCCAGATAGGCCCCACGCTGGTTAGCCAGGCCGAGCCTGTGCTCATGGTCCATGGGGCCATCGAGAATGGTCGCATCTTCTATACCGAATCGGGCAAGGGGTTGGCTTGCTTCCTGGCCCGGCACGGTTATCAGGTCTATGTGGCCGACTTGCGAGGCCGTGGCCAGAGTGAGCCCAGTATCGCCAAGGTGCAGGATCATGGTCAGCATGAACTGATCACCGAGGATCTGCCCACTCTGCAGGCCTGGATAGCGGCCCGTCACCCCGGTCACAAGGTGCACTGGGTGGCGCACTCCTGGGGGGGGGTCTTGATGGCCTCGACCCTGGTGCGGTTTCCCGACTTGGCTGCAGGGATAGCCAGCCTGCTGTTCTTTGGCAGCAAGCGGGGGGTCTCGGTGCAGAGCCCCGAGCGCTGGCTGAAGGTGGATCTAATCTGGAACCGGCTCGCGCCCTGGCTGGCGCGCCGCCAGGGTTTTCTGGCTGCCCGCAAGTTGAAGATAGGTGCCGACGATGAGCCGCTGCGCTACCTGGAGGAGACGATCCCCTGGGTCAAGTGCGGCCCCTGGCAGGATCCTTATGATGGCTTTGCCTATGATGAGGCCGCCGAGCGGGTCCCTTGGCCGCCGCTCTGGCTCATCTCGGCCAAGGCGGATCGGGTGCTGGGTCACCCCGAGGATGTGCATCGTTTCGGCGCTGAACTGGGCGTCCGAGCCCGGCCCCGTCATACCCGCCTTGGCCGGGACAGGGGAAATCGGCTCGATTACGACCACATCAACATGTTGACGGCGCCCCAGGCCATCGACGATCACTTCCCCGAGATCCTCCGCTGGCTGAGTCACCCGGCGGCCAGCTAAGTGGCGCACGTGAATTGACAGAAGAGATCCCAGGGGCCACCTGACAAGACGCGGATCAGCCAGCTGATCCGCGTCTTGTTATCTCATCATCGAAAGCGGGCCACCTGCCCCGGCTCCCTCAGGGCTTGGCGGGTTCCAGCCCTAGGCGCAGCAGGGTAGCCTGGGTGGTATCGGTCAGCTCGCCGACTCCGACCACGCTCCACAGCTCGTCCTCCAGCCGCTTGGCTTTATGAATGGCGAACTTGGCGATGTAGTCCAGCTCGCTGGCGATGAAGTTGGTGTCCGGTCGGCCGGTGCGCGACAGCCCCATCTGCACCGAGTAGAACTCTCCCTTGAGCCTGGCATGGCGAATAAAGTCCCGCTTGGCCCCAATGTCGACCAGGGTGCTGGCCGCCACACTGTGGAACTGGGGGGCGCCATTGGCCAGCCGCTGCCAGCTGATATAGATCTCGACCTCCCTGGGCAAATCTTCCCGCGCCATGGCGCGCAGGGGATCCAGCATCAGCTGGCGCAGCAGATCGCCCTGGAGCAGGGGGTAGAGATTGCCCTGCTCGGGGGCCTCGGCGCAGGCTTGCAGCAGGCGAGCCAGGGAGCGGGGCCGAGGGGCCAGCGCCAGGGTCGCGGGTTTGATGCTGTTTTTGCCCTTGTTGATATAGATGGGGTTGCTGAACACGTGGTGGCTGTAAATGTTGCGCAGGGCCCGGGCCAGGCCACGATACCGACGCAGCCCCTGTGCGGTTTTCAGCTTGGTGCGGTTGCTCTCGATCAGCAGGCTGAAAAACTGGCGACCACTGTGGCGCTCGGGTTCCCCCTCGATGCAGAGGTGCAGCACAGTACGGCTCTGATTGAGGTTGACCAGCCGATAGCGCAGGGTCTGCAGATCCAGGTTCTTGGTGAGGGGTTGCAGCCTGGGCAGGGAGACAGTGACCAGATCACCCTTGCTGCCGGGGAAGGGGCTCTCCAGCTCGACTTGCATGCCGTGGGCCGAGATATCGCGGGTCCAGCCGACACAGGCTTGCTCATCCAGGCGCAGGGCGACCGCAGTCTTGTGCAGGTAGCGAGCCTCGCGCCTGAGCTGGACATAGTGCAGGGTCTCCACCTCGAAGAGGGCCGGGTTTGGCTCGTGGCCGAAGCGCTGCAAGGCATTGGCATTGTGTTGATGCTGGGGTTGAGCCAGGTATTCATCCCGCACCGGTTCGCTCGGGATCTCCTGTAATAGCCCGACATAGCCGAGCCGCTCTAACCGGGTGCGCAGCAGCTTGTCCTGGCTCAGGGGGATCTCCTGGGTCGGCAGGCTACTGATGTCGGCCTCGGTCAGGGTACAGGGGTCGAGGGAGAATTTGTAAACCCGGAAGCTGGGTCTCTTGGCCGCCACTTGAAAGAAGAGGTCGCGCAGCCCGCTTTCGGCCAGCTCCTCGGCGGTGGCGGAGAAGAAATAGAGGTGGCTGCGCACCGCGTGGGTGAAGCTGTAGATCAGAGTCTCGCGGCACTCATCGCCACTGGGCAGCAGAGCGTTCAGACGACGGGGGGGAAACAGGCCCGCCAGGGTCCCTTGATTCTTCTCGTCGCGCCAATATTCGAGCAGGTGCAGGTTGTTCTCGCTCTTGAGCACCACCTCGAGCCGTGGCGCCTCACCGGGACTCTCTTTGCTGAAGAAGAGCGGCAAGCCGCTCATCCGTGGCAGGAAGAACTGCTCGTAACCCTTGATGATGGCCGCCGACAGCAGGTGATCCACGCTGACTCTATAACGGCCCTTGTTGCTCTCAATGAAGCGAGCCAGGTACTCATCGAAGCGCGCATTATCCCCCTCGCGGATCAGCCGCAGCCAATATCTGTCATCACGGCTCTCCTGACCCAGGATGCGATAACCCACCCCTTTGGCGAGGCTGGGGTGGGAGGACTCCTTGTCCAGGCCATGGAAAAACACCTGGACCTTGTCCCCAGATTCGAAGCGCGGCAGATAGGGCACTGAGACCCGGATGCCGCCGATGGAGAGATCCGAGCTCTTGGCATTGACTCGCTCACCGTTGACCAACGCCAGTTCCAGGGGGGAGCTGAAGTGCATCCTGTCCTGGCTGCGTCCGACGTAGCTGGCGAAGGTGATGAGGTTGACATCGAGTTGGCGCAGCTGACCCGGCTGATGCTGGCTCGGGGGCAGGCTCCGGTTGTGGGCCCTGCGCTGCCACGCCTGCATCGCCTCATAGACCCCCAGGGTGTAACGATCCCGGTAGAGATAGCAGTGGGACTGGAACTGGGCGATGGCCTCATCGGGCATGAAGTGGGTAACCCCGGCAAACTCGAATACCCGGCAGGCCTGCGGCCAGTCGGGGCGCATGTCGAGCACCCGGCGACTGTCGGCGCCGCGTCGGTTGAGTTCCATCTTCAGGAGAAAGCGGGTATTGCTGCTCTGTTCGGCGGTGAGACGCAAGAAGATCTCTTCAAAATCGGCTTCCCGCTGCAGGGTAATGAGTTGATCGATGAGTGGTTGTTGTTCGGCTAGGTCCATGTGTTCCTGCTACGGAAAGTCAATTTTCCGGTTCCGGGTTTGATCTGTCGGGCTGAACCGAGTATATCAAGCAGGCATTCATCCTGTCCCCGAGTTATCCATGGCCAAAAATAAAACAGCTTACGTCTGCTCCGAGTGTGGCGCCGCCTTCAGCCGCTGGCAGGGCCAGTGCGGCGAGTGCAAGGAGTGGAACACCATCACAGAGGTGCGTCTTGGTACCGCGACCCCGGGCGCAGGGGCTCGCTACGGCGGCTATGCCGGTGCCATCGGCAGCAAGGTACAGACCCTGGCCGAGATCGCCACCACCGAGATCCCCCGTTTCAGTACAGGTTTCAAGGAGCTGGATCGGGTGTTGGGGAGCGGCGTGGTGCCGGGATCGGCGGTATTGATCGGCGGCAGCCCCGGGGCGGGCAAGTCGACCCTGCTGCTGCAAGTCATGTGCGGGCTGGCCGAGCGGATGAAGACCCTCTATGTGACCGGGGAAGAGTCCCTGCAGCAGGTCGCGATGCGGGCCAGTCGCCTGGGGTTGCCCACCGACAAGCTGCGCATGTTGTCGGAGACCAGCGTCGAGCAGATCTGCCTCATCGCCCAGCAGGAGCAGCCCCAGTTGATGGTCATCGACTCCATCCAGGTGATGCATGTGGCGGACGTGCAATCCGCGCCCGGTTCGGTCTCCCAGGTGCGGGAATCCGCAGCCCTGCTGACCCGCTACGCCAAGCAGAATCACGTGGCCATCTTCATGGTGGGTCATGTCACCAAAGATGGCACTCTGGCGGGTCCCAAGGTGCTCGAACACTGCATCGACTGCTCCATCATGCTCGATGGTGGCCACGACTCGCGTTTTCGCACCCTGCGCTCCCACAAGAACCGCTTCGGTGCCGTCAATGAACTCGGGGTGTTCGCCATGACGGGGCAGGGGATGAAGGAGGTGAGCAACCCTTCCGCCATCTTCCTGAGTCGGGGTGAGGAGCAGGCACCTGGCTCTATCGTCATGGTGATCTGGGAGGGCACAAGGCCGCTGCTGGTGGAGCTGCAGGCGCTGGTGGATTACTCCCAGCTCTCCAACCCGCGCCGGGTGGCCGTGGGCATGGATCACAACCGTCTCGCCATGCTGCTGGCGGTGTTGCACCGTCATGGCGGTTTGCAGATGGCGGATCAGGACGTCTTCATCAACGTGGTGGGCGGCGTCAAGGTCGAGGAGACCAGTGCGGATCTGGCCCTGCTACTGGCCATGGTGTCGAGTTTTCGCGATCAGGCTCTCCCCAAGGATCTGGTGGTGTTCGGCGAGGTGGGGCTCTCTGGGGAAATTCGTCCGGTACCCTCGGGTCAGGAGCGGTTGCAAGAGGCGGTCAAACACGGTTTTCGCCGCGCCATAGTGCCCTTTGCCAATGCGCCCAAGCACCCTATCGAGGGGATGGAAGTGGTGCCGGTCAAGAAGCTGGCGGATGCGCTGGAGGCGCTCTGAGCGAGAGTGGGGCGATGAAAAAAGGGCGCAGGCGCCCTTTTTTCATCTGAATGGCGGGTGATTGATCCCAGCGGCGCGAGACGCCGGTCAGGGGTGGGGATGCGCGAGGTGCTCGGCCAGCAACTGCTCCAGCTCTCGATGGAGCAGGGCTTCGTCTCCCACATTGAGTTCGATCATGCGCTTGAGGTGGCTGGCGCTGTCGATGTCGATATGGTGGCAGTAAAAGCCGAGGCGATGGTCATCCTCATGACTCAGTTCGACTTCCATGGTCAGCATGATGTCACTGTCGGCCAAGGTAAAACTGAGTCGATAGTCTAGATCCTCGCCGGGATGCCAGACGCTGGGACGTTCCAGCAAGGCCCCCTGCAGGGAGACATCGACCAACTGGGTCGTCCAGGTCTGTGAGCCCTGACTCAGGCTGGCCTGGGCCGCATAGAGTACGCGTGAGAAGCGGCGACGCTCTGTCATTATCAATTCCTGCCTTGTGGTATCCCGCGCCTGAGTGTAATCCACTCAACCTCTCTTGAATTTGCGCTGGCTCCGATATTGCGACTCAATCGGGTTGAGAGCTCAGGGTTTCGACCACCTGCAGGGCGGAGATCAACCTGTCTTCGTACTTGAACCTGTCTTCCAGTACCGGTCCCAGCTTGTTGAGATCCTCATCCAGACTCAGGAGCTGGGCTTCGTCGGCATCACTGTATTTGTCGTTGAACTCGAGGGCAAATTCGGTGCAGCTGCGAATATGAGGGTAGATTCGTTTGGCTAGCTCCAGGCTGTCGCCACTGGCTTGCTCGAAGGCGTTGACCACATGGTGATAAATCTCGAAGTGGCCGGCACTGACATAGTCGACGAGCTGTTCGCAAAATTGCTGCAGTTCGGGACAACCGGGCAGGCAGCGCTGCTGTTTGCTGCGTGAAGGGCTGAGCCCGGCAAGACGGATATATTCAACCAGCAGGGCCTGCCTCGCCTCGAGCCAGTCATCGATCGCCTTGTGCTTTCCTGCCAGCGCGTCTTTGGTCTTTTCCAGTTCAGTTAACATAGTCCCTCCATGGGGCATTAGCTGGGAGCACTCTGGCTCCGGCCTCCTGAGTGACGACAGCAACGGCCATCAGGAAAGTAGATCTAAGCTCAACCTCAATGTAAGGATATTGTTACCTCATCCGGGGGGACTGTGACAAGCACCTTCCATGGTCTGCTCATCTTTGGTGCTGCTGTGGTCAGAATAAGCCGTACCCTGGCTGGATCTGTGACTTTTTTCGCACTTCTTGATGAAAAGCCCAGCATTTGAGTCCGCCGTCTGGATAAAGCCTTTGCCTGAGTCTTTTTTTTTGCATAGAGTGACCAAGTGCTAAATGCCCGATCATAAAGGAAATGTTATGAACAAAGCTCAACTTGTCGATGCAATTGCCGCCAAAGCGGATCTGAGCAAAGCTCAGGCTAAAGTGGCCCTGGAAGAGATCATCAACGGTATCACCCAGAGCCTGAAAGAAGGTGATGCAGTCCAGTTGGTAGGTTTTGGTACCTTCAAGGTGAACCATCGCGCTGGCCGTACCGGTCGCAACCCGCAAACCGGTAAAGAGATCCAGATTGCTGCCGCGAACGTGCCCTCCTTTGTGGCCGGCAAGGCGCTCAAAGACGCCGTCAAGTAATCTCCCAAAACCCGGCGCTCGCCGGGTTTTTTCTTCCCGCTGTCACCGCTTTTCGTTTCGGATACACTCAAGTTATACAGCTCGCTGTAGTGGAGGTAGACGATGGAACAGAAAAACGCCATTCGGCAGGTTGCCGTCCCCTGGGCTCCGTCCCGTCAACTTCCCCCGGGTCTTGTGGTTGCCGAACTGCATCAAGATATTTGGGGTGACTCCTTGACCGTGGTGCTTGGCCGCGCGCGCAGTATCGACTTGCCTCCTCTGATCCTGTGCCGCGTGCACTTTCGCCATATCCTGGCGGTGCGGGTGATGGAGGATTGCGATCTGGCGGAGGGGAAAGAGAGTCACAGCATCGAAGAGCAGATCCAGCTCATCACGCCGTCGCGCTTTGCCAGCTGGTTCCATCAGGAATCCGATGGCCTGCATCTGGATGATGACATTCAGCACTACCGTATCTCGACCTGGGACTACTGCGCCGATGTGCTCACCTCCCACTCCCCCGAGCTGCAGTTCGTCGATCCCGAACCTTGATGGCAGGAGCATGATAGAAAAAGGGGCATCAGCTGATGCCCCTTTTGTTGTCCGTCATCTGTGGCCAGCGGGTCAGTCCACGTAGAAGGTCTGCTGGAACTTGAGTGTTTCCTGCCGACCGTCCGCCATGATATTGATGGTGAACTGGTAGGTGTCTTCATTGCGATAAGGCAGCACGGCCAGATAGTAGATGGCATCCCCCTCCTTCACTTGCTGGAAGCTGAGGGTGCGAAGGGTGCCAGTCAGGTTCTTGGCCTCACCGGTCAGGCCCGCCGCCAGCGCCTTGCCGTTCTTGTCCTGCACCGCAATGTTGAGGATGCCGTTGTAACGGCTGCGCTCCAAGCCATAAGCCTTGGCGACCTCAGGAGTGAGGAAGCTGGAGTTGAAGGCGTTGTAGTGAACCTGCCAGGGACCGAGAGCCTGCATCTGCTCAGCTCGCAGCGGCAGCGTCATCAGGAGGGCCAACAGGCAAACCCATGCTGTTTTCATCGTGTCATCCTTCTCATCGAATTAGCGTGGAGCCGCAGGGATCAGCGCGGCTATCTCGGCCGGGATCTGCCTGGGCGCGTCGATCGCCACCGTCTTGTGGCGACCCAGTTCGCCCCGCAGCAGCCGTATCTGCCCCTTGGCGCCCCTGAACTGCTTGGCCAGAAACTTGATGAGATGGGCATTGGCCTGTCCATCGACTGGCGGTGCCGTAATGGCCACCTTCAGCTCCTCACCATGCAGGCCCACTATCTGATCCCGGCTCGCCTTGGGTTGAATGACCAGGTGCAGCACCAGTGCATCATTCTGCCAGGCGACGGCAGGCATCAGATCATCCACCACAGCTGACCAAACAGATCCCCCAACAGATAGTTTACGGCCTGCAAGCCGATAAAGGCGACCAGGACGGAGAGATCCAGACCGCCGAGAGCCGGCAAGATGCGGCGAATGGGGGCGAGGAAGGGTTCGGTGAGCTGATGCATCACGTATTCGATGGGGTTGCGACCCTGGCTGACCCAGCTCAGGATGGCGCGGATCAGCAGGATCCAGAAGATCATGGAGCCCGCTTTTTTCAACACGGTCAGCAGGGCGAACAGGCCGAGGGTCAACCAGTCGGCGACCATGACGTTCATGGCCTTGAGCAGGGCCAGCTTGGCGAAGGCTATCAGCAGAGCCAACACCACCGAGGCGAGATCCAGGCTACCCAGGCTCGGGATGAGGCGACGCATGGGCACCACCAGCGGGTTGGTCAGCTTGACCACCATCTGGCTCATGGGGTTGTAGAAATCGGCCCGCGCCCACTGCAACCAGACGCGCAGCAGTACCACCATGAGGTAGAGATCGAAGACGGTGTTAATCAAAAAATAAGCAGTGTTCATCTGGACTCCTGATTTAGAAGAGGGTTTCCATCTCGGCGGCGCGGGTCACGGCAGCCTGCATGGCGTTGGCGGTGAGCGGCAGCAAGCCTTGCTCCTGGAAAGTGCGAATGGCCTCGGCCGTGGTGCCGCCCTTGCTGGTCACCTGTTCACGCAGGCTTTGCAGCGACAGCTGAGGATTTTGCTCTACCATGGCGGCGGCGCCAAGGGCAGTCTGCTGCACCAGCAAACGAGCCTGCTCCGGACTAAAGCCCATGGCCTCGGCCTGTTCGGCAATGGCCTGCATAAACAGGAAGAAGTAGGCAGGGGCACTGCCAGCGGCGGCGATGACGCCATTGATGCCGGACTCTTGCTCGACCCAGAGGGTCTTGCCGACCGATTGCATCAACTGCTCGGCAAAGTGGCGATCCTCGGAGGCTATGGCGGCAGGGGCATAGAGGCCTGTCATGCCCAAGCCCAGCAGGGAGGGGGTGTTGGGCATGGTGCGGATGATGCGGTGATGACCGCCAGCCATCTCGCAGAGGCGATCGACCTTGATGCCGGCGGCAATGGAGATGAGCAGCTTGCCCTCCAATGAGCCCAATTCGCTGACCAGGCTCGCCAGCATGGCAGCCATCAGCTGCGGCTTGACCGCCAGTACGATGACGTCGCTCACTCTGGCGACCTCGGCGTTATCCTGGCTGACGCCGATACCAAATTGCTGGACCAGCGCATCGAGCTTGGGACGGCTGGGGTTGGCGGCCAGGATCCTGTCTGCCGGATAACCCGATTGATGAAGGCCGGCTATGATGCTGCGGCTCATGTTACCCGCCCCGATGAAGGCGATGGTTCTGTGTTGCATCAAGCTCTCCTGCTGATGATGTCTGTGGGCCTGACGCAGCAATGAGCCCCATTTTTCAGGTGACCAGGCGTCAGGCTCTCCGGTGAATGATGTTCCAGGGCGCCTGTCAGGGGTAATCACGGGCACCGAAGATGGCGGTGCCGACCCGGACCATGGTGCTGCCGTGCAAGATGGCGAGCGCCAGATCTTCTGTCATGCCCATCGAGAGGGTATCGACCGTGGGATATTGTTGCGCAAGCCGGGTGAACAGAGCCTGCATGCGCAGCATCTGTTGTGCCAAGACGGCGTGATCCTGAGTGTGCTGCGGTATGGCCATCAGACCGCGCAACACCAGGCGTTCGGATTGATTGACCAACTGGGCCAGCCGGAAAATCTCTTGTTCCGAAGTACCGGATTTGCTGCTCTCTCCGCTAATATTGATTTGCAGACAGATATTTAGCGGCGCAAGCTGCGCCGGTCTCTGCCGAGAGAGCCGCTCGATCAGCTTGTCTCGATCGACGCTTTGCACCCAATCGAATCGCTCTGCCACCTGCTTGGACTTGTTTGACTGCAAGGGGCCGATAAAGTGCCATTCTATATCGGCATAGCCCGCCTGGTCGCGCAGTGAGTCTATCTTGCTGCAAGCTTCCTGGGCATAGGATTCACCGAAACAGCGCTGTCCGGCACCATAGGCATCCTGGATGGCCGCGAGGGGTTTGGTCTTGCTGACCGCGAGCAGGCGGATCTGGTCAGGGTGCCGTCCGGCCGCGTCGGCGGCCAGCTGAATGCGTTTCCTGACCTGAATAAGCTGTTGGAAAATCTGGCTCATATTTCGTTAACGATCTTGTGATGGGAGAATGACAAGTCTATGGATATCACAGAGTTATTGGCCTTTAGTGTAAAACATAATGCCTCGGACCTACACCTCTCGGCCGGTGTGCCACCGATGATCAGGGTTGATGGCGAGGTGCGCAAGATCAATTTGCCAGCCCTGGATCAGCGGGAAGTGCACGCCCTTATCTATGACATCATGAACGACCATCAGCGCAAGGAACTGGAAGAGCATTTTGAGGTCGATTTCTCGTTTGAGGTGCCCAACATGGCACGATTCCGGGTCAACGCCTTCCAGCAATCCCGCGGCGCTGGCGCCGTGTTCCGCACCATCCCCAGCACGGTGTTGAGTCTGGAAGAGCTCGATGCCCCCGATATTTTCCAGAAGATTGCCGAATATCCACGGGGTCTGGTGCTGGTGACCGGGCCAACCGGCTCGGGCAAGTCCACCACCCTGGCGGCCATGGTCAATTACATCAACGAGAACTTCCATCACCATATCCTCACCATCGAGGATCCCATCGAATTCGTGCACGAAAACAAGCGCTGCCTGGTCAACCAGCGTGAGGTGCACAGGGACACCAAGAGTTTTTCCAATGCCCTGCGCTCAGCGCTGCGGGAGGATCCGGACATCATACTGGTGGGGGAGATGCGCGATCTGGAAACTATACGCCTCGCCATGACGGCGGCCGAGACCGGTCATCTGGTATTCGGCACCCTGCACACCTCCTCGGCGGCCAAAACCATAGACCGCATCATCGATGTCTTCCCCGGTGCGGAGAAAGACATGGTGCGATCCATGCTGTCCGAGTCACTGCGAGCCGTTATCTCCCAGACGCTGCTCAAGCGCATTGGGGGCGGACGGGTCGCTGCCCACGAAATCATGCTGGGGATACCGGCGGTGCGTAACCTTATCCGTGAAGACAAGGTGGCCCAGCTCTACTCCGTTATCCAGACAGGGATGGTGCACGGCATGCAGACCATGGATCAGAGCCTCAAGCAGCTGGTGGGGCGCGGGACAGTGGCCTCCCTGGATGCCAGGGCCAAGGCGGTGGATCCCAATTCTATCTAGGAGCGCTTATGAAACTCGAGATGTTGTTGGTACAGCTGGTCGAGCGACAAGGCTCGGATTTGTTCATCACAGTGGGCAGTCGCCCCATGGTCAAGGTAGACGGTCACCTGCACCCCCTCGAAGAGGTGATGCTCGATGAGGAGCAGGTGCTTGCCTTGATCCGGGAGACCATGAGTCCGGATCATCTCGCGCATTTCATGGCGACCCAGGAGGCAAACTACGCTATTCACCGACCTGAACTGGGGCGATTTCGGGTCAGCGCCTTCTGGCAGCAGGCCCTGCCGGGCATGGTGCTGCGCCGTATCGAGACCCGGATCCCGACGTTTGAGGAGCTGGGCTTGCCCGATATCCTGAAAGAGATCGGCATGGCCAAGCGGGGGCTGGTGTTGTTTGTCGGGGCGACGGGAACCGGGAAAACCACTACCCAGGCGGCCATGATTGGTTATCGCAACCAGCACAGCGATGGGCATATCCTGACGGTGGAGGATCCGGTGGAATTCGTGCACCAGCATGGCCGCAGCCTCATCACCCAGCGGGAGGTGGGCATTGATACGGCCTCTTTCGATGCCGCCCTCAAGAGTTCCTTGCGCCAGGCACCGGACGTCATTCTCATCGGCGAGATCCGCAGTCAGGAGACCATGGAGTTCGCACTGCAATTTGCCGAGACGGGTCACCTCTGCCTCGCGACCCTGCATGCCAACAATGCCAATCAGGCCATAGATCGCATCCTGCATCTGGTGCCGCCCGATAAGCATCGTCAACTGCTGTTCGATCTCTCCTTCAACCTGAGAGGCATCATTGCCCAACAGCTGTTGCCTGCCCTCGATGGCCAGCGGCGCTGCCCTGTGTTCGAGGTGATGCTCAATACCCCCATCATCACCGACATCATCCGCAAGGGAGAAGTGCATCGCCTCAAGGAGGTGATGACCAAATCGACCGAGCTGGGCATGCAGACCTTCGATCAGGGGCTCTTCCAGCTATTCATGGCAGGCCGCATCGGCCTCGCCGAGGCGTTGGCCCACGCGGATTCCGCCAATGACTTGCGCCTGCAGATCAAGTTATCGGGCAAGGATCCTCTGGATTCTGGTACGCTGGAGGGCGTAACCGTAGATGATTAGGGGCCTGGGGCCCCTCCCTTGAGATAGGATCGTTATGCTGATTGTGGTTTCCCCGGCCAAGACGCTGGATTTCGAGTCGCCGCTGGCGACCTCCCGCTTCACCCAACCCGAATTGCTGGATCACTCCGCCCATCTGATCGAGCGGGCCCGGCAGTTGAGCCCGGCTCAGATAGCCAGCCTGATGAAGATCAGCGACAAGCTCTCCGGCCTCAATGCCGCTCGCTTTGCCGAGTGGCAGCCGGACTTCACGCCGGCCAATGCCCGCCAGGCGATTCTGGCGTTCAAGGGGGATGTCTATACCGGGCTGGCCGCGGAGGATTTCGAGGAGGGGGATTTCACGTTTGCGCAGGCGCATTTGCGCATGCTGTCCGGCCTGTACGGCGTGCTGCGTCCTCTGGATCTGATGATGGCGTACCGCCTCGAGATGGGGATACGGCTCGACAACGAGCGCGGCAAAGATCTCTACCAGTTTTGGGGCGACATCATTACCAGGCAGCTCAATGGTGCGCTGGCGGCGCAGGGGGATGGGGTGCTCATCAACTTGGCGTCTGATGAGTATTTCAAGTCGGTGCGTCCCAAGGTGCTCAGCGGCCAGATAGTGACTCCCGTCTTCAAGGATGAGAAGAATGGCCAGTTCAAGATCATCAGTTTCTATGCCAAGAAGGCACGGGGCATGATGGCCCGCTACATCATCAAGCACCGTCTGACCCGGGTCGAACAGCTGACCGGTTTTGACAGCAATGGTTACCGCTTCGTGGCGGAGGAGTCGGACGAACGCACCCTGATGTTTAAACGTTCGGAAAATTAATTGAATTAAGGGGGAACCAATCACCAGACCCCGGGTCTGAATATGTGAATCCTCTGTTGTAAGCACTTTTTATTGGCCGACGTTTATGCGTCGGCTTTTTTCTGCCTGTTCGCCACCCATTGCAGCATGTTCCTGACACTGCACCCGGCAAGACTCCTATCCTTGGGGCACAGAAAAACAAACGGCCATCCGAAGATGGCCGTTGTGAGCGGGCGTCTGGTTACTTCTTTTTCTTCTTCGCCGACTTCTTCTTGGCATCCTTGGGTTTTTTCTTCTTCACCGGTACCCGGGCTTCTTTGTGTTTGGGACGCAGTTCGTCGATCACCCGGCGCTTGAGGCGCTCCTCGGTGTAGCGTTCAATCTTGGCGACGATGGCCATGTCATGGGCTTCCACCAGGCTGATGGCGCAACCACGGTTGCCAGCGCGGCCGGTACGGCCGATGCGGTGAACATAGACGTCGGTGCCGTAGGGCATGTCGTAGTTGATGACATGGCTGACGTTGGGCAAGTCGATGCCGCGGGCGGCGACGTCGGTGGCGATGAGGAAGGGGACTTCCCCCGCGTGGAACTTGCGGATCGACTCGATGCGCTTGCTCTGCTCCATCTCACCACGGATCCAGGCACAGGAGATGCCAGCCGCTTGCAACTGGCCGGAGAGTTCGGCCAGGCGCTCGCGGGTGCGCACGAAGACGATGGCCTTCTGGGTTTCGGGATCTTTCAGAATGTGGATCAGCAGCGCCAGCTTGTGGTTGGCGTCATCGGCCAGATGCACCCACTGGGTGATGGGACGGCGCTCGCTGCGCGGCGGCTCGGCATGCAGCTCGACCGGATCCTTGAGGATCTCGTTGGCAAACTTGGTGAGGCCGGCCCCTTCCAGGGTGGCGGAGAAGAGCATGCTGTGTTTGCGATAGCGGGCCTCTTCGACGATGCGGTTCACATCCTTGATGAAGCCCATGTCCAGCATGCGATCCGCTTCATCGAGCACCAGTATCTCGATGTCGTGCCCCTCGAACTCTTCCCGCTCAATATATTCGAGCAGGCGTCCCGGGGTGGCGACCACGATGTCGGTGGTCTTGGTCAGGGCAGGCAGCTGCTCGTCATGACTGACGCCACCGATGATGGTCTCGACACTGATGTGAGTGTGCACGGCCAGGGCCTTGGCGTGAGCGGTGATCTGCAACGCCAGCTCGCGGGTCGGGGTCAGGATAAGCATGCGGCAGGGGCCCGGCTTGCGGCGCGGGAAGTCGAGCAGATGCTGCAGGGCAGGCAACAGGAAGGCGGCCGTTTTGCCGGTGCCAGTCGGTGCCGAGGCCAGGATGTCACGACCCTCCAGTGCGGGTTCCAGCACCATCTGCTGAATGGTGGTTGGGCGGGTAAACCCCATCTCGGCCAGGGCCCGGTTGAGGGCGGGACTCAGGTCGAAATCATCAAAGGATTGGCTCATGGCAATGCTCGGTCATTAAGGAAACGGCAGATTATAGGCGATTATGTCGTCGTCTCCTATGGCTGGCGACGGGAACTGGCTATAATCGCCGACCCTTTTTACCCAGAGTGGGGGGCCATATGGGCCGAAGCCGCGGTTTTACCTTCAAACAGTTTCATATCGACCATGACCGCTGCGCCATGAAGGTGGGTACGGATGGCATTTTGCTCGGTGCCTGGGCGCCCCTCGATGGGGTGAAACGGGCACTGGATATCGGCAGCGGTAGCGGCCTCATCGCCCTGATGTTGGCCCAGCGCAGTGACCCTGATTGCGAGATAACCGGGGTGGAGCTCGACAAGGAGGCGGTCATTCAGGCACGGGAGAATGTGCTGGCTTCGCCCTGGTCCGCCCGGGTGCAGATGCAAGGGGGCGCCATACAGCAGCATGAGGCAGAGCCCTATGACCTCATCGTCTCCAATCCCCCCTATTTTGGCGCGGGTCAGCCTTTTGTGGATCCCGCCAGGGCCCAGGCGAGGCACAGAGGAGCACTCGATAGTCGGGACCTGCTTGATGCCTGCTCCCGTTTGCTGTCACCCCGGGGACGAGTCGCCATGGTGCTGCCGACGGCGTTTGCTGATGAAATAATATCCTTTTTGCCGAACTATGATCTGCATGAACTTTGTTATGTAGCTGTTATCACCAGGGAGGGAAAAGAGGCAAATCGTGTTTTACTGCAACTAAGCAGAGAATTAAACAGGTGTGAGCGGGGTGAGATTGTGATCCATTCTGCTGATGGCGGCTATTCCAACAGATATATCCAACTGACCGCCCCCTTCTATTTGAAGATGTAAATTTCGTCTTGAACTATTTTTTCACATCATTATGCTGACACTTAAATGAGCACCCGCGCCAGACCAGCTAAAACCACTGGTCATGCTGAAAAAACAAGCGGGGCTCCTTTTTTTTGCCCAGGAACAACCCAGGCAATGACCAATAAAAAACTATAACAAGCAATAGTTTACAAGACAGACGAGGTTGAACTTGACGAAATCACTGACATTGTCCGATGTACTCGGATTAGGCTTTATGACCTTCGCCTTCTATCTGGGCGCCGGTAACATCATATTCCCGCCCCTGGCGGGCTTCCTCGCTGGCGAGAACATGACCCTGGCCATGTTCGGCTTCCTGGTCACCGCCGTTGGCCTGCCGCTGATCACCATCCTGGCCGTTGCCAAGGCTGGCAACGGTTGGGCCGGCATGACCAAGCTGCTGCCAGCGGGCATTGCCACCGCACTGGCGGTTGCCATCTACATCATCATTGGCCCGGCCTTCGCCGCTCCCCGCACCGGTCTGGTTGCCTACGAGATGGGTCTCAAGCCTTTCCTGGGTGAGATGGGCGCGCAAGGATTGATGGCCTATACCATCGCCTTCTTCGGTGTTGCCATCCTGGTCTCCCTCAATCAGGGCCGACTGATGGATGCCATCGGCAAGTTCCTGACCCCGGTGCTGATGCTGTTGCTGATCGTTCTGGCGGTCGGGGTATTCGTGGCGCCCCAGGGCAGCATGCCGAGCGCCGTTGCCGATTACCAGCATGATGCCTTCGTCAAGGGGATCCTGGAGGGTTACAACACCATGGATACCCTGGCCTCCCTGATGTTCGGCGCCCTGATCGTCGACATCTTGCGCAAGAAGGGCATCCATGACTACCAGAGCCAGTTCAAGTACCTGGCCATCGCCGGTGTCATCTCTGCCGTCGGTCTGTCCGTGGTCTATATCTCCTTGTTCCAGCTGGGTAATACGGCAGGCGGTATCGCCACAGATGCCAGCAACGGTGGCGCCATCGTCAGCGCCTATGTGCTGAGCCTGTTTGGTCAGCCGGGTCAGTACATTCTGGCTGGCATCATCACCCTGGCTTGCTTCACCACCGCGGTGGGCCTGATCTCTGCCTGTGCCGACTTCTTCCACAACCTCACCGGCATGAGCTACCGCAAGCTGGTGGTCATTCTGGGAGCTGCCTGTGCCCTGGTGGCCAACGTGGGTCTGGCTCAGCTGATCAGCCTCTCCATCCCTGTGCTGGTGGCTATCTACCCGGTCGCCGTTGCCCTGGTACTGGTGACTTTCCTGAAGGGTTACTTCGGTCGCCCCCGCCTGACATTCCGTCTGGTGCTGACCGTGGCCTTCGTGTTCGGTTGCCTGGATGGCCTGGGCGCCGCCGGCATGAAGATGGATGCCTTCGCCTTCCTGCCGCTGTTTGACAAGGGTCTGGCCTGGTTGCTGCCAACCCTGGTTGCCTGCGGTCTGGGTGTCATGGTGCGTGGCAATGAGAAGCTGGTGGCAGACGCGGCTTGATTGCCCGGATGTGACCATTGAAAAAGGCCAGCTGCTGCTGGCCTTTTTGCTTTTCGCGGTATCACCGTTTTGAGTCTGCCGCAGCCCTGATCCCTGGCTTGCATTTCATGGAGACGCCTCGACGTGCGCACCAGGCGATGTCATCGGGAGATACCGGTTAGAGGGCTGAGCATCCAGTTTGGGAGCACAGGCACTTCACCGCCGCGCACCATGAAAAAGGCCAGCGCGATGCTGGCCTTTGCTGTGATGCATGTTTGCTAGGACTGACCTGCTGGCCAGGGAGACTAGAGGCTATCTGCGGGCAGCGGTTTGCCATCCAACCCATACCAGTGGAACCGCGTCTCGCCGGCGTGCCAGGAGAAGGTGGCCCAGGGGTGCTTGCTCTCCCAGCGGGGGAAGGCGATGTCCACCTTGTTATCCTGATAGCGATAGATGGAGGTGCTGAGTTCGATATCCGAGAGGATCAGCAGCAGAACCCAACCGATAAAAAACCACTTCAACAGTGTCCACATGGTCGTTACTCGAAGCAGATTTCGATGGTGGCCCGGCCATACTCAGATTCGAACGGCATCATGATCTTGCTGCCATCCGCCTTGTGGGTGATGGTGTGATTCGGGCCTGAAACGATCACCGGGGTGGCCATGTCGAACTCATAGCCTTTTTCGCCCAGCATCCGCTTGGCGCCACCAGTGACCATGTTGGTGATCTCGCCGACCATGTCGGTGACCTCTTCGTTGATATGGGTCGGGGCTTCCCCCAGCATGCGGCGCATGATCTCCAGTGCCAGTCCCTTCTCGAAGCTGATGGAGAGCGAGCCCCTTGTCTGGGGGCCGACCATGCCAATGAGGCCGGAGACATCACCGCGGGCCAGCTCGTCGAGTTTGCGCTTGGGCTTGCCGGGGGTCAGTTCTAGTTGAGCCATGGTGGAGAGCACATTAAGCAGGGAGAGCAGGAACGGATTGACAAAATCAGCCTTCATGTTGACTTCCTACAGGAGGCACACAGCGGACGCACTGTCCGTGAGCCTCGATGGTCTTATTGGTAATAGTAAAGCCATGCTGGCGGGCCTGCTCGGAGAATGCATGGTCGATGGCATCATCATGCAATTCGACCACATCGCCGCAGCGATCGCAGATCAGCAACTGCATGGGGTGGGCATGGTCGAAATGGCAGCAGAAGATGAACGCATTGAGGGACTCAACCTTGTGGGCGAAGCCCTGATCGAGCAGGAAATCGAGGGCTCGGTAGACGGTCGGCGGCTTGGCATTGGCCTCGGTCTTCTGCAACTGGGCCAGCAGGTCATAGGCGCTGATGGCATTGCCATGGGCGGCCAGCAGGCGAAATACCTGGCGTCGGGTCGGAGTAAAGCGGATGCCTCGTTGTTGGCAGAGACGCTCGGCGGCTTGTAGGAGTTGGTCTTGATTCATGATCACGCTAATGCCCTGTATCGTCTGCGGATACTAACATAGGGCCTCTTCGCGCGTGGCGTCAAAATTGATTTTGTGATGAGTGCCACGTCCTGAGGATGGCGAGGTCAGCGTCACTTCGACTGGTCTGCGACAGGGCCAACTGGCGCAGGCCATCAGGGATATCCGTCACTGACCCCGGCGGCCGGGCTTTTCGGGTGAGCGGACTCGGTTTGTTGGCTTTCCTGTGTGCCGAAAACAGCATCAACATGGGTTGCAAGCCGATGAAGCTGAACAACAATACCCCGATGATGATCTTGATCCACCAGGCGCTGAGTGTGTCGTCGACGTGGATGCAGGTCTGGAGCAAGCTCTGGATAAGGACGCCACACAGCGAGCCAAAGACGGTGCCGACGCTGCTATCTGCATTCTCCGGCTCTTGGCGTCGGACTGTCTGCCAAAGGTCTGGGATTCCCGGTATACTGCCGCTTCGCCCTTATGTTCCCTGACGGTACCGCGATAGCGTCATTCGCCTTTGCTGGTCTGAGGTTTTCTATTGTGTCGCCGGCCATAGATACTTCGTGGAGTACAGCTGCCCCATGACATGGTGGGGGCAGATAGGGGGCAGGTTCAATCAACAAATGTCTGGAAACACCCGCAAATGACGCAGCAACAAATCAGTGAAAACCTCGTGAAATCAGGCGCTGAGGCCATATCTGGCAAGCCTGGCCACCGCCAGACATTCTCGATTGCCCCCATGCTGGACTGGACCGACCGGCACTGCCGTTATTTTCATCGCCTGATGAGCAGTCAGACCCTGCTCTACACCGAGATGGTGACCACGGGCGCCATCATTCATGGCAAGGGTGACTATCTGGGGTACAGCGAGCAGGAGCATCCGCTCTCCCTGCAGCTGGGAGGCAGCAACCCGATAGACTTGGCTCACTGCGCCAAACTCGCCCAGCAGCGTGGCTATGACGAGATCAACCTGAACGTGGGTTGCCCCTCGGATCGGGTGCAGAACGGCCGCTTCGGGGCCTGCCTGATGGGGGAACCGGCACTGGTGGCCGACTGCGTCAAGGCGATGCGCGACGTGGTGGATATTCCGGTGACGGTGAAGACCCGGATCGGCATCGACGATCAGGACTCTTACGAGTTTTTACAGGCCTTCATCGAACAGGTGCGGGATGCCGGTTGCGACACCTTCATCGTCCATGCCCGCAAGGCCTGGTTGAGCGGTCTGAGCCCGCGAGAGAACCGGGAGATCCCGCCTCTGGACTATGAGCGGGTCTATCGGGTCAAACGAGACTACCCCGCGCTGACCATCGCCCTCAACGGGGGGGTCAACGCCCTCGAGCAGACCCTCGATCATCTGCAGCAGGTGGACGGGGTCATGATGGGTCGCGAGGCTTACCAGAATCCCTACATCCTGGCCGACGTAGACCGCCAGCTGTTTGGCCAGACAGGCTCCGTGCCCTCCCGCCATGAAGTGGTGCACATGATGCTCCCCTACATAGAGCAGGAGCTGGCCAAGGGCAACTATCTCTCCCATGTGACCCGCCACATGCTGGGGCTGTTCCAGAACATGCCGGGTGCCCGGGCCTGGCGCCGCCATCTGAGCGAGAACGCCTGCAAGCCGGGAGCGGGTATTCAGGTGGTGCTGGATGCCATGGCCAAGGTACCGGAATATCGCGCCGAAGGGGTGCTGTGAAGATGAATGGCCCTCGCTTCACCGGATCCTGGCTGCACAAGGGGCTGGTACGCCTCTGTGTCGGCATGATGGCTATTCTCGGCATCAAGTTGAGTGCCCTCTACCTGCTCGGCGCCGCCCTGGTCTTTGGCTTGCACCGGGATCACTTCTTCGATTGAGTGCCAGCACGCAGACAAACCCCGCCTTGAGCGGGGTTTTTTATTGCCGCCAACCCAGGCGGGCGCGCTGCGATCAGTGCTGTGTGGGGAGGAGGCAGGTCGGCGGTTAAATGGGCTCAGCCCTGATCGGGGATGAAGTCATGGATCTCGCCGCGTCTGGGTTTGAAGCGGGGGTCGGCGCCATTGCTCTGTTTGGCCAGGGCCATGCTCTGACAGAAACTCTCCCCCTTCTCATATTCGGCGCGGACCAAGTCGATGGCGCGCTCCGCCTGGCGGCGATCTTGCTTGCTCGCCTTGCGATCGCTGAACACTTGCTGTTGATTCAGCATCCAGTGCTGGAAGGCCTGACGGCACGCGTCTTCTTTATTCTCTTGGGGGGCGGCATGGGTGACAGCCAGCGCCAAGGGGCTGAACAGGGATAAAAGCAGGAGGATGGGTGGCATGTTGGCTGAGTAAACTATCACTAAGTGGCTGATTAGTACTTATTTTATGGGGTAATGTTGCCCGGGTACAGGACAAAGATGACGAGACCTGGCACCTGGGTCTGTCCCACCCGGTGGCCACGCTGTGGCGGCCACCGGGTGGGGCGGCTTAGTGGGCAAGCAGGTAGAGCTGGCGACTGTAGGCCACATCTTCCGGGTTGTTGATGGGGTACCCCTTGAGCCAGGGTTTGATCAGTCTGGCATTGGTGTACTGGTAGATGGGGGCGATGGGGGCCTGCTCCTGCAACAGGGCCTCGGCCTGGTCGAACAGCTGGCTGCGGCTGGCCTGGACCGTATTGCGCGATGCCTGATCGAGCAGGGCATCGTAGTCGGGGCTGGCGAAGCGGGCCATGTTGCCGCTGTTGCTGCTGCGCCACAGTTCGAGGAAGGCGGAAGGGTCGTTGTAGTCGGCGACCCAGGAGGAGCGGATCACCTGGAACTGGCCATGCTGGCGACTGTCGAGATAGCTCTTCCACTCTTGATTGGTGAGTTGCACCTTGGCGCCGAGTTTCTGCTTCCACATGCTGGCGATGGCCAGGGCCAGCTTCTTGTGCAGTTCGGCGGTATTGTAGAGCAGAGTCAGCTCCAGAGGATGGGCCGGGCCATAACCCGCCTCGGCCAGCAGCCGTTTGGCCTCGGCGTCGAGTTCAGGCTGGCTCAGGGTCGAGAGCGTATTTGGCTTGGGGGTGAAGTGGGCAGTCACATCCGGGGTGAAGTGGTAGGCCGGTTTCTCCCCAGTACCCAGCACCTTGCTGGCGATGAGCTGCCTGTCGATGGCATAGGAGAGCGCCTTGCGGACCCGCACGTCATCGAGGGGCGCCTGGCGGGTATTGAAGGCGTAGTAGTAGGTGCCGAGCTGCTCCGGCGTGTATACCTCGGCCGGGATCTGCTTGATCAATCGGGCGTACTGCTCCTTGGGGAAGGATTCGGTGATGTCGATATCCCCGGCCAGATAGCGCTGGGTCGCCGCGCTCTCCTGATTGATGGGCAGGAAGGTCACCTTGGTCAGCACTGTGTGGGCCCTGTCCCAGTAGTGGGGATTGGGCCGCAGATCGAGCCGCTCGTTGACCACACGATCGGCCAGTATGAAGGCGCCATTGCCGACCAGCTTGCCGGGCTGGGTCCAAGCACTGCCCTCGCGCACTATGCTGGCCTCATGCAAGGGCGAGAGGCTGGGGTGGGTCAACAGATTGAGGAAGTAGGGCACCGGCTGAGACAGGGTCACCTTGAGTGTGTGGTCACCGACGGCCTCGACCCCGAGCTGGTCGGGGCTCAGTTCACCGGCCACTATCTTGTCCACATTCTCGAAATGGGCCAGCTGGGCGAACCAGGCGAAGGTGGCGGCCTCTTTGGGGCTGACCAGCCGGCGCCAGCTGTAGACAAAATCGCTGGCGGTGACCGGGTCCCCGTTTGACCAGGCGGCATCCTTGCGCAGCTCGAACAGGAAGTGCTGGTTATCATCGCTGCGCCAGTGCCGGGCCACCCCTGGCTGGACGCTGCCATCGGCCCCTTGGGTCAGCAGTCCCTCGAACAAGTCCCGTACCACCTGCAACTCTGGCAAGCCGACCAGCTTGAGGGGGCTCAGGCTGCTGGGCTCATCCTTGAGGTGGCGTACCACCCTCTGCTCGGCGGCGAGCTTGGCTGCGGATGGCACATCGGCGGCCTGGGCTGTGCCCATGGTCAGCAGTAACAGCAAGGGGCGCCATAGCGTCATGGTCGGATCCTTAAATGTGAGGCGAGGAGAAAAGTCGGCGATAAATGCTCGCCTGTTGTTGGGGAAACATGATATCCCCAATGCTGGTCAGACCGCTAGCGGTCACCAAGGCTCTTATGGACCCTTTTCGGGGGTGAACAGTATGGGGTGGGGGAAGAGGATGAGACTAGGGTGGTTATTAGCGGGGTTGTTGAGCCAGGGCGCCTGGGCACTGGATAGCTGTCAGCCGAGCAGCCCGGTGGGAAGCTGGTGCCAGGTGAGCATAGCCAAGCTGCATCCGACCCAGGCGGGCGTCGGCCAGCTGCAGGTGGATGAGACTGAGCGCGAGCTGGTGGGCAAGTCAGCCACACAGCTCGACAAGTTGATGAAGAAGAAGGAGATCCCCATCGTCATTGCCCCGGATGGTGGCTATTGGCTGGTGGACAGGCATCACCTCACCACGGCGCTGTGGCAGTCGGGGGTCAAGGAGGCGAGGGTCAAGGTCATTGCCCGCCTGCAAGACAAGGACTCCTTCTGGAGTCAGATGCAGAACAATCACTGGGCCTGGCTCAAGAATGAGCAGGGGCAACCCATTACTCCCCAACAGTTGCCGACCCGCATAGGTTCACTGCCTGACTACCCCTACCGTACCCTGGCGGGTCTGCTGCAGGATGCCGGCTATTTCCAGAAGGAGAAGCGGGTCTATTTCGTCGAGTTCGCCTGGGCGAGCTGGCTGGGTCAGCAGATGCAGTGGCAGCCCATCAATCAAGCCAACCTGGCGGCCAGCTTGCAGCAGGCCAAGCGGCTTGCCTGCAGTCGCGGCGCCGATGCGCTGCCCGGCTATCCAGGCAAGCAGTGCAGCACCAAGCCCGCACGTAGCTGAATTGCCCTGATCCACGCCTCGGGCAGATCCGCGTCGATAAAAAGCGCCACCTCAAGGGTGGCGCTTTGCATGGGGGCGAGCACGGCTATCAGGGGACCGGCAGACTGGGGCCATCCAGGTATTCGGGCAGGAACAGGGTGATCTGCGGTACATAGGTGATCAGCATGAGGAACAGCAGCAGGAAACCGACCCAGGGCAGGCAGGCGCGGATCACCCAGCCCATGCTCTGCCCCGTGATCCCCGCGGTCACGAACAGGTTGAGCCCCACAGGGGGCGTCAGCATCCCTATCTCCATGTTGATCACCATGATGATCCCCAGATGGATGGGGTCTATGCCCAGCTGCATGGCGATGGGGAACAGGATGGGCGCCATGATCAGCACGATGGCCGAGGGCTCCATGAAGTTACCCGCCAGCAGCAGCAAGATGTTGACCACGATGAGGAAGCCCCAGGCAGGCAGACCCCAGGCGATGATGGTCTCGGCGATGGCATGGGGGATCCGCTCGGAGGTGAGCACGTGGGCGAACAGCATGGCATTGCTGATGATGAACAGCAGCATGATGCTCACCTTGGCGGCATCGCGCACCACATGACCCACCTCCCCGTTGAAGGGAGACTTGAGCAGGGAGAGCGGCAGCAGCACCAGATTGCGCAGGCTGGCGGCAGCCAGAGACTCTCCCTCGTTGCGCCAGGCCACCCCCTTGAGCGGTCCTATGTCGCGATAGCCATAAACGGCAATGAAGAAGGCGTAGACTGCCGCCACCGCAGCGGCCTCGGTCGGGCTGGCAACCCCACCGTAGATGGATCCCAGCACCAATATGATGAGGAAGAGGCCGCCGAGGGCCTTGCCACCGCTGCCAAGCAGGGTGATGAGCCCCGGGAAGGGCTGGCTCGGCAGGCCCTTGATGCGAGCCACCACATAGATGACCACCATGATGAGGCCCCCCATCATGAGCCCTGGCAGGAAGCCCGCCATGAACATGCGCGATGCCGATACCTCGGTCGCCGCCGCATAGACCAGCATGACGATGGAGGGGGGGATCAAGATCCCCAGGGTGCCTGCGTTGGCGATCACCCCGGCGGCAAAGGCCTGGGGATAGCCGGAGCGCACCATGCCGGCGATGACGATGCTGCCGATGGCGGCCACGGTCGCCGGGCTGGAGCCGCACACGGCGGCAAACAGCATGCAGGCCATGACGGAAGCCATGGCGAGGCCACCACGGATGTGACCGACGGAGTCCATGGCGAAGTTGATGATCCGCTTGGCCACGCCACCGGTCGACAGGAAGGCCGACGACAGCACGAAGAAGGGGATGGCGAGCAGGGTGTAGTGCTCGGACGTCGCCTCGAACAACTTGAGCGCCAGGGAGGCGAGGGAGTCGTTGGAGAAGAGCAATATGGTGGCCACGCTGGAGAGGCCGAGGGCCACCGCGATGGGCATGCCGAGCAACATGGTGAGGATCAGCAGGGTAAACAGGGTCAGGGTTGCCATGGTGCTTATACCTTCTGATTCGGATCGTTGTCGATGAGGTGCATGCTCTCGCGCGCCTCATCGGCCAGGGCAAAGCCCTGCATCTGGCCGCGCCATACCATGACGCCGACCCCGAGGAAGCGGAAAAACAGCAAAGTCAGGCCTATGGGCAGAATGCTCATGGCCTGCCAGCGCAGAATGGGCAGATCCTCCATCTCTATGCCGATCATCTTGAGCTTGGTCAGATAGATCCAGGCGCCATAGAAGTAGAAACCGCAGTAGAGCAGACACAGACCAACGGCCAGCAGGGTGAGGCGGCGTTGCCAGTGGCCGGGCAGCACCTTGATGAAGGCATCCACTCCGATATGGGCGCCGACTCTCACCCCCCAGGAGGCGCCGAACAGCACCATCCACGCGCAGAGGTTGAGGGTCAGCTCCTGGGCCCAGAGCAGGCCGGTGTCGAAGAAGAAGCGCAGTACCACTTCGATGAAGACCAGCAGCGTGGTGCTGACCAGAAGCAGACCTATGATGGTCTCCTCCAGCTGATAAATGAGTTTTTTCATAGGATCGTCCCTGAGAGGGCCCCCACCCTTTGCTGGCAGGGGCCTTCTGGTTCCTTACTGCTGATTGGCGGCGACGGCGGCGTCGATGAGTTGCTTGCCGATGGCCCCTTCAAATTGCTGCCAGACCGGCTTCATGGCCTCGACCCACTGACTGCGCTCGGCATCGGTCAGGGTGATCAGCTGGCTCTTGCCGGAGGCGAAGATGGCGGCCTTGTCCTCGCTGTCTTTCTCGGCGGCAATCTTGTTGCCGAAAGTGACCGATTCGTCCAGGGCCTTCTTGAGCTCGCTACGCACATTGTCTGGCAGGCCGTTCCAGAAGTCGGCGTTGGTGACGATCAGGTAATCCAGCACCCCGTGGTTGGTCTCGGTGATATAGGGCTGCACCTCGAAGAACTTCTGGGAGTAAATGTTGGACCAGGTGTTCTCCTGGCCATCGATGGCCTTGGTCTGCAGCAGGGTGAACACCTCGGCGAAGGGTTTCTTCACCGGCACGGCCTGGATGGCTTCAAACTGGGCGGCCAGCACGTCCGATGTCTGGATGCGGAACTTCTTGCCCTTGGCATCGGCCGGGGTCTTGAGGGGGTTGCTGGCGGAGATCTGCTTCATGCCGTTGTGCAGGTAGCCCAGACCCACCAGGCCATATTTTTCCAGGGAGCCCAGCATGGCCTGGCCCTCCTTGCCCTGCTGGAATCGGTCGACGGCGGCCATGTCATTGAACAGGAAGGGCAGGTCGAAGATCTGCAGCTGATCCGTGTATTTCTGGAACTTGGAGAGGGAGGGGGCGATCATCTGCACGTCACCGAGCAGCATGGCTTCGAGCTCCTTGCCATCACCGAACAGCTGGGAGCTGGGATAGACCTTGACCTCGACTTGTCCCTTGAGGCGCTCATCCACCAACTGCTTGAAGTGGTTTGCCATCTGGCCTTTGGGGGTGTTGTCCGCCACCACGTGGGAGAACTTGAGTTCGATGGGGGCGGCGAAGGCCGTCGAGATGCCGAGGGCCAGGGTGAGGGCGGCGGTCAGGGCGCGGGTTCTGAATGTCATTGTGTTCATCCTTGTGTGTGGGTCAGTGCATTCCCACTCAACAAGGCAACTTGCGTGCCAATGGCAACATTTCCGCAACATTTCAGAAGGGCCGGGCCGTGGCGGCCCGGGGGCGAGATGAGTGCGCCGCGAAAAGGGGTGGCAATCCCCCCATCCCCCTGCTGGCATGGGTGGGGTTTCGCCAATTCTCGCAGGAGATCGAGGTTGGGATCCGCCCCTGGACGCGCTGGGGCAGGGGCGCCGGGGGCTCTTTCAGCCAGGGCGTACCGACTGGCAGTGCGGCCTGGGAGCGTTATGCCCCCTCGCTGGCCTCGTCTCCGAGTTTGTAATCCTGCTTGTCGAGGCCATATTTACGCATCTTGTCGTACAGGGTCTTGCGGGGCAGGCCGAGTACCTCCTGAACCTCTTTCAGGCGACCGCGATGCTGGTTGAGGGTGTCGGTCAGCAGTATGCGCTCGAACCGGTCGACCTGCTCGGCCAGGGTCAGGGCCTCGCAACCCAGGCTGAGATCGGCAAAGGCGCCCTCTTCCCCCATCAGTACGCAGCGTTCGGCCAGGTTGCGCAGCTCGCGCACATTGCCCGGCCAGTCGTGGGCCAACAACCAGGCGCGCTGCTCTGCGCCAAGGCGCGGCGGTGCCAGCTGATAGCGGGTCGCCGCCACCCGCAGGAAGTTTTCAAACAGCAGGGGCACATCCTCCTTGCGCTCCCGCAATGGGGGGATATCGACCCTCACGACATTGAGCCGGTAATAGAGATCGGCGCGAAACGTGCCCTGCTCGACCAGTCTTTTCAGATCCATCTTGCTGGCGGCCAGTACCCTGATATCCAGCGAGATCAGCTGGTTGGTACCGAGTGGCTCGACCTTTCTATCTTCCAGTACCCGCAGCAGTTTGATCTGCAGCGCCATGGGCATGCTCTCAATCTCGTCGAGGAAGAGGGTGCCCTTGTCGGCCCAGACTATCTTGCCGACCCGTCGCTTCTGGGCGCCCGTGAAGGCGCCCGCCTCGAAGCCGAACAGCTCGCTCTCTATCATGGTCTCGGGCACGGCGCCGCAGTTGATGGCGACAAAGGGTTCGGCGGCCCGTATCGAGTGATCGTGCAGGAAGCGGGCGACCAACTCCTTGCCACACCCCGTCTCGCCCATGATGAGCACGTCGGCGGGGGCATCCTTGATGTGGGTGAGGATCTGGCGCAGCCGCTTGATGGCCGGGTGGGTGCCGAGCAGCCTGGGGCCCGGCCCGCTCTGGGCCTCCAACTCGCTGCGCAGCTCGCGGTTTTCCAGCACCAGACGTCGCTTGTCACAGGCGCGGCGCACGACCTCCAGCAACTGTTCGGTGCCGAACGGCTTCTCGATAAAGTCGTAGGCGCCGAGGCGAATGGCCTGCACCGCCGTCGAGATATCCCCATGACCGGTGAGCAGGATCACCGGCAGCTCGGGGTCACGGCTCATGATCTCCTCGAGCAGGGCGATGCCGTTCATGCCGGGCATGTTGATGTCGCTGATGATGATGCCGGGCCACTGCGCCTTGATGTGAGGCAGCGCCTCGGTGGCGCTGGCGAAGGTGGTGACCTGCCACTGGGCCAGCTCCAGAGTCTGGCCGAGGGAGAGACGCAGGTGGTGTTCATCGTCGATCAGCATGACTTGGTTCATGTCGGCCTCCTTGAGGGCGCTGTGGCCCGGGCTGTGCGGGTGAGATGGCGAAGGGTGAGCGCAGTATCATGGCAGGAGCAAGTCTGCTTCACAGGGGGCTCCTCAGGCTGGGGTCAACCGCGGGCAGTGTGATGGTGAAGCGGGCTCCGCCTCTGGGGTCATTGGTGGCGTCCAGGGTGCCGCCAAAGGCGGTGATGATGCGCAGGGATATGGTCAACCCCAGCCCCAGCCCCTGGGACTTGGTGGTATAGAAAGGGGCAAACAGCTGCCTGGCCTCGACCTGGAGGCCGGGGCCATTGTCGATGACGGCGATGGTCACCTGCTCCGCCAGGCTCTCCACCTCGAGCCAGACCCGGGGAGGGCCGCTGCTGGCGCAGGCCTGCAGGGCATTGTGCAGCAGGTTGACCAGAACCTGTTCGAGCTGGACTGCATCGGCGCGCACATAGAGGGGCTCGCTGGGCAGGCGGGTTTCGACCAGCACTCCCTGCTTGATCATCTGGCCGTGCAGGAGGGAGAGGCTGGCGTGCACCACGGGTTGCAGCGCCACCGCCTGCAGCCGCTGTTCTCCCTTGCGGGCGAACACCTTGAAGCGGGCCACCAGTTCGCTCATATGGTGGTTTAGATCATTGATTTGCAGCAGGTTGTCGCGGCAGCTATCGAGACGGCCCTGGTCGAGTAGCTGCAAGGCATTCTCGCCATAGGCCCGCATGGCGGCCAGGGGCTGGTTGAGCTCATGGTTGATCCCGGCCGACATCTCGCCGAGCAGGGCCAGCTTGGCGGTCTGTACCAGCTGCTCCTGGGTATCGACCAGCTCTCGCTGGGTCTGACGGAACTTGTCCAGGGTGGCGACCAAGTCCTGGTTGCTGGTGGAGAGGGCCTTGGTGCGCTGGTTGACCTTGTGCTCCAACAAGTTGTTGAGTCGGGCCAGGCGGGCGCGACCGAGCAGCACCTGGCGCCAGTAGAGCCAGATCATCAGCAGCAGCAGGGAGACCAGGGTGAAGCTGGCCAGGGCCTTGGCGATGATGGGGCGCAAGTCATGGAGTGGCTCCAGGGTATAGAGGTGCCAGCCGGCAGTCGGCATGGCGGTGCCGGTGAACAGATAGCCCTGGCCCCAGTGCCACTCGCTCTGGCTGCGCAGCAGGCCGAGGGAGGCGAGATCGCTCAAGGGGGCGCCCAGTTTGTCCCCATATTTACGCTCCTCGGCCAGGATGTGGCGGGTTGCCTGATCGAGCCTGACCAGGGGGCGATAGAGCCAGTCAGGCTGAGAGGCGAAGAAGACGACACCGTATTCGTCGGTGAGCAGGTAGTCGAGATCGCTGCGGGCCCAACGCTCGTCGATCAAGGAGAGCGCCACCTTGACCACCACGACCCCGAGCCGGCGATCGCCATCCTGGACCGGATAGGAGAAGTAGTAGCCGCGCCGCCCCGACCGTTGACCCAGGGCGAAGTAGCTGCCGGGTTTACCCTGCATCGCCTGGCGAAAATAGGGGCGGAAGTGGTAGTTATCGCCGACAAAGCTGTCCTGTTGCCGCCAATTACTGGCGGAGAGCACCTCTCCCTGCTCCGTCATCAGATAGATGGCATCCGTTCCCAGGATCTCGTTGTACTGCTCCAGCAGGGGGTGGAGGCGATAGGGAGGAAACTGCAGCAGCAAGGTCTGTTTGAGCTCGCTGCGGGTGGCGATCAGGGCGGGCAAGCGGCGGTACTTGTCGAGCTCGCCCAGCAGCTGCCCCGCGAGCCGTTCATTGTCGAGCTGTGCCTGCTGGCGCAGGCTCTCCAGCCCCCATTGGCGCGCCGTGAAGGCGATCATCACCATCAAGGTGACCCAGAGGCCGATCAGCAGGCCCCGACTTCCATTGTTCATCATGCCCTTCCTTAGGTTGGCATCATCTTAACCTGCCTTGGGATGAGACAGGGCGACGCCGATGACAGAGTGTGATGGGGGCAACAGGAGCAGAGATCCTGCACAATCTGTCAGCTTGATATTCATTCTCGTTTAGGCATCATGATAGGCCTCATTCAAGTAAGGAGGTCTCTCATGGCACAGACACTCACCAGGCCGGATAACACTGAGGCGCACTGGCAGCGTTACATGATAGAAGCCGAGCACTCCTTGGCACAGGGGGCGCTAGGCTCCGCCGTCTGCCTCTATCAGCAGGCCCTTGGCGTCATCTCCGAGTCCGTCGATGAGCAGAGCAAAGCCGTCACCATCGACCTCGAAGAGCTTGCCACCATGCGGGTTGCCACCTGCCATCGTCTCGCCGACTTCTGGCGTGCCATGGGGGAGCCCAACTACGAGTTGCGCTACCTCAAACTTGCCGCCGAATTGGTGACGGCACTGGTGCCCCAGTGCCCCCACAAGGGGTGCGAGTCCCTCATCAGTGAGCTGGGGTGCTGCCGCGCCGCCCTGCTTGGTTTCCTGCGTCGCCACCCCAACCCCGAGATAGCCAGACTGATCCAGAGTCAGGACATCTTGCAAGGTTGCGAGCTGATTGGACGTTTTCGCCTCAACTGATCAACCTCACCCGGGTTGAGCGGGCGGGTTGCGACGGGTTTATCCCCTGGTGGCCAGTTTGCGGGCGATGCGCGCTTGCGCCTCTTCCCCTTGCAACGCCAGGGAGAAGGCGCGCGCCTCCGTGTCGATGACGAAATGAACCGCCTGCCTGAGCTCTTGTTTGAGCAGGGCCTTGCTTCTTTGCAGGGCAAGGGGAGGCTTGTCGGCGAGCCGCTCGGCCTGGTGTTTGGCATGGGCCAGGAGATCGCCCGGGGCCAGCACCTGGTTGGCCAGCCCCAGATCCAGCGCCTCCCGGGCCGAGAGTGGCTCTGCCAGCAACAGCAGCTCGCACGCCTTGAGGTGACCCACGGCCCGGGGCAGCAACAAACTGGAAGCAAACTCAGGCACCAGACCCAACTCGACGAAGGGCAGTTGCAGCCTGGCGTTATCTGCCAGATAGACCAGATCACAGTGCAGCAGCAGGGTGGTGCCTATGCCCACCGCCGCCCCGGCCACGGCGGCAACCAGCGGCTTGGGGAAATCGGCAAGGGTGTGCAGGAACTGCAAGATGGGGTCATCCTCGCCGAGGCTCTCCTTGCCGATGAAATCGCCGAGATCGTTGCCGGCGGTGAAGCAATCCTGCTGGCCCTGCAGCAGCACCACTCGCACGTCCGCATCCAGCGCGGCCTCGCGCAGTTGCTGGGTCAATGCTTGATACATGGCGCCATTGAGGGCGTTGCGTTTGGCGGGGCGATTCAAGGTTAGGGTCAGTACCCCCTGCTGGCGCTGGCTGATGATGGGGTCGTTCATGTCGCAATCCTTGGCTGGTGGTCTGTTCAAGCTCCGCGCTTGGCAGTAAGCTTTTCCTTTCTTAACAAGTTCATAAAAGGATTTCAACCATGTTAAAACACATGTTTTATGCGGCAGTCTCCCTGTTGCTGGCGACCCCGGTGCTGGCGAACGTGACTGCCAGCGACGGTTATGTGCGTCTGCTGCCCCCTGGCTCCCCCAACACGGCGGCCTTCGTGGTGCTGAAAAACGACGGTGATGCCCCGGTGAAACTGACCGGCGCCAGCTCTCCCGAGGTGGCTCGCGCCGAGCTGCATACTCACCTCCATGAGAATGGCGTGATGCGTATGCGTCAGGTCGAGAGCATCGAGATCCCGGCCAAGGGAGAGGTGGCGCTCAAGCCGGGCAGTTTTCACATCATGCTGTTCGATCTCAAGGATCAACCCAGTCAGGATACCCCCTTCCCCCTGACCCTGAGTCTGGATAATGGTCAGACCCTGGGTCTGTTGTTACCGGTGAAACCGGTCGAGCCTTCGGCGGGTATGCAGCACTAATCCGGGTCAGATCTGGGTCAGAATTGGTCGCTGTGTGGATAATCTTGCTAGGTATTGGGGATAAGCGAGGTAAAATGCGGGTCTAATCCCGCATTCTCTGGAGTTTAATAATGAAAAAGACACTGTTGGCCTCTTCCCTGCTTGCCCTGATGAGCACCTCTGCCATGGCCGCCGATGACTGGCGCTTTGCCGTCGGCAGCGATATCTGGAATGCCGAAGGTAGCGGTCACGTCAACGACATCGGGGCCAACGGCAGCTTTGATGACAAAAACAACTGGAGCGGTTACCTGCAGCTGGAGCATGGCATCATCCTACTGCCCAATGCCAAGTTTGAAATGTCCGACCTGAGCTCCAGCGGCGGCGCCTTCGACAACGATCTGCAAGCCTACGATCTGAGCCTCTACTATCGCCTGTTCAACAACGATCTGTTCCAGATCGATCTGGGTCTGACCGGTCGTCGTTATGAAGGGGACTTCAATACCCAGCACTACTCCTATGACAAAGACGTGCTGATGGCTTACAGCAGCGCCGAAGTGCGTCTGCCGGGTACCGGCTTCTCTGCCTTCGGCGATGCCCGGGTGCAGGATGCAGACAACTATGACTACCGTCTGGGTGGTGCTTACAAGTTCTCCTCCCTGCCGCTCAAGCTGCGCGCTGGCTGGCGTCAAGTCGATGTCGACTTTGACAAGGTTGATCAGCGGATAGATGGCTGGTTCGCTGGCGCCGAATTCAGCTTCTAATTTCACGGCAACGAGGGTTCCTCATGGGCAACATCATTGTGACGGGGGCGGGGTCTGGTCTGGGCCGAGCCTTGACGAATGGACTGGTGGCCCGCGGTCACCGGGTGGCCATGATGGGACGCCGTTACCAGAAATTGCAGGATCTGGAGGCCGAACTCGGTCAGGCCGTGATCGGCATCGCGGCGGATCTCTCCCACCACGAAGAGGTGGAGATGGCCTTCGCCGCTGCGGTGGAGTGGGGCGGTCTGCCGAGTCTGGTGATCCATTGCGCCGGGGTCGGTGAATTTGGCCCGGTCGGCGTCTATACCGCCGAACAGGTGCGCCGGGTGGTGGAGAATAATCTTGTCTCCACCATTTTGGTGGCCCAGCAGACGGTGCGGCTCATCGGGGAGCGGGGCGGCATACTCGCCAACGTGCTCTCCTCGGCCGCGCAGGTTGGCAAGGCCAACGAGAGCCTCTATTGCGCCTCCAAATGGGGCATGCGCGGCTTTCTCGAATCCTTGCGCGCCGAGACCAAGGGCGGCCCGTTGCGCCTGGTCAACCTCTATCCAAGCGGCATTCGCAGTGAATTCTGGGACAACTCGGATCACGTGGATCCGAGTGGTTTCATGACCCCGGAAGACGCTGCCGAATACATGCTCGATGCCCTGGAGGCGCGCAGCAGCTGCCATGTGACCGACCTCTTTATTGGTCGCAATTAGGCACTGTTGCCTGGAGACGCTGGATCACCAGACAACAAAAAGCGCGCCGATTGGCGCGCTTTTTTATGGGCGTTGGCGGGGATTAACGGCCCAGCTTGGCCTTGATCATGGCGACGATGTCGGTGATGGCCACTTCCTGCTTCTCACCGGTACGGCGGCACTTGTACTCCACCACGCCGCTGTCCAGGCCACGATCGCCGATGACGATGGCGTGGGGGACGCCCAGCAGCTCCATGTCGGCAAACATCACGCCCGGGCGCTCTTTACGGTCATCGAACAGGGTGTCGACCCCGGCGGCTTTCAGCTCGGTGTAGAAACGCTCGGCCAGTTCGGCAACCCGTACCGATTTGTGCATGTTCATCGGAATGATGACCGCTTCGAACGGTGCTATGGCATCCGGCCAGATGATGCCGTACTGGTCATTGTTCTGCTCGATGGCGGCAGCCACCAGGCGGGAGACCCCGATACCGTAGCAGCCCATCTCCATGGTGACGGACTTGCCGCCCTCGTTGAGCACGTTGGCCTTCATGGCTTCGGAGTACTTGGTGCCCAGCTGGAAGATGTGGCCCACTTCGATGCCGCGCTTGAGCAGCAGCTTGCCCTGGCCGCAGGGGCTGGGGTCGCCTTCGACGACGTTGCGCAGATCGGCCACTTCGTAAGCGGTGATGTCACGATCCCAGTTGGCACCGGTCAGGTGGCAGCCAGTCTCGTTGGCGCCACAAACAAAATCGCTCAGCTGGGCGGCGCTGCGATCGACGATGATGCGACCGGCAAAGCCGACCGGACCGATGGAGCCTGCCTCGCAGCCTGCCGCAGCGAGGATCTGCTCGTCGCTGGCGAAGGTGAGCGGGTTGGCCACCCCGGCCAGTTTCTCTGCCTTGAGCTCGTTGAGCTCATGGTCGCCGCGCACTATCAGGGCAATCACGGCCTGCTTGCCGTGCTCGTCCGCATCAGCCAGTACCAGCAAGGTCTTGGCGATGGCGCTCGGTGCCAGGCTCAGGAAAGCGGCGACCTCATCGATGCTGTGCACCGCCGGGGTAGCGACCTTGGTCAGGGCCTGGGTCGCGGCAGCGCGCTCACCGGCCGGGGCCAGGGCTTCGGCCATCTCGATGTTGGCGGCGTAGTCGGAGCTGTCGGAGAAGGCGATCAGGTCTTCACCGCTCTCGGCCAGCACCTGGAACTCATGGGAGCCAGTGCCACCGATGGAGCCGGTATCGGCCTGCACCGGGCGGAAGTTCAGGCCCATGCGGCTGAAGGCGGTGCAGTAGGCGGCGTGCATCCGCTCGTAGGTCTCGATCAGCGAGGCCTTGTCGATGTGGAAGGAGTAGGCATCCTTCATCAGGAACTCGCGACCGCGCATCACACCGAAACGGGGACGCACTTCATCGCGGAACTTGGTCTGGATCTGATAGAGGTTCAGGGGCAGCTGCTTGTAGCTGTTCACCTCGTTACGGACCAGGGCGGTGATCACCTCTTCGTGGGTCGGGCCCAGCACGAAGGCACGGTTGTGACGGTCGGTCAGGCGGCACAGCTCGGGGCCGTAGTCGTCCCAGCGGCCGGATTCCTGCCACAATTCGGCCGGTTGAACCACCGGCATGGACACTTCGACAGCCCCTGCGTTGTTCATCTCTTCGCGGACTATGTTCTCAATCTTCTTGAGTACACGCAGACCAGAGGGCAACCAGGCGTACATGCCGGAGGCCAGTTTGCGGATCATGCCGGCGCGCAGCATCAGCTGATGGCTGACAACCTCGGCGTCGGACGGAGTTTCCTTGAGGGTAGAAAGCAGATAATGGCTGGTACGCATCGCGATGAACCTTAACGTGAGACGGGCCGCCGGGCCCTGGATAAATGCAAGGGCGGAATTTTAACATGGGTCATCATCCTAATGCGATTTTCTGTCTTCAATAAGTGACTAAATGCAGCGGGCTCTTCGCCATCCTGCTGTTATATGACTGACATAGGCAGCGGGTTTCATCAGTGTGCTGGATACTTATCCAGTAATTATTTAAGCTAGGGCCACTTTTGTTGCTAGCTGTGTTGGTTGAGGAGACAAGCCGTGATCGGTCGCTTGAGAGGCATTGTAATTGAGAAGAATCCCCCCGAGGTGTTGCTCGAGGTGGGGGGCGTGGGCTATGAGGTCCAGATGCCCATGAGCTGCTTCTATGACTTGCCCGAGCTTGGCAAGGAGGCGATCGTTCAGACTCACTTCGTGGTGCGTGAAGATGCCCAGCTGCTGTATGGCTTCAACCACAAGCAGGAGCGCGCCCTGTTTCGCGAGCTGATCAAGACCAATGGCGTCGGCCCCAAGCTGGCGCTGGCCATCCTCTCCGGCATGACGGCCAGCCAGTTCGTGCTCAGCGTCGAGCGCGAGGAGATAAGCACCCTGGTCAAGTTGCCAGGGGTCGGCAAGAAGACCGCCGAGCGCTTGGTGGTGGAGATGAAAGACAGGCTCAAGGGCTGGGTCAGTCACGACCTCTTCTCGCCAGCGACTATCAGCCTGCCCGCTCAGGAGAGCAGCCTGCGCGCCCCCGATGCGAGCGAGGAGGCGGCCAGCGCCCTGGTCGCGCTCGGTTACAAGCCGGCTCAGGCGAGCCAGATTGTGGGCAAGGTCGCCAAGGAGGGGATGTCGGTGGAAGCCATCATCCGCGAATCCCTGCGTAGTCTGGTGTGAGGTAAGAGATGATCGAAGCAGACCGCCTCATCTCGGCCACGGGTGTTCGTGAAGATGAGGTCATCGACAGGGCGATTCGTCCCAAGAAGCTGGCCGACTATACCGGCCAGGATCCTGTGTGCGCCCAGATGGAGATCTTCATCGAAGCCGCCCGCCAACGTGGCGAGGCGCTGGATCATTTGCTGATCTTTGGCCCACCGGGTCTGGGCAAGACCACCCTCGCCAATATCGTGGCCAATGAGATGGGGGTGAACATCAAGACCACCTCGGGTCCTGTGCTGGAGAAAGCTGGGGATCTGGCGGCGCTGCTCACCAACCTCGAGCCCAATGATGTGCTCTTCATCGACGAAATTCACCGACTCAGCCCAGTGGTGGAGGAGGTGCTCTATCCGGCGATGGAAGATTATCAGCTCGACATCATGATAGGAGAGGGGCCCGCGGCTCGCTCCATCAAGCTCGACCTGCCCCCCTTCACCCTGATTGGCGCCACCACCCGGGCCGGCTCCCTCACCAGCCCGTTGCGGGACAGATTCGGCATCGTCCAGCGGCTGGAGTTCTACAACGTCAAGGACTTGACCGACATAGTCGCGCGCAGCGCCCGCTGCCTGGGCCTTGAGATGACCGACGATGGCGCCCTGGAAGTGGCGCGCCGCTCCCGTGGCACCCCCCGCATTGCTAACCGATTGTTACGCAGGGTCCGTGATTTCGCCCAGGTGAAATCCGATGGCCGCATCGATGGCCCCATTGCGGCCCGTGCCATGGACATGCTGGACGTGGATAACGAAGGTTTCGACTTCATGGATCGCAAGCTATTGTTGGCTGTGATTGACAAGTTTATGGGCGGGCCTGTCGGGCTGGATAACTTGGCTGCCGCCATCGGTGAAGAGAAGGACACTATTGAGGACGTGCTTGAGCCCTACCTGATCCAGCAGGGTTATCTGCAACGTACTCCAAGAGGCAGGATTGCGACGGTTAGAGCCTATGCCCACTTCGGTTTGCAGCGACCCGCTGAGAGCTGAAAACGGCTGGTTCGACAAAAAACCGTCCTCTGGGGCGGTTTTTTTATGGGCGGGCATAAAAAAGCCCACACGCACAGGCGGTGGGCATAAAAGACAATTCAGGGTGGATGTTCACAGACAGTGAGTGCGCCTGGACACAAGCCGGGTAAGGCAAAAACGGTGAGTCGTCGCGAGACTCAGAGTCGGTTCATTTGATACAGCTGAACGAAAGAGATCTTGTAATAACGGATCGCTTTAGTAACAAACTTTTTCATCTTGGTATCCCTCTGTCAGATTCGAAATGGTCATCAAAAACGCACTGGGAACCCTGATTAACCGGCCTGTATCCAAGGGATTGCCCTCACTGCGGGGCGCATTGTAGGAGGAGGTTCATGAAGGAGCAAACAAGAAAAATTGTCACTTTCGGATTAGTTTTATTAATTCATTTTCTGGCAATTCAAACTAGCATGAACATGCGTTTTTATCGGTTTTTCAGTAATTTCGCATCGAGGCATCATCTTTGACAGAAATGAGTAGGTCTATATTGATGCAACGATTTATTTAATAGGTTTCATTGTGGCGCGCGCCTTGTAAAAATTGATTTAAATCAATAAATTAAAATCTTTGTGGATTTGTGATTTTGCTCTCGAATTGGATGTGATTTAAGCGTAAAAAACCCTTTGAAACACATGTATTGACACTGGTTTTACATTGATTTCAATCAAATAAAGATGATATAAAACAGTCGTCATCATGGGCGAGAATAAATACCATCTGCTTGTTTTGTAGTTGTTAAACATTAGCTTTATTTGTTCTTAGTTATTGCCTTGTTGTTAATATTTGGTCGTGACCTAACAATGCGGTTGTGAAGTGATGCAGTACGCAGCGGGTTCGGGAGCACCAACGGAAGCTTTGTTCTTAAATACACCTAAAATAGCCGTGCCAATAATCGGTGAGGAAACATCATGATTGCTGAGCATGTGGTAGACCTATCGCGGTTCCAATTTGCTGCGACGGCCCTTTATCACTTCCTGTTTGTACCCCTGACGCTGGGAATGGCCTTCATTCTTGCGATCATGGAATCTGTCTATGTCATGACCAATAACCCCGTTTACAGGGACATGACCAAGTTCTGGGGCAAGTTGTTTGGGATCAACTTCGCCTTGGGGGTCACAACGGGTCTGACCATGGAGTTCCAATTCGGGACTAACTGGGCCTACTACTCCCACTATGTCGGCGATATCTTCGGGGCTCCGCTGGCCATCGAAGGCTTGATGGCCTTCTTCCTCGAATCCACCTTCGTCGGTATGTTCTTCTTCGGTTGGGATCGCCTCACCAAGCGTCAGCATCTGGCGGCAACCTGGTTGATGGCGTTGGGAACCAACCTCTCCGCGCTCTGGATCCTGGTCGCCAACGGCTGGATGCAAAACCCGGTCGGTGCCGAGTTCAACTTCGAATCCATGCGCATGGAGATGGTGAGCTTCGCGGATCTGGTGTTCAACCCGGTAGCCCAGGTCAAGTTCGTGCACACTGTCGCGGCGGGCTACACCACGGGTGCCATGTTCGTGCTGGGCATCTCTTCCTACTACCTGCTCAAGGGAAGGGATGTGGCGTTTGCTCGTCGCTCCTTCGCCATCGCGGCAGCCTTTGGCATGGCCTCCATCCTGTCTGTGTTGATCCTGGGTGATGAATCCGGCTACGAGACCGGTGAAGTACAGAAGGTGAAACTGGCCGCCATCGAGGCGGAGTGGGATACCCATCCGGCCCCGGCTTCCTTCACCCTGTTCGGTATCCCGAATCAGGAGGAGATGCGCACCGATTACGCCATCAAGATCCCCTATGCCCTCGGCATCATTGCCACTCGTTCCCTGGACGAGCAGGTGACCGGCATCAAGGATCTGAAGAGCGAGCACGAACTGCGGGTGCGTAACGGCATGACCGCCTACGAACTGCTGACCAAGCTGCAATCTGGTGACAAGTCGGAAGAGACCCGTGCCCGTTTCGATGAAGTGAAACAGGATCTCGGTTACGGTCTGCTGCTCAAGCGCTACACCAATGACGTCGTCGATGCGACCGATGCCCAGATCAAGTCCGCCGTGGATGATTCCATCCCCCATGTGGCGCCCCTGTTCTTCGCGTTCCGCATCATGGTTGCCTGTGGCATCGCCATGCTGCTGCTCATTGGTATCGCCTTCTATGACAGCACTCGTCACCGTATCGGTCAGCGCAAGTGGCTGCTCAAGGCGTTGCTGTGGGGTATACCTCTGCCCTGGATTGCCATCGAGTGTGGTTGGTTTGTGGCCGAGTATGGCCGTCAGCCCTGGACCATAGCGGAAGTGTTGCCGACCTTCGTGTCTGCCTCCAACATACCCGCCTCCGAGATCTGGTTCTCCCTGATAGGCATCTGTCTGTTCTATTCGGTACTGCTGGTCATCGAGATGTACCTGATGTTCAAGTATGCGCGTCTGGGCCCTAGCAGCCTCAGAACCGGCAAGTACCACTTCGAACAGCTCAAGGCATAAGGGGATCGACTCATGTTTGATTACGAAATGTTGCGTCTGGTCTGGTGGGTGCTGGTCGGTGTCTTGCTGATCGGGTTCGCTGTCACGGATGGTTTTGATATGGGGGTGGGCGCACTGCTCCCCTTCGTCGGCAAGAAGGATGTTGAGCGTCGAGTGATGCTCAACACCATGGGGCCGCACTGGGAAGGCAACCAGGTCTGGCTGGTCACCGCGGGTGGTGCGCTGTTTGCCGCCTGGCCCATGGTCTATGCGGCAGCCTTCTCCGGCTTCTACATCGCCATGATCTTGACCCTGATGGCGCTCTTCCTGCGCCCGGTCGGCTTCAAGTACCGCTCCCTGCGTGAAGATGCCAAATGGCGCAACAACTGGGATTGGGGAATCTTCATCGGTAGCGCCGTGCCGCCAGTGATCTTCGGGGTGGCCTTCGGCAACCTGCTGCAGGGGGTGCCGTTCAGCTTCAACCAGTTCCTGATGCTGACCTATCACGGCAACTTCTTCGGCCTGCTCAACCCGTTTGGCTTGCTGGCCGGTCTGGTCAGCCTGTTCATGATCGTGACCCAGGGTGCCACCTGGCTGATGATGAAGACCGAGGGGGAAGTGCTGGCTCGCTCCCGTACCGCCGCCATGATCTTCTCCCTGTTGACTCTGGTGACCTTCGCGGTAGCGGGTGTCTGGGTCAGTGGCATGGATGGTTATGTGGTGGTCAGCGGCGCGGCGACCGATGCGGTGACCAACCCCTTGCATAAGGAAGTGGTGGTGCAGGCCGGTGCCTGGATGCAGAACTACAACCTCTATCCCTGGATGATTGCTGCCCCCGTGCTGGGTCTGGTGATGAGCCTGCTGACCGCGCTTTCGGCCAAGCTTGGCAAGGGCTGGCTGGCGTTCCTCTGCTCCTCCCTGGCTATCGCGGGCATCATACTGACCTGCGGCTTCGCCATGTTCCCGTTCGTGATGCCTTCGAGCCTGGAGCCGTCACAGAGCCTGACCATGTGGGATGCCACTGCCTCCTTCAACACCCTTAAGGTGATGACAGTGGTTGCTGCCATTTTTGTGCCGACTGTGCTGGCGTACACCATCTGGACCTACATCAAGATGTTTGGCCGGGTGAGCAACAAGCACATCGAAGACAACCAACAATCGCTCTACTAAGAAGGTGCCCTGATATGTGGTATTTCACCTGGATCCTGGGTCTGCTGCTGGCTTGTGCGTTTGGGATCATCAATGCGCTCTGGCTGGAGCACACCGAGAACCTGGATCGCACGATCGATGAAGAGAAGTGACCAACTGGCCCGGCTGGCCGCTCCCCTTGAGCGCCAGCCATGGCAGGGTCTGATGTTACTCGCGGCGGCCCTGTTGGCCGCCGCCATTTTACAGGCCCCTAATCTGATTGCGGCCAACACCAGTGCTCATGGTCACTGGGTGGCGCCCTGGTTGATGTGGGCAGTCAGTTGCGGCGTCATGCACGGGCTGGGGTTTCATCCCCGCAGCCTGCCGGGCAGGGTGTTTTTCTGCCCCTGGTTCGCCTGGCCAAGCCTGCTTTATGGGCTCTGGCTGACACACAGTTACTTCCTGCCATAAAAACAGGGGGAGACAGGATTTCCCTGTCTCCCCCTGCTTCTTTCCTATTCACCCCTGCGCTATGATACCCCCCCATCAGACTGTCGAATGGATCACAGATTGTTATGGGTGAAGTCTCTGAGTTTCCGGTACGGGTCTACTACGAAGATACCGATGCCGGGGGCATCGTCTACAACGCCAATTATCTCAAATTTATGGAGCGGGCCCGCACCGAGTTTCTGCGTGCCGGCGGCATCGAACAGGACGTCCTGCTCGGACTGGGGATCGCCTTCGTGGTGAGCCGGACCGAGATCGATTTTCGCGCCGCAGCCCGCTTCAACGAATTACTGACCGTAATAACGCAAGTGACTGAAGTGAGACGCGCCTCCATGCGCTTCTCGCAACAGATACTGGCGGCTGATGGGCGACTGATCACCCAGGCCATGGTACAGATAGCCTGTGTCAGTCACCCGCTTATGAAACCTGTTGCAATACCTGAAAATGTGAAGGGAGTGCTGTTAAGTGCACGCTGAAATTTCGTTTATTGGTCTGTTCTGGCAAGCCAGCCTCTTGGTCAAGCTGGTGATGTTGACCCTGATGGGCATGTCTGTTGTCTCCTGGGCACTGATTATCCAGCGCGCCAAGGTCATCAAGGCTGCCAACCTGGCATCCGAGCAATTCGAGGACAGATTCTGGTCCGGGGTGGATCTCAACCGCCTCTATCAGGAGTCCTCCTCCCGCCGCGATGATATCGAAGGCATGGAAGACATCTTCTACTCCGGCTTCAAGGAGTATGCCCGTCTGCTCAAGGCCGGTGCCCGGGGTCAGGATGCGGTGATGGACGGTACTTACCGTGCCATGCGGGTGTCGTTGTCTCGCGCCGTGGACGAGCTGGAGTCCAACCTGCCGGTATTGGCGACCGTCGGCTCCATCAGCCCCTATATCGGCCTGTTTGGTACCGTATGGGGCATCATGAATGCCTTTATCGCCCTGGGACAGGTACAACAGGCGACTCTGCAGATGGTGGCACCCGGCATCGCCGAGGCGTTGATCGCCACCGCCATGGGCCTGTTCGCCGCGATCCCGGCGGTCATCTTCTACAACCGCTTTACCAACAAGGTCGAGCGACTGGAGAACGCCTACGCCAACTTCATGGATGAGTTCACCACCATTCTGAACCGCCAGATAGCACAGCAGCAACAGGGTGATCAGTAATGCAAACCTATCAGCGGATCCGGCGCAAGAAGGTGGCCGAGATCAACGTGGTGCCTTACATCGACGTCATGCTGGTGCTGCTCATTATCTTCATGGCGGTGACGCCGGTGATCACCCAGGGGGTGAAGGTAGATCTGCCCCAAGCGGAGTCTGAGCAACTGCCGGAAGATGCCAAGTCCCCCTTCATCGTCAGCGTCAACGTCGATGGCGAATACGTGGTCAAGGCGGGTGAAGCGGATGACGAGCCGGTACCTGCTGGTTCGCCCGAGGCTATCCAGCAATTTATCACCGAGAAGGCCATGGGGTATCTCGCGGTCAACCAGGGTGCCCCCGTGGTGGTGGCTGGCGACAAGGCCGTGCGCTATGAAGAGGTGATACTGTTGATGGTCGCCTTGAAGAAAGCCGGCGTGCCCCAGGTTGGTCTGATGACGGATCCGGTGAACTGACGGAGATGGATGTGAAACGTGGTATTTCCAGTTATCTCATCGTCTCGCTGCTGCTGCATCTGATCATCGGCATCATCTTGCTGGTCGGTGTCGATTTCAGCAAGCCGAAGCGGCCTGCCTCCTCGGCCCAGATAGTCAACGCTGTGATGCTCGATGACGAATTCCTTGCCGAGCAAGCCGCGAAGATCCAGCAACAGCAAGCACAACAGCAAAACAAGCCAGCCGTGAAGGCCGATATCGATCAGGCTAAACAGGCTCGCGAGCTAGAAGAGGAGCGGCTGAAGAGCGTCGAAACCAAGCGCAAGGCCGCCGAAGAGGCGACCCGCAAAGCCGAGACCGAGAAACAGAAGAAGCAGGCCGAGCAGAAACAGGCCGAAGCGCAAGCTCAACAGGCTGAACAGGTCCGCAAGCAAGAGGAGCTGAAGACCAAGAAGGCCGAGACAGAACGCAAGGCGGCCGAAGAGGCGACCAGCAAAGCCCTGGCCCTGAAGAAGAAACAAGAGCAAGAACAGAAGCAGGCTGAGGAGAAGGCCAAGGCCGCCAAAAAAGTAGAGGCGGACAAGCAGGCCAAAGCAGAAGCGGACAAGAAGGCGAAAGCGGAGGCCGAGAAGAAGGCCAAGGCAGACGCGGACAAGAAAGCCAAGGCGGACGCCGAAAAGAAAGCCAAAGCCGAGGCCGATAAGAAGGCCAAGGACGAGGCGGCCAAAAAGGCAAAAGCTGACGCAGACAAGAAAGCGAAGGAAGAGGCTGACAAGAAGGCCAAAGCCGATGCCGAGCGCAAGCGCAAGGCAGCCGAAGAAGCCAAGCTACAGGCACAACTAGAGGCTCAAATGCAGGCGCAAATGGCGGCTGAGGCCAGCTCTAGAAGTCAGGCAGCGGCGGCAGCGGCTCAGGGTGAGGTCGACAAGTATGCCGCGCTCATCAAGGCCACGGTCGAGCGTTACATGATTTTGGATCCCACCATGCGGGGCAAAACATGTACTATCGGTGTGAAGCTTGCCAGCAGTGGCTTCGTTATTTCGGTCGACAATGGTCAGGGTGATCCCGCCGTCTGTCGTTCGGGTCGAGCCGCCGTACTGAAGGCGAACCAGTTGCCCGTGCCCAAGGATCCTGCGGCATTCGAGCAGCTCAAAGAATTCAATCTCAAATTGGAACCGAGTATTTAAGCCATGATAAGAAAAGTATTTTTTGCTTTGGTTGGCTGCTTGCTGATGGGCCAGAGCGCCCAGGCGGCGCTGGACATCGTCATCACAGGTGGTATCGACAGCGCCCGTCCCATCGCCGTGGCTCCCTTCAAGTGGAGTGGTGAGGGTCAGTTGCCTCAGGATATTGCCGAGGTGGTCTCCAATGACCTGATGCGCAGCGGCAAGTTCAAGCCGCTGGCTCGTGGCCAGATGCCGCAGACCCCGAGCAGCAGTGGCGAGATTGATTTCGCGCCCTGGGCCTCGCAAGGGGTGGAAGCCGTGGTGGTGGGCACCATAGCCCCTGCCGGCAATGGTTCCTACAAGATCAACTTCGAACTGGTCGATGTGCTCAAGGGGCAGCTAGCCAAGACCCAGGGCGGAGAAGCCAATGGTTACGTGCTCGACAGTCGCATGGCCACCATTCCCGGTGCCCAGATGCGTCAGTTTGCCCACCGTATCTCCGACATCGTCTATGAGCGCCTGACTGGCGAGCGTGGCGCCTTCCTGACTCGCCTGGCCTATGTGGCGGTCGATCAGGGGGCCCAGTTCCCCTACCAACTGCGTATCTCCGACTATGACGGTTACAACGAGAAGGTCTTGCTGCGTTCCCGTGAGCCGCTGATGTCTCCGGCCTGGTCGCCGGATGGCAGCAAGCTGGCTTATGTCAGCTTCGAGAACCAGAAGTCCGAGATCTATGTGCAGGATATTTACAATCAGCAGCGCAGCCTGGTCTCCAGCTTCCGTGGCATTAACGGGGCGCCAGAGTGGTCGCCAGATGGTCGTCGATTGGCTATCGTTCTGTCCAAGGATGGTCAACCGGATATCTATATCATTGATGTTGCTAGCAAGCAGCTGACCCGGGTGACCAATAGCCGCACCATAGACACTGAACCCTCCTGGACGGCAGATGGACAAAGTTTGGTATTCACCTCTGAACGTGGTGGCAAACCCCAGATTTATAGCGTAAATTTGGCGACTGGCGCCACTCGTCGCATCACCTGGGAAGGGGATTCTAACCAGGGTGCGTCCATGACAGCGGACGGCAAGTCCATGGTAGTGGTCACCCGGGAACAGGGACAATATCGCATCGCTCGGCAGGATATGGAAAGCGGAGCCATGTTGGTATTGACCCAGAGTGCATTGGATGAGTCGCCAAGTGTGGCTCCTAATGGCAGCATGATCATCTACTCCACCATCTATCAGGGGCGCAAGAGCCTGGCTCTGGTCTCGACGGATGGTCGCTTCAAGGCAGTATTGCCGACAAGCAGCGGGGAAATACGTGCGCCAGCTTGGTCGCCCTTTCTGAATTGATAATAAATTCAATTGTTTTTTGTTTTGTTATAAAGGTTTAAGGAAATAGCATGCAACTCAATAAACTGCTCAAGGGTCTGGCCATCGCACTGCCACTGTTCACCCTGGCTGCCTGTAGTTCTTCTTCCGACTCCGACGCTTCCGGCGCCGAAGCGGGTATGACCGACGGCATGGGTGGTGTACAGACTGGCTCCGCCAATGGTCTGTTGTCACCGGAAGAGCAGATGCGTCAAAAGTTCGAAGCGCTGCAGCGCGATAACGTCATCTTCTTCCCGTACGACGGTTACGATATCCAGGGTCAATACGCCGACCTGCTGGATGCCCACGCCAGCTACCTGCGTGAGCGCCCGTCCGTCAAGGTACTGATCGAAGGTCACGCCGATGAGCGCGGTACCCCTGAGTACAACATCGCCCTGGGCGAGCGTCGTGCCAAGGCCGTAGCCAAATATCTGCAAACCCTGGGTGTGCAGGCTGAGCAGCTGTCCATCGTCAGCTATGGCGAAGAGAAGCCGCTGGACCTGTCTCACACCGAGGATGCCTTTGCCAAGAACCGTCGTGCGGTTCTGGTCTACTAAGGTTTCATTCGGATGAATCTTGTGTATAAAAATGCGGCCATTTCGATGGCCGCACTTCTATTTAGCATGGGGGCCCACGCCGCGGCGCCTGTGTCCGATCTCTCCGGTGGCGACAGTGCCGTCACCGCCGCCTTCGGCAACAATGCGGGCGCCATCGTGCCCTCAGGCAGCCTGGAGGACAGGGTGGCGCTGCTGGAGCGCACCCTCAATGCCCGTCTGCGTCTACAGGCCGACTTGCAGCAGCAGGTCGACTCTCTGCAAGGAGAGGTGGCCGACTTGCGTGGTCAGCTGGAGCAGCAGACCTACAAGATGGAGCAGTCCCAGGAGCGCCAGCGCCAGCTCTATCAGGAGCTCGACAAGGTCAGCAGCCAACAGGCCGCTCCGGCCGCAGCTGTTGCCGCCACGGCGGCAACGGCCAGCGCCGCGAGTGCCGCGACCTATTCCAGTAACCAGGATGAAAATCAGGCCTATGATTCGGCCGTGAACCTGGTGCTCAAGGATAAAAACTACGACAAGGCGATCCCGGCATTCCAGGGGTTCATCAAGCAGTTCCCGGATTCGAGCTATGTGCCCAATGCCCACTACTGGCTGGGGCAATTGCTGTTCAACAAGGGGGACAGGCCCGGTGCCACTGCCCAGTTCAAGACCCTGGCTGACAAGTACAGCAAGTCTCCCAAGCGTGCCGATGCACTGGTCAAGTTGGGCATGATAGCTCAGCTGGATGGCAACAAGGCGCAGGCAAAAAGTTACTACGAGCAGGTGATCAAGGGCTATCCCAACACCTCGCCAGCACAGCTCGCCAAGCAGAGCCTCGACAAGCTGTAACATTGCGCTAGGTGGTTGTTTTCGTAACACTCTTGTAAATGTGACAGCAGTTTGTACGCACAGTGAGCAAACGGATTTAAATTAAGAATTTTCTGTTGCACCAAGAATTTAAATCCGTATTATAGGCCGCCGTCAGCGTCGGTACAGTCATGTGCCCGATGCGGTGGTGGTATGGGTCGTTAGCTCAGTCGGTAGAGCAGTTGACTTTTAATCAATTGGTCGCTGGTTCGAATCCAGCACGACCCACCATTCTCCACTCCAGAGTGGAAAGCAGTATCCCAGGTCGTTTAGCTCAG
>NZ_CDBJ01000043.1:0-198 GCF_000820045.1 Aeromonas rivuli | reverse complement strand
AAATGATTTAGATGGGCCGTTAGCTCAGTCGGTAGAGCAGTTGACTTTTAATCAATTGGTCGCTGGTTCGAATCCAGCACGGCCCACCATCATTTCCCATCGCCGAGATGGACAGTTTCCCAGGTCGTTTAGCTCAGCTGGGAGAGCACCTCCCTTACAAGGAGGGGGTCACTGGTTCGAGCCCAGTAACGACCACCA
>NZ_CDBJ01000042.1 GCF_000820045.1 Aeromonas rivuli | reverse complement strand
CACCCCCCAGGCCCCCTCCTGATCCACCCCGAGCAACAGCGGCAGACGGCCTTGTTCGGCGCCTATGCTTGCCAGATCCCGGGTCAGCTGCTGCGCCTCGGCGAAGGTGTCGCTGTTGTCCTGGCTGAGGTAGCAGCCCCCTAGGTTGTACTCGGCTATCATGGTGCGCGCCTGCTCGGCGGACTTGCCGGGGAAGGCCAGAATGAACAGCTGGCCCACCTTCTCCTTCAAGCTCCAACCGGAAATGATGCTTGCCACCTTGGGATCTATCTTCATGTTCTCGTCCTTAAGTCTCAAAGAGTTAACTTACTTCTTACGCAGCTGTTTGAGCTGGCCCATGGTGAAGGTGACGGCGACGATGACGATGATGCCGCGCAGGATCAGCTGCTGATCCACGTTCAGCCCCATCAGGATCAGGCCGTTGTTGACCATGCCCATGATGAGGGCGCCGATGACGGAGCCCACCACCATGCCCTTGCCACCAAACAGGTTGGTGCCACCTATGATGACGGCGGCGATCACCAGCATGAGATCGCTCTCCCCCAGGGTGTAGCGGGCACTCTGCAGCCGTCCCGAGTAGAGGATGCCGGCCAGGGCGGCGAGAAAGCCGTTGAGCATCAGCACGTAGAGCTTGATGCGGTTGATATTGATGCCCGAATACATGGCGGAGATCTTGTTGCCACCCGTGGCCAGCACCTGTTTGCCAAAGCGGGTGTTGCGCAGCACGAAGGCCCCGATCACCGTCACCAGAATGGTCCAGATGAAGAGCACCGAGATGGGCCCTATGTCCCCCGAGCCGAAGATGAACACATAGAGGTCGTTGTCGATGGGGATCGACTGCAAGGAGGTGGACCAGCGGGCGATGCCGGTGATGATGCCGGTGGTCCCCAGGGTCACCAGGAAGGAGGGGATACCGACCTGGGTCACGAACAGGCCGTTGATGGCCCCTATCATGGTGCCCACCAGCAGCGCCGCCGAGACCGCCAGCAAGATGCTGTCCGTCTCTTGCAGGGTCAGGGCCGAGACGATGGCGCTGAGGGCGACCGTGGCACCGAAGGAGAGATCTATCTCGGCGGCGCTCAGCACGAAGGTCATGCCCACCGCCATGATGGCGATGGTGGCAGTCTGGCGCGCGATGTTCATCAGGTTGACGGAGCTCAAGAAGCCCTTGTCATGGAGCACCACCGAAAAGAACACGAAGATGCCGACGAACACCATGTAGATGATGTAGTCACGCCAGTTGATACGGCTGCCCTTGGGGGCGGCCGGCAGGGTTAAATCTTTCATCCTTGACTCCTCGTTTGTCATTGAACCGCCGCCAGCAGCGTCTCTTCATTCATGCGCCGCCCTTCCAGGCAGGCAACGATGCGTCCTTTGTTTACCACATAAATGAGGTCGCAGAAGCTGGCGACCTCGGCATACTCGCTCGACACGAAGATGGCGCCATTACCGGCGGCGACATAGCTGTCCACTATCTTCATGATCTCGTACTTGGCATGGATATCGATGCCGAAGGTGGGATCGTCGAGCAGCAGCACCTTGGCCTCGGTGGAGAGGCATTTGCCGATCACCACCTTCTGCTGATTGCCGCCGGAGAGAAAACGCACCGACTGCTCGGGGCCGCTGGTCTTGACTCCCAGGCTCTTGATCTGGGCACGTACCATGGCGTCACCCTTGGGTTTGTCCAGGCTCAATCCCTGGGAGAGCCGGTCATAGGCGGCCATCAGCATGTTGTCGGCCACGGAAAAATCGAGTACCAATCCCTGACTGCGCCGCTCCTCCGGCACCATGTTGATGCCAAGCGCGATGGCCTGCTTGGGGGAACGGACTCGCACCGGCTCGCCATTGATGCGGATCTCGCCGCCCTGAATGGGGGTCAGACCATAGATGGCCTCGAGGATCTCGGTGCGCCCGCTGCCCAGCAGCCCCGCCAGTCCCACCACCTGACCCGGCATCACCTTGAGGGAGATGTCGTGCAGTTGTGAATTTGATACCCCGTCCAGCTCGAGCAGCGCCACGGCATCCGGCGCCGATGCCGGGCGCGGCCAACTCAGGCTGGTGTCGCCCTTGCTGCCGAGCATGGCCTCGACCAGCGCCTCGACACTGGTGTTGCTGGTGTTGGTGGCGAGCACCGTATGGCCATCACGCAGCACGGTCACGGCATCGCAGACCCGCATGATGTCGCTCAAGTAGTGGGTGATGTAGATGATGGACATCCCCTGCCCCTTGAGGGTGGCGATCACCTTGAACAACTCGTTGATCTCGTTGTTGGACAGTGAGGCAGTCGGCTCATCGAGCACCAGGATCCGGGCATTCTGGGCCAGGGCCTTGGCTATCTCGACGAACTGCTGCTGGCCGACACTCAGGCGTCCCACCTCGCAGTTCGGGTCCAGATCGACACCCAGCATGGCCAGCAGGGGCGCGGCACGGCGCACCCTGTCCCGATTGGAGATAATGGCGCCACTCTCTGCCCCCCCCGCCAGGAAGATGTTGTCGGCCACCGACAGGGTCGGCACCAGGCTCAAGTCCTGGTAGACCATGGCGATCCCCTCGGCCTGGGCCTCCTTGGGAGTCGTGAAGCGGCAAGGTTTGCCAAACAGCCGCACCTCGCCACCATCCCGGCCATGAAAGCCGTTGAGCAGCTTGACCAGGGTGGATTTGCCCGCCCCGTTCTGGCCGACGATGGCATGTACCTCGCCACGCTTGAGGCTGAACGACACATCCTTGAGTACAGGTATGCCGTCAAACCCCTTCTTGATACCACTCGCCTCTATGGCGTACAGCTCCATGTGATGACTCCTTCCATGGGATGAGGCAGCCAGCCGCCCTTGGGCGACGGGCTATGGGCTTATTGACTGAGTGCCTTGGTCACGGCGGCCGGCGGATCCCGCCGCAGGGCCTGCAGCCAGGCCTCGGCCAGGTTGTCACGGGTTACCGCATCGGCGGAGACGGTGACGAAGGGGGGAGTCTGCTCCCCCAGCTTGGCGAGGGCCCCCATGGTGGCCAGAGTCTGGCCGAGGTCATAAGGTAAATCCGTCACTATGCCGGCCACGTTGCGGCCCTTGGCCATGTCCAGGGCATTGGCGGCGCCCAAGTCCATGGTGATCACCTTGATGTCACTGCGCCCGGCGGCGCGGGTGGCGGCCACCACCCCCTCTGCGATGGAATCCCAGGGGGCATAGATGGCCTGGATATCCGGGTGCTGGGTAATGAGAGCAGAGGCAACGACCTCGCCATCATTGGCGTTGGCAATGCCCTGCTTGGCGAGGATCTGGATGCCGGGGTGGTGCTTGGCCAGGTTGGTCAGCACCGCCTGATCCCGCTGATTGGTGACGTAGTAATTCGCCTCGTGGTAGATGAAACCTATCTTGCCCTGCTCACCCACCGTCTTGGCCAGCATGTCGGCGGCCAAACCGCCCATCTCGAACAGGTCATCGGTGACGATGCCGGCATAGTCCTTGCCGTACTCGAAACCGCTCGGCAAGTTGCTGATCAGCACCAGTTTGCTGCCCTGCTGCACCGCAGGACGGAAGGCGGCGGCGCCGGAGACGGGATCGACCACCAGGGTGAGAATGATGTCGGGGGACATGGCCATCACGGTTTCCACGTCCGTCTTCTGTTTGTTGGCATTGAATTCGGCATCGGTCACCGCCACCACCTTGACGTTCAGATCCTGGAACTTGTCCTTGGCACCCTTGATGAGGGCACTCGACCAGTCCGAGGTGGTGTGCATCAGGATGGCGGCCGTGTAGTTCTGGGCCTTGACCCTGTCTTGCTGAGCCGTGGTGAGTGTTACCTGGGTATAAGGGGTCGGTTGTTCGCCATTGGGCCCCAGGGTCGTGGTCGCCTCGGCGGCGTGGGCCCCGTTGCCGAGCAGCATGGCGGCGGTCAATCCTGCCAGTAAAAAGTGTGAGCGTTTTGCCAACATGGTATTCTCCCTATATCCATTGAGTGGTTGATAGGTATTATCTAGGTGTTTTATAGCCTGTAATGAGATACACCTCACTAAAGAGCGCGATTTTTTTGCGATTCAGCTCACAATACATTTAATTTTTGTTAATTAATGACAGGAAAAAACCTAATCGCCTAGGTATTCCATGGATGAGCAGAGCGCGGAGCAGGGGTGGATAAAGGTGACATACGGGGCCCGATCAAGAGATGCAGAACTGGAAGGAACATGAGTAACAAGCTGACCGCCATAGACGAGCAGGGGCTCTGCCATCAGCTGCTGGCACGCAATGACATCTATTTCATCAGCTTCGATGAGCAGGAGCAGGTGGTCGCCTCCAGCTATCCGGTTGACACCCTGACCCTCAACCGGCTCGACGATCTGGTGTTCCTGGTCGGTCCCGACTATCTGAAGGCCATGCGCCAGCGGATCCGGGGCAACCTGCCCACTCTGCGGTTCGAGATCCTCAACCTTGCCTTCGAGCTGTTCGCTCACCACGGGCCGGACGGCACCCGCAGCTGGTGCCTGCAGATCAAGCCAAGCGATAACCAGGACGCCTCCGGCATAGAGCAGGATCACCGGCTCATCAACGAACTCGGTCACTCCCTGGCGGCCCTCAGCGGCAATCAGGGGGCAGCCCCCGGCGAGCAGCATCAGCAGCTGATCGCCCGCCACCTGCCCGAGGTGGAGCAGAAGCTGACCCAGATCCAGGATCCGGCCCTCAAGATGTGCCTGGAGCTTATTCGCGCCAGCATGGAGAAGAGCCTGCACGGCCTGCAGGAGGAGGGAAATCAACGCCTGCTGGAAGTGCTGACCCCCTCTGAGATGCAGGTGGCCGAGTTTATTCGCAGCGGCATGTCCAGCCAGGAGATCGCCAGCGCCCTCAATGTGGCGCGCAAGACGGTGGAGAATCATCGCAACAGCGTGCGCATCAAGCTTGGACTGGCCAACCGCGGCGTGAACCTGCGCAACTATCTGCTTAGCCTGGAAAAATAGCCTGCACAGTCACAACAGACGGGGCTGCTCTGTCATGGGTAAATCTATGCAACTATCTGCCTAGTCTGAAAAAATTGCCTGAGGCAACTTGCATCACCCGCCGCTTAGTCTGGAAAAATGACCCCATGATGGGCGTCAGCGCACAAGGAGAACCCCATGCAACAAGTCGTTTATGTCGCCAATCCGGTCAGCGGGTTGATCCATGTCTTTGCGCTGATGGAGGATGAGCTGGTGCCGCTGCAACAGGTGCAGACCGGGGGGGAAGTGCAACCGCTGGTCATCAGCCCGGACCAGCGCTGGCTCCATGCGGGGGTGCGACCCGACTTCATGGTGCAGAGCTATCCCATCCAGGCTGATGGTCGGCTCGGCGAACCGAGCTCGGCTCCCCTCGCGGGCAGCGCCTCCCACACCTGCACCGATGCACGGGGCAGGCTGTTCTTCGCCGCCTCCTACGCCTTCAACCACGTCAGCGTCTCCCACATGGATGCGGCGGGTCGGGTGCTGGCGCCCCACCAGCGTATCGATGCACTGATGGCCGCCCACTCGGTGACCCTGCTGGCCGATGAGCAGGGTCATCAGGAGCTGCTGGTCGCCTGCCTCAAGGAGGACGTCATTCGCCGCTTCACCCTGGGGGACGATGACCTGCTGGCCCCCCACCCCCTTGGTGACATTCACACCGCCCCCGGCGCCGGTCCCCGCCATCTGGCGCGCCACCCCGACAACGGTGATATCTATTGCCTCAATGAGCTCGATGGCACCCTCAATCGCTACCACCGGGAGGCGGATGGGCATATCAGCGCGCGGGAGAGTCTGGACATGCTGCCCGAGGGTTATCAGGGAGAGCGCTGGGGGGCCGACATCCACCTGACCCCGGATGGGCGTTTCCTCTATACCAGCGAGCGGGCCAGCAGCCTGCTCAGCCTGTTCGGTATTGACCAGGAGAGCGGCGCCCTGACCCCCCTCGCCCACTTCCCGACCGAATCTTGTCCCCGTGGCTTTGCCATCGACCACAGCGGGCACGCGCTGATTGTGACCGGGCAGGATTCCCAGGATGTGGCCCTGCACCGCATCGCACCCGCGACGGGGCAATTGAGCCTCACCTCCCGCCAGCCGGTGGGCAAGGGGGCCATGTGGGTGAGGATATTGAAGCTCGACGGACGCCCCGCCTGAGCGCCCGAGGCTCACGCGACCTCAGTCGCCACAAAGAGAGGCGGCGCTCAGATCGAGCGCCGCCAGCGGGAAAGATCAGCCAACCCGGCGACTACTTGCCGTTGAGATCATCATCCGGCCAATATTTGTAACCCTGCATGGTGGCCTGTACCGCGACCCCCTGCTCGGTGAGCTGGTACATCTTCACCTTCTGGAAATCGGCGTTGGCCGCTTCGCTGACCACCACCTTGCCATCGTCGGCCGACTTGGCGGCCAGATCAGCCTGGGCACTGGCATCGAATCCTGTGGTGATGAATCTGTCCAGGGCGGTGACATCGTTGAAGATGATCAATGCCTGGAATTTCTTGATCCCCATGCCGATCCCCATCCCGGCCGTCGCCATCCTCATGTAGGTGTCACGGCCGGTGCGGTTGTCATGGAGCACGCCATAACCGCTGCCCGCACTGAGCACCAGCAGGTTGTTGTTCACATTGGTAAAGACGGCATAACCCTTGGATTTTGCCACCTCCTGTCGGATGCCCGCATCCTGGCCATACAGGGTGGCAAGGGTCTGCTGGCGCATCTGTTGAATGTTGCTACGCTGCTCGGCCGGGGTGTCTCCCTTGGCGGCACAACCAACAAGCAGCAGAACGGCCACAATATGAATCCATAGACGCATCTCATTTCTCCTTTATGTTTCACGTGCGGAAGCTGCCTTCAGATGAAGCTCCAGCTCCCACTCCAGAGTCCAGTCAGAGACAGGACTCTGATCCCTTCGATCACGCTCCCGTCTCCCGAAAACCCCAACCAGATATCAGTACCTTGTGAAGTCCATCTCCCCAACAGCCACAGGTTCTCTGCGGATCCCCCCAGCAACGCGCGCTGGGGGCGTGCACAGACAAGGCATCGATGGAATGAGACACCGATGCCCTTGCCTACCCCTTGCTCACCTCACCGAGAAATGCGGTGAAACGCTGCCAGGATTTGGCATCGGCGTCGGCGCGATAATTGGCGCCGCCAAAGACGCTGAAGGCATGGGGGGCACCGCTATAGCTGGTCGCCTCATGGGTCACCCCCGCCGCTTCCAGCTCACCGATCAGCGTGGCGAACTCTGTCAATGAAACAGCCTGATCCGCGCTGCCATGCTGGATAAGCAGGCTCGCCTTGGTCTGCTTGTAGTCCTGGCCGGGGGGCGTGGCCAGGCCGCCATGAACGCTCACCACTCCCTTGAGATCGGCGCCGCTGCGGGCCAGCTCCAACACAGCCGCGCCGCCGAAGCAGTAACCCAGTGCCACCACATTGTCGAGGCGCCCACCCAATCGGCCCGCTTCGGTCAACGCTGCCATCAGCAGTGTGCGCATCCTGGGTCTGTCCTGATAGAGCGCGCCGGTGAGCCGCTTTCTCTCCTCCATCTCGGTCGGGCGCACACCGGCACCAAACAAGTCGACGGCAAACACGCTATAACCGAGCGCCGCCAGCATCTCGGCGCGTTTGACCTCGTAATCGGTCAGACCGTCCCAATCATGCACCAGCAGCACCAGAGGGGCCTGCTTGTTGCTGCCAAGGTAAAAGCCCTCAAACGCTTGACCATCGACGCTATAACTGACCGGGCCCGCCTGACTCACACCGCCCCATACCAATCCGAACAGAGCCAAAATCCATACCATCTTCATCACGTTCTCCTTGTTAGCCCGTTGCAACTCACTGCGACCCTGATTGTAGCCGCTCTCAGGCCAGGCCTGCGGAGCATGACCCGCAGCCGTCCCACCATGGCTGGCGACCCAATAAAAAGAGGCCACCCTGGGGTGGCCTCTTTTTGGCTATATGGCGACGAAGGGGGCTTAATCCTTGGCCGACTCCATCGCGCCCTCTTGCGAGTGCGCAGGCAGGATCAGGTTGAGCAGGATGGCGGCTACCGAGGCCAGACCCACACCGGCCAGGGCGAAGTCACCGATCTTCAGCTCCAGGGCGCCGACGCCAACGGTCAGGGTCACGGCGACGATGGCGATGTTGCGGGCCAGGCCCAGATCCACCTTGGACTCCACCAGGGTCTTGAGGCCGATGGCGGCAATGGATCCGAACAGCAGCAGCATGATACCGCCCATCACCGGCATGGGGATGGAGGTGAGCAGGGCGTTGAACTTGCCGAAGAAGGCCAGGATGACGGCAAATACCGCAGCCCAGGTCATGGTGACCGGATTGAAGTTGCGGGTGATCATCACGGCGCCGGTCACTTCCGCATAGGTGGTGACGGGGGGGCCACCGATGAAACCGGCGAAGCAGACGCCGATGCCGTCACCGGCCAGGGTGCGGTGCAGACCCGGGTTCTTGGTGTAATCCTGGCCGGTCACACCACCGATGGCGAGCACGCCGCCGATGTGTTCGATGCAGGGGGCGATGGCCACCGGCAGCATGAACAGGGCGGCGGCCCAGTTGATCTCCGGGGTCTCAAAGTGAGGCATGGCCAGCCAGGGGGCGTTGGCCATCCCCTCAAAGCTCACCTGCCCCATCATGATGGCAGCCACATAACCGGCGATGACACCGGAGAGGATGGGAATGAGCTTGATCCAGCCCTTGCAGAACACGGCCGCAATCAGGGTCACCGCCAGGGAGATCCCCGCCAGGGTGAGTGCGGTGGTCGGCTCGACGACCTGATCGCTACCGGCACGGCCCATGGCCATGTTGCAGGCGACCTGGGCGACGGAGAGACCAATCACCATGATCACCGGGCCAATCACCACGGGCGGCAGCAGCTTGTGCACGAAGCCCATGCCTCGCACGCGGATCAGCGCCGCCAGGATGAAGTACATGAAACCGGCCGCAAACAGGCCAAACATGGTGGACGGCAGTCCCCAGGTCTGGGTGGCGTAGATGATGGGGGCAATGAAGGCGAAGCTGGAGCCGAGGAAGATCGGCACCTGGCGGCGGGTGCAGAGCTGGAACAGCAGGGTACCCACACCGGCGCCGAGCAGGGCCATGGAGGGGTTCAGTCCGGTGAGCAGGGGCACCAGCACCATGGCACCGAAGGCAACAAACAGGATCTGCAGCCCGGCGACACTTTGCTTGACTAAGGAAAACATGAGCGTCCTTACGATTTTGATGACTGAGGGTGATATTTCACACTTTTCAATCATCACTACATATTTTCAAGGCAGGCTTGACACAAAAAAGCATCAATTTTTACCTTTTACTGCTTGGGGAGGGCGAGAAACTAACCTTTTAGGCGGGATTCGTTGCTACAAGCATCGAGGATGCGATTTTACGCACCTTTCTGGCAAATTCCAATCGTTTGCCTATGGGATAATTTTTTATTTGTCTATTTTGCGAACCTGAAACGAGACAGGCGACCCGAGGGTCGCCTGTCTTGATGGAGTAGCCTCTTATACCTTGCGATAAGGCAGGTAGGTCGGCTCCCACATGTGGCTGAGGATATGTTGTTCCAGATCCTGGCCTATCAGGGGATGGGTCGGATCTCGGCGAACGATGTCTTTGAGCACCGCGGTAGCAACCCGCACCGAGATGGCGCGCAGGTCACGGATCGGCGGGAAAACCGTGCCACGGGCCAGATCGGCCTCGCTCACGCACTCGGCCAGGGCGAAGGCCGCCGTGGTGAAGATGTCGGCGCCAATCTCTTTCACCTGGCTGACGATGGCGGCCAGTCCCACCCCGGGGAAGATAAAAACGTTATTGCCCTGACCGATGCGATAACGCTCCCCCTGATGCTCGACATCGGCGAACGGGCTGCCGGTGGCGACGATGGCCTTGCCCTGACTCCAGCGGTAGATGTCTTCCGGCAGTGCCTCGCAGTTGGCGGTCGGGTTGGAGAGCGGGAACACCATGGGGTGTTCGCAGTGCTCGAGCATCAGCTTGATGTGCTGCTCCTGGAAGGCCCCGCCAGCCCCGCTGGTGCCCAGCAGCACGGTGATGGGGACATGACGCAGCACCTCGGTCAGCCCGGCCTTGCCCTGCACATCCCATTGCGCCAGCAGCAGACCCGGTTTGGCGTAGCGGCGCTTGTACTCGTCGAGCCCCTCGCGGTTGTCACACACCAGCCCCTGGGTATCGAGGATATAGATGCGATCCCGCGCCGCCTGCGGATCCAGCCCCTCGCGGATCATGCCCGCACAGATCTGATCCGCCACCCCGACCCCGCCGGCGCCGGCGCCATAGACCAGATAGTTCTGCTGGCCCAGGGTCTCACCCTTGAACTTGACCGCCCCAATGATGCCCGCCAGCACCACGGCGCCCGTCCCTTGGATGTCATCATTGAAGGAGGGCAGTGCCTGCTGGTAGCACGCCAGATTGTTGAAGGCATTGGACTTGCTGAAGTCCTCCCACTGCAGCACGGCATTGGGGAAGTGACGCTTGACCCCGGCGACGAACTTGTCGATGAAGTCGTCATACTCCTTGCCGCGAATACGGCGATGGGGCTGGCCGAGATACATGGGATCATCCAGCAGCGCCTGATTGTCGGTGCCCACATCGAGCGCGATGGGCAGGCAGCAGGCCGGATGAATCCCCGCCCCCAGGGTATAGAGGGAGAGCTTGCCGATGGGGATGCCCATGCCGCCCACCCCCTGATCGCCGATGCCGAGAATCCCCTGGCTGTCGGTGACCACTATGATGCGAATCCCTTTACCATCGAAGTGCCGTGCCTGGGATCCCATGTCCTCGACATTTTGCGGGGTGATATAGAGGCCGCGCGCCTTCTGGAAACGGTGGCTGAACTCCTGACACGCCTTGCCCACGGTCGGGGTATAGATGATGGGGGTCATCTCCTCCACATGCAGGGAGATCAGGGCGTAGAACAGGGTCTCGTTTCTGTCTTGCAGCGCGCGAAGATACTGATATTTCTCAATGTCGCTGCAGGCGCTTTGAAAACCCTGATAGACCCGTTCCAGCTGGGCCTCGAAGGTCTGTACCTGGGGTGGCAGCAGACCGTCCAGGTCAAAGTCGGCGCGCTCCTGTTCGGTGAAGGCCGTGCTCTTGTTGAGGTAGCGGTTGTTGAGCAAGTCGGTGCCGGTGAGGGACACGGGGCGAAAGGCATTGCCTTCTGCATCTTTCCAGAGCAGATATTGTCCAGTAGCCATAGTCATTCTCTTTGATTTACATGAAGTTGCCATTGCGGCGAAGAAGCGAGACACATAGTGAAATCAATCATATAACTTTTACTTCACCGATTTTGTGAGGCCGGGCATAAAGTCGCTCACCCCAGCGGTGTCCTCCCGGCCCCTGCCCCGCCCTCGACTAAGCTAGATCTGCCATTGTCATGGAGCAGCCGCCGCTGGTGCCGTGGCTTCGCGACTCGGGCACACATATCAACCACACTTCGGACTCAAGGAAGCTCATCATGGGAAGCACGCGACTGGAAGCCTTTAGCGATGGCGTCATCGCCATCTTGATAACCATCATGGTGCTGGAGCTCAAGGTGCCCCACGACGCCAGCTGGTCGGCGCTCATCCCGCTGCTGCCGGTGTTTCTGAGCTATGTGCTCAGCTTCATCTACTTGGGGATCTACTGGAACAATCATCATCACATGCTGCACACCTGCCGCCATATCACAGGCCCCATTCTCTGGGCCAACCTGCACCTGCTGTTCTGGCTCTCCCTGATCCCCTTTGCCACCGGCTGGATGGGGGAAAACCACTTCGCCAGCCTGCCGACCGCCCTCTACGGCCTGGTACTCTTGATGGCGGCCATCGCCTACTTCATGTTGCAGACGCTGATCATCCGCTCCCAGGGCCCGCACTCGCTGCTCAAGCGGGCACTCGGCAGCGACTGGAAGGGCAAGGTTTCCCCCCTGCTCTATTTCAGCGCCATCGTCGCCGCCTTCTGGGCCCAGTGGCTGTCCCAGCTCATCTATGTGCTGGCCGCCCTGATCTGGCTGGTGCCGGACAGTCGCATCGAGCACATCCTGGCCGAGCATGAGGCGAACTAGCTCGCCTTCCCCCATGGCGTCCATCAGCCAGTATCCCGGTTCGGCTGGCAGCATCACGCCCCGGCGAAGGGCTCAAGGTGGAGCGGATTGATCTGGATCACCCCAGAAAGCCCGGCAGCCGGATATAAATGCCATTGCCCTGCCGGCCCCCTTGGCGCAAGATCGGCCGGAGCCGAACCGAAAACGGCGACGGTGCCCGCAACGAGCCCGCGGCCAGCATCCTTCCACCGAACCTGACAGAGCGACATGACGCCAGACTCCGCAACCCCTAGTGCCCACTTTCCCGTTTCTGCCGTGATCCTGGCCGGTGGCCGCGCCACCCGCATGGGCGGCGACGACAAGGGTTGGGTGCCCCTGGCGGGCAAGCCCCTGATAGTCCACGTGCTCGATCGCCTGCGCCCCCAGGTGGACGAGGTGCTGATCAACGCCAACCGCAGCGAGGAGCGCTATCGGGCGCTGGCCCCGGTTATCGATGATGGCAACGGCAATTTCCTGGGTCCCCTGGCGGGCATGCAGGCTGGTCTTGCCGCCGCCCGCCACGACTGGGTGCTGTTCGTGCCCTGCGACGGCCCCGGCCTGCCGATGGATCTGATGAGCCGCTTTCGCGCCGCGCTGACGCCGGACATCGAGCTGGTGGTGGCCCATGATGGATCTCATCTGCAACCCGTGGTCGCCCTGCTGCACAAGTCCCTGCTCCCCTCCCTGCGCCAGACACTGGCTGAGGGGGAACGCAAGATAGCCTGCTGGTTTGCCCGCCACCGGATGGCTGTGGTCTCCTTCGTCGATCAGCCCGATGCCTTCATCAACCTCAATGATCAGACCGAGCTGGCCGCCTACGAGGCGCGCCTGCTGGGTGCAAGCGGATCGCTGGCAGGGGACGCACGCCCATGATCCCTGCGCAACGGCCCCTGCTCGGCTTCGTCGCCTGGAGCGGTACCGGCAAGACCACCCTGCTGGAGCGCCTCATCCCGCTGCTGACCCGGCGCGGCCTGCGGCTGGGGGTGCTCAAGCATACCCATCACGATTTCGACATGGATCAACCGGGCAAGGACAGCTATCGCCTGCGCCAGGCTGGCGCCTTGCAGGTGATGGCGGCCTCCTCCCTGCGCCACGCCCTGATCTGCGAGACCCCGGAGCAAGAGCCCTCATTCGAGGCGCTGCTGGCCCGTTTCGACTGGGAGCGGCTCGATCTGCTGCTGGTCGAGGGGTTCAAGCATCACCATTTTCCCAAGATGGAGCTCCATCGCCGCGCCCTCGGGAGGCCCCTGCTGTTCCCAGGCGACCCGGACATAGTGGCGCTCATCAGCGATGAGCCCGAGGCGACCACCCTGCCCCAGTTTCGTTTCGAGGCCCTGGACGCCATCGCCGACTTCCTCTGCGCCCGGCTGCCCCGGGATACAAGCAGCCAGCCCCCTTTATCGCCGCCGCTGCGCCTGTTCGCCCTGGCCCTGGAGGCCATGCCCAATCCGGCGGGGGAGGCTTGCCTGCCCGGCCACCTCAGCCAGGATGCCAGCGGCTGCTTGCAGGTGCGCCCGGCAAGTGCTTTCATGCCCTCAGCCCTGCCCTCGGCCAACTGCGTGATCGAATGCCCTGCCCGCTCGGCCATCCCTCCCGGTGAGCGGGTCCGGATCCGCCTCTTGCCCTGATGGCGAGCGTCAGCCGGCACGGCAACACGAGAAGATCAACCTGACATGAGACGACTCCCTTGCGCCTGAACACGCCGCTCTCCCGCTTCGATCTGCTGATCTATGGTCGCTACCGCCTGGTCCACGGCCTGCGCATCGCCCTGGCCTTCACCCTCACCTTCCTGCTGACCCGGGAGCTCAAGCTGCCGGAGAGCACCTGGCCCCTCATCACCCTGGTGGTGGTGATGGGCCCCATCTCGTTCTGGGGCAATGTCTTGTCGCGGGCCCTGCAACGGGTGGTCGGCACCATCTTCGGCGCCGCCTGCGGGGTGGTGGCCCTCTATCTGGAGCTCTACTCCCTGCCGCTGATGCTGGTATGGTGCAGCGCCATCATGTTCCTGTGCGGCTATCTGGCGCTTGGCAAGCGCCCCTACGTAGGGCTGCTCATCGGCATCACCCTGGGGGTCATCGTCGGCGGGGTGCCGGGAGACATAGAGACGGCGCTGTGGCGCAGCGGCGATGTGATCCTCGGCTCCTTGCTAGCCCTGCTGTTTTGCAGCATCTACCCCCAGCGCGCCTACAGCCACTGGCGGTTGCAGCTGCACGACACCCTGCTGCAGGCGCACCGCCTCTACCACACCCACCTCTCACCCAATATTCTGGAGCGGCCCAGGCTGGCCCAGAGCCACTCCCGCCTGCTCTCCAAAGTGGTCAGCCTGCGTCCCCTGCTGGCCCCCGCCGTCAAGGAGACCCGCCTCAACAGCTCCCTGTTCGAAGCCATCCAGACCACGATGCGCAACACCCTCTGCATCCTGGAGATGCTGGCCAACACCTACTGGCGGGATCGGCAGAGCCACTTCCTGATGCAGAGCAACCCCGCCTTGCGCGCCTGTCAGCAGGCAGCCGAGGAGGTGTTCACCCAGCTCGCCCTCATGCTCAAGAGCGGTGACAGCAGCGCCGCCGAGCAGGCCATTGCCCGATTGCAGGCGGCCGCCGCCGAGGTGCGCCCGGGGGCCGATGACGAGGCCACCATCAGCGGCTACCTCTGGCTCAATCTGCAGCTCACCGAGCAGCTCAGCCACCTGGGGCGCTTGCTGGGACTGGTGCTGCAGCCATACGCCACCCCCGCGGCGCGAAAATGACAAAGCCCCGCAGAAGCGGGGCTTTGTCACCAGGATGGGAGCGGGATCCCCCAGAGGCCGCGTGACTCAGGCGGCCACGCGTCCGGTGCGACTCATGGTCGCCAGCTGCGCCTGGGTCAGGGTTGAGACCAGGCGACCCTGATAGTAGAGATCGACCACATCGCCCCGGCGCTGGCCTCGCATTGTGCTGCGGCTGCCATCCTTATAGTGCAGCTCCATCAGGGCGTTATCGGCATCCGGGTAGCTAATGTCCATACTGCGCACATCGGCGGGCAGGCTGGCCAGGGGAACTGTCTTGAGGGAGCTGTCCAGATGCTGATTCACCTTGATGGCCGTGTCGACCTTATGATCGACCAGCGCAGGAGACTTCCCGGTGATGGGGTTGGTCCCTGACCAGAACTCCACGGTATTGAAGATGAAGAGATCCGCGGTTGCGGCCAGGCCATAGACGGGTGAAAGCAGCACGAAGACGCCGGCGCGGCCATAACGGTTATCCACCACCTTGAGGTTGCCTTTCGTCACCATGGAGGAGAGCCCCATCTGCCCCATGCAGCCACCCAGCCCCAGGCTGCCCATCGCCAGCAGCAGCGACAACGCCACCTTCTTGCTTATCTGTTGTGCCATATCCGTCATGTCCGCCGTCTTGAATCATCGAAAGGCGGCCAGCCTAAACAAGGGGGGAGAGGGTCACAATCGGCAAGGGGGAGGCAGTACAGGCAGGGTTCAGTTTAACGGTGCGATCGCGCAATGAATCAACAATGGAGGTGGCATCTCTCGCCATCCTCTGCTTGAGGGCAACCTCTTCACCAAGATGGTACCGGGCACGCACCGCCAACTCGCCCCCCTTATAACCAAGGGTCAATCGATTCCACCTGACCCGATCTTGCCCGCCCGCAGCAGTCAATCCGGCTGCCGCTCCAGGTAGCCTGAATGTCCCACGAAGCCGGCCTGTTCATAGAGAGGACGGCCAGCCTCGCTGGCATGGAGCCACAGCTTGCCAAACTTGGCCAGGTCGGCGTAGCGAGTCATGGCAGCCAGCAGTTGGCGAGCCAGTCCGCGCCTTCGCCATGAGGGGTGGGTATACATGTTGAGCAGATAAGCCTCCCTGCCAGGCAGGTTGCCGGGGTACGGCGGCCGCTCGAACAGGGCCAGGCTGCCCACCGCCAAGAGCCCGCTCCCCGCCTCTCCTTCCTCGGCGATCCAGGAGATGAGCCTGCCTTCGGCCATGGCACGGCTGAAATAGTCGACATTGGCCTGATGCAGCGCCTCCCCCTGATCCCCCAACGCCTCCCCCAGCTCGGCAAAAAGCGCCATGCGCAGCGTGACCAGTTCAGGGATGTCGGCCAGGGTAGCCTGACGGATATTCATTGCCTGGTCTCCCAGCCACAATCGGGGTTCGCCATGTTGACGGGGGAGCCCGCGGCAAAGGCGATCAGGTTGTCAAAAGCCTGACCCAGATAGAGCTCGTAGCTGTCGCGGGTGACATAACCGAGGTGGGGCGTGCCTATCACATTGGCCATGGCGAGCAAGGGATCCTGGCTCGGGGGCTCGCACTCGAACACATCGAGGGCGGCAAAGCCGGGTCGCCCGGCCTGGAGCGCCGCCAGCAGAGCGCCGGGCACCACCAGCTCGGCCCGGCTGATATTGACCAGCAGGGCATCGGGCTTCATCAATGCCAGACTTGCAGCAGTGACACAATGGCGGGTGGCCTCGCACAATCGCAGGTGCAGGCTCAGCACATCACTATGGCGAAACAGCGCCGCCTGGCTCGACGCCGCCCGATAACCTGCACTGCAGGCTGCCGCGCGGGATGCCTCACTGCCCCACACCAGCACCGTCATACCAAAGGCCTGACCGAAGGCCGCGACCCTGCGCCCTATCTTGCCAAACCCCCAGATACCCAGTGTCAGCCCCTCCAGGGAGCGCCCCAGCCCCAGGCTGCCGCTATCTTGCCACTGTCCCTGCTGCAACCCCTGCCAATAGGCGGGCAGCTGGCGGCTCGCCGCCAGGATCAGGGCCCAGCACAGCTCGCTTGGCGCGACAGGGGAGCCACTCCCCTCCACCACCAGCACCCCATGGCGGCTGCAGGCGGCAAGACTCAGGTGCTGACTGACTTTGCCGGTCTGGCTGATGATCCGCAGCCGGGGCAACTGTGCGAGCAGGCTGTCATCGACCTGGCTGCGCTCACGGATCAATACCAGGGCATCGAACGGGCGCAGCCGCGCGACCTGCTCGGCCTCGCTCTGGGCAGGAGTCCGAAATAGCGTCACCTCATGGTCTGCCAGCTTGGCAAAACAGGCCAGCTCGCGCGTGGCCCCCTGATAGTCGTCCAGTATGGCTATCTTCATCCCTGCTCCCCTGGCCCATAAAAAATGCCGGTCAATGACCGGCATCATGGTGCATCAAGGTATCTCCATTTGACAACTCAATGCGGCAACTGGCTCCCTCAACCGACTGGCGATGGCCTTATCTCAGTCTGGTGATCAGCCAGCGATCCAGCGAGACCGGACCCGCGCCCCATACCACCAGGGTCAGCAGCATCCAGCCCCAGAGCTGGTGATCGAAGAAGCCGCTCGGCCACAGGGTCGGATAAGAGATGACGGCGATGATATTGAAGCCAAACAACAGCAAGGCCGCGGGACGCGTCAGCAGACCAAGCAACAGCAGCACAGGAATGAGCAGCTCGGTGGCCGTGCCCAGGTAGGCGGCCCACTGCCAGGGCAACAGGGGCACCTGGTACTCGAACTCGAACAGATAGAGGGTCGAATCCCAGGCATTGAGCTTGAGCCAGCCCGCGCGAAAGAAAGCCTGGGCAACCCAGAGCCGCGCCAGCAGCAGTACCCAGCCCGACAGGGCTCCCTGCCAACGATCGGCCAGTTGCTGACCACAGGCGATAAGATGTTCCATCAGATGATTCCTTTCTGTTTACTTATTGAGCGTCAACGTCCGGTGCGGCGTCGAGTGAAAATGCCACCAGCAGCCCCTGCGCCACCAGTTGCGGCAAGAGTGCGCCAGGGTTGAGCGCTTCATCGAGCTCGGTCAGGGGGATCCCCTGGCGGCAGGCCTGCAACAATTGATACTGCGCGCCGTCTATGGCCACAGGGATGACACTGAAATCCGGCTGTTTTTGCAGCGCCAGCCAGCACTGTTGCAACGGCTCGGGGGGAGCCTCGCCACCCGTCAACGCCATCCGCCACAGGCCGACCACGTCGGCGCTCACCGACAGCAAGAGAAGATTGTCGGCAACCAGCAAACGTACCCTGCCCCACTCATCCGGCGCCAGCGCAGCCAGCGCCTCCGCTGGCCATTGGCGATGCTCGAATGGCAACAGGCTCGCTCGCTCCAACTGCCATTCGAAGCGGGCCAACTCTGCCAACCAGGGCAGATGCGCCGTGGTCGGCAGCTCCTCGAGCCAGTCGGCGAACCCTGCGCCATAGCCGGTCACACTGCCCTCTCCTGGCGGGTTGGCCAGAATGAACCCCCGGGCGGCGGCATTGAAAAAATCCTCCCCAACCATGGCCTGGCTCGCGGCATAGCTGATGGAGAGCACCTCGGTGAGACTGAGGATGAAGTTGTTTCGATAGACCTGCAGCAAGGCCTCGGGAGGAAAGCGTCCCGGCTGAATATGTGCTGCGACCTCATTTGGCTCGCCGAGCAGGCTGGCGGCAAACTCCCGTTGCAGCGCCCTGACGGATCCCGGGTCTGGTTGCTCAGTCACCCGCTCAGACATGGTGTCTCTCCTGGCGCCGAGCCATGGCAAGCTCGGCAATCTCGCTGGCCTTGTCCGCCTCGGCAATCAGCACAGCGAGCGCCGGGATCTCGAGATCCCACTCAATCAGGGTCGGAATAGTGCGCCTGACACAGATATCGCGATAGAGCGCCCAGACGGGTTCCACCACGGGGCAACTGTGGGTATCTATATAGAGGTGGCCCTGCTCGAGGGATTTGTCGGTAAAGCCGGCCAGGTGGATCTCTTTGACGGTATCGAGATCGATGGCTGCCAGGTACTCGGTGCAAGGGAAACCATGATTGAAGGCGCTGACATAGAGGTTGTTGAGATCGAGCAAGAGGCCGCAGCCACTGTGCTGCTGCAACTGCGCCAGAAATTCCCACTCCGGCATGCCTGCTTCAAATTGCAGGTAAGAAGAGGGGTTTTCGATCAATAGTTCGCGACCCAACTGATCCTGCACCGCCTTTATCTTGTCGCTCATCTGGACCAAGGCCTGCTGGGTGTAGGGCATGGGCAGCAAATCATTGAAATGACGGCCGTCGACACTGCCCCAGCTCAGATGCTCAGAGATGCGCGCAGGCTTGATGGCCGTGATCAGGGCGCGCAACTGGGCAAGGTGGGCCCCATCGAGGGGATCGCTGGAGCCCAGGGACATACCCACGCCGTGCAAGCTGATGGGGTAATCCTCGGCCAGCTGACTGAGCACATGAAAGGCCCGGCTGTGGGGCTCAAAATAGTTCTCGCTGTGCACTTCCAGCCAGCCAACATCGGGGCGTTCTGCCAGCATGACTTGGTAGTGCGGGGCGCGCAGGCCAATACCGATGGAGGAGTGCATCAACCCTGTCTCCCTTGCATACCAGGAGGGAGGGGCGACTCGTCAACCGCGCGTCGCCCCATGAGTGCTTACTTCGGCTGCAGGCTGCCACCAGCCAGTTTTTCGCACAGCCCTTTTGGCATGACCACGAAGGCATCACCCGCCGCATCAGCCTTGGCGGTACCGGCGCAAGAGCTGGTCTTGGTCGCGCAATCATTCTGGCCAGCCTTGACCACGCCGAAACACTTCTCTTTCTCGTCGGCGGCCATGGCGGGCGCGGCGATAAACTGGCTGCCCAGGGCCAGCAGGCCGGTCATGGCAGAGGCAAGTGCGATCGATTTCTTCATGTTCATATTCCTTCTGAATAGAGGTCGTCGGGGTTGAATGAACCGCGGCGCGGATTCAGTGAATAGAACCGGCCCCCGCCCACTAATCTTTCAGGCAATGTCAGAAAAAATGTCAAACAGGCAGGACAGCCTGCATTAAATAAAACCTAACGTCATGTTTTAAATGAAAAAAAATAAAATAAAAAAAGGCAGCCGCTGCTGCCTTTTTTTTATTTTCTTGCCGAGGGGTTATCCCATCAGTAGAAGATGCGGTCGCCCCGTTCACTCATTTTCAACCAGACCGGCTTGGTACTGGTTTTGCTCCAGACTCGGTGCAGATAGCTGTAGAAACGCGCCCGATCGCGGCGAAACAGCATGATGGGAAATGCCAGCACGCCGACCAGGAGCACCAGGGTGCGACGCAGGATGATGCGAGTCAGGGAGAAGGGATGAAACATGATTGAACGCCTCACTGGTAAGACCACTCAACAAAGTTTACGCCATGAATTGTTGAATTACTACACCATTCTTACCCATGTGGCCGCCAAATCCTGCATTCAATGGCAAGTATGAAACTTAATTACGTTTATTAACTAAACAATAACAATGTTTGCCCAAGCAGCCACCCTTGACCAGAGTTAGAGCAGAGACGACAGGGGGGATGACGGATGAAGATAGCGAACATGGTGCTCATCGGCCTGTGCGGCCTGCTCGCCCACAACGAATGGCAGGAGTGGCGCAGCAATGTCAATGACAGGATAGCCTTTGCTGACAAGGGGGTACCCACCGCCAGCCTGTGGCAGTGTGGTCTGCTCAAGCAACGCATGGCCGAGCTGGATGAAATCAGCATGCAAGGTTCGCCTATGCAACGGCAGGATATGGTCGAATTGAGGAGATATCTGAATACGCAGTGGCTGTCACATCGGTGTGACATGGCATTGGAACAGGGGTAGAACGAGGGAAATGAAGGAGATAATGGAGGCACGTTCCGGAGTCGAACCGGACTAAACGGATTTGCAATCCGCTGCATAACCGCTTTGCTAACGCGCCACAGGGTCAAGACTTCAATACTATAACTGACATCTCATCCTTGGTGTCGATGAGATAAATTGGAGCGGGAAACGAGACTCGAACTCGCGACCCCGACCTTGGCAAGGTCGTGCTCTACCAACTGAGCTATTCCCGCCTGAACTCATGCTGCCCGGTCTTGCCTGACAACGAGGCGCATTATACGTACCCCCGCAGGCAGCACAACCCTTTTTTGTGCCTCGAGCCCCGCGGCACGACCGTTTGCTCAGGCTTTATTCGCTTTGGGTAAAAAAAGCGCGTCCCGCTGTGACCCCACAGACGAATTTAGGATAAAGCCATTGAAATACAACGCCTTTGGCCCGAGACTGGCAAGGTTACTAATTGGATTCTCAATAGAACTTGATACGATGAAATGGATCTTCAAGGCGCGCGGACTCAAAACACAACTGATGCTCGCGTTTTTCATGCTGGGCATGGTGCCCTTTCTGGTCGTCGCCCTCTTCTTCCTTCACACCCACGGCAAGGATCTCACCGCCCAGACTTCGAACCATCTGGTGTCGGTGCGTAACATCAAGAAAAACCAGCTGGAAGACTATTTCGCCAACCTCAAGGCTCAGGTGATGGGCTTCTCCCAGCAGGATTTTGCCGGTAACAGTATCGGTCGCTTCTATGGCTTCACCGGTGCCTTCGAGAAGCTGGGCACCACCCCCCAGGAGGCGCGCCTGCGGGCCCATAATCGCTACATCACCGGCTCCTGGGATCAACTGCGTAAACCCGATCCCCAAAACAGTGATATTGAACCCTCCATCAGTGCGCTGATCCTGGCGGACGAGATGTATGGCCGGGTCCATCAGCGTTTTCACCGTGGCTATGCCGACATGGTGCGCAAGTCAAACTACAGTGATATCTTCCTCATCGACATCAATGGTGATGTCGTCTATTCGGTCACCAAGCGTGCCAACTTCGCCACCAATTTACTCTCAGGCCCCTACCAGTCGAGCGGTCTTGGCGACACCTTCGCCCGTATCAAACGCCGGCTCGACAGCGGTGAATCACCACAGAAGATCTTCGAATTCACCGATTTTGGCCGCAATGAGCTGACCGGCGAAGTGGTCGCTTACCTGGCTGCCCCCGTAATGCAGTACGACTATGTGCGCGGTGTGGTCGTCTTCGAACTGCGCCCGGACAAGCTCAACGAGATCATGGGGGAGCGTGAAGGCCTGGGGGAAACCGGCGAGACCATCCTCATAGGCCCGGACAAACGGATGCGGGCCAATGCCTGGCTGGCACCGGAGTTCAGCGTCGAGAAGAGCTTCTCCCCCGATTTTCGCCCCCTGGAGACCCCCCTTATCCTCAAGGCGCTCTCCGGTGAGCAGGGCGTCGGACTTTTCGAGTCCTATCAACGGGATGAGGTACTGGCCGCCTACACCCAGGTGAAGGTGTACGATACCGAGTGGGCCTTTATCGCCGAGATATCGACCCGGGAGGCCTATGATCCCATCCGCAAGCTGGAGACGCTCTCTGTGCTGCTCGGGGTTGGCTCCCTGGTGCTGCTCATTCTCTTCTCCCGCTGGCTGTCCAACTCCATCACGGCACCGCTGCGCTCCCTCACGGCTGCCGCCGAACAGGTGGCAGATGGCGCCCTGGATCACCCCATCGCCATCCCCCGTACCGAAGATGACATAGACCGCCTCGCCCAGGCGTTTCGTCATATGCAGCGCTCGGTGAGGGACAAGATAGATTTGATCGAACGCCAGACTCAGGAGCTGCAACAGCAGGTCAAGCTGACCCACAAGCAGAACCTCAGCCTGCAGCAGGCCGACAAACTCAAAGATGAACTGCTCGCCAACACCTCCCACGAGCTGCGCACTCCCATCCATGGCATCAAGGGGATGGCGGAAGCCATGCTGGCCGGTCAACAGCAATTGACCGAGGGTCAACAGCAGCAGCTGGGTCTCATCATCAAGAGCGCCGATGGCCTGGCGCGGCTGGTGGACGATCTGCTCGATTACCACCAGATGCGCTATGGCCAGCTGGAGATCCACTCCCAGTCCGTCAACCCCAAGGGGGTGGTGCGCCTGGTGCTGGATCTCTGCCAGCATCTGGTACAGGCCAAACCGCTGACCCTGGTCGATATCACGCCACAGGCGCTGCCCGCCGTACTGGCGGACGAGCAACGGCTCGAACAGGTGCTCTACAATCTGGTCGGCAACGCCATCAAATACACCCCTCAGGGAAAAGTCGTGCTGAGCGCCAGCCAGGATGAGCACTTCCTCTGGATCAAGGTCACGGATACCGGCATCGGTATCGCCCAAGAGAATCTGGAACACATCTTTGAACCCCTGGTACAGATGAGCCATGAAGCGGGCAAGCAGGGAGCGGGGCTGGGCCTCTCCATCACCCGCCAGTTGATCGAGTTGATGGGAGGGCGACTCACGGTGCAGAGCGAACCGAGCGTCGGCTCCACCTTCTGCTTCAGCCTGCCGCTCTCCCATCACGATGCCCTGCCCGGCCCGAGCGAGTTGCGTCCCAAAGAGCATCCACTGGTGCGCCATGTCCCTCTGAACCTGCCCGAATGGGAGAGTGAAGACCTGCCCCCGCCCCCGCCGGATGCGCCCTTGCTGCTGGTGGTGGATGACGAGCCCATCAACTTGCACATCTTGCGCCACCTGCTGCAACCTTGCGGCTATCGGATATTGCCGAGCAGCGATGGCCATGATGCCCTGGCCAAGCTCGCCACCGAGCCGGTGGATCTGGTGCTGCTCGATGTGATGATGCCCACCCTGTCCGGATTCGATGTCTGTCGCCGTCTGCGCGAGAAGAGTCCCAAGGATCAATTGCCGGTGCTGCTGCTCACCGCCCTCAATCAGCCCAAGGATATCGAAGAGGGCTTCAATGCGGGGGCCAACGACTATCTGGTCAAGCCGTTCTGCAAGGAGGAGCTGTTCGCCCGGGTACGCGCACTGCTCGAAGCCAGACAAGGCCGTGCCACCCTGGTTGAAAACCGGCTGCTCAAACAGGAGATAGAACACAGACTGAATCTGCAGGAGAGCCTGCGTCAGGATCAGCAGCGCCTGCTCGCCCTCATCAGCGAGGGGGGGGATGCCATGGTGTTCATCGACCAGCAGGGCAGAGTGCTCTTTGCCAGCCGCGCCCTGGCCACCCGTCTCGGCCAGGAGCCCGAGGCCATGGAGGGCCAATCCCTCGATGAGTGGCTGAGCCAGCCCCTGCACAGCCAGTGGCCGGATATGACGAACCTTGGTGAACAGAGTCTGCAGTTCTGCGTGGCCGGTCAGAGTGAGCTCACCCTGGTGCGCGCCCTGCCTATCCAGCTCAATGATTGCCATGCCTATGCCCTCATCTGCAGCCAGAGCGCGCCGGATGAGCATAGAGTCGCGGCCCTGGAGAATGCCCTCAAGAGCCTGTCACGTCAGGCCATCATCGAAGATGAACACCTGCTTGGGGAGTTGAGCCGACTCGGTGGCGAGTTCCGCTCCCTCGCCGACAATCTGATCCGCCAGCAAGATGATGATCCCCTGCGCCACGCCCTGGTCGACACCATGCGCCTCTCCCTCGATGCCTGGCAACACAGCACCGGCAAGGGCAAGATAGTCTTGGCGGAGAAGAGCAAGCTGTGGCGAGTCTACATGGACAGATCCAGCCCCCAGACCCGCACCCTGGACAAGTATCTGAGTCTGGATACCCTGCCCAAGGCGCCACGCTGGAAGACGGTGGTCGCCACGGCCGAGTACGTGATCAAGCAGTGCCCCCTGAGCGAAGCCCAGCAGCAGAGCCTGCACCAGAGTGCCCAGTTGTTGCGCCAGCTCGCCAATCGCAAGGGCTGATCCTCAAAAGCCATCCTCAACCCAGAGAGCCCGCTGGCAGCGGGCACTCTGGCCCCTCTTCCTCTGCCCAAGACGTGGCATGGCAGGCGCTGGGCCCCATATCCCAGTCCAGGCTGAGACGAGGTTGAGCCCCGTGCTCAGTACACTGCTCGGGGCTGACTCGCCACCCCTACCTCTCTATATCGACGCATCTCTCGCCTGCCAGGGACAGCCGATGGCGCATCTCCTTGCCCCCTTTCCGCTCATTGGGCCCAACCCCTGCCAACCCCATGGGCCAGCTCAACGATCCCTCACCCCAGATGCAACCCACAAACCGTGCAACCACAGATGAACAGAGCTGAAGGAGCCACACCTTGCCTGGCGGCGCTGCCCCAGACTCCGCCTGATGGCGTCTGACCCATGCGCAGCCCCCTGTCATCGTCCATGGTCCAGCACCGGGAACATCGCCCTCCATGAGCCTTGCCTGTCCGGGAACGAGCATCAGAAGCGGGCTGGCGATGGCGTGTTCTCCCCCCTCCCCCCCGTCATGGCGAGTACCCCAGCAGCCGCACCAGGTTTTTTCCTCAAGAGAACAAAGAATGCAAACGGCGGATAAAAACCGACCAGATCTTCGTCACATTATCGTCAAACCCAGGGCTTAAATAGCACTTTTTGCGCGAAAGCAAATAACTTAAACAATTGATATTAATTAACTAATAAATGAAATTGACGTTTTCAACGTCGAGAAGGGGATTTTTACGATATCGACGTAAGGATTAAATGTTTCTTTCTTGTTAAACCTGCTTAGCTAAGGGGGGTCATACAGACCCAGACATGAGGTAGAGCGCCAGTCATGCGCCCCTCAACAAGATCAACAGGGACGTCCATATAACAAGGAAATAATATGCTTGCCAAAGTATCCCGGGTCGCCGCCGCCTGCATGCTGGGGAGCCTGATGCTCTCTGCCGGGGCCGCCAATGCCGCCGACAACAAGACTGTGCTGACCCTGGTCGCCCAGCAGGAGACGGCGTGGGTCAAGAACTTCAACCCCTTCCTGCAGGCCGGTCTGCTGCACACCACCAAGGAGTTCATCTATGAGCCCCTGGTTATCTTCAACGAATTGCAGGGAGGCAGACCCGAGTACCGGCTCGCTACCCACTATGAATTTGGCAAAGACCTGAAATCGGTCACCTTCGACCTGCGTCAAGGGGTCAAATGGTCCGATGGCGAAGGCTTCGATGCCGATGACGTGCTCTTCTCCTTCAACCTGGTCAAGGCCCACAAGGCATTGGACGAACGGGCCATCTGGACCCAGATCACCGGGGTCGAAAAGCTGGGCCAATACAAGGTCAAGTTCGAGCTCGCTGGCGTCAATACCGGCGTGGTCAACCAGATAGCCCTGGTGCCGCTGGTGCCTGAGCATCAGTGGAAATCGGTCAAGGATCCGGTCTCCTTCACCAATGACCAGCCGGTCGGTACCGGCCCCTTCACCCAGGTCGACAACTTCTCCGCCCAGCTCTATACCCAGTGCCGCAACCCGCACTACTGGGATAATGCCAATCTCGCCATCGACTGTATCCGCATGCCACAGATGGCTACCAATGACCAGGTGCTGGCCGCCGTCATGAAGGGGGGTGTGGACTGGTTCGGATCCTTCGTGCCGGACATCGAGCGCCTCTACGTCGGCAACGATCCCAAGCACAACAAGTATTGGTTCCCCGCCTCCGGCACAGTGGCGTTCAACGTCAACTTCCAGACCAAGAACCCGGGTAATCACGAAGCCTTCAACGACATCAACTTCCGCCGCGCCTTCTCCATGGCCATGGACCGCCAGTCCATGGTGGACATCGCCGGTTACGGCTATCCCACCATCAACGAATACCCGTCCGGCCTTGGCAAACTGTTCGACAGCTGGAACAACCCGGATGTCGACAAGAAGTTTGGCAAGTACAACAAGTTCGACATGGCGGCCGCCCAGGCCCTGCTCAAGGAAGCCGGTTACAAGGACTGTGATGGCGACAAATTCCTCGATACCCCGAGCTGCAAGAAAATCGAGTTCAAGATCATCGTGCCGAACGGCTGGACCGACTGGGTCAACACCGTCCAGATCGGGGTGGAAGGGCTCAAGGCGCTGGGGATCGATGCCAAAACAGCCACCCCCGAAGCAGCCGTCTGGACCGACAACCTGGTCACTGGTGATTTCGATGTGGCCCTGCAAGGTTACCTGACCGGTGCCAACCCGCAGAACTACTTCGAGACCGCCTTCCATTCCCGGAACATGGGCGAACGTGGTAACCGCTTCGCGGCACCCCGCTACAAGGATCCCGCACTGGACAAGCTGATTGACGGCTTCAGCCAGACCGCGGATCTGGCCAAGCAAAAAGTGCTCATGAACGAGATCCAGGAGCGGGTCGGTGCCAACCAGACCATCATCCCTGTCTACAACAACCCGACCTGGTATGAGTACAACACCAAGCGCTTCCATGGCTGGTTCAACGCCGACAACCCGGTCGCCAAGCCCCAGGTACACAGCAACACCCCTGAGCGCCTGCTGCACGTGCTCGCCCTCAAACCTAACGCCTAACGGCCATTTGAGTCATGACAACACGGGCCCTGCGGGGCCCGTTTCCATTCATCCTTCTCCAGCACGCCAGCACCACCACGCATCAACGGGATCCCATCCCCCCGCTGCCATCGCTTGCCATCCGCGCCCTCCCTCTCCAGGCCACCAACAAGGAGCCGCACTTGATACCCCAAGCTCGGCAGAGCGCTTATCCGCCCCCCATCATCGATAGAGATGATCGGCAGGCAGCACTAAAAGCAAACTCCGCATCGCCCAATGACGCCCTCGCCAGCCTCATGGGGCCAGATCCACCTGCCAGGGGCATGACAGCGCTCAGATAAGGAGACCTACTCGACGCCTCAGATGGTCAGCCAAGGTTGGGCTGTGGGTGCCAGTTGGGCGCATGGGGGCCATGCCTGTGCCACTTTCCAGTTCTCCCCATATCTGGCGTCCCCAGAAGCCAATGGACAGGGATGCCCTTGCCGCCTTCATGCTGACCGCCGGCCCCCAAGGAGATGCCAGCTCCCGCACCGATAACGGCCGCTGAGGCCTTGTCGGGCTCAGTGATGCAAAAGAAAGCCACCCCATCACAGTGATCGCCTCAAACCCTGACCCAAGCCCGCCGAGTGCCTTCTTGATAGCTCTCTCTTTGCCAACCAAAGAGTCGAACGGTCCCCTCGGCGGGTGCACAGCTGCGAGCCAGGATGGGTAAGGCAATATGGCGCTCACCAAGATCGCTGGCGGGTCGGAACCGGATCCCCAGGCACAGTCTCCTCATTCGCTTCTCCCTCGCCCAAGCGGCCCTGAAAACAGATGAGTGATAATCAATATCACCTGCAAGATAGGGCCTGCCTGGCACTTTCCAACCTTGTTTCAAATGTAAAAAAAAGCCCTGATGGCAACGGAAAAATCTGGGACGATCGAGGTCACACAATCGGCTGGCATGGCTTTAAAACGCGAACTTTATGTTTAGCGTAAATAAATGTAAGCATATAATTTTAAAAGGTTTGAAATATAATTTGACGAGAATGACGAAAGAATTTTGGTTTTTACGAAATCGACGAAATCAGGCCTTGTTGTTCTTCTGTTAACTCTGCTTTGCTAGGGGCGTTGGATTAGATAAAGACAAGGGTGCAAAACCTGCCCAACACAGAGGGCCGATATGCATAGCATGCGATGTCGGTGCTCCATTCCAAAACATGGAAGACCAATAAGAAAGGAAAACATATGCTTGCCAAAGTATCCAAAATAGCTACCTCAGTCATGCTGGGAACCCTGATGATTGCTGGCGCCACCAGCAGTGCCATGGCCGCCGAGAACAAGACGGTGCTGACCATGGTCGCCCAACAGGAGACCGCCTGGGTCAAGAACTTCAACCCCTTCCTGCAGGCCGGTCTGCTGCACACCACCCGTCACTTCATCTATGAGCCGCTGGTGATCTTCAACGATATGCAGGGTGGCAAACCCGTCTATCGTCTGGCGACCCACTATGCCTTCAGCGATGACCTGAAGTCCGTCACCTTCGACCTGCGCGATGGCGTCAAGTGGTCCGACGGTGAAGCCTTCACCGCCGACGACATCATCTTCTCCTTCAATCTGGTCAAGGCCAACAAGGCGCTGGATGAGCGCTCTATCTGGACCCAGATCAAGGGCATCGAGAAGTTGGGTGACCACAAGATCAAGTTCGACCTGACCGAGGTCAACACCAACGTGGTCAACGACCTGGTGCTGATCCCCATAGTGCCTGAGCACCAGTGGAAGTCCGTCAAGGACCCGGTTGCCTTCACCAACGACAAGCCGGTCGGTACCGGTCCCTTCACCGAAGTGGACAACTTCTCCGCCCAGCTCTATACCCAGTGCCGCAACCCGCACTACTGGGATAACGCCAACCTCGCCATCGACTGTATCCGCATGCCGCAGATGGCCACCAATGACCAGGTGCTGGCCGCCGTCATGAAGGGTGATGTTGACTGGTTCGGCTCCTTCGTACCGGACATCGAGCGCCTCTACGTCGGCAACGATCCCAAGAACAACAAATACTGGTTCCCGGCCTCCGGCACAGTGGCGTTCAACGTCAACTTCCAGAGCAAGAACCCGGGCAACCACGAAGCCTTCAACGACATCAACTTCCGTCGCGCCTTCTCCATGGCCATGGATCGCCAGTCCATGGTGGACATCGCCGGTTACGGTTACCCGACCGTCAACGACTATCCGTCAGGTTTGGGCAAGGCGTTCGCCTCCTGGGATAACCCGGACGTCGAGAAGAAATACGGCAAGTTCAGCAAGTTTGATGTCGAAGGCGCCAAGGCGCTGCTCAAGCAGGCTGGCTACAAAGATTGTGACGGCGACAAGTTCCTCGACACCCCGAGCTGCAAGAAGATCGAGTTCAAGGTGCTGGTACCTAACGGCTGGACCGACTGGGTCAACACCGTCCAGATCGGCGTCGAAGGCCTGCAGGCACTGGGTCTGAACGCCAAGACCTCCACCCCGGAAGCCACCGTCTGGACAGACGCCCTGGTCACCGGTGACTTCGATGTCGCCCTGCAGGGTTACTTTGCCGGTGCCAACCCGCACAAGTACTTCGAGACCGCTTTCCACTCACGCAACATGGGTGAGCGTGGCAACCGCTTCGCGGCCAACCGCTACAAGGATCCGGCGCTGGACAAGTTGATCGATGACTTCACCCAGACCGCCGATGCTGCCAAGCAAAAAGAGATCATGTTCGCTATCCAGGAACGTGTCGGTGCCAACCAGACCATCATCCCGGTGTTCAACAACCCGACATGGTATGAGTACAGCACCAAGCGCTTCCATGGCTGGTTCAGCGCCGACAACCCGGTCGCCAAACCGCAGCTCCACCCGGATACGCCTGAGCGTCTGCTGCACGTGCTGTCCCTCAAGCCGAACAGCTAAATCCTCCTGGCCCCCTGCGGGGGGCCTTCTTCCCCGCCGCCTGCCCACTTCCCGGATCTGCCGGGGTTGGGGTAGCTATGCCCGGTGCGGGGCAGACTTGCAGTAAAAGGTATCATCATGGGATTTATACTAAGACGTTTCTCCTTCTATCTGGTCGCCTTCCTGGTGGCCGCCACCATTAACTTCCTGCTACCCAGAGCCATGCCAGGGGATCCCGTCTCCGTCATGTTTGCCCGGGCCGGCGCCATGATGGAACCCGCAGCCCTCGAGGCACTCAAGGCCACCTTCGGCTTTGTAGATGGTCCGATTGGCACTCAATTTCTGACCTATGTGAAGAGCGTCTTCACCTGGGATCTGGGCACCTCGGTGCGCTACTACCCCCAGCAGGTTGCCGACGTACTGGGTCGCGCCATCGGCTGGACCCTGTTCCTGGTAGGCACCTCCACCATCATCAGCTTCTCCTTCGGCTCCATCGTCGGCATCTTCGCCGCCTGGTACCGGGGTGGCCGCATGGACAGCATCCTCTCGCCACTCACCCTGGTGATGCAGGCCATCCCCCCCGTGGTGGTCTCCCTGCTCGCCCTGTTCCTGTTCGGGGTCAGCCTGGAGTGGCTGCCCATCGGCTACGCCTACAGCCCCGAGATCACCGCCGATTATGGCTGGGAGCACATCAAGAGCATCATGCTGCACGCCATCATGCCGGTCGGCACCCTGGCCATCGTGCAGGTGGGGGGCTTCCTCATCACCATGCGCAACAACATGATCAACCTGCTGGGGGAAGACTACATCACCATGGCCAAGGCCAAGGGGCTCTCCAACAGACGGGTCATCTTCAACTACGGTGCCCGCAATGCCATCTTGCCGAGCGTCACCGCGCTCTCCATGGCGCTGGGGTTCGTCATCGGCGGCTCCCTCATCACCGAGGTCATCTTCAACTACCCGGGGCTGGGCCTGACCCTCTACCAGGGCATCCTGGCGCGCGACTACCCGCTCATTCAGGGGCAGCTGCTCATCATGACCATCACCATGCTCAGTTTTAACTTCCTGGCCGACATGCTCTACGTCTTCCTGGATCCCCGTCTTCGTACCGGAGGTAAATAAGATGCGTATGCCTACCATCCTCAAGATTTTACTGGGCAACAAGAAGGCCGCCTTCGGCCTCGCCATCGTCGTCTCCTTCGTGTTGATGGCCGTGTTTGCTCCGCTGCTCGCCAGCAATGAGCCGACCAAGCGGGTTGCCCGTCCCCACCAGCCGCCCAGTGCCGAGTACGTGATGGGCAGCACCCGCATGGGGCACGATATCTGGTCCCAGTTCACCAATGGCGCCCGCATCTCGCTGATGGTGGGCTTCGGGGCAGGCCTCTTGGTCTGCGCCCTGGCCATCGGCATCGGCATCACTGCCGGTTACTTCGGCGGCCTCATCGACGAGTGCCTCACCTTCCTGATGAACGTCATGCTGGTGATCCCGGGGCTGCCGCTACTGCTGGTGCTGGCGAGCTTCATCGGGGAGGCATCCCCCCTGGTGATAGCCCTCATCATAGGGTTAACGTCCTGGGCCTATGGGGCACGGGTCATTCGCGCCCAGACCCTGGCCCTGCGGGAGAAAGAGTTCGTCATCGCCGCCGAAGTGCTGGGTGAGCCGGCCTGGCGCATCATCCTGGTGGAGATACTGCCCAACCTCATCTCCATCATCGGGGTGAGCTTCATCGGCTCCATCATCTACGCCATCGTCACCGAGGCGACCCTGGAGTTCCTGGGCCTGGGCGATCCGACCGTGGTCAGCTGGGGCATCATGCTCTACAACGCCCAGACCTCCAGTGCCATCCTGGTGGGCGCCTGGTGGGAAATTCTGGCCCCCTGCTTCGCCATCGCCACCCTGGGCGCCGGTCTGGCCCTGCTCAACTTCGCCATCGATGAGATAGCCAACCCGCAGCTGCGCTCCCACAAAGGTCTGCGCCGCTGGAAACAACTCGCCGTCCCGGCCCCGGTCATCACCGCTCAGGAGAAGACAGCATGAAATCGCAACAACCCCTGCTGTCGGTGCGCGAGCTGTGCGTCGACTACATCACCGAAAGCGGCGACGTGCGCGCCGTCAACTCGGTCAGCTTTGACATCATGCCGGGGGAGGTGTTCGGCCTCGCCGGTGAATCCGGCTGTGGCAAGTCCACGGTCGCCTTCTCGGTGGCCCGGCTGCACAAGCCGCCCGCCTACATCAGCGGCGGCGAGATCCTGTTCAAGGGGGAGAACATCCTCGGCTTTGACGACGAGCGGCTGCGCAGCTACCGCTGGCGTCAGGCGAGCGTGGTGTTCCAGTCCGCCATGAACGCGCTCAACCCGGTGTTGCGCATGGAAGAGCAGTTCTGCGACGTGCTGCAAGCCCACAACCCCAAGCTGACCCGCTATGAGGCGATCAAGCGCGCCCAGGAGCTGCTCGCCATCGTCGACATCCATCCGAGCCGGCTCAAGGATTATCCGCACCAGTTCTCCGGCGGCATGCGTCAGCGGCTGGTGATCGCCATCGCCATGGCCCTCAACCCCGAACTGCTGATCATGGATGAGCCGACCACGGCCCTGGATGTGGTGGTGCAGCGGGAGATCTTGCAGAAGGTCTATGCCCTCAAGGAGAAGTTCAACTTCTCCATCCTGTTCATCACTCACGATCTCTCGCTCATGGTCGAGTTCTGCGATCGCATCGGCATCATGTACGCCGGTGAGTTGATCGAAGTCGCCCCCTCCAAGGCGATCCTGACCGCGCCCCTGCATCCCTATACCAAGGGGCTCGGCAACTCCTTCCCGCCCCTGCACGGCCCGAAAACCGTGCTGGAAGGGATACCCGGTACCCCGCTCAACCTGCTGGAGGTGCCGGTGGGCTGCCGCTTCCAAGCGCGCTGCGCCAAGGTGCACGAGCGTTGCCGTCAGGAGTACACGGCCCTGGCCGAAATTCGCCCCGGCCAACAAACCGCCTGCCATCTCTACGCCGACGGCCTGGCCGATGACGAGCTGGCATCCGAACCTTTGATCTTCGCTCAGGCCGCTGGCTGTTAAGGAGTCTTCCATGCACATCGCCGATACCCAGGCTCCCATCATCAAAGTCGAGCACCTCTACAAGGACTTCTCGGTCAACTCCAATGCCATCAAGAGCGGCAAGATGCGGGCCCTCTCCGACATCACCTTCAACCTGCACAAGGGCCGCGCCCTGGCGGTGGTGGGGGAGTCGGGCTCGGGCAAGAGCACCATCGCCAAGATCATCGCCAAGATGTACAAGCTCTCCAGCGGCCGCATCCTCTATCGCGGCCGGGATCTGGAGGAGTTCAACAAGGGCACCGCCCTGCTCGACTACCGTCAGAGCGTGCAGATGGTGTGGCAAGATCCGTTTGGTTCGCTCAACCCGACCCACACCATCTATCACCACATCGCCCGCCCCCTGCTGCTGCACAGCAAGGTGCTCGACAAGAGAGATCTGCCGGACATGGTCCATGACCTCTTGGAGAAAGTGGGACTGACCCCGGCCAAGGCAACGGCGGCCAAGTACCCGCACCAGCTCTCCGGCGGCCAGCGCCAGCGGGTCAATATCGCCCGCAACCTGGCGGTGGAGGCGGAAGTGGTGCTCGCCGACGAGCCCACCTCCATGCTCGACGTCTCCATTCGCATCGGCATCCTCAACCTGATGGAGCAGATGAAGAACGAGCTCGGGGTCTCCATGCTCTACATCACCCATGACATCGCCACCGCCCGCTACGTGGCGGAGGATCTGGCGGTGATGTATGTGGGTCACATGGTGGAGTGGGGCGAGGTGGACGAGATCCTGCACCACCCGCAGCACCCCTATACCCAGCTGCTCATCTCGGCGGTGCCCGACCCCGAGAAGAGCATCCACGCCGAGCTCGAAGGCGGGCGCAAGGGGGAGATCCCGCTCTGGACGCCGGAATCCTATGGCTGCCCCTTCGCCGGGCGTTGCAACCAGGTGATGACCCGCTGCAAGGAGGCCATGCCGCCCGTCACCAAGCTTGCCGACAATCACTTCGTGCGCTGCTACCTGCACGAATAAGCCCGAAGGGGCGGCCTTGGGCCGTCCCCTTCCTGAATCAAATACAGAGGTGAGATGGCATCGCAGATGCGGGGAGTACCTCATGCCTGCACCGCTCATCCATCCTCTGTGCCCTTCCCCGAATGTTGAGGTATCGATGGAACTGCTAGTCAATCAGGTGGGTTATGAGTGTCAGGGTCGCAAGCAGGCACTGCTGCAGACCCGGCCCGGCCAGATCCAGGAGGGCCTGGCGCGATTGCTGCCGCTGACCGGCGGCCCTGCCCTGTTTGAGAAGCCCCTCAACGAGGAGGTCTGCGTCCCGGGCTGGCAGCAACGGGCCTTCTGGGTCATCGACTTCAGCGCAGTCACCCAGGCCGGCGACTACCGGCTCGAGGTGATCACCGCCCATGGCATAGTGCGCTCCGCCCGCTTCCGGCTGGGTGAGCGGTTACTGACCCAGCACTGCCTGTCTGACGTCATCCACTACTTCAAGGGTCAGCGTTGCAGCGGCCAATATGACAAGGCGGACAGAGCCGCCCCCCTTTTCGGCGGCGAGCAACGCCGTGACGTGCACGGTGGCTGGTATGACGCCAGCGGCGATGTCAGCAAGTACCTGAGTCACCTCTCCTACGCCAACTACCTCAACCCCCAGCAGACCCCGCTGGTGGTCTGGTCTCTGCTCAAGAGCCGGGAGCTGCTGGCCCGACGCCAGGATATCGACAGCCTGAACCTGGGCAAGCGTCTCGATGATGAGGGATTGCACGGCGCCGACTTCCTGTGCCGCATGCAAGACGAGTCCGGCTTCTTCTACATGACGCTGTTTGACAAGTGGAGCAAGGATGTCACCCAGCGCGAACTGTGCGCCTACGCCACCCAGCAGGGGCTCAAATCCGGCAGCTGGCAGGCGGGCTTTCGCCAAGGTGGGGGCCTGGCCATCGCCGCCCTGGCCCGTGCCGCCCGGGCCGGGGTGAGTGGTGACTTCGCGCAGGCCGAGTATGGCGAGGCGGCCCGGCGCGGTTACCTGCACCTGCGCGAGCACAACCTTGCTTATCTGGATGATGGCCAGGAGAACATCATCGATGAGTATTGCGCCCTCCTGGCTGCGGTCGAGCTGACGCACAGCCTCGGGGATGAGTGGCGGGCCGAGGCGCGCCACTGGGCCGAGCGGCTCTGTGCCCGCTTGCGCCCCCACGACGCACTTGGTCACTACTGGAGCGCGAACCAGGATGGCTCGCGCCCTTACTACCATGCCGCCGAGGCGGGCTTGCCGGTACTGGCCCTGCTCGAATACCTGGCGCTGGAAACAGATCCCGACCGCATCGCCAGGGCCGAACTCGTCGTGCGCCAGGCCCTGCTCGCCGAGCTGGCCCTGACCGGGCGTCCCGGCAACCCCTTCGCCCTCGCCCGTCAGTATGTGAAAGGGGTGGATGAGGCACCTCGGGTGAGCTTCTTTATGCCCCATCACAACGAGTCAGGCTACTGGTGGCAAGGGGAGAACGCCCGGCTGGCTTCCCTGGCCGCCGCGGCCTTTGCCGCCGCCGCCCGGCTGCCGGACCTGGCCGCTTCCCTCGACGCCCACGGTCAACGTCAACTGGACTGGATCCTAGGGCTCAATCCCTTCGACGCCTGCATGCTCATCGGGCACGGCATCAAGAACCCGGGCTACACCGCGGGCTACCCCAGCGCCCCGGGCGGCATCTGCAACGGCATCACCTCGGGTTTCGAGGACGAGGCCGATGTCGCCTTCATCCCCGATGAATACCGGGATCGCCTGGATCAAAACTGGCGCTGGGGCGAACAGTGGATCCCCCATGGCGCCTGGTTTGCCCTGGCGATCAGCTGGCAGGGGACTCGTCATGAGTAAGCACGCAGTGTTGCCCGATAACATCGCCTACTGGGTCGGCGTCGATGGTGGCGGCACCCATACCCGGGCTCGCATTCGCAACCAGAAAGGCGAGTTGCTCGGTGAAGGGCGCGCCCCCGGCTCCAATCTGGAACTGGGCATCGACCTGGCCCAACGCCATGTGCTGGGTGCGGTGCAGGGCGCCATGACGGCGGCCCGGCTGCCGGACTCGGCCCTGGCCCGGATGAGCGCCGGGTTGGCGCTGGCCTCCGCCGAGCTGGAGAGCTGCTATCGGGACTTTCTGGCCCAGCCCCTGCCCTTTGCCGAAACCCGGTTGACCTCGGATGCCTTCGGCGCTTGCCTGGGTGCCTTTGGCGGCGACCAAGGGGCCATTCTCATCGCCGGCACCGGCTCGGTCGGGCTCATCTTTCAGGGAGGCCGCATTCGCACCTGTTCGGGCCGCGGCTTCCCCATCTCGGATCTGGGCAGCGGTGCCTGGCTCGGACTGCGCGCCATCCAGCAATCCCTGCTCTGCCACGACGGCATACTGGCTCCCAGTCTGCTGGCGGTACGCCTGCTCGACCACTTCGGACGGGATCAGGCGGCGCTGGTCCGTTGGGCGGCCCAGGCGATCCCGGCCGACTATGGCCGCTTCGCCCCCTGGGTGTTCGAGGCGGCAAAGGACGAGGATCCCCTCGCCCAGGCCCTGCTGGCTGAAACCCGGGATCAGCTCGAGACCCTGATTGGCGGCATGCTGGCACAAGGTGCCAGTCAGGTCGCCCTGCTCGGTGGCATAGGAGAGCGGCTGCGCCCTCGCCTCGGCCACCTTCCCCTTGTCACCCCGCAGGCGGATGCCCTGGAAGGCGCCATCCTCTTTGCGAAATGGAAGGAACTGCCATGTCTACACCCCTGATCACCATTGCCATCGAACGCCGCGATGAGGAGGACGTCTGGGTCTTGTTGACCCTGGACAGGCTGCCGAGCGAGCCCTGGCAACTGCACTTCTGCCTCGGCCGTCAGGTAGACGCCAGCAGCCTGAAAGGGGGTGAACTCATCCACCAGAGCGGCACTTACAAGGTGATAGCCCCCCACCCGGGGAGTCGAGAGTTGGCACTTTGCTGTCGCAAGACGGTGTTCAAACACCTCACCGACATGCCGCAAGGCTTCTTCCTCAGCCTGCCAGAGTCCCAGCATGGTCCCCAGATCATCCCCGTCACAGTGGCAAGCCAGGAGCTCGGTCTCGACTCTCCCGCGTCAGTGCAACCTGAACTGGCCAGCGTCGATAGCGAGCACGGCATAGTGCCGCAGCCCCGTCGCCTGGTGCGCCTTGAGGAGAGTTACTTTCGGCTCGCCGAGCGTGCTCATGTCAGGGGGCCGGGCAACCTCAGCGCCCTGCTCGGCCACTTCAACGAACTGACCTCCCTGGCCCTTGAGCAGGATCACGACGCCGAAATCACCCTGATCGAAGCCGGACTGGCCGATGAGGCCTATCGCCTGCACATCACGCCACAAGGGGTCGAGATTGCCGCCGCCGGCCTCCCGGGCTGGCGTCATGGCCTGGTCAGCCTGGCCCAATGGTATCTGCAACATGGCGAGAGCCTGCCCTGCATCGAGATAGAGGATGAACCGCGCTTTGGCCTGCGGGTCATTCATCTGGATTGCGGCCGTCACTTCCAGCCGATGGCGAGCCTCAAGCGCCTGCTCAAGCAGATGAGCCTCTACAAATTCAACCGCTTCCACTGGCACCTGACCGATGACGAAGGCTGGCGCCTCGAGATCAAGGCCTTCCCGGCCCTGACCGAGGTGGGCGCCTGGCGTGGCCACGGCTTGGCCATCGGCCCCCAACTCAGTGGCGGCGCGGCGCGCTACGGCGGTTTCTACAGCCAGGATGAAGCCCGCGAGCTGATCGCATACGCCGCTAGCCTCGGCATCGAGGTGATCCCGGAGATCGACATTCCCGGCCACTGCCATGCCGCCATCAAGGCGCTGCCCGAACTGCTGATCGAGCCTGCGGATCACTCCCGCTACCTGTCTGTGCAATTTTTTGACGACAACGTGCTCAACCCGGCGCTGCCCGGCACCTATCAGTTCCTCGACAAGGTCATGGACGAAGTGTGCGAGCTGTTCCCGAGCACGTTGGTGCACATGGGGGGCGATGAGGTGCCCCACGGCGTCTGGACCGACAGCCCGGCCTGCCAGGCGCTGATGCAGCAGCAGGGCTATCGGGACATCCGGGAGTTGCAGGGTCACCTGCTGCGCCACTGTCAGGACTATCTTGCCGCCAAGGGGCGGCAGATGGTGGGCTGGGAGGAGGTGTTGCAAGGGGACAAGGTGGGCAAAGAGGCCATCATCTGTGCCTGGACCAGCTTCCAGGCGGGCCTGGACGCTGCCAGTCAGGGGTATCCTGTGCTGATGGCGGCGGCCCAGTACCTCTATCTGGATCTCGCCTGCAACGACAACATTGACGAACCTGGCCTCTACTGGGCAGGCACTCCCAATCTGGAGCAGGTCTACTCCTGTGACCCTGCCCCAGCCGATTTCCATGCCAACGATAACATCCTGGGGGTGCTGAGCCCCCTGTGGTCCGAGCTGGTCCATACCCGTGACCGACTCGACTATATGCTGTTCCCACGCATGCTGGCCACGGCGGAAGTCGCCTGGAGTCTGCCGAGTGACAAGGATTGGGCGCACTTCTGTGCCCGGTTGCCCGGTCAACTGGCGATACTCGACCAGCAGCAGGTGCGCTACCGGACACCGCAAAGGTAATGTTGTCACTCTGTTTGGCGGTCTGCGCGGCCGCCTTTTTTTATCCCTCCCCCAACCTCTTGTTTACTTCTTCGCATCAAAAGACATACACTTTGCGCGGCTTTTAACGTGCCATATGGATACATATTATCCACCTGTTGTCCTGCAAATCCCATAAAACGCCCTCAATGAATCTCGATTGAGGCCGATAATAATAACAACGCTCGCCCATACGAAAGGAACTCTCCCATGCCCAATCAGCCGGCTCCCCTGATCGACCAGGAAGTGACCTTCCCCGACTCGGTCCAACTCGTCTCTATCACGGACTTGCGCGGGGTGATCACCTATGCCAACCCGCACTTCTGCGAGGTGGCCGGTTATACCCGGGAACAGCTGATTGGCCAGCATCACAATCTGGTCCGCCACCCCGAGATGCCCAAGGCCGCCTTCGCCGACCTCTGGCTGCAACTCAAGGCAGGCAAACCCTGGCGCGGCATGGTCAAGAACCGTTGCAAGGATGGTCGCTACTACTGGGTCGATGCCTACGTCACCCCGCTTTATGAGGAGGGCAAGATCAGCGGCTACCAGTCGGTGCGCTGCAAGCCCACCCCCGCCCTGATCCAGCGGGCCAGCACCATCTACCGCACCCTGCGCCAAGCGGAGCAGGGCGCAGCCTCCATGAGCGTCTCCTTTACCCGCCTGCGGCCCGGGTTGGCGCTGGCTGGTCTCGCGGCCCTGGTGGTGCTGGCCTGGCAAATGGCCGGGACGACTGCGGCGCTGTTGATGCCAATGCCCTTGTTGCTGCTCGGTCTCCTCTATCGCGACGAGCTGATCGGCACCCGCCACTATCTGCGCGGGTTGCGCCACAACTATGACAGCCTGACCCGTCAGGTCTATTCGGGGGGGGAAGAGGTGGCCATTGCCGATTTCCACCTCAAGATGGGCGAGGCAAGGCTCAAGACGGTGCTGGGCCGGGTCAATGATGCCACCATGCCGCTGCAACAACTCGCCAGCTCCCTCAAACTCGCCTCTGGTCAGGCCTGCAGCGCCATCGGCGAGCAGGATGCCCAGACCCAGCAGATGGCGGCCGCCATGACCCAGATGGCCAGTACGGCCCAAGAGATAGCGCGCAATATCCAGGACTCCCACGGTCAGGTGGACGAGGCTCGCAGCCGCTGCCTGCAGACCGATGATCAACTCGCGCAGACCGAACGCCAGATCACCGCCCTGACCGGTCAGGCCGAGCAGGCGTATCAGGCGGCCGTCAGCCTGGCCGAGGAGTCGGCACGGATCGGTACCCTGATGAGCGAAATCCAGGGCATCGCCGATCAGACCAACCTGCTGGCCCTCAACGCCGCCATCGAGGCCGCTCGCGCTGGCGAACAGGGCCGTGGCTTTGCCGTGGTGGCCGACGAGGTGCGCACCCTCTCCACCCGCACCCACAAGGCAACCGAGCAGATCCAGGGCAGCATCAACCAGATCCAGCAGACCCTGACCCAGTGGCAGGCGATGATGCAGACCAACTTGCAGCAGACCCGCACCTGCGCCGACTTGACCCGCCAGGGCTCAAGCAGCCTGCATCAGGTGCTGGAAGAGATAGAGCAAGTCAGTGCCTGCGGGGCCCAGATAGCGGCAGCCGCCGAGCAGCAGCAGGCCGTGGTTGAAGAGATCAGCCGCAACATCCACTCCATCTCCGAGCACTCCCAGCACAACAGCCACAAGATGCGCGAGGTCGATGAGGTGAGTCAGGCACTGCTCAACCAGTCCAGCCAGCTCAAGGGGCTGAGCCAGACCTTCGGCTGACCTTGCCCCCATAACGACACAGGCGCCACCAACACGGTGCCTTTGTCACACTTGCCCAGCCAACGACAAAGACGCCACCAACACGGGGCCTTTGCCACACTTGCCCAGCCAACGACAAAGATGCCACCAACACGGGGCCTTTGTCACACTTACCCAGCTGACGACACAGGTGCCACCAACATGGAGCCTTTGCCAAACTTGCCCCCATAACGACAAAGGCGCCACCAACACGGGGCCTTTGTCACACTTGCCCAGCCAACGACACAGGCGCCACCAACATGGAGCCTTTGCCAAACTTGCCCCCATAACGACAAAGGCGCCACAATGGCGCCTTTGTCGTTATGGAAAATGATCAGCCATGCAAGGAACGGAAACCGGGCTCACCAAACAGGCCAGGATAGAGGCCATACTGGCGCTGATACCGGCCGGTCGGGTGGCAAGCTATGGCCAGGTGGCGGATCTAGCCGGCTTGCCGGGCCGGGCTCGTCTGGTCGGCAAGGTACTCAGAGAGACCCAGAAAACCCTGCCCTGGCACCGCGTGCTGGGGGCCGGGGGCAAACTCTCCCTGCCCAGGGGATCGGTGGGATTCGACGAACAGACGGGGCGCCTGCAACAGGAGGGGGTGCCAGTGATGGGGGGACGGGTCAGGATGAAGGAGTGGCAGTGGCAGCCCGATCTCGCCGAGCTGCTGTTCCTGATCCCCTTCTAGGGATCCTTGCCATGACATGGCGCTCATGACGAGCCCCATGATAGGGCTCATCCCTCGCGAGATGAGAGGATCTCGTCACTGCGAACCTGTACGGGTATGGTTTCCGCCTCCCGCTGCAGCAACACCAGCTGGCTCTGTCTGTCGACCTCCAGCACGTAGCCAACCCCCTCGCGCGTCAGGCAGCTCATGCCTGGCCGGATCTCGTTGATATCCATCGTTGACTCCTTGTCTTGCCTGCCGCTACCTTGCAGCTTTTGCAGTATATCCCCATAAACGAAAAAGGCCCCGCGTTATGCGGGGCCTATCGACATACAGGGATCAGGCCTTCTTGGCCTTGGCCAGACTCTCCTGCCACTTGCCATTGTCGTAGTGGGCCGTCCAGCCTGTCGCCTTGCCGTTTACCTCGGTCATCACGTACTGCTCCTTGGTCTTGCGACTGAAGCGGACGATGGATGCGTTACCGTCAGGATCTGACGCCGGGGCATCGGCCAGGTACTGGTGCTTGGGCGAGAGCCGCTCCTTGAAGCGTTTGAGCTCTTCCACCAGGGGGGCTCGGGTCTCCCGGGATTTCGGGAAATTGCTGGCCGCGAGGAACAGACCCGCCGCGCCATCACGGAGCACGAAGTGCGCATCGGACTGGCTGCACTTGAGCTCTGGCAGCGGCACCGGATCTTCTTTTGGCGGTGCAATATCGCCATTTTTCAGGATCTTGCGAGTGTTTTTACAGGTCTCGTTGGTACAGCCCATGTACTTGCCGAAACGGCCGTTCTTGAGCTGCATTTCGCTGCCACAACGGTCGCAATCTATGCTGGGTCCTTCGTAGCCCTTGAGCTTGAACTGGCCCTTCTCGATCTCGTAACCCTCGCAGTCGGGGTTGCGACCACAGACGTGCAGCTTGCGGGTCTCATCGATGATGTAGGCATCCATGGCGGTGCCACAGAGGGTGCAACGATGCTTGGCGCGCAGCGCCTCGGTTTCGGCCTCTTCCCCATCGGCCGCGGAGACGAACTCGTCCGCCGAGACCAGGTTGATGGTCTTCTTGCAGCGCTCTTTGGGCGGCAGGGCATAGCCGGAGCAACCGAGGAAGACCCCGGTGGTGGCGGTGCGAATGCCCATCTTGCGCCCACAATCCGGGCAGTCGATGTCGGTCTGCACCATCTGGTTGGCGCGCATGCCCCCCTCTTCAGCGGGTTTGTCGGCCTGGGCCAGCTCTTCGGTGAACTCGGCGAAGAAGGCATCGAGTACGTCCTTCCACTCCTGCTCCCCCTGGGCCACCTCATCGAGCTTGTTCTCCATCTTGGCGGTGAACTCGTAGTTCATCAGCTCGACGAAGTTCTCCACCAGACGGTCGGTGACTATCTCCCCCATCTTCTCGGCGAAGAAGCGGCGGCTCTCGACCCGCACATAGCCCCTGTCCACTATGGTGGAGATAATGGACGCATAGGTGGATGGACGGCCAATACCGCGTTTTTCCAATTCGCGCACCAGGGCCGCTTCGGTAAAGCGAGCAGGCGGCTTGGTGAAGTGCTGGCGAGGGTCCAGCTTGATCAGCTTGAGCGCCTCACCGACGGTCACCGCCGGCAACTGGGTATCTTCGCCTTTGCGGCCCATGGGCGGCATCGCCTTGGTCCAACCGGCGAAGCGCAGAATACGGCCACGGGCTTTCAGCTCGAACTCACCGGCCTTGACGGTCAGGGTGGAGGCATCGTACTGGGCCGGGGTCATCTGACAGGCGACGAACTGGCGCCAGATGAGGTCATAGAGCCGCACCGCGTCCGACTCCATCCCTTCCAGCTCGCTGGTGGTCAGGGTGACGTTGGAGGGACGGATCGCCTCGTGCGCCTCCTGGGCCCCGGCTTTGGAACCATAGAGGTTCGGCTCGCTTGGCAGATAAGGGGCGCCGTACTGGGTGGTGATGTAGTCACGCACCGCCTCGACCGCCTCTTTGCTGAGGTTGGTGGAGTCGGTACGCATATAGGTGATGTAGCCTGCCTCATAGAGACGCTGAGCCATCATCATGGTCTTCTTCACCCCAAAGCCCAGACGCGTCGAGGCGGCCTGCTGCAGGGTGGAGGTGATGAAGGGAGCAGAGGGCTTGGAGCCGGTCGGCTTGTCTTCGCGGCTGATGACCTTGTAATCCACCCCGTTCAGGGCGGCCAGAGCGGCATCGGTCTCGGCCTTGGTCACCGGCTTGAAGTCGGCACCATTGCGGCTGAGCACTTCCATGCGCAGGGATTCGTCCCCGGCGGTCATCAAGTCGGCATGCAAGTCCCAGAATTCCACCGGCACGAACGCCTTGATCTCGCGCTCCTTGTCGACGATGAGGCGCACGGCCACCGACTGCACCCGACCGGCGGAGAGTCCGCGGGCCAGCTTCTTCCAGAGCAGCGGGGAGACCATGTAGCCTACGACCCGGTCCAGGAAACGCCTGGCCTGCTGAGCATTGACCCTGTGCATGTTCAGCTCGGACGGCTGGGCAAAGGCCTCCTGGATCGCGCTCTTGGTGATCTCGTTGAACACCACCCGCTTGTAGCGGCTCTCGTCACCGCCGATGATCTCGCGCAGGTGCCATGCAATCGCCTCTCCCTCTCTATCCAAGTCGGTTGCGAGATAGATGGTGTCGGCCTTGGCGGCGAGACTCTGCAGTTCACTGACGACTTTCTCTTTGCCGGGCAAAATCTGGTAATTCGCCTGCCAGCCATTGGTCGGATTGATCCCCATGCGGGCAAACAAGGCGTTGCGATCCTTGGCAGCCTTCTCGGATTCGCTGAGCTTGATGCCGCGAATAACGGGTTTCTTGGGTTCGCTGCTGGCACTGCCGCTGGTCGGCAGGTCGCGGATATGACCGACGCTGGATTTCACCACGTAGTCTTTACCCAAGTATTTATTAATGGTCTTGGCCTTGGCCGGAGACTCTACGATGACCAGTGATTTGCCCATGCTGTAACTTTTATCCTCGTTGCACCCGTCGGGGTTGGTGTGCGGTTTTGTGGGGCTGTATAAGAGATTTGACGCCAAAAAGCAATCTTGGCGACAACTTTGCTTACCATGGCTAACCGCATCGCTTCTTTATTTATTAATGCGAAGCCGAGCCGCCGGACGCAACCGCTTTTTCATTTTTATGCCGCACATCGCCGTTTTTTATATCCGAAACAACATAACAAACCGCCCTCGTAACATAACAAAGCACTTTCGTTATCAGCTTGTTACAACAGACAAAATCTCTTTATAATGGCCACATCCCGCAGCTTTGTGCGCGGAAGGAACCGCAACCCATATAAAAATCGAAAGGATGTACTCTGATGAAGCACTTCGAGGTTAACTTCGACGGCCTGGTCGGCCCGACCCACAACTACGCCGGCCTCTCCTATGGCAACGTCGCCTCCCAGAACAATGCCAAAGAAGCCTCCAACCCGAAGGAAGCGGCCAAGCAGGGGCTGCGCAAAATGAAAGCGCTGACGGATCTCGGCATGACCCAGGGGGTACTGGCTCCTCAGGAGCGCCCGGATCTCGCCACCCTGCGTCGCCTGGGTTTCACCGGCTCCGATGCCCGGGTGCTTGAGCAGGCAGCCCGCCAGGCCCCCGCCGTGCTGGCCGCCTGCTTCTCCGCCTCCAGCATGTGGACCGCCAACGCCGCCACCGTTTCGCCGAGCGCCGACACCCAGGATGGCCGCATCCACTTCACCCCGGCCAACCTGACCAACAAATTCCATCGCTCCCTCGAGCCCGACGTGACAGGGCGCATCCTGCGCGCCGTCTTCCCGGGCGATCGCCATTTCTGTCACCACAGTCACCTGCCGGACAATGATCACTTCGGCGACGAGGGGGCCGCCAACCATACCCGGCTGTGTCGCGCCTACGGCGAGGCGGGCGTCGAGCTGTTCGTCTATGGCCGCAGCGCCTTTGACGTATCCCAGCCTGCGCCCAAACGCTACCCGGCGCGCCAGACCCTGGAAGCGAGCCAGGCCATCGCCCGTCTGCACGGCCTCGGCGAGGAGACCGCCGTCTTCATCCAGCAGAATCCGGAGGTGATCGATCAGGGGGTATTCCACAACGACGTCATCGCGGTGGGCAACCAGAATGTGCTCTTCTTCCACCAGCAGGCCTTCCTCAATACCGACTCGGCCCTGGCCGAAGTGCGCACCAAGTTTGGTGAAGGCGATCTGCACTTTATCGAGGTGCCGACTGCCGAGGTCTCGGTACAAGATGCGGTGAAATCCTATCTGTTCAACACCCAGATCCTGACCCTGCCCTCAGGCGAGATGGCGATCATCGCCCCGACCGAGTGCCGTGACAACCCGGCCGTATCCGCCTATCTCAACAAGCTGGTTGGCCTGGGCACCCCCATCAAGCAGGTGCACTTCATGGATGTGAAGCAGAGCATGCGTAACGGCGGCGGGCCCGCCTGCCTGCGGCTGCGGGTCGCCATGAATGATGCCGAGCTGACTGCGGTCAATCCGGCCTGCCTCATCAATGACGGCCAGTTTGCCCGACTGGACGCCTGGGTCGAGAAGCACTACCGCGACAGCCTGGCCCTGGATGATCTGCGCGATCCGGCCCTGGTGCAAGAGTCCCGCACCGCCCTGGACGAGCTGACCCAGATCCTCAAACTTGGCTCCGTCTATCCCTTCCAGCGCTAAGAACCTGGTCACGATCTTACTGCGAGGCCGTGATCAAGGCTCATGCGCGGCTCGGAATCCTCACGTATGCCTATACGCTCCGGTTCCTGCGCTGCTCTTTACCTTGCTGACGACCTCTCGTGACAGCTCGTAGACAGGTTCTAAGCCGCAACAAAGCCATAAACGAAGGGCCGGGCAAGAGCCCGGCTTTTTCATTTCGTTTGCGTAATGGCTGCTCAGCGCCAGGGGCTCTGCTGCCAGAGCCGCTCCAGCCCCTGCACCAGCCCCAGCGCCCCCTGCTGGCCCAGCTTCTGGGTCAGCGACTTGGGCTTTTGGAAGCAGAGTCCCACCAGATGCCGCTCTTGCGCACGGCGCAGCAGGTAGTCATCGCTGGTACAGAGCTCATCCACCAGCCCCAGCTCCTTGGCATGACCGGCGAGCCAGTGCTCCCCGGTGGTGACCTTGTCGATCTCCAGGGCCGGGCGATGGGCGGCCACGAAGCCTTTGAACTGCTCATGGATGGCCCCCAGCTCCTCGCGAAACTTCTCCCGACCCGGCTCATCGTTCTCGCCGAACATGGTGATGGTGCGCTTGTATTCGCCTGCGGTGTGCATCTCGAATTCAATGTCGTGCTTTTTGAGCAGCTTGTTGAAGTTGGGCATCTGAGCCACCACGCCGATGGAGCCGACGATGGCGAAGGGGGCCGCCAGTATCCGGTCAGCCACGCAGGCCATCATGTAGCCACCGCTGGCCGCCACCTTGTCGATGGCCACCGTCAGGGTGATCTGCTTGTCCCGCAGCCGCTGCAACTGGGAGGCAGCCAGGCCATAGCCATGCACCACACCGCCGCCGGATTCGAGACGCAGCAATACCTCATCCCCAGGCTGGGCGACCCCTATCACGGCGCTCACCTCTTCCCGCAGGGAGGCGACTTCTCTGGCATCCATGCTGCCATGAAAGTCCATCACGAACAGACGGCGCCGCTCATCCCCTTGCTTGCCACGCTGCTTGCTGCGCTCTTTTTGCTGTTTCTCGATCAGCTTGCGCTCCTGCTTGCCGGCAAGAGAGGTGCGCAACCTGTCCTGGGTCTGCTCCAGCTCGGCGGAGAGATCCCTTATCACCAGCTCACCCTTGCGGGACTTGGGGTGGCGCGCACTGACCAGCATCAGGATCAGGGCGCCGATGGCCAGCAAGAAGGTGAGTGTCTTGGCCAGAAACAGGCCATATTCGCTCAGAAATGCCACAGAGAACTCCGTTGAGAGTGAAAATTTTTCCCATTCTAGGGAGTTTGCCCAAAGGGCGCAAAGACTGTTGCCAGCCCCAAAGCAGGCCGCGGCTGGGGAGCCGTCTTCCGCCCTTGGCGCCGGGTGTGCCTCGGCCAGCGAGCCGGGAGAAACAGGACACAGAGCGCGTCATTGCCTGGCGCCTTTGAATTATTTGCTGGCAAGCCCCTCGTTTTCTTCACATTTTTACCCCGGGACGCTGGTCAAACCGCCAAACGCCTCAGTACACTTGCCCGGATAATGCCAGCGCCTTGCTCGACAGCAATGATCGAGCGCACTGGCCAACCGCAGAGAATCAAAGGAGTCGTCATGCTCGATTATCAGGCCCCCGCCACCTTGCTCAACAACAAAGTCATCCTGGTGACGGGGGCTGGCGATGGCATTGGCCGTGAAGCGGCACTGACCTTCGCAGCCCATGGCGCCACCGTCATACTGCTCGGCCGCACCGTGGCCAAACTCGAAGCCGTCTATGACCAGATTGAAGCCGCCGGTCACCCCTTGCCCGCCATCGCCCCGGTCGATCTCAAGGGGGCCACCGCCAGCCACTACCGTGGCATGGCCGAGACCTTCGCGCAGCAGTTCGGGCGCCTCGATGGCGTCCTGTTCAATGCGGGCCTGCTCGGTACTCTGTCGCCCTTCGAGCATATCCAGGAGAAGGAGTGGGACGAGGTGATGCAGGTCAACGTCAAGTCCGAATTTCTGCTGACCCAGGCGCTGCTGCCGCTGGTGCGTCAGACCGCCAAGCAACATGGCGAGGCCTCCCTGCTGTTTACCTCCTCCGGTGTGGGCCGCAAGGGCCGCGCCTACTGGGGCACCTATGCCATCTCCAAGTTCGCGGTCGAAGGCATGATGGAAGTGCTGGCCGATGAGCTGGATAACACAGGGGTGCGCGTCAACAGCATCAATCCGGGCGGTACCCGCACCAAGATGCGGGCCAGCGCCTTCCCGGCCGAAGATGCCATGGCGCTCAAGACGCCAGCCGATCTGATGCCCCTTTATCTCTACCTGATGGGCGCTGACAGCCAGGGCAAAACGGGCCAGACCTTCGTCGCCCAACCCAAATAACCAGAAAAAACAGGCCTGTCCCGCCAATGGCAGTTAGTGTTATTAGAGTCCGTTGATACGGGTTTGGTGCAGAATAACCAGCAGGTGAGTTATGTTTCGACCCAAGAGTACCTTCGAGCAGTGGCGCATCTTTCAGGCCGTGGTCGACTGTGGCGGCTACGCCCAGGCGGCCGAGGCACTGAACAAGAGCCAGTCCTCCCTCAACCATGCGGTAGCCAAGCTGCAGCAGAGTCTGGGGGTGGCGCTGCTGGAGGTACGTGGTCGCAAGGCGGTGCTCACGCCCGCGGGAGAGATCTTCCTCAAGCGCGCCCGCCAGCTCAGCCTGCAGGTAGAAGACCTCGAAAACCTGGCCGACAACCTGGAGCGCCAGTGGGAACCCCAGATCAACCTCTATGTCAGCACGCTGCAACCCAGGGAGCGGCTCTACCGGGCGCTGGCCCGCTTCTATCCTCGCAGTAGGGGCTGCCGCATCAATCTGCACGAGCGGGTACATTGCCACTTCAGTGCCTTGCAACTGGGGGACTTGATGATCTCGGAGCACCTGCCAAGCGATCGCACCGGCCTCCCCCTGGACGAGGTCACTCTGTTGCCCCTGTGCGCCCCCGGGCACCCCCTAGCCTGCGAACCAGCCCCCCTGCCCCTGGACAGACTGGCCAGCCATAACCAGATAGGTCTGCATCCCCCCATTCATCGCTCGGTGGACTGGAATGATGCCGAGGATACCGGCTGGAAGGTAACCCACTACCAGGAGGCGATCGCCCTGCTGCAACAAGGGCTCGGCTATGGTTGGCTGCCACGCCACCTGGCCAACTGCGCCCTGACCGATGGCAGCCTGGTACCGTTGACCCTGGAGGGTGGCAGCGAGCGCCACCTCTATACCTACCTGCTGACCATGAGCCCGGATGCCCTGGGCCCGGCCACCGAATTGCTGCTGCGTTGCCTGCGCGATGAGTACCAGCATCCGGAAAAGCGCCCGGCGCGCTAAGGCCAAGACCCGGTAACGCCGCCGAGTAGCACCGTTTCACGCCACTCTTCCCTCGCCCCCTTGCCAGCCAATAAAAGACCCGCACAACGCGGTTTTTTCTTCTATTCATGCTCATGCCGCTGGCCACAGGCCAGGCTCACTCAGGCATTGGGGACTCGCCAGCAGGCGACCAGCGCCAGCATGGCCAGGGTCAGCGCCACCATGAAGACACCGTGGAAGCTCCACAGCTCGGCGACGATGCCGGCGATGGCGCCCGCCAGTATGGAGCCGGTGCGAATGCTGTTGGCGAACAGGGTGGTGGCGACCCCGGCCCGACCCGGCATCAAGTCCTGGAAGTAGGACATGCCGATACCGGCGATGATGCCGATGAAGATGGCATTGAACAGTTGCAGTGCGATCAGCGCCTGCTGGCTCGACAGCGTCACCAGGCCGATGTAGAAACCGACCCCGGCCAGCACCGCCACCAGCATCATGGGCCGCTTGCCGAAGCGGCGGGTGTAGTAGCCCGCCAGCAGCATGAAGGGGATCTCCAGCGCCGCCGCCGTGCCCATCAAGATCCCGGCCAGCTTCTCATCCAGTCCGAGCTCGCGGGTGATGTAGAGCGGCATGTTGATGAGATACATGCTGTTGCAGGTCCACATCAGGGTCGAGGCGATAAACAGCGCCCGCACCGAAGGATCCCGCCAGCTGCTGACCCTGGTGGCCGTCTCATCTTTCACCGGCAGTGGCAGTGACGGCAGCCAGCGCCACACCACCAGACCACAAATGAGATAGGCCAGGGCGGAGGCGAGATACATCACCTCGAAGCCATAGCCAATGGCCAAGGCGAACGCCATGGGCGGCCCTATCACCCAGGCCAGGGAGAACTGGGCCCGCATCACTGAGCTGAACATGTCGGCGCGCTTTTGCTGGCGATCCGCGTGCTCGCGCGCCAGGGCGAACAGCTGCGGGCTGGCGGTGGCCGCCAGGCTGGCCAGCAGCACCCCGAGACTCACTAACAGCCAGTAGTTGCGGTTCCAGGCAAACAGCAGGGAGAGCACGATGCCGGCGGCGCAGCAGCGCAGGATCAGGGTCTTGCGATCCCCCTGACTGTCGGATCTGTGGCCCAGCCATTGACTGACGAGGATGCCAACCAGGGCATTGACCGTGTAGAACAGGCCGACCAGGAAGGGACGCACCTGCACCTCTTCGGCCAGGAACAGGCTCAAGGTGGGCACCTGCAGGGCCACCGCTACCCCCGTCATGAAGGTGACGGCCAGAAACGACAACGAGACGGGATCCGGACGCTTGATGACCGCAGTCAGGGATTTCATAGGGCTATCACCGAATTGGAGGAAGGAGGTGCGAGTGCATGGCATGATGATGGCTATTTTATGACACTATCAAGAGCCAGCTCAAGGCTTGCGACTCCCCCACGGACACCGTACATTGAGAGGCCATGTCGCCAGGCGGCACTCCCCATGATGGCAAGCCAGTTGGCGCCAGGCCTCGCAGCTCAATGGCCGGGGCCCCCAGACCGGCAACCCCATGGCGACAAGACTATTTGGCTAAAAAAAGGATGACAGATGTTTGATTTTGACAGGGAAATTGACCGCAGCGGCACCATGAGTCTGAAGTGGGACAAGTACAAGGGCCAGGACGTGCTGCCCATGTGGGTCGCGGATACCGACTTCGTCTCCCCTCCCTGCGTGCTGGAAGCACTGACCGAGCGGGTTGCCCACGGCATCTTTGGTTACTCGCGTCCCTCCCCTCGTCTGATTGAACTCATCATGGCTCGCCTGAGTGAGCGTTATGGCTGGCAGATAGAGGCCGAGTGGCTGGTATTCCTGCCCGGCGTGGTACCCGGTCTCAATCTGGCCTGCAAGGCCTGGAGCCAGCACGGTCGCGGCATCATCACCCCCAAGCCGGTCTACTACCCCTTCTTGCAGGCGCCAGGCTTCAATGACAGGCCTCTGCTGACGGTGCCCATGGCGGAGCAGGATGGCCGCTGGCTGATCGATATCGAAGAGCTGGAGCGTCAGGCTCCCTCGGCAGATCTACTGCTGCTCTGCAATCCGCAAAACCCGGGCGGCACCATCTTCACCCGCGAAGAGCTGGCCACCATCGATGCCATCGCCGAGCGCCACAATCTGGTGGTCTGCTCGGACGAGATCCACTGCGACCTGCTGCTGGACAGGGATGCCAAGCACATCCCCTATGGCGCCATCAGCCCGGAAGCCGCCCAGCGCAGCGCCGTCATGATGGCGCCGAGCAAGACCTTCAATATCGCCGGCCTCTGCTGCTCCTTCGCCGTGGTGCCCAATGCCCGGCTGCGCCTCAAGTTGCAACAGGCGATGCGCGGCATCAGTGCCGACGTCAACCTGCTCGGTTTCGTGGCGGCCGAAGCCGCCTATGAAGGAGGCGAGGCCTGGCTCCTGGCGCAGCTCGACTATCTGCGTGGCAACCTGGCGCTGATCGAGGCGGCCGTGGCCCGCTGGCCGGGGGTCAAGATGGCGCGCAATCAAGCGACTTACCTGGCCTGGATAGATGTGGGCGCCCTGGGCCTGGACAACCCCGTCGCCTTCTTCGAGCAGGCGGGGGTTGGCCTCTCCCCGGGTGCCCAGTTTGGTGACGGCGATTTCGTGCGCCTCAACTTTGGCTGTACCAGCGCGCTGCTCACCAAGGCGCTGGCTCGCATGGAGCAAGCCATCCTCACGCTGCCCAACTAAACCCGATGGGCCCAGGTGGCCCATCCCCTTTTTCCTGATTGGTTATCTATGCGCCCACGAATCTCTACCCTGCTCGCTCCCCTGTTTGCCTTGCTCTGCTGGGGAACAAACGCCCAGGCCGCTGACAGCTACCTCACCATCAGCACCGGGGCCCTCACCGGCGTCTATTACCCTGTCGGGGGGGCCCTCTGTCGCCTGTTCAACGAAGATAGCGCGCACAACAACCTGCACTGCAGTGTGCAGAGCACCAAGGGTTCACTCGCCAATCTGCGCGATCTGGCGAGTGGCAAGAGCCAACTCGCCCTGGTGCAATCCGATGTGCTCTATCACGCCGTGCATGGCACTGGCCCCTTCGAACAACAAGGCCCAGATGCCTCACTGCGCACCCTCTACCGGCTTCATCGCGAGTCGGTCGCCCTGCTGGTCAGCGAGAAGAGCAGTATCAGCAGCCTGGGGGATCTGGTGGGTAAACGGGTCGATCTCGGCAGTGCCAACGGGGGGGACAGGATCACCATCATGGCTCTCATTGAGGCCATGGGCTGGCAGAGCAAGGATTTCGGCACTGTGGCCGAACAGGGGCCCAATCGCCTGCAAGGTCTGTGTGATGGCACCCTGGATGCCGCCTTCGTGGTTGCGGGCCAACCGAGTCAGGTTATCTCGGACTTGACCGGTCGTTGCAAGGCACGGCTGGTTGCCATCGAGGATGCCAAAATCGATCAATTGATCGAGGGCTCAACCTATTACGAGCAGGGTCGCATTGCGGCCAATCTCTATCCGGGTCAGACACTCTCTCTTCCCACCATCGCGGTGTACGCGGATCTGGTGGCCCTCGATACCTTGCCCGCCGAGACGGTACATCAACTGCGGCGGGTCATGGACGCGCGGCTCAAGCAGTTCACTCGCCTGCACCCGGCCCTGATCGCGCTCACCCAGGAGAGCATGATGGCGCCGACCCTGGCACCGCCCCATGCCGCCATGCTGGATGACGCAAATGCGCCCCCGGCAAGGGATGCCACACCGCCGAGCCTGATGCCAGCATCACTGCAACCTGAGCTCTCTTCTTCATCGGCCGACGCCACAACCTTGGTTTCCGGGGCTGTCTCGACCGAATCAACCCCAACCGAAGCGGAGCATGCCGTAGAGGGTGCCGCTGAAGAAGCCGCACCAGAGGCCATGGCAACAGGCACTGTCCCCGCCCCAGCCGAGACAGACCGGCCAGCCTCGGCCGCCAGCAACACAGTGCCAGCTGGCCAGGAGCCCGCGGTGAGCGACGCCGTTCAGCCATCAGCGGCTCAGCCAGCCCCTTGAGTCTGCGGCCAGGCCCGGTGGGCAGATAACCGCGCCACCCGATGAAACAACGGCCACCCCTGGGTGGCCGTTGTTATGTGTTGAGGATCAGCTCAGCCGCCATCCAAATGGGATGCATCGCGCCTGCCCATCTGAACCCATTGGCTCCCCTGGCTGGCCCGTGATCGCTTATTCATCTCCTCCCCTTGTGCTCTCCTTGCCCTGTCCCTCCTTGGCCTGCTCACTCAAGGCCAACTCCAGCCCCAGATAGGGATGAGGCCGCTGTATCTCCTCCTCCACCCAATGCAGCAGCTGTTTGATGGCCCGGGACAGCACCTGATTCTGGCGTACCACATAGCCCAGGCTGGTACTGGGGAAATCGTGCAGCTCGCTGACCGGCGCCGTTAGCTTCAGGCGCGGGTGCAAGGAGAAATCTGGCACTATGGCGACCCCGAATCCCGCCTCGGCCCAGTCGAGCTGAGCATCCACGCTGCCCACCTCCATGATGCGGCAGGGTGGCAACCCCAGCAGTGGCAACGAGGGATCAATCAGCGCCCGGGTGCGAGTGTCGTGACCGAGCAAGATCAGCGTCGGTTCATCCAGGGGATCGCTCTGTCCCGCCCTGGCCCTGGCTTGCCAGCGGCCGAGCCCCTGACCCAGGGCGCACCAGGTCACCTGTTGCAGCTCGGTATAGAACAGCGGTTCGCTGCGCTTTTGCGCCATCACGAAGCCGAGATCCGCCCGCCCGGCCTTGACCAACTCGGCGGCCTGATCCGAGGTGGTGTTGAACAGAGTGAGATCGATGCCGGGGAAGGCTTGCTTGAAACGCTGAAATGGCTGGATCAGCAGCAAGCGCGAGATGATGTCGCTGGCGGCGATGGCCAGCTTGCCTTGGCTGAATTGCCCCAGAGCATTGAGATCGGCCTGACAGAGTTGCAGCTCGGCAATGGCCCGCTCGGCACTTTGCAGCAAGCGCTCCCCCGCCTGGGTGAGCCGAAAGGGGCTGCGCTCGATCAGCCTCACCCGGGTCGCCTGCTCCAGATTCTTGAGGTGCAGACTGACATTGGGTTGGGTCATGTGCAGTTCGGTCGCCGTCTGGCCAAAGTGCTGCAAGCGCGCCAGGGTGACGAAGGTATTGAGCCAGTGAATATCCAACATGGGGTCACTCTCGCCCGCGGCAGGCGCACCACAGTGGCGCGTCATGGCGGGTCTTTGCCGATAAATTGGCCACAATTATATGACTTCCTTATCGGAATTATAAAGATAATTAATTTTTCTAATCCGCCCCAGCCTCCTAGGATGAACGCCTAACGTCTTAGGAGAAAGTCACATGTCGTCTATCGTAGTCGTAGGTGCTAACTGGGGTGATGAAGGCAAAGGCCGCATCGTCGATTATCTGGCAGGCCAATCCGCCGCCAGCATCCGTTTTCAGGGCGGCAACAACGCCGGCCACACCGTCGTCAACGACCTGGGCACCTTCAAGCTGCACCAGCTGCCGAGTGGCGTATTCAACCCTGATTGCCTGGTCGTCCTTGGCCCTGGCATGGTCATCAGCCCGGAGCCTCTGACCAAGGAATTGGCCGAAGTGAAGGCCGCCGGTGTCAATCCCAAGATGGCCATCTCTGACCGCGCCACCTTCTGCCTGCCGATCCACGCCCTGGAAGACACCCTGGAAGAACTCCGTCTGGGCGATGGCGCCTACGGCTCCACCCGTCAGGGCATTGCCCCGGCTTACGGTGATCGGGTCATGAAAAAAGCGATCCTGGTCGGCTGGCTGAAGCAGCCAGAAGTACTGGTCGAGCGCATCCAGTTCTTCCTCGACTGGAAACTGCCGCAGCTCAAGGCCCTCTACCCCAGCTTCGAATTCAGCCAGACCGCCCAGGAAATGGCCGACTGGCTGTTGGAAGTGTCCGCGCCTTGGATCGACGCCGTCTGCAACGTCAGCGAGCCCCTCAAAGCCATCCAGGCCCAGAACGGCACCCTGCTGTTCGAAGCACAGCTGGGCGCCGGTCGTGACCTTATCTACGGTGAATACCCCTGGGTGACCTCTTCCCACGTTTCTGGCGCCTACGCCGGGATCGGTGGCGGCCTGCCGGCCCTGCGCCCTGAGCGCGTCATTGCCGTGGCCAAGGCATTCAGTACCTCCGTGGGTACCGGCACCCTGATCACCGCCATGGAGAATCAGGAAGAGTTCCGCAAGTTTGCCAACGAGTTCGGCGCCACCACCGGCCGTCCCCGTGACATCGGCTACTTCGATGCCGTTGCCACCAAGCAGGGTCTGGAAATCCAGGCAGCCAACGAGATCGCACTGACCAAGCTGGACTGCCTGTCCGGCATGCCGGATCTGAAGATCTGCGTGGCCTACGAAGGCGCCAACACCGAGAACCCGATCTGGCCGCAGACCGCCGGTCTGAAGCCGGTGTACGAGTCCATGGAAGCCTGGAGCGAAGACATCTCCCACATCCGCAAGTTCGAAGACCTGCCCAAGGCTGCCCAGCACTATGTGCTGCGCATCGAAACCCTGCTGGGTGTGCCGGTGCCCATGGTCTCCGTCGGCCCGGGCCGCGAGCAGATGATACTGCGCTAAGTCGCACCCTCGCCCTTGGCAAGACAACAACCGACACCTCCGGGTGTCGGTTTTTTTATACCCTCACCCCGCCTCCCACAGCGCCATCCCTTGGGAGCCAGCCATCACACATGCAACCATGCTCACCATGGTGCCTATGTGCGATGAATGGGATTGAGCCGTTCAATGACACCGCCTTTCCCCCGCCTCAACAGAGTGATGTCATCCTCAATCGAGGAAGGCCAGCTGATGGACCAGGCATTCAGCTTCAACGGTTTCGGCTGCGAGGAGAAAACCGCTCTCCCAGCCGCTTCACCACCTGCTGCAATGCGTACCTGTCCCTTCCCTGACCCACGGCGGGATGGATACAAGATCCCAATGTGGCGCTGGCTGACAGGCGACCTGACTCATGACGTCAGACAGCTCGATGGTATCCTTGCCCAGTCCTCATCCCTCAGACATAAAAAACCCGCTAGCAGGCTAGCGGGCTCTCTCGTTGGCAGTCGTTCACAACCGCTATCTGTTGCTACTCGTTGACCACCTCGTTCATCACCAGATGCACCACGGGATTTTCGGAGAAAAGATAACGGTCGTCGTTCATCTCATCGTCGAAGGTGGTGGCCTGGAACAGCATCTGTTTGGTGTTCTCCAGATGCTGCCACATGGCGAGTTTGGCCGCCTGGGGATCTTTTCGCATCAAGGCCTTGAGGATCTGATCGTGATCGTCACACCAGCTGGCGATGGCCTTGTCGTCGATGTGTTCATGCAGCTTGCGCCAATAGGGGTTGCGCTCGCGGTGCAGCCAGAGTTGCTCGGTCAGGATCACCAGCACCGAGTTTTGCGTCGCCTTGGCCACCTGAATGTGAAACTGCTTGTCCCATTCAGAATCGCGGGCCCTGTCCTCATTGCGGGCCAGCGCCTGGATCTTGAGCAGCTCCATGATGTCCTGCTTGGTCACCTGGGTTGCGGCAAACTCGGCGATATTGCTCTCCAGCAACTGGCGGGCTTGCAACAGTTCGAAGGGGCCTGCGGTCAACAAGGCATCGTCCAGAGTCGGCGCTGACACGGCACTCTGGCTCTCCTGGGCGATGACATGAATGCCGGAGCCCTTTTGCACAGCAACCAAGCCTTCCACTTCCAGCATGATGATGGCTTCGCGCACCACGGTACGGCTCACCTCCATCTCCTCGGCAATGAGTCGCTCCGCCGGCAGCCGTTCACCGACCTTGTAGCGCTGACTGGCAATCCGTTGTTTCAGCTCGGCGGCGACTTTCTGATAGAGCCGTTTTGACTCGAAGACATCCACATTCATGTCACTCACACCTTGGCCTCTTTGCTGCAAGCGCCGGGCATTACGCCCGGCGGTGATAACTTGTTATACCAATTTAACTCAAAATGAACAGATGAGCCAGAGGCTCACCTGTTCAGCACATGTATCAATGCATGCCGAACAGGCCCGGCAAGAAGAGGCTCAAGGACGGTATATAGGTCACCGCCATCAGACTCAACAGCAGCACGAAGAAGAAGGGCAGCATGGGCTTGATGAGGGATTGCAGCTTGACTCCGGAGACGGAGCAGCCAACGAACAGGGCACTGCCGACCGGCGGTGTACAGAGTCCGATACAGAGGTTGAAGATCATCATGATGCCGAAATGCACCGGATCCATGCCCAGCTCGGTCACGATCGGCAGGAAAATGGGGGTGAAGATCAGCACCGCCGGGGTCATGTCCATGAAGACACCGACGATCAGCAGGATGATGTTGATGATGAGCAGGATAACCAGCGGGTTATCAGACACATTCATCAGGGCATCGCTGATGGTGTAAGGGATGTCCGCATTGGTCATGGCCCAGGACATGCCCACCGAGATACCGATCAGCAGCAACACTATGGCGGTGGTGATGACGGAGTCGAGCATGATGCCTGGCAAGTCCTTGAGTTTGACCTCACGGTAGATCCCTACCGACAACACCAGGGTGTAAACCACGGCGATGGCAGAGGCTTCGGTGGCGGTGAAGATACCACCGAGGATGCCACCCATGACCACCACCACCAGCAGCAGGCTGGGAATGGCATCCCAGAAGGCACGCAGGGCAACGGCGAGGGTGGGCCGCTCCGCCATCGGATAACCACGGCGCTTGGCGATGAAGGTCCCCACCGCCATGATGCTGACCCCCATCAGGATGCCGGGAAGGTAGCCTGCCATGAACAGGGTCGCCACCGAGATGCCGCCCGCGGTCAGGGCATAGATGATCAGCACGTTGGAGGGCGGGATCAGCAGGCCGGTGATGCAGGAGGTGACGTTGATGGCTGCAGAGTAAGCCGGGTCATAGCCCGCCTTCTTCTGCATGGGCGCCATGGTGCCCCCCACCGCTGCCGCGGCTGCAACCGCAGAGCCGGAGATGGAGCCAAACAACATGTTGGCCATGACATTGACATGGCCGAGGGAGCCCGGCATACGGCCGACCAGGATCTGGGAGAAGTTGATGAGGCGCTGGGCGATGCCGCCGCAGTTCATCAGAGTACCCGCCAGAATAAAGAAGGGGATCGCCAGCAGGGAGAAGCTGTCGAGGCCGGTTGCCATCTTCTGGCCGATCACCGCCAATATGGTTTCCAACGGCAGCATCATCAGGCCGGAAGCCAGGGTCGCCAGACCGATGGAGAAGGAGATGGGCACGCCCGCGAACACCAGCACGAAGAAGGAGCCGAACATGACCAGCGCTATGGTCCAATCCATCAGATATTCTCCTCTGAGGGGGCAAGAGTGGGCACCGGAGACAGACTGTCGAGCAGTGTCTCCAGTATGTAGAGCACGCAGTAATAGCTGATGATGAGACCGCTCAGAGGCAACACCACATAGACATAGGCCATCGGCAACTGCATGGCCGGAGACACCTGGCCCGTGCTGTAAACCTTGGTCACCAGGGTCAGACCGCCCCATACCATGGCACTGCCGGCAAACAGCAGCACGCAGAGATCCACGAACAGCTGGTTGATGAGCTTGGGGGCTCCCTGCAGGTTGGAGACGAACAGATCGATGCTGAGATGACGGCGCTTGCCGGTGGCATAGGCGGCGCCCAGCAGCCCCACCCAAATCATGCTGAAACGAGCTACTTCATCGGTCATGGTGCTGGGTTGCGACAGCACGTAACGGCTGAATACCTGCCAGACCACACAGACCACCAGCATGGCCATCACGGTGACGGTGAACCCGGCGAGCAACTTGTCGACTGGTCGCTTGAACTTTTCAAGACGCATTGCAATTCTCCCGAGAGAGCGGCCAGGGCCGCCCTCTCCTTATAGTTACTGAGCGACTTCGTTCTCGATCTTGCTGAGCCACTCACCGCGCACCGGATCCTTGCGGAAGTCATCGTACAGGGGCGCCAGCGCGGTACGGAAAGCCTCTTTGTCGACCTTGATAAAGGTGGCTCCGGCCTCGGTTGCCTGTTTGCGAGAGGCCACGACTTCCTTGTCCCACAGCGCTTGCTCGAAGGTTTCGGAGTGTTTGGCCGCGGTTTCTAGGATCTGCTTCTGCTCATCGGAGAGCTTGTCCCACACCTTGGTGGAGATCACCAGAAAGTCGGGTACCGAGGTGTGCTCATCTTCGGCGTAGAACTTGGCGACCTCGACGTGACGAGTCTGCACATAGGAGGGTTCGTTGTTCTCGGCACCATCGATGACGCCCTGTTGCAGTGCGGTATAAACCTCACCAAACGGGATGGGCGCCGGCGCCGCGCCGAGCAGTTCGATCAACTTGATGGTGGTCGGCGTGGCGACAACCCGGATCTTCATGCCCTTCATGTCGGCCGGAGTCTGGATTGGCTTGTTGGCATAGAAGCTGCGGGTGCCCGCCACATAAGCGGCGATGGAGATGAATCCCTTGTCATGGGTCTCGGCCATCATGGCATGGCCGACCGGACCATAAATCACCTTGTTGAAGTGGGCTTGATCCTTGAACAGATAAGGCAGGCTGAAGATGGAGAAGGCGGGCGAGAAGGGCTCCATCTCGCTGGCGCTCGCCTTGGTCATGTCAAGGGCGCCATTTTGCAGCAGCTCAAGGGTTTCACGCGGGCCACCCATCTGGCCACCCGGATAAATACGCAGTTTCATCTTGCCGTCGGAGGCGGTGCTGATCTCCTTGGCCATCTCGGCCAGAGCCTGGTGAACCACATGGTTGGTATCCAGGTTATGAGCCAGCTTCAGGGTGACCTTGTCCATGGCATGGGAAGAGAACGCAGCCAGGGTCAGCGGGGCGGCCATCAGCATCGCGACAGCAAGAGTTTTCATTTTCATTGGAGCGGGACCTCAAGTGTGTGTGTTGTTATCTGCTAGACCTCTTCCCTGAGGAGTCAGTCTTAATGTCCTACATCTTTGTGGGGCTAACTGTAATTGGTATAACATCTATGAATATTGAGAACCATCACAAAAAATGAAGACCCCACTATCTTGCTGTCACAAACCCAACACGGGTCACATTTTGAGCCACCAAAACGGTTGGCAGACACCAAATCCCCCTTTGTCAGCGCTTCGCCCACAAGGGTCACAGCGTAAAAAACCCGAACAAGCCTCAATGAGAGCCCATTTTTCTTGAAAAGGATTATTTTGTGACCTGGCTGGTATTTTTGCGTCAAGGTGACTAGACGAGATGTCTGGCAAGGCGAATAATTGGTCCAACAACTATTCCATTCATCGAGATCCCTCGTACGGAGCAAGCCGAATGACCGCCTTCATGACCGATGACTTTCTGCTGGATACCGAATTCTCTCGCCAGCTTTATCATGGCTTCGCCGCCGACCAGCCGATCTTCGACTATCACTGTCACCTCCCCCCTGCCCTGATTGCCGAGAACCACAGCTTCGCGAACCTGTACGAAGTCTGGCTCAAGGGCGACCACTACAAGTGGCGAGCCATGCGCTCCAACGGGGTTGATGAACGTTTCTGCACCGGGGGGGCCGACGACTACGCCAAGTTCGAGGCCTGGGCCGACACAGTGCCCCAGACCATCGGTAATCCCCTCTATCACTGGACTCACCTCGAACTCAAACGGCCCTTCGGTCTGACCGGCTCCCTGTTGGGGCCGCAAACGGCGCGGGAAGTGTGGGATTTTTGCAACGACAAGCTGGCCCAGCCCGACTTCTCGGCTCGCGGCATAATGCAACAGATGAACGTCAAGATGGCGGGCACCACGGATGACCCCGTCGACGATCTGCGCCACCACGCCGTCATCGCGGCAGACAGCAGCTTCGACATCAAGGTGCTGCCGAGCTGGCGCCCGGACAAGGCCTTCAACATAGAGGCCGATGGCTTCGCCGACTATCTGGCGCAGCTGGCTCAGGTCAGCGATGTCGAGATCCTCCGCTTCGCCGATCTCACTCGGGCCCTGGGCCTGCGACTGGATCACTTCGCCGCCCACGGCTGCAAGATTGCCGACCACGCCCTGGATGAGGTGCTGTTCGGGCAGGCCAGCGAGGCGGAGCTCGACATCATGCTGGCCCGCCGTCTGCGGGGTGAGACCCTGGAGCTGGCCGATATCGCCGCCTTCAAGACCGCCGTGCTGCTCTATCTGGCCGCTGAGTATCACCAGCGAGGTTGGGTGCAGCAGTACCACATAGGGGCACTGCGCAATAACAACAGTCGCCGCCTGCTGAGCCTGGGGCCGGACACCGGCTTTGACTCCATCAATGACGCCCCCATGGCCAAGGCACTCTCAAAACTGCTCGATGCCCAGGACAGCCAGGATCGACTACCCAAGACCATCCTCTACTGCCTCAACCCGAGGGACAACGAGGTGCTGGGCACCATGATTGGCAACTTCCAGGGTGGCAACATCCCCGGCAAGATGCAGTTCGGATCCGGCTGGTGGTTCAACGATCAGAAAGATGGCATGGAGCGCCAGCTGACCCAGCTTGCCCAGCTCGGCCTACTCAGCCGCTTCGTCGGCATGCTGACCGACAGCCGCAGCTTCCTCTCCTATACCCGTCACGAATATTTCCGCCGCATCCTGTGCCGCATGATTGGGCGCTGGGTCGCCGAGGGAGAAGCCCCGGCCGATCTGGCCTTGCTCGGCGCCATGGTAGAGAACATCTGCTTTAACAATGCCCGGGACTACTTCGCCATCGAGCTGAACTGACCACACCAGAGCGAGGGGGAAACATCCTCGCCGCCAATGGCGCCCATTCGAGTCAAACCGCGCCGCGCTCATACCACCTAACGCATAACTGGGGGCCAGGCCCCCATGAGGAACGACAATAAGATGCAACGCCTGAATCGTGACGCCTTCCCGGGGGCCCAGTATCCGAACCGCGTGATCCAGTTTGGCGAGGGGAACTTCCTGCGCGCCTTCATCGACTGGCAACTGGACCTGCTCAACGAGCACACCCCCCTCAATGCCGGTGTGGTGATAGTGCGTCCCATCGACAGCGATTTGCCGCCCAGCCTGAGCACCCAGGATGGTCTCTATACCACCGTCATTCGCGGTCTGGATGAGTCAGGCAATGCCGTCAGCACCCAGCGCCTGATCCGCAGCGTCAACCACGAGCTCAACTGCTATCGCCAGTTCGACAAGGTGCTGGCCCTGGCCCGCGACCCGCAGATCCGCTTCATGTTCTCCAACACCACCGAAGCGGGCATCAGCTACCACGCCGATGACACACTGACCGATGCGCCCCCCACCAGCTTCCCGGCCAAGCTGACCCGCCTCTTGTTCGAGCGCTTCACCCATTTTGAGGGCGCCGCCGACAAGGGCTGGGTGCTGCTGCCCTGCGAGCTCATCGACTACAACGGCGAGGCGCTGCGCGAGCTGGTGCTGCGTTATGCCGAGCAGTGGCAGTTGCCGTTTGCCTTCCAGACCTGGCTGCGCGAGCACAATACCTTCTGCTCGACCCTGGTGGATCGCATCGTCACCGGTTTCCCCCGGGACGAGCATGCCGAGCTGCAGGGGCAGTTTGGCTATCAGGATCAATTCGTGGTCACCGCCGAACACTTCTATCTGCTGGTCATTCAGGGGCCTGAGTGGCTCAAACAGGCGCTCTGTCTCGACCAGCTGCCTGCCGAACAGGCCCTCAACATCCGCATCGTCTCCGACATCAAGCCTTACAAGGAGCGCAAGGTCGCCATCCTCAATGGCGCTCACACCGCCCTAGTGCCGGTCGCCTTCCTGGCGGGTCTGGATACGGTGGGCGAGGCCATGATGGATGAGCAGGTGGGCGAGTTCGTTCAGCGCATCATGTTCGATGAGATAGTGCCGACCCTGGATTTGCCCAAGGATGAACTCATCTCCTTTGCCCGCGATGTGCAGAGTCGTTTTCGCAACCCCTTCATCAAGCATCAGCTGCTCGCCATCGCCTTGAACGGCATGACCAAGTTCCGCACTCGCCTGCTGCCGCAGCTGCTCGGCTACCAGCAACAGCAAGGGGGCTTGCCGCCGCGACTGAGCTTCGCACTGGCTGCCTTGCTGGCATTTTATCGCGGCAAGCGTGATGGCGAGGCGTATCCGCTGCAAGACGACCAGCCCTGGCTCGATGCCTATGCCCGCCTCTGGCCGGCGGTCGAGCGCGGCGAACTGGCCCAGCATGAACTGGTGCGCGAGATCCTCGGCAACACAGCTCACTGGGGCCAGTCACTGTGTGAGATCCCCGGTCTGGTCGAGCGCGTCGATCACTGTCTGACCCGCATTCGTGAGCAGGGGCTGCGCACGGCGCTGGCCACCTGCTGCTGAGGAGCCAACATGCAAGCCGTCATCCGTATCCATCCCGCCGACAATGTGCTGGTCAGCCTGCGCGACCTCGACGCCGGTGAGGTCATCGAGTACCAGGGGATAGCGTTCACTCTGGGGCTGCCCCTCGCCCGTGGCCACAAGATAGCGCTGGCTCCTCTGGCCGAAGGTGACCAGATCATCAAGTACGGTCTGCCCATCGGCCATGCCACCCAGGCCATTGCTCAGGGGGAGCACATTCATCACCATAATCTGGCCACCAACCTCAACGACCTGGACGAGTACAGCTATCAACCTGAACTGACAGAGGTCAGCACCTCGCTGCCGGACAGGGCGATCCAGCTCTATCGCCGCCAGGATGGTCAGGTCGGTATTCGCAATGAACTGTGGATCTTGCCGACCGTGGGCTGCGTCAATGCCCTAGCCAAACAGATGAAGCAGCGCCTCGAGCGGGAGTGCGATCTCAGCCATATCGATGGAATACAGCTCTTTAGCCACCAATATGGCTGCTCCCAGCTCGGCCAGGATCACCTCAACACCCGCACCCTGCTGCAAAACCTGGTGCATCACCCCAATTCGGGGGGGGTGCTGGTGGTCGGGCTGGGGTGTGAGAACAACCAGATCGCCGCTTTCAAGGAGACTCTCGGCGATTTCGATGCATCGCGAGTGCGCTTCATGGTGTGCCAGCAGCAAGATGACGAGGTGGAGCACGGAGTGGGCCTGCTCACCGAGCTGCTTGCCCGGATGCAGGAAGACAGGCGCCAGCCGGGACGCCTGGGGGAACTCAAGTTTGGTCTGGAGTGCGGCGGCTCCGATGGTCTGTCCGGCATCACCGCCAACCCGCTGCTCGGCTGCTTCTCCGACTATGTGATCCAGCACGGCGGCACCTCGGTGCTGACCGAGGTGCCCGAGATGTTTGGCGCAGAGCGGATCCTGATGTCCCGCTGCCAGGATGAGCAGACCTTCGACAAGACGGTGCGGATGGTCAACGACTTCAAGCAGTATTTCATCGATCACCAGCAGCCCATCTACGAGAACCCCTCCCCCGGCAACAAAGCGGGCGGCATCTCGACCCTGGAGGAAAAATCCCTCGGCTGCACCCAGAAGGCGGGCCAGAGCCAGGTAGTGGATGTGCTGCCCTACGGCGCCCGCCTGCAACGCCCGGGTCTGAACCTGCTGAGCGCCCCCGGCAACGACGCCGTGGCCACCAGCGCCCTGACCGGCGCCGGTTGCCACATGGTGCTGTTCAGCACCGGCCGTGGCACCCCTTACGGCGGTCCGGCTCCCACGGTCAAGCTCGCCACCAACAGCGATCTGGCCAGACGCAAGCCGCACTGGATAGACTTCAACGCAGGCACCCTAATAGAAGGCACCCCCATGCACAGCCTGCTCGGCCAATTTGTCGACCTCATCGTCGACATCGCCAACGGCAAACCAACCTGCAATGAACTCAATGACTTTCGGGAGCTGGCGATCTTCAAGAGCGGAGTCACCCTGTGAGTATCGAACTCGGCTGGCTGGCCCCGGTCTGGGCCCTGATCCAGCAGCAACCTCTGGCGCAAGGCATCGGTCTTGCCGCCATGCTGGTCGGGGTCAGCGCCTTCCTGCAGCGGGATGACAAGCGCTTTCGGCTGCGGCTCTGCCTCTACCAAGCCGCCATCGCCTGCCACTTCGCCTTCATGGGGGCCAACACGGCGGCCCTCAGTGCAGGTCTCAGCTGTGGCCGCACCATCGCTTCGGGGCGCACCCGCAGTCCCTGGGTGATGTCGTTCTTTCTGGTGCTGGTCTGGGTGCTGGGCATTCCCGGGATCACCAGCCCCGTGCAGTGGCTGCCCATCATAGGCACCACCATTGGCACCTGGGGACTGTTTCGCGCCCACGGCATAGCACTGCGACTCTGCATGCTGGTCGGCGGTCTGTGTTGGACCAGTCACAACATACTGATTGGCTCCATCGGTGGCAGCCTGATCGAAACCACTTTTCTGTTCGTCAACTGTCACACTATGTACCGCATGTGGCGACACCCCTTGACGAGCACCACCTGATCTTTGCAAGGAGTCGAGGCCATGACCCGACAGATAGCCGTGATCGGCGAATGCATGGTGGAGTTGCGCCGCGCCGCACAAGGCCTGCTCGCCCAGAACTTTGGCGGTGACACCCTCAATACCGCCCTCTATCTCGCCCGCCTGGGCGACACCAGTCCCCACATGGCCGATACGGCCTGGCAGGTGCGCTATGTCAGCGCACTGGGACAAGACGGACTAAGTACAGCGATGCTGGCGGCCTGGCAAGCGGAGGGCGTCAACACCGACTGGGTACAGCGCCTGGCTGACAAGGCGCCCGGCCTCTATCTCATCGACACGGCAGACAATGGCGAACGATCCTTCACCTACTGGCGCAGCGACGCTGCCGCCCGCTACTGGCTGGAGCGTGAACCCGCCGAGGCCATCCTCGCCGCGTTAGGCCAGTGCGAACTCATCTACCTGAGCGGCATCAGCCTGGCCATACTCTCCCCCGACGCTCGCCAACGCCTGATGCTGGCGCTGGCGAGCGCCCGTACCCAGGGTGCCAGGCTGGTGTTTGACAACAACTATCGCCCCCGACTCTGGGGGAGTAGAGAAGAGGCTCAGGCCGCCTATGCCGCCATGCTGGCGCAGACCGACATCGCGCTGCTCACCCAGGATGATGAGGTCGCGCTCTGGGAAGATCCTTCCCTGGAGCAGACCATCAGCCGCAGCCAGGCTCTGGGCGTCGCGGAGATCGTCATCAAGCGCGGCGCCGAGCCTTGCCTCATCGTCACCGAGCAGCAGCACATCGAGGTGGCCGCCACCTCCCTTGACCCGACTCTCATCGTCGACACCACGGCGGCCGGTGATTCATTCAGTGCCGGTTATCTGGCCGCACGCCTGCAAGGTTGCGACCCCGCCGACGCGGCCCGGGCAGGCCATCGCCTCGCCGCCTGCGTCATTCAACATCCGGGGGCCATCATCCCCTCATCCCATATGCCAACGGCCAAGGAGCCCTCCCATGTCTGATCTCATCGCCCGCCTCGAAGCGCTTAAGGTAATCCCCGTCATCGCCCTGCAAGATGCCAAACTGGCAGCCCCTCTCGCCAAGGTGTTGGTTGACAACGACCTGCCCGCCGCCGAGGTGACCTTTCGCACCCCCGCCGCCGCCGAGTCCATCCGCCAGATGCGTGCCGCCTATCCGGACCTGCTGATCGGTGCCGGTACCGTGCTTACCCGGGAACAGGTGGATGCCGCCATCGATGCCGGGGCGGATTTTATTGTCAGCCCCGGTTTCAACCCCAAGACGGTGCAGTACTGCCTGGACAAGGGCATTGCCATCATCCCCGGGGTCAACAACCCCAGCCTGGTGGAGCAAGCCATGGAGATGGGGCTGTGCCAGCTCAAATTCTTCCCGGCCGAGCAATCCGGCGGCCTTGGCATGCTGAAGGCTCTCGGCGCCGTCTATCCGGTGCGCTTCATGCCCACCGGTGGCATCACGCCCGCCAATATCCAGAGTTATCTGGCACTGGACTCGGTGATCGCCTGCGGCGGCACCTGGATGGTGCCAGCCAAGCTTGTCGATGAGGAGAGGTGGGACGAGTTGGCCCTGCTGGTACGGGAAGCCGTTGCCGCCCTCTGAGTCGCCCCTGTTTCAGCAACAGTTCAAAGCCCTGCTCCTCAGGGCTTTTTTTTATGAGCACCTCTGCGCTGGTGGTTGATGGCCGGATCTGGCCAGGAGCGTGGAGCGCCCATGGCCTTGGCGTAACCAGGATGGGAAGTGTCGGGGTCAACCATAAGGAGGAGGAAGAAAAAGCAGGGGGTTGCGCTGATATCCGATGGCCATAGGTGGCAAGAACATGCCAATCACTCAGGATCCCCAACGCAACATGGGGATCAGGCGCTCAGTGCCTAGTCAACAACAGCGTATAATTATTATCTCTCCCCCAAAACCAGCCTTGTGGCCAATATCAAGCTAAGTCCATTAGCTTAAAAGTGTGAACCACTGCCGATTATTGACCGCTTTCGTCATCTGAGCAGGTGAAACGACGAGAACTAAACTAACACATTGAAATTAATGTGTTTTTATAACAACCGAGCCTCACTTAAAAACCACCCATCTGACTCCTTATTTTCCCATCCTCTGAAATCGTGAACGGCACCAAAGTGACAGGTCAATATGGAACTATTTTAGTGATACGCGAAATATCAGTTAGATCTGTAAGTCATTACAATGATGTCAATGAGGGATGATTAGTTAACCATGGGTTGTGACGGCAAGAGACAGGTTCATCCCCCTATACAACTGGTTTTTAATCGTGAGGTAGTGGTTATGGAAAAGAAACGGATTTACCTGTTTTGCTCTGCCGGGATGTCGACGTCACTGCTGGTCTCGAAGATGAAGGCACAGGCAGAAAAATATGATGTGCCCGTGGAGATAGATGCCTATCCGGAAACGTTGGCGGGAGAGAAAGGTCAGGATGCCGACCTGATCCTGCTGGGTCCTCAAATTGCCTACATGTTGCCGGAAATCCAGGCACTGTTACCGGGCAAGCCGGTCGAAGTCATCGACTCCCTGCTCTATGGCAAGGTCGATGGGTTAGGTGTCCTCAAGGCCGCCGTCGCATCCATCAAGAAGAGCCTCGCTCAGTAAGGAGAACACCGTGAGCACCATGATCGCATCCCTGGAAAAGGCCATATTGCCCATTGCCGTCAAGCTGGGTAAGCAGCCTCATGTCAACGCCATCAAGAATGGCTTCATCAAACTGATGCCCCTGACCCTGGCCGGGGCCATGTTCGTCCTGATCAACAACGTCTTCCTGAGTTTTGGGGAGGGATCCTTCTTCTACTCCATGGGGGTGCGACTCGATCCCGCCACCATCGCCACCCTGGACGGCTTCAAGAGCATTGGCGGCAGCGTCTATAACGGTACCCTGGGGATCATGTCCCTGATGGCGCCCTTCTTCATCGGCCATGCCATGGCAGAAGAGCGCAAGGTTGATCCCCTCTCGGCCGGTCTGCTCTCGGTCGCCGCCTTCATGACGGTCACCCCCTTCAGCGTCGGCGAGGCCTATGCGGTCGGTGCCAACTGGCTGGGTGGCGCCAACATCATCTCCGGCATGATCATTGGTCTCGTCTCGGCCGAGATGTTTGCCTTCGTCATTCGCCGCAACTGGGTGATCCGCCTGCCTGACAGCGTGCCGACCTCGGTAGCGCGCTCCTTCTCGGCGCTGATCCCCGGCTTCATCATCCTCTCCATCATGGGGATAGTCGCCTACCTGCTCCAGACAGAGGGCACCAACTTCCACCAGATCATCATGGACACCATCTCCACCCCCCTGTCCAACATGGGTGGCCTGGTCGGCTGGGTCTATGTGCTCTTCTCCCCGCTGCTCTGGTTCTTCGGGGTCCATGGTTCTTTGGCGCTGTCGGCACTGGAGAACGGCATTCTGGTGCCCTTCACCCTGGAAAACGTCGCCCTCTATACCCAATACGGCTCCGTTGAAGCCGCTATCGCCGCCGGCAAGACCTTCCACGTCTGGACCAAGCCGATGCTCGACTCCTACATCTTCCTCGGCGGTACGGGGGCAACGTTAGGCCTCATCCTGGCGGTGTTCATGGTGTCGCGTCGCGATGACTACCGTCAGGTGGCCAAGCTGGGTCTGCCCGCCGGCATCTTCCAGATCAACGAGCCCATCCTGTTTGGTCTGCCGGTCATCATGAACCCTGTGTTGCTTATCCCCTTCGTGATGGTGCAGCCGGTGCTGGCGACCATCACCCTGTTTGCCTACAACACCGGCTTTATCCCGCCCATCACCAACATGGCGCCCTGGACCATGCCAGCCGGATTGGGGGCCTTCTTCAACACCAATGGCAGCATAGCCGCAGCCCTGCTGGCGATATTCAACTTAGGGATAGCCACCCTGATGTATGTCCCCTTCGTGCTGATTGCCAACAAGGCCCAGGCCGTTATCGAGGAAGAACAGGAGAGCGAAGAGGATATCGCGCTGGCCCTGAAATTCTGATGACACTCCCAGGAGGAGCCTGGCTCCTCCCTCTTCAAGCTGGAGGAGAATAAGATGACGTATCGCTTTGCGGACGATTTTTGGTGGGGCAGCGCCAGCTCGGCGCCCCAGACGGAGGGAGCCTCCAGCCGAGATGGCAAGTCCGACAACATCTTTGACTACTGGCACACCCTTGAGCCGACGCGCTTCCATCAGGGCATAGGCCCGGCGCAAGCCTCGACCTTCTATGATCGTTTCGAGAGCGACATCGCACTGCTCAAGCAGCTCAATCACAACAGTTTTCGTACCTCCATCTCCTGGTCCCGACTGATCCCGGACGGGACGGGCGAGGTCAATCAGCAGGCGGTCGTTTTCTACCATGCGGTCTTTGACCGCCTGCAGGCCGAGGGGATCACCCCCTTCATCAATCTCTACCACTTCGACATGCCCCTGTGCATGCAGGAGCTAGGCGGTTGGGAGAGCCGGGACGTGGTGGCGGCCTATGTGCGTTACGCCAGCCTGTGCTTCGAGCTGTTTGGTTCGCGCATCCAGCACTGGTTTACCTTCAACGAACCCATAGTGCCGGTCGAGTGCGGCTATCTCGGCCACTTCCACTATCCCTGTGTGGTGGATTTTCGCCGCGCCGTCACTGTCGCCTATCACACCGCCCTGGCCCATGCCGGTGCGGTCAAGGCCTTTCGCGATACCCATGCCAGTGGCGAGATTGGCATCATCCTCAACCTGAGCCCCACCTACCCTAGATCCGATTCGGCGGCAGATCGCCAGGCGGCACGCTGGGCCGACTTGCTGCTCAACAAGAGTTTCCTCGATCCGGCCCTGAAGGGGAGCTATGACCCCGAGCTGATCGACCTGCTGCGCCAGCATGATTTGCTGCCAGAGGTGGAAGCCGGTGACAAGGCGCTACTCAGTGACGGGCGAGTGGATTGGCTGGGCATCAACTACTACCAGCCACGGCGAGTCAAGGCCAAGGATCAGCCCTGCGCAGGGGCGCCGCACACCCCCGAAGATCTGTTCGATTTCTACCAGATGCCGGGTCGCAAGATGAACCCGCACCGGGGCTGGGAGATCTATGAGAAAGGGGTCTACGACATCCTCACCGAGCTGCGCCTTGGCTATGGCAATCCCCGCTGCTACATCTCGGAGAACGGCATGGGGGTCGAGGGGGAAGAGCGTTTTATTGGCCCGGAGGGACGGGTAGAGGATGACTATCGCATCGACTTTATTCGTGGCCACCTCGAGTGGCTGCATCGCGGCCTGCAAGAGGGCAGCGCCTGCTGCGGGTATCACCTCTGGACCTTCATCGATAACTGGTCCTGGCTCAATGCCTACAAGAATCGCTATGGCCTGGTCCGGCTGGATCTTGAGAGCCAGACCCGCACCATCAAGAAGAGCGGCTATTGGTTCGCCGAGGTGGCACGCAATCATGGTTTCAATTAAGTGAGATTCAATTAAACCGCTTTCAATCAACTAGCTGTAATCAAGGGGATAAAGAGATGTTCGATATGGACCACATAGAGGCAGAGAACACGACGTGCGATGACATGGAAGAGGTGGTGATGGGGCTCATCATCAACTCGGGGCAGGCACGCAGCCTGGCCTACAGCGCCCTGAAGAAGGCCAAGGAGGGCGACATGGCCGCCGCCCGTCAGCTGATGACCCAATCCCGCGAGGCCCTCAATGCCGCCCACCAGGTGCAGACCCAGCTGATTGAGAGCGACCAGGGCGAGGGCAAAATCCCGGTCACGCTAGTGCTGGTGCATGCCCAGGATCACCTGATGACCTCCATGCTGGCGCGGGAACTCATCAACGAACTCATCGACGTGCACGAAAAACTGCTCGGCAAGTAACAGCGGCATCGGCCAGTCATAAGGGGCGAATAATGAGCGTCAAGACCATCCGGGAAAACGAGCTGTTTAACAACAGACCCTTCCACATGTTCATCTACAACAAGCAGGTGAGCGGAACCGGTTTGCATCAGCACGACTATTACGAGTTCACCCTGGTGTTGACCGGCCGTTACTACCAGGAGGTCAACGGCAAGCGGGTACTGCTCGAGCGCGGCGATCTGGTGTTCATTCCGCTGGGCTCATCCCATCAGAGCTTCTACGAGTTCGGCACCACCCGGATTTTCAACGTCGGGATCAGCCGCAGCTACTTTGACGAGCACTTCAAGTACCTGCTGCCGGAACACTTCGTGGCGTCCCAGGCCTATCCGCTCAAGCATGAATTTCTGAGTTATATCGAGTCGGTGCTGGTCTCCCCTGGCTTTCGGGAAGAGGCGCTGACCGAGTTTCTCGAAGTGGTGACCTATTCGGTGATGAACCGGCTGCGTCACCATAAGGACGCTTCGGCCAGCGAGGATCTGCCGCTCTGGCTCCATGAGGCGGTTGAGCGCATGCACGATCGCCCGTTGTTTGCCGAAGATGCCCTGGCCAATCTGATCCATCTCTCCGGCAAGAGTCAGGAGTACCTGACCCGTGCCACCCGGCGTTACTACAACAAGACGCCTATGCAGATCATCAACGAGATCCGGGTCAACTACGCCAAGATGCAGCTGGAAGTCACCAACGATTCGGTTGCCGACATTGCCTTCGAGACCGGCTACAACGATGTCAGCCTCTTTATCAAAAACTTCAAGAAGCTGACCTCCTTTACCCCGGGCAGCTACCGCAAATATCTCTATCCGAAATTTGAAACCCCGGCCTGATGAAGGATAAAGATATTTTCATTTAAAACATAAGGTTGCCAACAAACTGACGCCATTTAACGGCCCCTGCCACAGGTGGCTGCGGCTAACTGCCCCCCCAGATGCAGGGCGGCCCCTTATTCAACCCAATTTGAAAATGATGAAAGAGGTGTTTATGAACAAGACGCTTAAAGTGGTCACCATAGGTGGCGGAAGCAGCTACACCCCGGAGCTGGTCGATGGCTTCATCAAACGCTACGCCGAATTGCCCATCGATGAGCTGTGGCTGGTCGATGTCCCCGAAGGTCAGGGGAAACTGGACATCATTTTCGACCTGTGCCAGCGCATGATCCAGAAAGCCGGCATCCCCATGACGCTGCACAAGACCCTGGATCGCCGCGCCGCGCTGCAAGGCGCCAGCTTCGTCACCACCCAGCTGCGGGTCGGCCAGCTGCAGGCCCGGGAAAAAGACGAGCGCATTCCCCTCAGCCACGGCCTGCTGGGTCAGGAGACCAATGGTGCGGGCGGCCTGTTCAAGGGGCTGCGCACCATCCCCGTCATCTTCGACATCATCCGCGATGTGGAGGAGATCTGCCCGGATGCCTGGCTCATCAACTTCACCAATCCGGCTGGCATGGTGACCGAAGCCGTGCATCGCCACACCCATTTCCGCCGCTTCATCGGGGTGTGCAACATTCCGGTCGGCATGCAGATGTTTGTGCGCGATGCCCTCAAGGTCAGCGCAGAGGACTCCCTCTCCATCGATATCTTCGGCCTCAATCACCTGGTGTTCATCGGCGATGTGCTGGTCAATGGGGTATCGCGTTTCGATGAACTGCTCGAGGGGGTGATAGACGGCAGCCTCACCAGCGCCAGCTCGGTCAAGAACATCTTCGATTTGCCCTTCGATGCGAGCCTGATGCGCGGGCTGCGCCTGTTGCCCTGCTCCTACCTGCGTTACTACTTCAAAGAGAAAGAGATGCTGGGGATAGAGATGGGCGAGTTCTACAAGGGCGGTGCCCGGGCTCAGGTGGTGCAACAAGTCGAGAAAACGCTGTTTGAGCTCTACCAGAACCCTGAACTCAACGAGAAGCCCAAGGAGCTGGAGCTGCGCGGCGGCGCCTACTACTCGGATGCGGCCTGCGAGGTGATCAGCGCCATCCATAACGACAAGCGCAGCGAACAGTATGTGATCATCCCCCACCATGGCCATGTCACCAACATTCCGGCCGACTGGACTGTCGAGATGACCTGCCTGGTGGGCCGTGATGGCGCCATTCCTCACCCGCGCCTCACCCGCTTCGACGACAAGGTCAACGGGCTCATTCACCTCATCAAGAGCTTCGAGATTGCCGCCTCCCAGGCTGCCTTGAGCGGCTCCTTCGATGACTTGCTGCTGGCCATGAACCTCAATCCGTTGATCCACTCGGACAACGAGGCAAAAATCGTTGCCCAGGAGTTGCTGCTGGCCCACCGCGAGCACCTGCCCAAGTTTGCCGCCGCCATTGCGGATCTCGCCTGAGAACACTGGGCCCCGTTGATTATCGGCGGGGCAATACAGGAGATAGAGATGCATAAAAGATTGATTATCAACGCCGACGACTTTGGTCTCTGCCCTGCCCAGAGCTACGGCATAGTGGAAGCCTTCGAGCATGGGGTGGTCAGCTCGACCACCGCCATGGTCAACTCCCCGGCCATAGAACACGCGGCCTGGCTGGCCAAACGCTTCCCTGACTTGCCCATCGGGCTGCACTTCGTGCTCAGTTGGGGCAAGCCGCTCTCTCCTCTCTCCTGCCTGGTCAATGCCCAGGGCGAGCTGGACAAGAGCATCTGGCAAAAAAACGAGCAGGGTCTGCTGGTTGCAAGGGAAATCATGGAAGAGCTAAGGCAGCAGTTCGACCGTTTCATCACCCTGTTTGGTCGCTCGCCCAGCCACATCGACAGCCATCACCATGTGCATATGCTGCCGAGCCTCTATCCCCTGGTGGAAGCCTTCGCCCGCCAGCAGGGCATCCCTATGCGCATCGATCGGGAGGAGGTGCGCCGTCACGGCCTGACCGTCAACCATGAGCTCAGTTGCCAGCGTTTTGACAGCCGCTTCTATGGTGAATCACTCACCCGGGAGCTGTTGCTGCAACTGCTGGATGATGCCAATGAACAAGGGGTCAACTCCCTGGAGATCATGTGCCACCCCGCCTTTATCGATCTCGAGGTGCAGCGCAGCGCTTATCACCAACCCAGGCTCACCGAGCTTGCCATCCTCACCGATCCGGCCCTGCCAGCCCTCATCGCCGAGCGAGGCTATCGCCTGTGCAGTTATCGAGATTGGTCATCGCAATAATGGCTGACCACCCAAGTACAAAAACATCCAATGCAAAAAGGCCACCCCTTGGGTGGCCTTTTTGGCTTCAATAAATGGCGGAGGAGGTGGGATTTGAACCCACGGATGGTCACCCATCGCCGGTTTTCAAGACCGGTGCATTCAGCCGCTCTGCCACCCCTCCGCAGCAGTGCGACGGATATTACCCATGCTCGGTGCCCTTGTAAATCCCCTGCCAGACTGTTTGCTGTTTTATTGGTCTATTTGGCGCATCTGATAGACAAAAAGGTCATAATCCATGCTTTTTCAAGCAGATGGCTTGACTTGGGTTATGGCTACACCACTATAGGCAACACTGTAAAAATGCCAGGATAGATGGAATGAAGACGATCAAGCATGCCCTGTTTTGCGCCCTGGCTGGCGCCTCCCTGCTCGCGGCCCCCGTCCAGGCCAGCGAACTGACCAAGTCCGATGTCGAACAGATAGTGCGTGATTATCTGGTCAAGAATCCGGAAATCCTGGTCGAGATGTCCAACGCCCTGCGTGCCAAGCAGGAGGGACAACAATCCGCGAATGACAAGGCGATGATCCAGTCCCATGCCAAGGAGCTCTATGCCGCCAAGGATCCCGAAACCGGTAATCCCAAAGGCAAGCTGACCGTGATCGAGTTCTTCGATTACAACTGCGGCTACTGCAAACGGGCTCACCCCCTCATCAAGCAGCTGCTGGCCGAAGACAAGGACATTCGCTACATCTACAAGCAGTTCCCCATACTGAGCCCGACCTCCGCCTATGCTGCTCGCGCAGCCCTCGCGGTTGAGCTCAGTCAGCCCGAGAAATATCAGGCCTTCCATGACGCTCTCTATGCCCATCAGGGTCCCCTGGCCAGCGAGGCTCAGGTCAAGCAGATCGCCGAGAGTGCCGGGGTCAACTGGAGCAAGGCCGAGGCCAAGTTCAAGGATGATAGCATAGACAAGGCACTGGGTACCAACCGAGCCCTTGCCGAAGCCATGAACATCTCGGGCACCCCTGGTTTCATCATCGGCGATCAGATCCTCCGTGGTGCGCCCCGCGACATGGCCAGTCTGCAAGACGTGATCAAGGATGTGCGCGCCGGTAAAGCCATCCAGTAACGGGTTAGTCACACTCTCGCTGTCAAACTAAAACGCCCCGACCATTGGTCGGGGCGTTTTGCTACTTGTCTTGCAGATCAGTCGGCGGTCAGCCCTTATACCCCTCGGGGTTGCCGCTCTGCCAGCGCCAGGTATCTGTCATCATCTGTTCCAGCCCACGCATTGCCTGCCAGCCGAGTTCGGCACTGGCTTTATGGGGTTCTGCCCAGCACTCGGCGATGTCGCCGGGGCGACGCGGTTTTATCTGGTAGGGAATGGTGCGACCACTGGCGGCCTCAAATGCGGCGATCATCTCCAGCACCGAATAGCCCTGACCGGTGCCCAGGTTGTAGGTGAACACCCCGGTGTCGCTCTGGATGCGGGCCAGTGCCTTGAGGTGGCCGATGGCGAGATCCACTACATGGATGTAGTCGCGCACCCCGGTGCCGTCCGCCGTCGGGTAGTCGTTGCCAAACACCCCCAGCTCCTTGAGCTTGCCCACCCCGACCTGGCTGATATAGGGCAGCAGGTTGTTGGGAATGCCGTTGGGATCTTCGCCGATGAGGCCGCTCTCGTGGGCACCGACCGGGTTGAAGTAGCGCAGCAGCACTATGGCCCAGCGGGGGTCGGACGTGGCGAGATCCCGCAGTATCTCCTCCACCATCAGCTTGGAGCGACCATAGGGGTTGGTGGCACTGGTGGGGAAATCTTCTCGCAGGGGCACCGAGGCCGGATCGCCATAGACGGTGGCGGAGGAGCTGAACACCAGCCGGAACACGCCAGCCTTGGCCATCTCCTCACACAGCACCAGGGTGCCGGTCACGTTGTTCTGGTAATAGGTGAGCGGGATCTGGCCGGACTCCCCCACCGCCTTCAACCCGGCAAAATGGATAACAGCGTCTATCTGGTGCGAGGCAAATAGCCCCTGCAGGCAGGCTCTGTCGAGAATATCCCCCTCGACGAAGGTAACGGCCTTGCCGGTGATCCGCTCGACCCGCCTGAGAGACTCAAGGGAGGAGTTCGACAGATTATCCAGTACCACCAGTTGCTGCCCGGCATTGAGCAGTTCAACCAGGGTGTGAGAGCCGATATATCCGGCGCCGCCCGTGACCAGTATTGTCATTCTTTTATTCCGTGTTCTGGTGAAACTGGCCAGAGTGTACTCGCCCTGACCCGGCGGGAAAAGAGTGAGATACTAATGAGCCCTCAGCAATCCAGGCCAATATCTCCCCGGGCCGTGCAAGAGCAGGCCAGCACCACTCCCTGCTCCAGCTCAGCCGGAGTCAGGGTCGCCACGCTCTGGCGCTCTATCTCCCCCGTGGTGGTACAACGACAGCTGCCACAGACCCCGGCCCGACAAGCGGCATTGATACGCACCCCCGCCTCTTCCAGGGCGGCGAGCAGGGTCTGCCCCGGCAGTATCTTCACCTTCTTGCCGCTCTTGGTGAGGGTCAGCCAGAAATGGTCGCCAACGGCCGCAACCGGCGCCGCACCCGATGTAACAGCAGGCAGGCCGAACGACTCCTGATGCAACTGCGCCGCCGGCAACCCCAGATCCGCCAGCATGGTGCTCACCGCCGCCATGTAAGGGGCCGGGCCGCACAGATAGACGTGACGGTCGAGCAAGTCCGGCGCCAGTTCCTTGAGCATGGAGGGTGTGAGACGCCCCACCCAGGGGTGAGCCGCCGGGGCCTCTTCCAATATCAAGGCATGACGCAGCCCGGCATGAGCCTCGGCCAGCGCGGTCAATTCATCGGCGAAGATCACATCCGCTGGCGATCGGGCGCTGTGGACAAAGCGGATGTCCGCATCGGGCCGTCTGGCCAGCTCGCCGCGCAGCATGGCCCACATGGGGGTGATGCCGGAGCCGGCGCTCAGCAGCAGCGGCCGCTCGCAAGGCAGCGCGGTCAGATTGAAGTCGCCGAAGGGGCCGTCGGCCCGGATCTGGTCCCCTACCTGCAGGCTCTGGTGTAGATGGTGGGAGACCCGCCCCACGTCTTTGATGGTGACCTGCCAGCAAGGGTCATGCGGGCTGGAGGAGAGGGTGTAGGCCCGGCACTGGGGCTGGGGCTGGCCGTCTATCTCGGTGTGCAGGGTCACGCACTGACCGGCCAGCACGGCGGGCAGCGTGCCCTCCGCGGCGACAAACTGCCAGCTGGTCACGTCGTGGGTGTCGGCGCGGCGGCCAATGCAGCGCAGGGAAAGAGAGGTGGAAGTCATCGCAAGGCTCCTCGGTCTGATAAAAAGGTCTGATTCGAAAAAAGGCGAGCCGGGGGCTCGCCAAAGGCTTACAACATATTCCTCAAGTCAGGCTGGCACCGCCTGCAATGTCGCCCGATTCAGGCCGCCAGGATCTCGGCCAGATCTGCTTCGGCCGTGGTGGTGCCCTTCAGGCCGGACTATGTCTCCAGCACCTTGATCAGGCAGCCAGTATCTCGGCCAGATCTGCTTCAGCCGTGGTGGTTCCCTTGAGACCGGACTATGTCTCCAGCACCTTGATCAGGCCGCCAGTATCTCGGCCAGATCCGCCTCTGCGGTAGTGGTACCTTTCAGACCGAACTGCTCCTCCAGCACCTTGAGCAGGGCCGGTGTGAGGAAGGCCGGAGCGGTCGGGCCGGTGCGAATGTCTTTCACCCCGAGTGCCAGCAGGGTGAGCAGGATGACGATGGCTTTTTGCTCGAACCAGGAGAGCACCAGGGTCAGCGGCAGATCGTTGACGCCGCACTCGAACGCCTCGGAGAGCGCCAGGGCGAGCTGGATGGCGGAGTAGGCATCGTTGCATTGGCCCACATCCAGCAGACGGGGTATGCCGCCGATGTCACCGAAATCGAGCTTGTTGAACTTGTATTTGCCGCAGCCCAGGGTGAGCAGCAGACTGTCTTGGGGGGCGGCCTTGGCAAACTCGGTGAAGTAGGCGCGCTCGGCCTTGTCGCCGTCACAACCGCCCACCAGGAAGAAGTGGCTGATTTCCCCGGCTTTCACCTTGTCGATCACCGCCGGGGCGGCCTGCATCAGGGCGTTGCGGGCGAAGCCGATGGTGATGAAGTGCTCGAGCTCGGTGTGTTTGAAACCGTCCAGCGCCAAAGCTTTCGCCACCACGGCGGAGAAATCGTCTCCTTCAAGGTGAGTCACCCCCGGCCAGCCGACGATGGAGCGGGTGAAGATGCGATCGCTGTAGTCACCCACCTTGGGATCGATGATGCAGTTGGAGGTCATCACCACGGCGCCGGGGAAGTTCGCAAACTCTTTTTGCTGGTTCTGCCAGGCAGATCCGTAGTTGCCCACCAGGTGGGGGTACTGCTTGAAGAAGGGGTAGGCCAGCGCCGGCAGCATCTCGCCGTGGGTGTAAACATGGATGCCGGTGCCCATGGTCTGTTCCAGGATCAGCTTGAGATCCATCATGTCGTGGCCGGAGACCAGGATGCACTTGCCTGGCACTGGAGTGACGAGCACTTGGGTCGGCTCAGGGTGGCCAAACGCCGTGGTCTCGCCCAGATCCAGCATCTCCATGATGCGGAAGTTGAGCAGACCTATCTCCATGGCGCACTTGAACAGGGGATCCAGATCGCTCGGGTCAGTGCTGAGCCAGCTCATGATGCGATGAAACTCGGCCGCCACGGCGCTGTCTTGCTGATCCAGCACCCGGGCGTGCTCCATGTAGGCGGCGGCGCCCTTGAGGCCATAGAGGCAGAGCAGACGCAGCCCCATGATGTCTTCGTTGACCTCGCTCTTGCCGCGATTGACCGCGGTCTGGGGCGCATGGGCCAGCTGTTCCAGCAGTTCGGCACCGGGCTCGAAGCGGGCGGCGGCGGGCAGCTCGCTGACTTGCACCGCCAGCGCGGCCAGACGGTCGGCCAGCTGCTGACGATGAGCCAGCGCCTGGTTGACGTAGCCGACGATGCGGGCGGAGTCGAAGTTGACGTTGGTGAGGGTGGCGAAGAAGGCCTTGGGCACGAAGGCATCGATCTCGTTGTCGATGACACCGTGCTCGCGGGCCGCCAGCGCCCAGGCACTGAGGCCCTGCAGGGCATAGATCAGCACATCCTGCAGATCCGAGGTTTCGGCCGTCTTGCCGCACATGCCCTGTGCATAAGCACAGCCATTGCCTGCCGGGGTACGAATTGTCTGTTCACATTGCACACAAAACATCATGCCGCTCCTAATTGGACATTTCAGTTGCTTGTTTTGTGGCGATTCTATGCCCCTCACCGGTAACTTAATAGGCATTCAATTTGCCAATTAAGTTTTCATTGATGCAGATCAAAAATAAAAAAGCCGCCCAAACGGGCGGCAACTGGGTGGATAGCCAGATAAAAAGGAGAAACAACTCAGCGCATTAATACCGGTTATGGGTTCAATCCAGATAGGCTTGCAACATCCACACCAACTTCTCCTGTTGCTGTATGTAGTCAGACAGCAGGGCACTGGTGCCCTCGTCCCCCGCCTCGGCGGCGAGACTCAGGATGCGGCGCTGAGTGCCGAGCAATTCGCGAAAACCATCCAGCAGGGAACCGACACAGGCACGGCCGTCATGCAGCCCTTTCTGCTCGGGGATGGCAGACACCTTGAGATAGTCGCTGAAGCTATGGAGCGGCACGCCATCCAGGGTGAGGATACGCTCGGCCAGGGCATCGACTTTCAGCAGCAGATCGTTGTAGATCTCCTCGAACTTCAGATGCAGTTCGAAAAACTGATTGCCGCGGATGTTCCAGTGGAAGCCACGCACATTCATGTAGAGGATCTGGTAGCTGGCCAACAGCTGATTCAGCTCGGTTGCCAGGGCTTGAGATTGGGCGGTATCCAGACCAATTGGATTTTTCATCATGCACCTCCAGATTTGAAAACAGGAGTAGCTTATCGCCAGGCAGACTCAAAGGGTAATCGTTGTTAACTAAGCCGCTGATAGGAATTGGCTATCAGTGCGCTCTCCCGAGGGTCATGATGAGGCTCGGGAGGGCGCAGTGGTCTCCTGTCGCTCGATATAGAGGATCACCTCGCCGAGGTGAATGCCAAACTTGCTGATCTCGGCCCGGTTGATGAGGCGATCCTCATCAAGCAGATACATCCAGTCATCGAAACTGACCCGCACCACCTGGTCATCCGGCAGCACCAGATCGAGTTGATAGCGCCAGTTGAGGGCAAAGCCTGCGGTTTTGCCCACCGCCTCCCCAACCACATCGCTCGCGGTGCCGCGCCAGTGACCATCCGCCCCCTTGCTCAAGAACCAGGTACGGGTCTGTTGGCGGCCGTCATCAAAATAGAACTGCTCGAACAGCTCCCCCTTGCCCTCTTGCCAGCGCCCCTGCATCTCGACCCGAAAACGACTGGTCACCTCGCCGCTACGGTCGATTACCAGGCCATGAGCCACCAGCTTGCCGTTGAAGAAGCGGGCAAGATCCCAGTCTGGCCCCTGGCCGCGATAGGTATCGAGGCTCACCCCACAGCCGCCGAGGCAGGCCAGAAGTAGCAAGAGAATGATGCCGCGCCCGCGGCCATGATATCCAGTCATAACAGACTCCTGATGGTGGGACTGCAACCCCCTGGCACTGTGTGGCTCTTGTCTGGAGCCTCCATCACAGGGATCGGGTCAAGCCAGGTGTCAGTGATGCTGACCCGGGCTATGCCTCACAGATGAGATACGAGGATGCAGCGACGCAGGATCGCTACCCGCATCAGGGTTGACCACGCAGGCGGCGAGTCAGGGCCGGATCCCGACTGTTGTCGGCGAGCCAGATGGCGAGAAAAGCGTCAGGAAAGCCAGGTTCGGTGATGGGGCCCAGGGGGGCGTCCCGCAGCCAGAGTTCACCCAGCCCCTGCTCGTTGACATAGAAGGTGAGCCTGTCACCCTTGTTGACGTCGGGCAGCAGGCTCGACAGCGCCCCCAGCCAGCGACCCTGCTGCTGCGCATCCCCAAGACCCAGCCGCTGCCACTCCTGGCCGGTAGCATCCAGAATATCCTGCCGGTCTATGTCCCGGGCATAGGTGAGGGAGAGCGCCTGAGGGTAGCGGCGCGCCACATAGCGGCCATCCTGGCTGTAGAGGGTTGCGTCATAGAGCTTGAACCAGAGCCAGTGCATCTCCCCCTGCCCCACAGTTCGAAGCTGCTGCCAGGGGGCCGCCCAGCTCACAGCGCTCCAACAGAGCAGGCTAATGCCAGCCCATGTGCCAACGCGCAGGATCTTCCAGTTCATGCCAATCTAGCTCCTGTTCTTGCAAGGTATTGATGTCTTGCAAAATGACCCTGTTGAGCTGGCCCTGGCCGTCCCGCTGGCAAGAGATCACCAGAAAGAAGCGCTCGGCCTGTTCGAACTGAGTCTCCTTGGTCCATTTTGAAAAAAGCAGTGTCTCGGTCGAAAAGGTGTTCATCTTGACTCACCTCCAAAGCATGACCCTTAGCCTCACCAGGAGGGGCAACAAAAAGCTCCATATGAGCAGTAAAATGATGCCACCTGACCAGATGCCCTCATCCCCGATGCCCCATCCTCCTATTTCAGATCCTAAGTGTACTGCGTCAAGTTTGGCACCGATAAGATAAGAGCCGGCGCCACCCAGCCCCCCTAGCACGGCCTGTTGCCAACGGGGCAGATTGGCCAGCCAATCCAGACCGTGGGCCAGGGTGAGGGCAAACCCGAGCCAGAGCAGGGCGAGCCAGGACGGAAAGCCGTCATCGAATTCAAAGAGCCCAAGCACCATCAATCCATAGTCCAGGGCACAGCCGAGCAATGCCAGAGGCAACAACCGCAGATCCCGCCAGGGGGTTGGCGAACAGAGCAGGTGTAGCGCCAGCAAGAGCCCCAGCGACCAGATCAGCTGCTCACTGACCGCCAGCCACCAATAGAGGTTGAACCCCAGCAGCTGGCCCCAGCGCCAGATGGGCGCCCCCGTGCGGGACAAGGCGTTCAATCCCCGACCGGCGCGCCGCCGTGCCAGGCCGTCGGGCCCGGCTTGGCGGCCTCCAGCTGCACCAGACTGATGGCCCGCTCCCAAAATCCCCCCTCGCAATAGGCGAAATAGAAGTGCCACAGCCGGATGAAGTCCTGGCTGTAACCGAGCCGGGGCAGCTCGGGGGCCAGGGCGAGGAAGCGTTCACGCCAGTGGGCCAGGGTCCTGGCATAGTGATGACCGTGATCATGCAGCCGCACCAACTGCATGTCGGTCTCCCTGGCAATCAATGACGCCATCTGGGAAACACTCGGCAGACAGCCGCCGGGGAAGATGTAGCGCTGAATGAAATCGACGCTACGCAGATACTGGGCGTGGCGCTGATCGGCGATGGTGATGGCCTGGATCAGCAGCCGACCACCGGGTTTGAGCAGCCGCGACAGCTGGCGGAAATAGTCCGGCAGAAAGCCGTGGCCCACCGCCTCGATCATCTCGATGGAGACCAGCTTGTCGAAGCGCCCCTCCAGCTTGCGGTAATCCTCCAGCAGCAGGGTGATGCGATCCCCGAGCCTCTCCCGGGCAATCCACTCTTTTGCGTAGTCATGCTGAGCCTGGGAGATCGTCGTCGTGGTCACCCGGCAGCCATAATGGCGGGCGGCATAGATGGCGAGCCCTCCCCAGCCGGTGCCGATTTCCAGCAGATGATCATCCGGGCTCAGCGCCAGCCGCTCGCAGATGGTGCGCAGCTTGGCCTGCTGCGCCACCTCCAGGCTCGCCTCCGCGTGGGGATAGATGGCGCTCGAATATTGCATCTGGCTATCGAGAAAGCCCTGATAGAGCCGATTGCCCAGATCGTAGTGAGCCGCAATGTTGGATCTAGACCCCGTAAGCGTGTTGCGATTGACCCAGTGACGCACCTTGTTGAACGGGAAGCTGAGCCAGCTCAAACGCCGCTCCAGCTTGTCGAGCAGCGCCATGTTGCGCACCAATAACCGCACCAGGGCGACCGGATCCGGGCTGGTCCAGAGCCCTTCAACCCAGGTCTCCCCGGCGGCGATACTGCCCCCCAGCAGCAGGCGACGGTAGAAGCCGGGATCGTGCACCACCAGCTCGCACTGCAGCTCGGCAGCGGGTTCGCCGAAGCTGAACTGGCGCTCGCCATCGCGCAACAATAGATGGCCCTGTTCCAGCCTGGGCAGCAGGCCAAGCACCAGGGTGCGGGCCCAGCGATCGATAAGCGTCATTGAGGTCGGGGATTGCACCAGTTCCATCAGCGAGTCTCCGGATGGCTAAAGAGTGGGGTTCGTTTGATAAACAGACGCAGTGCCTGCCAATAGATGCCGAGCAGTACCCGCATGGTCATCCAGGGCCAGCGCAGCAGCAGCCTCATCAGGGCGCCACGTTCGAACGGCTGCCTGGTCAGCGCCAGGGTGGCATCGAACAACTTGGTCTCCCCGGTGTCGGGATGGCTCTCTATGTGGATCAGGGTGTGCTCCCCCGGGGAGCGAATGCGCCAGTGATAACGCATCGCCAGTCCCATGAAGGGGGAGACGTGAAAATCCTTGGGGTGGGGGGCCAGGGCGGCGAGGTCGAGCAGGTAGTAGTGGCGCTCGTTCCAGGGTGTATTGGCCACTTCGGCCAGCAGATAGCGGGCCGCCGCTCCCCGATAGCAGAAATAGAAATTGACCGGGCTGAAGTAGAAACCCAGACAGCGCACGTTGCCCAGCAGCAGCACCCGCTCATCGGGCTCGGCTTCGCCGCCCAGCTCCCTCACCTTGGCCCACACAGCCCCCTTGAGGGAGCCCTCGCTGCCACGCAGATAATCCCGCCGACAAAACGACAGCAAGCCTGCCCGCTCGACCCCGAACCAGGGGCCCCGGTTGAGGGTTGGCAGCTCATCCAAGTCCAGCCCCAGCATGAAGAGGCCATAGGAGAAAGCGTGGGCCCGGGGGGCGAAGCGGCGATGGCGCACCGACCCTTGCCAGAGGGCACTGTGCCTGATCGCATCGGCCGCACTCATAGGTCCACCCCGAAGCGGCGGGTCACGTCGAGGGCGCTGCGCACCCCGTCTTCGTGAAAGCCGTTGTACCAGTAAGCGCCGCAGAAATGGGTATGGCGCTGGCCACAGATCTGCATCCTCTGCTCCTGAGCCGCCAGGGACCCCAGATTGAAGACGGGATGCTCATAGACAAAGCGGCGCAATACCTTGCCCTCATCGACCTGTCCCTGGGGATTGAGACTGACGCAGAGCGCCTCTCTGGTGCGGATCCCCTGCAAGATGTTCATGTTGTAGCTCACCAGGGGGCGCTGGGTCTCGCCTTCCCCAAGCTGGTAGTTCCAGCTCGCCCAGGCCTTGGGGCGGGTCGGCAGACAAGTCGCATCGGTATGGAGCCAGACATCGTTGGCCTGATAGGCCATGGCACCAAGCAGGCGCTGCTCATCCGCGCTGGCATCCCGGAGCAGGCCGAGGGCCTGATCGCTGTGACAGGCGAGGATCACTTCATCGAACGCCTCCTCCCCGTGGCGACTGTGGATCCTGACTCCCCGCTCGGTGCGAAAGATGGCCTGCACCGGACTGGCGAGCCTGACTCGCGCCTGCCAACCCCGAGTCAGGGGCGCTATGTATTGCCGTGAGCCCCCGGGGATCACGTACCACTGGGGACGATTTGCCACGTTGAGCAGGCCGTGATGATCGAAGAAGCGCAGGAAGAAACCGAGGGGGAAGCCGCGCATGTCCGCCAGGGTCGATGACCAGATGGCCGCCCCCATCGGCAAGATATAATGGCGAGCGAAGTAGTCGCTAAATCGCCCCTCTTGCAGGAAGCGCCCCAGGGTCAGTCCCGGCTCAACCTCTTTCCCCTCCTCGGCCAGCCAGGCCTTGGCCTCGCGATTGAAACGCAAGATCTCCCTGATGAAGCGGTAAAAACCGGGTCTGAGCAGATTGCGGCGCTGGGCAAACAGGGTGTCCAGGTTGTGGCCGTTGTATTCGAGCCCCGTGGCGCTCTTGACGGAAAAACTCATCTCCGTGGCCTGGCGGGCCACACCGATACGATCGAGCAGGCGCAGAAAATGGGGGTAGGTGCGGTCATTGAAGACGATGAAGCCGGTGTCGACGGCATGACTCTGCCCATCCAGGTTAACATCCACGGTCGCCGTGTGGCCACCGAGCACGGGGGCGGCTTCGAACAGGGTGATCTCATGATGGCGGTGCAGCAGGTGGCCCGCGGTCAATCCCGAGATCCCCGCGCCGACGATGGCGATTTTTTTCATTATCCGAGTCCTTTCGAGAGCCGTAACCAGAGCCCGGTCGGCAAGGCACCCAGCAGGCGCAGCAGGCAGATGAAGCCATTTGGGTAGTGAATATTGTGCAGGCCCCGCGCCAGACCACGCCGGGTGGCGCTGGCGGCCTGGGCCACCGTCATCAGACAGGGCATGGTGAAGCGGTTGCGGGCCGTGAGCGGTGTGTCGATGAATCCCGGACGGATCAGGCTGACCCCTATCCCCGATGCCTTCAGATCCAGGCGCAGGCTGGCCGCCAGATAATCAAGCGCCGCCTTGGAGGCGCCATAGGCCTCGGCCCTTGGCAGCGGCAGCCAGGTGACCGACGAGCTGACGATGGCCAAGCGGCCACCGGGACCGAGCTGGGGCAGCAGGGCCGCCAGACAGTGGCCGGTCGCCACCAGATTGGTCTCTATTACCCGGGCGAACAGGGCCCCATCGAAGCGTGGCAACTCATCCAGGTATTCGCAGCTACCGGCATTGAGGATCAACAGATCCAGCCCATTCAACTGCCGGGCCGCCCCCTGGCAGGCCGCAGGATCCCGGGTATCGAAGCAGAGCGTCTGGATCCCGAGGGCCGCCAGCTCGGCCAGCCGCCACTCATCGCGGCCACAGGCCCACACCCGCCAACCATCGCCGTGATAATCCAGCGCCAACTGGCGACCGAGTCCCGAGCTGGCCCCCGTGATCAATACCCCCTTGCTCATGGCCCCCACCTCCTTGTGATGACAAAAGAGACAATAACAACAGGAAGAGAAATCGCTAACTGAAATAATGAGTTAGCCATCATTTTCCCAACCTTCCCTTGATGATGCGGACCAGGGGGCCGAGCAGGGGCAACTGCTCGTAGAGCATGGCGCCCAGGTCGAAATAGTCTTGATGCAGGCGAACCTGGCCCGCGTCATTGAACTCCAGCGCTGTGGCGCCCCGCACGCTCACCGGTGCCCCCCGGGCCAGCCTGGGGTGGCGCAGTGTCATGGTCCAGCCGAGCCAGGCACAGTCGCCCTGCTGCTGACTGCGTTCTATCTCGAAGGTGCAGGATTCGAGCCCGCCATACAGCTCGGCGAAGTAGTGTTCGAGGGCTGCCAGCCCCTGGATGCGATGGGCCGGATCCACGAACAGCACATCCTCGGCATAGACCTCCCGCAGTCGGTGGAGCTGACGCTTGTCGAGCCCCTGATAGAGCGAGATAAAACGATCCAGGGCCGCGCTCATGTCAGCGCTCGGTCAGCGCAGAAGGCCAGAAACGAAATAACAGAGTGACTCATCAAGGTTTCTCCAGATGACGGAACATATCGATGGCCACCAGCCTCGCTTTGCCGTGGTCCACCATGGGAGCCGGATACCCATCGCGCCCCTTGGCTCTTAACCACTCATGGGGTTGATGCAGGTATGGCTCAGGCACATCAATCAGCTCTGTTACCCAAGTACGCACAAACTCCCCTTGTGGATCAAAACGTTGGCCCTGAGTGGTCGGATTGAACACCCGAAAATAGGGGGCGGCATCGGCGCCCGTTCCCGCCGCCCATTGCCAGCCACCGTTATTGGCAGCCAGATCGCCATCGATCAACTTGCTCATGAAGTACTCCTCCCCCAGCCGCCAGTGAATGTGCAGATCCTTGGTGAGAAAGCTCGCCACTATCATCCGCAGCCGGTTGTGCATCCAGCCGGTGGCGTTGAGGCAGCGCATGGCGGCGTCGACGATGGGAAAACCGGTGCGCCCCTCCCGCCAGGCGGCGAAGGCCACCGGATCCCAGCTCCAGGGCAGGGCCGCTGTTTCCGGTTTGAACGGCAAGTTCATGGAGAGGCCCGGCACCTTCACCAGCAAGTGACGGTAGAACTCGCGCCAGATGAGTTCACTCAACCAGACATAGCCGGGTTGCCCTTTGGCTTGAGGCCGATGGCCGAGCCGCTGCTGCAATGCCGCTACGCACTGGCGCGGGCTGATGATGCCCGCCGCCAGGTAGGGGGAGAGGCAGGAGGTGCCCGGCAGGGCGGGAAAATCTCGCGCTGCGGGATAGTCCAGCACCCCCTGCTCGAGGAAGAGGTGCAGACGGCGCTCGGCCTCCTCCTCTCCCACCGGCCAGTGGGCGTTATCCCAGGGCTTGGTCAGCCCGGACGACACCAGGGATGTCCAGGCTAATGGCTTGCCCCGGGGAGGAGGGGCGCGGTGAATGACAAAGCCGTCCTCATCGAGGGCCTTGAGCCAGGCCCGGCTAAAGGGGGTGAATACCTTGAACATCTCACCACTGCCGGTCAGCACTCGCCCCGGTGGCAGTACGCAGCAGCCGTTGAACCAGTGACAGCCAATGCCCTCCTGCGCCAGCCGCGCACTCACGGCGCCATCGCGGCGTAGCTCGTCTACCTCTATGGCCTGATTGGCATAAAGATGGGTGACGCCCAGATCGTGACCGAGCCTGGCCAGCGCCTCGGGGAGCTCGGCGAAGGTCTCGACTTCGAGCAGGTGAAGGCGGATGCCGAGGGCCGCCAATCCTGCGCCCAGGGTATCGAGCTGCGCCAGCATGAAATCCCGGCGAATGTCGGCCATATGATGCTGGCGCCACTGCCCCTGGCTGATGACAAAGAGGGCGGCCAGCTCGCCCGGTTCGGCGCAGGCGTGGCGCAGCGCCGGGTTATCCCGCAGACGCAGATCGTTTCGAAACCAGACCAGCTTCATGGTCGCTCCTGTTTCAATTCCATTAAAAACGCGATGAGAGAGGGAGGCCCCCTTCACCCTTTGGCTGCGGACTTGCCCCTCGATTGCCCCCCGGAGCCTCTGCCGGCAGGGACAGGGTTCGGCTGCATGGCGAGCCAGTCAGCCAGGCTCGGCTGCCAGGCTCGGCTGCCAGGCTAGGGCCTGCAAGGCATCGATCTGGGGCGGCTCAGGGTAGAGACGGCCCAGGGGGCCCATGGCCTGAGTACCCACTGGCCAGGGGGTCGTCAGCTCCCCCCTGGGAATGGCCGCGCCCATCAGCACCAGCCAGTTGTCATGGCTGCGACCGGCAAGCAGTTGGGCGAGCCTGGGATCGCAAGGGCCGATGAGTTGCACCTCATAACCCTGATTGATCAGTTCATAAGCGTGCCAGAGCAGTGCGAGTGGCCCCACCTTGCCCCAGCTCGCCAGAGTCAGTGGCCGCCCCTTCCCCTGACCGACCAGATGGCGACCGAAGTAGTGGGCGAGCCAGTCTAGCCAGTGGTGACGCAACAGCTCCGCATCCGGCCTGTCGGTCATGGCCATCAGTCGATCCAGCACGGGTTCGAGCAGCTGGCTGCGCACCAGATCGAACGGGTAACTGGCGATCAGATCGTTGAGCCCCTGTTCCAGCTGGCGGGTCTTGAGATCGAGCAGCAGCTGCCAGAGGCTCTCCTGGCTCTGTTGCCAGTGATCACTTGGCGCCACACTCTGGCTATCGCCAAGCAACCCCTTGACCTGACCTATGCTCACCCCCCGCTCCAGCCAGCTCAGGATCGCCTCTATGTGCCGGATATCCTGTTCGCTGTAGAGGCGATGCCCCTTCTCGGTGCGAGCCGGCTGCACCAGACCGTAACGGCGCTGCCAGGCGCGCAGGGTCACGGCATTGACCCCGGTCAGGCGGGATACCTCGCGGATGGGGTAGCGCGCCTCCCCCGAGGCCGCCTCCCGCTCCTCCCCCTCTTGCGGGGCTGTCTGTTGTGATGAAACGGATGGATCCTGCATGAGTGAGTTCACCTTGCGGGCTTCCCGGGGTTCAGAGCCCATATCGGAGCCTGAGCGCCTCGGGATGCGGATTGAGATAGACCTGATCGGCGAGATAGGCATTGGGATATTCGCGCAGGTAGTGACGGATCAGGGTGAGCGGCACCAGCAGTGGCAACAGACCGGTGCGGTACTTCTCTATTGTCTCGGCCAGCTCCTGCTTCTGGCCCTGACTCAACACCTGTTTGAAGTAACCCTGCAAATGCATCAACACATTGGCATGACCACGGCGATTGGCGCGCAGCTTGAGCGCCGTCATCAACCCCTTGATATAAGCGTCGGCACTCTGGGAGAGGGTTTGTTGATGCAAGTTGCCGAGCAACCGGCCGAGGGCCTGGTAGTGGCTGGGGGCATGGGAGAAGACCAGATATTTGTAGCGGGAGTGAAAGGCAATCAGGCTCGCCTTGCTGATCCCGCTGGCACACAACTGTTGCCAGTCGTGATAGGCGAACACCCGCAACACGAAGTTCTCCCGCAATATGGGGTCGCAAAGGCGGCCATCTTCCTCCACCGGCAACAGGGGGTTGGCCTCCATCAGCGCCTTGGCGAACAGGCCAATGCCCTCCTTGGCACTGCCCTCGTTGTTGGTCGAGTAAATGCGCACCCGCTCCATGCCGCAGCTCGGCGACTTGGCGCAGAGGATGTAGCCGGCGATGTGGTCAAGCTGGCGCACCTGCCGTTCACTGAAGGCCGTCAGGGCGTCGGTGACATCGAAGCTGCCATTGCTCGCCTCGGCGCGGATCGACCCCTGGCGCTTGACCAGGCGGATGGCGGCCCGGGGCGAGCCCAGTCCTATGGCCATCTCCGGGCAGATAGGCTGGTATTCGAAGTGGACGCCAAGATCCCGTTCGCAGAAACTGGAGCGCTTGTGGCCCCCGTCGAAGCGCACTTCCTGCCCCAGCAGACAGGCACTGATACCGACCTTGATCTTGTACATGATTGCGCCCCTTGTATAAGCATTGAACCAGTTATAGCAGTTATACAAAGAAATGAAAGTTGTATAACTATTACGAACCGATACGACACAAGGGGGAAAACAGGATCACCGGAAAATAAAAAAGCCCATGACACTGTCATGGGCAAGCGGCTTACTTGGGGGAAATCCAGTATGAACAAGAGGATCAGAAGCTGTACTTCACACCCAGGCTGGTGATGGAGCCTTGCTGCAAGTCCCAGTGGCGATAGGTGTAATCGGCGGTCAGGGCCAAACTCTGGGTGAGCTTGTAGGCAGCGCCGACCTTGAAGTCTTGCATGTCGTCGGTCATGTTGGCGTAGCGATAGGCGGTAGAGAGTTCAACCTGACCCAGGTCGTAACGCATGCCCACTTCACCATAGAGACTGCCGCTCTGCTTGCGGGCCACGGAGTCCCAACCCTCGACGTCATGGCTCAACTCGCGCTCCAGGCTGTAACCCATCAGGCCGGTCTCCCCATAGAGGTTCAGGCCGGTGCTGATCGGCGTGAACACACCCACGCCCAGGCTGGAGATGGCCATGTTGTCATTGCCGCTGTTGCGGGAGCTGTATTCGGAACCGAAACGACCATAGAAGTTGCCTGCAAAGGACTTGGACAAGTCCAGGCTCAGACCACCAAAGTCGCGATTGTCATTGTCCTTGCCACCCACGAACTCGGACTTGGTATGGGCCCAGGTCGCGGCCCCTTTGGCATAACTGAAGGCATCCTGCGCCATGGCGGAAGCGGAAGAGCAGGCGGCCAGCACCATGACGGAAAGGGTAAGTTTTTTCATTTTGATGACTCCTCGTTGTGATGGCGTCATTGTGCCCATCTCCTCTCCCGCTGCCGAGGAGCAAGCTGTTGCCAAACCATGTCAGATGTAAGCAACTGTTGCTGTCAGATTTAACCGACTGTTTTTAGACATAAAAAAACCTCCCGAAGGAGGTTTTCATCGACAACAGGACTCAACGGAACAGCACTTCCTCTATCTCGACCCGCACCAGAGGCTGGTCACCCTGCCCGGCCGGCCTGGCCATCTCGATCTCGAGGGAAGGACGCTTCTCGCCCTTGCGCAGATAGGTCTCGGGCAGGCGGTTCTCGGCAACCCAGAAGCGGGCTTCCTGGCGTGCCAACTGGACACCCTGACCATCGAACAGGCTGACATAGCCCCGCACACCGACCACGTTGCGGGTCCCGGTGTTGTGCACCATGAAATGCAGCCGATAGGGATCTTCCGCCACTAGGCTGTCCAGGCTCACCACCACACCATCCCGGGATGCCTCGCTCAGCAACTTGGGATTGGCCAGGGCCTGCTCGGTCAATACGGGGGCAGCCACGGCCCGAGGGGTCGTAGTCTGTGTCGTCGTTGTGCTGCTCTGGGCAGGCTTGATCAGCAGGTATTCCCAGCTGAAGTCATCGTTGAGCTGTACCACGCGGCCGTCGGCCAGGGTCACCTGAGTGAGCGGCGCGGCCTGGGCCAGCACTGGGCCGAGGGAGAGGGCGAGCAGCAGGGGAAGGGCTTTCATGGCATTCCTGTCAGGCAGATGCAAAAAGGGGCGCCAGTATAAACAGTCGCCCCCTGCTTGCCTATGACGCCGCTCACACTGCTGGCGCCGCGACCGGTCAACCCGCGATGTCATGGCAATTGGGCAGGGCCATGTCCAGGGTGACGTAGTCAAAGGCCATCCCCTTGAGGGCGCGATAGATGTCGAGTTGACGATCGAAACCATGGGCGCGCTGATGGGATGGCAGCCGCACCCTGGCCAGGGTGACGCTGTCATCGTTCAGGGTGTGAAAATGCACCTCCGCCTCGTCGAGTCCCATGTCGGCCAGGACCTGCTCCGCCATGTCGATCATCTGTACATGGCTTCGATCCATCTGGCTGATGTGCTGGAATCGGCGATTGAGGTAGCCACCGCTGGCCTTGCCCCAACGGTCGAGTTCACGCTTGTGGAAGCCGTAACGGAAGTCTCTGTGGCACATTCCCTCCCTGGCGAACAGCCAGAGAGTCCGTGGCGGCGCCTGATGAAAGCGCCCCAGATAGGCCTGCATCTCCTCGACCGACGCCGGGATCAGCAGCGGCAGATGTGCCCAGTCCGCCTGTTGCGCCTTGGCCTCATCGATGAAACGCACCGGATCCCGCGCCACCTTGGGCGGCTGCTCTATATCGCAGAACAGCATCTCGTCGGTCTTGAGGACGCGCTGCTCTATGTTGTAGCGCTGGCAGTAACGATGGGCGCGGGCCAACTCACGTCGGCTGAGCAGTGGATTGTCCAGGGTCAGGGCACGGATGCGCGTCCCGCTGGCGCGACAGAGATCCATGCCATAGCAAGATTCCAACCGTCCCGAGAAAGAGACGACCAGCTCGTCATAGGTGGACAGGATGTCGATGAGGCGCTGCTCCCTGGCCTGAAAAGTCTGATCATATCCCTGATTCAGTAGAACAATGTTGGTATCCATGATGGATGCCTCGTCTGTGAATCCAGGGGGGCATTTTGACCCGCGGATCCTGAATGGGCCATAAATGAGATAACAGAAAAATGACACTTCCATCGTCAATGGCTATTAATCATGATCCAGATCAATCCGCCCATATCAACGAATACGACCCTGTCCGCAGACGCCGGCGAGCATCCCCTGCTGGCAAGTTTTACTTGCATCACACCGGCAAATCCCTTAAAGCTAGGGCATTGACATTCCAAGGCAGTCCCATGCATTCACTATTCCTCTTTCGCTTCTCGTTTATCCGGCCCACCTGAGGGAAGGCCAGTCGTCGTATAAACCGGAAACTAAAGACGAATCGAGCCTCCCTAGCGGAGGCTTTTTTATGAATAATATCAATGGCATATCTGGACAGGTACGTATCATGGTAACCCTAGACGACATCAGGCAGGACATCACCCAGTTGGATCAGGAGCTGCTTGCCCTGCTGGCCAAGCGCAAGGCCCTGAGCATAGCGGTCGCCCGCGCCAAGCAGGCCAATCCGCGCCCCATTCGCGATCATCAGCGAGAACAGGATCTGCTGGTCGCCCTGATCCAGAAAGGGCGGGTGCTGGGTCTGGATGCCCAGTATGTGACCCGCCTCTATCACACCATCATCGAAGATTCGGTGCTCTCCCAGCAGGCCTACCTGCAAGGGCTGCTCAACCCTGAGCAGCAAGAGCCCATGACCAGCGTCGCCTACCTGGGGCCCCGTGGCTCCTACTCCAGTCTGGCGGCACGCAAGTACCTGGCCCGTTACAAGGATCAGGTGGTCGAGGTCAACTGCCAGAACTTCCGCGAGGTACTGGACTCCGTGGAGTCAGGCCGCGCCGCCTTCGGGGTGCTGCCCATCGAGAACACCAGCTCGGGCTCCATCAACGAGGTGTATGACGTGATGCAGCACACCAGCCTCTCCATCGTCGGCGAGCTGACTTATCCGATTGAGCACTGCGTGCTGACGGCCGTGCCGACCGGGATCGAACGCATCAAGACCTTCTACGCCCATCCCCAGGTGTTCCAGCAGTGCTCCCACTACCTGAGCAAGCTGGAGGGAGCCCGCCACGAGATCTGCGACTCCTCCTCCAGTGCCATGATGAAAGTGAAAGAGCTGGCCAGCCCCGAGGCGGCGGCCATTGGTAGTGCGGATGGCGGCGAGTTGTATGGCCTGGCGGTGCTGGCCGAGCAGTTGGCCAACCAGAAAGAGAACTACAGCCGCTTCATCGTCGTGGCGCGCAAGCCCATCGATGTGGCGTCGCAGATCCCGGCCAAGACCACGCTCATCATGTCCACCTCGCAAAAGCCGGGCTCCCTGGTCGAGGCGCTGCTGGTACTGCGCAATAACAGCATCAACATGACCAAGCTGGAGTCCCGCCCCGTGCAGGGCAACCCCTGGGAGGAGATGTTCTATCTGGATGTCTCGGCCAATTTGCAGAGCGCCGAGATGCAGGCGGCCCTGGTCGAGCTGACCCAGATCACCCGCTACATCAAGGTACTGGGCTGCTACCCGAGCGAGGATGTCAAACCCACGGCCGTGCCCCCCGTTATCCTGGGATAAGCCGAACCAGGGGTTCAGGCGCCACGCAGGGGCGGCAAGAGAACGCCGCCCCGCACCATGCAGGGCACCTGAAGCGGCACGGCAACACGCCGCAAAAACAAAAAGGCGACCCCTGGGTCGCCTTTTTGTTTTCAGTCCACCCGCGTCCATGCGCAGGGTCAGCCGAGAGGGGCCTCTCCACCCCCATCGGCGTTGCTCAGTACTGCCCCGCCATCAGCTGATTGAGGTGGTAGAGGTTGCGGGTATCGAGCTCCAGCTCGGTGGCATAGGTGTTGCCACGGGGATAGGTCGCCACCACCCGGGCGCCACGCACCATGCCTGCCACCGAGACATCCAGGGCATTGGAGACCTGCTTGAGATCCTGATAGCGGGAGCTGGCACTGACTTGCTGGCCATTGAGCTGCTCGGCCAGTTCACGATAGGCATCCATTTTGGAGGCGCGAATGGCTTGCAGCATCCGCTCGGACTGGGAGGGGCCGGGCTGGATGTCGATCACCGCATATCCCACCGCCTTGAGCACGGGGAAATCATCCGGCTCACTGACGTTGTTGCCATATTCCACCACACGGTTGCCACTGCATGCGGTGAGCAGCAGGGCGAGCAGGCATCCAAACAGGGTCTTCATCTTGCTTACTCCATCTTGGCTTGGGGGGCGCACCGGCGCCGCACCCTCAGGGGGTCAGGTTGACCAGGTGGCCCTGAGGGGTTGTCCCCGAGCCGCGCTGCAACAGACCCCGGTTGACCGAGGCACGTCCGAATGAGTTGCTGGCACCAGAGAGGTACTGCAGCGGGATCAGGCTCTGGGCCGTGGTCTCCACCATCTTGGTACGCAAGTCTATGATGCGGGCATTCACTAAAATGCCCTGCTTGTTGCGGCTGAAGGTGCCGGTCAGGATGCGGGTGATGGGCAGCCTGGCAGAGAGATCCTTGTAGTTGCGGCTCATCACGAAGTCCCCTTGCGGGGTCACCTTGATATTGCCGGTCATCTTGAAGTCCACCACCACCTCACCGCGCCGGTTCAGCTCATAGATGAAGCCCTCTTCTATCTGCTGGCCCATCCAGTTGGTGTCCTGCAGGGTGTCGAGATCGACGAAGGAGGAGACGGCAATGGGCTCGGTCAGGGTGGAGAGGGACTTGCGCTCCATCAGCTGATCGGTCATGCGCGCCACCAGCCAGTTCAGCTCCATACCGGGCGCGGCCTGACGGGGATCCCCCACCTTGCGGTCTATGGGCTCGGAACCACAGGCAGACAAGGCCAGGGCAAGGGCCAACGCCGTGATCAATCTATTCATGGATAAGCTTCCTGTTCTGCATCTCACCTGTTATCGGACGAGACTGACAAAGCTTGAGTGTGGAATAAGGCACGACTCTTGCTTTATTTTCGCCAGTATCCACACCCGAGTCGGCATGGGAACTCCCTGCCCCCTGCAAGGTTCATGTTATGAGAATAATCAAAACGTCGCTGCTGCTTGCCCTGCTGCTGGTCACCACTGGCCTGCGAGCCGAGCTGATCGAGGCCCAGGGCAGCGCCGCCATCCTGGATGGCGACGAGGCCTATGCCCGCGAGGAGGCCACCCGGGATGCCCTACGCCAGGCGCTGTTGGCGAGCGGCGCCGCCGTCTCCAGCGTGCAGCGCCTGGAAAACGGCAGCCTGAAATCCGAGCAGATCCAGATCCGTTCAGGGGGGGACATTCGCCACTATCGCCTCAAACGCGAAGAGGTGCGCAACGGCCGCATGTACATCACTGTGCAGGCCGATATCCAGGCCCAGCGCCAGATCTGTCCGAGCCAGGAGTACGCCAAGGATTTGACGCTGGTCCGGCTCAGGTTGCGTCATCCCGAGCAGGCGAGCTATGGCGCCCTCGACGATCTGCCCGCCAGCCTCTCCCGCCGCCTGTTCGAGCAACTGGCCGCCGCCCCCAAAGGGGTGCTGGCACATCAGTGGCTCGATGAGAACCTCGCCATAGACCCGCTGCACCTGCAACAGGGGGATCGCAGCGCCCTGGAGGAGATCAAGGCGCTGAGTCTGCGTACCGACAGCCAGTATCTGGTGCTCGGCAGCCTGGACGATCTCTCCCTCGAGCCTCAGGGCAACCAGCTGACCAGCTGGTACCGGGATCCGGTGCGCAGTTTTCGCATGCAGCTCTATCTGTTTGATGGCATCAACGGCAGCCTGATGGGCCGCAAGGAGTACCAGGGACGCGCCGACTGGACCTTCGCCAAGCAAGACCAGGTAGGCAGTGATAGCAGTGAATTCTGGCGTTCCAGCTACGGCCAAGAGGTGGATTATCAGCTCAAGCAGGCGGTGCAGGACATCATCAGCCAGCTGAGTTGCGCCCCGGTCACCGCCCGCATCGTCGCCATGGGCGAGCGCGGACCCCATATCAATCTGGGGCGGCTAAATGGCGTCAAGCTGGGGGATCAATTCCGCATCCAGCACAGCGCCGACTTCACCGATCCCTACGGCAAGGCACGCATGCAACGCAACCCGGCCAATGGCCTGTTCGAGGTGGTTCAGCTGTTTGACGACGGCGCCATACTGTCGACACGGAACAAATATTCGCCATTTAACATCCAAGTCGGCGATTTTGCCCTATTGGAATAGAAATCAAGAGTTTAAAAGTGCGGTGGTTTTTGTATAATGCCCGCCACTTGCTCCCGTAGCTCAGCTGGATAGAGCGGTCCCCTCCTAAGGGACAGGCCACTGGTTCGAATCCAGTCGGGAGCACCAGATACAACGAGGGATTAGCATCTTTATGATGCTAATCCCTTTGTCATTTTCAGCCCGTTCCCCTCTCCGTCCCCCTCCACTGCAATTCATTTCATTGCACAACAATCATGCGGCGAGTCTTCCCAGAGTTCGATGCCAAGCATCCCCAGCGTGCCGGTGACAACGCAGACCTCCTCAACTCCTTGGTCCGTCTGGTTGGCGACTGTGGTCGCCTCAACGTAAAACGCGGTCACGAAGCCTTCATCGTCAAGGCATCGGAAGCTGCCATCGCCAAAGAGCGCGGGAAGCGGGAAGATTACCGTATACAGCTGACCAAGCAGGAAGCCCCGCAGGCCGAGATCGCAGCTCTGCAGTCATCATTGCCAGTCTCATTGAATACTGGCTGCATGGCAGGGTATTCACCTGACAGTTGTCCACAAAAGGGAGTGGTCATACGGCTGCAAAGCGGATAGCAAAACGGTACCCCCTACCGTGTTATCCGGGGTCACCCTATGACCACCAACGAGCAAGTAGCACGCCGTAGAGTCATCACCTGACACCGGCCTCAAACAGGTGTCTCTTCAACGGGGCAGCTGGCGCAGCAGCGGGAAGGCGGCACTCATCTTGTCGCCCCCCACTACGAAGCCGCACAGCAACCCATCTGCACCGCGCGCCTCGGCCACCATGCCGTGCCGATTCCAGTGGCACTGCCAGGCGAGATCCTCACCTTGGGTGCGGCCCGCCAGTTGCAGCGGATAGAGTGGCGTCTTCACCTTCACCAGCATGGGGGGCAGGGTCAACGGGGTCGGCGTGCCGAGCAGCGTCCTGGCCAGCGCGTTTGCCCCCAGCACTATGGGTTGCAGGAAGGGGAGCAGCCGCCCCTGCCATTCGACGCAATCTCCCAGCGCGAAGATGTGGGGGTCGCTGGTCTGCAACCGTTCGTCGACCCGAATGCCGTGCCCGACCTCGATCCCGGCACTCTCGGCCAGGGTCAGATTTGGCCTAAGGCCGATGGCAGCGATCACCAGATCCTGTTCGCTCGCGCCACCATCGGCCAGGGTCACCCGCCAGCCCCCATCCGGCCTGTCCGGATCGAGCGGGCTGAGCCCGGCAATACCCTGACCCAGTTGCAGCTTCACTCCCTGACTGCGCAGTGCCTGCTGCAACGGCTGACTCAGGGCCGCCGGCAGCAGAGTGCTGAGCGGGCTGTCGGCCAGATCCACCAGGGTCACCTCGCGACCAGCGCTCGCCATGTCCATCGCCAGTTCGCAGCCAATCAGCCCGGCCCCCAATATCATGATGCGTCTGGCCTGCTGGATCAGCCCCTCGGCGGCGGCATACTCCTGCTGGCTGTTGAGGGTCACCAGATGCTCGCTGCCCGGTATATCGGGACGCACCGCACTGGCACCGGTCGCCAGCACCAGCTGGCCGTAGGGAAAGGAGCCCTGAGCGGTCAGCACGCGGCGATTCGCGGGATCGATACCCAGCACCGGGCAATGGGGCAGCAGCGTGATGCACTGCTGCTCGGCAAAGTCGCTGCCACTCTGCCGGGTCATGGCCGCGGCGGCGCAGCCCCGGCTCACCACGTGGCTCAAGTCCGGCTTGTTGTACTCGTCGCCGCTGTCGGCCGTGATGAGGCGGATGGGCCGCTCCCCATCCAGCTTGCGCAGGCTCTTGCTCATCTGCTGGGCGGCGAAACCGCTGCCGATCACTACAATCTCGTCGCCGTGATGGGGGCTGTTCATGCCGACTCCGCTCATACACAGGCCTCCGCCCCACAGGGTTCGAACACCTCCTTGCCGATGCCGCAGCCGGGGCAGAGAAAACTGTCAGATACCTGAGCCCAGGGCGTGCCCGGTGCCACCAGCTGATCCGGCTCACCGAGCGCCGGATCATAGATCCACTGGCAGACGGTGCAGAGCATGGGCTGATCGTCGTCCCATTCACCGGCGACCGGTGCGGCTTGCGGTGCCTTGGCGATCACCGGGGCTCGCGTCACCGTCGCCTGGGTTGTGGTGAACGGGCGGGACTCATCCAGCGGATGCAGCGCCCACTGGCGGGCGAGCTGGCGGCCATGCTCGCGGCACTGTGCCAGCGCCGAGCCATCCGGGCGCCACTTGGCCTTGAGGGAGAGGCTGATGTCAAAACCCGCGTCCATCAGCCGGGTCTGGATCCGGTCCACCGCGCCGCCAGTCCAGCCGTAGCTGCCAAACGCCGAGGCGCGCTTGTTACGGAACCGCAGGCCGGTGATCTCTTCGAGCATGCCCGCCACCTTGGGCATCATGACGTTGTTCATGGTGGAGGAGCCCACCAGCACCCCCTTGGAGCGGAACACCTGGGTCAGGATCTCGTTCTTGTCGTGGCGCGCCACGTTGTAGATCTTCACCGCCACCCCGGGGTCCACCTCGTGGATGCCCTGGGCGATGGCATCGGCCATCATGCGGGTATTGTTGGACATGGAGTCGTAGAAGAGGGTGATGCGATCCTCCTGGTAGTGGTCGGCCCACTCCAGGTATTTCAGGATGATCTGGGTGGGATCGTCGCGCCAGACGATGCCGTGGGAGGTTGCCACCATGCTCACCGGCAGGTTGAAGCCCAGCACCTCCTTGATCTTGGCGGTCACCAGCGGGCTGAAGGGGGTGAGTATGTTGGCGTAGTAGCGCTGGCACTGCTCCATCAGCTCAACCTGATCCACCTCGTCGTTGAACAGGTGTTCGTCGCAGTAGTGCTGGCCGAAGGCATCGTTGGAGAAGAGCACCGCATCCTCGGTCATGTAGGTCATCATGCTGTCGGGCCAGTGCAGCATGGGGGTTTCGATAAACACCAGCTGCTTGCCGTTGCCTATGTCCAGGCTGTCGCCGGTCTTGACCGGATGGAAGTTCCACTCCGGGTGGTGATGGTGGCCAGTGATGGAATCGATGGCGTTGTGGGTGCAGTAGATGGGGGTGCCGGGGATGCGGGCCATCAGCTCGGTCAGGGCGCCGGCGTGATCCTCCTCGGCGTGGTTGATCACCACAAAGTCGATGGCGGCGAGATCGATCTCCGCCGCCAGATTCTGCACGAACTCCCGGCTGAACTTGTGATCGACGGTGTCGATCAGCACGTTCTTCCCTTCGCGGATGAGGTAGCTGTTGTAGCTGGTGCCCTTGTGGGTCTTGTACTCGGTGCCGTGAAAGTCGCGCACCTCCCAGTCCCGTTGGCCGACCCAGTGAATGTTGTTTTTGACGTGAATGCTCATCAAGTTGTTCCTCAGAATGCAATAGCGAATGTGCGACTGAACGGACTATTGCAGTTGACGTGCCAACTTGTAACTCATTGTTTTTATAGAAAACATATTTCTTACATTGTCATTTAGACACTTGTCGTTCATAGTCAAAAACACAAACACACTGTCATTTGGACAATTCTCGTGATCTCGACCGACAGCCTGGCGCGCATCGCCCTCGACCTGCAACTCGGCATCTCCCATCAGGACAGGTTCCACCGCCTGATCCAGAGCGTGCGCAGCCTGCTGCACTCGGACGCCTCGGCCCTGCTGCGCTACGAGGGGGGCCAGTTCATTCCGCTGGCCATCGACGGCCTGATGCAGGACGTGCTGGGCCGCCGCTTCGCGCTCAAGGATCACCCGCGCATGGAGGCCATTGCCCGGGCCGGCGACGTGGTGCGCTTCCCCGCCGACAGCAACCTGCCCGACCCCTATGACGGCCTGATCCCGGATCACGACGACTTCAGGGTGCACGCCTGCGTCGGCCTACCACTGTTTTCGGATCAGACGCTGATCGGCGCCCTGACCATAGATGGCATGAACCCGACCCAGTTCGACGGCATCAGCGACGAGGAGCTGCGGCTAGTGGGCGCCCTGGCCGCCGCCGCCCTCAGCAACGCCCTGTTGCTGGAACGGCTCGCCCGCCAGAGCAGCGAACCCCTCGCCCCCTCCACCCAGAATGGGCCGGGCCAGCCCGAGATGATTGGCCGCTCCCCGGCCATGGACCGGCTGCGCCACGAGATAGCCGTGGTGGCGAGCTCCGAGCTGAACGTGCTGATCCTGGGGGAGACGGGAGTCGGCAAGGAGCTGATCGCCAAGGCGGTGCATCAGGGCTCACCCCGTGCCAGCGCGCCCCTGGTCTATCTCAACTGCGCCGCCCTGCCGGAATCGGTGGCCGAAAGCGAGCTGTTCGGCCACGTGAAGGGGGCCTTCACCGGCGCCATTCACAACCGGGCGGGCAAGTTCGAGCTGGCCGACAAGGGCACCCTGTTCCTCGACGAGATAGGCGAACTCTCCCTGTCGCTGCAGGCCAAGCTGCTGCGGGTGCTGCAATACGGGGATCTGCAGCGCATCGGTGACGACACCCCCCTCAAGGTGAACGTGCGTATCCTGGCCGCCACCAACCGGGATCTGAAACAGGCAGTGGTCGAGGGGCAATTTCGAAGCGATCTCTACCACCGCCTGAGCGTCTTCCCGATCCACGCCCCCGCCCTGCGGGAGCGGCCGGACGACACCCCCCTGCTGGCTGGTTATTTTTGCGAACGCTGCCGGGTCAGCCTGGGGCTGGAGCGGCTGCGCATCCAGCCCAGGGCGCTGCAACTGCTCGCCAGCTACGACTGGCCGGGCAACGTGCGGGAGCTGGAGCACGCCATCCACAGAGCCGCGGTGCTGGCGCGGGCCGAGCAGGGCAGCCAGTCCCCGGCCCTGGATTGCCACCACTTCAATCTGGCGGCCATCGACGCCCCCTCATCCACTCGCATCCCAGTGGAACAGGCGGTGCAGCCAATGGCAGACATGGGGCTGCGCACGGCCACAGATGCCTTCCAGTTCCAGCTGATCGAGCAGACCCTGGCGGCCCAACAGGGTAACTGGGCCGCCACCGCCCGAGCGCTGGAACTGGACGGCGGCAACCTGCACCGGCTCGCCAGACGACTCGGCCTCAAATAGCAGCAAGGAGCGCTCAGCCGGATCGGGCCCCATGAGGGTCATCGACCCGCCCGGCCCGGATGAATGTCTGGATGAGTTCGCCCTACGGTGGGGATATCAGGCCCCAAAATGGGATCACCTCGTCCATCTCGAGATGGCAGAGGGTAAACCCGTCCCAGAGGCAGGCCCAGGGGCGTCGACAAAGAGCCCGTTTGACGCCACGTTAAGGTTCTGGTGGAGCGAAACTAATACAAATAAAAACAATTATCATTTGTTGTCATAAAAAAAATCCTCGGATAGAATTCGGGCTCCTTTGCTCGAGAAGACTCTTGTGATCCCTAAGCTCCACAGTGCCCATCCATCGGCGGTCATACATTTAGCACTATTAATCAATATGTTATCTATGGGTAGCATGATGATGGTAATGCCACTGGGTGCGGATCTGGTGCTCTCTCTGGGCATGGCCCCCGAGCTGACCGGTTACTTCAGTGGCGGCGCGACCCTGGGTGCGGCCCTGGTAGGGTTGCTGGCCGCACCCTGGCTGGATCGCTTCAATCGACGCCCTGCTCTGCTGCTGCTGCTCACCCTGCGCTTCCTGCTGCTGATCGCCTGCTCTCTGGTACAAGACAGCCAGCAACTGCTGATCCTCTTCATTCTCTCCGGCTGTGTCGCCGGCCCGCTCTCGGCCATCTTGATGGCGGCCGTGCTGGATCTGGTCCCCCCGGCCGAACGGGGTCGCAAGCTCGCCTATGTCGGCATGGCTTTTTCCCTCGCCGCCATATTGATCGTGCCTCTCTCCCTGACGCTCTCTCAATGGTTCGGCTGGCAGAGTCCCTTCCTGTTGCTCGGCGGCGCCGGGCTGCTGCTGGTGTTGGCAGCCTATCTGCTGCTGCCCTCCCTGCCGGTCAAGCAGGAGCCGAGTCTGGTTGGCATCTGGCGTCTGATCGCATCCCCCCTCTGCCAGGGAGCGCTCACCGTGCTTGCCCTGCAGATGGCCGGCCACTTTCTGCTCATTCCGCACTTTGCCAACTACTTCCAGTTCAACCTCGATTTCCCCCGGGAACAGATAGCAGCACTCTACCTGTGCGGCGGCCTGGCCAGCATGGCAACCATGCGACTGTGCGGTGTCTGGATTGATGCCGGCCGTGCTCAGGGTGCCATCCTGATCACCAGTCTGCTGCTCGCACTGGTCACCTTCGTTGGCTTCGCCCAGCCCTTGGGGCTGCCCCTCTATCTGTTATTCACCCTGTTCATGGCGCTGAGCTCGGCCCGCTCCAGCACCACCCTGGCCATCACTGCGGCCATCCCCGCCCCCCAGCAGCGCGCCGCGTTCATGTCATTTCAGGGAACCGTTACCAATATTGCCGCCGGGCTCGCCAGCCTGGGATCGGCCCGCTATCTGCAATCGGATGAACAGGCCCGGCTTCTGGGCTTCGACACCCTCGCCTGGCTCAATATCGCCTGTACCCTGCTGGCTTGCTTGGGTGTGGTATTGCTGCTCAGAGCACTGAAAAAATCACATAACAATAATACGTCTGACAAGCAGGTCAGACAGGGAAGTTAGTGAGCCTAACAAGCTGTTTTTCCTCAACAATAAATACGTTTAAATGGAGTTTTGACCATGCAGTTCACCCCCGGCTTTCCCTTGAACCCGTTGCAAACCAGCCTGATCTCCCTCGGCCTGCTGGCGATGCCAGCCCTGGCTCAGACTGAGCCGACCAAGGCCAACGAGACCATAGTCGTCACTGCGACCCAGACCAAGCACACCGAGTTCACCGCACCGGCCAGCGTGTCCGTGGTGAGCCGCGCCGATCTGGACAAGATGAACGTCAATAACATTGGCGATGCGCTCAAGCATGTGCCGGGTGTCAACATCATCGCCACCAACCCCACCGGCCGTAACGAGATCAAGATCCGTGGCATGGGCGGTGACTACACCCTGCTGCTGATCAACGGCAAGCGCGTCAATGCCCGCGAAACCCTGGGCAGCGCCTATGGCAACGACTTCGACCTGAGCTCCATCCCCATGGCGGCCATCGAGCGCATCGAGGTCATCCGTGGCCCTGTATCCTCCCTGTACGGTGCCGATGCGCTGGGCGGCGTGGTCAACGTGATCCTGCGCCAGGCCAAGGAAAAAACCGAGGCAGCCGTTGCCTACACCCACACCATGCCCACCAAGGGTGAGGGTGGCGATGCCAACCAAGGCAGCGCCTTTGTCTCTGGTGCCCTGATCGACAACAAGCTGCTGGGCAGCGTGGTGGTCGAGGGGTATCAGCGTGACAACTGGAAGAGCGAGCAGAGCAACAACCCGGATGCCGATGCCCTGGAAAAGCGTGAAGTGGTCAACGTGCTCTCCAGCCTGAAGTGGCTGGTCAGCGACAACCAGGACATCGATTTCGATCTGGGCTACAACCAGAACGACATGGACAGCTACTTCAACAACGTGCCCCTTCCTCCTAACTCCCCACGTCCTCTCACTGCCCATAACGTGCAGGAGCTCGACCGCCTGAGCCTGGGGCTGACCCACAATGGCCGCTGGCAGCACTTCGACAGCCGGGTTCGCTACTATTTCGAACAGACCGACCTGATGGATGACTCCCAGCTCAACGGCGGCGTCGCCGATGTCACCCAGACCAACAACACCGTCGACGGTCAGGTCAGTGGCTACCTTGGGGATCACTTGCTGACCTCGGGCGCCGAATTCCGCGATACCGAGCTCGAGCACAGCCGCAGCATTACCACTGGCAGCGTCAGCGCCAACCAGAGTGCCATCTACCTGCAAGACGAGTTCGGCTTCGGCGATCTGGCCCTGACCCTCTCCGGTCGTCTGGATCACCACGAGACCTATGGCAACGAGTTCAGCCCGCGCGCCTACGCCCTCTACTCCCTGAGCGACGAATGGGTGCTCAAGGGGGGTATCGGCAAGGCGTTCAAGGCCCCGACCCTGGCCCAGTCCAGCGAAGGCTTCTCCACCACCGCCTGCCGTGGCCGCTGCCAGGTAGTGGGCAGCGCGGATCTTAAACCGGAAACCGCCATCAGCTATGAGTTCGGTACCGCCTATGAGTCCGATCGCTTCGGCGCCGGCGTCACCGGTTTCCACAACGAGATCGAGGATCTGATCCAGAGCGATCAATGGCGTCCTGCTGCGGGTTATATGCCTTCCGTGATGACCTACCACAACATCAAGAAGGCCCGCATCAAGGGTCTGGAGCTGACCGGCTGGTTCGACGTGCTGGACAATGTACAGCTGGGAGCGAACTGGACCCTGCTTGACTCCGTCGATCGCAGTACCGGCGATGATCTCACCAAGACCCCGGATCACACCGGCAACCTCAGCCTGGACTGGCAAGCGAGCGACGTGGTCAGCGCCAACCTGGCCTGGCAGTATGTCGGCAGCCAGGTCATCACGGTCCCGGCGCGCAACGCCCAGGCGTTCAAGTCCGAGAGCTACCAGACCCTGGATCTCAACACCAACTGGACAGTGACCCAAGCGCTGGACTTCAAGCTCGGCATCACCAACCTCACCAACACCCAGAGGGACGAGGTCGCCACCGACGCAGAATTCATCCTGGAAGGTCGCAGCGTCTACGCCGGCGTAGAGTACAAGCTGTAATAACCCCTGTATGCGGGAGCCCAAGCGGGCTCCCTTTTTGCGTTTCTATCGTCTCGATTTAAAGGAGTCTTTGAGTGCTCAGGTACCAAGCTCAGCTGTTCTGGCTCACAGTGCTGCTCCTCTTCCTGCTGATTTGTCTGTCACTGGCCACTGGCGCCGGTGTCTATGGTGGCCGTGAGGTCGCCGGTTTCCTGCTCGGCGATCCCGTCTTCGTCGCCGATGAAAAACTCGCCATGATAGTCAATACCCTGCGCCTGCCCCGCACCCTCGCGGCCCTGGTGGTGGGTGCCTGTCTCGCGCTGGCCGCCTCCATGCTGCAAAGCGCCACCCGCAATCCCCTGGCCGAACCCGGCCTGCTCGGCGTCAACGCCGGCGCCGTCTTCGCCCTGGTCATCGGCCTCACCTACTTCGGGGTCGAATCGGCCTACGGTTATCTGCTCTGGTCCGGCATGGGCGCCCTGCTCGGCAATGTCATCGTACTGGGCCTCGGCCTGATGGTGGGTAAATCCAACCCGCTCAAGCTCATCCTGGTGGGGGTCGCCCTCTCCGCCACCTTCGGCGGCCTCTCCAACTTCCTGCTGCTCTCCAACAAGGTGGTGCTGGAGCAGTTCAGGTTCTGGAACCTGGGCTCCCTGGCCGCCTCCAGTCAGGATGCGGTGCTGACCGTGCTGCCCTTCGCCCTGGCTGGCCTGCTGCTGACCCTGGCGCTGTGCCGCCAGCTCACCCTGATGCAGATGGGGGACAATCAGGCCCAGGCGCTTGGCATAAGGCCGACCCGGGTGCGCATCGGCGTGCTGCTGGCCGCCACCCTGTTCACCGCCTGCGCCATCGCCATCGCCGGCCCCATCGGCTTCGTCGGCTTCCTGGCGGCCTATTGCGCCCGCCTGGTGGAGCCGGTACGCCTCGCCATTCAGGTGCGCTTCTCCGCCCTGTTTGGCGTGCTGTTCCTGCTCGGTGCCGACATACTGGCGCGCTGGCTGCTGCAGCCATTCGAGCTGCCGAACGGGGTGATCCTGGCGCTGATCGGTGCCCCCGTGCTCATCCTAGTGGTGCGCAGCGGCGGTTTCCGCTCCCTGTTGGCCGTCAGGTAAGGAGCCCTCATATGCATGACCTCATCAAGAGTGCCGACACCCAATGACACACCCAATCAACAAGGCGCCCTCCCTGCCCTCCTCTGCCCTGCCAAGCGGCACCTTCTGCCTGCGAATGGGCAGCCGTACCCTGCTGCTTGAGCGCCGGGCTTGGCTCATCACCCTCGCCCTGGCGGTGGTGCTGGTGCTGCTCTCCCTGCTGGCGCTGACCCTGGGCTCGGGCAAGATCAGCATGCTGGGGGTGGTGCAGACCCTGCTGGGCGAGGGAAGCCGGCTCAGCGAGGTGACGGTGTTCAAAATCCGGCTGCCGCGCATCGTCGCCGTGCTGGTGGCGGGCGCCGCCATGGGCCTCTCGGGCTGCCTGGTACAGACCCTGATCCGCAACCGCCTCGCCACCCCGGACATGATCGGGGTCAACGAGGGGGCATCGCTGGCCATCATCATCTTCTCCCTCTACCTGACGCTGGGCAGCTGGCCCTGGTGGGCGGCGCCGCTCGGCGCCCTGTTCGCCGCGGCCGTGCTCTACGCCCTGTGCAACAAGCCGGGGGAGCAGGGTTACCTGTTCGTGGTGATCGGCATCGGCGTCTCCGAGCTGATGAACGCCATCGGCCAGTTCGCCATGTCCACCCAATCCCTGGTGCACCTCACCAGCCTCTACCTGTGGAACATGGGCAACTTCGTCGGCCAGGGCTACGGCACAGTGCTGCCGGTGGGCATCTTGATCCTGCTGATCTGCCCCTGGATCATCTATCTCTCTCGCGCCCTCGGCGTGCTGCGCCTAGGATCCGTCACCGCCCAGAACCTCGGGGTGAATGTGAACCGGGTGCAGCTCGGCGTGCTGGCCCAGGCCATCATAGTGGCGGCACTCGGCACCGCCATCGGCGGCCCAGTTGTATTCATCGCCATGGCCGCCCCCATTCTCGCGTCCTGGCTCAGCCGGGATCGCATAGTGCCGCTCTGGATAGCCGCGCTATCCGGCGCCCTGCTGCTGCTGGCGAGCGATACCCTGGTGCGGGTGCTGGCCAGCCCCCACGAGGTCGCCACCGGTATCATGACCCGGATCCTCGGCGGCATGCTGCTGCTGTTCGTGCTCATCAAAGACAGACAGAAGGCCGACTGACGATGCTTTTTATCCTTTTCACCTTCAGACAAGGGGCCGTTTGATGACGCTCACCGTAAACCGCCTTCGTTTCGGCTATCAGCACAAGCCCGTCTTCGATGACGTCTCCTTCACCATTCCCAAGGGCAAACTGGTCGGCATCGTCGGCCCCAACGGCGGCGGCAAGTCCACCCTGCTCAAGTTGCTGGCAGGGCAGGAGCAGCCCCAGAGCGGGGAGATCCTGCTCAAGGGCAAGCCGCTGGCAAGCTATGGCATGAAGGCACTGGCCCGGGAGCTGGCCTACCTGCCCCAGCGACCGCTGATGCCGGCCGGGATCCGGGTCGAGCAGCTGGTGCAATATGGTCGCCACCCCCATCAGGGCTGGTTCAATCAATGGAGCGAGGAAGATGCGCGCATGGTGCGCTGGGCCCGGGAGCAGATGCAGCTCGATGCCATCTGGCAGCAGAGTGCCAGCTCCCTCTCCGGTGGTCAGGCGCAGCGGGTCTGGCTCGCCATGGTGCTGGCCCAGGACGCGGACATCATCTTGCTGGACGAGCCCACCAGCGCGCTGGATATCGGCCACCAGACCGAGGTGATGGAGGCCATCCACCAGATCACCGCCGCCGGCAAGACTGTGCTCATCGTCATTCACGATCTCGCCACCGCCGCCCGTTACTGTGACGAGCTGATTGCGCTCGGTGACGGTGGCGTGCAAGCCATGGGCCCGGCGCGGGAGGTGGTGACCAAGGCGCTCATCGACAGGCTCTACCAGACCGATGTCGACATACTGCACGCCCCCGGCGACGGCGCCCCGGTGATCGTGCCCCGTCGGCGCACCGAAGCGGCTTCGCAAACGGATAACTCTGCAGCCAGACAGCAGGCCTGAATGAAAAAACCGCCCATCCGGCGGTTTTTTACTGTCTCATCCCCTTAGTCCGTCAAAGTGCCAGCAGGGTGAGCAGCCCCCCCGGCAGTCGCTGCCAGCGCAGGGTGCAGTGCCAGCCCGCGGGCAAGCACGGCGCAAGCGGCGTCTTGAGGCGCAGACTGATGGTCTGCTCCGTGAGGCCAGTCCAGCTGGCATCCAGAAAATCAAAATAGCGCCCCACCCTGGGATGGAGCGCCTTGAACAGGCTCTCCTTGGCCGAAAACACCAGGGTCAGCCCCTGGGCTCTGTCCAGTCCGGCAGCCAGCGCGGCGGGTTCGAGCCGCCCCCACTCCTCCTGGTCGACGATGCCGGGCCAGAGCTGCTCCGCCTGCCCCGCCCCCAGCCAGGCCTCCAGATCCAGCCCGAGCCCGGCGTGGCCGGGGCGCACTGCACAGAGCGCCATCCCCTCCCCCAGCAGCTGGCTGTGGCTGATGCTGCCCTCCATGCCTGCTGGCCAGCGCGGCTCGCGGGCCGCGCCTATGGTCACCACCTGGTCCCCCAGGCCGTAGGGGCTCAGGGCATGGCGCGCCGCCAGCCGACCCGCCAGAAACTCCCCCTGGCGTTTGGCCACGGCCCCTTGCAGCTTGGCGGGCAGGGTGATGGCATGGGCATCGAAGCTGGCCGAACTGAACGCAGCGAAGTCGAAACAGACCCGGTGGATCGGCAGCTCGTCCATCCCCGCCAGTGTCAGCAGGTCGGTGTGGCGGATGAACTCCGTAGCGGGGGGAAGGAAAGGTAGCATCAGCACAATCTCGCAATGGGGAGCCCATGGTAGCAAAGCGCCGTCATGGCACAAATACAAATGACAACGTTTCTCAATTAACTTGTGGTAGCATAGTCCCGCCCATTTGGGGCCAATAGCAGACGGCTCATTCAGGCAACGCGTTCCGGCAGTCACGTTCCGGTAATCAAATAGTGCCCGCAAACGGTGGCGCCGATTTCACCCATTAAGGATGTAACCATGACGATCCCCTCCCCCTTGGTAGCCGCGCTGGTACTGGCCAGTGTGATCGGCTGTCAGGCCCAGGCCCAGACTGACACCCGTCAAGTGACCGATGCCGACGGCAACACCCTGAGCGTGCCCGCTCACCCCAAGCGGGTAGTGGTGCTGAGTGAGCTCGATCTCGACACCGCCCTGACCCTGGGCGTGCAGCCGGTCGGCACCGTCAATGGCCGCGGCCAGGCTACCCTGCCCCGCTACCTGCAAGGCAAGGCGGGCAAAGATATCGCCGTGGTCGGGGATCTGGACAATCCCAATCTGGAGCGCTTGATCGATCTGGAGCCAGATCTCATCCTGACCAATCAGACCAAGCCCGAGCTGCTGAGCCTGCTCAAGGAAATCGCCCCCACAGTGGTCACCGGCAACTGGGGTCAGCCCTGGAAAGAGGTGTTCAGCCGCAGCGCCCTGGTGCTCAATAAAGAAGCCGAAGGCAAGGCCTTCCTCGCCCAGTATGAGGCCCGTCTGCAACAGGCCCGCACCCAGCTTGCCCAGCATCAGGGCGAGCGCATCAGCATAGTGCGCTGGAACCCGAAGGGACCGAGCTACATGCACGGCGGTACCTTCTCCAGCAGCGTGGTGATGGAGATGGGTCTGGCCCGCCCGCCGCACCAGATAGGCGACAAGAGCCCCCACTCCCCGGCCCTGAGCCTGGAGTCCCTCAATCTGCTGGACGGTGACTGGCTGGTGATCGGCACCCTGAGTGCCAGCGGCGATGCGGTGGATGCCATGCAGCAGGCCGAGCAGACCCCGGCCTTCCAGCAGCTCGGTGCCATCAAGGCCAAGCGCTTCGGCGCCGTGGACGGGTCGCTCTGGACCTCCACCGGTGGTCCCCAGGCCGCCCTCAAGGTGATCGAGGATGTCGAGCAGCTGATGAGCAAACCGGATGCGCTCCCCGTCACCCGCTGATCCTGCCCGTCCCCCCCGTCAAAAAGAGAAGCCCGCATCGCTGCGGGCTTCTTGTTTATCGGCTTCTTGAGTTTTCCCCGTCGCCTCACTCCGGCAAGGGCAACGCCTTTCTGTCCAGTTTCCCGCTGCCGGTCTTGGGCAGGGCGTCGAGCAAAATAATACGCACCGGCACCCTGTTGCTGAGGCTGCTGGCCTGCCAGCCCTTCCTCACTCCGGCAAGGGCAGTGCCTTTCTGTCGAGCTTGCCGCTGCCGGTCTTGGGCAGGGCGTCGAGCAAAATAATACGCGCCGGCACCCTGTTGCTGAGGCAGCTGGCCTGCCAGCCCTTCCTCACTCCGGCAAGGGCAGCGCCTTTCTGTCCAGTTTCCCGCTGCCGGTCTTGGGCAGGGCATCGAGCAAAATAATACGCGCCGGCACCATATAGTGCGGCAGGCTGGCCTGTAGCCCCTTGCGCAGGGCCAGGCGATTGAGGGTCACCCCGGCTTTGGCCTCCACATAGCCCACCAGCATGGCCTCGTCCCCTTCGCCAAGCAGCCGCACCGCCGCCTCCTGCACCCCGGCTTGACGGCGCAGGCCCGCCTCAACCTCGCCGAGTTCGATGCGAAAACCGCGCAGTTTTATCTGATCGTCGCGCCGCCCCAGATAGCGGAAGCTATCCGCCCCCAGCCGCCGCACCCTATCCCCGGTGCGATAGAGGCGATGATTATCGAGCCGCAGGAAGGCCGCCGCGGTGAGGGCGGGTTTGCGCCAGTAACCCTCGCACAGGGCCGGGCTCTCGATGCAGAGCTCGCCGCACTCCCCCTCTGCCACCGGCTGCCCCGTCTCGTCCAGCACCCAGTGGCGATAGCCGGGCAGGCTGTGACTGATGGTGATCTGCCCGTCGATCGGGGGCCAGCGCACCTCGCTCACCAGAGACCAGACGGTGGCCTCGGTCGGGCCATAACAGTTCCACAGCCGCCGGGTGCGGCTGCACAGCTGCTCGGCCAGCCCCGGATCCAGCGCCTCCCCCCCGCACAGGGCGGTCAGGCTGTCACTCCCCTGCCAGCCCGCTTTGAGCAGCATGCGCCAGCAAGCCGGGGTCGCCTGCAGCCAGTTGATGGACGAGTCCGCCGCCAGCAGCGCCAGCATCCCCAGGGGATCCTTGTTGTGCGCGTTGTCCGCCACCGTCAGCCGACCCCCGCTCCAGAGCGGTCCCAGCATCTCCAGCAGGGAGATGTCGAAGGCCGGGGTGGTGATGAAGAGCCAGTGACAAGCCGGGGTCAACCCGAGCCGCTCGCGGATCCCGTCGAGGAAGCAGAGCAGCGCACGCCGACTAATCACCACCCCCTTGGGTTCACCGGTCGAACCCGAGGTGAACATCATGTAGGCCGCTTGACTGTCATCCACCCGAGGCCAGTACATAGCCGCGTTCTCGTCGCCGGGTGCCAGCCGCGACAGCGGGCGCAGCGGGCAACCAAAGTCGGGCACCCCTTCGCCATGGTTGCAGATCACCGCCGAGAGCCGGGCCTGCCGGGCGATGCCCTGCAACCGCACCACCGGGAAATCCGGCTCCAGGGGCACGAAGCAGAGGCCGAGCCGCAAACAGGCGAGCAGGCTGGCCACCAGATCCGGCGTGCGATCCAGATAGAGGCCTACCCGCTCCCCCACCGCCAACCCCTGCAAGCTGGCGGCAATCTGGTCGACCCGGCCACTCAGCGCCCCATAGTCTTGCCAGACTCCATCCATGGCGATGGCCGGAGCCAGTGGTGTGCCATTGAGCATGCTCGTCAAGCGGGCACTCAACCCCTGCCCAACCACCTCGGCATGTGGCGGGGTTGTCCCCGCCTTGCTGGCTGCCAGCAATGCCTGCGCCGTCATGACACCGCCTCCGCCAGACGCACCAGCCAGTGGTTGAACAGTGCGCAGGGTGAGGCATGGGCCTTGAGATCCCGCAGGGTCAGCGGCTGGTGATCCGCCGCAAAGGCCCGATTCAGCGCCGCCAGCAGGGCGAGCTGCTGCACCGAATCCACCCCGAGCCCGGTCAGGCTCTGCTGCCAGCTCGCCCCCTCGCCACAGTGTTGCTGCCACAGGGCCAGCAGACAACGGGCCTGGGGATCCTGGGCCAAGGCATCGACCGGACAGGCCTCGCGCTGCGCAGGGGCCAGACTCGGAGCCGCTGCACGGGCCGCCTCGACGCCCGCCAAACGAGCGGGCTCGGTCAGGGAGGCCTGTGCCAGCCACGCCAGCTCCGCCATCCACTGCCCCAGGACCGCCTCGGCGCGTTCACGCCCTATCAGCTCGCCATCGTACTCGAAACGCAGATTGAGTTGCCCGCCACGGGCATTCACCACCAGGGAGAGCGGCAGCTCCACCTTCTCGACCACACTGCCAAAGTGCGGCATCAGCTGATGGGGCTCCAGCGTCCGGGGCCGCGCCGGCATGGGGTAGTTTTCGAACACGAACAGGCTCTGGAACAGACGACCCCGGCCCTTGGTCAGGGCGGCGAGGGATTGGGTGCCGTGCTGGTTGAGGGCCAGCGAGTCCCGCTGCAGCTGCGCGATGTGCTGCCCGAGGCTCGCCTCGGTGCGCCAATCCAGGGCGAGCGGCAGGCTGTTGATATAGAGCCCGACGCTGTCGGTGATCCCCTCGATGGGGAAGTCCCGGCCCGGGGTCACGTTGCCGACCAGGGTGACCTCGTCGCCGCACTGGCGAGCGAGCAGCCGATGCCAGGCATACTGGGCCAACAGCCCGGCGGTCACGCCGAGCTCGCGGGCCCGACTTTCCAGCTGGGTAGAGACGCCTGATGCCAGGGTCTGGCCGCAGACCGCCGGCCTGTGCTGGGTCAGGTGCGGCTCCAGTGCCACCCCGAACAGGGCGGAGAGATCGTTGGGCCGTGCCAGCAAGTGGGCGCGCCCCTGCCAATAGGCCTCATGCTCGGCTCTGTGACTGACGATATGGCGGCCGAATTCGAGCCAGGCCCGGTCCGGACTTGGCTGCGGCAGCCGCTCGTGAAGCTCGCCCTGCTGCATCCCCTGTTGATAGTGACGATGCAGGCTACCCAGCAGCACAGGGCCGCTCCAGCCATCCAGCACCCCATGGTGAGCGCTCAGGATCACCCTGTGGTGGTCGGGGGCCAGTTTGAAGCAGGCGATGCGCAGCAGCGGGGCCTTGTCCAGCGCAATGGGCCGGGCCAAGTCCTGCTGGCGATAGGCCGCGACACGCGCCTCGGCCTGCACGTCGCCAGACAAGTCCTCATAGTGGAACGGCAGCTCGGCGTGGCGCAGGATGCGCTGCAGGGCAACGCCCTCCTCCACCAGCAAGGCGGCGCGCAGCACGGGCCAGCGGGCGAGCTGCCCCTGCCAGGCGGCCTGGTAGACAGTCACATCCAGCCCCTGGTGATAGTCCATCTCGGTCTGCAGGTGGTAGGCGCTATCTCTGGGGGCCAGCGCCCTGTGATAGACCATGCTCTCCTGCAAAGAGGTCATGGGCAGCAGGGTCTCGACCTCGCCCCCTGCCAGCCGCGGATCCAGTACCCGATCCAGCGCAGTCTGGCAGAGCGGCAGCCCGGGGAAGTCACTCGGGGTGTGGCGCGGCGGCTGCACCGCGCAGCAAGCCTCGACCAGCGCCGTCAGATTGGCCGCCAGGGCCGTCATCAGGGCGTCGCTCGCCCCTTGGTTGAGGGCACCGACCTGACGCAGGGTGAGGCAACCGCCGTAGACACCGCCGTGCAAACTGATGAGCTCGCGCGGCAGGTTCTGTGGCGCCGAGGGTTGGCCCGGCGCGATGGGCAATGGCTGCCAGGGGGCAGGCGTGCCTCTGTGGGAGACCCCCAGATAGTTGAAGACGATGGCAGATTGCGGCAAGGCGTGGGGCAACCCCTCACCACGAGAGTGGTGCAGGCCCAGGGCGTTGAAGCCCACCCCCTTGTCCGGCACCGCCCGCAGCCGCTCCTTGGTATCGCACACCAGATCCCCCCAGTTGCCCTGGTTGGCCAGCGCCAGCGGATAGGTGCTGGTAAACCAGCCGAGGGTGCGGCTCACATCCAGTCGCGGATCGATAGCTTCACGGCCGTGCCCCTCCAGCATCACGCACTGCTTGGCGCCGTAGCCGAGATCGCAGAGGGTGCGGGTCAGGGCCGCCAGCAGCAAGTCCGGCACCTGGGTGAAGTGAGCCCGATTGGCCTCATCAATGAGGCGAGCCGTAGTATTTTCATCCAGGCGCAGCAGGCTGGCGGCTGCGCGGCCATCCGGGGCGCGCTGCGCCTCCAGCAGCCGCTGATCCATACCTTCCCCCTGGGCCTGCCAGAATGCCAACTGCTGCTCTTCACGCAAGGCATAGGCCTTGAGCCCCTCGCCCCACTGGCGGTAGCTGCTGCCCTTGGGCGCCAGTTCTCTGCCCTCGGCGAGACGCACCAGATCTTCGGCCAGGATGCGCCAGGAGACGGCATCGATGACCAGATGGTGGAAGGCGATAAAGAGCCCTTCAACCGGCGCTGCATCCGCCTCGCTCGCGAGATTGCAAAGCCGGGCCCAGGCCAGGGTCTGGCCGAGCTCGGGCTGGAAGGAGCCCTGCCATCGGGTCAGACGAGCCTGCAGCCCAGCCTCATCCAGTCCGGCCGCGTCCAGCACATGTAGGGGGGGCAGCGCCAGTTCGGGCAGATAGCGTTGGCCTGTCTCGGTCACGGCCAGACGCAGGGCGTCATGGTGAGCAGTCAGGGTATTCATCCAGCCAGTCAGGGCGGCGTCGTCGATACCGGCGGGCAGGCGCAGGATCACCCCCTGGTTCCAGTGACCGGACTTGGCGAAGCCCTGCTCGAAGAACCAGTGCTGGATCGGGTGCAGGGGGAATGTCCCCTCGAGCACGCCCTGCTCCGTCAGGTGGTTGACGACTTGCTGTTGACCGAGCTGGCGGCAGAGGCGGCGCACCGTCTTGGCCTCGAACACATCTTTCACGCTGCAGTGCAGCCCGGCATCCCGCAGCCGGGTGGTGAGCTGGATGCTGAGGATGGAATCCCCGCCGAGACGGAAGAAGTCATCCTCGACCCCGAGGGGCTGCTTGAGCACCCCCTGCCAGATGGCGAGCACCCTCTGCTCCAACTCGCCCTGGGGCTCGGCCTTGCTCTGCTGCCAGTCGATGGCAGGCAGGCGGCGCAGGTCCAGCTTGCCGTTGGGAGTGAGCGGCATCTCAGGCAACCAACAGAGCTTCACCGGCACCATGTATTCCGGCAGCTGTTCACCGGCCCGTTGCAGCAACGCCTCGCCATCTGGCTGCGTAGCGCCTGACTGCAAACAGGCATAGGCCAGCAGGCGACCCTGTTGCACCACCACCTTGATCTGGCGGATGGCGGGCTCCAACGCCGCAATCTGGGTTTCTATCTCCCCCGGCTCGATGCGATAGCCGCGCAGCTTGATCTGCTCGTCCAGTCGGCCCAGATAGCTGACATTGCCATCGCGGCGCAGCAGGGCACGATCGCCGGTGCGATAGAGGCGATAAGTCTGACCATCAAGAGTGAGCTCGACGAAGGCCTCATTGGTACGCTCCGGCAAGTTGAGGTAGCCACGGGCCAGGCCGAGCCCGGCCAGGCAGAGCTCGCCGGGTACCCCGACCGGGCAGGGGTTGCCTGCCTCGTCCAGGATCAGCGCTTTTAAATTGCTGATGGGCTGGCCTATGGTGATGGGCGCCCCCGGGCTGAGCCGCGCGCAGAGCGCCGTGACGGTGCACTCGGTCGGGCCGTACATGTTGTAGAGCGCCACCCTGTCTCCCCAGCGCTCCACCAGGCTGCTCGGGCAGGCTTCGCCGCCAAAGCCGATGGCCTTGAGGGAGCCGAGATCCGCTGGCGGCAGCAGATTGGCCAGCAGGGCGGTGGGCAATATCATATGGCTGGCGCCGCACGCCATGGCCCCATCGATCACCCCCTCCCCCGGCTCGCCGAAGTGCAGGGCCGCGCCGCAAGAGAGCGGCAGCAAGCTGGTCATGTTGCCCGCATCGAACGAGAGGGACATGCAGTTGAACATGGCGCCGTCCTGATCGAGATCGATGCGCGCCCCGTGATCCCCCATCAGGTTGACCAGGCTGCCCTGCTCCACCATGACCCCCTTGGGCAGACCTGTGGAGCCCGAGGTGTAGATGATCTGGGCCAGCATGGCGGCATCCCGGGGGATGGCGGGGGCGCTGGTCGGCAGCCCATCCAGCGCCAGCCGGTGCAGGTTGTGGTAACCGGCAGCCGTGCCCGCCAGCGCCTCCCCAAGCCGCGCATCCGGTTCCCCCCCTAGCACCAGCGCGATGCCAGCGTCGCTCAGGATATGGGCCAGCCGCTCGGCAGGATAGGCGGGATCGAGCGGCACATAGGCCGCCCCCACCTTCCAGCAGGCGAGCAGGGCGATGACGAAGGCCGCGTCCCGCCTGGCCTGAATGCCGATGGCGGCGCCCGGGTTTACCCCCTGGGCCTGCAGCCAGTGGGCCAGCCGGTTGGCGCGCTCTTCCAGCTCGCCGTAACTCAGGGCACCCTCGCCGTCACTCACCGCCAGGGCGTCTGGACGGGACGCTGCGCAACGTTCGAACTGGCAGAGCAGGGTGTCGCGGCTGGGGTAGTCCTGCGGCAGGCTGGCCAGCTCGGCGGCGAGCGCGGCACTGTCTGTACCCGCTTCCAGGGGCAGTTGCCAGATATCGGTCTCCGGGGCCGCCACCACGGCGCGCATCAAATGCAGCAGGCGATCGGCGTAAGACTCGATGGTGGCGCGCTCGAACAGGGCGGTGGCAAACAGCCAGTCCACCCTGACGGAATCCATAAGCTCGGTCACCTTGACCGAGATGTCGGTCTTGGCGGGCAGCACCGGCGAGGTCTCCTCCAGCAGCTGACAGCCGGGGATGAGATCGTTGAAATCCACCTTGGCCTGATAGACCAGCATGATCTGGAAGATGGGGTTGATGGCGGTGGTGCGATCGGCGCCTATTGCCTCGGCCAGCGCCTCGAAGCGGTAGAGCTGGTGATCGAAGGCCGCCAGATCCTCCTCCCGGCACTGCTGCAGATAGTCGATAAAGCTGGGCTTACCGCTGAGTTGAGTGCGCAGTACCAGGGTATTGACGAAGAAGCCCACCAGAGACTCGATTTCGTGGCGCTCGCGGTAGGCGAGCGGGGTGCCGATGACGACTTCCTTCTCGCCACTCTGGCGCACCATCAGCAGGGCGAACAGGGCGTGCAGACCGATAAAATTCGAGGTGCTATGGCGCTGGCAGAGGCGCTTGAAACTGTCCCACAGGGCGTTGTCTATGGTGGAGAAGACCAGCTCGCCGCCGCTGGCCTGATGGGCCGGGCGCGGCTTGTCCAGCGGCAGGCCATGTACCTCGGGGCTGCCGCCGAGCCTGTCGACCCAAAACGGCTTGAACTCGGCGTGATAATCGAGAAAACGCGGGGAGTTGAACCAACGGGCATAGTCGAGGTAGGTGAGCGGCAACTCGGGCACGCTCAAGGACTCCCGGTTCTGGTGGGCCAGGAAGGCGCGCTTGAGATCGGCGAACATGTTCTTGACCGACCAGCCGTCGGAGATGATGTGGTGCTGGGTGATGAGCAGCACGTGCTCGCGGCTGCCGAGGCGGATCAGGTGCACCCGGCTGAGATCCCCCTGGGTCAGGGAGAAGGGGCGCCCTATCTCTTCGCGCACCCGGCGGGCCACATAGGCCTCGCGCTCGGCAATGGGCTCTGCGCTCACATCCTCTATCTGCAACTTGAAGGGCGTATGGGGCAGGATCTCCTGGGCCCCCCTGCCCGCCTCGTCCTTGACGAAGCGGGTACGCATGCTGGGGTGGCGGGCAAACAGGTGATCGAAGGCAAACTCCAGGGCGGCCGTGTCCAGCTCGCCACTGACCCGAAAATAGACCGGCATGTTGTAGAGGTGGGAGGCCTCTTCGTACTGCTCGATAAACCAGAGTCCGCTCTGGGAGGAGGAGAGCGGCCCCTGCTGGGCGCCTTTCGTTTCAATCTGGGCAAGGATGGGGGCCTCGAAGGCGGCGCGGGCCGCCAGGCAGCGCACCAGCTCATCCTTGTGCGCCTTGATGAGGGCGCCGATGGCCGGGGTCACCGCCTCCTTGCTCGACTGGGAGATGAGCTGGCCCTTGTCATTCAGGGCCAGCTTGACCCCCTGCCGCTCCAGCTGTTTCAACAGCAAAATCATATTGTTCATCTGTTTCTCAAGCCTCAGGCACTCAAGGTGGCGCCGCCATCGACGACCAGATCCTGCAGGGTGATGTGGCTGGCCAAGTCCGAGGCCAGGAAGAGGACGGTATTGGCAACCTCGCGCGGGGTGGCGATCTTGTTGAGCGGAATACCGAGCTTGAACTGGGTCGGCAGCCCGGCAATGGTACGCGCCATGGCCCCCTCATCCGGTAGCATGCCGCGCAACATCTCGGTATCCGTCGAGCCCGGTGACACCAGGTTGACCCGCACCCCGAAGGGCGCCAGCTCCAGCCCGACCGTCTGGGTCAGGCTGGTGACCGCCGCCTTGGAGGCGCAGTAGGCCGCCATCTGCATCCGTGGCACATGGGCGGCGTTGGAGCCGATGGTGACGATGGCGCCGCGCTGCTGCCCCTTGAAGTGGGGCACCAGGGCCCGCAAGAGATAGAAGACGCCGCTGGCGTTGACCCCTATGCAGTCATCCCAATCGCTGTCGCTCAGGGCTTCGGTGGGGCCCAGACGCAGCACCCCGGCCCCGTTGACCAGCACATCCAGCCCGCCATCGGCCAGCAGGGCGGCGCAGCAGGCATTGACCGCCTGCGAGTCACGGATGTCGAGCGCGCGGATGGTGTAGGGGTAAACGGCATGGGGAAAGTCGCGATCCAGCCCCACCACGCAGGCGCCGGCGGCGACGAACTGCGCCGCCACCTCGCGCCCTATGCCGCGCCCGGCCCCGGTCACCCAGACCCGCTTGCCGGTGAAATCAAAGGCCATCTTTTGCTGCTCCTGCTTCATCACTGTCTCCATCACCACACCATCTCCACGCTCTCTTCGTCTTCAGTCAGCTTGCCGTCGAGGAAGCGGCAGAAGTCGTCAAGGCGCGGGTGATCGAACACGTCGGAGACCTTGACCTGCACCCCGAATTCGGCGCCGAGCCGGTTCACTATCTGTATGGTCTGCAGGGACTGGCCCCCCAGCTCGAAGAAGTTGTCCGCAGGCGCCATGGTGGCGAGCCCCAGGATCTGCTGCCAGATGGCGCCAACCCTGTTCTCGGTCTCGCTGCCCAGGGTCAGGGCTTCCCCGCCCGCCTGGTACTGGGCCAGCAGTGCCTTGCGATCCAGCTTGTTGGAGCCGGTGCGGGGCAGTTGATCAAAGTGGCGATAGTCGGTGGGGATCATGGCGGCGGGCAGCACTTTGGCGAGCTGCCCCTTGATGACCCGGCTGTCGCGCTCGGCCCCGGCCACGAAGGCCACCAGCCGGCGCACATTGCCGATGCTCACCCCCTGCACGCAGGCCTCATCCACCCCGGGCAGCGCCAGCAGCTGGGCTTCCACCTCGCCGGGCTGGATGCGATAGCCGCTTATCTTGAACTCGTTGTCACGGCGCCCCAGGTAGACCAGACGACCGGCCACCCAGCGCACCCGATCGCCGGTGCGATAGACGGGCAGATCCCCCTCACCGATCCTCAGGGTGCCAAAGCTTCCCGTAACGCCGCCCACATAGCCGTTGGCGAGCTGCGGGCCGAGCAGCACCAGCTCCCCCTCCTCGGCGGGTTGCTCCCCTGCCCCCAGAATGAGCGCCTGCATGCCGGGCAGCGGCAGGCCGATGGGCAACTGGGCCTGCGCCGGGTCTTCCCCTTGCAGCTCATGAGTAGTGACCACCACCGTGGTCTCGGTGGGGCCGTAGGTGTTGAACAGGCGCACATCAAGGCGGCCCTGGCGCTGCCACTGGGCCAGCTGCTCGGGGTAGACCGCCTCGCCACCGATGATGACGGTGGCGAGCGATGCCGGAATATGGGCCTGACCCGCCCCCAGCGACACCACCCACTCGTTCCAGAACGCAGTGGGCAGGTCGAGATGGGTGATCCCCTGCTGCTCTATCCCGGCCACGAAGGCGGGAATGGATTCGAGCAGGGCGTCGGTGCGCAGTACCAGGGTCGCACCGGCGCTCAGGGTGGCAAACACCTCCTCGATGCTGGCGTCGAAGTTGAAGGGGGCGAATTGCAGCATCCGCGCGCCTTCATCCAGGTGATAACGGCAGCGGGCGGCGGCGGCGAAGTGATCCAGGGCGCCATGGCTGATGGCCACCCCCTTGGGTAGACCTGTGGAGCCGGAGGTGAACATCAGATAGGCCAGGGCGTTGCCGCTGGCGGGTTGGCAGAGGCGATCCGCGCTCACCAGATCCCCAACCAAGAGCGTGCGGCCTTCAAACAGGCTGGCCAGCTTGTGGCGATACTCGGCCTGGGTGATGAGCGTCTTGACCTCCCCCAGCCGCAGGATATGGCCCTGGCGCTCCAGGGGCTGCTCGGGATCCAGCGGCACATAGACGGCGCCGGCCAGCAGCACCGCCAGCTGGGCGAAGATGGCCTGGGGAGAGCGAGAGAGCATGACGCCGACCCGCTCCCCCGGCTGCACACCGGCAGCCTGCAAGGCTGCGGCCATCTGCTCGCAGCGGGTCAGCAGCCCTTCGTAGCTAAAGCGGGCCTCTCCCTGCTCCAGCGCTATCTTGCCCGGGGTGTGCGCCGCGAAGTGACAGAGCGCGTCCAGCACCGGCTGCACCTTGAGCTGCTCGTGGGCAGGGCCGCAGATAAGGGCCCCCTGACGCTGCTCGGCCAGCCAGTCGGCCTTGAGGGTGCCCAGGGTCAGGGCGGGCTGGGCCAGCCAGCGGCCCAGCAGGGTGAACAGGGTATCGGCGATGGCCGCCAGATCGGTCTGCTGGTAGCAGCCGGGGTTGGCATCCAGATCCAGTCTGGGCTGGCCATCGACGCCGACCTGGATTTCGATGGTAAGATCCTCCACCGGCCCGGCGCTGATGTTGAGGATATGGGCACTGAGCGGCCCGAAGCGGCGGGCATGATCGAACGGCATGATGTTGACCAGAGGGCCAAACAGCCGCTTGTCGCCCCCCACCAGACCAAGGTCGCGGCGCAGCAGCTCGTAGCGATAGTGTTGATGCTTGCGCACCCCGCGCTTGGCCTTGGCCACGGCGCCGGCCGCCCCCGCCAGATCGCTCTCATCATTGAGTGCCAGCGCCAGAGGAGTGATGTTCATCTGCATGCAGGGCACGGTCAGGGAGGCCGAGCCAATGCGGTTCATCATCATCAGGCCGAGCAGGGTCTCGCGCTGGCCGCTCGAAAGCGACAACTGGGCCGAGAGCCCGGCCAGCAGCAGATCGGGCCAACCCAGCTTGTGGTCATCGGCAAAGCGCACCAGGGTCTGCCACAGATCGGCCGGCAGCAGGCGGCTCTCGCGGATAAATTCGGCGGCGATGGGGGCGCGAGCCTCGCCAAAGGACTTCACCTCGGGCCAAGCCTGCAATTGCTCCTGCCAGAAGCTGCGGGCGGCGGCGTTCTTGCCACTCTGCTCGCGGGTCAGCTCCTCGACCATCACCTCGGCCAAACCGCCAAAGGGAGAAGGAGAGCACAAGGCCCCCTGCAACCCCTCGCCATACAGCTCGGCGATGCGCTGGAACAGCAGGGTGGTGCCAAAGCCGTCCAGCGCGATGTGATGCACGCAGCTGTAGAGGAAGTCGCGGCCGGGGCCACGCAGCAGGGCGAAGCGGCAGGGTGCCTGGCTCGTCAGCTCGAACGGACGGCGCAGATCCGCCCAGGCCCAGGCGCGGGCGGCGGCCTCGTCGTCACTCGCAAGGTTCACCTCGCCATAGGCGAGCGGTGCCTCGTGGGAGACGAAGCAGACCGCCTCCCCGTTCTGCTCGAAGTGGCCCTTGAGGGCCTCGCACTCGCCCACAGCCCGGGTGAGCGCGGCCACCAGCAGGTTGCCATCGACCTTGCCATCGAAGGCGATGCACTCGGCGGTGTTGAACATCGCCTTGTCATCATTGAGCAGATGACCGGACCAGAGCCCCTGCTGGGGTATGGTCAGCGGAAAGCGACTCATGGGGTCACCTCCAGGTTTTTTTGCTCAGCCAGCTTAGCCTCCACCAGGCGCCACCAGCCATTGAGGGTCGGCAGCTTGGCCAAGTCCACGAAGCCGAGCTCCACCCCGGCGGCGCGCCACTCGGTGAGCAGGCCCATGATGCGCACCGAATCCAGGCCGTAGTCGATGAGGTTCTCGTCCGGGTCAAACTCCCCTTCGTCCTCGTCGATATGGCTCAGCAGTCTGGCCTTGAGCCCGTCATAGCTCAGCAAGGGATTGGTCTGGGCGGCGGAAGCTGGTGCCAGCGCCAGCACCTCCTCGCAGGGGATCACCTTGCCGCAGCGGGTCGCCACATAGTCCAGCGCCATCTGGTGATCGGCCAGGGAGAAATCCGCGATCCCGTCTGCCAGGAAGAAGGGCTGGATGTCGCGCATGAAGGCGTCGCAGGCGGTCATCATGCAGCCGATATGACCGTAGATGCCGCCGATGATGAGCTGATCCCGGCCTTGGGCCTTGAGCATCTGCTCGAACTCGGAGCGCTGGAAGGCGCTGTAGCGCCACTTGACCAGCACTGTGTCGTCAGGCTCCGGGCGCAGTGCTGCCACCACCTGCTGCAGCTCGGGGCTCTTGTTCAGGCCCGGCCCCCACATGTCGTTGAGCAGAGCGCGGTCTTCTGGGGCTTGATCCTTGGGCTGGGCCGTGTAGTAAACCGGAATGCCGAGGGCCTTGCAGTGCAGGCGCACCGCCGCCAGGCGCTCGGTGAGCTCCGCGATCAGCGGGCTGTGCTCGCCATAGAAGGCGGTGAAGTACTCCTGCATGTCGTGGATGAGCAGGGCAGCGCGGCGCGGCTCCAGGGTCCAGCTGACCTTGTTGGCCTTCCATTGGCTGGGCATGGCGTAGTTGTTCAGAGTGGGGATAGCCATAACGTCATGATTCCTTTTAGTTTTAAACTGTGAATGTGCTGTCTGCCTGGCTGCTGGCAAGAGAGTGGGCGATGCGCTCACGCAGCCCCTGCTTGTCGATCTTGCCCACCGCCGTCATGGGCAGGGCCGCGAGGATCTCGAAGCGATCCGGCAATTTGAATTCGGCGACACCGCGCGCGCGCAGAAACTTGCGCAGGGCCAGCGGCTTCAAGGCGGGATCCGTGCTGACGATGAAGGCGCAGCTCTTCTCCCCCATGGCGCTGTCCGGCATGGAGACCAGGGCCGCCTGGGTGATGGCCGGGTGGTGCAGCAGCTGGTTTTCCACCTCTTCCGCCGCTATCTTCTCGCCGCCGCGGTTGATCTGATCCTTCTGCCGCCCCACCACGGTCAGGTAGCCATCGGGGTCTTGCACCACCAGATCCCCGGAGCAGTAGAAGCCCTCGCTATCGAACACCCGGGCGTTATGGGCCGGGCTCTGGTAGTAGCCACGGAAGGTGTAGGGACCGCGGGTGTGCAGGGCGCCGGGCTGGCCCGGGGCGACCGGATTACCCGCCTCATCGAGGATGCGCACCTCGTCATCCGGGCTCATGGGGCTGCCCTGGGTGTGAATTATCTTGTCGTCGGGGTCAGAGAGCCGGGTGTAGTTGACCAGCCCTTCGGCCATGCCAAACACCTGTTGCAGCTGGCAACCGAGCAGCGGGCGGATCTTTCTGGCCACCGCCTCGGCCAGCTTGGCACCGCCCACTTGCAGCAAGGTCAGGCTCTCGAGCTGGCGACGCACGGACGGGTCCGCCTCGGCCGCCTGCAACCAGAGGGAGACCGCGGGCGGCACCAATGAGGTCAGGTTGACCCCGTGACGAGCGATAAGAGGGAAACAGCTCATGGGGCCGGGATCTTGGGCCAGCACCACGGCGCCGCCCGCCTCGAACACCCCCAGGGCGCCGGGGGAGCTTAAGGGGAAGTTGTGGGGGGCCGGCAGGGCGCACAGGTAACGGGTATGGGGGCCGAGGCCACAGATCTCATTGCTGCGGCGCACGCTGTAGAGATAGTCGTCGTGAGTGCGGGGAATGAGCTTGGGGGTGCCGGTGCTGCCACCGGAGAGCTGGAAGAAGGCCACCTCGTCCGCCGGACTCGGGCCATGGGCCGGAGTCTGGGTCGGGCTGACATCCATCTCACCGAGCCAGTGGGCCAATCCCAACGCACCGCCTTCACCATCGAGCAGCACCAGCTCGGCGCCCATGGTTTGCAGCAATTCACCGCTGCGATCTCCGCTTGCAAACAGGGGATGAGCGAGCGAGCCGATAAACAGCCTGGGACGGATCTGCTCGGCGTAAGAGGCCAGCTCCAGCCGATTGTGGCTAAAGAGCGCATTGACCGGGGCTATGCCGACTTTGAGCAGAGCGAAGAACACCTGATAAAACTCGGCCACGTTGGGGAGTTGCACCAGGGCAGTATCGCCGACCCTGAAGCCATGGCGGGCGAGCCGCGCGGCCAGCCGGGTCGAGGCGGTGTCCAGCTCCCGATAGCTGAAGCTGCGCTCGCCGCAGAGGATGGCGACCGCATCGGGGGCCTGCTCGCACTGGCGCGCCAGCATGGCGGTCAGCGGTTCACCCCGCCAATGACCCTTGGCGCGGTACGATTCGGCCAGCTCGGTCGGCCAGCGGGTGTAGGGCAGGAAGCGGTTGGATTGACTCATAACGCCACCTCGGTGCCGAGGCCCAGGGCTTTTAGCATGGTGCCAAGCTTGGTGCCGGTCTCGGCCCACTCCATGGCGGGATCCGAGCCCGCGACTATGCCGGCCCCGGCGAACAGCTCCACATGGTGGCCATCGAGCACGCCGCAGCGGATCACCACGGCCCACTCGCCGTTGCCCTGGCTGTCGCACCAGCCGACGATGCCGCTGAACAGGGCGCGCCTGAAGGGCTCCTGCTCGCGGATGAACTGGCGCGCCAGATCCGTGGGATAACCGCACAGGGCCGGGGTGGGGTGCAGCTGGCAGGCGAGGGAGAGCACCGAGGCCTCTCCCCCATGCAACTGGCCCGCGATGGGGGTGCCCAGATGCCAGAGGGTGTCGGTGCTCATCAATGAGGGTGACGGGGGAATGGTCAGCTCACGGCAGTGAGGGGCCAGCACCCGGCGGATCTCGTCGATCACCAGCCGGTGTTCATGCTGATCCTTGTGGGAGGCCAGTAGCTTGCTCGCCACCGCCTCATCCTGCTCCGGCTCGCCGCCGCGCTTGGCCGAACCGGCCAGCGGATGGGTGAAGACCGCGCCCTCACTGACCCGCAGCAGCAGTTCGGGGCTGGCGCCGATAAGGCGTCGGCCCTGCCCGAGCGGCAAGGAGAAGTGAAAGGCGTTGGGGTTCTGGGCCATCAAGCGGGCCAGCACCTGCTCGGGGTCGGCGGGCTGGCTCAGTTGCAGCGTGAGCTTGCGCGACAGCACCACCTTGGCGAGGGCGCCTTGCGCGAACGCATCGAGGGCCGAACTCACCGAGGCCTGAAACTCGGCGGCGGCGGGGATGCTGCGCACCGAGATGGCCTGGTTAGACACCTGGGGAGAGGGCGCGCTGACCCGGCGCGAGCTGCGCTCAACGCGGCCAGGCACATAGAGGCAGGAGGCCTCGCCAGGATCGAAGGCAAAGGCGCCGATCAACAGCGGGTTGGCCTGGCCTGCGGCCTGCGCTGCCGCCAGGGCCTGGGCTATCTGCCGCTCCAGCCGCGACCATTCACAGGCTGGCGTCCTGATCGGCTGGCCCAGATCATGAGCCCGGATCTCTCCCAGGCTCGACGTAAACAGGATGTCGGGGCGCGCGGCCTGAACCGGCGCACGGGTTTCCATCACAAGAGTATCCATATCACACCCATCTAATACGACTCAAAATGATAATCATTATCAGTTTGTATTTATGCGGCGCTAAAATACTCGCTTTGAAATCCCCAGGTCAATGGAATTTACTCGGGACATAACTGGAACCTTTATACGGGTATAGCCATGCCGGGGGCCGGGTGCGATAAACGGCAGGACGCCTGCCCCTGAGCCAACTCCTTCTTCAATCCGGGGCTGCGACAGAGAATGACCGACTGGCGTCCGGGAAGGGCGCTAAACCGTCAGGCGCGAGCAAGTGGCAACCCATGGCGAGGTGTCAGCCAAATCACACGCTCACAGGCAATTGATAATAATTTTCATTTGCCTGAGAATAAGCGCCATTGTCAGCCAGGAGTCTTCCCATGTCCCAGCCCGTCCCGGTCAATCGTCCCCGTCTGCTCACGGTCAAGGGGGTGCAGGATCTAACCCCTCATATGCGCCGAGTCTGCCTGACAGGCCCCGATCTCGCCGACTACCCCTTCACCTGTGGTGGCGCCCATATCAAGATCATGTTGCCGCAACCCGGGCAGCCCCATGCCGTCTTGCCAACACCCACCCCGCAAGGCCCCCGCTGGGAGGACGCGAGTCAGAAGCCCATCATGCGCACCTTCACCATTCGCGCCTTTCGCCGCGAGGCGCTGGAGCTGGATATCGATTTCGCCCTCCATGGCGAGACAGGCCCGGCCAGCCGGTTCGCCCTCCATGTCAAGCCGGGGGATAGCCTCGCCATCTCGGGCCCCGGTGGCCCCAACCCCATGCTGCAGGTGGCCGATAACTACTACATGGTGGGAGATCTCACCTCCCTGCCCGCCATCTGCGCCATGGCCGAGGTGATGCCAAGCCAGGCCCGGGGACACATAGCCCTGCTGGTGCCCCATGAGCAGGAGATCCAGGATATTGCTCTGCCAGCCGGCGTCAGCCTGCGCTGGTTCATCGGCAGCCCGGATCAGACCGCGGCCCTGGTCAGCCACTTCACCAGCCTGCCCATGACGGGCGAGCAGAGTTACTTCTGGTTCGGTGGTGAGGAGGGCCTGGTCGTGCCCATGCGTCGCCACGTCAGACGCACCCTGGACGTGGATCGCAGCCGCGTCTATGCCGTGCCCTACTGGCGCCATGGTAAAGACGAAGAGGCCTACCACCATGACCGCCACGACGTGATGGACAGCTAATCCTCCATCGGTTCCTGTCAGGGCCCGCGGCGCACCAGCCCGGGCCCTGCTTGTTTCGGCCATCCCCATTCTGCTCTCCCCCCTCGTTAGTGCTTGCATGTCGGGCACAAAACAAGATAATGATAATCACTCTCAATTGAGGCGCTGGATAGCCCATGAGCAGCACCAGATCTGTGTTGTATCCGGCCCCTTCTCTTTCGTTCGCATCACAAGGTAACCCTGATGGCAGTCTTGAACTCGGTAATGCGTGCCTGCGCAGTGGCAGCACTCCCCACCCCGGCCGAACTCTTGGCACAACAACCCTGCCCGGCCCCCATGCAGGCCCGGATAGCACAACATCGTCAGCAGGCCAGCAACATTCTGAGCGGCGCCGACGACCGCCTGCTGGTGGTGATAGGCCCCTGCTCCCTGCACGATCCCGAGGCTGCCCTCGACTATGCCAAACGGCTGGCCCCGCTGGCCGAGCAGTATGGCGATCGTCTGCAGATAGTGATGCGGGCCTACTTCGAAAAACCGCGCACCACTGTCGGCTGGAAAGGGCTGGTATTCGATCCGCACCTGGATGGCAGCCATGATCTCGACCAGGGCCTGCGCCTGGCGCGCCAACTGCTGCTCGACATCGGTGACCTTGGCCTGGCGACAGCGACCGAGTTCCTCGATACCACCAGCTTCCTCTATCTCGCCGACCTCATCAGCTGGGGCGCCATCGGCGCCCGCACCACGGAGTCCCAGGTCCATCGTCAGCTTGCCTCGGCCCTGCCCTGCCCGGTCGGCTTCAAGAATGGCACCGACGGTAATGTCAGGGTTGCCATGGATGCCATTCAGGCAAGTCAGGCCTCTCACCTGTTCACGGCGCCAGGCAGCGAGGGCGGCATGGTCGTGATCCGCAGTGAGGGCAATGAGGCAGGACACATCATCTTGCGGGGTGGCGCCCACCCCAATTACCACAGAGCCGATGTGGAGGCCGCCGCCGCGCAGCTGCGCCAACAGGGGCTCAACGGGCGATTGATGGTCGATTGCAGCCATGGCAACAGCCAGAAGCAGCACAAGAACCAGCTCAGGGTGGCCGAGGCCCTCTGCCATCAGCTGGCCGATGGCAGCCAGGCCATCGCCGCCGTCATGGTCGAGAGCTTCCTGATCGAAGGCAGCCAGGCCCCCGCCCCCTTGAGCGAGCTCACTTACGGCCAGTCGGTGACCGATGCCTGCCTCCACTGGGACGACAGCCTGCGCCTGCTCGCCATGCTGGCCGATGCCGTGTCGGATCGGCGCCGTCAGCACCTGACCCAGAGAGCGCCACAGCCCCAGTGGGATGCCCAGCTAGCCGGATAACCTCGACCGCTGGCACCGCCTTCATTCAGGCGGCGCCAGCCACCCGGCGGCCATTCCCCCTCCCCATCACGACCCCACGCCAGACCCGGCGCAGATGGCGCCCTCCCCTCTATACTTGGCCGATGCCCCCTTCACCCAAGGCCTCCCATGCTGCTGCGCGTTACCCTCTGTCTGCTGCTCTGCCTCACCTTGGCTCCCCTGCCCGGGGCAAGCCCCCTCAAGGTCGAGATAGTGCACAAGGGGTTGGTACACCCCTGGGGCCTGGTCTTTCTGCCCGGCGGCGATCTGCTGGTGAGCGAGCGACCCGGCCGCCTGCTGCGCATCCAGGCCGATGGCCAGCGCCAGAAGGTGTCAGGCCTGCCCGAGATAGCAGCCCAGGGCCAGGGTGGCCTGCTCGATCTGGCACTGGATGAGCAGGGCTGGCTCTATTTCAGCTACAGCGAGCCAGGCGCCGGGGGCAGCAGTACCGCCGTGTCCCGCGCCAAGCTGCAAAATAATGCGCTGGTCGAGGTGCAGCCTCTGTTCAGTCAGCGACCCAAGGTGGAAGGGGGGGCACACTTCGGCTCGCGCCTGGTGCTGGGGAGTGATGGCCTGCTCTACATTACCCTGGGCGATCGCTTCAATTACCGCAGCCAGGCCCAGCACCTCGGCAAGACCATTCGCCTGAACCGGGACGGCAGCCTGCCGCCGGATAACCCCTTTATTCACACCCAGGGTGCCCTGCCCGAGATCTGGAGCCTGGGCCATCGCAACATGCAAGGAGCCGCCTGGCGGCCCGAGGTCAACCAGTTCTGGACCCACGAGCACGGCCCCCAGGGCGGGGATGAGGTCAATCTCATTCTGGGTGGTCGCAACTATGGCTGGCCCAGGGTCAGCTTCGGCGAGGAGTATGGCGGCGGCAAGATTGGCGAGGGCAGTTCGGCCCCCGGCTTGACGAGCCCGCTCAAGGTCTGGGTTCCCTCCATCGCCCCCTCGGGCATGGCATTTCACTCGGGCGCTCACTACCCCCAGTGGCGGGACAAGCTGTTTATCGGCGCCCTGCGCGGCCAGTCACTGCGAGAGCTGACCCTGGCCGGTGACACCATAGTCGGCGAACGCACCCTGCTCGGGGAGCGGGGGGAGCGGATCCGCACCGTCAAAGAGGGCCCGGATGGCGCACTCTACCTGCTCACCGACGGCGCGGCGGGCAAGTTGCTGCGGTTGACCCCCTGAGCGCCCCCTCGACTAGACTTGAGGCGACCGGCATCCCCAACCTCCACAAGGAGCACAATGATGAAAACCCTGACGATTATCCTCTGCTGCGGCCTGCTGCTTGCTTGCAATACCATGAGCGGCATGGGCAAAGATGTCGAAAAGGTCGGCGAAAAGATTCAAAAGAGCGCCGACAAATAACCCCAGCCGGGCGGTACCCTGCCGCCTGGCCCCCTTCGCTGTCACCCCTTACCGCCCCGGCTTGCCACAGCGTTTGTCACGGCCAAGAGCAGGGGCTGTTGCCACTTCCCATTGCTCCGTGACCAGACAGACATCCCGCTCGCCCGCGTCATCGCCTTCCCGTGCCGAGGATCCCCTTGCGCTTGTTCACTGCGCCAGCCCCCGTTAACAGAGAGCGGCTGGCTGCCAAGCAGGGGGCTCATCCTGGACATCCACGGTTCCAGCTGTGACCGCCCCCTTGACTCAGTTACACTCTTGCTGTTGGCCGTCGATGCAGGCGGCCCTCCTCCACAGGGATCAGACAAGAGAAGGGAATCATGGGTAACAAGAAGAAAGCCAAAGCTGAACAATCAGTGCCGACAACGGCCCGTGAACAACTGGGTAACAAGGAGTACGCAAAGGAGCTACGCCGCCTGCACGTGGAGCTGGTGAAGCTGCAGCAGTGGGTCGTGCATAAAGGGCTCAAGGTGTGCATTGTCTTCGAGGGGCGCGACGGTGCCGGCAAGGGCGGCACCATCAAGGCGATCACCGAGCGGGTCAGTCCCCGCGTGTTCAGGGTCGTGGCCCTGCCCGCCCCCACAGAGCGGGAGAAGAGCCAGCTCTATGTCCAGCGCTACGTCCCCCATCTGCCCGCCGCCGGCGAGATCGTCATCTTCGATCGCAGCTGGTACAACAGGGCGGGGGTGGAGCGGATCATGGGGTTCTGCACCCCGGAGGCGAGCGACAAGTTCCTGGCCAGCACGCCGCAGATGGAGTGGTCCATGGTCGATTCGGGGATCATCTTGCTGAAATACTGGCTGGAAGTGAGCCCGGAAGAGCAGGAGCGGCGGCTGCGAGATCGTATCGATGATGGTCGCAAGACCTGGAAGCTCTCCCCCATGGACATCAAGTCATTCGATCGCTGGGATGACTACACCCAGGCGCGGGATGCCATGTTTGCCGCCACCGACACCACCTGGGCCCCCTGGTTCGTGGCGCGCTCCGAGGACAAGAAACGGGTGCGACTCAACATCATCTCCCACCTGCTGGCCCACATCCCCTACGAGGATCTGCCCGCCGACACGGTCAAGTTGCCCAAGCGCAAGATTGGCAAGGTCAAACCCACCGACCATCCGTTCCGCTATATTCCGGAACTCTTCTGAGTACCAGCAGGGGGAGCCTGTCGCCCCCCCTGTACCACGGCTATTGACCGCCCCCCTTGAGGCACAGGTGAAGCGCAGACGACGAGCCCGATACCGTCCCGAGGCGCTTAGCCGCGCCCAGAGCCCTCCCTCAGACCCGTCAGGGCCGCTAGGCGCTAGCCTGAGCCAGGGGATCCCCATCCAGGCTCACCAGAGATAGCTGAACCCCGTGCTGGGCCAGCATATCGCGGGCATTCTGGGCCAGTCTGTCATCGGTGATCACCTGATCGACCGCCTCCCAGCCCACCACCTTGAAGGTGCCCACCTTGCCATATTTGGACGAATCACAGATGAGGATGCGGGTCGAGGCCGCCTCGACCACGGCGCGCTTGACCGGCACCTTCTCCTCATTGGGGGTCGAGATACCATGCAAGTCCCAGGAGGAGGAGGAGAGGAAGGCAATATCAAGATGCAGATTGCGCAGGAAGTGGGCGGTCGCCTCCCCGGCGCAAGACTGATTGTCACGGATCACCATGCCACCGGTGTGATAGAGGCGACCCAGACCATGTTCGATCAGGTAGGCGCACACCATGAAGTCATTGGTCACTATCATGAGGTCGTCGCGCAGGGCCAGCTCCCGCGCCAGCTCCAGGGAGGTGGTGCCCGCATCCAGATAGACAGTGCAACCCGCAGGTACCTGATCCGCGGCCAGGCGCGCGATGGCGAGCTTGGCCGCCTGCATCAGGCTGCGCTTGGCGGCGTGGGAGGGCTCGCTCTTGATCCGCTGGGAGAGGCTGACCCCGCCCGAGACCGACAGCACCCGCCCCTGTCGCTCCAGCTTCTGGATATCCCGGCGCACCGTCATGTGAGAGACGCCGAGCCGCTCGGTGAGCGCCAATATGCTGACCACGCCGCGCTCGGTCAGCAGTTGCAATATCTGTTGCTGTCGTTCTATGGGGATCATGGGGGCTCCTCCCTGTTGAGCCGCCATTCTAGCCCAGCTAAATGGTAAAAAATGATAAAACTTCATCACAGTCACCAAAATTAACATTTAGTCACACGCATGACGTTATAAAACGGCATCAACAGGGCTTCAACCGAACCAAATCACAAAAAATAACACCGATTAAGTTAAAAAATGTGAGTTAAGCCTGATATTTGACCGTCATTAATCCCTACTATGAGCCCATACGCCGTCTCATAGAGGAACTCAGCATGTCTCACCCTTATCAGGTTGCCGTCATCGGCCTTGGCGCCATGGGCATGGGCGCCGCCCTCTCCTGCCTGCGGGCCGGGCTCCACACCCATGGCATAGACCTCGACTCATCGGCCCGTGAACGACTGGCCGCCGCCGGTGCCACCAGTGTCGGCGCGGATGCCCATGCCATCGCAGACCGCCTCGATGCCGTGCTGCTGCTGGTGGTCAATGCCGCCCAGGTGCGCCGCATCCTGCTCGGCGAAGAGGGGCTGGCTCGCCGTCTCACCCCCGGTACCGCCATCATGATCAGCGCCACCATCGCCAGCGAAGAGGCACAGGCCATCGCCGCCGAACTCGGCGCCCTGAACCTGCTGGTGCTGGATGCCCCGGTCTCCGGCGGCGCCATCAAGGCCGAGGCCGGCGAGATGACGGTGATGGCCTCAGGTAGCCAGGCCGCCTTCGATCGTCTGCAACCCGTGCTCGATGCGGTAGCCGCCCATGTCTTCGCCATCGGCGAGCGTCCGGGTCAGGGCAGCACGGTCAAGATCATCCACCAGCTGCTGGCCGGGGTACATATCGCCGTCGCCGCCGAGGCCATGGCGCTGGCGAGCCGCGCAGGGGTGCCGCTGGATCTCATGTATCAAGTCGTGACCCAGGCGGCAGGCAACTCCTGGATGTTTGAGAATCGCATGCCAAGGGTACTGAGCGGCGACTACAGTCCCCGCTCTGCGGTGGACATCTTCGTCAAGGATCTCAAGCTGGTCGCCGAGCAGGGCCAGGCACTGAATTTCCCGCTGCCTCTGGCGAGCGCCGCCCTCAATCAGTTCCTCAGCGCCAGTAACGCAGGCCACGGCCAGGAGGACGACAGTGCCGTCATCAAGGCCTACGCGGGCATTCAACTGCCGGAGGCCGCCCAATGAAACTCGGGGTCATAGCGGACGACTTCACTGGCGCCACCGACATCGCCGGCTTCCTGGTAGAGAACGGCCTTGCCACCTTGCAGCTCTCGGGAATCCCGGACAACGCCGAGCTGCCCGTGGCGGACGCCCTGGTAGTCTGCCTCAAGAGCCGCTCCTGCCCGGCCGATGAGGCGGTGGTCAGTTCCCTCGCCGCCCTCGCCTGGCTGCGCGAACAGGGTTGCGATCGCATCTATCAGAAGTACTGCTCCACCTTCGACAGCACCCGCGAGGGCAACATAGGGCCGGTGACGGATGCGCTGCTCGATGCCCTGGGCGCTGACTTCACCCTGATCTGCCCTTCACTGCCAGTCAACGGCCGCACCGTCTATCAGGGCAACCTCTTTGTCGGTCCCCAGCCCCTGTCAGAATCCGGCATGCGCCACCATCCCCTCACCCCCATGACCGACAGCAATCTGCTGCGACTGATGGATGCCCAGGGTCGCGGGCGTACCGGACTGGTGCCCTTCAACACCATAGCGGCGGGGCCCGAGGCCATTGCCGCCGCCCTGACCACCCTCAGGGAAGATGGCTATCGCTACGCCGTGGTCGATACCCTGACCGAGCAACATCTGCTGGATATCGCCGCCGCCGTCAGCGACTGGCCGCTGGTCACCGGTGGATCCGGGCTCGCCATCGGTCTGGCCCGGCTGTTTAGCCAGGGCCAGGCAGAAACGGCCCGGGCGTCGGGCCATCCCATGCCGGGTCGCTGCGCCATCTTGTCCGGCTCCTGCTCCCAGATGACCAATCGCCAGGTCGCCCACTACCGCGAACAGGCACCGAGCCTGGCCCTGTCGGTCGAGGAGTGCCTCAAGGACCCGACCTACCCGGCCAGACTGGCCGACTGGGTGCTCAGTCAGGGCCCAGGCCCGGCCCCCCTGATCTACGCCACTACCACCCCTGAGGTCCTCGGCGACATCCAGCGCCAACATGGGGCTCAGGCCGCCAGCGAGGCGGTGGAAGCCTGCTTCGCCGCCCTGGCCGAGCGACTGGTCGCCGCCGGGGTCAGCAACCTCATCATCGCCGGTGGCGAGACCTCGAGCCGGGTCACCCAGGCCCTCGACATCAACGCCTTCCACATTGGCCCCCAGATAGCGCCGGGTGTGCCCTGGGTCAGGGCCACGGACAGACCCCTCTCCCTGGCACTCAAGTCAGGCAATTTCGGCGATGAGGGCTTCTTCTCCATCGCTCAGGAGTTCTTTTATGACTGAACAATCACTGCGCGACACCATGGTCATGCTGGGGGCCTCCCTGTTTGCGCGAGGCTATGCCACGGGCGGGGCGGGCAATCTCTCGGCCCGGCTGCCGGATGGCACCCTGATCGCCACCCCGACCGGCTCTTGCCTGGGTCGCCTCGAGGCAGACCGCCTGGCCAAGGTGAGCCTGGATGGCCGTCATCTCGACGGGGATCGCCCCTCCAAGGAGGTGGCTTTCCACCTGGCCCTCTATCACAACAACCCTGAGTGCCAGGCGGTGGTGCACCTGCACTGTACCCATCTGACCGCGCTCTCCTGCCTGGATGGGTTGAACCCGGCCAATGTGATCCGCCCCTTCACCCCCTATTACGTGATGCGGGTCGGCAGCCTGCCGCTCATCCCCTACTACAAACCCGGGGATGCCCGCATCGCCGAAGAGCTGGGGCGGCGCGCCCAGGAGGCGGGCGCCTTCCTGCTCGCCAACCACGGCCCCGTGGTGATGGGCAAGAACCTGGTGGAAGCGGTCAACAACATGGAGGAGCTGGAAGAGACGGCTCGCCTCGCCCTGTTGCTCCATGGTCAGCCCATCCGTTACCTGAGCGAGTCCGAAGTGGCCGAATTGAGGAGTCTGAAGCCATGAGCAAATTTGCCGCCAACCTGACCCTGCTGTTCACCGAACTGCCCTTTATCGAGCGCTTCGCGGCGGCCCGCGCCGCCGGTTTCGAGGCCGTGGAGTGCCTCTTCCCCTACGAGTGGCCCGCCGCCGAGCTGGCCCGCCAGTTGAGCGAGCATGGCCTCACCCAGGCACTGTTCAACATGCCCGCCGGAGACTGGTCGGCCGGGGAGCGCGGCATGGCCGCCATCCCGGGCCGTGAGGCCGAGTTTCGCGCCCAGCTGCCCAGGGTGCGTGACTACGCCCTGGCGCTCGGCTGCAAGAAGGTGCATGCCATGAGCGGCCTGATTGATCCGGCCCACTCCCTGGCCACCCATCGCCAGACGCTGATTGACAACATTCGCCACGCCGCCGACTACCTGGCGGCGGACGGTATCAAGGTGCTGCTAGAACCCCTCAACAGCCGGGACGTGCCCGGGTACTTCCTGGCCCACCAGCTCGATGCCCTGGCGCTGGTGGAGGAGATAGACAGGCCGAACGTGGCGGTCCAGCTCGATCTCTACCACGCCCAGATCATGGATGGAGACCTGACCCGGCTCATCGACACCCTCGGCCAGGCCATCGGCCATGTCCAGATAGCCTCGGTGCCGGATCGCCACGAGCCGGATCGGGGGGAGATCCACTATCCCCACCTGCTCGCCGCACTGGCACGGGCCGGCTACCGGGACTGGATTGGCTGCGAATACCACCCCAAGGCTGGCACCCAGGCGGGCCTTGGCTGGCTGACGCAATGGCAGTCGCAATAACACAACAAGAACGACACACACACGAACGAGTCTGAGGATAACAAGATGCAGATCATCATCACGGGGGGCGGCGGCTTTCTCGGCCAGCGCCTGGCCCGAGCCCTGTTGCAAGGACCTCTCCCCTTCAGCGAACTGCTGCTGGTGGACATACAGATGCCGATGAGCCCGCTGCCCGATCCCAGGGTGCACTGCCTGCAAGGGGATCTCACCGTTCCCGGGGTAGCCGAGACCCTGATCACCAAGGAGACGGGGATCGTCTATCACCTGGCCGCCATCGTCAGCAGCCATGCCGAGCAGGATTTCGATCTCGGCTGGCGGGTGAACCTGGACACCACCCGCACCCTGCTGGAGGCGTGCCGCCACGCCAGACCCGGCATCCGCTTCGTGTTCACCAGCTCCCTGGCGGTCTACGGCGGCACCCTGCCCGCGCAGGTGGACGACAGCACAGCACTGACGCCCACCAGCTCCTACGGCGCCCAGAAGGCGATGGGGGAGCTGCTGGTCAATGACTACAGCCGCAAGGGGTATGTGGATGGTCTGGTGCTGCGCCTGCCCACCATCTGCGTGCGCCCCGGCAAGCCGAACCGCGCCGCGTCTTCGTTCGTGAGCGCCATCATTCGCGAGCCACTCCAGGGGGAAGCCACCCAGTGCCCGGTCGATCCCGCCCTGCGACTCTGGCTGTCGAGCCCGGCGACAGTGGTGAGCAACTTCCTCACCGCCGCCACCCTGGAGGCCCCCAAGCATTGGCGCAGCATCAACCTGCCCGGCATCAGCGTCACCGTCGACGAGATGCTGGCCACCCTGACCCTCAGCGGCGGCCAAGCCGCCCGGGACAGGGTCACCATGACGCCGGATCCCGCCATCGAGCGCATCGTCGCGAGCTGGCCCGGTCGCATCGACAATAGCCGCGCTTGCGAGCTCGGCTTCGTGGCGGACAGGACGTTCGCCGACATCATCGACAGCTTTATCACCCATGACATGCAGGAGGCATCATGATCGATATACCTACCCCCATCATAGGGCTCATCATCGCGGTATTTGCCCTGGTCTTCCTGGTGCTGCGCACCCGGGTTCACGCCCTGATCGCCATGCTGGCCGCGGCCTGCATCGCCGGGGTCACCGGTGGCATGAGCATCGACAAGACCCTCACCGTCATCACCCAGGGCTTTGGCTCCACCCTCGGCAGCATCGGCATCGTCATCGGCCTCGGGGTCATGATGGGTCGCCTGCTGGAGGTGTCGGGGGCGGCCGAACAGATCGCCTACAGCTTCATCAAGTGGCTCGGCAAACGCCGGGAAGAGTGGGCGCTGGCCATCACCGGCTATATCGTCAGCATCCCCATCTTCGTCGACTCCGCCTTCGTCATCCTGTTCCCGGTCGCCAAGGCGCTGGCCAAGAGTGGCAAGCGCTCCCTGCTGACCCTGGGGGTGGCCCTGGCCGGTGGTCTGGTGGTGACTCACCATACGGTGCCCCCCACACCGGGTCCGCTCGGGGTAGCGGGCCTGTTCGGGGTCGACATCGGCGCCATGCTGCTGACCGGCATGTGCCTGGCGGTGCCCTGCGTCATCGGCATCGTGCTCTACGCCCAGTGGCTCGACAAGAAGTACCCGGAGTTTGGCGAGCAGGCGATCAAGAGCCAGGACGAGCTGCAAGTCACCTATGAGCAGTATCTCAAGGAGAAGGAGGGCAAAGTGCTGCCCAGCCTGACCCTCTCCCTGCTGCCGATCCTGGTGCCCATCGTCCTCATCTTCTGCAAGGCGATGCTGACCACTCTGGCCACGTTCGAGGGGTTTGAATCCCTCGGCAGCAACCCGCTGGTGCAAGGCATAGGCTTCATCGGTACCCCCATCATCGCGCTGGCCATCAGCGTCTTGCTGGCCGTCTATACGCTAGTGCCGCACCTGGATCGTCACGCCACCGCCGAGCGCCTCGAAGAGGGTCTGCAGTCCGCGGGCATCATTCTGCTGGTCACCGGTGCCGGTGGCGCCCTGGGGGCCGTATTGCGCGACAGCGGCGCTGGCAACCAGCTCGCCGAACAGATAGCGGGGCTGCCCATCTCCCCCATTCTGATCCCCTTTATCGTCGCCACCCTGGTGCGGCTCATTCAGGGCTCGGGCACCGTCGCCATGGTGACGGCGGCCTCCATCTCGGCCCCCATACTGGCGCAGATCCCCGGGGTCAACATGCTGCTCGCCGCCCAGGCCGCCACCATGGGCTCGCTCTTCTTCGGTTACTTCAACGACAGCCTGTTCTGGGTCGTGAACCGCATGATGGGCATCTCGGACGTGAAGCAGCAGATGATCGTCTGGTCCATCCCGACCACCATCGCCTGGGCCATAGGTGGTACCGGGGTCGCCCTGCTCAACCTGCTGTTCGGTTCGGGGGGCACCTGGTTCGACCCCGTGCTGCCCTTGCTGGTGCTGGCCCTCATCATCTGGGGGGTGCGTCGTCAGCCGCTGGGGTTGCCTGGCCCGGCGCCGGTGCGTCAACCTTGAGTCAGGCTCGGGCAACTCGCCTGGCATCACAGACCGGCGAATGAATGGATGAAAAAGCCTGCCCGACCCCCAGGTCGGCAGGCATAGGAGAGAGGGGGCCCGTCTGCTAGACTGGCCCCCTCTCTGGCTTCTCTCACAAGGATTGGAAGATGTCTGGTTCGCCCCTGCGCGATCGCTCCACCGGTTTTGCCCTGCTCACCATCTTGCTGTGGGCCTCCCTGGCCGCCCTCACCTCCAGAGTCACCAGCGTGTCACCTCTGGTGCTGGTGGGCCTGGTACTGCTGTTTTGCGGCGCAGGCGCCTTGCCATTCTGGCGCCAATGGCGCGCCAGCCCCGTCACCTGGCTGGTCACCATCACCGCGCTGCTGTTCTATCACCTGCTGCTGTTTATGAGCTTTCGCCACGCCCCCGTGCTTGAGGCCAATCTCATCAACTATCTGTGGCCGCTGTTCATCATACTGTTCACCCCGCTGTTGTTGCCCGGCCATCCCCTGCAGGGTCACCACCTGCTGGCGGGGCTGCTGGGGCTGGCCGGCAGTGTGCTGGTAATGGTCAATGGCGAGCTGCAGCTGCAATATGCCTATCTGCCCGGCTATCTGCTGGCCCTGGGCGCCGCCATCATCTGGGGCGGCTATTCGGTATTGTCACGGCGCCTGCCCGCCGCCCCGGCGGTCATGGTCGCGGCCGCCTGCCTGCCCGCAGGCCTGCTCGCCCTGCTGATGGCCTGGCAACTGGAAGGCCCCCTGCCCCTGACGACCATACCAACCGGTGACTGGGCCCTCATCACAGGCCTGGCCCTTGGGCCCATGGGCGCAGCCTTCGTCACCTGGTATCTGGCGCTGCGGGACGGGGATCCCCGCCGTATCGGGGCCCTCTCCTACCTGACGCCACTGCTCAGCACCCTGTTGCTGGTCTGGCTCAATGGGGAGGAGCTGACCCTGCGCCACGTGCTGGCCGGCACCCTGATCCTGGGGGGCGCCCTGCTCGGTCTCAAGGCCAGCCCGGCCAAACATGAGCCACTCCTGCCCAACGCAACCCCCTGAATCCTTGTCATCAAACTGCCATCAAGCCTGCTTAAGCTGACGCCGTTCGTCGTTCAAGCAGGACTCTTTTGGTGAATATCTCCCGTTACTCCGCCCTCGCAGCACTGGTTTTGATCTTGCTCGCCAGCGTGCTCAGCGCAGCCCTCGGCTATGGCTGGCGCCAGCTCAGTGTGAGCGAAACCAACCAGCATCAGCATGATCGCCTCGCCCAGCGGCTCACCAGCACCCTGCAAGGGGCACTGCGCGACTATCTCGCCAGCGGTGATCCGGTGCGTCTCGCCAGTGCCGAAGGGGCGCGCCGCCAGGCCCTCAATCAGCTGGATCACCTGGATAGCCCGCAGACCATGCCCCTCAGAGCCGAGCTTGAGCTAATGGGCAAGAAGATAGCAAGCGACTATCTCGCCGCCGGCAAGCTCTCCGGCAACAGTCAGGGGTTGCTGCAAAATGCCGAACGCGAGCTGACCGAGCAGGCCAAGATGCTGCTGCGCTACGGCCAAGGCAGCGATGCCCCGAGCGCGGCCGCCTATCGCCAGGGCGCCGCGGACATGCTCGCCGCCCTGCCCCACCTCATTCATCTGCGCCAGCAATACATGGCCCAGGGCAGTGCCCAGCAATTAGAAGCCCTGCAGTTTGAGCTCGCCAGCCTGAGCCGCCAGGCCGACGCGCTGGCCGCCCTGCCGCTGCTTGGGCTGCTCGAGGCGGCTCCCGCCGAAGAGGAGTTCACCCTGGGCGAGCCCGAGCGGCGCGATCTGGGCCAGCAGCCCCGCAACGAGTTGCAGAGCCTGCTGCGTCGCTACCCTCAGGAGCTGATCAACAGCCAGCAGGCCCTGGCCCGGCAAGAGGCGGCCCGCGAGGCGGTCAATCGGGATCTCGACAAGATGCTCGCCGCCTTGACCCGGATGGGGGATGCCCTCGGCGCCGAGCGCCAGCAGGTCAATGGCCAGCTGGCCACAGTGCTGGGCAGCCTGGCCCTCGCCCTGGTCATGACCGCGCTGCTGTTCGCCTGGTGTCAGCGGCGCTGGATAGTCGGCCCTCTGCATCGGTTGCGCGCCGCCTTCATCCAGCTCGAGCAGACCGGCCTGGCCGAGCCCTTGCGGCAGGGGCGCGAGCGTAACGAGCTGGCCGACATAGTGGCAAGCTACAACCGGTTGCTCGCCCACAAGCAGCAGGAACAGTCGCACAAGGAGGGCCAGCTCGAGGCGGTCTCCCTCAGTTTGCAAGGCATGGTCAGTCAGGTGCAGGACATCCACCAGCGCACTCACACCACTGAGCAGGCGGTGGACGAAGGGGAGCTGATGATGAACGAACTGAACCTGCTCGCCAGTGAGGTGCATCAGGTGGCCGCGGATATCGCCCTCCATGCCCAGCACAACGAACAGTCGATGACAGACAGTGAACAACTGGTGGGAGGCATGCTGCAGGCGACCGAGCTGACCGGCCAGGCTATCCATGAGAGTGGCAATGCCCTGACCGAACTGCGCCGCTCCGTCGATGACGTCACCGCCATCGTCGATGTGATTGGCCATATCGCCCAGCAGACCAACTTGCTGGCGCTCAATGCCGCCATCGAAGCGGCCCGGGCAGGGGAGCATGGCCGGGGGTTTGCCGTGGTGGCCGACGAGGTGCGCCACCTCTCCGGCGACACCCAGCGCTCCCTTGGCCAGATCACCGAGATATTGCAGCGCCTCACCGGCTCGGGAGAGCAGATCACCGCAGTCCTTGGCCGCATTCATCGCGAGTCGGCCCAGCAACGCCAGCAGGCCGAGCAACTGCGCCAGACCACCCAGCAGGTACGGGACATGGCGCGCAGCACGGCCGTCATCGCCCTGCAGGGAGCGGACAACGCCAAGAGCCAGGAGCGCAAGCTCGCCACCTTCGCGGCACTGATCGGCAAGATCAGCCAGCATGCCCATCAGGTCAGCCAGCTCTCGGTCCAGGTCTCGGGGCACATACAACATCAGGCAGGGCAGATCCCCAAGATCCTCGGTCATCAGCCCTGAATCACCGGCGCCAGCGCCGCTCATTTTATTCGGCTCGCCTCGCGCGAGCTTTTTTTGCGGCACAAAATTAACTGTTAAATACTGGTTAACATACAAAGTTCGGCACAAGCCGCCTGCCACCGCACCGGGGCGACACAATTACATCTGAAAACGTTATCGTGCCAGTCATACCGCCGCCTGAGCGACTTTCCCCTTAATGATACATTTATTTGCACTCGGTCATATTTTTGAAACTTGGCGGGAACTTTTAATTGATATTTCGCACCGCGAACGTACTCTTGCCTTATCCGATCCGCCAAGGTCGGTACACAAAAAATAAAAGTTGTACAGAGCCAAGCACTGTTCGCGATTGATGAGCCAAGACATCGAGGCAGAACAGCGAGAGAAACGTCTTTTTTTGCCCTTCAGGGTTTTGATTGCAATGCCAATACCGTGCGACGGCCTGATGCCAGATCGCCGGATAAAAAAGCTAAGTCCATATAATCAGGAGCAATTTAAAATGGAAAAAGTGATCTTCAAGCGTGCTGCCTTGAGTACTGCGGTCATCGCCGCGCTGCTCTCCCCCGGTTTGGCATTGGCTGCCGATGAAGTCAGCCCCGCCTACAAAGCGGCTGCCAGCAAATTCTACGAAGAGGGCAAGCTCAACGGCGGTCTCTTCTACTTCCAGCGTGACCGTGTCCGTAAAGAGGGCGCCGGTGACGGCAAGTACCACGATAACCTGGCCCACGCCACCTCCCAGATTTCCCTGAACTACAACTCCGGCCATGCCTGGGATGTGGTCGGTATCGATGTGGGTGGTTTCGGTGCCTATGACCTGTCTGTCGACGAGAGCAACGGCGTCAACGAGGAGAACGAATTCTCCTTCATCGGCACCAAGTGGGGCGACAAGATGGACGGCGTGCCCGAGGGTGGCTTCAGCCTCTCCAACGCGGCGCTGAAACTGCGCTTCATGGACGGTGCCATCACCGCCAAGGGTGGTCTGACTCAGCTCTACGTACCGGGTATCCTGGGCGTCAACTGGTCCTATCAACCCGGTACCTACCGTGGTGGCCAGATCGAGGGTAACTTCGGTGGTCTCTACCTGACCTACGCCATTGCCGACGAATACAAGGCCCCCTGGTTCAAGGAAACCGCTGGTTTCTCCAAGAAGACCATGTATGCCGGCAGCGATGTCGCCTTCAATGACGAAAACAGCATCGACTACATCCACGGTCTGGCCGCTCGCTACACCTTCGATGGCGGCACCGCGGTCACTGGCTCCTTCGGTCAATCCCAAGGCTACATGGACAGCTACCACTTCAAGCTGGCCCACAAATTTGACGTACTGGGTGGCCTGAACACCAGCTACCAGTTCTACGGCTCCAACACCGACAACGACGACTACGACGGTCTGGCATGGCAACAGGCGCTGACCGCCAGCTGGGCCATGGGTCCTTACGGCTTCCGTGCCGAGGGTCTGTACACCAAGGCTGATGGTGACCTGGGTAACTACCTGCCCCGTCTGACCACTGGCTATGCCAACTCCCAGGGTGCGAACGAGATTTGGTGGGATTCCCGCTCCGACTGGAACGAGAACGGCGAGATCGCCCTGTTTGCCGGTGTGACTCGCTCCCTGGATGACCTGGTCGGCGCCCCTGGCTGGACCGTCGGTGTCTCCGGTGCCTATGGTTGGGGCGCTCAGAATGGCGACAAGAGCCTGGATGAAGACGGCAAAGAGTGGGCCGCCAACTTCGACGTCATGTACACAGTGCAAGACGGCAAGCTGAAAGGCACCCTGTTCAAACTGCACTACACCGATTACAACAACGAACAAGACGAGAAGGGCAGCTGGTACTACCCGAACATGTTCACCTCCGAGCATGACGTCAAGTTCCACATCATCATGCCGTTTACCATTCTGTAAGTTGCTGACCATAAAGAAAAACCGGGCCAATTGGCCCGGTTTTGTTTTATGGGGTTGCGCGCTACTATGGCACCTTCCCTTCCCAAGGAGAGTGCCATGTCCCGTTTCGTGCTGATCACCGGTTGCTCCAGCGGCATAGGCCTGGCCGCCGCCCGGGCCCTCGGCGCTGCCGGCTTCACGGCCATCGCCTCGGCCAGACGCCCCGAAGACGTGACACGTTTGCAAGGGGAAGGTCTGCTGGCGGTGCGGCTGGATCTCGATGATGAAGCCAGCATTGAGGCTGGCGCCCGCGAGGCGATGCAACTGGCCGGAGGCCGCCTCTATGGCCTGTTCAATAACGGTGCCTACGGCCAGCCCGGCGCCATCGAAGATCTGCCGACCCCTGCCCTGCGCGCGCAATTCCAGACCAATCTGTTCGGCTGGCATCATCTCATTCGCCAGGTGCTGCCAAGCATGCTGGCCGCAGGCGAGGGCCGCATCGTGCAAAACAGCTCTGTGCTGGGACTGGTTGCCATGAAATATCGCGGCGCCTATAACGCCAGCAAGTTTGCCCTTGAGGGTTACACCGACACCCTGCGCCTCGAACTCAGGGGCAGCGGCGTCGAGGTCAGCCTGATTGAGCCAGGCCCTATCGACACCCGTTTTCGCGCCAATGCCCGCGCCGCGTTCTTGCATCACCTGGGCTCGGTCCGCAGTCGCCATGAAGGGGATTATCGCCTGACCCTCGCCAGGTTGGAGAAAGAGGGGCCAAGCGGGCGCTTCACCCTGCCAAGTGAGGCGTGCGTGCCGCCCCTGCTCCATGCGCTAGGGAGCCGGCGCCCCCGCCATCGCTACGGGGTGACGCTGCCGACCAAGCTGTTTGCCATCTTGCGCCGCCTGCTGCCGAGTCGCTGGCTCGACGCCCTGCTCGCCAAATCCGCCTGATCTCCGTCAGCCTGGGGTAGACAGGAACAGGCCATTGCCCGTGGTTAACCGAGGTCGGTGCGGCTCCTGCACAGTGACACCCTCAGTAATGCTCGCCGTTGCTGTAGTAGGCTGATTTGTCGATGGGCAACACCTGCACCACCACATAGGTCTGCTCCCCCAGCGCCTGCTTGAGATGGCGGGTGATGAGCGCCGCCGCCTCATCTTGTTGCGCCTGCGGGCGGGCAAACCAGACCAGCTCGACGAAGGGGTTGCCCCGCGCCTGCGCCCCGTCGCGCACGAAGGGATGAGTCAGGCACTCCAGGGTGACAAACTCGGGTTTACCGCCGGTCAGGGTGCAGAGATCGGCAACGAGCCGAGTGCTGATCCCTTGTACTGTCTCGATGTCGACGGCGCGAAAACGCAGATGGGGCATGGGAAAACCTCTTGGCTGATAGTGATGAGGCCTTATCATAGACCCAAGCCATCCCATGAATCATGTGCAAACTGCCCACCGTTAAGGAGTTCCATGCCCACCCCTCGCCTGCTACTGCCCCTGCTCCTCTGGCTGCTGCTGCCAACAAGACTGCTGGCCGAACCCGCCTTCTATCAGCTGAGCAAGGGGGACCAGCAGTTCTGGCTGCTCGGCTCCATCCATGCCGCCGAGGCGAGCATCTATCCCCTGCCGACCAGCATAGAGCGCGCCTGGGCCCAGAGTCGGGCCCTGGTCGTCGAGGTCGACATGCAGAATATTCCGAGCAGCGAATGGCAACAGATGGCGAGTCTGACGCGCTTGCCGAGCGGCCAGACCCTGGCCAGCCAGGTAGAACCTGCGCTCTATCAACGCACCATAGTGGCGGCCAGACAGTTAGGCCTGCCGGATGGGAGCCTGGATGCGCTGCAACCCTGGTTTGCCGCCATCACCCTGACCCAGAGCGCCCTCGCCAAGACGGCGTTTAGCGGTCAATACGGCATCGATCAGCACTTCACCACCCTGGCCGCCAAGAGCGGCAAGCCCATACAGGGGCTGGAGAGTCTCACCGAACAGCTCGGTTACCTCGCGAGCGTGGCAGAGCATCAAGACCTGATGCTGAGTGCCACCCTGGACGAGCTGCCCGAACTCGATGCCAGCTTCGCCGCCATTCTCCAGGCGTGGCAGGATGGCGATCAGGGCCAGCTGATTGCTCTGCTCAAGGCCGACATGGCCCCTCCCGAGTTGCAACAGTGGCTGGAACAGACCCTGCTCGCCAAGCGCAACCACAACTGGCTCACTCGTCTGGGCAAGCTGCCAAACGAGAGTTTCGTGGTGGTCGGCGCCCTGCACCTCTATGGCGACCAGGGACTGCTGGCCCTGCTTGAAGGCGCGGGTTGGCGCATTGATGCCCTGACCGAGGCCAGGATCCAGGGCTAGGTGCAACCATGCTCGTGAGTCTGATCACAGAAGTCAGCGTCGATTAAATAAGCGACATGGGAGTTGATCGAGATCATTCCTGCCCTCTAAAGGGGTATCTATCATGCCTGTCATCGATGGATGGCAGGAGCAGATGAGATGGATTTTTGGTTGAACCTGATGTTTGGTCACCCGGTGGGGTGGATGTCCATGCTGGTCATACTGGTGACGGCGGCCCTGATCAGCTTCTATGCCGGCTACTTCATCTACAAGGTACACAAGGCGCAGCCCCCGATAGAGGAGGTGCAGCCAGATACCAAGCCGTCCCACCACTGAACCCGTCCCAAATATCCGCAATAAAATGATATCCAGAGTAAAACGGGCGCCAAGGCGCCCGTTTTACTGCCTCTTTGCCACGAGGGACATGCGCCGCGCCGCCTGATGGCTGCACCATTGTCAGGCCTGTGTTGCGATGGCGATGACCTGCCATCCCTGAGCGCGCAGCCTCCTCAATCCGTCGTCGCTGAGCGTGACAGCCTGCAGGCCAGCATGCCGATGCGATGGCGGGCTAAGCCAGGGATGACCGGCAGGCAACGACCCCTGAACACCGATGACTGACCAGGCGGGTGCTGGCCCGGGCGCCGGGCCGATGCTAGCATCAGGGCGCCCGCCCTTGCCAGGAACGGGGCTGCCCACGGGCAGCAAGGACCCAAACACAATAACAAGGACCCTGTATGTCATATCAGAAGCTTGCACAGCACCAACAGCAGTTGCACCGTCTGGCACACCTTGGCGCCATCTGCGGCTGGGATCAGGCCGCCGTCATGCCAGAGGGGGGCAATGAGGCCCGCGCCGAGGCCATGGCCGAGCTGGAGGTGCTGATCCATGGCAAACGCACAGCGCCTCAGATAGCAGACTGGATTGCCGCCGCCGAGGGCGAGCCGCTCGACGAACTGCAAGGCGCCAACTTGCGCGAAATAAAACGCCATTGGCAAGATGCGAGCCTGCTGCCGAGCGATCTCGTCGAGGCATTGTCGCTCGCCGGCAGCAAGTGCGAACACGCCTGGCGCAGCCAGCGCAAGCAGAACGACTGGGCCGGTTTTGCTCCCAACCTCAAGGAGGTGGTGACCCTGTCGCGGGAAGTGGCCTCCTTGCGCGCCGAGGCGCTTGATATCCGTCCCTATGACGCCATGCTGGCGCTCTATGAGCCGGGCATGACGAGCGCACGACTCGATGGCATCTTCGGCGATCTCAGCGCCTGGCTGCCGAACCTCATCCAGACGGTGAGCGCACGACAGCAGAGTGACGAGCTGCTTGCCCCGCAAGGCCCCTTCCCCATCGCCACCCAGCAGGCACTTGGCAAGGAGGTGATGGCACTGCTCGGCTTCGATTTCGCCCACGGCCGCCTCGACGTCAGCAGCCACCCGTTCTGCGGCGGCGTGCCGACGGATGTGCGGATCACGACCCGCTACAACGAGCAGGAGTTCGTCTCCAGCCTGATGGGCATAGTGCACGAGACGGGCCACGCCCGTTATGAGCAGGGTCTGCCACGCAATCTGCTCGGTCAGCCGGTCGCCGAGGCGCGATCCATGGGTATCCACGAGAGCCAGAGCCTGTTTTGCGAGATGCAGCTCGGCCATGACCCCGCGTTCTTGAATCTGATCGCCCCCCGCATCCAGCACCATTTCGGCACTCAGGCCGCCCTCGCCCCCGCGAATCTCGAAAAACTGTACCAGCGGGTCGAACCCGGCCTCATCCGTGTCGATGCGGACGAAGTGACCTACCCGGCGCACGTCATACTGCGCTACGAGCTGGAGCGCGATCTCATCGAGGGTCGCATCGAGGTCGCAGACATCCCCGCGTTGTGGGATATGAAGATGCAGCAGTGGCTCGGCCTGTCGACCAAGGACAATTACCAGAATGGTTGCATGCAGGACATCCACTGGACTGATGGCTCATTCGGATACTTCCCGAGCTACACGCTCGGCGCCATGTACGCGGCGCAGCTGCGCTTCGCGCTGGAGCGCAACCTCGGTGAAACCCTGGGCAACCTGGTTGCCCAGGGGCGACTCGCCGAGGTGTTCGGCTGGTTGCAGCAAAACCTGTGGCAACACGGCAGCGCGTTCGACACGGACGAGCTGATCGCCAGGGCAACGGGCGAGGCGCTGAACCCGCAATGGCTGCGTAAACACCTCGAGCAACGCTACCTGCGCTGATGTGCACGCCCAACCACCTTGAGCCAGGCCCAGCCAACACAGACGCCCCCGGGCGTCTGTTTTTTTATATTGCTGTCCGATCCTGGCTAGTATCCGCCCACGACCCCGCTTACTCTGCCTCTAGCAAACGCGAGTGATGGGGCCATCCCCCACCCTCGCCACCCTATTCCCAAGGCAATATTCGTGCTGCCGCAAAGTCACAGGAGCCGCGTCATGGCCAGTTCAGATCCCGCGAAGCGTGCCGTTTCCGCCAGCACCACCGCCCATGTGGTGAGCGAGGGGGTCGCACCGGGCACGGATCATGCCGAGGCGCACGAGCAGGCCCGCATCGGCTTGAGTCGTGCCGAGTGTCTGGAGGCGCGGTTGGCGCACGATGCGCGTTTCGATGGCCACTTCTTCACCGGCGTGCTGTCGACCGGCATCTATTGCCGTCCCATCTGCCCGGCGCGCGCGCCGCTTGAGCGCAACGTGCGTTATTTCCAGAGCGCCGCGAATGCGGAGCAGTTCGGGCTAAGACCCTGTCTGCGCTGTCGCCCCGAGCTTGCCCCCGGCCTACAGCAGGTGCTGCCTGAGGTACTGACTCGCGCGCTCAGGGCAATAGATAGTGGCATGCTCGCCGAACAATCCCTGGCGCAACTCGCTCGCGCGCTCGGCGTCACCGAGCGCACGCTGCGCCGCCAGTTCGAACAGCATCTCGGCGCCGCGCCGATGCAGATAGAGCAGACACGGCGTCTGCTGCTCGCGAAGCGCCTGCTCGCCGATACCCGCCTGCCGATCACCGAGATAGCCTACGCGGCCGGTTTCACGAGCATTCGCCGCTTCAATGATGCCTGGCAACACGCCTATGGTATGGCGCCGCGCACCCAGCGGGCCGCCTCCTCTCACCCATCCCTTCCCGAGCTCAAGGAGGAGACGACCTTGACGCTGCGCCTTGCCTACCGGCCCCCTTATGATGTGCACGCCATGCTGGCATTTTATCGGCTACGCGCCATCCCGGGGCTGGAGCGAGCCGGAGCGGATTTTTACGAGCGACGCCACCGGGTTCAGGGCAGTGAGGGGTGGATCCGCGTCGAGCCGGGCCTGGGCCACAGCCTGAACGTGACGCTGAGCGGTGTGGCGCTGCGCGCCCTGCCGGACATCTTGCACAGGGTGCGGCGCATGTGGGATCTGGATGCAGATTTGGGGCAGATAAGCGCACATCTGACCCGGGATCCGCTGTTGGCAAGCCTCGCGGCGCACAGCCCTGGCGTGCGACTGCCCGCGGGCTGGAGTGATTATGAGGTGCTGCTGCGCGCCATCGTCGGCCAGCAGGTATCGGTCAAGGGGGCCATTACCATCATGGGGCGGCTGGTGGCTCGCACCGAGGCACAATTTGGCGAGGCGGCGCTGCCGACCCCGGCACAGTTGTGCGCACTGGATCTCGATGGCATCGGCATGCCCGGCAGCCGCATTCGCACGCTGCAAGGGGTCGCCGCCGCCATGGTGAGCGGCGCGTTGGTGCTGGAGGGGGATTGTGATGAGGCGTTACTCGCCCTTCCCGGGATAGGCCCCTGGACGATTGCTTACTGGCGCCTGCGCACCGGTCGCGATACGGATGCGTTTCCGGCCTCGGATCTCGTGTTGCAAAAGGCGCTCGGCGCCGGACAAAAGCTGCCGGTTCCCGAGATGGAGACGCGCAGTCACCCCTGGCACCCCTGGCGCGCTTACGCCGCCAGCTGGTTATGGCACGCCATGAGCGTTGCCCCTGAACTGCTTGGCATCGAGAGTGGCCCCAGGCCGAAACGGCCCAAGCGCGCCCCGACCGCCGCAACCCCTGACAACCCGGAGACAACATCATGATCCGTTACGACCTGCTGACCACCGACTGCGGTCCTTTGCTCATTGCCATCAATGCGCAGGGTCTGTGTCATGTGGATTTTCTGGAAGGTGAACGCCCCCTGGCCATCCAGGATGAGTGGCAGCAAGATGCCGCAGCCCTCGCCCCCTATCTGGCGGAGTTTCGCGAGTATTTTACCGGGGAGCGCCAAGAGTTCACCCTGCCACTCGCGGCCAAAGGAACCGAGTTCCAGCAAGCGGTGTGGCTGGCGCTGCGCGACATTCCCTATGGCGAGACTTGCAGCTATGGGGAGATAGCGCGCCGCATCAACAGGCCCAAGGCGGTACGCGCCGTGGGCGCCGCCAACGGCCGCAATCCGCTCTCCATCATAGTGCCCTGCCATAGGGTGATAGGCCAAAATGGCAGCCTGACCGGCTATGCGGGGGGATTGGCGATCAAGCGGGCGCTGCTCAAGCTGGAGGGGATAGATAGTTAACGCATTGAAGCATCATCCCCCTGGCTCCGACCTCGTTGCACAGGCAGGAGCCAGGGAGATCGTCAGTGACAGATGACCCCGTGCCGAGCTGTCGCCGATGGATGGCCCATTACCTGACAGGTATCGCCTTCGCCGCACTGCTGATTGGCATCTGGGGGGGATCCTGGAATCAGGCTCCCACTCTGGGCCCGGCACTGATCATTGGCATTGGTACCGTCGTGGCGCCCTTCCTGCTCATGCAGCCGGGCATGGGCGCCGGCATCGCCGCCTCCCGCACAACGCACCCGACCTCTGCCCGGATCCAGAGTCTCATCGCCCATGGGGTGTTCGGTCTTGGCTTGTATGCATCAGGCTGGGCGATAAAACTGCTTCATTGGGTATGAGCCTCAACAGAGGATCAGAGCACCACTTTCAGCGCCAGTCCCAGCAGCACCAGGCCACTCAGTTTGTCGATGACGGAGGATTTGGCCTTGAGCCAGGCCAGCACGGGGCCACGGGAGAGCAGCAGGGCCACCAGCACATACCAGAGCGCGTCTATGCCACCGGCGGTCAGCATCATGATGCTCCCCTCCCGCCAACCGGTATCGGCGTGGACGAACTGGCTGAACAACGCCAGGAAGAAGATGGCAAGCTGGGGGTTGAGGAAGGCAACCATGAACCCTTCGAAGGCCCCCTGACGGCCCCGGCTCTGATGCTCACCCGCTTCGACGCCAGTGGCCTGGGGTTTGGCAAGCAGCGCCTTGATGCCGAGCCAGGCGAGGAAGACGGCGCCGCCATAGCGGATGAGATCAAACAGCAGCGGGGTCTGAGTGATCAGGATGGCGAGGCCGAGGGCGGTGATCAGCGCATAGATCCCGACCCCCAGACCATGGCCGAGCGCGGTCGCCACCCCGTGCCGCTGCCCACCCTGTACCGTATTGCGGATGATCAATGCCAGACTGGGCCCCGGGCTGATGGCGCCCATCACGCAGATGGCAGCGAGGGCCAACCAGCTTGTCAATTCCATATCAGTGACTCCGAAAACCCATAGTGCTGGTCAAGGTAGCGCCATACCCACCATGCCAGTAGTGAAAGTTATGAATAGAATCCATAACCCATGGCTATAGCGGATCGGGTCGCACCAGTTCAGCACCCGATGCATGGGCGGTAGCCGCAACTGGCGGATGCGCCGGGCGCCAAGATCAGGCCCGGCTGGCCCTCATGGTGCGCTGCAGATGCTCCTTCAGAAAAGGAAAAGCGAGTTCGCGAAACCAGCGATGTGCCGGATCCTGATGGTGACGCTGGTGCCACATCAGGTGGTACTGCTGGAAACTTGTCTGAAATGGCAGTGAGACAAAACAGAGCTGATGGCGCTGGCTCAACTGCCAGGCGATATGTGCCGGAGTCGTCATCAGGCAATCGGTGCGCAGCAAGACCTCGAGGGCAGCCTGGAAAAAAGGGACCCGGGCGAACCAACGCCGAGTCAACCCCTGCGGGGCCAGTACTTGCTCCACCGGGCTGTCTTTATCGCCGCCGCCACTCACCTGCAAGTGGGGCCAGGCCAGGTAATCTTCCAGGCTGAGCGCTCGCCCGGCGAGGGGGTGATGGCGTCCCATCAGCACCGCCAGCTGGTCCTCTCCCTGATGCAGACCCCGGATCTGATCCGGTACCAGATCCGTGATGGTGGACACGAGATCCAGGTCGGATTGCCACAATTCGGGTAACTGACGCTTGTCCCACAGGTTGTACTCCAGCGCCGCTCCCGGCGCCTGTCGGGCCAGTTCGGCACAAATATCCGGCAATATGTACTGAGCCACGTAGTCCGAGGAGGCCAGCTTGAACACCCGCTCGCAGTCGACGGGGGCAAAGATGGGGGATGTATAGAGCCGCTCGATCCCGGCCAGCGACTCTCCCAGCACCACGGCAAGGGCCTCGGCCCTTGGCGTCAACAGCCAGCGTTGTCCCTCCCGAACCAGCAACGCATCGCCAAACTCCTCCCGAAGCTGGCTCAGCTGCTTGCTGATAGCCGGTTGGCTCAGATGCAAAAGCTCCGCCGCCCGGCTGAGATTGCGGGTTGCCAGCAGCACTTTCAGGGTGGGAAGCAGGTTCAGATTGGGGTTCATACTTGATGTCACGCGCGCACTCCTTGTCGGCCAAGTCCATCTTAATCCAGGGCGGCGTCATTCCCTAACCCGAGCCGAAATAGCCAACGACCTCAAGCACCTGCAACAGTTTGCAACCGGTAATCCAACCCGACGCAGCTCCTCATCCCCATGCCCCCCCGGTATGACCACTGGATGACAGATCCCGGCCATTACGCCATAATTGCGCCACTTTTCGCCTCATGCTTCGCCCGATTGAGGGCCCTCAGACAAGTGGTCACACCATGAATTACGCCAATATCACAGGTTGGGGAAAATGCCTGCCCCCCGCAGTGCTGAGCAATGACGATCTCTGCACCATCATGGCAACATCGGATGAGTGGATCCACTCCCGCACCGGCATCAAGGCCCGCCGAGTCTCCCATGTCAGCACATCTGCCCTCGCCACCCTGGCCGCTCGTCGCGCCCTGGCCTGTGCCGGTCTCGATGCCGACCAACTCGATGGCATCATACTCGCGACCGCCACCCCGGGGACGCTGGTACCGAACGGTGCCTCAGCGGTGCAGCAAGCGCTGGGAGCGCACAATGCCGCCGTATTCGACCTCAATGCCGCCTGTACGGGATTTGTCTATGCCCTCTCGGTGGCCACCGCCCTGGTGCAGACCGGCATGATGAAGAAGGTGCTGGTGATAGGCGCCGAACGCCTGACCACACTGCTGGACTGGGCCAAGCGGGACACTGCCGTCTTGTTTGGTGATGGCGCCGGGGCCGTGGTGGTCGAGGCAAGCCCCCAGCAAGCGGGGCTCATCGCCAACAAGCTGGGGTGTGACGGCGAGGCGCGCGAGATCCTGCACATCCCGAACTTTGGCACTGATCGCATCCGTTTCGCCGATATTGATGGCCTGTTCACCTTCAACTTCGAAGGTCAGGAGATCTTCAAACGCGCGGTACGTGGCATGGGTGAGGCGATCGGCGCCGTGTTGGCCCAGGCCAATATCAGCCCGGAGCAGGTCGACCTCATGGTGCCCCATCAGGCCAATATCCGCATCATAGAGACCCTCGCCAAGCGCATGAATGCCCCCATGGACAAGGTGATGATCAACATCGAAAACTATGGCAACACCTCCGCTGCCACAGTCCCTATCGCCCTGTGCGAGGCACTGGAGCAGGGCCGAGTCGCCCCCAACAGCTGGCTGCTCACCGCCGCCTTCGGCGCAGGCCTGACCTGGGGGGCCGCCCTCATCAAGTGGGGGGACAGGGTCACCCCACTTCGCCACTGTGATGCCGAGCTCCCCCCTTGCGAGCAGACGGGCCTTGAACTCATTGCCCATGCCGTCGCGGGTTGCCAGCAGGCCGCTCGCCCGGAAGGATCCGCGTCGTAGCGAGGCCCTACTCTGCGAGCGTCAGTCGCGGGTTTTCTGCAAGCGCTCCTTCACGAAGATAAGTTCCATAAGAGGATGGCCCAGTGCCATCCTCTGCCTCACCCCTCCCCCGGTTCATCCCCTCTCCACACTTTATCTTGCTGATCCCTTGCCTTTTTTCTTTTTGAGCTACCATTACTGAGCAATCGATTATTAATGGCCTTTGCTTGTGCTTCCCAGCCCTTAAATAAGTACCGGTTGCTCCCCTCGTGTTCACGGATGAGCTCACGTATGGCAAAACAAAACGCTATCTTCCCCGGTCGGGCGCCCCTCTTCTGGCTGCTCACCATGGCAGTGATCAACGGGATCCTGCTCTGTATCCAGGCCCAGGGGATACCTTATCCCTATCTGGCCCTCAACCTGGCATTGGCTCTGATCCCTGGCATCTGGCTCAGTCGCCACCAGACCAGCGCACAGCAACCTGCCCCTGAGAACCTGCAACCTGCGGTGGCGCCTGCCCTGGCTGGACTGGAGCAGGTCTGCGAACAGGCCGTCCCCATTTGGACCAAGCAGATCGAGAACTCCCGCCAGCAGAGTGAGGGAGCCATGATCAGCCTCACCGAACGCTTCGTCGGCATCTCCACCAAGCTCGAAGAGGCGGTCGCCGCGTCCCATCACGCAGCCGGGGACCTGGCCGGTGAAAACTCGCAAGGCATGGCCGCCGTGCTGACCGAGAGTCAGCAACAGCTCAATGCCGTGCTGGCCAGCATGCACAGGGCCCAGCAGAACAGGGACGCCATGCTGGCGGAGATCAAGGGGCTCACCGCCTATACCCAGGAGCTCAATGCCATGGCCCTGGATGTGGCCAAGATAGCGTCCCAAACCAATCTGCTCGCCCTCAATGCGGCCATCGAAGCGGCCCGGGCTGGCGAGGCGGGTCGCGGCTTCGCCGTGGTTGCCGGCGAGGTCCGCACCCTGTCGCACTTGTCGAGTGAGACGGCCAAGAAGATGTCCGGCAAGGTCGATACCATCAACACCGGCATTGGTCAGGTGCTCCAGATAGCCGAGTTGGCGGCAACCAAGGATCACGAGTCCGTTGCTAACTCGGAGCAATCCATAGAGCAAGTGTTGACCCGCTTTCGCAGTGCCACCGCCAGCCTGGCCGAGTCTGCGGCCCTCTTGCAACACGAGAGCAGCGGCATCCATGCCGAGATATCTGACGTCATCGTCTCTCTCCAGTTCCAGGACAGGGTCAGCCAGATCCTCAGCCATGTTCGCCAGAACATGGAGAGCCTGTCTGACCACCTCATTGCGGCGAAACAGGCTCCAGCCCATGAACGGCTCGCCATCGATGCCGAGCGCTGGCTGTCGGACATGGAGCTCTCCTATGCCACCGACGAACAGCGCAATATCCACCATGGCAAGCACGCCGCCGCACAGAAAACAGACACTGACATCACCTTTTTTTAGGAGCTAAGCATGGGAAAAACCATCTTGATCGTGGATGACTCGGCCACCATTCGTCAGGTTGTCGGCATGACTCTCAAAACCGCTGGCTACGATGTCATCGATGCCTGCGATGGTCGGGATGCCTTGCGCAAACTCGATGGCAAGAAGATCAACCTCATCATCAGTGACGTCAATATGCCGAATATGGACGGGATCAGCTTCGTCAAGGAGGCCAAGAAGCTGCCCAGCTACAAGTTCACTCCCATCATCATGCTGACCACCGAATCCCAGGACAGCAAGAAGCAGGAAGGGCAGGCAGCCGGGGCCAAGGCCTGGGTCGTCAAGCCGTTCCAACCGGAACAGATGTTGGCCGCCGTCGCCAAACTCATCATGCCTTAGTCAGAGGTGCCTATGCCGCTACATGCCGAACGAGTGTCAGACAAGATCGCCATGAAACTGGAGGGAGAAATGACCATCTACCATGCCCGCGAACTCAAGGAACAGATGAGCGAATGGCTGGAGCAGCCGCAAGAGATTGAGATGGATCTGTCCGGTGTCAGCGAAATAGACAGCGCCGGCCTGCAGTTGCTGATCGCCGCCAAGCAAACGTCCCACGCCAAGGGGCGTAGCCTGCATCTGCTGTTTCACAGTCAGGCCGTGCTCGATGCCATAGAGCTGTGCAACCTCTCCGGCTTCTTCGGCGATCCCACTCTGCTGCGCTACACCCTCAACGACTAGACCGACAAGGAGCCCGAGCATGGATCTGGATCAGGCGCTACAAACCTACCTTGTCGAGGCACGGGAGTTGCTGGAAGAGATGGAATCTTCCCTGCTGCGCCTGGAGTCGACCCCGGATGATGACGAACTGATCGGTGCCGTATTCCGGGCCGCCCACACCATCAAGGGCTCGGCTGGCCTGTTCGGGCTGGCCCCCATCATAGGCTTTACCCACATCGTCGAGGACATACTCGATCAGGTGCGCAATCACCGGCTCGCCATCTCTGCCGAGCTGATCAAGCTGCTGCTGGAGAGCTGCGATCACATCAATCTGCTGGTCAATATCGTGGTCGAACAGGGGGATGCTCCTGGGCCGGCCGAGCTTGCCCAGGATGGGGCGCTGCGTGAGCGCCTGCAAATCTATCAGCAGGATGATATAGCCCCCCTGGCAATGCTCCCCAGGAGCCAACCCAGCCCCGTCGAGCGGCAAGACCAGGGTCCGCTGGCCATGACCGGGCTGTGGCATATCTCCCTGCGTTTTGGACAAGAGGTGTTCAGACACGGCATGGAGCCCACCTCGTTTCTGCGCTACCTCGCCACCCTGGGGGAAATAGTCGCGATAGAGACCATCACCATGGCCCTGCCCGACTGGCAAGGGTTCGACCCCGAGAACTGCTACCTCGGTTACGAAATCGACTTCGACTCCACCGCCAGCAAGGATAGCATCAGTGAGGTGTTCGAATTCGTGCGCGACGACTGCCAGATCCTGATACTGCCTCCCCACAGCAAGCTGGAAGAGTACCTGGCGCTGATCGAGGCACTGCCGGAAGACAACGAGATGCTGGGCCAGTTGCTGGTCAAGACAGGGGCCCTCACCCAGGTCGAACTGGAGGCGGCCCTGCGTCTGCAGGATCATCCTGGGCAGGCCCCCCATGCCCGACTCGGCGAGATACTCATCTCCCAGGGCGCCGTGGACGAGGTGGTGGTCGATGCCGCCCTCAAGAAACAGAGCCAGAGCAAGGAGCAGAAGAACAAGGAACAGCGCTTCGTGCGGGTACACGCCGACAAACTGGATGACCTCATCAACCTGGTCGGCGAGTTGGTGGTGGCAAGCTCGGGTGCCAATTTGCTGGCCCAGCGTTCCCGCGACAGCCAGCTGCTGGAGGCGACCTCTGTCATCGCCATGCTGGTCGAGGAGATCCGCGACGGCGCCCTGCACCTGCGCATGGTGCCCATAGGCGAGACCTTCAACCGTTTCCAGCGGGTGGTACGGGACGTGAGCCAGGAGCTTGGCAAGGAGATCACCCTGCGCATCTCGGGGGCCGATACCGAACTCGACAAGTCGGTGGTGGAGAAGATTGGCGATCCCTTGATGCACCTGGTGCGCAATGCCATGGATCACGGCATCGAATCGGCCGAGCGCCGTCAGCAGGCTGGCAAGCCGAACCAGGGCATCCTCACCCTCAACGCCTTTCATGACTCCGGCAGCATAGTCCTCGAGATCCAGGACGATGGCGCCGGGCTCGACAAGGAGCGGATCCTCAAGAAAGCCCTGGAACGCGACATCATTGTCCCGGGGCAACAACTCAGCGAACAGGATATCTACCAGCTCATCTTCGAGCCGGGGTTTTCCACCGCCGAGGCCGTCACCAATTTATCCGGGCGCGGGGTCGGCATGGATGTGGTCAAACGCAACATTCAGGCGCTGCGTGGCAGCGTCGAGCTGCATAGCGAAGCCGGCAAGGGCACCCTGGTCCGGATCCGCCTGCCCCTGACTCTGGCCATCATAGACGGCTTCCTGGTGCGGGTTGGCAGCGCTCACTACGTCATCCCCCTGGACATGGTCATCGAGTGTGTCGAGCTGACCGAGGATGCACTGCAAGACACCCTGGGACGCGACTACATCAACCTGCGCGGCGAGGTGCTGCCCTTCGTTCGTCTGCAACAGCATTTCGACATCCAGAGCCAGCCGGGACGACGGGAAAACATAGTGGTAGTGAGCCATGGCGGTCAAAAATCCGGACTGGTGGTGGACGAACTGCTGGGGGAGCTGCAAACCGTCATCAAGCCCCTCGGCAAACTGTTCAACCATCTGCGCGGCATCAGCGGCTCCTCCATCCTCGGAGGGGGCGACATCGCCCTGATCCTGGATATCCCCGCCTTGATGCAGTCGGCCATCCAGCGGGAGTTGCATCAGCTGGGCCACCTGGGCGCGGGGCATGTTCCGTCCCCATCGAGTATCAACTGAATAGGAGCAAGCCATGTTCAAGGATGCCACCATCAAGACCCGCCTCTTTCTGCTGCTCGGCGCGCTCTGCGCGTTGCTATTGCTGCTGAGCAGCCTGGGCCTGTACGGCATGCACCACGGCAATCAGGGCCTGCTGCGGGTCTATCAGGACAGGGTCGTGCCCCTCAAGCAGCTCAAGGAGATATCGGATCTGTACGCCGTCGCCATCATCGATAACGTCAACAAGGCAAATGCGGGCCTCATCAGCGCCGAGGTGGCACTCAAGGAGCTTAACGATGCCCAGCAGCAGATTGAACAGGTATGGCAAACCTATCAGGCAACCCGTCTCACCGAGGATGAACAGCGGCTATCGGCCCAGGCCATCAACCTGTTCGAGGCGGCAAACCGGGATCTCAATTTGCTCACCCACCGCCTGGCGACCCAGCATGGCCTGGTAACGGGGACACTGGATGAGTTCGATGGCCGCCTCTATGGGACCATAGATCCCATCAGCAGCAAGGTAACCGAGCTGGTCAACCTGCAGCTCGAGGTTGCCAAGGCCGAATTTGAACGGGCTCAATCCGCTTATCACAGCCTGCTGCCCACTGTGGTAGTGGGCATAGTCCTGGGGCTGATGGTGGCCATCTGGTTTGGCCTGCGCCTCATTCGCAGCATCACAGGCCCCATCAATCAGGCACTCAAAGCCGCCCGCCAGTTGGCCGAGGGGGATCTTGACGTCAAGCTGGAGATCCACTCCCGCGACGAGGCGGGGCAGCTGCTTGAGGCCATGCAATACATGGTCGACAAGCTGGGGGCCCTCATCAACGACATAGAGCAGCAGGTGAGCGCCGCCGTGGAGCAGGGTGACTTCAGCTACCGTATCAGCCTGGAACAGCGTCAGGGGTATGTGAAGCGACTGAGCGAGCTGCTCAATCGCCTCTCCGAGGTGACGGATACCAGCCTGGGAGATGTGATGCGCATCGCCACTGCCTTGGCCAAGGGAGACCTGACCCAGCGCATAGAACAGCCCTATCCGGGAGTGTTCGGTCGCACCAAGGATGGTCTCAACGACACCATCACAGCCCTCACCAACATCATCGACGAGGTACGCAGCGCCACCGACAACCTGAGCAATGCCTCCAATCAGGTCAGTGTCACTGCCCAATCCCTGAGTCAGGCCACCAGCGAGCAGGCGGCCAGCGTCGAGCAAACCAGCGCGGCCGTCGAGCAGATGAGTGCCAGCATCAACCAGAACACGGACAACGCTCGCCAGACGGATGCCATGGCCGGCCAGGCGGCCCGGGAGGCGGGAGAAGGCGGTGCCTCTGTGCAACAAACCGTGACCGCCATGCAGCAGATAGCGCGCAAGGTGAGCATCATAGATGACATCGCCTACCAGACGAATCTGTTGGCCCTCAACGCGGCCATCGAAGCAGCCAGAGCGGGCGAACATGGTAAAGGTTTTGCCGTGGTGGCTGCCGAGGTGCGCAAGCTGGCCGAACGCAGCCAGGTCGCCGCTCAGGAAATTAGCGAGCTGTCGAGCAGCAGTGTGGAACAGGCCGAGCTGGCTGGCGAGCTGCTGGTACGGATAGTCCCCTCCATTCGCAAGACCTCGGATCTGGTGCAGGAGATCAGTGCCGCCTCCGGCGAACAGGCGGGCGCAGTGACCCAGATAAGCCAGGCGATGAACCAGCTCAATCAGGTAACCCAGCAGAACGCGGCCAGCAGCGAGGAGCTGGCCGCCACGGCCGAAGAGATGAGTAGCCAAGCCGGGGATCTGCAACAGACCATGGACTTCTTCACCCTGGCAAACGCCCCCGCCCGCAGCGTGGGTGCCAGTCAAATCAGAGTCAAAACCGCCCAACCCCGAGGCCACTTTCTGACCCCACCCCAGAGCGCACCCACGGGTCACAAGAGCCCGGTGGATGACGCCGACTTCATTCGTTTCTGACCGGAGACCCCATGAATCCATCCACCGCACTGACTCTTGCCTCTCCCCTGCTGCCCTCCGTGGCCCAGGGAGATGCCCAGTACCTCACCTTCGTCATCAACGGCGAGATGTTTGCCATCAACATACTCGGGGTCAAGGAGATCCTCGAATACGGCAACATCACCCCCATCCCCCTGATGCCTGACTTTATTCGTGGTGTCATCAACCTGCGCGGCGCCGTCGTGTCCGTGGTCGATCTCAATGCCCGCTTCGGCAATATCGCCTCGACCATCACCCGCCGTAGTTGCATCGTCATCATAGAGGTCTTGAGCCAGGAGGGAGAACATCAGGGGGAGACCCAGGACATTGGGGTGGTGGTAGATGCCGTCTCCGAGGTGCTCACCATACCGCGCAACGAGATAGAGCCGCCCCCCAGCTTCGGCGCCAAGATCCGCGCCGACTTCATCAGCGGCATGGGCAAGGTCAATGGCAGATTCGTCATCTTGCTCAACACCCAAAAGGTGCTCTCCATCGACGAGATGGCGCAACTTCACGATCTATCCCATCGCCCGGACGCGGCCATGGCAGTGACCCAATAGTAAGGTACCCGACTTCTATCACCTGAGTGTCAGCACAAGGATAAGGCTCATGACTCAATCATTTTTCGGCAAGCTGTTTGGCAACAACGACGATCACCCCCAGCTGTTGTCCCAGTTAACCCAGACCCTGGGCGATGCCAGGGCCATCAACCTGGCCGCAGCCAGTGGCCAGTTCGAGCAGCCCTTGCCCCTCACCGGGCTCGGGGGCCCCTTGCTGGAGCTCTGCCAGGAGTTCAATCTTCTGCTCGATCGCCTCGGCCAGACGGTGCGCAACAACCTGGCCGAGGCCCAGACCAGTCAACAGCTTCATACCGAAAACTTCCGGGTGCGCAAGGCCCTCGACGGTGCCACGACCAACCTGATGATCGCCGACACAGACCTCAACATCATCTACATGAACGAGGCGATCAAGGAGATGCTCAGCCTGGCCGAAAGCGACATCAAGAAGGAGCTGGCCGCCTTTGATGTCAAGCAGCTGATGGGCAAGAACATCGACAGCTTTCACAAGAATCCTTCCCACCAGCGGGCCATGCTGGCCAAGCTCGACAAAACCTACCGCACCCAGATAGCCCTGGGTGGTCGCATCTTCTCCCTCATCGCCAGTCCCGTCGTCAACAATGAAGGCGATCGGCTCGGCACAGTAGTGGAGTGGAACGATCTCACCAAAGAGGTCACCATCGAGAACGAGATCAAGGCCGCCAACACCGCCGCCAAGCTGGCATCCGAGGAGAGCCTGAGGGTGAAGAAGGCGCTGGACTGCGCCACCACCAACGTGATGATCGCCGACAACAACCTCGACATCATCTATATGAACGAAGCGGTCGGCACCATGCTGCTCGACGCCGAGCCGGACATCAAGACCGATCTGCCCCACTTCAACGCCAGTCAGTTGATGGGTAAAAACATCGACATCTTCCACAAGAACCCGAGCCACCAGCGCACCATGCTGGCCAAACTCGCCAGTACTCACCGCGCTCAGATACTGCTCGGCGGGCGCACCTTCGCCCTGGTCGCCAACCCTGTGTTCAGCGATAGTGGTGAACGGCTCGGCACCGTGGTTGAGTGGAACGATCGCACCAAGGAGGTCGCCATCGAGTTGGAGGTCAAGGCCGCCAACGCCGCGGCCAAGCAGGCATCCGACGAGAGCATGAGGGTCAAGAAGGCGCTGGACTGCGCCACCACCAACGTCATGATCGCCGACAACGACCTCGACATCATCTACATGAACGAGTCGGTCAAGGTCATGCTGGCCGAGGCCGAGCGCGATATCAAGACAGAGCTGCCCCACTTCAACACCAGCCAGCTGATGGGCAGCAACATAGATACCTTCCACAAGAACCCCAGCCACCAACGCGGCATGCTGGCCAAGTTGGCCAACACCTATCGCACCCAGATCCAGCTCGGCGGGCGCACCTTCTCCCTGGTCGCCAACCCTGTGTTCAGCGATGCGGGCGAGCGACTCGGTTCAGTGGTGGAGTGGGACGACCGCACCAAGGAGGTCGCCGTCGAACGGGAGGTATCCGACATTGTGCAAGCCGTCATCGATGGCGAGCTGAGCAAACGCATGGCCCTCGGTGACAAGGCTGGCTTCTTCAAGAACTTGGGGGAAGGCATTAACAAGATTGCCGAGGTCATCGACACCAGCCTCAAGGACGTGATCCGGGTGGTTCAGGCCCTGGCCGAAGGGGATCTGACCCAAAAGGTCGAGGCGAACTACCCCGGGGTCTTTGGCACCACCAAGGATGCCCTGAACCAGACCATCACGGCCCTCACCACCATAGTCACAGAGGTGCGCAGCGCCTCGGACAACCTGTCCAGTGCCTCGGAACAGGTCAGCGCCACCGCCCAGAGCATCAGCCAATCGAGCAGTGAACAGGCCTCGAGCATGGAGGAGACCAGCGCCTCCATCGAGCAGATGAGCGCCAGCATCAACCAGAATACCGAGAACGCCCAGGTCACCGATGGCATGGCAAGCAAGGCCGCCAAGGAGGCGATAGAAGGGGGCGGCGCGGTCAAGCAGACGGTGGATGCCATGAAGCAGATAGCCAAACGCATCAGCATCATCGATGACATCGCCTACCAGACGAACCTGCTGGCACTCAACGCGGCCATAGAAGCAGCCCGGGCTGGCGATCATGGCAAGGGGTTTGCCGTGGTGGCGGCCGAGGTACGCAAGCTGGCAGAACGCAGCCAGGTAGCGGCCCAGGAGATTGGCGAGCTGGCCTCCAGCAGTGTCGACATGGCAGAGCGCGCGGGTGAGTTGCTCGATCAAATCGTGCCCTCCATCAACCGAACCTCGGATCTGGTGCAGGAGATCAGTGCCGCCTCAGCGGAACAATCCACCGGGGTCAGCCAGATCAACAAGGCCATGAGCCAGCTCAGCCAGGTGACCCAGCAGAACGCGTCCAGCAGTGAGGAGCTGGCCGCCACCGCGGAGGAGATGAGCGGCCAGGCCGAACAGCTGCAACAATCCATGGGGTTCTTCACCCTGGCGCAGCACAGGACGGTGACCGAACTCAAGGTGGCGACCCCACGAGGAAACAGCCGCGGCCGCTTCCTCAATCAGGAGGGATCGCCGCAGGAGATCTCGGTCGCTCATGGCAAAAGTCAGAGCGACGGTGATTTTGTGCGCTTCTGATGCGCCGTTGAGCCAGGAGGGCGGGGAGCCAAGGCTTCCCGCTCGCTCCGGTCAGCGACCGGATACACCACACAAGGAAGGCGAACTTGCTGGAACATGCCGCCCTGAGCGATCAGGAATTCAGCCAATTTCAGCGCTGGCTGCATCAAGCCACCGGCATCGATCTCTCCCCTGCCAAGAAGACACTGGTCAGCAGTCGGCTGGCCAAACGGCTCTCCCACTACCAGTTGCCGAGTTTTGGGGATTACTTTCACCTCATCATGGGCGATTCGGCCAAGCTGGAGCTGCAACTGGCCCTGGACTTGCTGACCACCAATGAGACCTACTTCTTTCGCGAACCCAAACATTTCGAATTCCTGAGCGAGCAGATAGTGCCCCACTTCCCGCGGGAGCGTGCGCTGCGGATCTGGAGCGCGGCCAGCTCCTCGGGGGAAGAGGCCTACAGCCTCGCCATGACCCTGGCAGAGCGCCGCGCCGCGGCTCCCTGGGAGATCATCGCCTCCGATATCAGCTCCCGGGTTCTGGCCCAGGCCAAGGCTGGCCTCTATGCCATAGAGCGGGCCCACAACATACCGACCGCCTACCTGATGAAATACTGCCTCAAGGGCATAGGTCAGCAAGAGGGCACCTTCCTCATCGACCGCAAGCTCAAGGAGAGGGTGCATTTCAGCCAGGTCAACCTCAACAAGCCGCTGCCGGATCTCGGCCAGTTCGACCTCATCTTCATCCGCAACGTGATGATCTACTTCAACCGGGAGACCAAGGAGCAAGTGCTCGCCCGCCTGCTTCCCCTGCTGCGTCAGGGGGGCTATCTCATCATCAGCCACGCCGAGAGTCTGCATGGCCTCCAGACTGGCCTGCAGCTGGTCTCCCCTTCCATCTATCGCAAACCCTGAGCCCCATGAGAGAGGTGACTCTGCAACCCGGCGAGGCCCTGTTTAGCCGGGAGCCTATGGTGATGCGCACCCAGCTCGGCTCCTGTGTCAGCCTGACACTCTGGCACCCACGCCACCACTGGGGCGGCATGTGCCACTTCATGCTGCCGAGTCGGCGCCATCGCGATCGACCGCTGAGCCAGAGGCAGATGGCACGGCAGAGGCCTGACTCGCTCAATGGCAAGTATGCGGATGAGGCGCTGGCCATCTTGCTGCAAGGGGTTGCCAAAGCGGGCTCAGCCCCCGGGGAATATGTGGTCAAGCTGTTTGGCGGCGGCAACATGTTCCCCCAGTTGGGGGGACGTCATGCCCCGGATATCGCCAGCCAGAATGTGGCGGCCGCCTGGGCGCTGGTCCGCGCTCAGGGCCTCGATGTCAGCGCCCACGATCTGGGCGGCACAGGCCACAGGGCGCTTGTCTTCGAGCTCAATACCGGCCATGTCTGGGTCAGGCACAGTCCGTTGATACGGGATCCGGAGCGGGTCGATGAGCGTCGCCGCACCGGTCAATGAGGCCACCGCGGGATCCGGCCCCTGACCGCCCCTTCATTCGAATGAGGAGAGAGAGATGAAACAGATCACCGTCATGCTGGTCGATGACTCCGCCGTGGTCAGGCAGGTATTGCAGAGCGTGCTGGAGCGTGAGCCGGATATCAGTGTCATCGCCACCGCCTCGGATCCCCTCTTTGCCCTGGAAAAACTCAAGCGGGCCTGGCCGGACGTGATAGTGCTCGACGTGGAGATGCCGCGCATGGATGGCATCACCTTCCTGCAGAAGATAATGACCGAGCGACCGACCCCGGTCGTTATCTGCTCCTCCCTCACCGCGCGCGGCGCCGAGACCACCTTGCAGGCCATGGCGGCCGGTGCGGTGGATATCATCACCAAGCCGACCATAGGCCTCAAAGACTTTCTGCAAGAGTCCGCCCAGGATCTCGCCATGGCGGTACGGGCCGCGGCCATGGCCAATGTCAAACAGTTGCGCAAGGCACCACTGGCCGTGCCCGCCAAGATCAGCGTTGATGCCTGGCTACCGGCGGGCGGCCAGGCCCTGGCACAAACCACGGAGCGCATCGTCGCCATGGGCACCTCCACCGGCGGCACCCAGGCCCTGGAGCTGGTACTCACCGCCTTGCCCAGGGTCAGCCCCGGCATCGTCATCGTGCAGCACATGCCGGAGAAGTTCACCGCTTCCTTCGCCGAACGGCTCAATGGCCTGTGCCAGATAGAAGTGCGTGAAGCCAGACACAATGACAGGGTGATCCCGGGGCTGGCCCTGATCGCGCCGGGTGGCAAACACATGCTGCTCAAGCGCAGCGGCGCCTACTACCATGTGGACGTCATGGATGGCCCTCTGATCAATCGCCATCGCCCCTCGGTCGATGTGCTGTTTCGCTCAGTGGCCAAATACGCTGGCAAGAATGCCACCGGCATCATCATGACCGGCATGGGAGATGATGGTGCCCGCGGCCTCAAGGAGATGCAGGAGGCGGGGGCCATCACCTATGCCCAGGATGAGGCCTCCTGCGTGGTATTCGGCATGCCCAAGGAGGCGATCAAGCTCGGCGCAGCCCGCCATATCGTCCCTCTCGATCAGATCCACCAGATTATTGCCAAATGAGAGACCCCGCTGTGGCGAACCGGCAGCGGGGTCTGATGGCGTGACATCGCTGACTGCCGCGTTACGCCGCCGGCATGGCATCGAGCAGACTGAACAGCCTGTCTATTTCGGCATGAGTGTTGTAGTGCATGCAGCCGATGCGCAGTACCCCTCCCTCACCGACCCCCAGGGCCGCGATCAATCCCAGGGCATAGAAGTGCCCCGCCCAGCTGCATACCTGATGATCCCCCAGATAGACCGCCATCTCGGCCGGCGTGTGGCGACTCGAGGTGAGGGCGAAGGTGGGCGTTCGCCCCTGCGCGCCATGGATACCATGCAGGCTCAACCAGGGACGCTCCGCCAGCTTGGCCAATACCTGCTCGCTGAGCTGCTGTTCATGCCCCTGGCTGCTGGCAAAGGCGAGATCGAGCCGCTCTTCCAGGGAAGCCTCCTCCGCCTCCAGACCAGAGAGGGAGGCCAGGTAGTCAATGGTCGCCTCCAGCCCGGCCAAGGCCTCCCAGCTCTGGGTGCCCGTCTCCCACTTGTAGGGCGAGACGTTCTTGGCCGGTTCCACCTTGTAGGGGGTCAACCGCTCCAGATGGCGATGCTTGCCATAGAGGATCCCCAAGTGCGGACCGAAGAACTTGTAGGCCGAGCAGCCGAGGAAGTCGCAATCCCAGGCTTGCACATCGATGCGCTCATGGGGCGCAAAGTGCACCGCATCCACATAGAGCAGGGCACCAGCCTGGTGTACCGCATCGGCGATGGCGGGAATGTCCACCAGAGTGCCCGTGGTATTGGAAGCGGCGGTCACGGCCACCAGCCGGGTACGCGGGCCAAGCAGGCTCAGCAGATGATCCATGTCGAGGCCGCCGCTGGCGGTATCCACCCGCACCTGATGGACGATGGCGCCGCGATCCTCGGCCGCCTGCTGCCAGCTGGAGACATTGGAGTAGTGATCCAGGGCGCTGACGACTATCTCATCCCCCGCCTGCCACTCACGGGCCAGGGCACGGCTGAAGGCGAAGGTGAGGCTGGTGAAGTTGGCGCCAAACACTATCTCCTGCCAGCTGTCGGCACCGAGCAGGGTCGCCGCGGCCTTGCGGGCACGCAACGCCTGTTGCTCCGTCTCCCGGCCCGAGAAGAAGGTCCCCCCCAGATTGGCGTTGAAGCGCCCCAGATAGTCGGTCATGGCCCCCAAGACACGATGGGGAACCTGGGCCCCCCCAGGGCCGTCGAAGAAGAGTGGGGATTTGCCATCGATCAACTGGTTGAGGGCAGGAAACTGGCCGCGCAGGACGGCGACATCGAGAGGCTGCATAGGATCACGTTCCATGTAACAGTTAGATAACATGGCGAGATTAAGATCAGGTAGCAGCAAAGTCCACACCCAAACCCATCCGCCATCACATTCACAGAACAAAGAGAGTAAACCAGCATAAAACACTACCAACAATGACTCGTCAGCCGAGATGACAGGGCGACAGCCTCGACTTCCTGCCCGGTTAGCTGTGTTATTTTTGTTCTGAAGCCTATGAAAAGATTGAATTTTGAACGGCCAATATCAAAAAATGAGCGACTCGCATATTTTTCTACATTGATTGCAAATTTGGGGTTCACAAAGCTGTGGGATCTGTTAGTATGCGCCTCGCACTTGAGGAGGGGTTCCCGAGTGGCCAAAGGGATCAGACTGTAAATCTGACGGCTCTGCCTTCGAAGGTTCGAATCCTTCTCCCTCCACCATTCAAGTGTGATGAGATAGTACAATCAGGAAAATACCCCGTGGAGGGGTTCCCGAGTGGCCAAAGGGATCAGACTGTAAATCTGACGGCTCTGCCTTCGAAGGTTCGAATCCTTCTCCCTCCACCATCTTCCTGAAATAAGTGGCTTTTAATACCCCTGTGGAGGGGTTCCCGAGTGGCCAAAGGGATCAGACTGTAAATCTGACGGCTCTGCCTTCGAAGGTTCGAATCCTTCTCCCTCCACCATCATTCAAGAAAACCCGGCCCAGCGCCGGGTTTTCGCTTTCTGTCCCTGTCAGATCTGACAATTGCCCGTTATGTAAACTGCCCGGATAGTAAGCCCTGATATTCGCAAGGAAGGCGCATCATGCTGGAAGTGTGGGATGAACAGGGTTATCACTCAGGCCTGAGCCTGGAGCAGTTGCAGATCCATATCAGTCGCTACAGCGGCGAACTCATGGTGCGTTATCGCAACCGCATCGGTCTGTCGAGCACCCTGTTTCTGACCGTGCGTGATGGCCAGCCGTTGCAGCGCTTCAAACAGGACAGCCCTCCCCTTGATTGGCACTGGTTGAGCCTGGCCCTGCACCCTCAAGCCCCGTCCATGCGCCCCACCACTCTGTTGGTCAGCCCCCCGCAGTAACGAGGCTCACTGACACCGACAAGACAATCCTCTCTCCTTCTCCTACCCGGGTTAATTGCGCCCGGGGAGCGGCAAGAGTACAATCTCGCACCCTTATTGGGATGTCATGGCCTTAACCCTCCAGAGGGTGCAGCGCTGTGCCGTCATCCTTATTGCGATGCCACTCGGTGGCGTCGCCCTGATTTGCAATCAGACCAGCGAGATAATCATGTTCAGACCAGAATTGCTCTCCCCCGCCGGGACCCTCAAGAATATGCGTTACGCCTTCGCCTATGGCGCCGATGCCGTCTATGCCGGCCAGCCGCGCTACAGCCTGCGGGTGCGTAACAACGAGTTCGACCACGACAACTTGTGCCTGGGCATCAACGAAGCCCACGCCCTCGGCAAGCAGTTCTATGTGGTGGCCAACATCCAGCCCCACAACTCCAAGCTCAAGACCTTCGTGCGCGACATGCGCCCGGTGATCGAGATGGGACCGGACGCCATCATTATGTCAGACCCCGGCCTCATCATGATGATGCGCGAAGCCTTCCCCCACATGCCCATTCACCTGTCGGTGCAGGCCAATGCGGTCAACTGGGCCACGGTAAAGTTCTGGCATCAAATGGGCCTGACTCGCGTCATCCTCTCCCGCGAACTCTCCCTGGACGAGATCGAAGAGATCCGCATGCAGGTGCCGGAGATGGAGCTGGAAGTCTTCGTGCACGGCGCCCTGTGCATGGCCTACTCCGGCCGCTGCCTGCTCTCTGGCTACATCAACAAACGCGACCCCAACCAGGGTACCTGCACCAACTCCTGCCGCTGGGACTACAAGGTTCACGAAGGCAAGGAGAATGAGGTGGGCCAGATAGTGCATCGCCAGGAGCCCATTGCGGTGCGTCCGGACAACACCCTGGGGCTCGGCAAGCCGAGCGATGCGCTGGTACTGCTGGAAGAGGCCAACCGCCCCGGCGAGTACATGACGGCGTTCGAGGACGAGCACGGCACCTACATCATGAACTCCAAGGACTTGCGCGCCGTCGAGCACGTCGAGCGCCTGACCAGGATGGGTGTGCACTCCCTGAAGATCGAAGGCCGCACCAAGTCCTTCTACTACTGCGCCCGTACCGCTCAGGTCTATCGCAAGGCCATCGACGATGCCGTCGCCGGTCGTCCGTTCGATCCGACCCTGATGGGCACCCTGGAGAACCTGGCCCACCGTGGCTATACCGAGGGCTTCCTGCGCCGCCACAACCACAGCGAGTACCAGAACTATGACTATGGTTACTCCATCTCCGACACCCAGCAGTTCGTCGGCGAGATCACCGGTCGCAATGGCGACATGGTGGAAGTGGACGTGAAGAACAAGTTCCTGGTCGGCAACAGCCTGGAGTTGATGACCCCCCAGGGCAACCTCAGCTTCAATCTGGAGCAGATGCAAAACCGCAAAGGCGAGCTGGTCGACACCGCACCGGGCAACGGCCACATCGTCTATGTGCCGGTTCCCCAGGAGATCGACATCAGCCACGGGATACTGCTGCGCAACCTGGGCGATCGTCAGGACAGCCGCAACCCCCATACGGCAGCCTGAGATGGCGCTGCTCATCACCGACAAGTGCATCAACTGTGACATGTGCGATCCCGAGTGTCCGAACCAGGCCATCAGCCTGGGGGAGGCCATCTACGAGATCAATCCAGACTTGTGCACCGAATGCGTCGGCCACTATGAGAAGCCCACCTGCATCAGCGTCTGCCCCATCGACTGCATCATCTGGGATCCCCAGCGGGTGGAGAGCGAAGCGCAGTTGATGGAGAAGTTTGTGAAACTCCATCGCAGCTGACTGGCCAGAGATGGGCAAACAGTGAGGCCGGGCAATGCCCGGCCTCACTGTTATCCGCCACCATCATGGCTGGCCCGCCTCGCGGCCATCCCAGCCACGACGCTGTCATCGCACCGAATAGAGCCATCCACATACACATAGGAGGCCCCTACTCTGAGCAAGGGGTCAGCGGAGCCCGGAGGCAGTCAGTGTTCACTTACCCTTGCTATCGACCAGGGCACGCAAGGCTCCATTGTGGATCTGCTCCTGCTGATATTTGGCCTGAGCCTCATCGAGCTTGGTCTGCTTCTTGGCGATCTTGTCCGGCTTGCCCTCCACCCGGGCACTCTGCAACTCACTGAGCCGTTCGTCGACCTTGGTTTTCAACTCGGCCAGCTTGCTGTCACTCTCTTTGAGCAAAGCGCCATCGTCACAATAAGCCTCGACATTATTGAGCGCCTCCTGCAAGCCAGCGACCTGGCGATCGTTGTCATGGGCGCGAGCCTCGCTCAGAGCCGAGACCAGGGCATCACGCTTGGCAGCACACCCCACCGCAGAGGCCGCCACCACAGGTCCCGCCAGCCAGAACCCCAATGCCAGCACGGCTATCCTCTTGTTCATTTTCCACCTCTCGTTCACCGTCGTTCCGTGAATGATGCTCATCCAACTTCAAGCACACTGCTCATTCACCACCTTTTAAATGATGCTCATCTGACCTCAAGGGCACCTCGCAGGTCAAGACTGCACGAAAGTGGTGCGACACGGTTTGCGCAACATCATGATGGGGATCATCAGGGCGATATACAATGGGGCTTTGTCATCAGGAGCTTCCATGAGCCAACAGATACTGATCATCGCCAGCGGTGCCCCCTATGGCAGCGAGTCCCTGTTCAACGCCCTGCGCCTCGGCTTGGCACTGCAGGAAGAGGGGGCCAGCCTCAGGCTGTTTCTCTTGTCGGATGCGGTGGGGGCCGCCATCGCCAGTCAGGCCCCGGCCGAGGGCTATCACCTGCGTCAGATGCTGGACATCTTGCTGGTGCAAGGGGCCGAAGTGCGATTGTGCCAGAGCTGTTGTGATGCCCGCGGCATTGGCACCCTGCCGCTTATCGAAGGGATCCGCATCGACCGCCTGCCGACCCTGGCCCAATGGACAGTGGCCGCCGACAAGGTACTGACCTTCTAGATTGCCAGGGGTGAGTCATCACTTACCCCTGAGCTAGCCTGCCTTGACCCCTTGATGCTTCGTGGTCAAAAAACAAGCCAATAGTGACTAATCAATAATCATTTCGCTGTGTGGTTTCATGCGCAACAAGCCTTGACTTCCCCCCTTCCCGTACATAAAGTGCCCAGCCTTTGCAGCCCTTTGAGGCCTATGGAACCCCCTGTTCCCCTGCCCAACAGGACGATTTTTTTGGCCAATGGCATCCGTTACACAAGCCTGGCCCTGCACTGACAATAAAAATGAACCGGTCGCCTCAGGCGGCCGTTTGGCTATTTCGGGATGAATAAGCGAAACCTTACTCCCTCGACCCTGGGTCGAGTCTTTCTGCCTACCGTTCCGGAACAGCGATGTCATTGATGAACATGAATATTGGTAAGAAGCTGAGCGTCGCCTTCGCGACCTTCGGCCTGATGATGGTCGCCATCGGCGGCTTCTCTCTGTTGCAATTTGACCGCATCAACAGTCGCTCACTCGAGCTGACCGATGCCATCATTCCCAGCATCAATCGCGTCAATGACATGGGGCAGACGGTCGCCAACTTGCGGCGCTTCGAACTGAGCTACCTGCTGGTCGATGAGAACCCAGCCCGTCAGGCGGAGTACGGCAACCAGATGCGCAGCGAAATAAGCAAGATCACGGGACTGCTTGACCAGTATGGCAAGACGCTGTTCGATGCCGAAGAGACACGCCGCTATCAGGCAGTCAGCGCCAACTGGCAGCGCTATCTGGCATTGCACGATGCCGTCATGGCACAACTGGCCCGGGGGGAACATGCCGCGGGTACGGAGCAGTTCCTGGCAGGCGCCCCGACCTATGTCGCACTCCATGATGCGGTCGAAGGGTTGATTGCCCAGAACCGCTACTATGCCAAGCTCGGCCGTGATGAGTCCCAGAGCACCTACGAGAGTGCCCGCACCGTCCTCCTCCTCACCCTGCTCCTCGCCATCCTACTGGTCATCGTCTTCGCCACCCTGCTGACCCGCCAGATCCGCGATCCCATCGTGCTGTTGGCCAAGCAGGCCAAACTGGTTGCCGGCGGTTATCTGGGCCGAGGCGAGCTGTGCGATTACATCGATGCAGGCAAGCTCAATCGGGATGAAATCGGCGAGCTGGCCCTGTCGGTGCGCCAGATGAAGGAGGGGCTCAGCGATCTGGTCAACGAGATCGCCACCTCGGTCAGCCAGCTCAGCACCTCGGTAGGCGAAGTAAGCGCCATCTCCGAACAGTCCGCCCTGGGGATACGCCAGCAACAAGGCGAGATAACCCAGGTGGCAACTGCCATGAACGAGATGCAGAGCACTGTGTTCGAGGTGTCCCGCAACACCACTGATGCCGCCAACGCCGCCCAGCATGCCTCCCAGGCTTCCATGGCAGGCCAGGCGGTGGTACAGAGCGCCATCGGCAGTATCGAGCAGGTCGCGGGCAAGATGGGTGAGGCAGGTCAGGTAGTGCAACAACTCGAGCAGGAGAGCGCCAATATCGGCCTGGTACTGGATGTGATCCGCAGCATCGCCGATCAGACCAACCTGCTGGCACTCAATGCCGCCATTGAAGCCGCCCGTGCCGGCGAACAGGGCCGAGGCTTTGCCGTGGTCGCCGATGAGGTTCGTACCCTGGCCAGACGCACCCAGGACTCCACCGCCGAGATCCATAAGATGATAGAGAGCCTGCAGAGCCGTGCAGCGCTGGCGGGCCAGGCCATGCACAGCAGCCATGCCCAGATGCAGACCAGCGTCGAACTGGCGCAGGATGCGGGCCAGAGCATTGCCAGGATCCATGAAGCGGTCACCCGGATCACCGACATGAACACTCAGATTGCCAGCGCTACCGAGCAACAGAATTCGGTCACCGCCGAGCTCAACCACAACATAGTGAACATTCACAATGTCTCGGATGAGAATGCCAAGGGGGCACAACACACCGCTCAGGCCTGCACCGAGCTGAGTCAGCTGACCAGCCACCTGCAGCAGCTCACCCTCCGCTTCACCCTGTAAAGCATCCAGATGAGTAAAGGCCGGGATCTGGGATCCCGGCCTTTTTCATGCGGTCTGATGGGGCCTCAGCTATTCGCGGGCGGGCACCGACTGCAGCTCGGTCGGGCGCGGCATGCGAGTGCCCCACTCATAGAGCGCCAGGATAGCGAGGCAGAGCAGGGCCATCAGCCCGTAGAGCCAGCCACCGCCCCAGTTTGCGATCATCCAGCCCCCGAGCAGGGCACCAATGGCGACCCCCATGCCAGACATGGAGGCCGCGCCGAAGTAACTGCCTTTGAGGTGTGCCGGTGCCATCTGATCGATCAAGACATTGAGCAGCGGGAACAGGATGCACTCCCCCACGCTCAGCAGCACCACAGCCACCAACCAGTGCCACCAGATGGCGGTATCGCCCAAGGCAAACAGCAGCTGGGCACCGAGAAAGAGGGCGACCCCGAGCTGCAACCTGTGCTTGATCCGCCAACTTGCGGTCAGGTGCAGCAGCGGGAACTGCAGTATCACTATGGTCAGCGCATTGGCGGTCACCAGCAGGCCGATGAGCCGCTCCACCTCCGGTGTACCCGCCCGGGTCAAATATTGGATAAGCGGCGACTCGAACTGGGCGTAGACCAGCATCAGCAACACGTTGGCCAGGGTCAGCAGCAAGAAGCCACGATCCCGGGCCAGCACCCTCAGCACGGCGCGCATGCCGGGACCGGCCGTGCTGCCAGCCCGGCAACGGGCCAACCTAAAACCGATGAAGAAGGTGACGCCGAGCAGCAGATAGCTGATGCCAAGCAGCAGGAAGGTCTCCTGGCGCGCACTCAGGCCATAGGTGACCCCAATCAGGGGACCAATGGCCGCCCCCAGATTGAGCAGAAAATAGCGCAGGTGCAGCGCCAGTTCGCGGGCCTTGGGTTCGGCCAGGCTGTCGGCCATCAGCGCCTTGCCCGGTGAGTCGATGAGTCCGTAGGAGAGGCCGCTGCCAATCACCCCGAGTGCCAGCCAGGCGACTTGGTGGGAGAGGCCAAGCAGGCCGAAGCTGAGCGCAGAGACCAGGCAGCCGAACAGCAGTATGTTGCGCCGCCCCCACTTGTCCGACAGCCAGCCACCATAGAAGCTCACCAGGGTCGAGAGGGCCGCCGTGGCCCCCAGGATGAGGCCGATCAGGGTCGCCGAGAGCGCATAATCGCGATAGAGCAGGATGGAGAGGAAGGGCCAGACCATGAAGAAGCTGGTTCGCACCATGAAGGTGCCCAGGATCACGATCCAGACCAGCGGGGGAAATTGCCTGAGATAGGCCCACGACATACTGCAACTCCTTATGACAGCTTGAGAGCGGGTCGTCCGTTATAACAATGGGCTTCAAAAGAAACAATGAAATTGGCACAGATAACATCCAGACACAAAAAAGCCGACCCTGAGGTCGGCTTTTTCACAGCACAGATGCCTTACTCGGCAGCTGGCTCTTCGGTGGCGGCAACGGCCACATCGGCGGCCGGAGCGGCAGCCTCGGTCGGTGCATTCGCTTCCTTGATGGAGAGACGCACGCGGCCTTGACGATCCACTTCCAGTACCTTGACCTTGACCACGTCACCTATGGTCAGGTGGTCGGCCACGTTCTGTACACGGGCATCGGTGATCTGGGAGATATGCACCAGACCGTCTTTACCCGGCAGAATGTTGACGAAGGCACCGAAATCGGCCAGACGCACAACCTTGCCTTCATAGATGCGGTTCACTTCGATCTCGGCGGTGATCGCCTCGATGCGACGGATGGCTTCCATGGCGGCTTCGTTGGCAACGGCGGAGATGCGGACAGTACCGTCATCATCCAGCTCGATGTTGGTGCCGGTCTCTTCGGTCAGGGCACGGATCACGGAGCCACCCTTGCCGATCACATCCTTGATCTTCTCAGGATTGATCTTGATGGTGTGGATACGCGGTGCGAAATCGGAGATCTCGCTGCGCGGAGCCTGGATGGCTTCGTCCATGACCTTCAGGATGTGCAGGCGAGCGCCACGAGCTTGCTTGAGGGCAATCTCCATGATCTCTTTGGTGATGCCTTCAATCTTGATGTCCATCTGCAGCGCAGTGATGCCCTGGGTGGTACCGGCCACCTTGAAGTCCATGTCACCCAGGTGATCTTCGTCACCCAGGATGTCGGACAGCACCACGAAACCTTCTTCTTCCTTCACCAGACCCATGGCGATACCGGCAACGGAGGCCTTGATCGGCACACCCGCATCCATCAGCGCCAGGGAGGAGCCACAGACGGAGGCCATGGAGGAGGAACCGTTGGATTCGGTGATCTCAGAGACCACACGCACCACATACGGGAACTCGGCGGCGCTCGGCATCACGGCAGCAACGCCGCGCTTGGCCAGACGACCGTGACCGATTTCACGACGCTTCGGGCTCCCCATCATGCCGGTCTCACCGACGCAGTACGGCGGGAAGTTGTAGTGCAGCATGAAGCGGTCGGCACGGTGGCCGGTCAGCTCGTCGATGTTCTGGGCATCACGCTCGGTACCCAGGGTCGCAACGACCATGGCCTGAGTCTCACCACGGGTGAACAGGGCGGAGCCGTGAGCGCGCGGCAGTACGCCGGTGCCAACGTGCAGGGCACGGATCATCTCTGGATCGCGACCATCGATACGCGGCTCACCACGAACCACACGACCACGGACGATGCGGCTTTCCAGATTGTGGAAGGCTTCACCAATCTTCTTGGCATCGGCTTCCACGCCGGAGGCGATAACCTGCTCGACCACACGCTGCTTGATGGCACCGATGGCGGCGTAGCGCACGGCCTTCTCGGTGATGCGGTAGGCTTCACCCAGTTCAGCGGTTGCCAGCTCGGCAATCTTGGCCTTCAGCGGCTCGTTGACGGCAGGCGGGGTCCAATCCCATGGCTGGGTAGCCACGTCGGCGGCGAATTCGTTGATGGCATTGATCGCAACTTGCATCTGCTCGTGGCCATAAACGACCGCGCCCAGCATCACTTCTTCAGAGAGGATGGCCGCTTCGGATTCCACCATCAGCACCGCGTTGGCGGTACCGGCAACCACCAGATCCAGATCGCTCAGGGGCAGTTCGGTGGTGGTCGGGTTCAGCACATACTGGCCGTTCATGTAACCGACGCGAGCAGCACCGATAGGGCCGCCGAACGGGATGCCGGAGGTGGCCAGGGCGGCGGAGGCACCGATCAGGGCAACGATATCAGGGGACACGGCCGGGTTCACGGACATGACGGTGGCAACCACCTGAACCTCATTGAGGAAGCCTTCCGGGAACAGCGGGCGGATAGGGCGGTCGATCAGGCGGGAGATCAGGGTCTCACCTTCGCTGGGACGGCCTTCACGACGGAAGAAACCACCCGGGATACGACCAGCAGCATAGGTACGCTCCTGATAGTTGACGGTCAGCGGGAAGAAATCGCGACCGTGGTCGGCCTCTTTCTTACCAACAACGGTCACAAATACGCAGGTATCGTCCATGCTGACCATAACGGCCGCAGTGGCTTGACGGGCCATCACACCGGTTTCCAGTGTGACGGTGTGTTGACCGTACTGGAATGACTTTACAATAGGATTCACGTGAATTTCCTTTTGACAATTTGGCTCTTTAAATTCGCGTGCAAGTATACTTGATCCTAACCAAAAGGTAAGCGCTTACCTGAATTGAGTGATAAGACAACAGCTTGCGAAGCAATAAAAAAGGGGAACCTCGCGGTTCCCCTTTTTCGCAAAATCTGATTGTCGATTAACGACGCAGACCCAGCTTGGCGATCAGAGCAGCATAACGCTGAACGTCCTTACGCTTCAGGTAGTCCAGCAGCTTACGACGCTGGGAAACCATGCGCAGCAGACCGCGACGACCGTGGTGGTCTTTGGAGTGCTGTTTGAAGTGACCTTGCAGATGGTTGATCTGGGCAGTCAGCAGGGCAACCTGAACTTCAGGAGAGCCAGTGTCGTTGGCGCAACGAGCGTTGTCAGCAACGATGGAAGCTTTGATCTCAGCATTTAGAGACATAATGTTACTCCGATAGAGTGTTTAAAGAATCACAGCCAATCTCTAATTCAGCCGTGAAATGAGGGCGGTATCATAATCGCAGCGACCGGCTAACGCAATGGTTAACTCGGCCCCCACCTTATCCGCCATTAATCTTCGTCGTGATAGCGCACCAGACGCTTGGGAGCGACTCGCCCTTCGTCGTCGATCTCGCCTACCCCGATAAACTCGCGCTCCGGGCCGACCGTCATGCGGACCTGACCACTTTGCGGGCTACCCGCCACCTGCACCGCCTGACCCTGGTTCACGTAGGCGGCGACGGTCGTCAGCATGTTCACCTCGGGCAGGGCTGCGACCGCGGTATCCATCGGCAGCAGCAAGGGATCGAGCTGCTCGCGGGGTGGCACGCTCTCGGCCTTGGTCTGCTCGAAGATGCACTCGAGCTGCTCCAGGGTCAGCATCCGATCATAGGGATACTGCGCCACTTGCGTGCGACGCAACGCGGTGACGTGCGCGCCACAGCCCAGCACCTCACCCAGATCATCGACCAGGGTACGAATGTAGGTGCCCTTGCTGCAATGCACCTCAAGCTTCACTTCATCGCCCTCAAAGCTGAGCAGCTTGAGTTCGAAGATGGTGATGGGGCGCGCTTCCCGCTCGATGACGATGCCTTCACGGGCATATTCATAGAGCGGGCGGCCATTGTGCTTGAGGGCCGAGAACATGGATGGCACCTGCATGATGGGGCCGCGGAATTGATCCAGCGACTCTATCAGGGTTCCCATGGCCACGTTCACGGCACGGGTGGTGACCACTTCGCCGTCGGAGTCGCTGGTATTGGTGCGCTCGCCAAGCTTGGCGGTCACTTCATAACGCTTGTCCGCTTCCAGCAGATACTGGGAGAACTTGGTGGCCTCGCCGAGGCAAATCGGCAACATGCCAGTCGCCAGGGGATCCAGGGCACCGGTATGGCCAGCCTTGGCGGCGTTGTAGATGCGCTTGACCTTCTGCAACACATCGTTGGACGTCAGCCCGGTCGGCTTGTCCAGCAGCAGGATGCCGTGTACGTCACGGCCCTTGAAACGACGTTTACGAGACATCTCAGGCTTTATCCTCTGTGCTGTCATCGGCGGCGGGCGTTTCGTCTTCACGGCCGGCTTCGGCCATGCGACGCTTGTCGTCACGCACGGTATTGGACACCAGGTTGGAGATGCGCATCCCTTCGACCAGAGTCTGGTCGTAGTAGAAACGCAGCTCGGGTACCACGCGCAGACGCATGGCACTGCCGAGCAGGCTGCGGATGTAACCGGCCGCCTCGGTCAGGCCCTTGAGCCCTTCCTTGATACGCTCGCCGTCATTCTCCAGCTGCAAGAAGGTGACATACACCTTGGCGTAGTTAAGGTCCTTGGACACTTCCACGTCCGAGACGGTTACCATGCCGATACGTGGGTCTTTCACCTCACGCTGCAGAATGAGCGCGATTTCGCGCTGGATCTGCTGGCCGACCCTGTTGGTCCGGCTGAATTCTCTGCCCATATTTCTATCCTGCGATAAAAGGGGGCCGCAGCCCCCTATTTTGTCGTGCTCTCGGCTTACAGAGTCCGTTGAATTTCAACAGTCTCGTAAACTTCGATCTGGTCGCCTTCGCGTACGTCATTGTAGTTCTTGACCGCGATACCACACTCGTAACCGTTGCGGACTTCGTTGACGTCATCCTTGAAGCGGCGCAGGGATTCCAGCTCGCCTTCATAGATGACCACGTTCTCACGCAGTACACGGATACGGTTGGAGCGCTTGACCACACCTTCGGTGACCATACAGCCGGCAACGGCGCCGAACTTCGGTGACTTGAAGACGCTACGCACCTGAGCCAGACCGATGATCTCCTGACGATATTCAGGAGCCAGCATGCCGCTCATGGCCTGCTTCACTTCGTCGATCAGGTCATAGATGACGGAGTAGTAACGCAGATCCAGGTTCTCGGCTTCGATAACCTTGCGAGCGGAAGCGTCGGCACGGACGTTGAAGCCGACCAGGATACCGCTGGAAGCGGCAGCCAGGGTGGCATCGGTCTCGGTGATGCCACCGACGCCGGAGCCAACAATCTTGACCTTGACCTCTTCGGTGGACAGTTTGACCAGCGCATCACAGATGGCTTGCACTGAACCCTGTACGTCGGCCTTGATCACCACGTTCACTTCGGACACTTCGCCCTCGGTCATGTTGGCGAACATATTCTCCAGCTTGGCCTTCTGCTGGCGAGCCAGCTTGACTTCGCGGAACTTGCCCTGACGATAGAGCGCCACTTCACGGGCTTTCTTCTCGTCACGTACAACGGTGGCTTCGTCACCGGCAGAGGGGACCCCGGACAGACCCAGGATTTCGACTGGCAGGGAAGGACCCGCTTCCTTGATCTCACGACCCAGTTCGTCACGCATGGCACGAACACGGCCGTATTCCAGACCACAGAGCACGATATCGCCCTGGCGCAGAGTACCTTCTTGTACCAGTACGGTCGCAACAGGACCGCGACCCTTGTCCAGGAAGGACTCGATCACGACGCCGTTGGCCATGCCATCGACCACCGCTTTCAGCTCCAGTACTTCGGACTGAACCAGGATGGCTTCCAGCAGATCGTCGATGCCTTCGCCAGACTTGGCGGAGACGTGCACGAACTGGCTGTCACCACCCCAATCTTCGGACATGACGTTGTAGCGGGACAGCTCGGTCTTGACGCGATCCGGATCCGCTTCTGGTTTGTCGATCTTGTTGACCGCAACCACGATGGGGACACCGGCCGCCTTGGCGTGCTGGATGGCTTCGATGGTCTGCGGCATGACGCCGTCATCGGCCGCCACGACCAGGACAACGATATCGGTCGCCTGAGCACCACGAGCACGCATGGAGGTAAAGGCCGCGTGACCCGGGGTATCCAGGAAGGTGATCATGCCACTGTCGGTTTCGACGTGGTAGGCACCGATGTGCTGGGTAATGCCACCGGCTTCCCCTGCGGCAACCTTGGCTTTACGGATGTAATCCAGCAACGAGGTCTTGCCATGGTCAACGTGACCCATGATGGTGACCACGGGAGCGCGCGGCTTGGCTTCGGAGGTCTCGTCACGATCGGACAGTACCGCCTCTTCCAGTTCGTTCTCACGGCGCAGCACAACCTTGTGGCCCATCTCCTCGGCAACCAGCTGAGCGGTTTCCTGGTCGATGACCTGGTTGATGGTGGCCATGGCGCCCATCTTCATCATTGCCTTGATGACTTCGACACCCTTGACGGCCATCTTGTTGGCCAGCTCGGCCACTGTGATGGTCTCGCCGATGACGACGTCACGGTTGACCACGGCAGCCGGCTTGTTGAAGCCGTGCTTCATGGCGTTGGGCATGGCCATCTTGCCGCGCTTGCCCTTGCGAGCACGCGGGTCACGGGAGTTGCGATCATCTTCGCGGCGACCCGGTTTCTTGGGCGCACTCTTGGCTGCGGCGGCGGTACGACGGCTGGTCTCTTCTTTGCGATCCAGTTCGTCTTCGGCTGCTTGCGCATGCTTGTTGGTGGTCAGGTGGTAGTCGCTGCTCTCTTTGGCGCGAGCGGCTTCTTCCTCGGCCCAGCGGGGGCCGTTCTGTTCCGCCATGATGCGAGCCTCTTCGGCTTTCTTCGCGGCGAGTTCTTCAGCCTTGGTCAAGGCTGCTTGTTCCTGTTGGCGCTTCAGTTCTTCTGCTTCGCGCTTGGCCATCTTTTCTGCCTCTTGCTGAGCTGTGCTACCGGCTGCTTTAGCGGGCTGTTGAGCCTGCTTGGCCTTTGATTGTGCCTCGGTGCGCGCCTTTTCCTCAGCTTCACGACGAGTTTGCTCAGCCGCCAGGCGAGCCTTCTCTTCAGCCTCACGGCGAGCCTTTTCTTCGGCTTCGTGACGGACTTTTTCTTCTGCTTCCAAACGCGCTGTTTCCTCGGCTTCCGTCTGGCGCTGCTCATCTTCGAGCGCCGAACGTCTTACATAGGTGCGAGACTTACGCACTTCTACCTGCACTTCTTTATTCTTGCCGCCAGTACCTTGAACATTCAGGGTGCTCTTGGTCTTGCGCTGCAAGGTCATGCGGGCAGGTGCGAGCGTCTCATCACCGCCATGCTGTTTCTTCAGATGGGCCAACAGAGTCTGCTTCTCAGACTCGCTGACCAGATCGTCGGCCTTGCTCTTGCTGATACCGGCGTCGACAAACTGCTGGAGAAGACGATCAACCGGTGTGTCGATGTCAGTGGCAAGTTGTTTGACTGATACTTCTGCCATTCATTATCCTCCGTTTGATCTTAACTAGACTGCTCTTCTCCGAACCAGCAGATGTTGCGAGCAGCCATAATCAGCTCCCCCGCCTTCTCCGCGGTCAGTTCTTCAATATCAGCAAGGTCATCGATGCCTTGCTCTGCCAGATCTTCCAGATTGCCAATACCACGGGCGGCCAATGCATAAGCCATTTCGCGGTCAAGGCCTTTGAGACCGAGCAGTTCTTCGGAAGGCTCAACACCTTCGAACGATTCTTCTTTGGCCAGGGCCTGAGTGGTCAGAGCATCCTTGGCACGGGTACGCAGCTCTTCGACCATGTCTTCATCCAGACCGTCGATAGCCAGCAACTCGTTGACCGGTACGAAGGCAATCTCTTCCAGCGTCGAGAAGCCCTCTTCCATCAGCAGACCGGCGAAATCATCGTCGATGTCCAGGGTGCTGGTGAACAGGGTCAGGATGCGGTCGTTCTCGGCCTGGTGCTTGGCACGCATGTCCTCGACGGTCATGACGTTCAGCTCCCAACCGGTCAGCTGGGACGCCAGACGCACGTTCTGACCGTTACGGCCGATGGCCTGGGCCAGGTTGGCAGCTTCCACGGCGATATCCATGGTGTGGTTGTCTTCATCAACGATGATGGAGGCCACATCCGCCGGTGCCATGGCATTGATCACGTATTGAGCCGGGTTGTCATCGTACAAGACGATGTCAGCGCGCTCGCCGCTCAGCTCGGCGGAAACCGCCTGCACACGAGCGCCACGCATGCCGATACAGGCACCGATAGGATCGATACGACGATCGTTGGTCTTGACCGCGATCTTGGCGCGGGAACCCGGGTCACGGGCGGCGCCCATGATTTCGATCATCTCTTCACCGATTTCCGGTACTTCGATGCGGAACAACTCTTTGATGAACTCGGGGCTGGAACGGCTGACGAACAGCTGGGAGCCACGCGCCTCAGGACGTACCGCATAGAGCAGACCACGAATACGGTCGCCGGGACGGAAGGTCTCGCGCGGCAGCATGTCGTCACGGAAGATCACGGCCTCGGCATTGCTGCCCAGATCCAGGATCACGTTGTCACGGTTGCTCTTCTTGACCACACCACTGATGATGGTGCCTTCTTTGTCCTTGAACTGATCCACGACCTGGGAACGCTCGGCTTCGCGCACTTTCTGCACGATAACCTGCTTGGCGGTCTGGGTGGTGATACGGTCGAAGGTGACAGAGTCAATCTGGTCTTCAACATAGTCACCGATCTGGATCTCGGGGTCATCGATCTGAGCCGCTTCCAGGGTGATCTCGCCGTAGGCGTTCTCCATGGAAGCCTGATCGGCGACCACAATCCAGCGACGATAGGTATCATAGTCACCGGTCTTGCGGTCGATCTCGACGCGAACTTCGATCTCGCCTTCATATTTCTTCTTGGTCGCCGTCGCCAGCGCAGTTTCCAGCGCCTCGAAGATCTTCTCGCGGGGCACGGCTTTCTCGTGTGACACGGCGTCAACGACCAGCAAAATTTCTTTATTCATATCCGATAGCCTCGTTAACCAAAGTTCGGCACTATGTTCGCTTTTTGGATATTGGTGAAAGCGAACAGCTCGTCCTTACCATCCACCGTCAGGGTGATGGTATCCCCCTGCACGGCTTTGATTACGCCTTTGAACTTGCGGCGGTTATTTGTTGCCATTCGAAGCTGCACCGCCGCCTCCTGGCCAACGTATTTTTCGAACTGGGCAACCTTGAACAGCGGGCGATCCAGACCGGGAGAGGAGACTTCCAGGTAGTACTCCTCAGTGATGGGATCTTCAACGTCCATGATGGCACCGGTCTGACGGCTCACCTCGGCGCAGTTTTCAACGGTCACACCCTGCTCGCTATCGATATAGACACGCAGGGTTGAGTGTTTACCCGCACGGATAAACTCCACACCCCAAAGTTCAAAACCCAAGGCTTTGATAGGCGCCTCGAGCAGATCGGTCAAACGCTGTTCCAACGTAGCCAAAGTTACCCTCCGAAAAAAACAAAAAAAGGGCATATAGCCCAGATGAAGTACAAAGTCAGAGTAAATTGCACATAACAAAAAGCCCCGATGTCAAATCGGGGCTTGGCGCTGTACCCTGATTGTCGCCTCGCAGCGACCGCTTTCCTGAGCGAAGGAATGCGTGAAATTTGGTTGCGGGGGCCGGATTTGAACCGACGACCTTCGGGTTATGAGCCCGACGAGCTACCATGCTGCTCCACCCCGCGTCCGAAATCGTGCGAGATTATAGCCTTATCAATCTTTTCGTACAAGAAAGAAGGGCCATAATATACTTGGTTACCCAAGCTCACTACTAAATTGGTGCCGTGGGCGGGACTCGAACCCGCACACCCTAGAGCACTACCCCCTCAAGATAGCGTGTCTACCAATTCCACCACCACGGCAAAACTCACTCAGTTGGGAACGTCGGAATCTTTCTTAACCGGCGTTTCAGTCTGCTCAACCTGTTGGGTTTGTTGCAGATTTTCCCACTCGCTACCCTGTTTCGCTTTATGACCGGACATAGATCCAAGCACCAAGCTGATAACAAAAAACAGAGTTGCCAAAATTGCTGTTGTACGGGTCAGGAAATTACCTGAGCCGCTGGAGCCGAATACGGTATTCGATGCCCCTGCGCCGAAGGAGGCGCCCATGTCAGCCCCTTTACCTTGCTGTATCATCACCAGACCAATCAGAGTCAGTGATACCAGCAGATAAACGACTAAAAGAATTTCGTACATTTAACTTGCACCCTTTGCCGCTTCAACAATTCCTAAGAACGCCTGGTCATCGAGGCTTGCTCCACCAATCAGACCGCCGTCAACGTCGGGCTGGGCAAACAAATCTCTCGCATTGGCCGGTGTCAGGCTCCCACCATAGATGATTCTAACTTTATCACCTATTACCGGAGTATCCTCCGCCAAGCGACCACGAATGAAGGAATGAACCTCTTGTGCCTGCTCGGGTGTGGCGCATTTACCTGTGCCTACAGCCCAAATCGGCTCGTAGGCGATGATAGCATTATCGAAAGCCATCGCGCCATTCTTCTCTAGGACTATGTCCAGCTCCTCGACTATCACCTCGAAGGTACGCCTCGCCTGCCTTGCCGCCCCTGACTCACCCAAACAAAGGATGGGGATCAAGCCTGCCGCTCTGACGGCCGCGAACTTCTCCGCGACAATGAAACTGGTTTCTCCAAAGAGACGCCTACGCTCGGAGTGCCCTACAACAACGTATCGACACCCTGCCTCAATCAACATCTCACACGAGACTTCCCCCGTATAAGCGCCTGATTTGTGCTGACTCACACTCTGAGCCCCCAACTTCATCAAATGCTGCTCTGCGAGCAGATTCGACGTGAAGTCAAGATGCACATGGGATGGACACAACACAGTTTCAACGTCATCACTCAACCCCTTGAGGCAAGCGGCGGTGAATCTTTCTAACTGCGACCTGCTACCGTGTAACTTCCAGTTGGCTGCTACAAACGGCTTCCGATTTCCCATCGGCAAACTCCCTTGCGAAAGCGAGGCAGATAATATCCAGAGGACATTGAACTGACAAGCGCTATTTATGATTTTTCAAATCGTTTGAACAAGATACAACCAGGGCGGTGTAAAAACCGCCCTTATCGCTCATTAAAACGCCGATTTGACCTGTTGGGCAATGCGTTCGGCCATCTCACGGACCTGCTCTTCTTGCTCACCTTCCACCATGACACGGATCAAAGGCTCTGTACCTGACTTGCGCAGCAATACCCGCCCACGACCAGCCAGCTCTTGCTCCACCCGCTTCACCTCGTCGAGCACGGCGGACGAAGTCAGGGGATCCTGCCCTTCGGCAAAGCGCACGTTGACCAGTATCTGGGGGAACTTGCTCATGCCAGAACGCAGTTTGGCAAGGGGCATCTCGGCGGTACACATGGCGGTGAGCACCTGCAGGGCGGCAACGATGCCATCTCCTGTGGTGGTTTGATCCAGGCAGATGATGTGGCCCGAGTTCTCGCCGCCGATGCGCCAACCTTTCTCGTTGAGCATCTCCAGTACATAGCGATCACCCACCTTGGCACGGGCAAACGGGATCCCCAGGGTCTGCAGCGCCAGCTCCAGGCCCATATTGGCCATCAGAGTACCGACCACACCGCCCTTGAGGCGGCCGTTACGCAGGGCGTCGCGCGCAATGATATAGAGGATCTCATCCCCATCTATGATGTAACCCGCATGATCGACCATGACCAGACGGTCACCATCACCATCAAAGGCGATACCCAGATCAGCCTTGGTTTCCAGCACCTTGGCGACCAGGGCCTCGGGCGCGGTGGAGCCAACCCCTTCATTGATGTTGAGGCCATCCGGGCTGCAACCGATGGCAATGACCTCGGCACCCAGTTCGCGAAATACGGAAGGCGCTATGTGATAAGTGGCACCATGACCACAATCTACCACCATCTTGAGCCCTTCCAGGCTGAGATGGGAGGGGAAGGTACTCTTGCAAAACTCGATGTAGCGACCGGCGGCATCCTCGATACGCACCGCCTTGCCAAGCTCTGCCGACTCGACGCACTTGAGCTCGTTGTCGAGTTCGGCCTCGATGGCCAATTCGACCTCATCTGGCAACTTGGTACCGTCGGCGGAGAAGAACTTGATGCCGTTATCGTAGAAGGGGTTGTGGGATGCACTGATGACGATACCTGCTTCGGCGCGGAATGTGCGGGTCAGATAAGCCACCGCCGGTGTGGGCATGGGGCCCATCAATATCGCTTTGAGGCCAGCGGCCGAGAGGCCAGCTTCCAGGGCCGACTCCAGCATGTAACCAGAGATACGGGTATCCTTGCCGATCAGCACCTTCTTGGTGCCCTTCTTGGAGAGCACCTTACCGGCGGCCCAACCCAGCTTCATCACGAAGTCCGGAGTGATAGGGTATTCACCCACCTTGCCGCGCACCCCATCGGTGCCAAAGTATTTTCTAGCCATGGTTTGTTCTCGTTATTTTATTTGGAGATAAAATCATTTCCCGTCATTGCCAACCAGCCGATGCGTAGCGCATCCATGGTAGCGCGCACGTCGTGCACCCGTATGATGCGAGCCCCCTGTTGCATCCCTATCAGGGCGCAAGCCAGACTGCCGGCGAGGCGCTCGTCGACATGGCGACCCAGCAAGCTCCCTATCATAGACTTTCGCGACATCCCCACCAAGAGCGGCAGCCCATAATCGAGCAAGTCAGCTTGCCTGGCGAGCAGTTGGTAATTGTGCGCGAGAGTCTTGCCAAAGCCGTAGCCGGGGTCGAGCAACAACTGCTCGCGGGGGATGCCAGCGGCGAGACAGGCGGCAATACGCTCATCGAAGAAAGCCCTCACCTCCCCCAGCAGATCATCGTAATGAGGCTCGGCCTGCATGGTTCTTGGCTGTCCCTGCATATGCATCAGGCAAACGGGCACGTCAGCCTGCGCCGCAGCGGCCAGGGCTCCGGGCTCCAGCAGGGCACGCACATCATTGATGAGGTGACCGCCAGCGGCGCACCCCTCGCCCATCACTATGGCCTTGGAGGTATCGAGGGAGATCATCACCTCCAGCTCGCTGGCGATCCGCTCTACCACAGGCACCACCCGATCCAGCTCTTCTTGCTCGCTCACATCGGGAGCACCGGGGCGAGTCGACTCTCCCCCTATGTCGATCAGGGTAGCGCCATCGCTCACCATCTGACGGGCGTGAGCCAGCGCCTGCTCTATCTGATTGAAGCGGCCACCATCGGAGAAAGAGTCCGGAGTCACGTTGAGGATCCCCATGACATGGGGACGGTCGAGGGAGAGGCTGATCCCCTTGCTGGATAACTGCATGATCGAGTCCATTTTCATCAATGAAAAAACCCCGGGCGAGCCCGGGGTTTGAGAGAGATAAATCTTATTTGGCCGGAACGTCGTTGGCTTTGTCGATATCGACATTCGCCTCTTTCGGCTCTTCGGCTTTCACCTCTTCAGGCTCGGCCTTGGTCGCACTGCCACCGTTTGGTGTGTCGCCACTGTGATCGTCATGCCAGTTGCTGGGGGCACGCACCTCGCGACGGGCCATCAGATCGTCGATCTGTTTGGCGTCGATGGTTTCGTACTTCATCAGCGCATCCTTCATGGTGTGCAATACATCCATGTTGTCCATCAGGATCTGCTTGGCACGATCATAGTTGCGATCGATGACCAGTTTGATCTCGGCATCAATGACCCGGGCAGTATCATCGGACATATGCTTGGCCTTGGCCATGCTACGACCGAGGAATACCTCGCCGTCTTCTTCTGCATAGAGCATGGGACCGAGACGCTCGGACATGCCCCACTGGGTCACCATCTTGCGTGCGATGTCGGTGGCGCGCTCGATGTCGTTGGACGCACCGGTCGATACCTTCTCGGCACCGTAGATCAGCTCTTCCGCCAAACGACCGCCGTACAGGCTGGAGATCATGGACTCCAGATGCTGCTTGGAGTGGCTCCAGCGATCTTGCTCCGGCAAGTACATGGTCACACCCAGGGCACGGCCACGGGGGATGATCGAGACCTTATAGACAGGGTCATGATCCGGCACCATGCGACCGATGATGGCATGACCAGCCTCATGATAGGCCGTCATCTCCTTCTCGGACTCCTGCATCACCATGGAGCGGCGTTCGGCGCCCATCATGATCTTGTCCTTGGCCCGTTCGAACTCGGACATGGAGACCACACGGCGGCTCTCACGCGCCGAGAACAGGGCGGCTTCGTTGACCAGGTTGGCCAAGTCGGCACCGGAGAAACCCGGGGTGCCCCGTGCAATGACGGCCGCATTGACGTCATCGGCCAACGGCACTTTACGCATGTGCACTTTCAGGATCTGTTCACGGCCACGCACATCCGGCAGACCAACCACGACCTGGCGGTCGAAACGGCCCGGGCGCAGCAAGGCAGGATCCAGCACGTCAGGACGGTTGGTGGCGGCGATGACGATGATGCCTTCATTGCCCTCGAAACCATCCATCTCAACCAGCATCTGGTTCAGGGTCTGCTCACGCTCGTCGTGACCACCACCCAGACCGGCGCCACGCTGACGACCGACCGCATCAATTTCATCGATGAAGATGATGCAGGGCGATGACTTCTTGGCTTGCTCGAACATGTCACGTACCCGGGAGGCACCCACACCAACGAACATCTCCACGAAGTCGGAACCCGAAATGGTGAAGAAAGGCACCTTGGCCTCCCCCGCAATGGCCTTGGCCAGCAGGGTCTTACCGGTACCGGGCGGGCCGACCAGCAACACACCCGTCGGGATCTTGCCACCCAGCTTCTGGAACTTGGAAGGATCGCGCAGATAGTCAACCAGCTCCTTCACCTCTTCCTTCGCTTCGTCACAGCCTGCGACGTCACCGAAGGTGGTCTTGATCTGCTCTTCACTCATCAGGCGAGCCTTGCTCTTGCCAAACGACATGGCACCCTTGCCACCGCCGCCTTGCATCTGACGCATGAAGAAGACCCAGACACCGATCAGCAACAGCATCGGGAACCAGGAGATGAAGATGGACGTCAGCAACGACGGCTCTTCCGGCTTCTCACCCATGACCTTCACGTTGTGATTGAGCATGTCGTTGAGCAACTGGGGATCCGGCGCCGGAATGATCGTCTGGAAACGTTCACCGGTGCGCTTGACGCCATTGATGACCTTACCGTCCATCCGCACTTCACGGATCTGCTCTTGGGCCACTTCTTTTACAAAGCTGGAATAGTCCAGCTGGCGACTGGTGGTATCACTGGGGCTGAAGCTGTTGAATACCGACATCAGCACGACGGCGATGACCAGCCACAGGATTAAGTTTTTCGCCATGTCACTCAAATCAGTAACCTCGCAGACTGACAGTTAACGCTAAAAGGTAGGGTACTACAGTTTAAAACCGGTAGCCACAATGTACACTTCGCGCGAGCGGGCTCTTGATGAGTCCGGCTTGCGTATCTTGACTGCTGTAAAAAGTTGTCGTATTTCATTGAGATAGATATCGAATCCCTCTCCCTGGAACACCTTGGCCACGAAACTGCCATTCGCGCGCAGCACCTGGTTGCACATGTCCAGCGCCAGCTCGACCAGATACATGGCTCGCGCCTGATCCACCTGCTGAGTGCCGCTCATGTTGGGTGCCATGTCAGACATGACCACGTCCACCTTGTCCGGCCCCACCCGCGCCAGCAGCGCAGCCAGGACAGTTTCCTCCCGAAAGTCCCCTTGCAGGAAATCGACACCGGCGATGGAATCCATCGGCAAAATGTCACATGCGATGACACGTCCATTGTCACCCACCTGATCGATGGCAAACTGGGACCAGCCACCGGGAGCGGCGCCAAGATCCACCACCGTCATGCCAGGCTTGAGCAACTTGTCCTTGTCCTGGATCTCGTCAATCTTGAACACGGCACGAGATCTCAACCCAAGTTTCTGGGCTTTTTTGACGTATTGGTCGTCGAAATGCTCTTTCAACCAGCGCGTTGAACTGGGGGAACGTTTTTTCTGGGTCATGGTGATCGGCTTTAAAAAACCACAAGGGTTATTAGTATTAAGGGCTAAGTGGGGGTAGAATACGCCCCTTTCAACCCTGACTTATGAAGAATTTTGCCATGATGCTCAACAATAAACAGAAACAGTACCTCAAGGGCTTGGCCCACAGCCTGAAACCCGTCGTACTGCTTGGCCAGCACGGCCTGACCGAAGGCGTTCTCGCCGAGATCGATCTCGCACTGGCCCATCACGAGCTGATCAAGGTGAAAGTTGCCGCCGAAGATCGTGAGATGAAGGCGCTGGTGATGGAAGCCATCGTTCGCGAAACTGGCGCCATCAAGGTGCAGAGCATGGGTCATGTGCTGACCATCTATCGCAAGGCCAACGAACCCAAAATCCAACTGCCCCGCAAGTAAGAGAGAGCACTGCTCTCTCCCTCATTCCCCCTCTTCCTAAGTCGCTTGCCAAAGTAGTCGCCGGGGCCTTAACCTGCGATGAATACTTGGAAACGACGCCATGGATCACCAGCAGATACTCACTGACGAAGAACTGACCATGTTGCGGGAGCTGGGGAAAGACCAGGAGTCAGCCGCCGGGCAATCCCTGAGCGGCTATCTGGATACCCCGCTGCTTGGCCTGCTGCAACGAGCCGACATGCTGGCCCTGGAGGCCCGCTTCGCCGGTCATCAGCTCCATTTCCCTCTCTATTTCACCCAAGGCGATGACGGCTTTCTCGAGCCACGCATCGCGGCCCCCGTCATTCAGGAACTCAGCCACGAGCATCCCCGCGCCTGGCGCCTGGATACGGAAGGCTGGCTGCAGCACAACGGGGAGGATTATCGGATCACCAGCCTCTCCCTCAATGGTCTCATCGTCCAGCGGCTGCCCAGTCATCTAAAGCGAGGAGATGCCATCGGTGCCATCCTGAGGCTGGATGAGTTGGCACCTCTGATGCTCAGTGGCGTCCTGATCCGGGAGGTGCGCGAACAGCAAACCAGCATAGGCTGGGCCATCAACTTCCAGATGAACGAGACGGATCAGGAGCTGCTGCGTGGCTGGATGTTCCAGCACCACCAGAGCACCTTCACCCAGGCTTATGCGCCGCCCGCGGAGTGAGGCAGACGCACAAATGACAAGAGGGGAGCCAGGCTCCCCTCTTCGCTGTCACGCTGCCTGTTACAGGTAGTCGACGCTCAATACTTCATATTCCACATCGCCCGCCGGGGTTTTGACGATGGCGACATCATCCACTTCCTTGCCGATCAGGGCACGGGCTATGGGGGAGTTCACCGAGATGAGGTTCTTTTTAATATCAGCCTCATCGTCACCGACGATGCGATAGGTCACCTCTTCTTCTGTCTCCGACTTGAGCAGATTGACGGTGGCACCGAAGATGACGCGACCATTGTTGGCGATCTTGGTGACATCGATGATCTGGACATTGGAAAGTTTGGCTTCAATTTCCTGAATGCGGCCTTCACAGAAGCCTTGCTGCTCACGGGCGGCATGGTATTCGGCGTTCTCTTTCAAATCACCATGCTCACGGGCATCAGCAATCGCTTCGATAATCTGCGGACGCAGCTCGGTCTTAAGATAATCGAGCTCTTTGCGCAGCTGCTCGGCGCCGCGCACAGTCATCGGAGTAGGATTCATAGTCAAAACCTGAGTTGCTTGAAAATGAGACAGCGGCTATCAAGGGAGAGCCGCTGCCATCGGTTTGGATGAGGCATCTTAATATGAAGTCAGGGGAAAATCCATGGTCCCCCCCAGCCCCACCTTTATCCTCTCTCCGGCTTATTTAACCTCGTTTGGCAGTGCAATCGGCGTTGAAGTGCTCGGCTTGCCTTGCATGATGGCAATCTCGACCCGGCGATTGGTACTGCGGTTCTCGGTCGAGTTATTCGGTACCAGCGGCTGAGAGTCAGCCATGCCTTGCACCACGAGTCGGCTTTGATCGAAACCTGGCACCTTGATCATCTGATGCGCAACCGCCACCGCCCGCTGGGAAGAGAGCTCCCAGTTGGAGTTAAATAGCTCATTCTCGGTCGCGACGTCATCGGTATGACCGGAGACGGTAATCTCCCCCGGCACATCCTTGAGCAGACTGGCGACCCTGCGGATCACCGGCCAGAACTGGGGCTGCAGGAAGGCAGAGCCCGCCGGGAAGGAGGCCTTCTCACGGATGCGAATGATGATCTGCTGGCCGAGGGACTCTATTTCGATGGCGCCATCCTGGATCTGATCCTGAAGCTGCTCCGCCAGCTTCTTGGCCAGCTCATTGGATTGGGCCTGTTGCTGCTCTTGCGCCTGCTCGCTGGTCTTGCCTCCGGTCAGGTTACCCGCATCCTTCTGCTGGCCACCGGACTGATCGGACTCCCCCGGCTGGAACTCCAGCTCGGTCTGGGTCATGTCGATGGTCTGCTGCATGATGGTGTCTATCGGGGTCGGCTCGGGTCGTCCCGGCCTGAACTCCTGGGCGATCACAGAGGTTCCCTTGGGGATATCCTTGACCTCCAATAAATTCTGTACCCCGAAGGCATACTTCATGGAGCCCGCGATCTGCTTGAACTTGAGCACATCCATCTCGGCAAAAGAGAGCAGCAGCACGAAAAAGCACATCAGCAGCGACATCAAGTCGGCGAAGGTACCCATATAGGCTGGCAGGCCGGGAGGAGGACAGTTGCATTTAGACATGGCGACTCCTACTCGGTGCCTGCGTTGCGTTTGGACTGATGCAGGTAGTTTTGCAGCATGGACTGGATCACCCTGGGGTTCTGGCCATCCTGGATCCCCATGATGGCGTCCAGGATCAACGCCCGTGAGAGGCGCTCCTCACCGCTGCGCAGCTCCAGCTTGTCGGCAATGGGAATGGCAAACATGTTGGCCTGGATGGCGCCATAGAGGGTGGTCAGTAAGGCAACGGCCATGGCGGGGCCGATGGATTTGGGATCGCTCATGTTCGACAACATGGCAACCAGCCCCACCAGCGTGCCTATCATCCCCATGGCGGGTCCGAGATCGCCCAGGGCCCGAAACACCTTGATGGCGATGACGTGCCTGTCCGAGGTGAGCTCCATGTCTTTCTCCATCACGGCACGCACCACCTCAGCATCATGACCGTCGACCAGCATGTCGATGCCCTTCTTCATGAAGCTATTGGGGATTTCCGCCGCCTCCAATGCCAGGAAGCCCCCCTTGCGCGCCGCATCTGCCAGTTCGACCGCCTTCTGGATCAGATCGTCGATCTTCTCGCTTTTGTGAATGAACGCCTTGCCCGCAATCTTGAAGGCACCGAAGAACTGGCCAACGTTGAACTTCATCATGGCAATGAAGATGGAGCCCAGCACTGTGATACAGACAGAAGGCACATCAACGAACATGCTGAGGGATCCCCCCAGCACCATGCCGTAGATCACCACCGAGAAACCGAGCACTATGCCGATAAGACTACCTAGATCCACGCCGCAACTCCTGTCAGCCGATTCTTGAATTCACTATATTTCATTGAATTTTCTGCTATTGCATCCCGAGCAGCAAGCTCGAAAGTGCGCACTTGACCCCAGTCGCCTTATATATCGGCAGCGGTGGCCAGAGTTTGAGGCAATGACGCTTTCACCCTCCCCCCCAGGGGTCGAGGATGTTAAGATGAGCCGTTTTTTCAATCCTCGAGGATGAACATGGCCGTTAAGAAAATCGACCGACTGAGTTTTGATGCCACCTTGGAAGAGCTGGAAACCATTGTTCATCAACTCGAGCAGGGCGCGCTCCCCCTTGAAGAGGCACTCAAACAGTTCGAGCAGGGTATCCATCTGGTGCGAGCCGGTCAGCAGAAGCTGGAGCAGGCCGAGCAGAAAATCCACATCCTGCTGAGCCAGGCCGATGGCAGCGAGCAGGCTGTTCCCTTCCAACCCGAACAAGGAGCCTGAACCGTGTCGCTGGATAGTTTCTCTCGCCTCCATCGCCAGCGTATCGATGATCGGCTGTCACAACAGCTCGATGCCCTGCCCCCCATGGCGCCGCGTCTGCGCGACGCCATGAAATACGGTCTGCTATTGGGTGGGAAACGGGTGCGCCCCTTCCTGGTCTATGCCGTCGGCGAGATGTTGGCCGTTGAGACTGATCTGCTCGATGGTCCGGCGGCGGCGGTAGAGTGCATTCACGCCTATTCCCTGCTGCACGACGATCTGCCCGCCATGGATGACGACGATCTGCGTCGTGGTCAACCTACTGTGCACAAGGCGTTCGACGAAGGTACCGCCATCCTGGCGGGAGACGCCCTGCAAACCCTGGCATTCTCTATCCTGGCAGACCACCCCATGCCTGGCGCATTGATGGCAAACCGGGTCCAAATGCTCAGTACCCTGGCCCGCGCCTCAGGCTATCTGGGGATGTGCGGTGGCCAGGCACTCGACCTGCAAGCCGAAGGTCGGCAGATAAGCCTGACCGAACTCGAGCAGGTACATCGCCACAAGACCGGGGCGCTCATCGAATGCGCCGTCACCCTGGGAGCCCTGTGCAAGGCTGATATCGATGCACAGACCCTGAGTGCGCTGCAAGCGTACGCCGCCGCCATCGGTCTCGCCTTCCAGGTGCAAGACGACATACTGGACATCACCGGGGATACCGCCACCCTGGGCAAGCCTCAGGGTTCGGATCTGGCACTGGCCAAGAGCACCTACCCGGCGCTGCTCGGCCTGGAGCAGGCCCGTGAGCTGGCTCGCGAACTGCACGGCAAAGCCTTAACAGCCCTGCGCCCTTTGCCCTACAATACCGATATTCTGGAAGCGTTTGCCGATTACATCATCGAGCGAACCCACTGAACGCTGGATAACAGTAACAATATGAGCGTTGATATAAGCAAGTTCCCCAACCTGGCCCTCGCTGACACCCCGGTTGAGTTAAGATCCCTGCCCAAGGAGCGCCTGCCCGTCCTGTGCAACGAGTTACGTGAGTACTTGCTGCGCTCGGTGAGCCGTTCCAGCGGGCACTTCGCCTCTGGTCTTGGCACGGTCGAGCTGACGGTCGCCCTGCATTACGTCTACAACACCCCCTTCGATCGGCTGGTGTGGGACGTGGGCCATCAAGCCTATCCCCACAAGATTTTGACCGGGCGGCGCGAACGCATTCATAGCATTCGCAAGAAGGATGGTCTGCACCCCTTCCCCTGGCGCGGCGAGAGCGAATATGACGTGCTCTCGGTCGGCCACTCCAGCACCTCCATCGGCGCTGCGCTCGGCATGGCCGTCGCCGCCGAAAGCGAAGGATTGGGCCGCAAGGTAGTGGCGGTGATCGGCGATGGCGCCATCACTGCCGGCATGGCCTTCGAGGCACTCAATCATGCAGGAGACGTCCACAAGGACATGTTGGTGGTGCTCAATGACAACGAGATGTCTATCTCGGAAAACGTCGGCGCGCTGAATAATCACCTCGCCCGCATCATGTCAGGCAAGCTCTATACCACCATTCGCGAAGGGGGCAAGAAGGTGTTGTCCGGCCTGCCTCCCGTCAAAGAACTGGCCAGGCGCGCAGAGGAGCACCTCAAGGGCATGGTGGTGCCAGGCACCCTGTTTGAAGAGTTCGGTTTCAATTATATAGGTCCCATCGACGGCCACGATATCGATGCCCTGGTCGAGACCCTGCGCAACATGCGCAACCTCAAGGGTCCCCAGCTGCTGCACATCAAAACCAAGAAGGGCAAGGGCTACGAGCCTGCCGAGAAGGATCCTATCGGTTATCACGCCGTGCCCAAGTTCAACCCGGACGAATGGGCACTGCCCAAGTCGACCCCGGGTAAACCGAGCTTCTCGGCCATCTTCGGCCAGTGGCTGTGCGACATGGCCGCCGCAGATGAACGTCTGGTCGGCATTACCCCCGCCATGCGCGAAGGTTCAGGGCTGGTCAAATTCAGCCAGCAGTACCCCAACCGCTACTTCGATGTGGCCATCGCCGAACAGCATGCAGTGACCTTCGCCGCCGGGCTCGCCATCTCGGGCCAGAAACCCGTGGTCGCCATCTACTCCAGCTTCCTGCAACGGGCCTATGACCAACTGATCCACGACGTGGCCCTGCAAGAGCTGCCGGTGCTGTTCGCCATCGACCGCGCCGGTCTGGTCGGTGCCGACGGCCCCACTCATCAGGGCGCGTTTGACATCAGCTTCCTGCGCACCGTGCCGAACATGGTCGTCATGACCCCGTCCGATGAGAACGAGTGCCGCCAGATGCTCTACACCGGCTATCAATGCAACCAGCCTGCGGCGGTGCGTTACCCGCGCGGCAGTGGCTGTGGTATCGAGGTTCAGACCGAGATGCAGGCATTGACACTGGGCAAAGGTCGCATCCTTCGCGACGGCAAAGGGCTCGCCATCTTGGCGTTTGGCACCCTGCTCCATCAGGCCAAGGCCGCCGCCGAGGCGCTGGACGCCACCTTGGTGGACATGCGCTTCGTCAAACCCATGGATGAGGCCCTGGTGCTCTCCCTGGCTGCCAGCCACCATGAGTTCGTCACCATAGAGGACAACGCCATCATGGGCGGTGCCGGCTCTGCGGTGAACGAGCTGCTGATGCGGACCAGGCAGTGCAAACCGGTACTCAATCTTGGCCTGCCCGATCGCTTTATCGAACAGGGCACCCAGGAGGAGATCTACGCCATGCTGGGTCTCGACAGTGCAGGCATCCTGGCCAGCATCCAGGCCTGGCAGCAGGCCTGATGAGATGACCTGCGAGCAATAGAGAAGGGCGCCTGATGGCGCCCTTCTTGTTTTACCGCTAACCCGAGTTAACCCTTGTAGATTTTCGGGTTAAACACATCCCGCAGCCAGTCACCCAGCAGGTTGATGACCAGCACCAGTACCACCAGGCAGATGCCTGGGAAGGCGGTGATCCACCAGGAGCCGGAGAAGATGTAGTTGAAACCGACACTGATGAGCGACCCCAGCGAGGGCTGATCCACCGGCATGCCGAGCCCCAGGAAGGAGAGCGCAGCCTCACTCATGATGGCATTCGCAACCTGTACGGTAGAGATGACCAGGATGGGCGACAGGCAGTTTGGCAGTATGTGACGGAACATGATGCGCGGGGCACGGAATCCCATCACCTGCGCAGATTCCACATACTCTTTCTTCTTCTCCGCCAGCACGGAGGCGCGTACCGTCCGGGCATATTGCGGCCACTCGGCGATGCCGATGATCACCACCAACATGATGATGGCGAACTCGGCATAGAGTTCGGAGCCAAAACTTGCCTGGAAGATGGCAGAGATGATGATGGCCACCATCATGGTGGAGAATGACAACTGCACATCGGCAAAGCGCATCAGCAGGCTGTCGATGCGGCCACCGTAATAGCCGGCGATGAGGCCGATGACGATGCCCAGCACCAGTTGCAGACCCACCGCGAACAGACCTATGGTCAGCGAGATACGGGCGCCATACAAAATGGTGCTCCAGATATCCCGTCCCTGGTTATCGGTGCCCAGCCAAAAACGTATGTCTCCCCCTTCCAGCCAGGAGGGCGGCAGCTCGGCATCCATCAGGTCAAAGCTGGTCAGATCGTAGACATTGTGCGGCGCCAGCCAGGGTGCCAGCAAGGCGGCCAACACGAATGCCACGAAGATGGCAAAACTGAACATGGCTACTTTATCGCGCAGGAAATAGTAGACGATGTCGGAATTTTTAAAACGCGCCCAGCGGCTTGGGCTTGCAGTCACAGCGTTAGTCATGCTTACCCCTTGGCCGTTGGGTTAAGAGCCGGGTTGAGCAACCCGTCAGAGATGATGTCGACGTTTTTGTAGTGAACCAAACGGCAGCTTGGGCTCACAGTCACGGCATTGGTCATGTGCTTACCCCTTGGCAGTCAGGTTAACGGTCGGGTTGATGAACCCGTAGAGCAGGTCGACCAGGGTATTGGTCACCACGAAGATAAGACCCACAAAGATGACGTAGGCAGTGATCAGCGGGGTATCGACCCGGTGGATGGCTTCCAGGAACAGGAAACCCGTCCCCGGCCACTGGAACACGCTCTCGGTCAAGATGGTGTAGGCCACCATGGTACCGATCTGCACGCCGCCGACGGTGATCACCGGCAGCATGGTGTTCTTCAGGGCATGCTGGTAGTAGACCTTGTTGTTATCCAACCCCTTGGCACGGGCAAACTTCACGTACTCGGAAGAGAGCTGCTCCAGCATTTCGGAGCGCACCAGCCGGATAAACAGCGGCAGCATGATGGAAGAGAGCGACACCGCGGGCAGGATCAGGTGCAAGATGCCGTCCCAGGTGAAGAAACCGGATTCCCAACCCAGCAGGTTATAGGTCTCGCCACGGCCATAGGCGGGCAACCAGCCAAGTTGGATAGAGAAGAGGTACATCAGCATGATAGCGGTCAAGAACACAGGAATTGAGATGCCTATGCTGCTCACTGCCATGATGATTTTGGTCATTATGCTGCGCGGGCGGATAGCGGAATAAACGCCGAGCGGAATAGAGACCACGACTATGATGAGGGCCGCCCCGAACACCAGTTCGAGTGTCGCAACCAGCTTGTCGAGTATGACTTCGAGGGCCGGACGTTTGAAGAAATAGGACGTGCCCAGATCTCCTTGCAGCGCATTTTTCAAGAAGCGACTGTACTTCACCAGGAAGGGATCGTTGAGCCCCATCTGATCGCGCAACACCTGACGCTGAGCCTCGGAGACTGATTGTCCCACCAACTCACGCAGGGGATCCCCCAGATTGTCCTGGATGGAGAAGGCGACCAGGCTGATGACGAACATCACTATCACGGCCTGATAGAACCGTTTCAGCAGGAATGTAAACATGCTTGTCCTTGACTCTGGCCGATGTCTTGGCACCGGCTTCTGTTAATGGCGGGGGCCACTGTTGCCAGTGATGCCCCCGCCGGTCCTTCTTATGACGCTATTACTTGCCTACGACCAGGTCGCCAAAGTACGGGAAGTTCATCACGTTGACGATGGGCTTGATGTCGGCATTTTTCTTGGCACCGTAGGCCAGGTTTTCCCAATGCAAGGGCACATAGGCGGCATCGTCGATCAGCATGGCTTCGACTTTCTGCAGCATGGCACTGCGCTTGGCTGGGTCAGTTTCGGTGTTGGCTTCCATCACCATCTTGTCAGCTTCTGGGTTGGCGTAGCCACCACAGTTGTACTGGCCCATGCCAGTCTCGGCGCTCTTGGTGAAGGTCAGGAACTCGAAGAAGTTGGCGGTATCTTCGGTGTCTGAGTGCCAGCCGATCAGCTGCATGTCAGCGGCACACTTGTCAAACTCTGGCCAGTACTGGGCCACCGGCATGGTCTTCAGGTCAACCTTGATGTTGATCTTGGAGAGCATGGCGGAGACGGCCTGGGCAATTTTGACATCGTTGACATAACGGGCGGCCGGGGAGATGAAGCTCATCTTGAAGCCCTGCTCGTAACCGGCTTCCTTCATCAACGCCTTGGCCTTGGTCAAGTCATACTGAGGCACCAGGGCTTCGTTGTGACCGGCGTAGCCTTTCGGGCTCAGCTGGCCAGCGGGAGTACCGAAGCCTTTGTTGATCTTCTCGACGATGCCCACCTGGTTGATGGCGTAGTTGATGGCCTGACGCACACGCTTGTCTTTCAGGGCCGGGTTGGTGGCCTGGTTCAGCTCGATGATGATGGCGCGGGTACCGGACAGGGTCACCAGCTGGGTGTCCTTGCCTTTCTGGACGCGTTCCAGATCGTTCGGGGCGACCGGGTAGATGACATCAACGTCACCGCCGAGCAGGGCAGCGACACGGGTCGCATCTTCCTTGATCGGTACCAGGGTCAGGTTCTGAACGTTACCCTTGGAGGCTTTGTCCCAGTAGTTGGCGTTGCGGGTGTATTCCAGCTTGACGCCCTGCTCGCGGAACTTGACGCTGAACGGGCCAGTACCGGAAACATGGGTAGAAGCATAGGAGCTGCCATTCTTGACGATCTCGGCCTTGTCTTTACCGTTCTCATCCTTGCCGGTATAGAACTTGGAGTCCATCGGGAAGATGTAGGTCACTGTCTGCAGTACCAAGGGGAATGGCTTGGCCGTGATCAGATCGACGGTGTAGTCATCCACTTTCTTCACTTCGGCGATAGGGTCGAAGATGGCCTTGAAATCGACAGAGGCTTTCAGACGGTTGACGGTCCACACCACATCATCGGCGGTGAAGTCGTTGCCGGAATGGAACTTGACGCCCTTGCGCAGGTGGAAACGGACCGTCTGGTCATCGATACGTTCAAATTTCTCGGCCAGACGCGGCTCGAACTGCAGATCCTGGGTGTAACGCATCAAGGGATCGAACACCAGGTGAGACATCTCCAGGGTCTGACCGGAGAGCTGCTCCTGGGGATCCAGCGAGGTCGGATCCGAGGCCACGGCAACCTTGATATCGGCGGCAGAGACATTGAAGGCCAAACCGGCCGCAAACAATGCCATTGCAATCTTGGATAATCCTTTCTTCATGTCTTTCTCCATGCTGTTAGCTTTTTATTGACACTCTTTTTCACAAAAAACCGGCAGGCCGGTGCTTTCCTAGCTTGCGATTTCCAGCCCCTCGCGGGACATTCCCTTAAATTCCGGCATGAGGGAGATCAGCTTGCGGCTGTACTCATGCTCGGCATTGGTAAAGAGTTTTTCCGTCTCGGCCACCTCGACCAGATGACCATGTTTCATCACCCCGATGCGATCGCACATCTGGCGGATAACCGGCAGATCATGGCTGATAAACAGCATGGTGAGGCCGAGCTCTTTTTGCAGATCCTTGAGCAAATTGAGTATCTGCGCCTGAACCGAGACATCCAGCGCCGAGGTAGGCTCGTCGCAGATCAGGAAACGGGGCCGGGTCGCCAGGGCGCGAGCGATAGAGATGCGCTGGCGCTGGCCGCCGGAGAACTCGTGGGGGTACTTGACCCCGGCGCCCCGACCAAGGCCGACATGATCGAGCAGATCGCTGACGATGCCGTCGATCTGATTCTCCTCGGCCAGCCGGTGAAAACGGATGGGCTCGGAGATGATGTCACGGACCTTCATGCGCGGATTCATCGAGGAGTAAGGGTTCTGGAACACCATCTGCATCTGGCGGCGCAGCGGACGACGCTCGCTCTCGTGTTTGATGGCGGTGAGATCTATCCCCTCGAACACTATCTTGCCGCTGTCAGGCGGATAGAGACCGGTGATGGCACGGGCTATGGTGGACTTGCCGGAGCCGGACTCCCCCACCAGACCGAAGGTCTCCCCTTCGAAGATCTCGAAGTTGATATTGTTGCAAGCCTGCACGTATTCACGGCGGCTCGGGAAGAAGGAGTCCTTGGTGACGAACTTCAGATCCACCTGCTCGACCCGCAACAGGGCGCCTTCATAGGCACGCTGATCCTGACTCTGGCCGAGCCAGTGGGTCTTGAGGTCGATGCTGGTATCGGGCGCACTGGCATCTTCGATGTACGAGACCAGCGGGAAGCGCACCAGCTTCACGTCGGAGCGGGGCACCGCCGAGATGAGGCTGCGGGTATAGGGGTGATTCGGGGCCCCCAGTACCTGCTCGGTAGTGCCGAATTCCACCAGGTCACCGCGATACATGACCGCCACCTTGTCGGTGACGTTGGAGACCACGCCCATGTCATGGGTGACCAGCATGCAGCCCACGTCCCGCTCCTTGCAGAGGGTACGGATGAGTTGCAGGATCTGATCCTGGATGGAGACATCCAGCGCCGTGGTCGGCTCATCGGCGATGATGAGCTCGGGATCGCAGGAGAGCGCGATGGCGATGACCACCCGCTGACGCATGCCACCGGAAAACTGATGGGGATACTGCTTGATGCGCAGCTCCGGGCTTGGGATCCCGACCGCCGTCATCAGCTCGAGGGCCTTGGCGACCGCCTGACTGTGGTTGAGCTCGGTATTGGCGAGTATGGTCTCAACCAGCTGATGCTCCACGGTAAACAGCGGATTCAGCGAGGTCATGGGATCCTGGAAGATGAAACCGATGCGGGAGCCACGAATGGCCCGCATCTCGTTCTGACTCTTGCCGGAGATGAGTTCGCCATTGAGATAGATATCCCCCCGGGCGATATGACCCGGTGGACTCAGCAAATCGATCACCGCATTGCCGATGGTGGATTTGCCAGCGCCGGACTCACCCACGACGCCAACGACCTCACCCTTCTCGACACAGAAAGAGAGATCCTTCACCGCGGCCAGTACCCCGTAGCGGGAGGGGTACTCAATCCGCAAGTTTTTAACTTCTAGCAAGGACATATTTACCTCTGCGGGGGACATCCGTCCCAAATAATTCTTCCGTAAATCAGCCGCAGATGCCGGTTTGTACCTTGGGCAAAGAGTGCTCAATCCATGAGGCAGGGAAACCAGCGATCCGGGCGGGTTTTTTGCATTTTTTTGGAATAACCCGCCAGTAACTTAGACGCTTTGGCCGAAAGAGTAAATGATCTGGATATACAATTTCGCAATACTTTGCGGTGCGTCATGGTGTATCACCAGCCATAAATCGTGATCTATTACGCAAAAAGCAGCTTATTAAACTAATTATTGCCTATATAAACAAAGTTGATATGACACAATCTATTAACAAGCAGCATAAGTGACTAACGAAGTGATAGTGGGAAGTGTCGAATGAGTAGTGAATATTTATGTGAAATGTTTTTTTGACGGCAGCATCTGCCAGTGAATGAAAACCAAACAGTCATATATAAGGAGGGCGCCTCAGGGGCGCCCTCCTTCATCCGGCTCAAATCAGCCAGATGGCCAGTAATTGCATACAAAGCAGGGCAAACAGGCCCGCGATGACATCATCGAGCATGATGCCGATCCCCCCATGAATGCGGCGATCGAACCAGCTGATGGGCCAGGGTTTGAGCACATCAAACAGCCGGAACAGCAGGAAACCCGCCAGGATCCAGCACCAGCCCGCTGGCGCCGCTATCATGGTGATGCCAAAGCCAATCACCTCGTCCCAGACGATGCCGCCATGGTCATCCATGCCGATGGCATCGGTGGCGCTCTGGCAGATAGAGATGCCAGCCACGAAGCCCAGCACCAACAGGGCGATAAACCAGGGCGTAGAGAGGCCACTCACCAGCAGATAGAGTGGAATGGCGACCAGTGTCCCCATGGTGCCAGGTGCCTTGGGAGAGAGACCGGCGCCAAACCCCACCGCCAGCAGATGGAGCGGATTTCTCAGGTTCAGTCTCTTAAGCTCGGGTTTGATCATGTGAGGAATCCCTCCTTTCAATTGCATCATGCAGATAATCCCAGCCTTGCCAAGGCATCACGCGAAGTGATCCCAGCCTTTTAGATCTAGTTCGACCGCTTGCTCTGCGCGCACATAATCGATGCCCGGTTCACCGGCCAGGATGCGGCCGATACGGCTGAACTTGACCCCACTGTGAGCCAGGGCGGTATCCAGGGCTCCTCGATGCTCTTCCGGCACAGTGAAGCAGAGCTCGTAATCATCGCCCCCCGCCAGCACCAACTGCCAGGCATCTTCCGGGAAGACGGCATCTTGCATGACGGGCGAGAGCGGCAGCAGATCCAAGTCAATCTGGGCCCTGACCCCGGATGCTTTCAAGATGTGGCCCAGATCCGACGCCAGACCATCGGAGAGATCCAGGGCACTGCCCGCCAGTCCCCGCAATGCCTGGCCTGCCAGAATGCGTGGATGGGGGTGATCGAGACGCGGCAGGACGGCGGCGAGCTGGTTCTCGTTGAGCACCCGTTTGCCGAGCAGATGAGAGAGCGCCAGGGCCGCATCCCCGAGGGTGCCAGTGACATAGATGCCATCCCCCGCCTTGGCGCCACTGCGCAGCAGGGCACGGCCGGTCGGCACAGAGCCTTTGACCGAGACGGTGATGGAGAGCGGCCCGCGGGTCATGTCTCCCCCCACCAGGGCCACGTTGTAATATTCGGCGAGTTCGAGGAAGCCCTCGGCAAACCCCGCGACCCACTGCTCGTTGATGGCCGGCAGGGTCAGCGCCAGGGAGACCCAGCGCGGCTCGGCGCCCATGGCGGCGAGATCGGACAGATTGACCGCCAACGCCTTGTAGCCGAGATCCACCGGATCCATGTCGGGAAAGAAGTGCACGCCACTCACCAGGGTATCGGTGCTCACCGCCAGTTGGGTATCGGCGGGCAGGGTCAGCAGGGCACAGTCATCTCCGGGGCCCATCACCACATCCTTGCGGGCGTGAGGGACCTTGAAGTACTTCTCTATCAGCTCAAATTCACCCATACAGTAAAAAGCCAGCGGTTAGGCTGGCTCCTCTCTTAATGCTGTGGAACAGGGATTAACGCTTGCTCAACGTCTTGATGACCTTGTCCAGGACGCCGTTGACAAACTTGTGGCTGTCATCGGCGGCAAACGCCTTGGCCAGCTCGATCGCCTCGTTGATCACCACCCGTGGCGGCACATCATCACGACGAGTCAGCTCATAGGTCGCCAGGCGCAGGATTGCCTTGTCCACCATGTCCACTTCTTCCAGCGGACGGGAGAGGAAAGGTGCAAACACCTTGTCCAGCTCGTTGCAATGCAGGGCAACCCCGAACAGCAAGTCACGGAAATAGCTCAGATCCACCCCTTTGGTGTCCTGATCTATCTTGAACTGCTCTTCGATGTCACCTACGTTTGCCTTGGTCATCTGCCACTGGTAGATGGCCTGAGTGGCGCAATGGCGGGCCTTACGGCGCTCGGACGGTTTCAATGTATTATTCCTTAAAGCTGTTTCAGGACGTTGATCATTTCGAGCGCACTCAATGCAGCCTCTGCACCCTTGTTACCCGCCTTGGTACCGGCGCGCTCGATGGCTTGTTCTATGTTCTCAGTGGTCAATACGCCGAAGGCGACGGGGATTTCATACTCCATCATCACCTGGGCCATGCCCTTGCTGCTCTCGCTGGCCACCAGTTCGAAGTGGTAAGTGCCACCGCGAATGACGGTGCCCAGGGCAACGATGGCATCGTAGTTGCCACTCTTGGCCAGCTTCTTGATAGCCAGCGGAATTTCGACGGCACCCGGCACACGCACCAGGGTGAGATTGCTGTCTTGCACCTGACCTTGACGCTTCAATACGTCAACGGCGCCATCGATCAGGCTCTCGTTGATGAAGCTGTTGAAACGGGCAACGACAATTGCAACGCGCGCCTCGGGGGCGGCGATATTCCCTTCGATAACCTTCATTGGCAATCCTGTAGCTGTGCAGTCAAATGTGGCCGGGGTCAAAAGTGCGCACAGTCTAGCACAACAGACCCTCGACAAAAACCATGCCCGCATGGCGGGCATGAGTTTACATATTCAAAATCGGAGTCTCGTTTACTCGCCGACGTATTCGACCACTTTCAGGCCGAAACCGCTGACGAGGATGGTATTTCGTCAAGCGAGTACCAGGGCGTTTACTCGCCGACGTATTCGACCACTTCCAGGCCGAAACCGCCGAGGGCATGGTATTTCTTCGGCGAGCTAAGCAGGCGCATCTTGCCGACCCCGAGCGCCTTGAGGATCTGGGAACCGACGCCGACCCGGCGCGAGGTGCCCTGCCACTTGGCCCCTTCCGGCGCCAGCCCTTTATCCGTGGCCTCGAATCCCTTGACCCGCGCCAGCAGCTCATTGCCATCGGCTTCCGCCCCCAGGATCACCAGCACACCGCCCTCGGCCGCGATACGGGCCATGGATTTGGGCAAAGGCCAGCTACGGGCGGCGTGACGATCGGTCAGCAGCAGATCGCTCAGCACATCGTGCAGATGCACCCGCACCAGAGTGGGCTGGTCAGCCTTGACCTCCCCTTTCTTGAGGGCGAAGTGTACCTGGTTGTCGATGGTGTCGCGGAAGGTGATGAGGTCGAACTCGCCGAACTCGGTGGGCAGCTTGCACTCGGCCACCTTCTCCACCGTGGTCTCGTGCTGGTTGCGGTATTCGATGAGGTCGGCGATGGTGCCGAGCTTGATGCCATGCTGCTCGGCGAAGATTTCAAGGTCAGGACGACGGGCCATGCTGCCATCTTCGTTGAGGATCTCGACGATGACCGAGGCCGCCTCAAAGCCAGCAAGGCGAGCCAGATCGCAACCTGCCTCGGTGTGACCGGCACGGGTCAGCACGCCGCCATCCTGCGCCATCAGCGGGAAGATGTGGCCGGGCTGCACCAAATCGGCGGCCTTGGCATCGGGGGCCACCGCGGCCAGCACGGTCACGGCGCGATCGGCGGCGGAGATGCCGGTCGTCACCCCTTCGGCCGCCTCTATGGTCACGGTGAACGCGGTGGAGAACTGGGCGTTGTTGCGGTCTACCATGAGCGGCAGCGCCAGCTGTTTGCAGCGATCCCGGGTCAGGGTCAGGCAGATGAGGCCACGGCCGTAGCGGGCCATGAAGTTGATGTCCTCGGGGCGCACGCAGGAGGCCGCCATGATGAGGTCCCCTTCATTCTCCCTGTCTTCGTCATCCATCAGGATAACCATCTTGCCAGCCTTGATATCGGCAATGATTTCCTGGGTTGTGCTCAGCGCCATGGGCTACTCCGTCAAAGGTGATAAAAGCATAAAGACTAGATGGGGGCAGCTGGCCCCGTTTCAATCAGACCGGGTTCACAAAAAACCCGATTGGGCCAACTTCTCCAGGGTCAGGTTGGAGGCCGGTGCCCCTTGTCTGCCTTGGGCGCCACCTTGCAGCAGCCGTTCGAGATAGCGGGCTATCTGATCCACCTCCAGGTTGACCCTGTGGCCCGGCTTCCAATTCGCGATCGTGGTCTCCTGGGCGGTGTGAGGCACTATGGTGAGCCGAAAATCGTCGCCCTTGACGGCATTGACCGTCAGGCTGATGCCATCCACCGCGATGGATCCCTTCTCGGCGATGTAGCGCGAGAGTTCCGCGGGCGCCTTCACCCAGTACTCGATGGCGCGACCGCTGCTGGACTTGCTCTTCACCTCTCCCACGCCATCCACATGACCGGAGACCAGGTGGCCGCCAAGCCGCGAACTCGGGGTCAGTGCCTTCTCCAGATTGACCCTGTCCCCGACTCTTGCCTGGGCAAAGCCGCTGCGCGACAAGGTTTCGAGCGAGACATCCGCGCTGTAGCGCTTGTCGCCCAGGGTGACGACGGTGAGACAGACGCCATTGGTGGCGATGGAGTCGCCCAGCTTGACGTCGCTAAAATCGAGCCCGGGGGCCTCGACCGTCAAGACCACGTCTTCCCCCTGGCGACGCAGCTCGACCAGGGTGCCCATGGTTTCGATAATTCCGGTAAACATGGTTTCTACCTCATCTGGCTCAAGCTAGCTTGGCCGTGATCCTGATGTCCTGACCGACCAGTCGCACATCTTTCAGGGTCAGTTTGGGTGCCTGGAACAGACGATCCAGGCCCGGCAACTGGAACATGCCTCTGCCCTCGTCACCCAGCAATTTAGGCGCCTGATAGAGCACCAGCTCGTCCACCAGCCCCTTCTCAAGCAGGGCACCACACAGGCGCGGCCCCGCCTCGACCAGCACAGAGTTGATCCCCTGCTTGGCCAGTAACATGAACAGACTGACCAGATCGACCCGCCCATCCAGCTTGGGCAGGGTGAGCTGCTGCACCGTCTCTGGCCACTCCCCTTCACTTTGCAGCCTCGCCAGCAGCACGGGACCCGGGCTTGCAAAGAGCGGCAAGTCCGGCGTGATGCGGTTTTGGGAGTCAATCACCACCCGCAAGGGCTGGCGCAGGCTCTCCTTGGGATAGGCGAGCTTGACCGAGGCTGGCAACTCGTCCCAACGCACGTTGAGGGACGCGCCGTCGGCCAGCACCGTCTCGGCACTGGAGAGCACGGCATCGTGACGCGCCCGCAGCCGCTGCACGTCGGCACGGGCCAGGGGACCGGTGATCCACTGGCTCTCGCCACTCTTCATGGCGGTGCGCCCATCCAGGCTGGCACCGAGCTTGACGGTGACCTGCGGGAAGCCGGTGCGCATCCGTTTGAAGAAACCGGGGTTGAGGGCTTCGGCCTCGGCGCTGAGCAGACCGAAGTCGGTCTTGATGCCGGCCTCGGAGAGCATGCGCAGACCACGCCCGCCGACCTGGGGGTTGGGATCGACCATGGCGGCCACCACCCGGGCCACACCCGCCTCAATCAAGGCCTCGGCGCAGGGCGGCGTGCGGCCATGATGGGAGCAGGGCTCCAGGGTCACGTAGGCAGTCGCGCCACGGGCGACTTCACCTGCGCCATGAAGGGCATAGACCTCGGCATGAGGCTGGCCGGCACGCTGGTGCCAGCCCTCGCCGACCACGACGCCATCCTTGACCAGCACGCAGCCGACGCAGGGGTTGGGGGCCGTGGTATAGCGGCCACGGCGAGCCAGTTCGAGGGCCCGACTCATCCATTGGTAATCATCTTGACTAAACATCTGGGCTCCTCTGACAAAACATCCCGGCTTTGCGCAGTATCGTAGGTTCGATTAGCGCAGCGTAATCGGACGCGGCAACATGGGTTAGCAGAAAGACTTACTTCTCCAGCTTGGCGATCTCTTCGCCGCATTATTTACATAAAAAGACGAATGTCTTCAAAGCGGCGACAGACGAAAAAAATCTCGTCTGTCGCATGTCGAGCCTGGCTACAGGCTACTTCTCCAGCTTGGCGATCTCTTCGCCAAATTCGCGGATGTCCTCGAAGCTGCGATAGACGGAGGCAAAGCGGATATAGGCGACCTTGTCGAGGCTCTTGAGCTCGTCCATCACCAGGTTGCCCACCATCTTGGAGGGAACTTCCCGCTCGCCGGTGGCGCGCAGCCGCGACTTGATGTGGTTGACCCCTTTTTCGATGGCCTCCATGCTCACCGGTCGCTTCTCCAGCGCCCGCAGTATGCCGGCACGCAGCTTGTCCTCGTTGAAGGGCTCGCGCGAGCCATTGGACTTGATGACCCGCGGCATCACCAGCTCGGCCATCTCGAAGGTGGTGAAACGCTCGTGGCAGAGCAGACACTCACGGCGGCGGCGCACCTGATGGCCTTCTGCCACCAATCGGGAATCGATCACCTTGGTATCAACGGCACTACAGAAAGGGCAATGCATCGGACCTCCGGCGTTAACGGAAAAGGCACCTGCCCCGCGGGGTCAGGATCGTGGCCAGCCAGTGTAACACGGCCACCCAAAACCGGTAAAAGCCCAGAAAAAACAATGCCACCCGCAGGTGGCATTGGGGCTTAAATGACGCCAATTCAGTCGTCATAGGGCAAGGTATCGGGATCGCAATCCACAAAGTCGGGCACCGGATCTTGTTCAAACTGCACCGCATCGATGTGGGTCGCCTCCTGCATCAGCGCCTTGCTCACCCTGTGCATGCCATCCATGACCCGGCCCGCGCTATCCAGAATGATGGGATAGGCAAGATCCGCGGCCAGCATCAATTGGCAGTGCTCGACGATGCTGCGCACCGTGGGCTGCACGCTGCCATGCCCGTACCAGTGCACGCTGTCCAGTTCGGCAATCTGCGCAAGCGGCACCGCGCGCACTGGCAGCGCACGGCTGAGCCTCACCAGCCTGCGCACATCCCAGGCCAGCAGCCCCTCGGGCGCGGGGCGAAAGTGGTACTGGGCGCGGATGGACAGGATCGCTTCCTCGTCGGTGATGGTGGTCTCTTTGGGCATGCAGCCTCCTCGCTTGGTTGCACAAGCATGGTGCCCATGGCGGGGCCGGAATGCAAAAAACAATGCCACCCGAGGGTGGCATTGTTATCAAACCAAGATCTCTGGCGTATCAGGCATAAACCGGCAGACGCGCGCAGATGGCCAGCACTTTCTCGCGCACTGTCGCCAGCACTTCGTCGTTGTCGTGGCTGTCCAGCACGTCGCAGATCCAGTGGGTCAACTCAATGGACTCGGCTTCCTTGAAACCACGGCGGGTAATGGCCGGGGTACCGATCCGCACACCCGAGGTGACGAAGGGGGAACGTGGATCATTGGGCACCGAGTTCTTGTTGACGGTGATGTTGGCTTTGCCAAGGGCCGCATCGGCCTCTTTGCCAGTCAGCTCACGGCCGATCAGGTCCACCAGCATCAGATGGTTGTCGGTACCGCCGGAGACGATCTTGTAGCCGCGCTCGATGAAGGTCGCCGCCATGGCTTTGGCGTTCTTGACAACCTGAGCCTGGTAGGTCTTGAACTCGGGCTCCAGCGCTTCCTTGAAGGCCACGGCCTTACCGGCGATGACGTGCATCAGCGGGCCGCCCTGGCCGCCAGGGAAGACGGCGGAGTTCAGCTTCTTGTAGAGATCTTCGTCATCGGCGGCGGAGAGGATCAGACCACCACGGGGACCGGCCAGGGTCTTGTGGGTGGTGGAGGTGACGATGTGAGCATGGGGCACCGGGTTCGGGTAGACGCCAGCGGCGATCAGACCCGCCACGTGGGCCATGTCGACGAACAGCCAGGCACCAATCTTGTCGGCGATCTCGCGCATGCGCGCCCAGTCAACCACGCCGGAGTAGGCGGAGAAGCCACCGATCATCATCTTCGGCTTGTGCTCAACGGCCAGACGCTCCATCTCGTCATAGTCAATCTTGCCGGACTCATCGATGCCGTAAGGGATGATGTTGTACAGCTTGCCGGAGAAGTTGACCGGGGAGCCATGAGTAAGGTGACCGCCGTGGGCCAGGTTCATGCCCAGTACGGTATCGCCCGGCTGCAGCAGCGCCATATAGACGGCGCTGTTGGCCTGGGAGCCGGAGTGCGGCTGCACGTTGGCGTAAGTGGCACCAAACAGCTCCTTGGCGCGTTCGATGGCCAGGGTTTCGACCACGTCGACGTACTCGCAACCACCGTAGTAGCGCTTGGCCGGATAGCCTTCGGCGTACTTGTTGGTCAACTGGGAGCCCTGGGCTTCCATGACGCGGGGGCTGGTGTAGTTCTCAGACGCGATCAGTTCGATATGCTCTTCCTGACGACGGGTTTCGTCTGTGATGGCCTGCCACAGCTGAGGGTCATAGCCTGCGATGGTCATGTCACGTTTCAACATCCGTTTATCTCCTGAAAATCGTTTGCGCGTGGGCGATATGGGGCCCGCGCATTGTAACCGCAGCGACATCAAAGGGACAGTCCGACCACCCAAAAAAATGTTGAATATATGTAAAAAAACCATAAGTGCGTGTCACCACTCCCCGAATGGGGGTTCGGGCTGAGTGCCAGGCCCTATCCCTGCCAGATGCAACATGGCCTCGGCAGCGGCGGCATCATCAGGACTCGACCAGCCAGGGCGACACCAGGAGGGTCAACGGTGGGCGGGATCGACCAGGCTATTGCAGCAAGCCTGAGTCAGGGAGGAGAGCGGATGTTCACGCAGCAGCGGGCATAGACCCCATGTTTCCGGCTCGGGCTGCGAGCCAGCGAGGCTAGCCCGGACAAAAGGGAAACCACGGTTTCCTTTATTATCAAAGTCGTTAGAATCGGGGGCCATCATGGCTCCCGATTGTCATCAACGGAGGAAAAAATGCAGGAATTTCTGGCCACAAGCGAACGCAGGGCCGAACTCTACTGGTGGTTTGCCACCCTGTTTGCCGCCGAACTGTCTGATGAGCAGATCGCCGAATACGATAGCTACGACGTGCGCAGCTTCTTGAAGAGTCTCTCGACCCTGGATCCCATGCGTGACGCCGTGGCCGAGCTCAACGACGCCATCGCCCGTCTGCTGGTGCGCCCCGATCGCCAGCTGGAGCTGGCCGCCGATTTCGCCGGTCTGTTCCTCAGTGACCCCAAGCAAGGGGTGCCGCCTTATGAATCCCTCTATCGCGGCGAAGGGGGCTTGTTGATGCAGGCGCCCATGACCCTGATGCAGGCGCGCCTCACCCGGCTTGGCATCAGCGTCAGCGACAAGTACAAGGAGCCGGAAGATCACCTGGCCATCGAACTGGATCTGATGGGCAACCTCATCATTCGCGCCGCCGAAGCCACCAACGCCGACGAGCGCAGCCGCTGGCTCGCCGAACAGGCTGCACTGCTGCATGACCACCTGCTCGGCTGGTTCGAACGCTTCGAACAGGGGTGCCGTGCCAAAGATGCCTTCGGCTTCTATGGCGCCTGCGCCCGCCTGCTCGGGGTCTTCCTGGTGATGGATGCCAATTACCTCAGCCTGGTTCAGGGCCAGGAGTCCTGAGTCATGAAGACGGCCCTGTTGCTCATCACCTGCTGGCTACTCGCCCTGATCCCGAGCGAGCAGGGCCTGACTCCCCTTATCAGGTTGCTGTTTGACAGCAACCGTGACCTCTATGGCAGCGCCCAGCTCACCGGGTTTGGCGGTGTGCTCCTGACGCTCTATCTCGCCAATCTGGGGGTAGAAGTGGTGCTGCGCCGCCGCTTTCAGCTCGCTGGCATGCTGACCCTGCTGGTCGCCTGGGTGGCCTTTATCAACTGCTATGCGGGGGAACCCAACTGGTGGCAGCTGTGGGCACTGGCGCTGCCCTTCCACATCCTCAGCTTGCTGGTGCTGGTGCGCGGTCTTCAGGCCTTCGGCCGCCAGAAGGGCTAACCCGCACCGGCCTGCCTTGCCCCGCGCCAACCAAGGTCCCCTGAGAATGGCCACTTCGGCACTCTCTTTGGCACTCTCTTCGCCAGCCCCCCAGCATACCGACACGCCCCGCCGCCAGCCCTTACCCAAACCTTGAACCGACAAAATACGCCGTTTGAAACACTAAGTGGGCGCTAGCGCACGGCTATCCAAAAGTCTAATTGCCCTCCCTCGGCAAAGGTATAAGTTGTTATGTAATCATTAAGAAGATGTATTCAAAGGAGTGAACAATGAGCGAGCACAAGGTCTACCCGGTCAAATCCCACATCAGCCAGGACGCCCTGCTGGACAAGGCCGGCTATGAGGCCATGTATCGGGCCTCGGTGCAGGATCCCGATGCCTTCTGGGGGGAGCAAGGCAAGATCATCGACTGGATGAAGCCCTATACCAAGGTCAAGAACAGCTCCTACGATCCCGGCCACGTCTCCATCAAATGGTTCGAAGATGGCCAGCTCAACGTCTCCGCCAACTGCCTCGACCGTCATCTCCACGAGCGTGGCGACAAGGTCGCCATCATCTGGGAAGGGGACAACCCGGCCGAGGATCGCAAGCTGACCTACCGCGAGCTGCACGGTGAAGTGTGCAAGTTTGCCAACGTGCTCAAAGCCCAAGGGGTCAAACGCGGCGATGTGGTCTGTCTCTACATGCCCATGGTGCCGGAAGCCGCCGTGGCCATGCTGGCCTGTACCCGCATCGGCGCCGTTCACTCCATCGTCTTCGGCGGCTTCTCCCCCGAGGCCCTGGCCGGCCGCATCATCGACTCCGGCTCCTCCATCGTCATCACCGCCGATGAGGGGCTGCGCGGCGGCCGTGCCGTGCCCCTCAAGAAGAACGTCGACGACGCCCTCGCCAACCCCGAAACCCGCATCGAGAAAGTGATAGTGCTCAAGCGCACCGGCGGTCAGGTTGCCTGGCACGGCGCACGGGATCTCTGGTGGCACGAGGCCATGGCCACGGCAAGCAGCGACTGCCCGCCCGAGGCGATGAACGCCGAGGACCCGCTGTTCGTGCTCTACACCTCGGGCTCGACCGGCAAACCCAAGGGGGTGCTGCACACCACCGGCGGCTATCTGGTCTATGCGGCGCTCACCTTCAAGTACGTGTTCGACTACCACGAAGAGGATATCTACTGGTGTACCGCCGACGTGGGCTGGGTGACAGGCCACTCCTATCTGGTCTATGGGCCGCTCGCCAACGGTGCCACCACCCTCATGTTCGAAGGGGTGCCCAACTACCCGGCCACCAACCGCATGAGCCAGGTGGTGGACAAGCACCAGGTCAGCATCCTCTATACGGCACCGACCGCCATCCGCGCCCTGATGGCCAAAGGTAGAGATGCCATCGAAGGCACCTCTCGTGCCAGTCTGCGCATCATGGGGTCCGTGGGCGAGCCCATCAACCCGGAAGCCTGGGAGTGGTACTACCGCACCATAGGCGATGAGCGCTGCCCCATCGTCGACACCTGGTGGCAGACCGAGACCGGCGGCATCCTGATCAGCCCCCTGCCCGGCGTCACCGACCTCAAACCTGGCTCGGCCACCCGTCCCTTCTTCGGGGTACAACCGGCACTGGTAGACAACCTGGGCGAGCCACTGGAGGGCGCCACCGAGGGCAACCTGGTGATCACCGACTCCTGGCCGGGTCAGATGCGTACCGTGTTCGGCGACCATGAGCGTTTCGAGCAGACCTATTTCTCCACCTTCCCCGGTCGCTACTTCACCGGCGACGGCGCTCGTCGCGACGAGGATGGCTACTACTGGATCACGGGTCGGGTCGATGATGTACTCAACGTCTCCGGCCACCGCATGGGTACCGCCGAGATAGAGTCGGCCCTGGTCGCCCACCCCAAGATTGCCGAAGCGGCCGTGGTGGGGGTGCCCCACGAGATCAAGGGTCAGGGCATCTACGCCTATGTCACCCTGATCGCCGGAGAAGAGCCGAGCCGCGAGCTGCTTAAAGAGGTGAAGGAGTGGGTGCGCAAGGAGATAGGCGCCATCGCCACGCCGGATGTGATCCACTGGGCCGAGGGGCTGCCCAAGACCCGCTCCGGCAAGATCATGCGTCGGATCTTGCGCAAGATAGCCACCGGCGAGACCGACAGCCTGGGAGATATCTCCACCCTGGCGGATCCGGGGGTCGTGGACAAACTTATCCGCGAGAAGTCAGAGGCGGCATGATCCCCTTCGCTTGCTGATCGATAAAGCCGGCCTTGTGCCGGCTTTATCGTGTCTGGAAAGCCTGAAGAGGCGGGCACTGCGGCAGAGCGGCTCCGCGCATTAATATGCTCAATAAATAGCCAGATGTAGAGATTAGACCAGTAAAATGCTGCTAATTTTCACGAAATCAATATAATTGCGAAAACTGTGTGTCAGTGCACACCGAATTGCGCAAAAAATGGCTAGATTTCTGGTCATCCGCAAGATAGCTGATAGTTAACAGCATTATCATCGAGGATGTACTCATTATGTCGCAACATCACCGCATTCTTCTGCTCAACGGTCCTAACTTGAACCTGCTGGGCAAACGGGAACCCGGTATCTACGGCAGCCAGACCCTCGACGAGATCGTCGCCGATCTGCAGCGCCAGGCCAGCCAACTCGGTGTCACACTGGACCACCTGCAATCCAACGCCGAACATCTGCTGCTGGAGCGCATCCACCAGGCCATGGGCCAGGTGGATTTTATCATCATCAATCCTGCCGCCTTCACCCATACCAGTGTCGCGCTGCGAGATGCCCTGCTGGGGGTTGCTATCCCCTTTATCGAGGTGCACCTCTCCAACGTCCATGCCAGAGAGCCGTTCCGCCATCACTCTTATCTGTCTGATGTCGCGAAAGGGGTCATCTGTGGACTCGGGCCGGATGGTTATACCTTTGCTTTAACCGCGGCTGTGCGTCACTTGGCACGGCTTGATAATCACTGATCAGACAAAGAAGAAAGAGAATGCTAATGGATATCCGCAAAATCAAAAAGCTGATTGAACTGGTTGAAGAGTCCGGCATCGCCGAGCTGGAAATCTCCGAAGGGGAAGAGTCTGTTCGCATCAGCCGTAATTTCTCCGGCCAGGTCAACGTCGCACCACAGATGATTATGCAGCCTGCCATGGCACCTGCCGCTGCCGCAGTCGCCGCCCCTGCTGCTGCCACCGCCGAGGCTGCCGCCCCGAGTGGTCACCTGATGCGCTCCCCCATGGTTGGCTCCTTCTATCGCTCCTCCAGCCCGGAAGCCAAACCCTTCGTGGAAGTCGGTCAGCAAGTCAATGTCGGTGACACCCTGTGCATCGTCGAAGCCATGAAAATGATGAACCAGATTGAATCTGACAAGGCTGGCGTGATCAAGGCCGTTCTGGTCGAGAATGGCCAGGCCGTCGAATTCGACGAGCCGCTGTTCATCATCGAATAAGGGGATATTCACCCATGTTGGACAAAGTAGTCATCGCCAACCGCGGTGAAATTGCCCTGCGGATCCTGCGCGCCTGCAAAGAGCTCGGGATCAAGACAGTGGCCGTTCACTCCACCGCCGATCGGGAGCTCAAACATGTGCTGCTGGCCGACGAATCCATCTGCATCGGCAAGCCTGCCAGCGGGGAATCCTACCTCAATGTGCCGGCCATCATCGCCGCCGCCGAGGTGACGGGCGCCGTCGCCATCCACCCTGGCTACGGTTTCCTCTCCGAGAATGCCGACTTCGCCGAAGTGGTCGAGCAGTCCGGCTTCATCTTCATCGGCCCGCGCGCCGAAACCATTCGCCTGATGGGTGACAAGGTTTCCGCCATCGAAGCCATGAAGAAGGCCGGTGTGCCCTGCGTCCCCGGCTCCGACGGCCCGGTCGACAGCGATACCAAGCACAACGCCAGTGTCGCCAAGCGCATCGGCTATCCGGTGATCATCAAGGCCGCCGGTGGCGGTGGTGGTCGCGGCATGCGCGTGGTGCGCAGTGAAGCCGAGCTGGCTGCCGCCATCGCCCTGACCAAATCCGAAGCAGGCCAGTTCTTCAAGAACGACATGGTCTACATGGAGAAGTACCTGGAAAACCCACGCCATATCGAAATTCAGATATTGGCTGACGGTCAGGGCAGCGCCATCTATCTGGGCGAGCGTGACTGCTCCATGCAGCGTCGCCACCAGAAAGTGGTCGAAGAGGCACCGGCACCTGGCATCACCGAAGAGATGCGCAAGTTCATCGGTGAGCGCTGCGTGCGCGCCTGCCTCGAAATCGGCTACCGCGGTGCCGGTACCTTCGAGTTCCTGTACGAGAACGGCGAGTTCTACTTCATCGAGATGAACACCCGTATCCAGGTTGAGCATCCGGTCACCGAGATGGTCACCGGCGTGGATCTGATCAAGGAGCAGCTGCGCATCGCCGCCGGCCAGCCCCTGTCTATCACCCAGCAGGACATCCGCATCCGTGGCCATGCCATCGAATGCCGGATCAATGCCGAAGATCCGGCCACCTTCATGCCGTCTCCTGGCCTCATCCAGCGCTTCCACGCGCCGGGTGGCATGGGCGTGCGTTGGGACTCCCACATCTACGCTGGCTACAAGGTGCCGCCTTACTACGACTCCATGATTGGCAAGCTGATCTGTTACGGTGAGAACCGCGACATCGCCATCGCGCGTATGCGTCACTCTCTGGACGAACTGGTCGTCGAAGGGATCAAGACCAACGTGGCGCTGCAAAAAGAGATCATGAAGGACGAAAACTTCCAGCACGGTGGCACCAACATCCACTACCTGCACAAGAAGTTGGGTCTGTAAGGACCGCTCAATGCAGACAGTGCCGCTGGGCAAGATGGCGTGTAACAACCATCATCTGCACCAGACGTTGAGTCTGTAAGAGACCCGAATAAAAGGGCCATGGCGACATGGCCCTTTTTTGTTATCCTTGCGCCCTTCACTCTCTGGAGGCTGCATTCAACATGTCTCGTTTCAACCTCGCCCGCCGGGAAGCCACCCTCTGCCTGCTGCTGACCCTGCTCTATTTCGTCGCCTGGTATGGCTGTGCCTATTTCATTCCCGAGACGCTTCAGTATTGGGGTATGCCCCTCTGGTTCCTGCTCAGTTGCATGCTGATGCCCCTGCTGTTCATGGTGCTCTGCGCTGTCATGGTGAACTGGCTGTTTATCGAGATCCCCCTCGATCCCGAGTTGCCAAGCCCTCAGGAGCCCCGCCATGAAGCTTGATCAACTACCGATGCCAGCACCGCAGCTGTTGATGGGAATAGAGGCCTTCATGGTGAACCTGCCGTTTATCGAGATCCCCCTCGACTCAGCATTGCCAAGCCAGCAGGAGCCCCGTCATGAAGCTTGATCAGCTACCGATGCCTGCACCGCAGCTGTTGATGGGAATAGAGGCCTTCATGGTGAACCTGCCGTTTATCGAGATCCCCCTCGACTCAGCATCGCCAAGCCCGCAGGAGCCCCGTCATGAACATTGAACTGTTGCTGCCGCTGCTCATCTATCTGTTGCTGGTGCTTGGTATCGGCTACTGGGCCAGCCGCCGTCGCCAGGGTGGAGACTTCATGCAGGAGTACTTCATCGGCAATCGCAGCATGGGTGGCCTGGTGCTGGCCATGACCCTGGTGGCGACCTACACCTCGGCCTCCTCCTTCATCGGCGGCCCTGGCGCCGCTTACAAGATTGGGTTGGGATGGGTGCTGCTGGCGATGATCCAGCTGCCCACCGTCTGGCTCACCCTGGGGGTGCTTGGCAAGAAGTTCGCCATCATCGCCCGCCGGGTCAATGCGGTGACCATCAACGACATGCTGTGGGCCCGCTATCAGAGCAAGGCGGTGGTGGTGCTGGGTTCGGTGACCATCATTCTCGCCTTCATCGCCACCATGGTGGTGCAGTTCATCGGCGGGGCTCGTCTGCTGGAGACCGCCACCGGTCTCAGCTACCAGCAGGGGCTCTTCCTGTTTGCCAGCTGCGTGCTGCTCTACACGGTGATCGGCGGTTTTCGCGCCGTGGTGATGACGGATGCCCTGCAGGGGATCATCATGCTGATAGGCACCGGGGCCCTGCTGGCCGGGGTGTTGATAGCCGGTGACGGTCTGCCCAACCTCATCCATCAACTCGAGGTGATCGATCCCAAACTGGTCAGCCCCCAGGGGGCCGGGGACATGCTGACCCAGCCCTTCATGCTGAGCTTCTGGATCCTGGTCTGCGTCGGCGTCATCGGCCTGCCCCATTCGGCGCTGCGCTGCTTCGGCTACAAAGACAGCAAGGCGCTCCATCGCGGCATCCTCATCGGCACCATCGTCAGTGCCCTGCTGATGTTCGGCATGCATTTGGCTGGCGCCCTGGGCCGTGCCCTGCTGCCCGCCATGGACAGTCCTGACAAGATCATGCCAGCCCTGATGATGGAGGTGCTGCCTCCCTGGCTGGCGGGGGTCTTCCTGGCTGCCCCCATGGCCGCCATCATGTCGACCATCGACTCCCAGCTGATCCAGGCCTCGGCGACCCTGGTCAAGGATCTCTGGCTCAACTATCTGAGCCCCAAACAGTCCCAACAGAAGCTGGAGGTGCGGATTCCCCGCCTGTCGCTGATCACCACCCTGATCCTGGGCACCCTGGTGCTGCTGGCCGCGCTGCAGCCCCCCGAGATGATCATCTGGCTCAACCTGCTCGCCTTCGGCGGCCTGCAGGCCGTCTTCCTTTGGCCCCTGGTGCTCGGCCTCTATTGGCCCCGAGCCAACGGCCAGGGGGCACTGGCCTGCATGGTCAGTGGCATTCTCTGCTATGGCGTATTGAGCCATTGGGGCATCAAGCTGGCGGGACTGCACGCCATAGTGCCCAGCCTGGGGCTGGGTCTGTTCGTCTTCGTACTGGTAAGCCTGCTGACCCCACCACCAGGGGTGGTAGTACGCCAACTGTTTGATCGGGGTTAACTTATTGGTGATTAATCCCTCGAAGACTATCCCTTAAGGGGAGTAAAGGGTAAAGTGTGCGCCATGTCACACTTTACCCCTCTTCAATGACGCCACCTTCTCGCCAACAGACGCTGATCCAGGCCATGCAGCGACTGGGCTATGCCTTGCTGCTGCCCGTCTCCATCCTGCCATTGGCCGCCCTGCTCCATCGACTCGGCCAGCCGGATGCCCTCGATCTGCCCGTGCTGGTGCTGAGCGGACAGGCCATCTTCGGTCAGATGCCCCTCATCTATGCGGTCGCCATTGCCTTCGGGATTGGTCGCACCGAGCGGGGGGGGTTGGCGCTCTCGGGGGCCGTCAACTTCCTGCTGCTGAGCTCCGCGCTCTCGGCGCTGGCCCCGGGTCTGCATGCCGATCTTGTCTGTGGCATGCTGGCGGGCATCATGACGGCCCTGTTTGGACCCTGGTCGCCCGCACTACCCAAGCCGATACGCCTCTATCTGCCCGGTCCCTGGCAAGGCCCCCTGCTCAGTGCCTTCATCTGCCTGCTGATCGCCGTGCCACTCTCACTGATCTGGCCGGCCCTGGAGCAGGGGATCAGCCAGATAACCACGGATCTGGGGACGCCCCTTGGCGCCTTCAGTTACGGGGTGCTCAACCGTCTGCTGCTCCCTCTCGGGTTGCACCAGCTGTTGGGCAATCTGGTGACCCTGGGTGCCAGCAATCAGCTGGCCCTGGCGGCGGCACAGCCGCTGCACCAAGGCTATGGCGCCGGTCTCTATCCCATTATCATGTTCGGCTTGCCCGGTGCCTGTTTCGCCATCTGGTTGCACCGTCATCGCCTCCGACAACTGCCCCACGGTGCCCTGCTGCTGACCCTGGCCCTCACGTCCGCCTGCATCGGCATCACCGAGCCCATCGAGTTTCTGTTTGCCTTCACGGCGCCCTGGCTGTTTCTGGCCCATGCCCTGCTCACCGGCCTGTCGTTCGCCATCTGCAGTGCCCTCGATATCCAGCTCGGCAGTTACTTCTCCGCCGGGTTGCTGGATCTCAGTCTGAGCTATGGCAGCGGGGTGCATGCCTTCTGGATCATTCCCCTGGGGATCCTCTTTTTCGTGGCCTATGCCCTGCTGTTCTATCAGATGCTGGGGCGCTCCCCCCTCAGCCTCTCCAACCAGCACCTTGTCCCCCAGGAGATGGCCAATGTTCCCCCTGCCGACCCCCAGATGTTGGCCATCCGCTATCTCAAGCTGCTCGGCGGCATGGACAACCTGCAAGCCATCAGCGTCTGCCTGACCCGGCTCAGCATCCGGGTACGCAACATGGAGTTGGTGGATCAATCCCAGCTGCTCAACCTGGGTTGCCTCTCCTGGATAGCACTCAACGAGCATCAGCTGGTATTGGTGCTGGGCCCCAATGCAGGGCTCATCGAGGGGCAGATCCGCATGCTGGCCGAGCGCCAGTCTGTGCCGCTTGGCCTCAAGCCCAATCAGGCGTCGAGCAGCCAGAGCCGCTGGTAGGCGCAGTCCCTGAACGTTGCCGGTCGGCAGGGCTCTTGCTAAGGGGTGAACGCCAGTCGCTCGGCGACAAAATCCATCAAGGATCGCAAGGCGGGCGCCAGATGCTCCCGGCTCGGGTAGATGAGATAGAAGGGATTGCTGGGTATGGGGTGCGCTGGCAACAGGCTGACCAGTTTGTCGCTGAGCAACTCATCCCGACAGACATGAGCAGGCAGCAGGGCGATTCCCCCTTCATGAATGGCCAGCTCTCGCAGGGCCAGCAGGCTATTGGAGAGACAGACTCCCTTTGGCCGCCCCCCCCCTGGTTGCAATGGCCACAGGGGCAGCGCACTGTGCACCAGACAGGCATGCCCGCTCAGATCGGCCACGGTATCCGGCCGCCCTGCCCGGGCGAGGTAACCAGGCGCCGCCACCAGATGACGCGCCACCTGCCCAATCTGCCGGCAAATAAGGCTGGAATCTTTCAGCGGCGCCGCCCGCAGCGCCAGATCGTAACCCTTTGCCACCAGATCCAGCTGTTCATCGCTCAGGGTCAGCTCTATCACCACCTCGGGATAGAGGAGCCGAAACTCGGCCAGTATCTTGCCGAGCAGCAGGGTGCCGGTTGCCTCTGGCGCCGTGATCCTCACCTTCCCTGCCGGCGCCTCACGCAGCCGCGCCATCGCCAGGTGTGCCCCGCGCGCCACATTGAGCAACGCCTGGCAGTGCTCCACATAGATCTCGCCCTGGGGAGTCAGACTGAGGCGACGGGTAGTCCGTTGCAGCAGCCGCATGCCGAGCAGGGATTCGAGCCGCGATATCTTCTGGCTCACCGAAGACTTTGGCATGCCGAGCAACTCGGCGGCGGCGGTGAAACTGCCCTGCTCCACCACAGTGGCGAAGATCCCCATCAGCTCTAGTTCTGGATTGTTCATATATTCAAACAGTCTTTACCAATTACCCATCTTAATAGGAATAATTAACCAGACTAGACTGCGAGGCAATCCCAATCTGTCCGACAAGGAATTGCCATGAAAGCCATCGCCCTCACCCATTATCTGCCAAGCGATCATCCCCACTGCTTCATCGAGGCCAGCCTCCCCACCCCCACTCCCGGCCCGCGGGATCTGCTGGTGAAAATCGGCGCCACCTCCATCAACCCGGTCGATACCAAGGTGCGCGCCCCCAAGGATAAAGTGGAGGCCAGCCCACGGGTACTGGGTTGGGATGCGGTGGGTAACGTGGTCGCTGTCGGCAGCGAGGTCACCCTGTTCAAGGCGGGTGACCGGGTCTGGTACGCGGGGGATATCAGTCGCCCCGGCAGCAACAGCGAACTGCAACTGGTCGATGAGCGGATCGTCGCCCTGGCCCCCGCCAGCCTGTCCGATGTCGAAGCCGCCGCCCTGCCGCTTACCGCCATCACCGCCTGGGAGGCGCTGTTCGATCGCATCGGCCTCCAGCGGGACAGCAAGGGGCACTTGCTCATCATCGGCGGGGCGGGCGGCGTGGGTTCCATCGCCATCCAGCTCGCTCGCCAGCTCACCGGGATGGAGGTGATCGCCACCGCCTCCCGGCCAGAAACCCGCGACTGGTGCCTGGCAATGGGGGCTCACCGGGTAGTGAGCCATCACAACCTGCAGGGAGATCTTGCGGCCCTTGGCATCAACCAGCTCGATGCCATCTTCTGCACCAATGCCACCGAACAGCACTGGAGCGCCATGGCCAGCCTGATACGTCCATTCGGCCATATCTGCACCATTGCCGAATCCAATGAGCCCTGGGATCTCGGCCTGCTCAAGGCAAAGAGCGTCACCTTCAGCCAGGAGTTCATGTTCACCCGCTCCCTGTTCCAGACCCCGGACATGATTGAACAGCACAGGCTGTTGAGCGAGGTCAGCCAGCTGGTCGACCTGGGGACAGTGCGCACCACCCTGGGCCAGACCCTGACTGCATTGACCCCAGCCACCCTGGCGCAAGCACACGCAGAGGTAGAAGCGGGACGGATGATCGGCAAACTGGTGATCGACATGGCCGAGTTCGCTTAACCCCTCCCCTAAGTGGGTAGAAATCGCACCATCATGGGGTGATTTCACCAGGGATAGGCACCAAAAGCGTACAGGGAAGCGCCCCCCACCTCCCCAGCACGGCTATTTCGTGACGCCCTGAACCCTCGGCGAGCCCCCCTGGCGGCTCAAAGGGCCAACATACGCCATAGCGGACAAAAAAAGGGGCCATCCCGACCGGGATGACCCTAAATACCTGAACGTTGGGGGTAACAATCACACACACATCCTTTGCAGGATAATTTATTGATTGCAGCTACCGTGCCAACTCAATAAAAATGACCCGCTCTGGGTCATTTTTATTGGCCAGTGCGGCCGTGCCCTCCTCGCAGCCTCTCTCCTGGCTGGCTTTCACCAAAAAAAATCGCCACCCGAGGGTGGCGTGAAAGATGACGGAACTTTCCTAGAGCAAAGCAGTAAGGATTAATACATTAACCGTGCCAACCTTGCTGATGGTCCTTGTTTTTCTCTCATGAGAGGCTGACGGACGGAGTCGGCCCCTTTCGGCCGCGGGCAAACCACGACAGCGCAGGCCCGGAATGGTAGAATCCCGCGGTTTCACATTCATGAAGAGTCGACCCCATGCCCTGGATACAAATTCGAATCAACGCCACCGCTAAAACCGCGGACAAGGTGAGCAACATGCTGCTGGGGCGTGGAGCCCAGGCGGTGACCTTTATGGATGCCCAGGATGTGCCCGTCTACGAGCCGCTGCCTGGTGAAACGCCGCTCTGGGGCGAGACCGAGGTGATGGGGCTGTTCGATGCCGAAACCGACCCGGCGCCCACCATCGCCTTCTTCCAGCAGATCTTCGGGGAAGATGTCGGTTACAAGGTCGAGCAGCTGGAAGACAAGGACTGGGTGCGCGAGTGGATGGATCACTTCCACCCCATGCAGTTTGGCGAGCGGCTCTGGATCTGCCCGAGCTGGCGCGATGTGCCCAACCCCGATGCGGTCAACGTCATGCTGGATCCCGGTCTGGCATTCGGTACCGGCACCCACCCCACCACGGCGCTCTGCCTGCAGTGGCTCGATGGCCTGGATCTGACTGGTAAAACCGTGGTCGACTTCGGTTGTGGCTCCGGCATCCTCGGCATCGCCGCCCTCAAGCTCGGCGCCGCCCGGGTCATCGGCATCGACATAGACCCGCAGGCCATTCAGGCCAGCCATGACAACGCCGAACGTAATGGCGTCGCGGGTCAGATAGAGCTCTACCTGCCTGCGGATCAGCCGGACGGCATCAGTGCCGACGTGGTGGTCGCCAATATCCTGGCTGGCCCGCTGCGCGAACTGGCGCCGCTCATCAAGGGTCTGGGCAAGCCCGGCAGCCTGATGGCACTGTCCGGCGTGCTGGAGAGCCAGGCGCCGGAGCTGGAGACCATCTACGGCCAGTGGTTCGACATGGACCAGACCGCAGTGAAAGAGGAGTGGTGCCGCCTCTCGGGCCGCAAGCACGGCTGATTGAACGGCGGCGGTGCGCAAGCACCGCCCATGGCCAGCGAGTAAACCCACAAGGGCACCGTCAAGTGCCCTTGTTGTTTCTGGCTTTTGCTCCGATCCAGAGCAGGCCCGATTGTTAGCTCACGGTTCTGGATCAGCAGTGCGCCACCGCTCACCCTTCTCCTCGCCATAAAGGGGTAACATCTGCACGCACCGAACCTGCATGCCACCCAACCGACGAGGCCCTCCATGACCGACTACCAGTTGATGATCGACAGCCAGCCTTACAACTGCATGGCCCCCGAGCTCACCGCCTTGCGCAAGACGGCAATGAGCCTCTATCGCCGCTTCAATCGGGAGGACGATGAGGATGCACAGCAGATCCTGCTCAAAGCCCTGGTGGGTGAACTGGCAGAAGGCGCCTTCATCTGCCCGCCCTTTCAGTGCAGCTATGGTCGCCATATCAGCCTGGGGGTGGGCTCGTTCATCAATATGGGGGCCACCCTGCTGGACAATGCCCCGATCCGCATCGGGGCCGGCGTCATGATGGGCCCCAATGTGCAGATCTATACCGCCGCCCATGCCCTGAATGCCGATGAGCGCCTGGCCGGGGTGGAGACGGCACTGCCGGTCACCATAGCAGACAGGGTGTGGATAGGTGGCGGCGCCATCTTGCTGCCAGGGGTCACCATAGGCCGGGAGGCCATCGTCGGCGCAGGCGCCGTGGTGAGCAGGGATGTACCGGCCGGGGCGCGGGTGGTGGGCAACCCTGCCCGCATACTGCCCCCGAGGCAGAGCCACTGACGGGCGGCCAATCCGGGGAGCGCACACTTTTTTTGCCCTCATGTCGCCCACTGGGCCCATGAGGTTGCACCCAAAAAATGAAGCCCAAGGTCACGAAGACGTTGGGCTATATAAAAGGTGCTACGGAATTGCGACTCTCATCGCAGAAAATCAGAAGGCGAGCCTTCTGAACTGGCGACAGGGATGATAACGGGGCGCAAACGTTTTACATAGTGAGATCGACTCATTTTGCGAACTTCCTCTCACTATTAAAAAAAGTGTTTGCTGCCACAGAAAATGCCTTGCTTGCCCCCTTTATTTCCCCTCCCCGCTCTGGTTATTATTTCCGGCTCCATAAAAAAAGCCCTGATAGAACAGGGCTTTCCATTCAAGTCTCATGGCATGCACCATTCACTCAGCTCGCCATCATCAGAAGTGGCGGACGAAATCGGCCAAGGGCAGTTCACGCAGCTTGCGAGCCTCCAGTTGAGGGGTACCCAGGTAGAGGAAACCCACCAGCTGATCCTGCTCCCCTAGCCCCAGCCCTTGACGAATGTGCTCGTCGAAGATAAACCAGCCGGAGCGCCAGATACCATTGAACCCTTGCGCCTGGGCGGCCATCTGCATCGCCATCAGCGCACAACCGGCAGAGAGTTCCTGCTCCAGCTTCGGCACCTTGGGGTGATCCTGAAAACGGCTCGCAACGGCCACCACCAGCGGCGCACGCAGGGGCGCCTGCTCACTCTTGCTGATGCTGTCATCGTCGTCACCACGCAGCCGGGCCGCGTCGCCGAGCAGGGTGCCGAGTCGCTCACGCCCCTCCCCCTCAAACAGGATGAACTGCCAAGGGGTCAGGGTGCCGTGATCCGGTGCGCGCAGCCCCGCCTTGAGGATGTTGTCGAGCGCTTCGCCACTCGGGGCAGGCGTCGTCAGACGGGCACAGGAGTGGCGGTTAAGCAGTAGGGTAAGTGCATCCATGTGATGCTCCTTCTGAGTCATGAGGGGCCAGCATAGGCCCCTGTGTCGATAGGGGATCAGAACGGCTTGGAGAGATTGATGCGCCACTCCCAGATATTGAGATCATCCTGCCCTATGCTGGTGTAACCGGCACTGGTGGTCAGGGTGGCCTCGCCACCAATCAGGGTACGCAGCCCCAATCGCATGGTGCCGCTGAGCGGTTCTGTGCGAGCCGAACTGAGATCTCCCGTCAGGATATAGCCATCGTTCGGTCTCTCAAAGCCGTAATCCAGTCCCAGCTCGGCGTAAGGCATCAGCGGCAGACCTATGTCGGTGTAATAGACACGGCTAAATTCAACCGTCCCCGTCATGTTGCCCTGGTTGTAGCTGCCACTCTCATTATCAAGATGCAGCGCCAATCCCTGATAATCACCGCTCATCCGGTAACCCTTGCTGCGGTTGTGGCTGTAGTTGATAGCCAGACGCGGGCGTATTGAGGTATTGGACCAGAAGTACTGACCTGTGGCCCCCAGACTACCGCTCAGCGAGGTCGAGCCATAGTCACCGGAGAGGAACAGCAGATCCTGCTTGTTGTCCATCCAGCCATAGATCAGCGTGCCATCCAGCATCCAGCTGTCCGATACCTGATACGCCAGGTAGGGGCCTATGTTGAAGCCACCGGCCGCCATGCGCATGCCGCCATTGAAGGAGTCCACCTTGCTGTCGACCCGGGAGACGCTAAAGCCGAGGATGGTGTTCTTGTCCAACCGGGTATCGGCTCCCAGGCTGAACACATTGGTTGAGCCCGACATATCCAATCCCTCGCGGTGATCCGAGATGTCGTAATAGACCTCATCCGCCCACAGGTTCCAACGTCGTTCCACAGATTCAGGCTGAGCCACTGGCTGGCCCCCTTGACCTGCGGCCAACTCGGCACGGGTGAAGGGGCAATCCGGGTATTGAGCCTGTTGCTCGGGCGGCAATTTAGCCCGCTCATCGGCCATCACGCACAGGGTCCGCTCGTTCAGTGCTCGCTCGCTTGCCTGTTGGCCCGCGCTCTGCTGACCCGGTAAATAACCAGGCTGCGCCGGGATCGCCGGGGGCGGTAAGCGCCCTTCGGGAATCAAGGTGCCGGGCAGCGGCTGCACGCCGCCCGGCAGAGTGATAAAGGGCCGTTCACCCAAGGGAGGGCGAGTGGGCATCCCCCCCTGCGGCGGCAAGGTTCCTACCGGTGGCTGCACACCTCCCGGCAGGGTCGGCGTTATTCCCTGCGGCGGCAGAGTAGCTACCGGCGGCTGCACGCCTCCCGGCAGGGTTGGCGTTATCCCCTGCGGCGGCAAGGTGCCAACTGGCGGCTGCACACCACCGGGCAGAGTTGGTGTTATCCCCTGCGGCGGCAAGGTGGCTATTGGTGGCTGCATCGCACCTGGGCGGATGATAAAGGGCCTGTCTCCAAGAGTGGGGCGGCTTGGCATCAATCCCTGAGGAGGTGTAGTCGGCATACCTGGGGTCAACCCCTGCGGCGGCAGAGTGCCCACTGGCGGTTGCACGCCACCGGGCAGAGTCGGCGTTATTCCCTGCGGCGGCAGAGTACCCACTGGCGGCTGCACGCCACCGGGCAGAGTTGGCGTTATTCCCTGCGGCGGCAGAGTGCCCACCGGCGGCTGCACGCCTCCCGGCAGGGTCGGTGTTATCCCTTGCGGCGGCAGAGTACCCACTGGCGGCTGCACGCCACCGGGCAGGGTTGGCGTTATTCCCTGCGGCGGCAAAGTACCTACCGGCGGCTGAACACCACCGGGCAGGGTTGGCGTTATTCCCTGCGGCGGCAGAGTACCTACCGGCGGCTGAACACCACCGGGCAAGGTCGGCGTTATTCCCTGTGGCGGCAAGGCGCCAACCGGTGGCTGCACGCCACCGGGCAAGGTCGGCGTTATTCCCTGCGGCGGCAAGGTACCCACCGGCGGCTGCACGCCTCCCGGCAGGGTTGGCGTTATTCCCTGTGGCGGCAAGGTGGCTATCGGCGGCTGCACGCCACCGGGCAAGGTCGGTGTTATCCCCTGCGGCGGCAAGGTGGCTATCGGTGGCTGCACGCCACCG
>NZ_CDBJ01000041.1 GCF_000820045.1 Aeromonas rivuli | reverse complement strand
CGATTTAGGAAACAACGCCCCTGTAATGACAAACCTACCGTTGTCTGAGATGAAGACGATCTGACCATCGCTCTCGACTGCTCTGATTCCCTTGATGGGCAGGGTCACAATCTCCTTGATCTTGGCCGCCCTGGGGTCTGTAATTTCTAGCTTTGAGGCTGCAACCAATGGAGCCGGGATAGTCGTTATCCCGAGCACCATCAGCCCCCCAAGAATTTTTCCAAGCATTTTTACCCCCATGTCAAACTCCTAGATGCTGGGAGTGTATCTGCGGGGATTAAATAGCCTCGACTGTGTAACGGCCCATTTTGGTCACATCCAGCGGTATCGTAAAAAAAAAGCCCGGTAGTTAACCGGGCTTGGGAATGAGAGTGTTTGAATGGGTATGCTAGTGGCTCAGTTCAGGGAGACCACTTCCGACCGACCACCGGAGTCATCCACTCCGACCAGTGCAATGGTCGGCATCACACCGTCCTTACCCTTGCTGATCGTCAGTCTGTCTGCCGTGATGGCTTGCACTTCTCCACCCACCGTCCACTGATACGACTTCATCCGCCCATCCGGGTCCTCACATCCCGCGTACACAATCCACGAGCCTATCGTCTCCCGGCTGCGCACCGTGCACGTCGGCAGCTTGTTCTCCGCCACCTTGAGCACCAGCTTGCCCTCGACATCCTTGCCCATCTCCGACGTCGCCTTGAGCTTGATCTCGTGCTCACCCGCCTGCAACGTCGTGCGGCCATAGAACCCCGCACTCTCCAGCGGTTTCCCATCCACCGAATACTGACGGGTCAGGATCCGATCCCGCGGATGACCACCCGAGATGTACGGCCGAAGCAGCACATCCAGCGGCTCACGCGCATCCGGGTTCGAGCCCGAGTATTGCAGGTCGATCACGTACTGTTCGGCCTCGCCCAGCACCACCGGCTCTTCCAGCGCCGTCTCGTTGCCTCGCGCATCCCGCACTTTGAGCTTCACCAGGTATTCCCCCGCGCTGCCCATCGTGAACACCCGCGCTGCCGGTTGCTTCTGATCTTCAATGGCCGCCCCTTCCGGCAACGTCCACTCATAAACAGCCTCTTCCAGCTTGCCCGAGAAGCCGATCGGCCGTGCCGTCACAATGATCGTGGCTGGAGCCACGTTCGCCGTCTTGCGTACCTGCATCCCGAACCGCGGCCACACATACTCCCACACACGGGAGTACATCGAGTGCGTAGCCTCGGCTCCCTGCTCCCGGAATCCCTCTATCCAGGCCGTGTAGGTCGTCTCCACCCGCTCTTTGGTCAGATCCTCGGCACTTGGTGTGTATTGCGCCGTGTCACCTTCAACCCGCTGCCCATTCGGCAGGACGAAGACCCCCTTCACCTGCACGTCCATCCCCTTGTACGGCAAGCTGGTCGTGGCCTTGAAGGTGTAGGTCTTGCCTGTCTCGATCACCGACGGCCCCGACACATACGGCCGCGGTGGCTTGACCACCCGGAACTCCACGGCGGTCTTGGCAACCCGGTAGGCGTACTCGTCGCTCGCGGGTGCATCCCCGGAGCGCACCCGTGCCCACAGCTTGATCCTGGTGTCTTTGTCGCTGTTCAGCGTGAGCGTCGGGCCCTGCTTGTCCCACACCTTGCCGCCATCGGTTGACCACTCCACCACCGCGTTCTCAGCACCAATCTCCTCGTCCTTCACCGTCAGCCGGGTCGAGAATGTCCCCTCGCTGCCCACAAATAGCGTCTGCGGCCCCTTCACCTCCAGCTTCGGCTTGTCGTAGGCAATCACGTCCACCACTTCGGTGTAAGCCTCGGCGCTGGAGTTGCGGTTGATCACCTTGGCCCGCACCTTGTAGGAGCCTTTCTCGAACACCTTCACCATCTGGTACTTGTAGCGTTCCTCCGGTGTCGTGCTCTCCCAGGTCGCCCCGCCGTCACTGCTGACATCCCACACCACGTCGCCGGTCGCCCGGTAGTCCTGGCGGTCACTTAGCGCCAGCTTGAACACCGCCGTGAACGGCGCCTCGCCCGACAGCCGACGGGCACCAACCTCTGCGCCAATCGCACCGCCTCGCAGCACAGTCAAGAACGCAGGCCGCGTGGACTGCACTACTCGGCTGTACCCCTCAAACGGCGACACCAGCTCCGCTTCCGCCACGATCCGCACCGAGCTCGTGTCCACCTTCGACAGATCTACCGCAAAGCTCGCTGTACCGTTCGTCGCATTCACAAAATCCGTCAGCGCCTCGGTCTTGTTGTACGCCATCTGGCGGATCAACCTCACCTTCCAGCTCCCCATCGTGGCAGCGTCAAACGCCTCGGTCGGTTTGTATTGATCCTGGATCTTCACCTGCACTGGCAGCGCCTGGGTGTCGATGGCCGTGTCACCGGCTACCTCCACCACCGGCACCAGGTTGTAAGACGGCACCGACACGGCTTTGTACACCGCTTCGGTCTTCACCTCTGGCACCTTGTTGTAGGCCGCCTTCACCTTGTAAGTGGTCTCTTCCCACAAACCCCGCTGGTCGGTGTTCAACCGACGGTAGACTTTGGTGTTCGAGCCCCAACCTGGAGAGAATGTCTCCGACTCCAGGGTATCGGTGTTGCGCATGATCGCCACGTCCAGGTCTGCCCGCTCCGAGGTAATGGTCGCATCCCCCAGGTAGTCGCCCAGCATCGGCACCATGTAGATGTTGTCCCGGAATTTGTACTTTGAGGTCAACTCCACCGTCGGTACCGGGGGATCTACCGCATCGACGGCAAAGGTCTGGTCGTTGAGAGTCACACGGGTGCCATTCTTGCTGTAGATGCTCACCCGCCAGCCCAGCGCGTGCTGCATTTTCTCCGTCACTGTCCCGCTCAGACCTGGAGTAGTGGTGCCTTGATCCTGCACCAGCCCATCCGGGATCGCCTGCCATTCAAACAAGCAACTACGACTGATACTGCCGGAAGCCTTGTTGGCCGCATCTTTCTTCGCCTGATCGGCACTGAGGGTCACCGAACAGACAGGCCCCAGGTTCTGGCTCATCCGCACGTCGAAGGTCTCGATGATGCGGTTCACCTGTGCTACCTCGGGGCCGGGGGTGTAGCCCACGGAACCGTAAGCACTGGTCACTGTCAGGTTGCGGCTGCCGCCGCCGACCTTCACCTTGGCGCCGTCACCGCTGAACAGGTAGAGACTGTATTCGAGCGGCTGCTCACCCAGGCTGACCGCCTGGCCCACCAGCCCCGCCAGTTTCAGGCCGTCAGTTTCCTGAGTGCTCTGCTCGGCCTCATCCGGTATGCGGTCCCACTGCAACAGACACACCGGATCCCGGATCGGGTCGGAGCGTTTCGCCTCCTCCTCTTTCGAGGTGAAGCGACAGGGAACACCAGCATCCGGCAGGGCGGAGATCTTCACCGGGTCAATCACTTGGCGAACCGTCCACGCCTCCGCGGAGAGTTTGGCCGTCGGCTTCCAGGTGGTCACGTCCAGCACCAGGATCGGGGAGTTCGGCGCCGCCGTGGTGACCAGCAGGCCGGAGGAGCCGACCACATCTGGCACGGCGGGATTCATCGGGATGCTCAGCCGCCCCTTTGATGCCCCGAAGTTGTGTTTGCTCAGGATGGGCGTTGTTGCCCAAATCAGCCAGCAAGTCATGACTTCCCCAGCCCCTGGTGACTGCTACTCTCGGGGCTTTCTGACAGGTAAACCCAGGATATTGAGTTTGTTTATGGCGCTTACATACGCCATTACCTCTCCCACTTGACCGTTGTATTTTCGCAGACTGATTTTCCCCGCCAACAACTGCTTGAACCGATACATTGCCGTTTCTGCCAGCGAGCGACGGTGGTACCCCGATATCTTCTTCCAGTGCGCCAGCCCATTCTTTCGCATCACCAACACCGCTTCATTTCTTGGGTGCCCCTTTTTCCATAGCCCTGCGTTCTTGCGAGGCGGAATACAGGCTGTCGCCCCTTTACCTGCTATCAGCTGATGGCTGGCTTTGCTGTCGTAGGCGCCATCCGCATAAACCCGTCCCAGCTTGCGCCGCAGTGGATTGAGTAAGGTCGGCAGCACTTCGGCATCATGGACATTCTCCAATGACACTTCTGCTGCCACGATATCGTGGGTTGCCGGGTCTACCGCCAGATGCAGCTTGCGCCACACTCGCCGTTTCTCGGCGCCGTGTTTTCTAACTTTCCACTCACCTTCACCAAATACCTTCAGGCCGGTCGAGTCGATGACCAGGTCGCTGATACGCCCCTTAGCGGGTTGTCGATAGGCCACTGTTACCGTGCTGGCCCGCTTGCTGACACAACTGTAATCGGGGGCACAAAGCGGTACGTTCATCAACTCAAAGAGGGAGTCGAGTAGCCCCTGGGTTGCTCGTAGAGTGAGACTGAAAATCCCCTTGAGCATCAGGAAGGTAGAGATGGTCTGGTCAGTGTAAAGCTGGCTGCGACCGCGCCGTCCGTGATGATCTTGGTGGAACCAGCTGTTCATGACCTCGGCATCAACCCAGAAGGTGAGCGAGCCACGGTTAATCAGAGACTTGTTGTATTGAGGCCAGTTGGTAATGGGGTGAAGCGACGCGCCCATGATGCAGACTTGAAGAGGGTGGTGGTGATCAGATCACCAAGTCCTCAGTTAGTTCCATTCAAGCTGCATCGATTTGGGAAACAACGCCTTGGCAAGCTAGAAGAAGGTCTGGTGACGCAGGCGGGCCAGGATCCAGCGCTCGACAATCTGCCCCCCACCTCTGCCTTAGCTTTGTTTCACTATAGTGAAGCCACTTCATCGACGACAGTAATGGTCTGGCAATGCCACCGTTTACCTGATAGTCAACGAACCTCGTTGTAGCAAGGCTTGGCTGTACTATTAATTTGATCTTGTGCTTGCCCATCTGGTGATCTCGGAACAAGGCCGTTAGAATCATGAGCCAGCAGTGCCCCATATTGGTTTATCATATGAGGTAAACATCCCTCCAAAATCAGAATGAAAATGGGGGGTAACAAAGACACTTCCTATAACTTTTTTGTACTCTTCTATACCCCCCATTCCTGGGCAACCTACCATGGCGTCATATTCTTGAAGGTTTTTATAGATTGCATCTGCGCACCTGGCTTCACTAACTGAATATATTGCATATATATATACAAAGGTTAGTACAGGTTCATTATCGCATTTTTTACATCGATAAAACGGATGAAAAAAGGATTTCATTACACTATGGATGTTATAACCTGTTTGATATGGGATGTAAGCTTTTAACATCCTCCCTTCAAAGTCAGCATCTTTGACATCAACGAACAAAGAGCTGCCGTGAGAATTTGTGTAGTGAATTACATAATTCGTTTTTCCTGGAACCCACCTCCTGCCATAATCGATTTGATTTGACTTACTGAAATCCAAATTAATGTATCCATATCCAGGCATTGATTTCACTTGTTCATAACTATAACTCAGTTCTTTATTTGCAACACTGCAAGCCACAAGTGTGCAAGGTAAGAACATGACGCATAATATTTTCATCGTTTTTTTCATATGTTACCCCCTGTAATTAACAGTTATCCATTATCAATGGCTAATAATGTATCATTTTAAGAGCCTATCCCAAAAGGAATTATCGTATAATGCGTTACGATAATTTCTGAGGGCGAAGTATGGCAGGTAACAAGTGGCAGATTGCGATGAACTCTGGGAAAAGATGGCTCCACTGCTCCCGGAGTACAAAACCAGCCATCCGCTTGGGACGCATCGCAAGCGCGTCGATAATCGTGCCGCAATGAACGCCATTTTCTTTGTGCTCAGAACAGTTGTCAGTGGCGTTGTTTCCTAAATCGA
>NZ_CDBJ01000040.1 GCF_000820045.1 Aeromonas rivuli | reverse complement strand
CCTTGATATTGTCGGGAGCCGAGACCGAGATCTGCGGTGCTGTCGCATCCAGCAGCAGTTCATCTGCTGCGGCAGGAAGATCCTCTCGCCGCACAATGGCGCTGGCTGGTTCGTCCGTATCGAAACCACCCTGAGCCAGGGTCGAATCGGCGCTGCGATCAACCACGATAAAGCCCCCGTTGCCGCTTCCTCCCGCCACACCGCCACCCGCCGCCGGGGCCCCCCCCGCTGCTGACGCTTCGAATGCCTTGGTCGGATCCACGCCGTCAAGAATGGCAGCCTGCAAGGCTGCAATGTCATCGCTGACAGCCCCCGTGGCCGAGGGTTCACCCTCTCCCTGGTTGAGGGCCAACAGTGCACCGTCACCAGCGGGATCCAGCTCATCAGGATGGAGGTCGGCCACTGGCAGCGAGATCTGCAATGTACCGGCGCCAAGGGTGCCCCCCTCAGGAGAGAGCAACTGTGCGCCTTTGGCGACGGCATCCCCTTCGGCCAACTGACGCAGGCTGCCATCCTCACCGACCAGGTATACCGGCTGGGTCAAATGGGTCACGACTATGTCCTGTTCCAAGGTGATGGTATTGGCGCTCATGCTCTCTCCTGATGAGTAATTCCCGATGACGGGCATACAATTTTCCAGCATCCACTTTATTCGAATGAGTCACTAGCAACCAGTGAGGAATTTAGAACGAATGAGGGCTTTTTGAGGGGAAACAGGCTTAGAAACCGGAGGGTTGGCATCTGTTGTGCTTACTGATAAAAAACTATTCATTTCAATTGGTTGAAATGGGTCAATTGGCATCACGCCGTGATGCCAATTGACACGTCAGATGCCGGCCCAGAGCAGTATGGCCAACAGTTGCGGCGAGATGATGCGCAGGAACATCACCAGGGGATAAACCGTCGCGTAGGCAAGCGCACTGGCACCACTGCTGCTGTGCATGGCGTTGGCAAAAGCCAGGGCCGGAGGATCCGTCATCGAACCCGCCAGCAAACCGCACAGGGTCAGGTAGTTGAGCTTGCCATAGTGACGCGCCAGTACACCAACGACCAGCAGAGGGATCAGGGTCAGCGCCATGCCATAGAGCACCCAGGCAGGGCCATCACCGTGAAGCAGGGTATCAACAAAACCCGCACCGGATTTGAACCCGACCACGGCCAGAAACAGCACTATGCCTATCTCCCGCAGGGCAAGGTTGGCGCTGGGAGGCATAAACCAATAGAGCTTACCTATGCTGCCGATCCGGGCGAGGATCAGGGCCACCACCAGCGGGCCACCAGCCAGGCCCAACTTGAGCGCCGCCGGGAAACCGGGCAGATAGAAGGGAATTGAACCAAGCAACACCCCGAGCCCGATGCCGATGAATACCGGCAGCATCTGCACCTGTTGCAGTTTTTGCTGCACGTTGCCCACGACGCAGGTCACGGCTTCTATGGCATCTAGCCGGCCGACCAGGTTAAGGATGTCACCAAATTGCAGGCTGGTCTGGCTGGTCGGCACCAGCTCGATCCCGGCCCGGTTGAGGCGCGAGATGACCACATCGTATTTCTGCTTGATGTCGAGATCGCGGATCTTCTTGCCGAGCACCTGCTCGTTGGTCACCACCACCCGCTCGACCCGTAATTCGGTACCCCGGGTCGAGAGGGAGGTATCGACCTCCTCCCCCAATACCAGCAATACCTTGCGCAGGGCATGACGCTCTCCGACCAGATGCAGCAGATCCCCGGTCTGGATGCGGGTATCCGGGCGCGGCACCATCAGCTCATCGCCCCGCTTCAGACGTGAACAGATCACATCCGTCTCATCCAGACTGGGGATCTCCTTGAGCATGATTCCGTGCATGTTGGGGTTGCGTACCGCGATATTGATGGTCTGCAGACTCTCGCGGACTGTGCCGGATTCTTGCTCGAAACGAACGGCTTCATCCTCGATCTTGATGTGAAAAAATACGCGCACCAACCACATGGTCAGCAGTATGCCGCAGATCCCGAACGGGTAGGCCACCGCATAGCCCATCCCCATCAGCGCCGTGGAGCCGGGAGCGGCGCCCAGCTCTGCCAGGATCTGCTGACCCGCCCCCAGGGAAGGGGTATTGGTCACGGCCCCGGAGAAGACCCCGAGGATCACCGGCAGCGGCACGTCAAACAGCTTGTGAAGTCCCAGCGCCACCACGCAGCCGAGCACCACCAGCAGAGCGGCAAAACCATTGAGCTTGAGCCCGGAACTGCGCAGGGAGGAGAAGAACCCGGGACCGACCTGGATGCCGATGGTGTAGACAAACAGGATCAGTCCGAACTCCTGGATGAAATGCAGGGTGTGGTCATCGAAGCTCACCTGCAAAATACCGGCGAAGTGGCCGACCAGTATGCCGCCAAACAGCACCCCCCCTATCCCTAATCCCACCCCGTGGATCTTCCAGTTGCCCAGCCAGAGCCCGAGCACCGCCACCAGGGATAGCATGCTGATAGAAAGCGCGATCTCACTCATTTTCCGCCATCCTTGTTCCGAATTTGACTCGGCCTAGCTTGTCAGCAAAGGAGGGGGATGACTGTGTGGCGGCGCACGATTCTGGCGTAACCCGGAGCAGAAATTACCAATTAAGGGTTAGATTTAATGCCCGTGATATGGTGCTCGCGCTATCGCCTCAGGGTAGAGAGGCCACGTAGCCATAAATGGCCCCGAAGTGGCACAGGCTCCCCCCCAGTACAAACAGGTGCCAGATGGCATGGTTGTAGGGGATCCGCTTGTTGGCGTAGAAGATGACGCCCAGGCTGTAGATGAGGCCACCCAGCGCCAGCAATGCCAAGCCGCCAACGGCCAGATTGAGGTAGAGCTGGTAGACCACCAGCAGGGAGAGCCAGCCCAGGATCAGATAGGTGACAAGGGACAGTCGTTTGAAACGATTGATGAAAATAAGTTTGAACACCACCCCAAACAGAGCCAGCAGCCAGATCACCGCCATCAGCCAATCGGCGAGAGGGCTATCGAGCGCGACCAGCAGGAAGGGAGTATAGGTGCCGGCGATCAGCAGATAGATGGCGCAGTGATCGAAGATCTTGCACCAACGCCGCCAGGGCCCCTCCTCCATGCTGTGATAGAGGGTGGAGGCGAGGAATAGCAATATCAGGCTGGCGCTGTAGAGGCCATAACTGAGCCGGGCCAGGGGCCCTTGATCCCACCCCTTGAGCAACAGGCAGATCCCGCCCACTATCCCCAGCCCCAACCCCAGGCCATGACTCCAGCGATTCGCCCACTCTTCACGGGGGGAATAGTCCATCGCACCCACTCTCGATACCAATGATTAGAGGCTTCACTCTAGCCCAAGAGGATTTAAGAGTACAAGTGTTAGCTGAAAAAAGGGAGTGGCTGCCAGCCGCGCCCCTTTGGTGTATCCTCTGCCGCCAGCCCATTGCCCCTGAGTGGTTCTGGTGATGACCCGTATTGATGCCGCCGCGACCCCTTGGCCCATGCGCCCGGATGGCGTGGTCCGCCGGCCTGGTCTGGAGACCCCGATGACGTTGACCGAACTCTTTGCCAAACCGGACCCGGCCTTGGCCGCTGCCGTGACCCGCCTGCTGGAGCGCTTTCACCGCGCCGATGACAGCGAGGCGCCCTATCGGCATGAGCAGTTTTGCCAGCAACTCGATGATGCCACTGTGCCCGGCGAGGGCATGGATACCCAGGCCTATCTGGCACGGCTCGAACAACTGGTGCCTGGCGCTTCCCATCTCGCCTCCCGTCACTACATGGGCCACATGACGGCCCCTCTGCCCGCCTTCACCGGCGAGCTGGCCCGGCTGCTGGTGATGCTCAACCAGAATCCGATGAAGATGGAGTCCTCCCGCCTGCTGAGTTTCCTCGAGCGGGAAGTCCTGGCCAAGCTGCACCGCCTCGTCTACCGGGATGAGGATGCGTTTTATCGCAGCCAGATGCATGCCAAAGACGCAGCCCTCGGTGTCATGACCAGCGGCGGCACCATCGCCAACGTCACCGCCCTCTGGCTGGCCCGCAACCATGCGGTGGGCGATAACCTCTTCAATCTGGTCGAGCAGGGTTACCGCGGAGCCGTCATCCTCGGCTCACGCCTGATGCACTACTCCTTCGACAAGGGGATGGACTTGCTGGGGCTGGGCGCGGCCAGTGTGCATCGCCTGGACACGGATGCCGACAATCGCCTCAGCCTGCCCGCCCTGGAGGCCGCCTTGCTCGCGTGCAAGGCCCAGCGCCTCAAGGTGCTCGCCATCATAGGGGTGGCGGGCAGTACCGACTTTGGCTCCGTCGACCCCCTGGTTGAACTCGCCGCCATCGCCCGCCGGGAAGGGGTGCATTTCCACGTGGATGCCGCCTGGGGCGGTCCGACACTCTTCTCTCCTCGCTATCGGTCACTACTGGCGGGCATAGAGGCCGCCGATACCGTCACCCTGGATGGCCACAAGCAGCTGCTGATCCCCCTTGGTACCGGCATGCTGCTCTGCAAGCGACCGGATCTGGTGATGGCGGTCAAGCGCGAAGCCCCCTACGCCATTCGTGCCAGCTCCTTCGATCAGGGCCGCTTCACCCTGGAAGGCACCCGTCCCGCCAATGCCCTCTATCTGGATGCCGCCTTTCAACTGCTCGGTGAGGCGGGCTATCGCACCCTCATCGAAGCCAACTATGACAAGGCGCGCTGCATGGCGGCGCTGATAGACGCGGATCCTGCCTTCGAGCTGATGTCTGCGCCGGTGATGAACCTGCTCTCCTATCGCTGCATCCCGCCCCACCTGCAGGGTCAGCCCCTGGACGAGGCGGCCAACGACCAGATCAATGCCTTCAACATTGCGCTGCAAAAAGCCCAGCGCGCCGAGGGGCACAGCTTCGTCTCCCGCACCCAGCGCGCACTGAGCCGCTACGACGATCAACCCCTGGTACTGCTGCGCGCCGTGCTGCTCAATCCTCAGATTGAGGAGTCTGACATCCGCGACTTGCTGGCAGATCAGACCCGATTAGGGTTGAGGGTCGCCGCCGAGCTGTTCGTCGATGCATAAGCAAGGGAACTCAGGCCCCCGGGGCGGGTCTTATTCATTTGCCGTTGTCTGTCGGACAGGTAGACTGGATGAAATTTCGAGGTGAATGAGCCAGCATGAAGCAATTTTTTGAATTTATTCCGCTTATCGTTTTCTTTGCCGTCTACAAGATGGTGGACATCTATGCCGCAACCGGCGCCCTGGTGGTGGTCACGGGTCTGCAGCTGCTCTATGGCTGGCTTCGCTATCGCAAGGTCGAGAAGATGCAGCTGTTCACCTTTATCCTGGTCGGTTTCTTCGGCGGTCTGACCGTCTTCTTCCATGATGACTCCTTCATCAAGTGGAAGGTGACCGTCATCAATGCCCTGTTTGCCCTCGCCCTGCTTATCGCGCGCTACGGCTTTGGCAAGAACCTGATCAAGCAGATGCTGGGCAAGGAGTTGCAGGCACCGGATCCCATTTGGGACAGGGTCAACCTGGCCTGGGCCGGTTTCTTCGCCCTCTGCGGCCTGCTCAATCTCTATGTCGCCTTCAATCTGCCTCAGGAGGTCTGGGTCAACTTCAAGGTGTTCGGCCTGCTCGGCCTGACCCTGGTCTTCACCCTGCTCTCCGGCGTCTATCTCTACCGCCATATGCCGGCGGAGCAGAAAGAGGCCCAAAAACTCGAACAGAAAAAATAACCGCAACCCGAAAAGGATCCTCTCATGTGGTATCTGATCTACTCCGAAGATGTGGCCGCCAGCCTGGCCCTGCGCAAACAGGCTCGCCCCGCCCACCTCGCCCGGCTGCAGGCGCTGCAGGATGAAGGGCGCCTGCTGACTGCGGGGCCCAATCCCGCCATCGATGCCGAGGATCCGGCCGATGCGGGCTTCAGCGGCTCGACCGTCATCGCCGAGTTCAACAGCCTGGCCGATGCCCGGGCATGGGCAGATGCTGACCCCTATGTCGCCGCCGGCGTCTATGACAAGGTCACCATCAAGCCATTCAAGAAGGTGTTCTAAGGGAACACGGGCAGCTCAGCACCAACCAACAGGCCGGACATTGTCCGGCCTGTTTTTTTGAGGGAAGGCTGGCAGCCAGACATCCCCCGCCCATTCACTGCTTGCCAGAACGGTGCCTCAGGCTCGCGCCACAAACCAGGGATTGAGGATATCCGGCTTGTTGTATACGAGGGGGGTGCCATCGAGCTGGGTGACACTGCCTCCCGCCCCTTCCAGGACCGCCTGAGCGGCGCCGGTGTCCCATTCGCAGGTCGGCGCCAGTCTGGGGTAGAGCTCGGCTCCGCCCTCGGCGATGACGCAAAACTTGAGGGAGCTGCCCATGGAAACCAACGCTATCTCCCCAAGGGGGGCCAGAAAATCGAGGGTCTCCTGAGAGAGATGATTGCGACTGCCCACCACGCGCCAGGGGGTTCCCTCCTGGTGAAGCCGGGTCTGGATAGAGCGACTGACGCCCCCCTCGCTGCAACATGCCCCCAGTCCCTTGCCGCCATACCACAGCTTGTCCAGCACGGGAGCATAGACCATGCCCCAGACCGGACGGCCCTCTTCGACAAGCGCTATGTTGACGGTAAATTCACCGTTGCGGGAGACAAACTCCTTGGTGCCATCCAGGGGATCCACCAGCCAATAGCGTTGCCAACCTAGCCTGGCCTGCAACACCTCCTCCCCGGACTCCTCGGACAACACGGGGATATGGGGAGTCAGACGCGCCAAACCGGCCACTATCACGTCATGGGCCCCCCTGTCTGCCGCCGTCAGCGGGCTCTCGTCGGCTTTGTACTCCACGGTGAAGGCTTGCTGGTAGATGGCCAGTATGGCATCGCCTGCGGCCCGGGCGATGGCTTCGAGTGCGGCAATTGGGGGAAAGGACATAAAATAGCTTCCAAGTCAAAAAGATAGCTCAGTCTACCCGAATCAGAACCGCCAGCTTATAGCCGTTTATCATGAGTTATTCCCTGTCAGAAATGGCAGCCTTCCCCTGTCATTTCTGACAGACAGAAACGGCCACCGCTGAGCTAAACATCAAGACGGCGCAACCCGCGTCCTTGCTCAAGGAAGAGAGTCGATGAAACGTCTCATACTCACCTGTGCCGTGCTATTGGCCACCCTGCCGTTACTCGGTCAACCCGCACTGGCGGCAGAGAAAACCGCAACCCAAGCCGTCACCAGCAACGCCGCCAACCAGGCGGGCAAGATCAACCTCAATACGGCCAGCCTGGACGAGCTGACCGCCCTCAAGGGCATTGGCGACAAGAAGGCGCAATCCATCATCGACTACCGCGAGAAGCAGGGGAAATTCAACTCTGTGGATCAGCTGGCCGACGTGAGTGGCATTGGCCCGGCGACGCTGGAGGCCAATCGAGATCTGATCATCGTCAAGTAAGACAGGAGCGGACTCATGTCCCGGGGCAGCCAGTGGCTGCCCCATTTTTCTTCGGGTATCATGTGCCCACTTTGTCTCACCGGATATATCTCCATGAAAAAGACACCGCTCGTTGTTCGCAAGGCCGTGCTACCCGTTGCTGGCCTGGGTACCCGCATGTTGCCCGCCACCAAGGCCATCCCGAAAGAGATGTTGCCAGTGGTCGACAAACCCCTGATCCAGTATGTGGTGCGTGAAGCCATCGCCGCCGGGATCAAGGAGATCATCCTGGTCACCCACTCCAGCAAGAACTCTATCGAGAACCATTTCGACAAGAGTTTCGAGCTGGAAGCGACCCTGGAGAAGCGGGTCAAGCGCCAACTGCTGGAAGAGGTGCAGCAAATCTGTCCCAAGGACGTGACCATCATGCATGTCCGCCAGGGAGAAGCCAAAGGGCTGGGCCATGCGGTGCTCTGCGCCCGTCCGCTGATCGGCGACAACCCCTTTGCCGTGCTGCTGCCGGACGTGCTGATCGACGAGATGGCCAGCGATCTCAAGCAAGATAACCTGGCCGAGATGGTGCATCTGTTTGAGGCAGACCAGATCAGCCAGATCATGGTCGAGACCGTGCCCCAGAGCGAGGTCGACAAATACGGCATCGCCGACGTCAAAGGGGAGGAGCTGACCGCGGGCATGTCCCTGCCGATGCAGGCCATCGTCGAGAAGCCGCCCCGGGATGAGGCCCCCTCCAACCTGGCGGTGGTGGGTCGTTATGTGCTGTCGGCCAACATCTGGCCGCTGCTGGAGAAGACGCCCGCCGGTGCCGGCGACGAGATCCAGCTGACCGACGCCATCGCCATGCTGATGGAGCGCGAGCAGGTCAACGCTTACTCCATGAAGGGCAGAAGCCATGATTGCGGCAGCAAGCTCGGTTATATGAAAGCCAATGTCGAGTACGCAGCCCGCCATGGCGAACTCGGCGCAGAATTCAGACAGTGGCTGGCTCAGTTTGCCAAACAGTTGTAAACGCTGATTTTTTCACCATTAAGTAGAATATTAAACGGGGCATCATTTGATGCCCCATTTTCATTTTATCAACAAATATTCAGCTTTGAGCAAACAATTAACTACCAAATCATGACCTTGTAATTCAATCACGCTTGTTTTATAAGGTTTAAGGCTTGTTCCGAGCCCTTGCATAAAATTCCTAAAAAAATAAAAGATACAGGTGGAAGTTCCATGAATAATCCGTCAAAAGGGACCTTTTTAGGTCACCCTAAAGGGCTCTTCTTGCTCTTTAGTACCGAACTGTGGGAGCGGTTCTCCTACTACGGCATGCGTGCCGTGCTGGTGCTCTATCTGACCGACCTGACCACCAACGGCGGCATGGGCTGGAGTCAGGCCGATGCCCTCAAGCTCTACGGCATCTACACGGGTCTGGTCTATATCACGCCGCTCATCGGTGGCTGGCTGGCCGACACCGTACTCGGACAACGCCGCTCCATCCTGATCGGTGCCATCCTGATGGCCGCTGGGCAATTCACCCTGGCCCTGCCCCATGCCATGTTCCCGGACATGGTCAATAGCGTCTTCTACGCGGGCCTCGCCCTGTTGATCGTGGGCAATGGCCTGTTCAAACCGAACATCTCCACCATGGTGGGCGATCTCTATCAGGAAGGGGATCACCGTCGTGACGGTGCCTTCACCATCTTCTACATGGGTATCAACCTGGGCTCCCTGCTGGCCGGGGTGATCTGTGGGGCTGCCGCCACCGCCTATGGCTGGCAGGCCGCCTTCGTCGGCGCCGGCATCGGCATGCTGCTCTCCCTGGTGCTGCAAGCGACCATGGCGCAGAACTTCCTCGGCGACATTGGCCGGGTTCCTGCGGCCAAGCTGGCTGCCGCCAAGCGCTCCAAAAACCAGAAGGCTCCCCTGACCAAGCAGGAAGTGGATCGCATCAAGGTCATCCTCATTCTGGGTCTGTTCACCATCATCTTCTGGGCTGGCTTCGAACAAGCTGGCGGCCTGATGAACCTCTACACCCAGGAGTATACCGACCGTATGATCGGCAGCTTCGAGGTGCCGACGGCCTGGTTCCAGTCCCTGAACCCCTTCTTCATCATCACCCTGGCCCCCCTGGTTGCCGCCATCTGGATCAAGCTTGGCAAGAAAGAGCCAAACTCCCCGGTGAAATTCGCCATGGGCCTGCTGTTCCTGGCCATAGGTTTCCTGTTCATGATCGGTGCCGTGCTGGAGCAAGGTGGCGATCAGAGCGTCAAGACCTCCATGTTCTGGCTGGTCGGCGCTTACCTGTTCCACACCCTGGGTGAGCTCTGCCTCTCCCCCATCGGCCTCTCCATGGTGACCAAGCTGGCTCCCCTGCGCCTGGCCTCCCTGATGATGGGTGCCTGGTTCGGCTTCGTTGCCCTGGCCAACTATGCCGCCGGCTTCATTGGCTCCTTCGTGGGCGAGTCCGGTGCCATTGCCATCTTCGGTGGCATCGCCGCCGCCGCCGTGCTCAGTGCTCTGCTGCTGCTGACCATGGCTAACCGCCTGGTCTACTGGATGCACGGGGCCGAAGGCCATGCCGAGGCACCTGATGAGCAAGATGACAAGAAACTGCACTCAGCGACCGTCTGATTGCCCATAGCGACCGTCATGACAAAAAGGGCACCCATTGGGTGCCCTCTTTTTATGGATTGGGTGGCGAGAGGCTAGTGGTGGCGCACCTGCATATGCAGGGCACAACCCGTGTCACTGCGGATCTGCAGTTCGAAGGGATCGTGCCAACTCCGTTTATGAAGCCGGTAGTGGCCATCCCGCATCAGACCAAGGGGAAGCCCGCCGCTACGCATCAGCCAATGGGGGGAAGTGATGCCGGCATTGGCAAAGCTGAGGCCCTCTTCTTCGTCAAACAGCAGAGCGGCCATCGAGAAGGAGTGATGCAGGCCAGACTCCATCAACTGCCAATTGAGATAGGCCAGCAATCGGTGGGGCTGAGCCAGTAGCTGGCTCTCCCTCTGTTGATACTCGCGATAGGGAACATTGAGCAGTGAGCGCACCAAGGCGCCGCAGAAGGCGGCATCTGCGGCCAACACCGGCAGTTCCATCACCAGCACCAGGAGACGGTTATCCACCCTGAACGTATCCGGGATGAAGAGGTTGCCCATCCCCTCGAACGTGACCTGCCAGGGGCCCCACTCCTGCAAGACCGGGGTCGACAGATTGCCAAGCAAGCGGGTTGCCGCGCCGTCATGGTGGCGAAAGTAATGGAGGTGTTCGACCAATTCCAGCTGCGGGCTGGAGAGATCTGGGGCCGACAGGCACTGATTGATGCTCTGCGCCACCTGGGGCCAGTCACGAATGGGCTTGAGCAGAAAATCCCGGGCGCCACCGCGCAGGGCACGGCCGACCTCTTCCATCCGGTTCTGGCCCGAGATGACGATGATGGGGATCTGGGGATAACGCGCCACCAGGCAGGCAATCACCTCATGACCATCCAGATTTGGCATGCCCAGATCGCACAGCACTATATCGGGATGATAGAGGGCAGCCCCGGACAATCCCTCGATGCCATCCTCGGCCTGGAACACGCAAGCTCCTTCATTCTCTAGATAATTCACCAACATGTGGCGAAAGACAGCTTCGTCCTCCACCACCAGGATCCTGATTCCGGCTCTTAACATCTTGCTACAACTCTTGTGGTTCATGCCGATTAGAGCCTAATCCTAGACCACAGCCGCCCCCCGCGGACGGGGTGACCCCGCAAAAATACGCATGATTATTAATCCCTGTCTAGAGACGGGTTATTCGCAGCCGCCAATCAGAATGCGCCCAGGATCAGCCCTTAATTGTGCCCAGCCAGCCCATGGGGGATAATGGCGCCATCCTAGCTAGCGAAGAACGCCATGACTCCAGCCGAATACAGCGCCCTCGCCCATCCCAGATTGTCTCATCCGGCTCGCAGCCTCTACAGTCTGCAGTTGCGGCGACTGATCATGGAGAACCAGCCCCCCCGGCTCAGTTATCCTGAACTGGGACGCACCTTGGCGGTGGTCGATCCCATGGATGCCAGCGGCTTCAGTTATCAGGTCAATGCCCGCCAGCTAACCGCCCTGTTTGACGAGCTGATCGAGGCAGGCTTGCTGCATATTGAGAGCCCGGTGGAGAGTGAGCACTATCACCAGTGCACCTTTACTCTGCCCCTGCTGAACCAACGCAGCCGCAGCCCCTTGCCTGAGCGGCCCTTCCAGATGCACCTGCACTGGCGTCCGGACGAGGAGCTGCCCGCGCTGGCGCGCCTCTGTGGCGTCATAGATGCCAGCTACAGCGAGGAGGATCTCGGCGAGTTCATCGCTTACTGGCTGGGGCGTCCCGAGGTTTTTGACTCCCAGCACCAGTGGATGCTCAAATTCATCCGGGCCCTCAAGACCCGTCGCTATGTGCGTCGCTCGCAAACCGAGGTACAAGGCTACCAGCAGGTGAGCGCAGATCCCGTCTCTTCCGGCCCGAGCAAACGCGCCCAGGAGATGATAGAGCAGGCCAAACGGCTGGCCGAGCAGCAAGAGAGCGAGCATGATTGAGCTAGCCCCAACCCGAACAATGATCGCCACCCCGGCACCAGGAGCATATCAAGATGGCAGATGAACAGGATCCCCTGCGCCAGGAGCTGGCCGAGATCGAAGCCAAGCGGCAACGTATCGCCAAGGCCAAACAGGACAACCGAGTCCATGACCCAGAATTGAGCCGTCATGTGGGCGGTCTGCTCGAGCGGATCCGCAAGCTGCAGGCCGAGACCGGCGGCGGCCAGTACGACTACGAAACCCTGCGTAAGGAGTACGACGCCAAGGCCAATGCCGAGGTGCGCCAGCTGCAGAAAACGGCCCGTCAGGAGCGCATTCAGAAACTGATCGCCCAGGCCGACCTCAATCCGGAATGGGTCTTCGAGCGCATGGATAGCGGGGATCCCAGCCTGCAATACCCCATGGAGACCGCACGCTACTTCATCAGCGGCTTCGAGCATTGGGAGAAGAGCGGTGGCGGTTGCATGCTCATCTATGGTGACTATGGCACCGGCAAGTCGACCCTGGCCGGGGCCGTGGCACACGAACTGATCGAGCAGCACCAGAAATCGGTGATCTTCCAGCAGTGGGCCTCGGTGGTGGACAGGCTCTTCTTCAACGTCATCCAGGATCAGGAGGAGCGCAACCAGTATCGCCGTGCCCTGGAAGAAGTTGATCTGCTGATCCTCGACGAGGTGGCCGCCAACAGGGCCAAGATGGCGGAGAGCCAGTCCAGCTTCCTCGGCCACCTGCTGCGCCGGCGCCGCAACCTCTCCAAGAGCGTCATCATCATCACCAACCACAGCCCCCAGAGTCTGCATCAGGCCATTGGCGACTTCAGCTTCGAGGCGATCAAGGCGTTCAATCCGGTGGATATTCAGCTCAGTGGTCCGAGCCGTCGCCCCAGTATCGGCCACTACAACGGCTAAACACCCTGCGGGCCCCGGTGGCCCGCTCTGCTACACCCCTCAAATAATAACAGCTCTCATTTACACCTCCATCATGAACCCTTAGGCTAACCTTTTCGCAAACAGGAGAGGGTCATGCCCACCATTCTTATCTTCGGAGCCAGCCGGGGGCTGGGACTTGCCTTCGCAAACGTGGCCAGGGCCCAGGGGCATAAGGTCCATGCCATGGTGCGTTCATCCCAAGCGGCCGAGGCGTTGAATGCGATCGGGGTCGATGTGCTGTTGGGGGATGCGCTCGATAAAGAGGCGGTGAGCCATGCCTGCGCATTGGCGGGGAAGGATAGCTGGGTCGTCTCAACCCTCGGCAGCTTTCGCAGCCCGGAGCCGGTGGATTATGAGGGCAATCGCCATCTGATCGATGGGATGGAAGAGGCTGGGCTCAAGCGTCTGCTGCTGGTCACCTCCCTTGGGTGCGGCGACAGCTGGCAGCATCTCCCCGAGCACGCCAGGGCGGCTTTCGGCCACGAGGTCCGTCTCAAGAGTCTGGCCGAAAGCTGGTTGCAGACCAGCGCTCTGACCTGGACCATATTGCGCCCTGCTGGCTTGCAGGATGGCGAACCAACTGGTCAGGCACGATTGAGTCAAGGTCAGGAGACCCACGGCCTGGTACGACGCCATGATGTCGCCATTCAAGGGCTGAGCCTGCTCGCCGACAGCACGGCCGCCGGCCAGATCTACGCCATCAACGACCCCGGTCTCCAGCGGGGTTGACTGTCCCCACCACTCAACAAGGGTCAGCCTCAGTGCTGGCCCTTGCCGTTCAGGCTCTTGGCCGCTGACGCCGGGCCAGCCAGTAATAGGAGAGTGCGCCATAGAGCGCCGTCAGCCCCCAGAGCTGCCACCACAGTGCCGCCACCTGCACAAAGTCGGCCCCCATCTGGTTGAGTCGCAGGAAACCGGCGATGGCCGGGGTGCTCGGCAGCCACTGGGCCAACCAATTCAGCGGTGCCGGGATCAACTCCACCGGCCAGATGAAGCCCGCCAGAAACACCAGGGGCAGAGATGAGAGCAACACTATCTGGCTCGGCAGATCCCGCCTGGACAACAGGGCCCCCAACAGCACGCCCAGCATGGTGGTCGCCAGCACGAAGGGCAGCACAAATAGCCAGAGCGCCGCCGGTGAAGCACTGCGGGTTATCTGGTAGTGATCCAGACAGAAACCGAAGAAGTAGCTGACCGGGATCAGAAAGAGCCCCCCCAGCACCAGAGTCCGCGCCAGTAACAGGGACAGCACCGGCGCCCTCTGCCAATAACCCGCCTCTCCCCGCTCGCTTTGCTGATTCTGGGTGGCCCCCAGGATGCCGGCCCCCATCAGCAACACCTGATGCAGGATCAGCACGAACACCGCTGGCACCACATAGTTCACATACCCCATGGTCGGGTTGAATACGGGTAGCACGTTGAGCCCCACCGCACTCCAGCCCGTGGCCGCCTGGGGCAGTGCCTGCCCCTCGACCAGCAGACGCGCCACCTTGATCTGGGCCGCGAGCGTGCCGCTCGCCTGTGCCAGCCCTTCGGCGATGGTGCCGTACACCAGGAAGTAGGAGGCGTCACCGCTATAGCTTAAGGTCACGCTCTTGCCCTGCAACAGGTCCCGATAGAAGTGGCGGGGGATCAGCAGTATGCCGCTGGCCCGACCCTCCATGAGCCACTGACGCGCCTCATCCAGACTGCTCACCCGAGCGACCAGGCGAACCTGGGCCGTCGCATCGGCCATAAACTCAAGCTGGCGCGAGAGCTGGCTGCCATCCTCGTTGATCACCACCACCGGCTCTTCCCGAGGCAGTTGCTGCAAATAGGGTTGGGGATAGAGGAAGGAGTAGAAGAGCACGCCGCCAAACAGGGTCAGCATGATGGCCCGGTCCGATAGCAGGGTACGCAGCTCGAGACGAGCCAGATCCCAAAAACCTAACATGGACCAGGCTCCTTCCCATGGGGGGATGGGGAAAGGGTGTCGGTCCGATAGCGGCGTGCCACCACCCAGAACAGTGGCATGAACAGGAGCAGCGGCGCCAGTTGGGGTAAGGCTTGAGCCAGAGACTGACCATAGTTGGCCTGACCCACCTGCAACTCGATATAGTGGGAGACTGGCAGCAGGCTGCGCCACCCTTCGGCGAAACTGCCCATGGCGCTGGTCGGAAAGGTGACCCCCATGAAGGCAAAACCGGGGGCCGTCAGGGCCCCCGCCATGGAGAGTGCCCTCGCCGCATCCCTTAGCAGGGCATAGAGCAAGGCGCCCACGCTGAGGCAGGCGGCTGTGGTGAGACCCAATCCAAGAGTCAACACAAGCCAACTGCCCTGCATGGGATAAGCCAGCACCTTGAACAGCATCAGGCTCCATCCCAGCCCCCAGCCCCACCCGATGAGCAGATTCGGGGCCAGCTTGCGCCACAGGCCCTGCCAGACCCCTTCAGCGTGCAATCTCTGGCCCAACCTGTCGGCACGGGCCAGGGAATTCAAGCCATAGAGCACCACCAATATCTGCCAGACCGCGGGCAACAAGGCGCTGAGCAGGAACTGGGCATAACTGGAGTTGAGGTTATAGAGCGCCGTGATCTGATTGTTGATGGGCAGCGCCTGGCCCATGGCCCCCGGCAGTGCCTGCCCCTCGGCCAGGGCATTCAATACCCCGACCTGGCCATTGAGGGTGCCAACTACCTGGGCCAGTGCCGAATTGACCAGCTTGGCAATCAGGATGAACTGGCCATTGTTGAACACTGTGACCTGAGGCTGGATACCCTCACGGGCATCCCGCTCCAGATGGTGAGGGATCACCACCAGGGCGTAGATATCCCCCCCACGCAGGGCGCGGCTGCCCTCGCTGACAGTATCAAACTCGGCCCCCAGCCTGAGACCTGAGGAGCCGTCCAGAGAGAAGGCGAGCTGGCGGGAAAGCTGACTCTTGTCCAGATCCACCAGGCCTATGTTGAGATCCCGTGCCAGACCGGCGGAAAAAATCCAGCACAGCAGCCCCATCAGCAGCAGGGGCAGCCAGCTGGCCAATGCACGGCCAAACGGATCACGCCAGAGCTGGCGCAGCTCCTCTCTCATCAGAGTTGAACCAGGACGCTCATGCCGACTCTCAGCCCATCCACGGGCTGCAATGGCCGGGCTTCGACCTGGAAGCTCTTCATATCAAACCCCTGACGGGTATCAGTCGCACGCCAGGTAGCAAAGTCCCCCATCACGGCGACATGGGTCACCTTGAAGCGTACCGACTGATCGCCCAGACCGGGAATACTGGCATCGAACTCGCTGCCGACCTGGAAGCGGGGCAGCAGATCTTCGCGCACATGGAACTGGGCCCAGGCATCCTGCATATCGAGTAGGGTCACCACGGGGAAGCCCTGAGGAGCCAGCTCGCCGCTTTTCAGCAGCACCTGGGCAACCTCACCGGCATGGGGGCTGGTGATGCGGGTATCGGCCAGATAGGCCTCCACTTCGGCCACGGAGCCCGCCGCCATCTTGACCTTCTCCCGCGCCGCCAGCTTGGTTTCGGCTCGCGCCCCTTCCAGGGCTAGTTGATACTGCTGCCAGGCCATGCCTTCGCTGTACTTGGCCGCCTGCCAGGCAGTCCAGGCCTCATCGCGTTTTTGCAACGGCATGACGCCATCCCTGTGCAAGTTGGCGACCCGCTGATAGGTTGTTCCCCGCAGGGTGGCCGCCACCTTGGCTTGCTGCCATTGATCCTTGGCGGCCGCTATCTGCTGGGCGCGAGCGCCATTTTCGGCCTCTTGCGCCAGGGCTCCGGCCGCCGCCTCGCCCGCCTTGGCCTGGCTCAACTTGGCCTCTATTTCAGGGCTCGCCAGGGTGAACACCAGCTGATCCTTGTCCAGCTTATCCCCCTTTTTCACCAGCACCTGATCGATTCGCCCGGCCACCTTGGAGGAGACCGCATACTGCTGCGCTTCTATCTGCCCCTGCAACCGCACCGGTTCAGGCTGATACGCCAGCCAGAAGCGCCAGCCAAGCCAGATAACCAGCAATGCCAACGCCAGGAGCAGCAACAACGGCCGACCTTGGCGCATCTTCTGCCGTATGGGGGAGTGACTCATGCTGATACCTCGATAACGGGGCCAGTGCGGCCGACACAGAAACGGACAATGGACAAGGCTGGCGCCGTGGCCTCCAGGGAGTGAGGGTGCTCATTGAAACGGCAAGCCGGTGCACCTGCACTGCAAGGCAGGTGCTTCATGAGCGCACCTCGGTGGCCTGGGCATACTGGTATTGATTGAAGCTGTTCATCTGGCCGGAGAGCGCCAACAGCCGCGCCAGCGATACCACGTACTGGTAAGCCGCTGCGGCGCGCTGAGTCTTTACCCCGGCCAGCTGATTGCGGGCATCCACCACATCCAGCGAGGTGGAGAGCCCCTGGGCGAATGCCTTGTCGCGCAGGGAGACATTCTCCTGTGCCAATTGCTGGGTCGAGTCGAGGGCCTGATACTCCTCCATCCCCTGGGCCGCTTCGCGCCAGGTCTTCTCGACCAGCAGCTCCAGATCCTCGCGGGTCTTGGCTTGGAGCAGATTGACCTGCAACTCGGCACTCTTGGCCGCCTGCACGGTGTCGGAGCGGCCATCCCGGCTCACCAACGGCATGCTGACGCCGACCCCGACCAGCCAGTCCGGGGTCAGGCTGGAGGTGATGGAGTCATCTTCATAGAGGTTGTAATTACCAAACAGGAACAGCTCGGGGGCGTACTTGCCCTTCTCCAGCTTGATGAGCCCCTGAGCCTGCTGCTTCTTCGCCGCCAGCAGCTTGAGCCCGGGGTGCACCGTCAGGGTCTCCTGCACCAAGGCATCCATCGGTGGCATCTTGGCATTGATAAACAAGGGGTTGCCGGGCTCGGCACCCTTGAGTTTGAGCATCCGGGCCAGGGCCAGTTCAGCGATCTCCAGGCTACGGCGATACTTCTGGGTATCGATACGCGCCCTGTCATAGGCCGACTGAGCCGAGAGCCGCTCCACCTTGGCTATCTGGCCCTGCGCCTCCAGCTTGCGGGCATGATCGAGGTGATGGGCCAATCCCTGCTCGATCTCCTGCTTGGTCTGCACCACCTGCGCCGCCAGCACCACGCCGAAATAAGTCTGGGAGAGGCTCTCGAAACTGGCCTGCTGTTTGAGCACCAGTTGCTCCTGAGCCTCCAGCACCTGAGCCTGGCGGATATCCTGAGCGGCATCGATGCGCCCACCGACGAACAGCGGCCACAGCATCTTGACCGAGCTGGTCACCACGTTCTGCTTGGTGAGAGGGGTGACAAAATCGCTGGCACCGAGCTGCAATGCCTGCATGACGGGCCCCAGGATCTGACCAAACTCGGGATGATTGGCAATGGGATTGAGATCCAGCATGTCCAGCTCGACCGGTTTGTCGAGATGGGTGTAGCTTGCCCCAAGGTCCACCTTGGGCAGATACATGGCCTTGGCCGCTTCCTGTAGCTGCTTGGCACGGTCGACACCGGCTTGCTCTGCGGCCAACCCCTCGTCTTGCTGCAACACCGTGCTCCAGGCCTGGCTAAAGCTGAGTGACTGCGCCTGGGCCGGCGTCAGCATGAGCCATAACAGGCAGGATGCCAGCTGGCAGATAACGCGTGATCTCATACTTCCCCAATCTGTTGGTCGTGCTGTTTATAATAAAAATGTTTGGAGTTTTTACTCAACGCAGGGCAATTATCATAACGCAATGCCCGGGGATCTGGTCACGGGTAATTCGATTGTATCCCTTCACCCAAGCTGACGGCAGCCCCCATCACAATTTGCCCGATTTTCAAGCACTCCTGAATTTGCAAGGGCTCGCTGGCCGTTTTTTTCATAAAAAAATGCCTGACGCTCAAATACTAACCTTTTATCCTGACTAAAAAATGCGTAATATACGCCGCCCTAAGCCGATGGTAACCGTGGAATGCAGATAGGTCCCCACACGCTTGAAACTCCCTTGATTGTGGCCCCCATGGCCGGTGTAACAGACCGACCATTTCGTGAGCTTTGCTTGCGATTGGGAGCTGGCATGGCCGTTTCCGAGATGCTGCTGGCCAATCCGGACGTCTGGGATACCCAGAAGACCAGGATGCGGATGGACCACTCTGCCGAAGCGGGACTGCGATCGGTCCAGATTGCTGGAGCCGACCCGGAGATGATGGCGTTTGCCGCCCGCTACAACGTGGAGCAGGGCGCTCAGATCGTCGACATCAACATGGGGTGTCCAGCAAAAAAAGTGAATAAGAAGTTGGCAGGTTCCGCCCTGCTGCGCCAACCCGATCTGGTCAGAACTATCTGCCGGGCCGTGGTCGATGCAGTGGAGGTGCCTGTCACCTTGAAGATCCGCACAGGATGGGATCCGGATAACCGCAATGGCGAGGAGATCGCCCGAATCGCCGAAGATTGCGGTATCGCGGCCCTTGCCGTGCATGGTCGCACTCGCTCCTGCCTCTACAAGGGCGAAGCCGAGTACGACACTATCAGGGCGATTAAGCAGGCCGTATCGATTCCTGTTGTCGCCAATGGCGACATAGACAGCCCGGAGAAGGCCCGGTATGTCCTCGACTATACCGGCGTCGACGCCGTGATGATCGGCCGTGCAGCGCAAGGACGACCGTGGATTTTCCGGGAAATCCGTCATTTTCTTGAGACAGGAACCAAGCTGCCACCTCCCGGAAGGGATGAGGTTCGCACCCTGATGAACGAGCATGTAACCAATCTGCATCAGTTTTACGGTGCCTTTCTGGGAGCGCGCATTGCCCGTAAACACGTGGGTTGGTATCTGGATGAAGAAGAGACGGGCCGAGAATTCCGTAAGCACTTCAATACGTTGGATTGTGCAGATGCACAGCTAAGCGCACTTGAAGTGTATTTCGATGGATTAGGTTAACGCATAACTAAAGAGCCGACCGAATATGTTCGAACAAACCCTGACTTCTGATGCATTGGTAACAACTACTCACAATCATGCCGCCGAGCCCACCCAGCGCCCCCTGCGTGACTCTGTGCAACAGGCCCTGCGTAACTACCTGGCCCAGTTGAACGGTCAGGAAGTGATTGATCTGTATGATATGGTCCTCTCCGAAGTCGAAGCTCCCATGCTGGACGTGATCATGCAGTACACCCGTGGTAACCAGACTCGCGCCGCCGTGATGATGGGGATCAACCGCGGTACCCTGCGCAAGAAACTCAAACGTTACGGCATGAACTGATCCTTCGATCATGTCTGTGCAGGACAAGGCGCATTCCAGCGATGGAATGCGCCTTTTCTATTGCACAGACAAGTGATCTGCGCTGTGTGATACAGCGTACATGACCGCCCGTTTAACCAAACGACTGTACCCTTCCATCCCTCCTATTCCGTCGCCAACCGTATCCCCAGCGCGACAAAAAGCCCCCCCATCACCCGATGGAGCCATTGGCTCAACCTGGCAGATAACCTCAGCTTGCTGCTGGCAAATGCGGTCGACAGCGCCAGTAGATGACACCAGATCATCCCGTTCAGATTGAAGATGCAACCGAGCAGGATGAACGCCAGCGCCTTCTGGGGAGCATCCGGGGCAATGAACTGCGGCACGAACGCCAGAAAGAACAGTGCCACCTTAGGATTGAGAAGATTGGTCAGAAATCCTTGCCAGAAGAGGCGGCTATAAGGCAAAGGAGCCAACTTGAGCGCTCCGTTATCCAAGGGGGCGCCAGGTCGTGCGCACAGCAAGCCAATGCCCAGATAAATGAGGTAGAGCGCCCCCAGCAGCTTGATGACGCTGAACAGGCTGACAGAGGCACTCAGCAAGGCCGATAGACCTAATGCCGCCGCCAATACGTGCACCATGGTGCCAGTTCCAATTCCAAGCGCCGCCATCGAGCCTGCTCGCCATCCCTGGGAGCCACTGCGCAACATGACCAGCAAGGAGTCAGGTCCCGGCATGATATTGAGCAGCAGGCCAGATACGATAAACAATGCCAAATCATGGATCCCTAACATGAACGCGTCCTCCCGTGGAAAGGGATAGTCTAAGGGGGCCAGAGCGATTGTCATCCCTCACCCAGGCTATAACGACTATCAATGCCGGTGATAACGACCGGATAGGAGGCGAGTCACTGTGCATTACCCCCCTTCTCCACTGCATCTCTCCCAAAGGAAAATAGAGACGCTCACCCTACCCGATGCTAAACGGTCGTGTTCCTTTGGCATCGGGAATAGAGACTGCGAGAGGGCACCCTGCTGCAATGGCGATTCAGCCAAGCGGCTTGGTTTTCACATCGATATGCTGTTGAAAGAGGGAGTGGTGGAGATGCTGCTGCCGTGTGGCGGGTCAGGGGAATAAGCCTAGCTCCCATCGGTTAGCTCAGCATGGCGGTCTGGCTCGGCAGATCCGCTGGCAAGCACCTGCCAGCCCGCTGAATGGGTGCGTCGATGTGCTGTCACAACACATTTCAGGCATGAAAAAAGCCCGCTCGTGAGAGCGGGCTTTAAGGGTCTTGCTACCAGTCAA
>NZ_CDBJ01000039.1 GCF_000820045.1 Aeromonas rivuli | reverse complement strand
ACCTATTTCAGGACTAGACAGGTTCATTTGCGTGATGGTCAGTAGTTGACGACTTTTTTGGCTTTCCACACCGTCAGGGCGAGCAACATGGAGATGACCGAAGCACCAAGCCAGAAGTACTGGGCACTGCTGAAGTCGTAGTGAGTGACCCCGTCGACCACGCTGGTCTTGATGAGGGCGGCGGAGACCAGCTCCTGGCCGGAGGCGGCGATGTAGGAGCAGAGGCCGATGAAGCCTTTCACGGCGCCGACGGCGGTCTTGGGCATCAGGTCACAGGCGGTCAGACCGGCCAGGAACACCACCAGACCACCGATGGAGTAACCGATCAGGGAGAGGGCGACGGCGTCCATCATGCGGCTCTGGGGGCCCCAGAACATCAGGCACATACCGGCGATGTTGGCCAAGCCGTACAGCAGGGTCGGGATGTGGCGGTTGGAGTTGAATACCTTGTCGGAGATGACCCCGGCCAGGATGGCGCCGACGAAACCGGCGATGGGGTAGGCGGACATGGCAAAGCCGGCATCGATCAGGCTGTATCCCTTCTGCTCTTGCAGATAGAGCACGGCCCAGGAGCTCATGGCGTAGCGGGACATGTACATGAAGGCACAGGCGGCGGCGATGAGCCAGACGGTCGGCTGCTTGAGGATGAACATCTGGGCGCGGCGGATCTCGGCCGGCTCGACTTTCTTGGCGATCTCCGGCTCTTCACCGAAGGCGACGGCAGGCTCGGGCAGGGCATAAGTCTGCGGGCGGTCCTTCAGGGCCAGGAACATGAAGATGGCGGCGATCCCGGAGGCAATACCGGCCCCGATGAAGCCCGCTTGCCAGCCGAAGTAGCTGACGACGGTCGCGGTCAGTATCCAGGAGATGCCTTCACCTATATTGCGGGAGCCGCCCCAGATGGAGTAGACGGATCCACGCTGCTTGGGGGAGAACCACTGGAAGATGGAGACGCAGGAGGGCGCCGAGCCGATGGACTGGAACCAGCCGTTCAGGCCCCACATCAGCACCAGGAAGAAGGTGGCCGTGTTCATGCCCATGAAGATGGTACAGACGGCGGAGGCGCCCAGGGCGACCGACATGAAGCGGCCTATGTTGGCGTAATCCGACAGGAAGCCGTTGGAGAACTTGCCGACCGCGTAGGTGAACAGGAAGGCCGAACCGATGACACCCAGTTCATCCAGGGTGACGATCCCGGCATCCAGCAACGGTTTCTTGACCACGTTAAGGCTCATGCGAACCACATAGAACATGGCGTAGCCCAGTACCAGGCCCAGGAAGACCTGCCACTGATACTTGCGATAGATGGATCTTATCTTGTCCGGCGAGGCGTCCATGACCGGAAGGTCGGCTCGCGTCTTGAAGAAGTTGAACATGGTACTCTCCGTGAATAATTGGGTACTAAAGTGCAGAGATGCTCTGCTGTAGTGCAGAGATGTTCTGCCATAGTGCAAAGTTGCTCTGCCGTCCTTGGCATAGTAGGTAGGGATAACAGGGGTCAGCAAAGCCGAGAATTTGGGTCAGAGATGACTCAACTGACTGATTTGATGAGTCATAAATGACATCTTCCGGCTGGTTCGATCCGGTTGGATCACCGAAAATGAGAGAGATGAATGGGGGGGAATGGGTCAGGAGTGGCTCATGCCACCGACCACGAATATTTCACCATGTTCCGGATCTTTGAGCTGTCGCACAAAATCCGTTCACCACAGGATGCGTCACCCCGCCATGCAGAGCCCTTGCCGACCGTTGTTCATACTCACTATCGCCTGCTGGCTGTGCAGCGCTGGGGTTCAGGCGGCAGCGCTGACCGTGCTGACCTCTTTCTCGGAGAGCCCGACTCAGGCCATGGTGGAGGGCTTTACTCAGCGTCATCCCGAGGTCAAGATTGAGGTTATCTACCGACGCACCCTCTCGGCCCAGCGGCTGCTGAGCCAGTGGGATGGCGCCCCTGTCGACATGGTGCTCTCCTCCTCCCCCACCTTCTTCCACTCACTGGACAAGGCGGGCCTGCTCGCCCGCTTGCCCGTGCACACCCAGCCTCCCGCCTGGTTGAGTCCGCATATTCTCGGCCTGGACGGCAAGGTGGCCGTGGTCGGCTATTCCGGGATCGGCATCATGTATAACAGGCGCTATCTCGAGAAATACCGGCTGCCGGTCCCGCACGACTGGCAGAGTCTGGCGGATCCGGTGTTCATGGGGCATGTGATGATGAGTTCTCCCTCCCAGTCCGGCACGACTCATATGATGGTGGAGAGCATCTTGCAGCAATATGGCTGGCAGCAGGGCTGGGCCATCCTGATGCAGATCGGCGGCAATCTCTCCGCTATCACGGCGCGCAGCTTCGGGGTCAGTGATGGCATCAGCCGTGGCCTGGCAGGGGCGGGGCTGGTCATAGAGAGCTATGCCCGCACCAGTCAGGCGCACTTCGACTACATAGGTTTCACCCCCCTGCGTCAGGGCGCGATACTACCGACCTACCTGGCGGTGATGCAGGGCAGTCAACAGTCGGCGTTGGCGGGTCAGTTCATCGACTTCCTGCTCTCCGCCGAGGGACAGGCCGTGGTCGGTACTTCCGAGATGGCGAAGGTGACACTCACCGAACCGCAACTGGCGCAGCAGACGGACTTCGTGCTCGACAAGGAGTTGCTCTATCGCCGTGCCAGTCTGCTAAAAGTGCTGTTCGAGCAGACCATCACCCAGCAACTGCCCAGCTTGCGGCTGACCTGGCGAGGCATCGACGAAGCCGATGGGAACGGGAGCGGCAGAAGGGCCGCCCTGATCGCGCAGGCCAGGGTGCGGGCCAGCACACCGCCGCTTACCGAACAGCAGACGCAGGATCCGGCACTGCTGGCGCTGTTTGACGATTTCTACGAAGGGGACAAGGCGAGCCCGCAGGCGGAGCGCATGCTGCATCAATGGCGTCAACTCACCCAGGACAACCTGAATGCGGCCATGGCGCTGGTCGAACAGGCGGCGCAGCCATGAGGGGGAGAGGCTGGTGGCTGCGCTGGCCCAGCACCCTGGGACGGCGGCTCACCCTGGCCTTCATCGCCATCACGATACTGACCCTTGGCATGGGGGTCACCGCTTATGTGATGTGGGACAGGCTCGGTCGCCAGGTCGGGATGATCGTCGAGGAGAACCTGCCGGCTATCGACGGGGCCTACCAGTTGGAGCGCGCCAGCTCGCGCCTGCTGTTGCAGCTGGCCCAGCTCAGGGACACGGGGGATCTGGGTGACTATCAGCGCCTCTCCCGTCAGGTATCGACGACCTTGCAGGAGATGCGCCAGGCCTCCCTCGCCAGTTCCCCTGATCACAAGGAAACCCCGAGCCAGCGTCAGACCTTCGCCGAGTTGGGGGGGCAGGTAGAGCGTCATGCGGACTACCTGCGTCAGCAACTGGATCATCAGGCCACACTGGCACAGATACAAAAACGCAGCGCCTGGCTGCATCAGGATCTGGTGGATGAGGTGGCCCCTCTGCTGCAAGAGGTGGAGTGGCACCTGACGGCGATGGTCGAGGACAAGAAGCAACAGGGCACCCTGGGGGAGATCATCAAGGAGTTCTCTACCCTGCAGGATCTCACCTTCAAGGAGAATGAGCTGCAGAGCCTGGTGGAGGAGGTGATCAGCCAACGCTATCAACAGGATCTGGAGAGCGCCTTCCTGTTCATTGGCTACAAGATTGCAGAGATAAACACCCTGACGGCCCGTCTCGCCGATTACCCCTCGACGGTGAGTTATCGTCAGATCCTCAAAGAGATAGTGACCCTGGTCAAACCCGGTGGCCAGCTGCAACGGCTGCTAGGGGAGGATGTGCGCACCCAGCAACAGCTCATCGCATTAGGTCCCCTGCTCGATCGCTCCGTCTCCCGCTACCATGCCAGGGTGAGCCTGTTGGTCACCGATGCCAACCACGCCCTGCGTACCCTGGCGCAGGACAGCAGTCGTCAGGTGGCAACCGGCAAGCGGGTGATCCTGGTGGTACTGGGTACCTCGGTGCTGATCAGTGGCTTTGTACTGGTGGTATTGATCGGACGGCGGCTGATCCAGCGCCTCGATATCCTCAGTCAGGATCTGGCCGGGGTGGCGGCCGGCCAACTGGAACAACCCATCAAGACGATGGGGCGTGATGAGATAGGGCGGCTGGGGGAGAGCCTGCGCAGCTTCTGCGAGCAGTTGCAGCAGATGGAGAGAACCAATGCCCTCAATCTCATCAACAATACCCAGGCCAGTCTGATCACCTGCTATCCGGATGGCACCATCGAGTCGGTCAACCCCAGTGCGCTGGCCCTGTTTCAGCAGACAGCCATCGAGCCGGAGCAGCCGCTCTGGCAAGTGTTCCCCGGGGAGGCTGGCGCCCAACTGGCGGCACAATTCCAGCCCGATCAGCCCTTGCTGCAGACCGGCAGCAGTGAGTGCACCCTCTCGGCCGAGCTGGCGGGAGAGCTGCGCTTTCTCCATTTCAATTTCCGCCGCTTCGAACAGGCCAGGAGGCCAAAGTTCATCATCACCATCACGGACGTGACCCGCCAGGAGCTGACGGCCCGGGAGCTGGGGCGGCTGGTGGCGGAGCGCACCCTGGCGCTGACCGAGAATAACCAGCGGCTGGCCGAGGAGGTGACCCAGCGGGAGCAGGCGCAGCGCCACTTGCTGCAAACCCAGGATGAACTGATCCAGGCCGCCAAGATGGCGGTGGTGGGTCAGGCCATGACCAGCCTAGCCCACGAACTCAATCAACCCCTGTCCGCCATGATGACCTACCTCTATACCAGTCGGGTGAAGCTGGCGGCCAAGGAGGGTCAGGGGCTGGGCGAAGAGTTGGACAAGATAGAGCGGCTGGCCCAGCGCATGAGCCGCATCATCACGGCGCTGCGCAATTTTGCCCGCAAGTCGCCAACAACCAGTGCTTTGTGCCGCCTAGACTTGCATGAACTGGCAGAGCAATCCTTGCTGCTGGTGGAGAACAGGGCCAAGCGTGATGGCTGTCGTTTGTCCAATGAGCTGCCCGCCGATCTCTGGATCCAGGCCGACCCGGGTCTGGTGGAGCAGGTACTGGTCAATCTGTTGGTGAATGCGCTGGATGCCATCGCTGGCCGGGAGCGACGGGAAATCAGCCTGTTTGCGATCGAATTGGGGGGCGGGCGGCTGGGCATTGCGATCTGCGACAGTGGTCCCGGCTTCGACGAGGCCATGTTGCCCAAGCTGTTCACCCCCTTCACCACCAGCAAAGCGGTGGGGCTGGGATTGGGGCTGACCATCTGCCGCTCCTTGCTGGAACGTTGCCATGGTCAAGTCTGGTTGGGCTCTGCCCTGTCCGGGGGCGCCATGGTGGTGCTGGAATTTGTTGCCGATAAGGCCGATGTGTCCACGGGCGCCGACGGCCATGCATGACGGAGTATTGCCCATGTTGTTAACCCGCAGTCGTATCCCCGATGTGCTCCTGGTGGATGACGATGAAGATGTGCTGGACTCTTATTGCCATCTGCTCACCCTGTCCGGCTATCAACCGAAGGCGACCACCAGTCCGGAGGAAGGATTGGCCCTGCTGGACGCGCACTGGCCCGGAGTAGTGATCTCAGACATCTATATGCCGGCGATGAATGGCCTGGATCTGCTGGCCGAGCTGCAACGGATCGATGCCGAAATCCCGGTGATCCTGATCACGGGCCATGGCGACATACCGCTGGCGGTCAAGGCGGTCAAGCAGGGTGCCTTCGATTTTCTGGAGAAGCCCCTGAACCCGGAGGCACTGCTGGCGCTGTTGGCCAGGGCGCTCGAACAGAGGCGCAACATACTGTCCCATCGCAGCGAGATCCAGACGGCGGTCGATCATCAACTGATCGGCACCAGTCCGCAGATAGTGGCCATCCGCCAGCAGCTCAACCAGTTGGCCCAGACCGACAAGGATCTGATGCTGGAGGGGGAGCCTGGCTGCGGACGCCATACTCTGGCCACCTTGCTGCACAGCATCAGCGATCGCAAGGAGGGTCCCCTGCATGTCCATGATGGCGCCACCTCCCCCGAACTGGCCGAGATCAGGGCGAGCCTGACCCTCTGTGCCAGAGGGACGCTGGTCTTGCAGGCTCCCGCCCGGCTCAGCCCGGAGAGCCAGCGTTGGCTGGGGAGTTATCTGCTGGAGCAGGAGCGCAATGGCAGCAAGGCGCAGCGCACCATCGCCTTGTTTGATGAGGTCCCGGAGCGGCTGGTGGAGCGGCATCTGCTGATGCCCGAGCTCTATTACTATCTCTCTCAGGTGAGGATCAAGCTGCCTCGCCTGGCCGAGCGCAGCTGTGACATCATTCCCCTGTTTCGCACCTTCCTGCGTCAGGGCTGCAAGCGGATAGGCCGGCCCCTGCCCCAGGTGGACAGACCCTATCTCGAGACCCTCAAGCGCCACCAGTGGCCCGGCAATATCCGGGAGCTGCGCAACGTGGCCGAGCTCTATGCCGTGGGCATCATCAAGCTGGCCGGGGTTGAGCGGGCCATACCGGCTGCCAATGCCCGGGAGCCCCTCGACGACCTGGTCGAAGAGTACGAAAAGCGCATCATAGAGGACACGCTCTTCCTCTTCTCCGGCCGGGTGGCCGAGGCCGCCAACTACCTTGGTATCCCCCGTAAAAAACTCTACCTGCGCATGAAAAAACATAATCTGGACAAGGAGTTGTTCAAGCCACAGAGCTGATCAGGCTCACCCTGAGCCATCAGAGCCATCAGAGCCATCAGGGCTATCAGGGCCATCAGACTGAGTCATCAGACTGAGCCATCAGAGCCTGAACTGGCGAATGGTGATCGCCAGCTGCTGGCTCTGCTCTCCTAATTGGGCACAGGTCAGGCGTACCTGCTCCAGGCCCGTCAACATGGCGCGGCCATTGCTGGCGACGGCTTGCAGGTTCTGGTTTATCTCGCCACTGACCTCGCTCTGCTCATGAGCCGCGACCCTGATCTGATCGTTCATCTGGTTGATGATGACGATGGCCTGGCTCATCTGGCCGAGGTTGGCACGGGTCTGATGGGCCTGAGCCACCACCTGGTGGCTCTGTTTGCTGCTGGCGCCCATCCGCTGCACCGCCAGCTGACTGCCCTGCTGCAATCGCTCTATCATCTGCTGTATCTCCCCGGTGCTGTGCTGGGTCTTGCTGGCCAGGTTGCGTACCTCGTCGGCCACCACGGCGAAACCTCGCCCCTGTTCCCCGGCGCGAGCGGCCTCGATGGCGGCGTTGAGCGCCAGCAGGTTGGTCTGCTCGGCGATGCCACGGATCACCGCCAGCACGGTCGAGATGTGCACCACATCCTGCTCCAACCGGGTGACACCCTGCTCCGATGCCTGAATATCCAGGACCAGCGCCTCCAGGGCCGTCACCGTCAGATGCAGATCCTCGCTGGCGCTCTGGACCTGTTGGGCCGCCTCGCTCGAGGCGCTCGCGGTCTGACTGGCATGGGCCATCATCTGACCGCTGGTGGCGCTCTGCTCCTCCACTGCGGCCGCTATCTGGTCACTTTGCTGTTGCTGGCTCAGACCGTTGTCGACCATCTTGGTCATCAGCTCATGGAGCTGAGTCGAGGCGGACTGGACGGTGACGACGGTCTGGCTGACATCACCGACTATCTGATGCACCCGGCTGATGAAGCGGTTGAAGGCGGTGCCCAGGGCGCCTATCTCATCCCGACTGTGGATGCTCAGCCGCTGGGTCAGGTCCCCCTCGCCATCGGCGATGTTGGCCAGGGCCTGCTGCATATTGCGCAGTGGCTGCAGCATCAACCGGGTCAGGCACCAGGTCAGCCCTATGGCAAACAGGACGGCGGCCAGGGTGCCCAGGCTCATCAGCTGCTGGGCATGCTGGCTGGACGCCTGGCTCTGCGCCATCAAGGTCTCTCTGCTCAGAGTCACCGCCTCCTTGAGCAGATTGAGCTGCTTGCGGATGGATGAAAATTGCCGCTCGGCCTCATCGAAATGGGTTGCCAGATAGTTGCTGGCGGACTGGGGATGGGCAAAGACGGCGCCATAGTGCGGCAACCAGCGATCGAACTCTGCCAGCATCAGATCCAGGCTGGCCTGATGCTCGGCCCCGAGCAGGCCGCTCCCGATCAGGCCTTGTACGCCGGCTAGCCGGGCTCTGGCCTTGCTGCTGTTGTCGATGAACTCCTGATGCTGAAAGGCGAGGTTGCGCTCGGTGATACCACCGACGATCAACCCCTGGCCCGCCGCCACTATCTGGTAGAGATCCCGGTAGGCATCCTCCAGGGCGTTCTGAACCGGCAATATCTGTTCGGTTACCGTCCGGTTGATCCGCTGCTGTTCACTGAAGCTGCGGTAGGCCACCGCCATCACGGCGGACATGATGAGCAACACCATCAGGATGGGTACCCGTAACTTGGTGGTAAACGAGAGGTTGTTCAGAAGGGTCATGGGGGCGTCGCCGTGGTGAGGGAGGAGGGCCACATTATCGGAGCTGGTGAATCTTTGATCTCGACAGGGGTCACGGATCGCGGCCCTGGATGGTGGAATTTGGGTTAGTGAGGGCCCAAATTCGGTATTTGTCCATTGCGGGAGCCCTTGAGGTATTTCTGACCAATAATCAGGGAGCTGAGTCTGCGAGGGGATGGCTATGAGATGTCCAAGGTGTTTGCGCGAGGGGGTCGACAAGGTGCTGGATGAGCGGGTGGGGCGAGCCTGTTCGCTGGGGATGGG
>NZ_CDBJ01000038.1 GCF_000820045.1 Aeromonas rivuli | reverse complement strand
TCATAATGGGCATCCTTTCAGAGTCGAAAAGCGGGAGACTAGCGTAGAAAGTTCAAGCAAGTGGCAGCCCATCATGGCTTGCCCCCCTGAAGCTGCGCCTCTGTGTAATCCGGTTTGTAGTGCTTCATCCCCTTGAGGGCGTCGGCCACTTCCGGCGGCATATAGTTCTCATCGTGCTTGGCGAGCACCTCGAAGGCGGTCACGGTGCGGGCATCCTTGAGGTTGCCCTGAGCCACTATGCCCTGCCCCTCGCGAAACAGATCCGGCAGTATGCCGTCATAGGTGACGGTGACCCGCTCGCCGCTGGCATCGATCAGATCGAAATTAACCAGCAGGCTATGACTGTCACGCTTGACCGAACCCGGCACCACCATGCCGCCGATGCGAAGGCGTTGGCCCTCCTCGGGCTTGATCTTGTCCGGGCCCTTGCCCAGCACCAGCTCACCCGGGGTGTAGAAGAGATCGATATTCTGACTGAGGGCATAGAGCACCAGGCCAATCACGGCGGCAACCCCTGTGCTGATGGCCAATATGATGGTCAGACGCTTCTTGCGGCGCGGGTTCATAACAGAGTCTCCATCGAGAGAGTGCCGGATGAGGGAACGAGAGGGATCACAGGGTGTTCTCCATCTGTTGGGCCGCCAGGCGGCGCGACTCGCGGGCCTGCTTGTTGCGCAGATCGCGAAGCAGGCTGCGGCGTTTGAGGCGGGTGCTCACTATGATACCGACCAGACAGAGCCAGGAGAGACCAAACGACAGCCACACATAAAAGCCGTACCCTCCCATGGCCAGAAAATCGCCCAAAGACGAGAAGTGCATGTTATCTCTCCTGCTCGGCCAGGGCCTTGACCCAGGGTCTGTGCCACTCGCGCATGATCAGCTCATTGCGAAAACGCATCAGGGTAAGGGCGCCGAGGAAGGTGGCGAAGGCCACTATCATCACCAGCAGCGGCCACAGCATGCTGGGGGCAATGGAGGGCTTGGCAAACTTGGTGATGCTGGCCCCCTGATGCAGGGTGTTCCACCACTCCACCGAGTAGTGAATGATGGGCAGATTGATGACGCCGACCAGGGCCAGGATACCGGCGGCGCGACCGGCCACCACCTTGTCGCTGAAGGCGTTGTAGAGGGCGATGACCCCGAGATAGAGGAACAATAGAATAAGTTCCGAGGTGAGCCGGGCATCCCATACCCACCAGGCCCCCCACATCGGCTTGCCCCAGGCGGCGCCGGTAAAGAGGGCGATAAAGGTGAACACGGCGCCAACAGGGGCGATGGCGGCCACCGTCATGTCGGCCATGCGCAGTTGCCACACCATGCCGATGAAGGCGGCGATGGCCATGGTGGAGTAAGCCCCCATGGAGAGGATGGCGGCGGGCACGTGGAGATAGATGATCCGGAAGGAGTCACCCTGCTGATAGTCGGCGGGGGCGAAGGCCAGCCCCCAGACGGTGCCTATGATGAAGGCGAGCAGACTGATCACCGCAAACCAGGGCAATAACCGACCGGCCAGCCGATAGGCTTGCTCCGGTTTGGCATAGGGATGCAACCATTTCCACATAGCTCACAAAACCTTTCTGTTATTAATATCGTTGGCGCCGCCTACCTTACTCACTGCCTCCGGCGTGCAAATACCCCGAAAGAAATAAGCGGCGCTCTCCTTGATCCATCGCAACCTACTTGCCAACAAATGACAACGGCGAGCAAAGCGAGCGGGCGCAGTATGCCCAGCTAATGCTAACCCAGAGTGAACGAAGTCAGCAGCGGAGTAATTATTCAATGAAATCCGTCAGTTCACACTCACCCTCAGGGACGCCGAGACCGCGAACGGCGTCATGATCAGGGCGCCTACCAGCATGGCCCCCAGCATGGCAAGCTGGCCGCTGTAGGGCAGACCCAAGCCAGCCGCCTCTATGGCCGAGGTGGCGAAGATCAGCACCGGGATATAGAGCGGCAGAATAAGCAGGCTGAGCAGCACGCCGCCCTTGCGCAGGGCCACGGTCAGCGCCACCCCGACGGCGCCAAGCAGGCTGAGAATGGGGGTGCCAAGGGCCAGGGTCGCCGCCATGGCGAGCCAGGTATGGATGTCCAGGGAGAGCAGCACCGCAATGAGCGGCGAGATGAGCAGCAGCGGCAAACCGGTCAGCAGCCAATGCGCCGTCACCTTGGCCAGGGCCAACAACCCGAGGGGATGGGGCATCAACATCATCTGCTCCAGGGCGCCATCGGCAAAATCATCCCGAAACAGCCGCTCAAGGGAGAGCATGGCCGCCAGCAGCGCCGCCACCCAGATGATACCGGGGGCAATGCGGGCCAACAGCTGGGGCTCGGGGCCTATGCCCAGCGGGAACAGGGTGATGACGATGAGGAAGAACCAGAGCGGGTTGAGAATATCGGCCCGCTGGCGAAAGGCCATCAGCAGCTCACGATGGATCAGGGTCAGCACGGCGCTCAGCATGGAGCCTCCAAGGGGCCTGGTGCGAGGGAAAGCGTCTTGAGTCGGCCCTGCATCAGGCTCATCTCCTGATGGGTGGTGAGGATCACCATGCCACCCCGCTCCCCATGGCGCAGCATCAACTGTTCCAGCACCTTGACCCCCTGCTTGTCGATGGCAGTAAAGGGCTCATCAAGCACCCACAATGCGGGCTTGTCGCAGAGCCAGAGCCGGGCCAGGGCGACACGCCGCTGCTGCCCCGCCGAGAGCTGGGCACTGGGATAATCCTCAAAACCGGCCAGGCCAACCTGGGCCAGGATCTGCCAGGGATCGACCTTTACGGCACTGCCTTGATGCAGTTTTTGATAGAAGCTGAGGTTCTCGAGGGGAGTCAGCCCCCCCTTGACGCCCGGCTGATGGCCGAGATACAGCAGGTTGGCATGATACTCATCGCGGCAGTGACAGATGTTTTCACCCTGCCAGCGCACCTCACCGGCAAAGGGCTGGGAGAGCCCGGTGATCAGGCGCAGCAAGCTGGTCTTGCCCACCCCGTTGGGGCCCTCGATCTGGAGCAGATCGCCGGGGGAGACGGAGAAGGAGAGATGCTCAAACAGGGTGCGATCTTCACGCACGCAGCTCAGATTGTGAACGTCAAGCAGCATGGGGACGGGTTCAGATGAAAAGTAGCGGCCTGCATCTTAACACAGTATTGGAATGGGTCTTTTCAAAGATAGAAACCGGGCAGCGGTTTTGTGGGAGAGATCCCGCCGACGCCTGCGTCGCAGGCCGGGGTTGCGCCAGGAGGGCAACTCGCTCACGGGGATCTGGAGTCGGAGTGGCGATCCTCTGCCTCAGGGCAGGCAAGATAAGACAACGGGAAGGCCGCAGCCTTCCCGTGGGTCATGAGCGACCCTTGCGCAGCGAGATCAACAACTCGGCTTCGGCCTTGGGCAACTCACACTCGTTCATCACCTCGTCCAGGTCGGCACCCAGCTCCACCATCTTGGCGGCGCG
>NZ_CDBJ01000037.1 GCF_000820045.1 Aeromonas rivuli | reverse complement strand
GTGAATGGTCAGGAGCAAGCAAAGTTAGGAGGGCCGACAGCATGAAAACTTATCGCATTACCACCATCAAAGACATCATCGACCAGATCCCCAACGACAAGCTGGATGCGTTTTTTCAAGACATGTATTCGGCCGTTGTACAGCAGCAAATCGCCATGGCCATGACCCAGGAAGCTCTGGGCGATATCGGGCGGGAGCAGTACTTCAAGGCCATGAAAGACGAAATGGTGTGGGTGGATGACGGCAAGACCGAGTCGTTCGTGAACGTGCGCCTGACTCAACATGAGGTTGCCAAGGTCACCATCGAATACAAAGCGAAGGAGGAGCCGGTGTTATGAACAACGTCACGATGCTGCTCAACACGTCCGTGGCTGATGCCAAAAGCTCCCTGGAGTGCCAGCTGCAGAGTAACCCACAGCAAGCACTAAACGATGCTCAGGCCTGTTTTGATGTCATCTGCGCTCGCAACGACGGCAGGCACTTCAGCCGCAGAGCAATGTTAATCACCATCATCAACAAAGCCAACAAGGCGCTGAAAGCGCAACAGGGGGAGCGATGAGTCAGGAGTTACACGGAGAAATCATGCGCTTCCAGGTCACGGCCCGCTGCCCTCATTGCGACGAGGAAACTGATGTGCTGCAAGACGAACTGGACGGAGGATATTGCCAATGCCAGCACTGTGATGAGTCATTCAATATCAGCCTGTAAGCGAAACCTCCCGCCTTCCTGGCGGGATGGTCTACCCGATGTGGTGATCGGGTACTGATGAGCAGCTAATAGGAAATCACATGACCGACAGACCCATGCCTATCAAAGACTATGTGGCGGCGCTGGATTATGACCAGTTGCGCTACTTACTCGAGGTCGCCAATGCCAAGAAGGCCGCCAAAGATGACGAAACCCGCCGCTATGTTCACCAGGTCGTGCTGGAGTCGGGGTTAGTTGCCAATTTCCGCGAAGAGCAACTGGCTGAGGCAGTGCTCTGCCTGCACCAATGTCAGCTTGCCTTGCTCAAGAGTGAGCCTGTGCTGGCCAAGCAAATCTACCAACTGCGGTATATCAAGTTGCAGAGTTTCAAGGAGTGTGAGTCGGACTACGAAACTTGGTTCGAGTAACACGATAAGCGAAACCTCCCGCCAGCCATGGTGGGATGGTCTGCCCGGCGTGGTGGCCGGGTACTGATGAGCAGCCTGGATCCCGGTTGTCATCTCCCTGACATAGGAGAGGACAATGACTTACCACACGATGTCACTGCAGCTGACCAAGCTGTTTGAAACCTACTGCGTTGCCCTGTCCTTACGGGACATGGTGGCCATTCGTGCACGCCTGCTGGCATTCGCCAGGCGCGCATCCCGCTTCAATACCCCGTCACTGGCACAGGAAGCCCTGCAGGCCGTGTCGCTGCTGGAGCGAGATATCCAGAGGGCGCGGCCATGAGGGCCAAACTGCTGGCCTGGCTGGCGCAGCGCCCGCCGATGACCATCTGCCAGATGATTGACGCGGGCGTGCTGGATGAGCTGGATATCTCTGCCAGGGAGAACCTGGCGAGTTGCCTGCGCGAGACCTGCGAGCGCAAGGATAACCAGCTCAATGCCATCACCGTTGAAGAAACCCACCTGTACCAAGGCCGCTTTCCCCGCAGGGCAAAGGTCTGCCTCTATCGCATTCGTGGAGTCCATCATGACTGAGCAAGAGAAGGAAGTGAGCGAGATCGTGACCTGGCTGGGCAAGCGGGAGTTTCCCGCCCTGGCCGAGTACACCACCCCGCTGGGGCAGCAGCTGTATGCGCAGCTCACGGATGTGCTGTCGTTCGCCTCCATGGCGGCGCGCAAGGCCAGGATTGCCGAGACCAAGTTAACTGACCTGGTGATGAGCTTGCCCAGCAACGCGCTCGCCTATCACGATCTGAAACGACTACTGGAGGAAGTACATGCGCAAGGCACTGCGGCGCAGGACCCGCTTATGGTTCTTTTTAAGCAGGCAATCGAACACTCAGGACGCCACGACATCGAGATGTGTTGCGGCAGCAGTTGCAACAAGCAGCGCAACCTCGAGCACCTGATTGCCCTGGAAGTCGGCACTGAGATGTTCTACCAGGAGATCGTCAACCTGGGCACTCAGGTCGTCTCACTGCAACAAGAAAACCAAGGGTTGAAAGCCCGTTTAAATGACCTTGAAGGAGGCATTCAATGATGCACTATCGCTGTGATGATGTACCGGTATGGCAAGCCTGGTGCCGGTACCAAAGAGAGCTCAGCGCGCTGCACAAGGTGGCGCAGGCCTTTGCCGAGCCGCTCGATGCTGACCCGGTATACGGGGCGTCAGTCTATGGTC
>NZ_CDBJ01000036.1 GCF_000820045.1 Aeromonas rivuli | reverse complement strand
CTGGCTGGCCACTGCCAGACATTGCCCCGGGCGAGCAGCTGCAGCAGCAACGGGCCGAGGTGTTCAGCCGCACCGACACCGTCGGCAACCTGAGCCGCCACACCGACCGGCGCTTGTATGACCACGCTTTGCAGATGCACCACCAAAGCGATGACTATCTGGGAGAACATGGCCAGCACCAGCTGCAGGTGGCGCAACACAGCATCGAGGAGGTGGGCGGGTTCAAGCTCATCGAGGCGCTCGGGGCCATCGAACTGCTGGCGGGTGATGACATCACTCTGGGGAGTGTGGGGAACATGAGCCAGACCACTGCCGGGGACCTGGTTGAGGTGGTGGGGCAACTGCGCCGGGCCGTTGCTGGCGAACTGCAGCACCTGGAGGCGCCACGTTCCTGGATGGGGACAGATAACATCAACATCTTCCGACTACTGCTGCAACTGATGCAGGTGGTGGAACAACTGGCCGCCGCCACCGCCAGCCATACCCATGGCAGTGGCTCAACGCCAGGCAACAGCAACGCCATGGCAGGTCATGGTCAACAGGCCGGGGAGCTGGCCAGTCAGCTCTCCCCCATCATCGAATAAAGGTGCGATAGATGATCTCACTCACCATCAATCAAGGCTCCATGCTCAACCTGCTGGAGCGCCTGGACGCGGCATCTCTCCCGCCCGCCAAACGGCGGCGCATTACCGCGCAGATAGGCCGAGAGGTCGCCAAAGTTAACCGCCAACGCATCAAAGCAGGTAAAGCTCCCGATGGCACAAAATGGGCACCGACAAAGAGCCAGCGTAAACACAAGCGGCTCACAGGGTTAGCCAAACGCTTACGCTCACGCGGCACCGAAGATGCGGCCATCATCGATTTTGACTCCCGCTTTGCGGGGATGATAGCCAACCAGCAGCACCAGGGAATGTCACAACCGTTCACCGCCGCGCCCCCCAAACCCGCCAAACCGAAAGCATCGGAGAAGGGTAAAAAGAAGCAACCATTCCAGCCAACGGATGATCCATGCCTGCGCAGTCAGGCTGTGCGCCTTCGTGCGTTGGGATATAAGGTCTTATCAGGCAAGGGCAAACGCCGCAGCTATCGCAAACCCTCGCTCAAGTGGATGCAAGCACACATCAGCGTTATCCGGGCTGCCATTCTGATCAGGACAACTACCGGCGAAACCAGGAAGAACCGATGGACGGTAGAGACACCCGCCCGCCCCATGCTGCCCAAGGCGAACAACGACGAGCTGTTGACCATCGCCGCCAAGGCGTTCAAGAAAATGGGATGGGGTAGCGGCCAGACTCCCTAGCCTACCCTCCACTGACCACAGCGACGCTCACGCGTCGCTTTTTTGTGACCAGCTCCGGGCAGAGGCGACGGCGCAAACCTGCCACTCACGGAATCCGCACTCCTCCCCCCCCACCTTCGCGCTAAAAATGTGGCGTTTTTTGCACAAATTATTTGGTGCAAAACGATAGCCCAGCCCGCGCCATGACTGGGGCTTTAGGGGGGATCGGGAATTTCACAGAATTTCATTTTATGAACGATTGTCGCTGAAAGGATCACGCCATATCCCAGCAAGAGAAAAGGTAAGTACATGAGTTATATGGATAAG
>NZ_CDBJ01000035.1 GCF_000820045.1 Aeromonas rivuli | reverse complement strand
GGCTATGCGGGGGCGGCGACCCTCGCCAAGGCGGGTGCCATCTGGGGAGGAACTTTGGGGAGTCTTGGCACCCTCCTTGGGGCTCTGCTGGGGGCCATCTGTGGAGGTCTGCTCGGCGGCCTGGGCGCCGGAACCGTTGGCTGGCTGGTGGGCCGTGCCCTGGATCGGCGCCTCTCCGAGGAGTTCTTCTGCAAGGCCTGTGAGCACAGGTTCAAGCGCTAGTCGCTGGCTGAGATCCGCTCAAAACAACGCCCCCGACTGAGCGGGGGCGTTTTTTATGACTGGGTGGTTCAGGCGGGCAGCGAGAACAGCTGCTCCAGATAGATGGCCACTCCATCCTCATCGGAGCTGAGGGTGCGTGCGTGCTCGGGCAGCGCCAGCTTGAGGCGGTCATGGGCATTTTCCATCACCACACCGCGCCCAACCATGTCCAGCATCTCGAAGTCGTTCATGCCATCGCCAAAGGCCACCGCCTGGGACATATCCAGCCCATGCTGGGCCAGTACGGCCTGTACGGCATTGCCCTTGTGGACCCCGGCGTGCATCACCTCGAGGCAATCCGGCAGGGAGAAGGTGACATTGAGGCGGTCACCATACCGGGCATTGAGTTCGGCCTCTATGCTCAGCAGCTTCTCGTGTTCGCCGATGTAGAACACCTTGCTGATCTGCTCCTTCGAACAGCTCTGGAGATCGGTCAGTCGATAGCTGAAACCGGACTCATCGTGGAAGTTGAGCAACCAGGGCAGCTCCTCTTCCACCAGCCACTCATCCCCCTGGTAGACGTTGAGGTGAATGCTGGGATCCCGGGGCAGGGCGATCAGCTCGGCGGCAACGTCGCTTGGCAGGGACTGGTTGAACACCAGCCGATCCTGCTTGTCATGTACCATGGCGCCATTGGAGGTGATGAGATAGATGTCCAGCCCCAAGGCGTCGCGAATGGAGCGAACATCCACGTGATGACGGCCTGTGGCGACCACGAACTTGATGCCCTGGGCCACCAGACGGTGCAGAGTGTCGCGGGTGCGGGGGGAGATCTGGTGCTGCTGGTTGAGCAGGGTACCGTCGAGATCGGATACAACTACCTTGAACATCGTTACCTCGGTTTCACGTGAATGCCGGGGCAGTTTACCCCAGCCATCCCACTGGCCCCATTTATTTAGGGTTACAAAAAATAAGCAGCTTTTGAGTGTTTTGTGAGGCATGCCGCCACGCAGATGGCGGCATGCCCGGGTTCAATAGCGACCAAAGAAATCGAGAATGGCGGTGAGGGCGGGCAGGCGTTTGTCATCGCTTTCGATAAACAGCTCATGCCAGGCACCCTCGATGCGCAGGGGTTTGCCTCCCTCGCAGGGGGCGCGCTGGCAGAAATCGAGTTGGGCCTGGTTGTCGACCACGCTGTCGGCCCCCGCTTGCAACAGCAGCAGCGGCGTCTTGATCTTGCCAGCCTCCTGGATGGCGCGCTCGCCACCCATCATGCCCTGATGGATCCAGTGGGCGGTGGCGCCGCCCAGCTTGACCTGAGGGGTCTGCTCATATTGCTGGCGGAACGCGGCATAGCGTGCCTGGCTGTGGGTCAGCTCGTTATTCGCGAAGCCCTGATCCTGATATCCCCCCTGGCCTGGGCCATAAGGCGGCTCCCCGAACCAGCCCCCGACGGTGCCTATGGTGGCGGCGACGCCCTTGGCGAGCCAGTGGGGCAGCCCCCCCAGGTTGATGCCCATCATGGGTGAAGAGAGCGCGGCCGCCCTTATGTCATCCGGCCAGCGTTCCAGATAGCGAGCCGAGATGGCGCCACCCATGGAGTGGGCCAGCAGGAACAGCTTGGCGGGCTTGTCGGCCATGACGACGTGATCGTGGAACTGCTTGAGATCGGCGACATAGTCTTCGAAGTCGACCACATACCCCTTCTCCTTGTCTGCCAGCAGGCGACCGGAGAGCCCCTGGCCACGGTGATCGATGAGATAGAGGCTATAGCCCTGACGCCACAGATCCCGGGCCAGCTCCTGATACTTGAGGTAGGTCTCTACCCGGCCGTTGACGATCATGATGGCGCGATCGCTGTCTGGATTGCGCAGCACGGCGTAGCGGATGGGGATCCCGGCCTTGCCCTGAAACTCCCCCTCGCGGGCGTGGTCGCGCCAGAATGCGGGTAGCGTCTCTTCATAGAGGGCAGGCAGCTCGGCTTCTGTGGTCAGCTGATAGGGATTGTTCACGGCTAAGGCTCCGGCGGATAGCAGGGTCAGGGCCAGCAGGGGCAGGCAGCTAAATTTCATCGGATGGACACTCCATATCCAGGGGGTCATCTTGTTGCGCAGCCCAGCCCTTGCGGGTCAGCTGCATGCGTTGCCACCAGGCGTCATCGGCCAGGATCTCGCCTTGGGAACCTAGCGGCGGGTAAGGCATCTCTTTCTCTTTGCAGAGTTGGGCATAGATGGGATAGCCCCCCTCGAACAAGATGGCATTCTGCTCCTCGGCGTCGAGGGGGCAGCCGCGTTGATAGCAGCCGGCCAGCTCACGTTGGCGCTGGGCCTCATACAAGATGGCGGCGGCGGCGACCGAGACATTGAGGGACTGCACCATGCCGACCATGGGGATGACAATATGGTGATCGGCCAGGGCCAACGCCTCCGGAGTGATGCCGAACTTCTCCTGACCGAGCAAGATGGCGGTGGGTTTGGTGTAATCAATCTGGCGAAAATCCACCGACTGCTCCCCCAGGTGGGTGGCCAGGATCTGCATGCCGGCGGCCTTGAGATCGGTGATGGCGCCCTGGATGTCGCTATGGAGAGAGATATCGACCCAGTTCTGGCTGCCGCGGGCCGTGCCCTTGCGCTTGTGGATGCTGTTCTTCGGCCAGACCGCATGCACCCTGTGGATGCCCACGGCATCGGCGGTGCGCACTATGGCGGCCAGGTTGTGCGGCTTGTGGACCTCTTCGAGGCAGACGGTCAAGTCGAGCTGGCGCATGGCCAGCATGTCGGAGATGCGTTGATAACGTTCGGGGGTCATGGCTGTCTCTATCAAGTCTGTGGTGCCTGTGTCGTCATCTGGCACGGGCGAAGGGTCGACCCGGGCGCCAGCTCAATGAGCCGAGGCGGTGCGTCGCCCTGAAAGCATCAGGCGGCTTGCGCCGCCTGTGGTATCAGTTCTTCTGTCGACCGACCCTGAGCACATTGGGCATGACCCGGATCTTGCGCATGATGTTGGCAAGATGGATGCGGCCCTTGGTGGTGATCAGCAGGGTTACCAGGTAGACGCGACCATCTTTCTCTTCGGTGCTGATGGCGTGAATATTGGCGCCGGTGGCGGCGATCACGTTGGCCAGCTCGGCCAGGGCGCCCTGATGGTTGACGATCTCGATGTGAATACCTGTCTTGAACTCTTGTTCCTGCTCGGTATCCACTTCCCACTGTACCGGCAGGTACTTGTCCGGCTCGCGACTGTAACCCTTGATGTTGCGACAGGACTCCTGGTGGATGACCAGCCCCTTGCCCGGGCTGATGTGGGCGATGATGGCATCGCCGGGAATGGGGCGGCAACAGTTGGCGAAGGTGACCAGCATGCCATCGGCACCCCTGATCGGCATCTTCTTGCTGCTGTTCTTGGGCTGATCACCCTGGGACAGCCCCTCATCCTGCATGCGGCGGGCGACCATGACACTCATGGCGTTGCCCAGGCCGATATCGGCTAGCAGCCCTTGCAGGTTCTCATGCTTGGTATCGGTCAGCACCTGCTTGATGCGGGATTCCGAAATGTCCTCGATATTCTTGGCACCCAGGGCATGGTTGAGCAGGCGGCGGCCGAGCACCACTGACTCTTCGGTACGCAGGTTCTTGAGGAACTGGCGGATCTTGGAGCGGGCCTTGGTGGTCACCACGAAGTTGAGCCAGGCGGCATTGGGGCGAGCGCCGGGGGCCGTGATGATCTCCACTGTCTGACCGGACTGAAGCTGGCTGCTCAGGGGGTAGGGGTGGCGGTCGACCCTGGCACCGACGCAGGCATGGCCAATGTCGGTGTGGACCGTATAGGCAAAATCGACCGGCGTCGCCCCGGTGGGCAACTCCATGATGCGGCCTTCAGGGGTGAACACGTAGATCTCGTCCGGGAAGAGATCGGTTTTGACCCCCTCGATAAACTCGAACGAACTGCCGGCGCTCTGCTGCAGTTCGAGCAGGCTCTGCATCCAGCGCTGGGCGCGGATCTGGGCCGTGGTGCCCGAGCTGTCGCCATCCTGTTTGTAGGCCCAGTGAGCGGCAACCCCCTTGTCGGCCATCTGATCCATGTATTCGGTACGGATCTGCACCTCGACCGGCACCCCGTGGGGCCCGACCAGGGAGGTGTGCAGCGACTGATAGCCGTTGGTCTTGGGGATGGCGATGTAATCTTTGAAGCGGCCGGGGCGGGGCTTGTAGAGGTTGTGCATCTGCCCGAGCACCCGGTAACAGGTGTCTATGTCCTTCACCTTGACGCGAAAGGCATAGATATCCATTACCTCATGAAATTGCAGCTCTTTTTTCTCCATCTTGTTGTAGATGGAGAACATGTTCTTCTCGCGGCCGCTGATCTGCGCCTCGATGCCGGACTCCTGCAGTCGCCCCTGAATTTCACTCTGGATGGAGTCGATGATCTCCCGGCGATTGCCACGGGCGCGACGCACGGATTCGCGCAATACCCGGGAGCGCATGGGGTAGAGCGCCTCGAAGCCGAGCTCTTCCAGCTCGTTCTTCATGGTATGGATACCGAGCCGGTTGGCGATGGGGGCGAAGATTTCCAGGGTCTCGCGGGCGATGCGGCGGCGCTTGTCCGGGCGCAGGGAGCCGAGGGTGCGCATGTTGTGGGTGCGATCGGCCAGCTTGATCAGGATGACTCTGATGTCCTGGGTCATGGCCATCATCATCTTGCGGAAGTTTTCGACCTGGGCTTCCTTGCGATCGCGAAACTTCAGCTTGTCGAGCTTGGAGACACCGGCAACCAGCTCGGCCACGGCATCACCGAACAACTCCGCCAGCTCGGCCTTGGTGACCGGGGTATCCTCGATGACATCGTGCAACACGGCCGCCATCAGAGTCTCGTGGTCCAGACGCATGTCGCCCAGAATGCGGGCAACCGCCACCGGGTGGGTGATATAGGGTTCACCACTGGATCGCATCTGACCCTGGTGAGCGTCACGGGCTACCACATAGGCTTGCTTGAGTTTCTCAACCTGCTCGGATGGCAGATAAGAACTGGCTACTTCTTTAAGATTTTCAAATAGATACAAGACATGCCCCGCTGCGGTAATTCAGCAATCCGTGATATTGAGGGTATAGCCCTGAGTTTGCGAGGTTTTCGAGCGGTTGTAAATGGGGGGAAGAACAGTCGGCACCCGGGCGGGTGCCGACTCGGAGGACTTAACCGCGGCCTTCGGCGATGGCAGCGACGGCAGCCAGCTCGGCAGCTTCCTGCTCTTGCTGCTCGTAACGGTCCTGAGTGTCCATCACTTGGTTGTTCACCAGACCCAGCTCGATCTCGCGCAGGGCGATCACGGTCGGTTTGTCGTTCTCTTCGTCAACCAGGGGGTCTTTACCTTGAACCGCGATCTGACGGGCGCGGCGCGCGGCGACCAGTACCAGGTCAAAACGGTTACCTACCTGTTTTACAGCATCTTCTACAGTAACGCGTGCCATGCAGACTCCAGTGTTTAGACTTTTAGTGTTTAAAAGACGGTGTTTAAAAATGACGCAAAAGTGTACTTGGTTTTAGCTTATTCCGCCAGTAGCTGTTGCAGCAAGTTTTGCTGCGCCTGCCGTTGACGGCACATCTTCAACCTTTGGCTCTCGATGATGGCCTTGAGTTGACCCAGCGCCAGCTCAAACTCTTCGTTGATGATGACATAGTCATACTCATCGTAGTGCACCATTTCGGCAATGGCTTTCTCCATGCGGCCACGGATCACCTCTTCGCTGTCCTGCCCGCGACCGATCAGGCGGCGCTCCAGCTCGGGACGGCTCGGCGGCAATATGAAGATGGATTGCGTCTCCATCTGCTCGCGGATCTGGCGGGCGCCCTGCCAGTCGATATCGAGGAAGACATCGATACCCCGGGCCAGGCAGGCCTCGATGGCTGCCCTGGAGGTGCCATAGTAGTTGCCGAACACCTCGGCCCACTCCAGGAAGTCGCCACGGGCGATCAGTGCCTTGAACTCTTCGACCGGTACGAAATGGTAGTGGACCCCGTTCTCTTCCCCCGGACGCATGGCGCGGGTGGTGTGGGAGACGGAGAGCTGCATACGGCCAGCGGCCTCAGGCTGCTTGAGCAGGGCATTGATCAGACTGGACTTACCCGCTCCGCTTGGGGAGGAGATGATGTAGAGGGTGCCTTGTTGCGCCATGTCAGTACCTTTCAACGTTTACCGTGTTTTGGTTGTAGCAGAGAGCGCCGTCTCCTGCCCCTCGGGGCGACAGCCAAGCACAACACACAGAAAATTCAGCAGCAGGGGGATGTAAAGGCGGCAGATGGTAGCAGATGACCGCAGATAAAAAAACGGCCGGAATCATATTCCAGCCGATCAAAGGATTCGTAGCTTGCTGCGAGAGTTGCCTCTACGCAGCGGCTATTCTGGCGAGGAAATACTCGGGAGACTATCAGGTTATCTCTCGCTGACTGCTCGGGATTTTCGATGGATTGCCCGCTTCCTCCCCCGCTTGCCACCACTGGTCGAAGCGGGCGATCACTCGCTCGACCGGCAGCTTGGCCATGGCGTCCGGGTCTTTGAGGCGGGTGCGCCAGCTCAGCTCGCTCAGCGGCTTGCCGGTCTCCTGCTCGATCCGCTCCTGATAGACGCTGACCACATAGTCGTGGCACAGATAGGGGCCGGTGCGGGCCGGATTGTGATGGGCATAGAGGCCGATGACGGGGGTGCCGACCAGGGTCGCCATGTGGGTGGGGCCGGTATCGGGGGCCAGTACCAGGCTCGCTTCCTTGATCAATGCCAGCAACTGCTTGAGGTTGGTCTGGCCGACCAGGTCGACCGGCTTGCTCTGGCTCAGGCGCCGTATCTCAGCCGCGAGATCCCGCTCCAGCTTGGCCGGCCCGCCGCACAGCAGCACTCGCATGCCCTGGCGGTGGGCATGATCCGCCAGGGCGGCATAGCCAGCCGCGGTCCAGTTCTTGAACGGTTTGCTGGCGGCGGCACAGATGAGCAGGGTCGGTTGCCCGGCAATCTGCGCCTTGGCCCAGGCCTGATGTTCAGGGGCTATGGGTAGCTGCCAGTCCGGGGTCAGATCCTTGATGCCCAGCTCGCGGGCGAAGGCGAGGAAGCCGTCCAGCACATGAGGGGAGGCTGGCGAGGGCACCTTGTGATTGGTAAACAGCCATTGACCATCGTTGGCACGCTCCCGATCGAAACCCAGTTTGACGTCGGCGCGGATGCCGAGGGTGGCGATGCTGGCGCGCAGGGCGGCCTGCAGATGCAGCAGGGCATCGAATTTTCGGCCTTGCAGCTGCTGCCAGAGGGCGCGGTAGCCACGCCAGCCCTGACTCTTGTCGAAGGGGATCACCTCGACACCGGGCAAGTCGGCAAAGAGCCCCGCCTCCAGCTTGCCGATGACCCAGGTGATCCGGGTGTCCGGCCACTCCCGCTGAATGACCCGCACCAGCGCCAGTGCGTGGCAGCAATCACCAATGGCGGAGAGCCGCAATATACAGATTGAAGAGGGTGGCGTTTGGAACGGCAGCATGATGTGGCGCAATAGATGGGAAATCGATGAATGGCATTATGCAAACTCCATCATGGATTGTAAAATTGCGGCCAATGACTGCCCGGAACCCACCAGATGCAAATTCAAACCGACAAGAACCAGGTGTGCTGGTTTGCCGATGACCTCTTCAACCATCCTTCGCCCAGGCTATTCGATCCCCTCTGGTGGCAGAACCAGGGCAAGGTGGTGGGCTCGGCCATCGGCCGGGGGGTGACCTGGTTCGTGAAGGAGGAGTCCTGCCATCTGGTGCTGCGCCACTACTATCGCGGCGGCATGGTGGGCCGGGTGGTGCGGGATCGCTTCTGGTTCGAGGGGGTGGAATCGAGCCGTGCCATGGCCGAGTTCAGTCTGCTGGAGACCCTGAGCCGTCAAGGGTTGCCGGTGCCCAGGCCGTTCGGGGCACGCATGGTCAAGCAGGGCCCCTTCTACCGGGCCGACATCCTGATCGAGCGTATTCGTGGTGCCAAGGATCTGGTGGCCCTGCTCAAACGGGGTCCTGTCGCTGCCGACATCTGGTTGCGGGTGGGTCAGACGATACGCCAGCTGCACGATGCCGGTGTCTATCACGCGGATCTCAACAGCCACAATCTGCTGCTCGACAAGGCGGACAAGGTGTGGGTGATCGATTTTGACAAGGGGGCCATCCGTGCGCCAGGCAGCTGGCAGCAGGCCAATCTGGAACGATTGCTGCGCTCTTTCAATAAAGAAGCCCAGCTGCATACCAGCTTCCACTTCGTGCCGGAGAACTGGCAGACCCTGATGCAGGGCTATCGGGGCTAGCCTCGGTGAGGCTTGCGGTGCGGTCCCGGCTGAGGGTCGCTTGCCCTTCCGAGCTGACGCGTTTTTTTCATCACAAACTCCCCGATGCGGATTGCCGATCCCTTGCCCCGATGCTACTTATTGGGGTTCACGACAAGTTTCACGGTTTAGAGGCGTTTGATGGATGTACTGAAGGCTCCGCTAGCGGACACAGTGACCCGGCTGGACAGTTCCCTGATGGCGGATGCCATGCAACTGATGGATGCCGGCGTCTGGCGCTGGTCGCAGCCGCAGGCCATGGCGCGGGATCCCTCCTGCCTGGCGTTGCTCGGCCTCACCCAAGACAATCTGGATGAGATGAGCTGGCTGGCACGGATACACCCGGATGACATGGCGCGGGTGCTCGAAGCCTTCGCCGCCTGTCTGCATGGTCGGGACTCGCTGCGTCTGGACTATCGCATCCTGCACCATGATGGCCACTATATTCGCCTCGATGAGCGAGCCCAGCGCCAGCCGGACGGCTCGCTGCTTGGGGTGGTGCGTCGTTGCCGCCACTCCCACTCCCCGGTGGCGGAGCAACAGGGCACGGATCCCCTGACCGGGCTCGAGAGCCGCGGTTATTTCGAACAGAGGCTCAACGAACGCCTCGGTCAAGAGAGCGCCTTCTGCCTGCTGCAACTCACCGTGGATCACAGAGCCAAGATATTGCAGCTGTTTGGCGAGGCCGATTGCGACACCATGCTGGCCAGACTGGCGCGTATCGTGCGTCACGAACTGCGCAAGGATGACCCCTTCGCCCGCTGGGATGACGATACCTTCATCCTGATGCTGCCGGGCATCGAGCGGCTGGATGCCCTGGAGATCGCCGAACGGCTGCGCCTCGAAATTGCCGATGCCAGCCTGCTGCCGGAGCGACCAGTCACCGTCAGCATCGGATTGGTGCAGCATCAACCGGGGGAGCAGATCGATCATCTGCTGGCCCGGCTCGCCTCCTGCCACGGTCAAGCCCGTCAGGAGCACAACCAGGTCATCGGCTAGCAGGCTCTGCCGCGGGTTCGGGAGGCGCCCCATGAAGAGCGCCTCCCAAGCGGGATCAGGCGCGAGCCCGTTTCCCGGGTCGGCACAGCCAGAGCGAGGCCAGCATCAGCAGGCCGCCAAGGGCGAGGCGCGGCAGGTCCGTCTCTCGTCCCCACAGCAGCAAGTTGACCAGCAGACCCGCCGGGATCAGGGCGTTGTTCATGATGGCCAGCACGCCGCTGCTGACCAGGGTGGCGCCCTTGTTCCACAGGAAGTAACCCAACCCGGATGCCACCACTCCCAGCCAGAGCAAGATGCCCCACTGCAGGCCGGTGCTGGGATATTGCGGTTTGCCGAGCAGCCACCAGGCGGGCAGGGCGATAGCCAGGGCCCCCAGATAGAAGCAGCCAAACACCGCATGTTGTGGCGGTTGCTGCGCTTCACGGGCCATCAGCACCTTGTAACCCACCTGCCCCAGGGCGAAACAGAGGTTGGCCCCCTGCACCACCAGGAAGCCCAGCAGATAGCTCTCGGTCAGACCATCGAAGCGGATGACGGCCGCGCCCAGTACCGCCAGTGCGGCCGCCCCCAGATAACTCGGCTTGAAGCGCCGTTCCATCAGATCGTGGATCAGGGTGACGTAGAGGGGGGTAAAGATGGTAAATACCAGTACCTCAGGCACCGTCAGCAGCAGGAAGGAGTGGTAGTAGAAGAGGTACATCAGGCCGAGCTGAATGGCGCCGAGCCCCATCAGCTTGAGAGCCAGATCGGGTCGCAGCCAGCGTTTACGCAGGAAGGGCAGAAACACCAGACTGGCGAGCAGGATGCGGGTTAGCACCGAGAAGTAGGCATCCACCTGACCGGCGAGGTAGACACCGATCAGGCTGAAGGAGAAGGACCAGAGCAGGGTAACCCCTATCAAGTAGTTCATGTGTTTGATTTATCGTCAGTTGTCAATTTTGAGGGCGCTATGATGGCCGAGATGGAAGCTGTGATCCAGCGTTTATGGCAGCGGTTGCCACAGATAGGCGCATTTGCGTTCGAGGGGAGTAACGGGGCGGGCTCCGCCACCGACTGGACGGGGCGCGGCGAGGGCAGGGTGCAGGTGACCGATCACCAAGGGGGCTGGCTGTTTGACGAGCAGGGCCGCTATCAGACTCCCCATGGCAAGGTGCTGACCATGACGAACCGCTTCTGGTGGCAGCGTACTCCGGCGGGGATCAGCCTCTCCCACTTGCGCTACCAGAGCCCGGTACTGCTGTTCGAGTTGCGGCCGGTGGCGGGCCGCTGGCAGACCCATGAGCCCCACCTGTGCGGCCAGGACCACTACAGCGCCGAGCTGGTGGAGGAGGCAGCCGGCTTCCGGCTGAGCTGGCAGATCCAGGGGCCCCGCAAGAACGAGCGTCTCGATTACCGCTATCACCTGATGGAGGGGGCATCGCCGCCATAAAAAAACCGGCGCAAGCGCCGGTTGGAGACAACATCTGAGGGGCCGCCGAGTGTCAGGCCTTGATGACCTGACTCAGGATGGCTTGCAGGCGGCTGTCAAACAGCCAGGGCAGCAGCACCATCAAGAGGCCGACGAGGCCTGCCAGCTTGTGGCGGTACTGCCAGCCGGCAATCAGCACCAGACCGCCACACAGGGAGGTCAGGATGCCTGACACAGGCTTTCCCGGCGATTGCGACGCTGCTGGGCCCACTGGTTCATGGCGACCGAACCCAGGATCAGCATCAGGGCGACACCGGTGGTGGAGTGGATCTGCTCACCGAGGAACAGGGCACCCAGCACCACCCCAAACAGGGGCACCAGATAGTTGCTGAAGGAGGCGAAGGTCGGGCCTGCCTTCTGGATCAATGCCATATAGAGGAAGTAGACCAGACCGGTACAGAAGATGCCCAGCACCACCACGGCGATGGTAGCCTGTTGGCTCGGCAGGGTCAGGCTGTCGAGATCGATCAGGAAGGGGGCGGCGATCAGCAGCTGGATGGCCGAGGAGATGAGAATGTTGCGGGCCACCACCACCGGGTGATCCTTGGCGAAGCGCTTGATCATCAGCAGGCCGATGGCGAAGCAGCTGGCTCCGAACAGGATCGCCACGGCGCCCACCAGACCGGCATTCATGCCACCGGACAGTTTTGGCCAGAACAGCACCAGCACGCCGATGAAGCCCACCACCACGGAGAGCAGACCGCTCTTGGTGATTTTTTCACCCGAGATAAACAGCGGCGCCATCAGGATGGTGACGAAGGGGATGCAACCCATCACCACGGCGGCGATGGCGCTGTCCACATACTGCTGGCCCCAGGCCACCATGATGAAGGGGATGGTGGCATCGAGCAGGGCGATCAGCATGTAGGTGCGCCAGGGGGTGTGTTCGCTCTTGAGTCGCATGAACAGACAGAGCAGCCCCAGGGTCAGGCTGCCACACAGGGCACGCCCGGCGGCGACCAGGATCGGCGGCATTTCGGCCACGGCCTGGTGCATGAAGATGAATTGGGAACCCCACAGCAGGCCGATGGCCAGCAGTAACAGATAACTACGCATGTCTTGTCTCGTTGTCGATGATGCAATGAATGAGCGCATTCTAGGGACTCTGTTACTATGTAGAAAATGAATTGTTGGCATTTGCCTATGGTCAATATCGATGGAACTCTCCCTCGCCCGGCTCGATCTCAACCTGCTCACCCTGTTCGATGTGTTGATGCAGGAGCGCAACGTCACTCGGGCCGCCGAGCGGCTCCACCTCTCCCAATCCACCGTCAGTCATGCCCTGGGCCGATTGCGTCAGGCGCTGGATGATCCCCTCTTCGTCATGAGCCGGCGCGAGATGATGCCGACCGAGCGGGCCAAGGCCCTGGCCGGGCCGGTACGTCAGGCCCTGGCCATGCTGGAGCAGGGCTTGCGTCAGGCCAAGGGGTTCGACCCCGCCAGCGCCCGCCGGGTATTTCGCATGGCGCTGCCGGGCTCGGTGGAGCATGGTCTGGTTCCCGCCATGGTCGAACGGCTTCATCGGCTTGCTCCCCACTGCCGGCTGGAGGTGTGCGAGCTGGCGGCCAGCGACTACGAGCGTGAACTGGAGAAGGGGGAGCTGGATCTGGTGGTGGGTTTTGCCGGGGCCGATCACCTCTCGCCCCGCTTGTGGCGTGAGGACTGGTTCAGCAATCCCCTGGTCTGTCTCTCCCCCATGGACAGCGGCCTGCCCGAGCGATTGGGGCCGAGGGAGCTGGTGAGCAAGCCCCATATCCATACCTCGAGCTGGGGCCACAGCCAGGCGATGGTGGATCTCTGGCTGGCCCGGTTCGGGGTGGAGCGGGAGCTGGGGGTCAGGTTGCCAAGCTTCATGGCGGTGCCCCAGTTGATGGCGACCCGGCGTTATCTGGTGGTGGTGCCCGAGATGATAGGCCGTGACTTTAGTCGCGATTATCCGCTGCAACTTCATCAACTCGAACCGGCCATCCCCATCGTCTACCTGATGGCGGGCCACCCCCTGAGCGCCCATGACGAGGCGATCCGCTGGTTCAAGGGGGAGCTGCATGCCCTGGCCGAGGGGCGCTATGGCCTGACCTCCCTCGGCGGATAGCCACCCCCTTGCCCCCGGGTGCACCACCGGGGGCTGAGTGGCAGGGGGGCGAGGGCCGGTGGCGCTTAGTCGAAGTAGTTGAGGCCCATGGCCCGCTTCACTTCTCCCAGCACCCTGTCCGTGACGGTGCGCGCCTGCTCGGTGCCCTGGCGCAGCAGCGTGAGCAGTTCGCCCCGTTCGCTCATGGCCTGCTGCCTGCGCAGTCGCATGGGAGCAAGCAGGCTTTGCAGGCAGTCGTTCAGCACCTGCTTGCAGCGCATATCCCCCAGGCCACCGCGCCGGTAGTGCGCCTTCATCTCGGCCACCAGTGCCTTGTCCGGGTGGAAGGCATCCAGATAGGTGAACACCGTATTCCCTTCGACCTGACCCGGATCGCTCAGCCTGAGGTGGTTGGGGTCGGTATACATGCCATGGACTGCCTGCTTGATCTCCGCCTCGGACATGCCGAGTTCTATGGTATTGCCGAGGGACTTGGACATCTTGGCCTTGCCGTCGATACCGGGCAGGCGGCCGGTGTCGCTCAAGATGGGCTGGCACTCGGTCAGCACCTCTCTCCCGACCAGACCGTTGAAGCGACGCACTATCTCGTTGGTCTGCTCCAGCATGGGCAGCTGATCCTCACCGACCGGCACATGAGTGGCCCGAAATGCGGTGATGTCGGCCGCCTGACTGACCGGGTAGACCAGGAAGCCGGCAGGCAGGCTGCGCTCAAAGCCTTTTTGCTGGATCTCCGCCTTGACGGTGGGGTTGCGCTCGAGACGGGCGACGCTGACCAGATTGAGGTAGTAACCGGTCAGCTCGGGGAGGGCGGGCAGGGCACTCTGCAGGCAGAAGGTCGTCTTGGCGGGATCCAGCCCGGCGGCCAGATAGTCGGCCATCACCTCCAGCACGTTGCCGGTGACCTTGGCCGGGTCATGGCTGTTGTCGGTCAGTGCCTGCAAGTCGGCAATCATCACGAACTGGCGGTGGGTCTGTTGCGCCTGCACCCGTTGGCGCAGGGATCCGACATAGTGGCCTATGTGCAGTTTGCCGGTGGGCCTGTCGCCCGTGAGTATGATGGGGGTTTGCATGTCACTCTCTCCAGTCTGGGGTGGGCCGGGAGGCGACAAAGGACACAAATACAATGACCGCCTCTCGGCGGCCACTGTGTTTTCTTTGGGAAATCTTACATAGAAAAGCGGTGCCGCCTGTTTAGGAGCAGCACCACCAGTAATCTTTGTTGAAGGCGGTCATGTTCATGGCCACTCAAGCTACGCCTGTTCCATCACTTCTGCAAGGGCACGACCAGCAGGTCGCAAGGCACTGTGTTCATCAGCTGGCGGGCACTGGAGGTCAGCAGGCTCCAGAAGCTCTGGCGATGGCCACAGACCAGCAGGTCGATGTCATAGTCACGCACCGCCTGATTGACCCGCTCGCTCAGGTCGCCGCAGATCACCAGCTTCTTCTCGATGGGGTACTCCACCGGCGCCAGGAAGGCTTCCAGCTTCTCCTTGGCCTCGGCGATCACCTGATCCTGCACATTGTCGATGTCGATATCTATCATCTCGGTGTAGAGATCCTTGAGGTCGACATCGACATGGATCACCGACAGCTTGGCACCGTTGGAGATGGCCCGATCGACCGCCTTCTCAATCACCTTGCGGTTGTCTTCCGACAGGTCGATCGCGACCAGCACATGCTTGTAATGGGTTCCACTCATGGGATTCTCCTCACAGATATTCTTGTCACTATACCAATCGCTATTGAAACTAAAATGTCATTCTCATCACAGCTTTATGTACCCATGGCACTCCTCTGTACCGCATTTGTGAGCCAGGCCCCTTTGCCGTCATTGTGCGCCGATGAAATGAGCGGAAACATGAGGCGGGTCACAGCGGGCAACTTGCCCCTTGTCCGCGCCGGGCATAGGATGTGCCCGTGTTTCGCAAGGACCACAACATAACAAGAAGCATCTGAATACCGCTTTGGGAGCCTATGGCTCCCTTTGTTTTTTTACCCCCCTTTCTTGTTCAGACGCTGCGCCATATCAAGGCCATCTCCTCCCCCGCTGGCTATGCTCAAGCCAGTGACTTTGGAGAAGTGCCATGATCATCCGTCCCGAGATCCAGGGCTGCGTCGCCCGCAACTGCCATCCCATCGGCTGCCGTGCCGCAGTGGAACAACAGATAGCCGAGATCCGCGCCGCGGGCCAGTTCAATGGCCCCAGGCGGGTGCTTGTCCTCGGCGCCTCATCCGGCTTTGGATTGGCCTCACGCATCGCGCTCACCTTCGGTGCCGGGGCCGACTCCCTTGGCATCTCGTTTGAGCGGGGCCCCTCCGAGAAAGGGGTTGGCAGCGCAGGCTGGTACAACAACATCTGGTTCAAGCAGGCTGCCGAACAGCAGGGGCGGCTGGCCCTGAATCTGATCGGCGATGCCTTCTCGGACGCGATGCGCCAGCAAGCCATAGCGACGATTCGCCAGCAGTGGGGGCAGGTGGATCTGGTTATCTACTCCCTGGCGAGCGGTGTGCGGGTACTGGCCGATGGCCGTCAGGTGCGATCTGTCCTCAAGAGCACGGGGCAACCCTTCACCGGCCTGGGGCTGAATCTGGAGCACTATGCCCTCGAGGAACAGACCCTGCCGGTCGCCAGTGCCGAGGAGATCCGCGACACCGTCACCGTGATGGGCGGGGAGGATTGGCAGCACTGGTTGCAGGCGTTGCAGGATGCCGATTGTCTGGCGCCCGGGGTGCAGACGGTCGCCTACTCCTACATAGGCCCAGAGTCCACTTATCCCCTCTATCGAGACGGCACCATAGGCTATGCCAAGGAGCACCTGCACAGCACCGCCGAGGCGATCAACCTGCAGCTTGCGGCGATCGGCGGCCACGCCTGGGTCAGCGTGTGCAAGGCACTGGTGACCAAGGCCAGTGCCTATATTCCCGTATTGCCCGTCTATCTGGGGCTGCTGATGGGGGTCATGAAGGAGCAGGGGGTGCACGAAGGATGCATCGAGCAGATGCATCGCCTGTTCGCCAGCAAGATGTACGGTAAGCAAGGAGTGGTGGCCGATGGTCACAGGCTGATCCGCATGGATGACCATGAGTTGAACCCGGCAGTGCAGGCGGCGGTCTCTGCACTCTGGCCCAAGCTGACCCCCCAGAACTTCGAGAGCATGGGGGATTTTGCCGGGCTGAGACGGGATTTTCTGCAGCTCAATGGCTTCGACTTGCCCGGTGTGGATTACGAGATGCCGATCGACATCAAGGCCCTCGGCGAGTTGCAGCCCTAGGCCAGGCTGCGAGACAGCGTGACCACAGTGTGTGGCGCCGCCGCCAGCACCGTCTGGTTGCGCCCCTGACGCTTGGCCTGATACATGGCCATGTCAGCCCTGTGAATGAGCTGAGTGAGCGTCTCATGAGAGTCTTCCCGGCCAGCGACCCCCAGGCTGATGGTCATCACGGGGCGACCGGGTTCCCGCTCGGCGGCCACTCGCTGGCGCAACTGCTCAGCCAGGTGCCAGCAATCTTGCGCCGGTAGCGGTATGGCGACCAGAAACTCCTCCCCACCCCAGCGGCCGATCAGCTCCCGCTCCGGCGCCCACTCCCCAAGCAACTGCCCAAGGCGGGCGATGGCGACATCCCCCGCACCATGGCCGTGCTGGTCATTGATCTGCTTGAAGTGATCGATGTCGATGATGATCAGGGAGAGGGGCCCCTCCTGCTGCCAGAGAGTCTGCAACCGCTCTTGCAGGGCGTGCCGGTTGGCGAGCCCGGTGAGCTGATCGAAACTGGCCAGCCGATAGAGGCGACGGGAGCTGCGATGCAGGCGGTGGGTGGTGATACCGAGGAGGATCAGGGCGCTGAGCAGCAGCATCACCAGCATCAACTGATAGTTGCGGGCACTCTGCTGGTGGGCTATCTGCTGGCGCCGCCGTTCGTTTTCCAGTACCAGTCTGTGGTTATCGCTCTCGCTACGGGCCAAATCCATTTGCGCCTGGAAGGCGGCCGCGTGTTCGCTCAGGGTACGGTTGAAGTGCTGGCGATAGTCGGCATGATAGTCACTGAGCCCCCGGTAGGCGGCGGCATAGTTGCCTTGCCCGGCCAGGAGTTCGGCCCGGAGCGCCTTGCCTGAAAGATCCAGCGTCCCGGCCCCCTCGAGCAGTGCCAGGGCTGGGCCCGTCTCGCCCTGACTGCGCAGGGCTGCGGCCCGGGTGGTCAGCAGCCCGGGAGGGGTCGGGTAGCCGAGTTGCTGATGCAGCGCCTCTGCCTGATCCAGATGTCGCAGTGCGGCCGAGCCGTTACCCTCGGCATTGAGGGCCATGGCGAGATAGCCCAGCATGGCGGCGCGATAGTCGGGAGAGAGGGCCGGGTTGGCCAGCTGGCTATCGAGTAGCTGACGGGCTCGTGCCGGGCGACCCATGTCGAGATAGAGTCGCGCCATGTTGGCCTTGATGAGGGTCTGACTGTTGGGCTCATCCAGGCTCAGGCTGCGCCGCAGGGCATCCAGATAGTGCTGTTCTGCCTCCTGACCCAGCCCGATGTCGGCGTAGAGGTTGCCCAGGGTGATGAGCAGCTGTATGCACTGCAACTGAGCCTGCTTGCTCTCCTGCTTGAGTTGGCGTTTGAGCAGGAAGGCGCTCTTGAGTTCGGCAATGGCCGATTGCAGCTGATTGGTTTTATAGTGAGCCAGGCCGTTCAGGGCATGCCATTGCGCGCGCTGCGCCGCATCGTCCTGCAGTGCGGGTTCGAGCTGGGCGAGCAGGGTAAAGGCCTGGTCGGGGGCGGCGGTATCCAGGGCGAGGGCTATCTGCTGCAGCTGGAAATCCCGCTGTCTTGAGGCTTCCTGATGGCTGGCGGCCAGCGCCCTGGCCCTGGCGTTGTCGAGCTGGGCGCCCCGGTAGTCACCCAAGTGTGCCTTGGCCAGGGATCTGGCGTGAAACAGTTCCATGTCCTGACCCGTCAGGGCATCGAGCTGGCTGAGGTAGACGGCGGGATCGCGCGCGGCTCGCCATTCGGCATCATTCAGCAGGGAAGGCGCGGCCTGCACCTGGTCAAGCCAGCACAGTAACAGCAGAAAATAGCGGCGCATCAGCGAGGGTCCCGGATCATGGGCGCCATGATAAGGGGTACGCTTGAGTACAGCATGCTTCATTGACTCGCCATGCCCATATGGGGGTAAGGCTGAGGCATTGGTTGAAACTGCAACAAATCCTGCGGCAAGTGGTTGATCCAGATCCGCTTCGTCGCGACAATCGAACCCAAATCACAGTGGAGAATCAGCATGTTGGCCCAAGCCATGATCGAGAAGTTGAACGACCAGATAAACCTGGAATTCTATTCCTCCAACCTCTACCTGCAGATGAGCGCCTGGTGCGAGGACAAGGGTTTCGAAGGTGCCGCCACTTTCCTGCGCAAGCATGCGGTGGAAGAGCGTCAGCACATGGAGCGTCTCTTTACCTATGTGAGCGAGACCGGCGCCATGCCGATACTGGGTGCCATCAGTGCCCCTCCCCACGAATTCACCACCCTGGGCGATGTGTTTCGCACCACCCTTGAGCATGAGCACCACATCACCCAGTGCATCAATGGCCTGGCCCACGTTGCCTTCACTACCCAGGATTACTCCACCTTCAACTTCCTGCAGTGGTATGTGGCCGAGCAGCATGAGGAAGAGAAGCTGTTCAAGAGCATAGTGGACCGCCTCAACCTGGTGGGCGAGGATGGCAAGGGCCTCTACTTCATCGACAAGGAGCTGGCCGAGCTGGCCAAGGCGTCCCCCGCCAGCGTGATGGACAACAACGCCTGATCCCTGGATGAGGCTTGCTTAAGTCTCCCGATAAGTCGTGGACACTTAATGTTCAGTCAGTACAATACGGCCCCCTCGTGGGCCGTTTCTTTTTTTGGTGGCCGGGGGGGATGGTTGGGGTCTGTGCGTTGGCCCCGCTCTTGTTGATCTGTTTCAGGTGAGTGGCGCTGTGATGATAAGAACGGATGTTGTGGTGATCGGGGCCGGTGCGGCCGGTTTGATGTGTGCCCAGCAGGCGGGGTATCGGGGTCGTTCGGTACTGGTGCTCGACAATGCCAAAAAACCGGGCCGCAAGATACTGATCAGTGGCGGCGGCCGCTGCAACTTCACCAACCATCAGACCGGGCCCCAGGCCTTCCTCTGCAGCAACCCTCACTTCTGCAAGTCGGCCCTGGCCCGCTACACCCAGCAGGATTTCATCGATCTGGTGGACAGGCACGGGGTCAACTATCACGAGAAGACCCTGGGTCAGCTGTTTTGCGACGAGAGTGCCAAAGAGATCGTCGATGTGCTGCTCACCGAGTGTGACTGGGCCGGGGTGAGCCTGCAGTTCCAGACCGAGATCCTGAGCGTCGCCAAGAGCGAAGACGGTTTCGTGCTCGTGACCAGCAAGGGGGAGATAGCGTGCCAATCCCTGGTGGTGGCGACCGGTGGTCTCTCCATGCCGAAACTGGGCGCGACCCCCTTCGGCTACAAGCTGGCGGAACAGTTTGGTCTGCCTGTGCTGCCGACCCGCGCCGGTCTGGTGCCCTTCACCCTGCATCAGGCCGACAAGGAGGCGTTTGCTGCTCTGGCCGGGGTCAGCCTGCCGGTCGCAGTGACCGCCGAGGATGGCACCCGCTTCAAGGAGGCCATGCTGTTTACCCATCGCGGCCTCTCCGGCCCCGTTATCTTGCAGATCTCCTCCTTCTGGCTGCCGGGGGAGAAGATCCATATCAACCTGCTGCCCGATCTCGACATATTGGCGACGCTGAAAGGGTGGGCGCAGGCTCATCCGGCTCAGGAGCTCAAAACCGTGCTGGGCCGCGAGCTGCCCAAGCGCTTCGTCGATACCCTGGTGGAGCTGGGCCAGCTCACTAACAAGCCGATGCGCCAGTACAACGAGCGGGAGCTGGAGGCCATTGCCGCCCTGCTGGAAGATTGGCAGCTGCTGCCCAACGGTACCGAAGGCTACCGCACCGCCGAAGTGACCCTGGGAGGGGTCGACACCAACGCACTCTCCTCCAAGACCATGGAGGCGCGTCAGGTGCCCGGGCTCTATTTCATCGGCGAGGTGGTGGACGTGACCGGCTGGCTCGGGGGTTACAACTTCCAGTGGGCCTGGTCGTCCGGCTGGGTGGCGGGACAATATTGCTGATCTTCGCCGTTCCCAAGTGAGAGGCTTGTGCTTTATTCGCGCAAGGTTAGGATGGATCCATGGTCGATGAGGAGTGAGATGGCGACCGTGCCGTCTCCTTTCCCATCTCTTCGTCTTTGCTATTGGGGTGGAACATGTTTGAAAGCCTGGGTGTCATCAATGTCTGGACTTATTTAGTCGGTCTTTTTTTCATCATCATAGCCCCGGGCCCGAACTCCATTTATGTATTGCGTACCGGTGCCAGCCGCGGCATAGGCCCCGGTTATCGCGCCGCCCTCGGCGTCTTCGTCGGCGATGCCCTGCTCATCTTCTGCGCCTATCTGGGGGTCGCCTCCCTGATCCGTACCACACCCTTGCTGTTTACCCTGGTGCGCTACCTGGGGGCCATCTATCTGCTCTATCTGGGGGTGAGAATACTGTATGACAACTTCGTCGCCAGGACGGAGAGTCACCCTGCCGACCCGGTTCAGGGGGAGAACTACTTTGGCAAGGCGCTGACCCTGAGCCTCACCAATCCCAAGGCGATCCTGTTCTACGTCTCCTTCTTCGTGCAGTTCATCGATTTCAACTATGCCCACACCTGGCTCTCCTACCTGGTGCTGGCCGGCATGCTGGAGGCCATGAGCTTTGTGTATCTGACCCTGCTCATCTTTGGCGGCTCACTGATGGCGCGCTTTTTTCAACGCAAACTGCGCCTGGCCAAGCTGGGCAACGGTCTGATCGGCCTCTTCTTCATGGGGTTCGCCGCCCGGCTCGCCACTCTTTCCTGAGTGATGATGAACTCACCCGGCTTAGCGTCGGGTGAGGTTGTGTCTTCTGTTCCCCCTCATATGCCTGTCTCTGCTCATTAATCACTTCTTTATCAATTAGTTGGCCTCTATTACGCCGCTCTCTCCCGCCCACAAAACAATTGAAGTCACAAATGATACTTATTAACATCCTCAGTCGCTGATTGACATCAGGCTGCCCGATCCCGGTGGAGCATCTCTTGTGGTTGGCGGGGGATAGGTATTCCTCTCGATGACTCATGGGCAAGCCATCGGTCACGACAATAACGGATGCTCGGTCCCCACGGCCGCATCATCGATAGCAATAAATGGTGCCAAAGGCACCCATGAACAGGTAGAGCAGGACGTCATGTTAAGACAAGCAAGGAACTATCCCCTGAATGCCCTGGTACTCGCGCTGACCATGACCGGTGCCTTCCCTGCCCTGGCGGCACAGACCGAGGCCAAGCCGGAGACCATGGTGGTGGTCGCCAGCCATGCCCCCAAGAGCATCAGCGACATTCCGGGTACCGTCTGGTATGTGGATTCACAGCGGATAGAACAGGAGTCCCGCGGCGGCAAGAGCCTGGGCGAGATATTGGCAGCCGTGGTGCCTTCCCTGGATGTCAGCAGCCAGGGAAGGACCAACTATGGTCAGAACCTGCGTGGCCGCGCCATGCTGGTGATGATAGATGGTGTCTCCCTCAATTCGGCCCGTCTCATCAGCCGTCAGCTCGATTCCATCGATCCTTTTAACATAGCGCGCATCGAGGTGCTGTCGGGGGCGACGTCCATCTATGGCGCGGGTGCTACCGGCGGTGTGGTCAACATAGTGACCAAGAAGGGTGAACAGGGCGAGCTGCAATTCGAGAGCTATGCAGGCACCACCACGGGTTTTAACAGTCATGAAGATGTTGATTACAAACTGGCCCAGTCGGTGGCGGGGGGTAATGATCTGGTACAGGGGCGCGCCTCCCTCGTCTACAGCAGCAACAAGGCCTTCTTCGATGCGGGTGGAGACATGGTGGTGCCGGACATCACCCAGGGTTCGCTGCAGTTCAACGAAGTGATAGATACCATGGGCAGCCTGACCTTCACCCCGTCCGACAACCAGAGTCTGACGTTGCTGGCCCAGTACTACAGCAGCAAGCAGGATAGCCCTTACGGCATCTACTTCGGTCAGGATCTGGCCGGTGCGCCGGGCAACATTACCGGCAACCCGGCGGACACCAGCCTGATTGCAGTGCGTGATGGTTTTGAATCCGATCGCCAAGGCGCGACCGAGCGCTGGTTGCTCAACGCCGACTACCGCAACACCGACTTCCTGAATCACACCCTGATGGTGCAGGCCTCTTATCGCAGTGAAGAGTTCTCTTTCATTCCCTTCATCTATGGCAGCTACCTGGCCGCCTCCGAGCAGAGCACGGATGTGGTGAGCCTGCGCACCGCGCTGATCAAGGATTGGGATCGCCTGACTCTGACCTATGGGGTCGATGGTTTCATCGATACCCTCAAGAGCAACCAGGCCCTGTTTGACAAGCAGACCAGCTATGACAGCGGCGGTCTGGTCAACAAGACCGCCAGCACCATAGGTCGCTACCCCGGGGTCGAAGTGGAGTCCCTGGCGGGTTTCCTGCAAACCGAATTTGCCGTCACCGACCGCTGGTCCCTGGATGGGGGCTATCGCTACCAGTACACCCGCAACAAGATTGACGACTTCGTCGACTACAACATGCAGCGCAACATCGCCTTCGGCAAGGGCAGCAGTGCCGATGCAGTACCGGGGGGCACGACCAGCTACAACACCGGACTGTTCAATCTGGGCACCCTCTACAAGCTGACGCCTCAAACCCAGCTGTGGGCCAACTTCTCCCAGGGCTTCGATCTCTCGGATCCCTCCAAGTACTATGGTACCGGCACTTACAGCAAGACCCCGGATGCTCAGGGCCACTACAGCCTGCAAAAGAGCGTCAACGTAGCCGATTCCAAGTTGCAGGGCATCAAGACCAACAGCTACGAGATAGGGGTACGTCATGATACCGATCGCCTGAGTCTGCAGAGTGCGGCCTATCTCTCCTTGTCCGACAAGGCGGTCAAGGTAGACAAGTCGACCATGCTGATCAGTGTGTTGGATGACGAGAAGCGAGTGTATGGGATAGAAGGGCAGGCCTCCTATTGGCTGACCGATGCCTGGCAGCTGGGCGCCAATGGTCACCTGGTCAAGTCGGAGCAGAAGAGCGCCGAGGGTGGCTGGGAGAAGGTGTCGGTGGATAATGCCAGCGGCTCCAAGGCTGCTGCCTGGCTGGGCTGGCAGCAAAATGCGCTGGCGATGAAGCTGCAGAGCCAGACGCTGTTTGATCTGACCGACGATGCCGATGGCAAGATTGAGGGTTACACCCTGCTGGATCTGATTGGCAGCTATGAGTTGTCGGTGGGCAGCCTGGGCTTCGGTGTGCAGAACTTGCTCGACAAGCAGTACAGCACCGTATGGGGTCAGCGCGCCGCCAGTCTCTACAGCTACTATGGGCCAGCCGAGATGTTTGACTATCAGGGACGCGGTCGCACCTTTACCGTCAACTACCAAGTCAAATACTGAGCAGGGTATTGAGCGTGCTGGCTTGGCCAGCATAGCACTCACCCCTGTCGGTGCTCGGCTCAGGCACTGAACAGGATATGACCACAAAGACCCCGTTCCCATGAGTGGGGTCTTTGTGTTTCAGGCGTGACGCGTTAATGTCCCCACCTTGATCCCGGTCAGCGGCGCCCGGCCCCATAATCCCTATAGTAGGCCGCCAGTCGCGCACCGACCCCCTGAGGTATCCATGCTCGAAAACCAGATGATGTTGCTGGCCGTGTTTGAACGGGCGGCGTTGATGCTGATGACCCTGTTCTTCCTGACCCGCACCCGGCCCTTTCAGCGGCTGTTTCAAAAGCAGAACCATACCCCGGCCGAGCTGGTGCTGGTCGCGGTCATCTTCGGCCTGTTCGCGGTGTTCAGTACCTATACCGGCATTCCGGTGGAGGGGGCGCTCATCAACGTGCGGATCATCGCCATCATCTCCGGCGGCATACTGTTCGGCCCCTGGGTCGGCATCCCGGCCGGGGTCATCTCGGGGCTGCACCGCTACCTCATCGACATGGATGGCCACACCTCCATCCCTTGCCTCATCGCCAGCATCATCGCCGGTCTGCTGGCGACCTGGATCTACTTTCATTGCCGCAAGTCGCGGCTCTGGCTCTACGGCATACTGGCGGGGATGTTCTGCGAGGGGCTGACCATGTTGCTGATCTGGCTGCTGACCGAACCTCATGCCATCGGGGTCGAGATCGTCAGCCACATCGCCTACCCGATGATCGCCGGGGCGCTCTGCATCGGGCTCATCATCAAGCTGGTGCAGGATCTGGACGACGAGAAGGAGCTGATCGCCGCCAAGCAGGCCAAGTTGGCCCTCGACATCGCCAACAAGACGCTGCCCTTCTTCCAGAAGGTCGATCGCCACTCCCTCGGCCAGGTGTGCGGTGTCATCAGGAGCGAGATCCATGCCGATGCGGTGGCCATCACCGACACCCGGGACGTGCTGGCCTACGTGGGGGTGGGCAAGGATTACTACGAGCTGGACGAGCACCACGCCATCAGCGACATGACCCAGCGCGCCGTGTTGCTGGACCAGATCATCATCAACAACGATCTGCGCCAGTATCATCTGTCGGACTTCCACTCGGTCATCATCATTCCGCTGCGGGAGAACGGCGCGGTCAGCGGCACCCTCAAGATCTACTACCGCCGCACCCACAGCATCACCAGCTCCCTGCGGGAGATGGCGGTGGGCCTCTCCCAGCTTATCTCCACCCAGATGGAGGTGTCGCGCATCGAGCAGCTCAAGGAGATGACCCGCAAGGCGGAGTTCACCGCCCTGCAGAGCAAGATCAACCCGCACTTCCTGTTCAATGCCCTCAATGCCATCTCATCCTTGATCCGCATCCGCCCCCAGCAGGCGCGCCAGCTCATTGCCAACCTGGCGGACTATCTGCGCTACAACCTCAACAAGGGGGACGAGCTCATCGACATCCAGGAGGAGCTGCAGCAGGTGCGCGACTACGTGGCCATCGAACAGGCCCGCTTCGGCGACAAGCTGGAGGTGGTGTTCGAGGTGGACGACGTCCACATCCAGGTGCCCTGCCTGCTGTTGCAGCCCCTGGTGGAAAACGCCATCCTGCACGGCATCCAGCCCCGCAGCGCTCCCGGTAAAGTCACCATAGAGGTGAAGCAGCTGGCGGGGGGCATCCGGGTGGCGGTGCGCGATACCGGTTATGGCATCAGCCAGGCGGTGATCGACGGGGTGGCCGCCGGCCGGGTGGAGAGCCGCAGCATAGGGCTGATGAACGTGCATCAACGGGTCAAGCTGCTCTATGGGGACGGCCTGCACCTCAAGCGGCTGGAGCCGGGTACCGAAGTCTGTTTCTATCTGCCGAGCCAGGAGGCGATGCCATGTTGAGCGCCATCACTGTTGAAGACGAGTCGCTGACTGGAGAGGCGTTGTCATGTTGAGAGTCATTATTGTCGAAGATGAATGTTTGATGCGGGAGGCGCTGGCCTCTCCTGCGTTCCCTCAGGGGGCCATGCCATGCTGAAAGCCATCATAGTGGAAGACGAATATCTGGCTCGCGAGGAGCTGGTCTATCTGGTGAACCAGCAAAGCACCATAGAGATAGTGGCGAGCTTCGAGGATGGGCTGGAGGCGTTCAAATACCTGCAGGATCACGAGGTGGACGTGGTGTTCCTGGATATCCAGATCCCCTCCATCGACGGCCTGCTGCTGGCCAAGAACCTGCACAAGTCGAGCCATCCGCCCCACATCGTGTTCGTCACCGCCTACAAGGAGTTTGCGGTGGAAGCGTTCGAGCTGGAGGCGTTCGACTATATCCTCAAGCCCTACAACGAGCCGCGCATCATCAATCTGCTGCAAAAGCTCGAACATGCGGGCAAGTCGCAACCGGGGCAGGGGGAGGTGAGCAGCCCGCCCAATCGCACCATCAATCTGGTGAAGGGGGAGCGCATCATAGTCACCCCCTGCGAGCAGATTTACTATGCGGAGGCGGACGAGAAGCTCACCTATGTCTATACCCGCACCGATCGTTACGTGATGACCATGGCCCTCAGCGAGTTTGTCAGCCGCCTGCCGGCGGAGGGCTTCTTCCGCTGCCACCGCTCCTACTGCGTCAACATCAACAAGATCCGCGAGATAGTGCCCTGGTTCAACAGCACCTATCTCATCCGGCTCCATGATCTGTCGTTCGAGGTGCCGGTCAGCCGCAGCAACATCAAGGCGTTCCGTCAGCTGATGCGGCTCTGATTGTCATTCATGCCCGCCGATCTGCATTTCATGCCTTAATCTGCCGGCGCGAGCCGCGTCTTGCCTATAGTGGCCTCAATTTCCTTATGGCCATCGCCCGAGACGCATCATGACTAAAGAGATGAATCGCACCCGGAATCTGACCCTGATCGGTACCATCATCACCCAGTTTGCGCTGGGCTCCGTTTACACCTGGAGCCTGTTCAACGCCCAGCTCTCCGACAAGCTGGACGAGCCGGTGAGCCAGGTGGCCTTCGCCTTCGGCCTGCTCAGCCTCTCGCTGGCGGTGGCCTCCTCCCTGGCGGGCAAGCTGCAGGAGCGGTTCGGGGTGCGCAACGTCACCCTGGGGGCTGGCGTACTGCTCGGCATCGGCTTCTTCCTCACCGCCCACGCCAGCAACCTGGCCATGCTCTACCTCTGCGCCGGCATACTGGTGGGCTTCGCCGACGGGACCGGCTACCTGATGACCCTCTCCAACTGCGTGAAGTGGTTCCCGGAGCGCAAGGGGCTCATCTCCGCCTGCTCTATCGGTGCCTATGGCCTGGGCAGCCTCGGCTTCAAGTACATCAACCTGCTGTTGCTCTCCAACAACGGGCTGGAGGCGACCTTCCAGCTGTGGGGGTTGATCGCCATGTCCATGGTGCTGGTGGGTGGCATGCTGATGAAGGATGCGCCCCAGCAGGCCGCTTCCGTGCAGCAGACCGAGAGCCGCGACTTCACCCTGGCCGAAGCCATGCGCAAGCCGCAGTACTGGATGCTGGCGCTGATGTTCCTCACCGCCTGCATGAGCGGCCTCTATGTCATCGGTGTGGCCAAGGACATCGGCGAGAACATGGTCGGTTTGTCGACCGCGGTGGCCGCCAACGCCGTCGCCATCATCGCCATGGCCAACCTGGGTGGCCGTCTGGTGCTGGGCATACTGTCTGACAAGGTGTCCCGCATCCGTGTTATCACCATTGCCCAGCTGATTACCCTGGTGGGCATGGCGCTGCTGCTGTTCGTGCCGCTCAACGCTAACCTGTTCTTCGTGGCGGTGGCCTGTGTGGCCTTCAGCTTCGGCGGTACCATCACCGTTTATCCCTCCCTGGTGAGCGACTTCTTCGGGCTCAACAACCTGACCAAGAACTACGGCGTCATCTATCTGGGCTTCGGTCTGGGCAGCATCATCGGCTCCATCGTCGCCTCCCTGTTCGGCGGTTTCATGGCGACCTTCAACCTCATCCTGGTGTTGCTGGTGGTGGCCCTGGTGCTCTCCCTCACCATTCGCCTGCCAGCTCCCAAGGCCAGCTACGCCGACTGAGCCTGAAGCTATTGATAAATCTGACAAACCGGTGCCCATGGGCGCCGGTTTCCGCTTTTGTGAGTAAAAGACGTATAGATGGCTAAATAGCTATACTCTTCTGCCACCCTTTCCTATAATCCCCCCGCTTTGGCGCATCATGCTTAATAGGGAATCCGGTGAGAATCCGGAGCTGGCGCGCAGCGGTAAGGGGGAACGAAGCGACATCAGGGCACTGCCGCAAGGCGGGAAGCCGTCGCCTAGGCACTTGGCCCCCGAGTCCGAAGACCTGCCAAAGTTCGTATTTCTGGCCGAGAGAAACCGGCCAAGGAATAGATACTTACGCGAACTTAAGGATCTGTGATGTCCAAGAAATTTTGGGTGGCTGCCCTGTTGCCGACGGCCGCCTTCGCCCAGTCCACCCTGCCTGCCAATGACACCCTGGTGGTGACCGCCAACCGGGTGGAACAGCCTGTCAGCTCGGTATTGGCCCCCGTTGTGGTGATCGATCGCGCCGAGATCGAAGCCCGCCAGGTACAGAGCCTGCCCGAGTTGCTCAAGACCCTGCCGGGTGTGCAGATCACCACCCTGGGTGGTCGTGGCCACCAGAGCAGCCTCTTTATTCGTGGCACCAACTCCAACCACTCCCTGGTACTGGTCAATGGCCGCCCCATCGCCGCCATGGTGACGGGAGCCCCCGATCTCAGCCAGATCCCCCTCGGCAACATCGAGCGGGTCGAATACATACGCGGCCCGCGTGCGGCCGTCTACGGTTCCGATGCCATTGGTGGCGTCATCAACCTGATCACCCAGACCTCGGCCAAAGAGGGCGGCGAAACCCACCTCAAGGGTGGGGTGGGCAGTCATGGCTATGGCCTGGGTCAACTGCGCAGCGTGCAGGCGCTGAGTGCCAAGACAGATGCCAATCTGATGATCGGTTACGAGCGCGGGGACGGTTACGACGTCGTCGCCGCCGCCCAGCAGCCGGATCGGGATGGCTTTGACAGCCTGAATGGTCAGCTGGGTTTCAATCACGCCTTCAGTGACGCCTGGAGTGCGGATATCAACGCCCAGGGTTATGACAACCAGACCGAGATGGATGACCCCTACCTGAGCTCGGATCAGAGCCGGGTTCAGGCGTTCCAGTATGATGGCGCCGTCAAGTATCAGGCCGAGCACTTCAATAGCCGGCTCGAGGCCAGCTATGGCGAGAACAAGCTGAAGAACTGGCTGGCGAGTCAGGGTGAATCCTCTGCCGAGCCCATCCACACCGGGCTGACCCGCTTCTCTTGGTTGAATAGCTGGAGCGGCGTCGAGGGCTTGGTGCTGACCGGCGGCGCCGACTGGCAGCAGGAGCAGCTCAAATCCGACTCGCGCAGCTATGGCCAGGCATTCGATGCGCCGGATCGTGACAACACCGGCTTGTTCGCCGTGGGCAGTTATCGCTGGCAGGCACTGCTGATGGAGCTCTCGGGTCGCACCGACGACAACGAGCAGTACGGCCGTCATAACACCTGGTCGGCGGCCACCGGCCTGGATCTGGACCAGCACCACAATGTGCGGTTGAGCTATGGCTCCGCCTTCAAGGCACCGACTTTCCTCGACCTCTATTACCCGGGTTATGAGAATCCGGATCTGAAGCCGGAAGAGAGCAAGAACCTGGAGCTGGGCTTCACCGGTCGTTACACCGCCTGGGATTGGTCCGTGAATCTCTATCGCAACCGCATCCAGAACCTGATCGCCTGTCAGAGTGCCTTCTCCAGCTGCAAACCGGATAACACCGATGCAGACATCAAGGGGATAGAGCTGGCACTGGGTCTGGATACCGGGCCTGTCCATCACGAGTTCAGCTATGACTACACCCGTGCCGAGGACAAGAACGATGACGATCGCCAGTTGCTGCGTCGGGCCAAGAACAAGGCCAGCTGGTTGGCGCAGGTGCAGACCGGCCCCGTGGACTGGTCGAGCGAGCTGCTCTATACCGGCAAGCGTGACGACAAGGACTTCTCCAGCTTCCCGGCCGAGCGGGTCGAACTGGGTTCATACACCTTGCTGAACCTGGCGGCCAGCTATTCGGCGACGTCTCAGCTGACCCTGGGCGGGCGCATCGACAACCTGTTCGACAAACAGTATGAGTCTGCTGTCGACTACCCGGGTCCTGGCACCGAGTTCAGGGTGACCGCGGATTACAGGTTCTGATAAGCCTGCTTATATAAGCACTCCCATTCGCACCTTAAAAACAGGCCCTGCCAGCAGCAGGGCCTTTTCTATTGGCGGGGAGCGGGAGTATGATCGCACCCTCGCAGCATAGGGGGTGCAGGTGGCTAATATTTTGGTGTTCGATTCCGGCATGGGTGGACTGAGCGTATATCGCGAGATCCGTCAGAGCCTGCCTGACCATAACTACTATTACTGTTTCGACAACGCCAACTTCCCCTATGGCGAGCTCAGTGAATCTGCCCTGATCCAGGCCTGCGTCCGCCTGGTGACCCGGGTGGTGGCCGAACAGGCCATCGATCTGGTGGTGATCGCCTGCAATACCGCCAGTACCATAGCGTTGCCCTCCTTGCGCACCGCCCTGACTATTCCCGTGGTGGGCGTTGTGCCCGCCATCAAGCCCGCCGCCGCCTTGACCCGCAACGGGTGTATCGGCCTGCTGGCGACGCCGGGCACGGTGGCCCGTCCTTATACCCACGAACTGATTGCCCAGTTTGCGCCGGGCAAGCGGGTGCTGCTCAAGGGGACGACTGAGCTCGTGGTCGAGGCAGAACGCAAGCTGGCGGGGGAGGTGGTGGATATGGCACTGCTGCGCCATGTATTGGCAGACTGGCTGGAAGGGAGTGAGCAACCGGATACCTTGGTGCTGGGATGTACCCATTTTCCCTTGCTCGATGCCGAAATCCGGCAGCTCATGCCGAATTGCCAGTTGGTGGATTCGGGGGCGGCGGTCGCCAAGCGTGTGACCCATCTGCTGAGCAGTCATGGCATGGCCGCGACAATCGGGGTTCCAGAGGCGCATGCCTACTGCACCCGGCTGGATGAGGAGGCCAAAAAAATAACAGCCCCCTTGCAAGCTTGGGGGCTGTCTACCTTAACTGAAGTCCTGCTCTGAGCGATCAGGCGTCGACGTCGTTCTCACGTTCTTCTTTGTCGCGCTTGTCATTGGCTTCACGCACCTTGAGGGTGCGCTGCTGATACTCTTTGTCATTGAGCGTCGCAATAGCCCTGGCCGCATCGGCAGCAGGCATCTCGACAAAGCCGAATCCCCGGCGCTTGCCAGTCGCCTTGTCTTTCATCAAGCGAACAGAAATCACCTGACCCTGCTCGGCGAACAGCTCGCGCACGGCGATCTCGTTGGCGCGATAAGGCAGGTTGCCTACATATAAGGTACAAGTCTCTTGGCTGGCACCATTGGCTGCCATGGCCACGGGTGCCTTATTCAGGAACAGAGGGACCACGAAGCCACCAATCGCCAAGCCAGCGGCGAAGATCACCTCGGCTTTCAAAGAAAACTGCAGCGCTTGGGCAATCAGATAACCAATCAATGCCAATACCAGGGCTAATACAGCAGCCTGCATATAAACGGGAAACTTGGATAAATTCATCTTTAAAGACCTTTTGTAAATGAAAGCAAAAAAGGTGCAACACTATATTCACCACCATGGTAACCAGCTTTCCTGGATGACGCTACCATGGCCACTCGGTACAGATATTTCCGCTCAAGTATGATGCCACATTCCACCTCCTGCCTACTTTAATGGTAGCTAAACGGGGCATAAATCACGCTTCTGTGGATAAACCTGTATATATGCTTGGGGTAAGCTGTTCCTAATTGAATAGGCTGCAATTTATGTGATTTTCTTCAAAAAACGGCTTGCCAGCGCGGCTGCCATCCCTATAATGCGCCCCTACCAGCACGGCACAACACGCCGGACTGATAAGCTAGCTTCACAGTGAAGCGGGCGCCGAAAGAAAAGCGAAAACAATCGCTTGACTTTCGAAGTGAGGAGCGTAAGATGCGCCTCCTCAACGCGATAAGCGTGACGCTCTTTAACAATTTGAATCAAGCAATCTGTGTGGGCACTCACAGCATCGAGCATCAAAATTAATTTTTGATTTTCAATGTCTGGTGA
>NZ_CDBJ01000034.1 GCF_000820045.1 Aeromonas rivuli | reverse complement strand
TGTAGTGGTCTAATCATCCCGGACACCATTTTAGGTGGTACAGTCGCCACCATGACTTGAGGTGTTCAATGACCAGATTACGTCGCTCATTTACTGCTGAATTCAAACTCGAAGCCGCATCCCTGGTACTCGACCAGGGATACTCTGTCCCCGAAGCCAGCCGTTCACTGGATGTCGGTGAAACCATACTTCGCCGATGGGTTCAGCAGCTCCAATCCGAACGAACCGGCACCACCCCAATCGGCAAAGCGCTGACCCCGGAGCAGCAGAAAATCCAGGAGCTGGAAGCCCGCATCAACCAGCTCGAGCGCGAAAAGGACATTCTAAAAAAGGCTACTGCTCTCTTGATGGCGGACGAGTTCAAACGTACGCGCTGATAGACCGATTAAGGGAGCAAGCCCCCATCACTATGGTCTGCTGCGCTTTCGATGTGCCAACATCCTGTTTTTACGACTATCTGGCCCGCAAGCGGACGATTAACCGTGAGCGGATGCAGCAACGCAGCGAGTTGCGCCGTTTGTTCAAAGAGAGCCGGAACTCAGCGGGCAGCCGCGCCTTGATGTCGATGATGCGAGCGCTGGGGCATCAGATTGGCCGATTCAAAGTGCGCAGTCTGATGAAGGAGGTCGGTCTGGTATCCAAGCAACCGGGCGCTCATCGCTATCAGGTCGCCCGGTCTGAACGACCGG
>NZ_CDBJ01000033.1 GCF_000820045.1 Aeromonas rivuli | reverse complement strand
GGGATTAAGGAAACAAGGGACCACAGACAGGGCTGCGACTTGCCACTGGCAACTCGGTCCCTGCCTGTGGCACCTTGTGCTTGAGCCGGACCGTGTCCGTCTCCCCGTCCGCTCCGCCAATAAATAGAGAAGGCCTTCCCAATCGGGAAGGCCTTTTTGCTTTTCCGTTGTCGCACCGCTGCGTGCCCTGTCCCTTGTTCCGCATAATCACTCCCCTGCATGGCACGCCATCTCCTTTCCCCCAGCTATGTCCAGGGCCTTCCGATGATGGTTGCATCAGCTTTTACTTGGATTTTTTATGGCTGGCCTGCAGTCTGTTTCTAGGATCAAAGGGGTTGGATGGTAAGTGATGGCAAGGATAAGCAGCCTTGATGCCCAGTTTGTGCTGAGCAAGGGACAGATTTTTACCTTAAAGACGTTAGAGATTGCAGCAGGGGAGTGCTGGGCTTTCATTGGCAGCAATGGTAGCGGAAAATCGACCCTCGCCAGGATCCTGGCCGACGAGTTGATCCCCAAGACGGGGGTGTTCGAGCATGATTTAGCCCCCTTGGCGCTCATCTCCCTTGAGCGGTTACAAGCCTTGTTGGCGGCCGACTGGCAGCAGCGCAATAGTGACTGGTTGCTGACCGAAGAGGAGGATGGTTGGCTCACCCGGCAGTTGATCCAGGCCGAACACAGGGATGCGGCACGTTGCGAGGCCCTGGCGGCGCAATTTGGTATTGCCCATCTGCTTGAGAGACCCTTTCACTACTTGTCGACGGGGGAGACGCGCAAGGCCATGCTCTGCCAGGCATTGATGGCGCAGCCTCGCTTGCTGGTGCTCGACGAGCCCTTCGAGGGACTGGATCAAACCTCCCGCCGGCAGTTGGCGGACGCCTTGCTGGTACTCAAGCAGAGCGGTATCACCCTGATCCTTATCTTGAACCGCATCGAAGAGACGCCGGAGTGGAGCGGATCCATGGGCTTGCTTGAGAATGGAACCTTGCTCACTCGGGGGTCACGTCAGGAGGTGCTGGCATCGGCTCGACTGCTGGCGGCTGCACGGCAACAGACCCTGGCCAGCTTGCCTCTGCCGGAGGCCGACAGTTCCCCCGAGCCGCTGGCTGAGTCGAAACCTCTGGTGATACTGCGTCAGGGGCGAGTCAGCTACGGTGGTGAGGCGGTTATCGAGGGGTTGGACTGGCGAGTGGCACCCGGGGAGCACTGGCACCTCTGTGGCGCCAACGGGGCGGGCAAGTCTACGCTGTTGAGTTTGGTGTGCGGGGAGCATCCTCAGGGTTATGCCAATGATCTGACCCTGTTTGGCCGCAGACGTGGCAGTGGCGAGACCATCTGGGAGATAAAGCGCCATATCGGCCTGGTAAGTTCGAGTCTACATCAGGATTACAGGGTCAACTGTTCGGCGCTGACCCTGGTGTTGTCCGGCTTCTATGACAGCATAGGGTTGTATGAGCGGCCAACGGACAGGCAGCGCAAACTGGCGCTGGCTTGGCTGACGCTGCTTGGCATGGCGGAGTACGCGGATCGCTCCTTTCAGCAGTTGTCCTGGGGTCAGCAGCGTCTGTTGTTGATCGTGCGTGCCATGGTCAAGCATCCGGCCTTGCTGATCCTCGACGAGCCGCTGCAGGGGCTGGATGCGGTCAATCGTCAGTTGGTGCGCCACTGGATCAGCCTTCTGGTGAGTCAGAGTCCCAGCCAACTGTTGTTTGTCTCCCATCATCCGGAGGATGCACCGGACTGCATCAGTCACAGGCTCACATTGCGAGGTCTGAATGACTATCTCGTCGAAGTATTATGAGAGGGATCAGACACTGACGCTGGTGCAATGTCGTCTTCACCCCTGTTCAGGCTGCACCCTGGGGATCAGGCAGGTATAATGACGGCCTTCAAACAAGGTGATGGTATGACTGCAGAGTATTTACAGCGATTCGGGGGCATTGCCCGCCTCTATGGCCAGCAGGCACTGGGTGCCTTCAGCCAGGCCAGGGTGTGCGTGGTGGGGATCGGCGGGGTTGGCTCCTGGGCGGCAGAGGCGCTGGCTCGGGCCGGGATCAACCAGATCACCCTGATCGACATGGATGACATCTGCATCACCAACACCAACCGCCAGATCCATGCCATGCAGGGCACGGTTGGCCGTCTCAAGACGGAAGTGATGGCCGAGCGCATTCGGGCCATCAACCCCGATTGCACCGTGACGGAAGTGGATGACTTCGTGACGGCGGACAACCTGGCCGAGCATATCAAGCGGGAATTTGACTATGTGGTCGATGCCATTGATTCGGTCAAAGCCAAGGTAGCGCTGATAGCCTTCTGCAAGCGCAACAAGATCCCCGTCATAGTGGCAGGCGGCGCTGGCGGCCAGATGGACCCGACCCAAATCACAGTGGCAGACCTGGCCAAGACGGTGCAGGATCCT
>NZ_CDBJ01000032.1:79849-92617 GCF_000820045.1 Aeromonas rivuli | reverse complement strand
GAGCCCAGTAACGACCACCATATTCCAGGCCATCGAGATGGTCACACAAAAAGGCCCGCACAAATGTGCGGGCCTTTTTGTTGTGGGCGCGCTTGAGCCCTCTGACGGTGATTGTGATTTGTTGATGGGTTTGTGGCCGGCTTCTGGTTATAATTTTGGCCTTTCCAAGCCCTGATGGAACAGTCGCAATGAGCAATGCACTGAGCAGTATCCCTCCCGCGGTTGAGATGGATTACCCCTTCCCGGCCAAACCCGTCCCCTTGAGCCAGGCCGAGAAGAGCCGCTTCATCGAGGAGATCAAGGCGCTGTTGATTGAGCGCAAGGCCGTGCTGATCGCCCACTACTACACGGATCCCGAGATCCAGGCCCTGGCCGAAGCCACCGGTGGTTTCGTCGGTGACTCCCTGGAGATGGCCCGTTTTGGCCGGGATCACGCAGCCCAGACCCTGATCGTGGCGGGGGTGCGTTTCATGGGGGAAACGTCCAAGATCCTGAGTCCCCACAAACAGGTGTTGATGCCGACCCTGAAGGCCGAGTGTTCCCTCGATCTGGGTTGCCCGATTGAGCAGTTCTCCGCCTTCTGCGATGCCCACCCGGATCATATCATCGTCGTTTATGCCAACACCTCGGCTGCGGTCAAGGCACGGGCAGACTGGGTGGTGACTTCCAGCATTGCGCTCGAAATCGTCGAACATCTCGATAGCCAGGGTCACAAGATCATCTGGGGCCCGGACAGGCACCTGGGCGCCTATATCGAGAAGAAGACCGGTGCCCAGATGCTGCGCTGGCAAGGGCACTGCATCGTCCATGATGAGTTCAAGGCGAGCGCCCTGCGTGCCCTCAAGGCCCAGAACCCGGACGCGGCCGTGCTGGTGCACCCGGAGTCCCCGGCGTCGGTCATCGAGCTGGCCGATGCGGTGGGTTCCACCAGTCAGCTGATCAAGGCGGCGCGGGACTTGCCTCAGAAGAAACTGATCGTGGCGACCGATCGCGGCATCTTCTACAAGATGCAGCAGGCTTGTCCGGACAAGGAGATGGTCGAGGCACCGACCGGTGGTGACGGCGCGACCTGCCGCAGCTGTGCTCATTGCCCCTGGATGGCGATGAACGGCCTGGCGGCTATCAAGGATGCGCTCACCGATGGTGCCGAGCAGCATGAGATATTGGTCGACGAGGCCCTGCGCATCAAGGCATTGATCCCCCTCGATCGCATGTTGGACTTTGCCGCAGAGCTCAAGCTGAAGGTGCAGGGTAACGCCTGACAGGCTGCCCATGAGGCTAACCAGCCGCCATGAAAGAGGGCACCCCAGGGTGCCCTCTTGCTATTGGCTGATCGTTAGCAAATCACGGTCGAGAAGCTGTGCTCTTCATCCGGCGCGACGGTCACGCCAGCATCGGCGGTGATGGTGGCTTCGACGCAGAGGTTGGAGTGATAGCCCTCATCGCCCGCTCTGGGGTCAGATGATCACGGTGGAGAAACTGTGCTCTTCATCCGGCGCGACAGTCACGCCAGTATCGGCGGTGATGGCCGCTTCGACGCAGAGGTTGGAGTGGTAGCCCTCATCGTCCGCTCTGGGGTCAGATGATCACGGTGGAGAAACTGTGCTCTTCATCCGGCGCGACGGTCACGCCAGTATCGGCGGTGATGGCGGCTTCGACGCAGAGCATGGTGCGGTAACCGTCGTTGCTCATATCCGCCATGGCGGTGGCCCCTTCCAGCCAAGGGGTCCAGACCACAATGCTGTCGTGGTTGCCGCTGACCACCTGAGTGGTGCGATCGCCATCCTGAACCCGGATCATGGCCTCGGGTTGGTGGTAGACCCGATCAATGGCTGCTGTGAGCGTCAGAGCGCCCTGTTGCTGCGCATCCTGGCCGGTCAGCTTGTCGGCGTAGGGTTCGCCGAGGCCTTGCACCTCGATGGCCTCAGGGGCGCTCACCTGCAAGTAGGTGTGCAGGGCGGCGTTATAGACGATGGGCGCCGACCCTGTGTTGCGGGTCGTCAGGACCAGGGAGAGCTCGCGGCCGACCAGTATATCGAGTTCCAGCTCGAAGGGGTGGGGCCAGAGTGCCTGTGTGGCATCGCTATCGGTCAGGGAGAGATGGACCAGGGTGCCATCTTCGTGATCGCTCACCCCATCCAGTGTCCAGAGGCTGGTACGGGCGAAACCATGGGCTGGTTTGCCGTTGCCTACCCGGGCGGGGGAGGGGCCAAACCAGGGCCAGCAGACAGGTATGCCGCCACGGATAGGCTTGCTGCCATCCAGCACGGCCTTGTTGCTTAGCCAGAGGGATGCTGGCTCACCATGGCGTTGATAGCGCAACACATGGCCACCAAACAGGCTGATCTCGGCCTTGGCGACCCCATTGTCGATATAGAGCAGGGGCAGGCCGGACGCGTTGTTGACTAGCTGGCAGTTGGCAGTCAGGGGACGGAGGGATTGCATGGGAACTCCTTGAGGATCCGGCGATGATTCGACGACCCAACAACAGTGTGCAGATAACAAAAAAGGCGGCCAATGGCCGCCTTTTTTACGCTACGTGATGGCGCATCCCAAATTACTTGGAGATGTGAGCGATCAGGTCCAGAACTTTGCTGGAGTAGCCCATTTCGTTGTCGTACCAGGATACAACTTTCACGAATTTGTCGTTCAGTGCGATACCGGCTTTGGCATCGAACACGGAAGTCTGACGCTCACCCAGGAAGTCGGTGGAGACCACTTGATCTTCGGTGTAGCCCAGCACGCCCTTCATGGAGCCTTCGGAGGCTGCTTTCATGGCTGCGCAGATTTCGGCGTAGGTGGCGGCTTTCTTCAGGTTAACGGTCAGGTCAACAACGGACACGTCCGGAGTCGGTACGCGGAACGCCATACCGGTCAGTTTGCCGTTCAGCTCAGGGATGACCACGCCAACAGCTTTGGCAGCACCGGTAGAGGACGGGATGATGTTCTGAGCCGCACCGCGGCCACCGCGCCAGTCTTTGGCAGACGGACCATCAACGGTCTTCTGGGTAGCAGTGGTAGCGTGGACAGTAGTCATCAGGCCGGATTCGATACCGAAGGTATCGTTCAGAACCTTGGCGATCGGGGCCAGGCAGTTGGTGGTGCAGGAAGCGTTGGAAACGATGTCCTGGCCAGCGTAGGTAGAGTCGTTAACACCCATGACGAACATAGGGGTAGCGTCTTTGGACGGGCCAGTCAGTACGACTTTCTTGGCACCGGCAGCGATGTGCTTACGTGCAGTGGCGTCGTCCAGGAACAGACCGGTAGCCTCGGCAACCACGTCAACACCGATGGCATCCCATTTCAGGTTGGCCGGGTCACGCTCAGCGGTAACACGCACGGTTTTACCGTTAACAACCAGGTTGCCGTCTTTGACTTCAACGGTGCCATTGAAACGGCCGTGAGTGGAGTCGTACTTCAGCATGTAAGCCATGTAGTCAACGTCGATCAGGTCGTTGATACCAACAACTTCGATGTCAGCGCGCTCAGCGGCCAGACGGAAAACGAAACGACCGATACGGCCAAAACCGTTAATACCTACTTTGATAGTCATAATTGGTTACCTAACTGTTCAGTAGTCAAAGAAAATTCCGTTTGTAAATTTACTAGAACTCACCGGTGAGTCAACCAACAATCTGCTCGAAATTGCGCTATATCATGAAAAACTGTGAAATTTATTTTCTGTTTATGTAACTGACTACCAGTTTTTGTCGAAAGAGATAACCCAAATAGTGCCTACTCTGTCACACAACCCCCGGGTCAGATGTGTGAAAATGGCGGCGGTTTGGCGTGGCCAAAGAGCCAGTTCGCCTGTAAGACCCATAAAAACTAAACAAAATAGTATAGACAGAATCCACAGCGGGAATTCTCAAACTATGACCACCCTGATAGAACAGCTGGCTGCCGCCAAAGGCATTGCCAGCGAGTATGTTGATGCCTGGGGCCAACCGGCCCAGGTATCCCAAGAGAGCAAGGCCGCCATGCTGGGGGCCATGGGCTACCAGGTCGATGACGACGCGACGCTCACCGCCCAATTGGAACAGGAGTACCGCCAGCACTGGTTGCGCGCCCTGGATCCCGTGATGGTGGTGCGTGAAGGCGAGCCCATCGTGCTGGAGTTGCGTCTGCCCATCGATTTTGTCAACGACACCCTCAGCTGGCAGCTGGCGCTGGAGCAGGGGGGCGCGTTGTCCGGTCAGCTCACCCCGGTCGAGGGCGAACTGGTCGGCGTCGCCGAATTTGAAGAGATGGAGTGCCAGGCCTATCGCGTGGCGTTGGCGGTGCAGCCCGAGCTCGGCTATCACCAGCTGACACTGCTGGAAGAGGGCAACGACGAGCCCCTGGCCAGCATGCGGCTCATCGTCGCGCCCAAGGCGTGCTACAAACAGGCGCCCATCGCCAACGGCCGCAAGGTGTGGGGGCCGAGCGTGCAGCTCTATTGCCTGCGCAGTCGCACCAACTGGGGCATTGGCGATTTCAGCGATCTGGGCTTGCTGGTCGAGCGCGTGGCTGGCTGGGGCGCACACTTCGTGGGTCTGAACCCCATTCATGCCCTCTATCCGGCCAATCCGGAGAGTGCCAGCCCCTATAGCCCCTCTTCCCGTCGCTGGTTGAACCTCATCTACATCGACGTGGAAGCCGTGCCTGAATTCCAGGCCAATGCGGCCCTCAAGGCCGAAGTCGCCTCATCCTCCTTCCAGCAGCAGCTCGCCTCGTTGCGCGCCAAGGAGTACGTGGACTACAGCGGCGTCACCGCCATCAAGCTGCCCATGCTGCGCCAGGTGTTCGATCAGAGCCCGTTGAGCGGCACCCGCCTCGCGGCCTTCGAATCCTTCGTCGCAGCCGGTGGTGACAGCCTGCAGCAGCAGGCGAGCTTCGACGCTATCCAGGCCAGCCTCTATGCAGAAGGTCAAAATGCCTGGGGCTGGCCAGTCTGGCCCGAGGCCTTGCAGGATTACCACAATGCGGAGGTCGCCAGCTGGGTGGCCGCCCACAGCCAGGAGGTGAGATTCTACCTCTACCTGCAGTTCCTGGCCGATGAGCAGCTCGCCGCGGCCGATGCCAGGGCCAAGGCGGCCGGTATGGTGATGGGGATCTACCGGGATCTGGCGGTGGGGGTCTCCGAAGGCTCGACCGAGATCTGGGCCAACCGTGCACTCTATTGCCCGAAAGCCTCGGTCGGTGCGCCGCCCGATATCCTGGGGCCACTCGGCCAGAACTGGGGTCTGCCCCCCATGAATCCGAGCCAGCTCTTTGAAGCGGCCTATCAGCCCATGGTGGACATGTTCAGGGCCAACATGCGTTCGTGCGGCGCGCTGCGCATCGACCATGTCATGGCCTTGCTGCGGCTGTGGTGGGTACCACCTGGTGCCTCTGCGGCCAAAGGGGCCTATATCTACTACCCGGTCGATGACCTGCTCGGCATACTGGCGCTGGAGTCCCACCGCAATCAGTGTCTGCTGATAGGGGAAGATCTCGGCACTGTGCCTGAGGGCATAGATGTGACCCTCAAAGAGAATGGCGTCCACTCCTACAAGGTGTTCTTCTTCGAGCGCTCCAAGGAGGATGGCGGCTATATCTCCCCGGCCCACTACACCGAGCAGGCGATGTCGGCCCTGACCACCCACGACATGCCGACCCTGAAGGGGTTCTGGCATTGTGACGATCTGGCGCTCGGCAAGGAGCTGGGACTCTACCCGGACGAGGCGGTACTCAAGACCCTCTATGCGGATCGCCACCAGGCCAAGCAGAGTATCCTCGACAGTCTGCATGGCCATGGGGTCATCTCCCCCAACGTCAGTCATGACGTCAACTGGGTTGGCATGAATACCGAGCTGAACCATGGTTTGCAGATCCACATGTCCCGTGGCAGCTGCGCCCTGTTCAGCACCCAGCTGGAAGATTGGCTGGAGATGGACAAACCGGTCAACGTGCCTGGTACCAGTTACGAATACCCGAACTGGCGTCGCAAGCTGTCGGCGGATCTGGAAGATCTGTTCGAGAGCGAGTCGCTCAAGGCGTTGGCGGCTCGTATGAGTCAGGCCCGCGATGAGGCCAGTCGTTGAGTCGTTTTTCCATGACTCGCTCACATCCGCTCGGGCCCTGGCCCGGGCGGATGCTCTGCTATGAAAGGATGTCCCTATGCTCGTTGAACGCTTGGCTGCGGCCCGTTGTGCCGATCCCTTCTCTCACTTAGGCCTCTGCGCGAATCCGGACGGACCCGGTCTGAGGTTGAGGGCCTGGTTGCCTGACGCCATCGAGGTCGGCGTCAAGGATCTCAAGTCGGGCAAATTGGTCGCCACCCTGACTCCCAGTGACCCATCGGGTCTTTTTGAAACTGTTTTCACCCGCCGCAAACTCCCCTTTCCCTATCAGCTCATCGCCCGCTATGCCGATGCCAGCCACGATATCATCGATCCCTATCAGTGCCAGGATGCCGCCTGGCACGGCCTGGCCGAACTGACCGCGGCCCCCGAGCATCTCTATCAGACCCTGGGGGCTCAGCTCACCACCATCACCCACCTCGGCCAGTCGATTGCCGGGGTGCGTTTCGCCGTCTATGCCCCGAGTGCCACTGCGGTGAGCCTCATCGGCGACTTCAACCTGTGGGATGGTCGTCGTCACCCCATGCAGCGCAGCCTGTGTGGCCACTGGGTGCTGTTCGTGCCTGGTATGCAGGCCGGGGCACGTTACAAGTTCGAGCTCAAGGATCTGGCGGGCAATCGGCTGCCCCACAAGAGCGATCCGGTCGGCTTCTACTGCGAGCAGTATCCGTCGTTCGCCTCGGTGGTCTACGACCATGAACAGTACCAGTGGCAAGATGGCGACTGGCAAGCCCGCTGTGGCGGTGACAAGCGCGAGCAGGCACTTTCCATTTATGAGCTGCATGTGGGCTCCTGGAAGCGCCACCCCAATGGCGACAGCCTGAGTTGGCGCGAACTGGCGGTGGATCTGGTGGGCTACGTCACCGACATGGGCTACACCCACATCGAACTGCTGCCCGTCTCCGAGCACCCGTTCAGCGGATCCTGGGGTTATCAGCCGGTGGGCATGTTCTCGCCGACCAGCCGCTTTGGCAGTGCCGATGACTTCAAATTTTTCGTCGATGCCTGCCATCAGGCGGGAATTGGCGTCATCCTGGATTGGGTGCCTGCCCACTTCCCGTCCGATGCCCATGGTCTGGCCCGCTTCGATGGCACGCCGCTCTACGAGTACGAGGATCCGCGCCGGGGCTGGCACCCTGACTGGAACTCCTACATCTATGATTTTGGCCGGGACACGGTGCGCCAGTTCCTGGTGGCGAGCGCCCTCTACTGGCTCGACAAGTTCCACATCGATGGCCTGCGGGTCGATGCGGTCGCCTCCATGCTCTATCTGGACTATTCGCGCAATGCCGGGGAGTGGGTTCCCAACGTCGATGGCGGCAACCACAACTACGAGGCGATCAGCCTGCTCAAGTGGTTCAACGAAGCTGTCTATGGTCAGTATCCCAACGCGGTGACCATAGCCGAGGAGTCCACCGCCTTTGCGGGTGTCTCCCGACCCACCTTCCTCGGTGGCCTGGGATTTGGCTTTAAGTGGAACATGGGTTGGATGCACGACACCTTGAGTTACATGCAGAAGGAGCCGGTGCATCGCCGTTATCACCACAACGAGATGACCTTCGCCATGGTGTATCACTATGACGAGAACTTCATCCTGCCGCTCTCCCACGACGAGGTGGTGCACGGTAAACACTCCCTGCTCTACAAGATGCCGGGGGATGAGTGGCAGCAAGCCGCTAACCTGCGCGCCTACATGGGGTACATGTACGGTCATCCGGGCAAGAAGCTCAACTTCATGGGCACCGAAATCGCGCAGAGCAGTGAGTGGAACCATGATGCCCAGTTGCCCTGGCACCTGCTGCACTTCCCGAAACACGCGGGCCAGCAGGCGCTGATCCGCGATCTCAACCAGCTCTATCGCCAGGAAACTGCCCTCTTCGAGGCGGATCATGAGCGTCAGGGATTCCGCTGGCTGGATCATAACGATGCCGACAACAGCATCCTGGCCTGGCTGCGCGCCGACTTGAATGGCAACGGATCCGTGCTGGTCGCCAGTAACTTTACCCCGGTACCGCGTCAACACTATCGACTCGGTGTGCCGGGCGCTGGCCGTTATCGGGTGCTGCTCAACACCGACAGCGAGCATTACTGGGGCAGCAACTATGATGTGGGTTTGGATTTTGTCGCCGAATCGACCCCCTGGCAGGGCATGAGCCACTCCATCGAGCTGGACTTGCCACCGCTTGCGACCTTGTTCATCAAACAGGAGTCTTGATGGTCAATATCGAGAAGGGAAGCGGCCAGCGCCTCGGGGCCTGGCTGGATGAGACGGGATGTCAGTTCTGCGTCTGGGCACCGCAAGCAGAGCGGGTCGAGCTCTGCCTCTATGACGAGCAGGAGCAGGAGACGGCTTGTCTGGTGTTGCCCGGGCAGCGTGGTCAGTACCGGTTCGGTCATGTCAGCGGCATAGGGGCGGGTCAGCGTTACGGCTATCGCCTCTATGGCGAACCTCAGGATGGCCTGCTGTTTGATGGCGACAAGCTGCTGATAGACCCCTATGCGCGTGGGCTCTCCCGCCCGCTGCGCTGGGATGCCGAGAGTTACGAGGGGGACAGCGCGGCCATGCAGGCCAAGTCGGTGGTGGTCCGGGATGATTTCGACTGGCAGGGGGTGACCAAGCCGACCATTAGCCCGGCGCAGACCCTGATTTATGAAGCCCACGTCAAGGGCTTCACCAAGCTGCACCCTGCCATCCCGGAGGCCGAACGGGGCACCTATCTGGGGCTCTGCCATCCCCTGATGCTGACCCACCTCAAGTCGCTCGGCATCAGTTCATTGCAACTGATGCCGGTGGCGGCCTTCATGGCCGAACCCAGGCTGGAGGATCTGGGGCTCACCAACTACTGGGGCTACAACCCGGTCGCCTTCTTTGCCCCCGAGCCACGCTACGCCGTGCGGGACGCTGTGACCGAGTTCAAGACCATGGTGCGCGAGCTGCACCGGGCCGGGATAGAGGTGATCCTGGATGTGGTCTACAACCATACCGCCGAATCGGGGTTTGACGGGCCAGTGCTGTCGTTCAAGGGGCTGGATAACAGCGGCTATTACAGTTTCGAACCCGGCGCCCATGGCCCGGATTTCAACCGTTATGCCAATGTCACCGGCTGTGGCAACAGCGTGAATCTGGATCACCCCAACAGCCTGCGGCTGGTGCTCGATGCCCTGCGCTACTGGGTGACCGAGATGCAGGTGGATGGTTTTCGCTTCGATCTCGCGGTGACGCTGGGGCGGGAGGCGGGGGAGTTCGAACCCATGGGGGCCTTCTTCAAGGCGCTGCTGGCCGATCCCGTGCTCGCCGGGGTCAAGCTGATCGCAGAGCCCTGGGACATTGGCCCGTTCGGCTACCGACTCGGTCAGTTCCCGAGCCAGTGGCAGGAGATCAACGATCGCTACCGGGATACGGTGCGCGCCTTCTGGCGTGGAGATGGCGGCAAGATGGCGGATCTTGCCACCCGCTTGATGGGCTCGCGGGATCTCTTCCCCAAGAACTGGCGCTCGCCGCATACCAGCATCAACTACCTCTGCTACCACGATGGCTTCACCCTGGAGGATCTGGTCTCTTACAACCAGCGCCACAACCAGGCCAATGGCGAGGATAACCGGGACGGTCACGGCAACAATCTCTCCAGCAACCACGGGGTGGAGGGGCCGACGCTCGATCCCAGGATCAGCAGTCTGCGGCTCCAGCAGAAACGCAACCTGATCGCCACCCTGTTGCTCTCCCAGGGTACCCCGCACTTTCTCGGCGGTGATGAGATGGGACGCAGTCAGCTCGGCAACAACAACGCCTACTGCCAGGACAACCAGATAAGCTGGGTCAATTGGCAATGGCGGCCGGAGGATGAGCGGCTGCTCGCGTTCACCCGGCAGATGGTGGCGCTGCGGGCCAGCTCCGAGGTCTTCTCCAACTTGCGGCTGTGTGACGACAGCTGGCATGGCGCCCAGGAGCACTGCCATCGCGTCGACTGGTATCACCCGGACGGTCATCCGCTCACGGATCAGGATTGGCAGGCGCCCATGGGCCAAGCCTTCGCCATGGACATTGGTTCTCTGGATGAGGAGGGGGAGCGTTGGCTGGTGCTGTTCAATGCCAGTGGTTATGACATCCAGTTCCGTCTGCCGCCCCCGGGGGAGGGGATGGAGTGGGTGCAGACCATAGACACGGCCACCAATGATGGCTTGCCCTTCCTGCCCGATGACATCAAGCGTCAAGTTGCCGTGGGGCGGGCTCACGCCCTCAAACTGCTGGAACGAGTCAGTCCGCCACTCGACCCTGTGGGTCATCATGCTCCCTGAATCCCGGTAGGTTGACCCTGGCAGATCAGCGGGATCAGCGGTTTTATCTGCCAAGGGGATCACAATCTCGCTTTTCCGGATATTTTGTGGGGTGGAGTCGGGGGCGTTGGCTGGTTATGCTGTGGCCCCTGTCTCACAGACCCTGCGCCGTGGAGGCAAGATTTGAGTGAAAATAACCCTGAAAACTGGCGCAACACTTTAAGCCCCGAGCAGTTCCATGTCTGCTGGGAGCGGGGCACTGAACAGCCTTACAGCGGCGCCCTGCTGCACAACCGCAAGAGTGGTGAATACCTCTGCACCTGCTGCAAACAGGTGATCTTCCCCTCGAGTGCCAAGTTTGATGCCGGTTGTGGCTGGCCCTCGTTCGACAGAGCCCTCGACGGCAGGGTGGATTACCGCAACGATGGCAGCCACGGCATGAAGCGGGTCGAGATCAGCTGCGCCGGTTGCGGGTCCCACCTGGGGCACGTCTTCCCGGATGGGCCGACCGAGACGGGGCAACGCTACTGCGTCAATAGTTTGAGCCTGGATTTTCAGGCCGACGAACCTTAGCAGGGGTACAGACGAGAGATGAAAACGGCGACGCTGCCCGGCAGCGTCGCCGTTTTTATGGGCGATGGAAAAGCCAGTCCCAGCGTCGGGCAGGCGCCGCTGTGGCGAGACGGACTCAGGCCAGCAGGCTGTTGTAACCGGGCAGCAGGGGCTGGCAAGTAACACATCAGGCCAGCAGCCGGTTGTAACCGGGCAGCAGGCAAGTAAGTAACTCAGGCCAGCAGCCTGTTGTAACCGGGCAGCAGGCAAGTAAGTAACTCAGGCCAGCAGCCTGTTGTAACCGGGCAGCAGGGGCAAGCAAGTAAGTCAGGCCAGCAGCCTGTTGTAACCGGACAGCAGGGGCAGGCAAGTAAGTCAGGCCAGCAGCAGGCTGCAGCCGAGCAGCAGGGCGGCCAGAGCCAGTATGGGCAGCTTCATCACCCGCAGCAGGAAGAGGCCGACTGTGGCCAGTGCGAGATCTCTCGGGGCCAGTATCGCGCTCTGCCAGATGGGTTGATAGAGGGCCGCCAGCAGCAGCCCCACCACGGCGGCGTTGATACCCGCGACGCCCCCCGCCAGCCGGGGCCTGGCCAGCAGAGCCTGCCAGCAGGGACTCAGGGCCCAGAGCAGCAGGAAGCCCGGCAGGAAGAGCGCCAGGGTCGCGAGCAGCGCGCCGAGCAGCGCCTGCTGTGGCAGCATCAAGGCCCCCAGATAGCTGGCCAGGGTAAACATGGGGCCTGGCACCAATTGCGCCAGGCTGTAACCGGTCAGGAACTGGCTGGGGCTCAAGGCCTGGCCCGCGCTCTGCTCGAGCAGAGGCAGCACCACATGGCCACCACCGAACACCAGGCTGCCCGCCTGGAAGAAGTCGGCAACCAGGCGGCCCGGCTCTGAACCGGCCAACAGGGGCAATCCGAGGAAGAGCAGCGTGAACAGGATCAGGCTGGGCCAATGAGGTCCCTGCCAGGGGGTGGACTGGGGGGCGGCGACCTTGGCCAGACGGGCACAGAGCAGGGCCCCGGCCAGCATCATCAACAACTGGGTGAGGAGACCCGGCTGCCACCAGAGCGCGGCCGCCGTTGCCACCATGATCCCTTGAGTCAGGCCGCTTTTGCAGAACTGACGCGCCATGCTGAGCACGGCATCGGCGACCACCACCAGCACCAGCAGCTTGAGGCCATGCAGGGCGGCGTCCAGCCAGAGATTTTGCGCAAGCTGACCCAGGCCCAGGGCGGCGAGGATCAGCAACAGGAAGGAGGGCAAGGTGAAGCCGACAAAGGCCGCCAGTGCGCCCCCCAGACCGGCTCTGTGGCGGCCGATGGCAAAGCCGAGTTGGCTGGAGGCCGGTCCCGGCAGCAGTTGGCACAGCGCCAGCTGTTGGGCGAACTCGGCTTGACTGAGCCAACCGAGCCGCTCGACGAAGGTGCGCTGGAAGTAGCCAATGTGAGCAGCCGGGCCGCCGAAGCTGGTGCAACCCAGCCAAAGAAACTGCAGAAAAATCCCTGTCATCCCTGAACTCGCATCCTGATAAAACCTGCATGATACAAGAGTTTCATGAATCGCAGATAACAAGGGCGCGGGCGAGGGCCCAGCAGATTCAGGCGCTTGCCGGCAGGTAGCAGGCACCAGCCAGCCAGCAGGCGATGGTCACTCTGTCGGCTGGCCTGGTTGCGGCAGATAGCAGCGCCCCGCCAGCCAGCAGGCGATGGGGATTAGGTCGGCTGGCCTGGTTGCGGCAGATAGCAGCGCCCGGCCAGCCAGCAGGCGATGGTCACTCTGTCGGCTGGCCTGGTTGCGGCAGATAGCAGCGTCCCGCCAGCCAGCCAGCAGGCGATGG
>NZ_CDBJ01000032.1:0-79779 GCF_000820045.1 Aeromonas rivuli | reverse complement strand
GATTAGGTCGGCTGGCCCGGCTGCGGCAGATGGCGGTGCCCCGCCAACCAGCAGGCGAGGGTTACTCTGTCGGCTGGGGTAGATAGCAGCGCCCGGCCAGCCAGCAGGTGATGGACTGGCGACTGGCATCGAAGTGGGGCTCGGGCAGCGCGCGGGGATCGCACCAGAGCCAGCCCTCGCACTTGTCCGGCTCCAGCAGCTGTGGCTCTCCCTCCACCTCGGCCAGCAGGGTGACGGAGATGTAGTGCAGTCCGCTCTCGCGCCAGGTCTCCAGGTTGTTGGTGACGGCGATGACGCTGGGGTTGGTGATGAGAAAGCCTGTCTCCTCGGCCACCTCCCGGATGGCCGCCGACTCGAAGCTCTCGCCAAGCTCCAGGTGGCCGCCGGCGATGGACCAGTAGGGGGCGTGGCTCCCCTTGCGCTTGCCAAGCAGCACCTGGCCCTGATGGTTGACGAGGATGACACCGACCCCGACGCGAGGATAGGGAGTGGACATAAGAAGAGCTCCTTGCCGAAACGGGATGACGCTATAAAAAACGGGCCCACCTTAGGACGGATGGGCCCGTTTCGCAAGTTGCCGCTGGATGATCCCGGGGACACGGTAGCTTGCCGTTTCTCTCTCTGCCGATCAGATGGCTATCGCGATATCACATCTGCTTGGCAGATGGTAAATACACGGCCAGGGGCCCCACTGTGGCTGGCAGGCCGTCAGTCCAGCTTGATCTGCATCTTGCCGGCGCTGTGCCCCTCGATTTGTGGCTGGCTGTCAGCCCAGCTTGACCAGCATCTTGCCGGTGTTGCGGCCCTCGAACAGCCCAATAAAGGCCTGCGGCATGCTGGCCAGCCCCTCGCTGATGGTCTCCTCGGCCTGCAGGGCGCCAGCCTCGAAGGCGGGGATCGCCTCGGCCAGGAAGTCCCCGTAGTGTTGCCAGTGATCGGAGACCAGCAGCCCCTGCATCAGGATGCGCTTGCGGATCATCTGGGCCAGGTTGCGCGGGCCGCTCCCTTGGCCATTGCTGTTGTACTGCTCGATGAGGCCGCACAGCACGATGCGCCCGTGCAGTGCCATGTTGTTGAGGGCCGCGTCCAGCATGGCGCCCCCCACGTTCTCGAAATAGACCTGAATGCCATCCGGAGCGAGGCGGGCCAGCTCGGCGTCGAGATCCGGCGTCTCCCGATAGTTGATCACCGCATCTGCACCGAGCGTCTTGAGGTAGGCGACCTTGTCGGCGGAGCCGGTGGAGCCGATCACCCGGGCTCCGGCCCGCTTGGCAAGCTGCACCGCCATGGTGCCGACCGCGCCCGAAGCGGCCGAGACCAGCAGGGTCTCACCGGCCTGCAGGCGGGCGACCTTGTGCAAGCCCGCCCAGGCGGTCATGCCCGGCATGCCGAGGGCGCCGAGGAATAGTTGGGATGGCAGCGCCGTGGCGGGCAACCGGGTCAGCTGCTCCCCCTTGGCGACGAAGGCGTCTCGCCAGCCCAGCATGCTGCTCACCCGGTCACCCACCTTGAAATCGGGATGGCGCGACGCCTGCACGGTGCCGATGGCACCGCCGTCGAGGGCGCTGTTAAGGGCGAAGGGCGGCACATAGCTCTTGGCCAGGGACATGCGGCCCCGCATATAGGGATCCACCGACAGCCACTGGTTGCTGACCTGGACTTCGCCCTCTTGCAGAGGAGGCAGCAGGATCTCGGTCAGGGTGAAATCGGCCAGGTTCGGCAGGCCGGACGGGTAGCGCAGCAGTTGGATCTGGCGGCTGATCTGGTTCATTTGGTCTCCTCCAGCAGTTGGCCGTTGAGCAGCAGGCGAGTGGCGACATTGCCGCGCATAGCATTGGAGAAGGGGCAGGTCTGGTGCGCCTGACGCACTATCTGCTCGGCATGACTGCCTGTGAGTGTGACGTCCAGTTCGATGGCGAAGGTGAAGGTACCGTCGGCGCGAGCCAGCAGATCGACCGTGGTGGCGACGGGAGCCGTGTCGAGCGGCGCTCCCAGGGCCTTGGCGACATGGAGCAGGGCATTGGAGAAGCAGGCGGCATAGCCGGCGGCCAGCAACTGCTCCGGGTTGTTGCCCTGGCCGTTGCCGCCGAGGGCGCTTGGCAGTGCCAGGGCCAGCTGCAGTGTGCCGTCCTGGGTGTGAACTTCACCGTTGCGACCGGCCTGGGCCAGTGCCTGGGTGCGATAGAGGCTCTTCATGGTGGTGTCTCGCTTTCATTTGTGTGCAAAGTAAATTCAGGCTAATACCGCACCGGGCTTTTGACAACCACTTTGTGTGCAAAATATTTGGGTAGAGAGTAATGTCGGGTATACTGGCGGCATAGCCAGCGAGGTAGTGTCATGAGCGAATTGAAGAAGCAGGTCTGTTTTGCACTCTATAGCGCCTCCAATGCGGTGATGCGTGCATATCGCCCCCTGCTGGATCGGCTGGATCTCACCTACACCCAGTATCTGGTGATGCTCTCCCTCTGGGCCGAGGATGGCGTCAGTCTCAAACAGATTGGCCAGGATACCGGGCTGGATGCGGGCACCCTGACCCCCATCGTCAAACGGCTGGAGAGCAAGGGCTGGCTCACCCGCAGCGTGTCGGCCGAGGATGAACGGCAAAAATGCGTGGTGCTGACCGAGGCGGGTCGCGCCTTGCAGGGCGAGGTGCGCGCCAGCTGCCTGGCCGACAACTTGCGCAATCAGGTGGACTTGAACGATGCTGAACTGACCCAGCTCAAGGGACTGTGCGATCGCATCTCGAGCCAGCTGGGACGCTAGTCAGATCAGACGATGAGGAGTTCAGGGATGATAAGGATAAGCAGATTGGCCCCCCTGCTGGGGCTCTTTCTGGTGGCCTGTGGCGGCACGGGTCAACATAGCCGCCCTCTGGAGATAGATGATGCCGATGCCTGGCGCGCCATCTGCAAGGATGGTACCCGTGTCAAGGCGGTGCGTGAGGAGGGGATCTGTGACGATCACCATGGGCTGGCCATGTGGATGAATAAGCCAAGGGAGGCGGCCATGGCAGAGGAAGCCACCAAGTGAGGCGAGATCCCCATCACAAAATGACGTAACCGACCGCTTTGGTCGGTTTTTTTCGCGATCCTGTTAACAGTTTGCCCCATCGTTCATGGTGCGCTCACTTTTCTCTTCGCATACTGGCTCCATCAGTCCCACGTGAGGAGTACCAGAAATGCAACATTGGGTCGGACTCTCCATCCTATGGGGGCTAGCCAGTTTTGGAGTGCAGGCCGATTTCATCGAGAGCCGGGATCCGGTGGAGCCGCTGTGGCACGCCCAATCCGAGGTCGAGATGGAAGGCTACTTGATAGAATCCCTTGGGGAGAGGCGCTGGGTATTCGATACCGGTTCGGACAGCCTGCTGGTTGAGCTGCCCCAGGGGCAAGCCGCCCAGACGGATGAGCGATTGGTGCTCAGTGGCGCGCCCCGCCAGGCCGCCGAAGGCTGGCTGCTGCAAGTCGAGGATGTCACTGCGGCATCGAGCTGACCGGTCAAGGGGAGATCAATAGCGAAGAGGAGGCCCAGGCCTCCTCTTCTTCATGATGTTGCATCGTCATCAGCGGCTTGTCAGCCTCAGCCCAGGTGGTTCAGGGGCAGCGCCGTCTTCTGCTTGATGCGGCGCAGCACGAAGCTGGATCGTACCCCGGTCACCCCGGGAATGTGGGTCAGCTTGTCCAGCAGGAAGTGCTGATAGTGCTCCATGTCGCGCACCACCACCTTGAGCTGGTAATCCGCATCGTTGCCGGTGATGAGGTCGCATTCGAGCACTTCCGGCAGCGCCGAGATGGCGGTATCGAAGTTCTCGAATCGCTCAGGAGTGTGCCTGTCCATGGAGATGTGGATATAGGCGGTGAGAGTCAGCCCCAGCTGGCGGGCGTTGAGCAGCGTGACATGGGCATCGATCAGGCCCGCATCCTCCAGTGCCTTGACCCGTCGTGAGCAAGGGGAGGGGGAGAGGCCGACCAGCTCGGCCAGTTCCAGGTTGCTGATGCGACCATTCTCCTGCATCAATTCCAGAATATGACGGTCGATACGATCCAGTTTCAGCATACTTTGTCACCCTGTCGCAATGTTTTGTTGTCTTTGGCTAGATTAAGGGTGAGTCATTGCAAAAACAATCGAAAATAACCAACTCTTCGCAACCACTCACCCGGGGCCTCCGGGTAATATGAACTCATCAAACGGTGGTCAGGCAGTGGCAGCATCCAGCCCCTGCGGCGACGAGTTCAACCGGACTCCGAGCACCACAAGACGTCACGCCTCATCGGGCCATGACAGACAGATGCGGGCTTACCGGTCCGTAGCAAACAACAAAGCAGGCCTCCCGGCGCCTGCTTTGTTGTTTTTGGTCGCCTCGGGGCTGGCTGGCTCGGCTCAACGGCTTACTGCTCAGGGGCCGCAGTGTGAGCCGGGGGGCTGATGCGATAGAGGCAGCGGTGATCGCCGCTGAGCAGATATTGCTCCCGCTCGACCCGGGCCGGGGCCAGCAACTCGGCGAAGATGGCGAGTTCGCTGCGACAAAAACCCAGGCAACCCCGCGCCGCGACACAAATAGGACAGTGACTCTCCCACAATAGCCAGCTGCCATCCTCCTCTTTGCTCGCCTCGGCCATATAGCCTTCCCGGGTACGCAAGACCGCGAGCTCGACCACCCGCTCGGGCAAGGAGAGCCCGGCCAGCTGCGCCCGATAGCGTCCCAGTTGCTGCTGCTCACGCTCGGCAATCACCTTGTCCAGCCCACTCTCCCCAAACAGCTGTTGCACCGTGTCAATCAGACGCAGGGTCAGCTCGCCATGGCCATCCGGGAAGCGCTGCCAGGCCTGTTCGGTCAACAGCCAGAGCCGGCTCGGCCGTCCCCGTCCCCGGGCCTCATCCCTGAAGGTCACCCAGCCGTCGTTCTCCATGGCATGCAGGTGCTGGCGGGCACCCATGGAGGTCATCTGCAACTGCTCGCCGAGGGCCGCAGCGCTCTGGGGGCCTTGGGTTTTTAACAGGTGAAGTATCTTGTCGGTGCTGGCGTTCATGGGTTACCCGCTGTTATCTGCAACGGCTTCTGAGGGCGGTCTTTTCCAGGCGTTGCTGCCTGAGTCGCTCATCTGCGCCGGTACTCATAGGGTCATTATGGGTAGAGTGATTTTTTAAATCAATAATTCACTTTACAAAACATGCCCTGCTCAGCAGTATAAATAAACTTATAACTTTACTTAATGGTGAGTGCGATGGAGAGCCGCAGAGACAAGGTGAGTCTGTGGGTGCTGGTGATGACGGTGACCCTGGCGGTGGCAGGCTTTAGCTTGCCCTCCCCGGTGTTGGCGCCCCTGATGCTGGATCCGGCGCAAGGCATGCTGGCCCCTGACGCCTCGGACTGGAGCCGCAAGGTGTGGCTGGGGGTCGTGATGGGGCTCTACCCCCTGTTCCAGTTGCTGGGGGCGCCTTTGCTGGGTCTATTGTCGGATCGCTATGGCCGCAAACCCATTCTGATGGTCTGTCTGGTCGGTGTCCTGGCGGGTTATGCCTTGATGGCACTGGGGATCGCCTGGCGATCCCTGCCGATCTTGCTGCTCAGCCGGGTGCTGGAAGGCTTCTTCAATGGTGATATCGCCATCGTGCAGGCGATGGCGGCGGACATGAGCACGACCAAGACCAAGGCCCGCAACTTCTCCATGATCAATATCGGCATGAATCTGGGTTGGGTGCTGGGTCCCATGATTGGGGGTTATGCCGCCGTCATCTCCGGGGATTACAGCGTGGCGGCCTGGTTGGCGGTGGCCATGACCGCGGCCAACTTGCTGCTCGCCCTCTGGTTATTGCCCAACCGGCCTCCACTGCCTGAGGCTGCCACGGCGCCGCGCCTGTCGAATCGCGCCCTGCTGCTCGCACCCGCCTTGTTGCCTTACTTCGCCTTGACCCTGATGAGCTATGGCGCAGTGCAACTCTACTTCAGTTACTTCAATGTCTGGTTGGTGGAAGAGCTGACCTGGGATCCGGCGCAACTGGCGCAAGGGGCCGTGCTGGTGAGCGTGCCGCTGATGTTGGGTTCTTGGCTGGGGGGCTGGCTCTCGCGACACTGGCGCGGCAGCTCCCTGGGGATAGTGGGTCATCTGCTGATGGCGGTGGGCATGTTGATGTTCATCCTGCCGAGTCAATGGTGGGGCTTGGCGCTCACCTTCATTCCCGCCGGTATCGGCATGAGCCTGGGGGAGTTGGCGACCTCGGTGGCCATCTCCAATCGCAGCTCGGCCGAACAGCAGGGCCAGGCCATGGGGCTCTACCGTGGTCTGGCGGTGAGCAGTGAAATTGTCGCCGTGGTGCTGGGCAGCCTGGTGCTGCTGGCGGGCAATCAGTGGCCCTTCTATCTGGCGGCGGCCTGCTCTGTGCTCTGTGCGCTGGGTTTCTATGCTCTGCGTCGCCGGGCAAACCGGGACAGACAGATCACAGAATGGGCCCCTCAGGCCTGATGGGGCTTGCATCCCGGGGGCGACTCTGGGAATTTATCCCCTCTTCTGTTTCGCCTGTTTGGAGGGAATATGACGCAGTACAGAGCCATAGCGCTCGATATGGATGGCACGCTGTTGACCCGGGATCACCAGATTTCGAGCGCGACCCGGCAGGCGCTGGCCGATGCGCGTGCCCAGGGCATCAAGGTGCTGCTGGTCACGGGCCGACACTTCATGACGGCGCGTCCCTTCCATCATGAGCTGGGGCTGGATACTCCCATCATCTGCAGCAATGGTGCCTATCTCTACGATCCGCTCGGGGATCGCATCCTGAGCGGGGATCCCCTTGCCAAGGACCCCTTGGCCACGTTGCTGGCCGCCATGGCAGAGGAGCAGGTCGAAGCCCTGGCTCACCTCTCCCAGGGGATTGGCCACCTGGGTTGCGAGCCTTATGTCACCCGGGTGCGCAGCTGGTCGGCCAGCGTGGAGGAGCAGCATAGAGTGCAGTTCCTGCCCCAGAGCAGTGCCCAATTGCTGGCCCAGCCCGAGGTGTGGAAGCTGGAGCTGTTCAGCCAGGAGCCCGCTCACCTGCACGATTTTGCCAGTCGGGTGATCGAAGGGTTGCCCTTCACCCAGGATTGGGCGGCGCCCTATGCGGTCGAGCTGGTCAAGCCCGGTTGCAGCAAGGGCAACCGGCTGGCCCAGTGGGCGGCGGGGGAGGGGATCGCCATGAGCGAGGTGGTGGCCTTTGGCGACAACAACAACGACATCAGCATGTTCGAACAGGTAGGGCTGGCGGTCGCCATGGGCAACGCGGCGCCGCAGATCCAGGGGCTGGCTCACAAGGTCACCGCGGATCACAACGAGGATGGCATCGCCCTGGGCCTGGCGCGCTGGGTGCTTTAGTTGCGCCAGCTTGACCCTTGATAGCAAGAGGCCGATGCAGTGCATCGGCCTCTTCTCATGGGGCTGTGGCCAGAGCGCATCGGGCTCGGCGCCATGGGTGCTGCGAACTTACAGCTTGAACTCGATCACCCGGGGCGGATAGCGCAGCCGGCTGTATTCGTCGCGCAGGGCCCTGTCGCGACGTATGGCGCGCTCCCGTTGATAACGGTAGCTGTCACGCTGGGCACTGTCGTTCTCCTTGCGGATCAGTTGTTCCAGCTGATAGATGTCTTGCTCGTTTTGCGAGATGGCATTGGCCAGCTCATTGAGGCGGGCGGCCAGCTGGTACTCCTGGTGGCCCCGTTCAAACTGGCGCAGGAAGGTCTCGTCATTGGGGCAGACCCCTCGGTACTCCTCCCCATCTCGTCCCTTGCGATAGGCCAGCTCGGGGATACAGTAAAGCTCGAGTCCCTTTTTATAACCCCGCTGCCACTCCCCCTGATCGACCTTGATGCCATATTCGCCACAGCTTGCGCCATAAGCCTTGCTCGCATCCGGTCCCTTGCCCTGCTCGCCATCGGCAAAGCCCTGGTTATACCAGCTCATGGCGGCGCACTCCTCCTGGGAGAGGCTGCTGCAGGCGCCCAGTAACAGGCAACAACCAACGACAAGCCCCTTGGCCAGTGTCTGTTTCATCATCCAAACGCTCCTTGCTGCGCCGCATTGCGGGCATGTCATCAGATGGCGCATTCTAGGAGCCGGTTCGTCCGGGGACAAGAGGGGGCTGGACGGTTTTCCAGGGCGGATCGGCCTGTGGGAGCGGACGCTGCGATGAGGTGGTCGGCAAACCTTTTCTTACCGGTCACATGGGGGTAAACTTGCGGCCACTTTTTAACAGCAGTGCAACAGCAACCATGAAAGTCCTGACCGTCGACTACCGGGCGCCAGACGCCGCCCAGCGCTTCACCGAATCCCTGCGTACCACCGGCTTCGGTGTGCTGACCAATCACCCTATCCCCAAGGAACTGGTGCAGGGAATTTACGACAACTGGTATCGCTTCTTCATGAGCGAACAGAAACAGGACTTTCTGTTTAACCGGGAGACTCAGGATGGCTACTTCCCGCCGTCGGTTTCCGAGGTGGCCAAAGGCCAAAGCCAGAAGGACATCAAGGAGTACTTCCACCTCTATCCCTGGGGCCAGATGCCCGAGGAGCTGAAGGCGCAAGCCATGGAGTACTACCAGCTGGCCAACAACCTGGCCGCCGAGTTGCTGGGGTGGGTCGAGCAGTACACGCCGGGTGAGATAGCCGCCAACTACAGCTGCCCGCTCTCCTCCATGATAGAAGAGAGCCATAAGACCCTGCTGCGGGTGCTGCACTATCCACCCTTCGATGGCACCGAAGCACCGGGCGCCATTCGCGCCGCCGCCCATGAAGATATCAACCTGCTCACCATCTTGCCCGCGTCCAATGAGCCCGGTCTGCAGGTGATGGGGTCCGATGGGGAGTGGATGGATGTGCCCTGCGACTTTGGCACCCTGATCATCAACATCGGTGACATGCTGCAGGAAGCGTCCGCCGGCTACTACCCCTCCACCACCCATCGCGTCATCAATCCGGCTGGCGGCAGCGCCAACAGGTCACGGATCTCTCTGCCGCTGTTCCTGCATCCGCGTCCGGATGTGGTGCTTTCAGAGCGCCACACGGCTCACAGTTATCTGATGGAGCGGTTGCGCGAGCTGGGCGTGATCTAAGCCTGCAGCCCCTGTCATGGCAGGTCAAAACCGGAGCAAATGTGCTCCGGTTTTTGTTTGTTAGCAGCAAAGCAATTAAATCTGAATTTTATTGGTGAAGTGTGCTAATAAATCGAATTTATACCCGTTTTTGTTGATTGTGATTGCGCAGCCCCTCCCTTACTCTGGCCGCCGCTTTTCGCCAGCGGCCCTGTGGGCCCTGGCCTCGACCCCGGAGTTCATATGCAGCAGTCCCAATGGTCATCCCGGCTGGGTTACATTCTCGCCGCCGCAGGTTCGGCGGTGGGCCTCGGCGCCATCTGGAAGTTTCCCTATGTCACAGCGGCCAACGGCGGTGGCGCCTTCCTGCTGGTGTTCCTGCTGTTCAGCTTCACCCTGGGGGTGGCCGTGCTGATGGGGGAGACCCTGCTCGGCAGCCGGAGTCGGCGCGGTGTGGTGGGTGCCTTGGCCAGCCTGCTCGGCAAGCGCTGGCGCTGGCTCGGGGTCATGGGCCTGCTCTGCAGCCTGCTCATCTTCTGCTTCTACAGCGTGGTGGGAGGCTGGACCCTGGGTTACACCGGCATGGCACTGGCCGGCAGCCTCAACAGTGGGGATGGCGCCGCGCTGACCGCCCGCTTCAATGACTATGTGGGGGATCCCGTCTGGCCACTGCTGACTCACTTGCTGTTTGCCGCGCTCACCTGGTGCTGTGTACAGGGCGGGGTACAAAAAGGGGTGGAGCGAACCTTGCGCTGGATGATGCCGAGTCTGCTGCTGATGATGATGCTGCTCGCCGTGGTGGGGCTGACCCTGCCCGGTGCCATGGATGGGGTACGCCACTTCCTGCTGCCGGATTTTAGCAAGCTCGGCATGAACGGGGTGCTCGACGCCCTGGGTCTGGCCTTCTTCTCCCTCTCCATCGGCCTTGGTATTCACACCACCTATGGCGCCTATCTGCCCGACAGTGAAGGGGTGGGGCGCTCCAGCCTCTGGGTGGTGCTGCTGGCGAGCCTGATTGCCGTGCTGGCCGGCTTGATGATCTTCCCGGTGCTGGCGGCGACTGGCATCGATCCTGCGGCGGGGCCGGGTCTCACCTTCATGACCATGCCTGCGGTGTTCCAGCAGCTGCCCTTCGGCCAGGGGCTGGCGACCGTCTTCTTCGCCTTGCTGGTGGTGGCGGCGCTCTCTTCGGCCATCTCGCTGCTCGAGCACCTGCAATGCTTCGTCAGCGAGAGCTGGGGCTGGAGCCGCCGCGCCAGCTGCACCCTGATAGTCGCCCTGGTGATGGTGGGTGGCATACCGGTCAGCCTCTCCTTCGGCCCCTGGTCCGAGATCACCCTCTTTGGCCGCAACATCTTCGAGTTGCTCGATTTTGTCACCTCCAACGTGCTGATGCCGCTGTTTGGCCTGGGGTTGACCCTGCTGCTTGGCTGGAAACTGGGGCGGCAAATCCTGCCCCGGGGGCTGACGCTCTCCTGGCAACGCGTGTTGCTCGGCTGCTGGCGCTGGCTCGCCCCCTTGCTGATCGGCGGCATCCTGATCCGCGGTCTGGTGTGAGGAGGCGCGTCAAGACCGGGTTGAGCCAGTCGACGCGGCTGGGCGCCAATGGCCTGGTTAAGGGGTCGCCAGAGGAACGGCTGGTTTTGGGTAGCACGACTCGATCAAATACTGCTCAAATGGATGAAAGTATAATTTTCAACTAATTCAGTGCAAAAACACTGACTGGATCTGTCAACTTGCCTTGCCATGGTTTAGGCTGTCGCCTCGTTTTCTCGATGGTCTCTATCCCATGTCACTTCGTCTGGTTCGGTTTGGTCGATTTAGTCGCGCCGACTAAAGGGGTGAGCTTGCAGACATCAGTTATCCGGATTTCATTGCAAGGGTCGCCTCAGGGCGGCCCTTTTTGTTATTTGTCCATCATGGAGTCAATCATGTTGTCCTCAAGGGAGTTGGTATGAGCCAGGTGCAGTGGTCTTCTCGTCTCGGTCATGTGCTGGCCGCCGCCGGTACGGCGATAGGTCTCGGCGCTATCTGGAAGTTTCCGTATGTGACCGCCACCAATGGCGGCGGCGCCTTCCTGCTGCTGTTTCTGCTGTTCAGTTTCACCCTGGGGGTGGCCGTGCTGGTGGGGGAGACCCTGCTCGGCAGCCAGAGCCAGCGTGGGGTGCTCGGCGCCTTCAAGAAGCTGGTCGGGCCTAACTGGCGCTGGATGGGCTACATGGGCATCTTGTGCGGCTTTTGTATCTACAGCTTCTACAGCGTGGTGGGGGGCTGGACGGTCGGTTATGTGGGGCTGGCGGCCATGGGCCGCCTCAACCTGAGCGAGGGCGAGGCGCTGACGGCCCTGTTCAACGGTTATGTCAGCAATCCATGGTGGCCGGCGCTGACCCACTTGGTGTTTGCGGGTCTCACCTGGTGGTTCGTGCAGGGCGGTATCCAGAAAGGGGTCGAGCGGGCGCTGCGCTGGATGATGCCGGCGCTGTTCATCATGATGTTGCTGCTGGTGGTGGTCGGCCTCTCTCTGCCCGGCTCCATGGCCGGGGTGCGCCAGCTGCTGCTGCCGGACTTCAGCAAGCTGAGCGGCGAGAGTGTGCTCGACGCCCTGGGGCTGGCGTTCTTCTCCCTCTCTATCGGACTCGGTGTGCATACCACTTATGGTGCCTATTTGCCCAACAGTCAGGGCGTGCTGCGCTCCGGGGTCTGGGTGGTCACCCTGGCCAGCCTGATCTCGGTGCTGGCCGGTCTGATGATATTCCCGGCACTGGCGTCGACCGGCATCGATCCGAGCGCGGGCCCGGGCCTCACCTTTATGACCATGCCTGCGGTGTTCAACCAGCTGCCCTTTGGCCAGGGCCTGGCCCTGGTCTTCTTCCTGCTGCTGCTGGTGGCGGCGCTCTCCTCCTCCATCTCCATGCTGGAGCATCTGGTGCGGTTCACCTGCGAGGAGTGGGGCTGGTCGCGGCGCAGCGCCTGCCTGGTGCTGACCCTGATGATCATGGCGACCGGGGTGCCGGTCAGCCTCTCCTTCGGGATCTGGTCCGAGGCGACCCTGTTTGGCAAGACGCTGTTCGAGCTGCTCGACTACCTCACCTCCAACCTGATGATGCCGCTGTTTGGCCTGGTGCTGACCCTGCTGCTCGGCTGGCGACTGGGGGACAAGATGCTGCCCGACGGCGCCCATCCGCTGGCGCGGTTCGCGTTGCTCTGGTGCTGGCGGCTGGTCGCCCCACTGCTGATCGGCGGCATCTTGCTGCGTGGTCTGCTCTAGGACGGGCCACTCGTGGTGAAAAAGGGTTGGCCGGTGGCCAACCCTTTTTTGATCCTCTGCGCGGCTGGTCGCGCCGCTGACCCCGGCGTTATTGCAGGCCGGGCCCCTTGACCGAGAAGGGGCAGTCACGCTGGTTGATGAGCCGCTCTCCCTGGCCGCTGGCTCCCTGCCAGCGCAGCGCGAGCTGGCCGAGCAGGCCCAGATGGCGCAGCTCAAACTCGTAATCCAGGCAAGGATTGCCGAGGGGGAGAGTCGTCACCCCGTGGGGCAGGCGGTAGTCGTAGCTCAGCCGTGGGCCATCTACCAGGGTTTGCCGCACCGGGATCAGGCCCTGGGGGCCTGCTGTCTGGGTCGTCAGCGCCTGGCGCAGAGTGAGCGGTGCATCTATCGCTTTTTGATAATGGAGGCTGTTCATGGCGGCGAGCTGCTCTTCCAGCCGTTGCAGTTCGTTATCCAGGCCACCGATGACCTGCTCCAGCTGTTGTTGGCGGGCGGGCATCGCGCAACCGGCCAGCAACAGGCTGATGAGCAAGAGGGGAATGCGGGTCACATGCATGGGCTCTCCGTCGAGCGCATCGTGCTGAACACCATCGACTCGCACGGAGGGCGATTGCGGAAAGGCAGGGTGCACAGCGGGTTGAACGGCCACTGACTATAGCAAGGAGTTTGCAGGGGGGGCAGCGCGCAGCAGCCCGGCGAGGCGATCCAGTCCCTCTGCCACCTTGGCATCGGTCGCTGGCTGACTCAGGCTCAGGCGTACCCCCTGAGGGGCCGCAAACTGACCGGCGGCAAAGTGCTCACCACTCGCGACCCCGACATCGAGGGCGTCGGCGGCCTGCGCAAACTCCTGGCTGCGCCAGGGTTCTGGCAGGGGGAGCCAGGCATGCATGGAGCCGGGCTGCCAGCACGCGCCCGGCAGCAGGTGGCGAAGCAGCTCGCCGCGCCGGGTCAGCACCTGGCGCTGCTGGGCGATGAGGGCCATCACCTGGCGTTCACTGACCAGCTTGCAGGCCAGCTCGATCAGCAGCGGGCTGACCATCCAGCTCGAGAGCCGCATCGCCTGGGCGAAGGCGGCACGCAGGGCGGGTGGTGCGAGCAGGAAGCCGACCCGCAACCCCCCGCAGGCAATCTTGGCCAGGCTGCCGAGGTAGATGACCCGCTCCGGCGCCAGGTTGACCAGGGGCGTCAGCGGTGTCTCGGGCAGCAGGCCGTTGACGTCATCCTCGATGATGAGCAGGTCGTGACGGCGGGCGAGGGCGATGATGGCCTCGCGCCGGGCCAGGCTCATGATGGCCGTGGTGGGATTTTGCAGGGTAGGGGTCAGGTAGAGCAGCTTGGCACGACGCTGGCGGCAGGCCGCCTCCAGCGCCTCGGGCAACAGTCCCTCTTCGTCCATGGCGAGCCCTACCACCTGATTCTTGAGCTGGCGCGCGTTACCGAGCAGGCCCGGGTAGCTGAGCCCCTCGCATAAAATGGTCTCACCCACACAGCCGGTGGCGAGCAGGGCCAGCATGATGCCGTGCTGGGCGCCGTGACTGAACAGCAGCCGCTCCTCGCTGCCCGCTATGCCCTGCTCCCCCAGCCAGTCGACGAACAGCTGGCGCTGATCCACCCGCCCCGCCTCCTTGTCATAGCCGAGCAGGCTATTGAGATCTCCCCCGGCCAGGGACTCGATCAAGGGACGGAAGATAGCGGCCCGATCGAGCTGGACCGGCAGGTTCTGCCACAGCTCGATGCGTCCCTCCTCCTCGTTGCGGATCACCCAGTCACTGGCGGCATCGTTGCCCTTGACCCAGGTGCCATGTCCCACCTTGGCCGCCAGCAGGCCACGCCGCTCCGCCTCGCCATAGGCGCGGGTGATGGTGCCAACGGTGACTCCCAGCCTGTCGGCCAGCGCCCGGTGGGTGGGCAGCCGGGTGTGGGGAGTCAGCTCACCGTTGTCGATGGCTTGTTCTATGGCCTTGACCAGCTTGAGGTAGAGGGGGCCTTCGAAGGTCGAGAGCTTGGGCGTCCAGATTGTCATGGTGACAATAAATCCATTGATCCATTTGTATGGTCAATATAGCGTGATATTCAGCCTGTTCACAACCCACAAGCTCACATTGTACCGATACAATGTGGCAAGAAAGGAGTCACCTCATGACCATTGAATGGTATGCCACCCTGTTTGGCTTTGCCCTGCTCACCTGCGGCACCCCGGGGCCCAACAACTTGATGTTGACGGCATCCGGCGCCAACTTCGGGGTACGCCGTACCCTGCCACACCTGTTCGGTGTGGTGGTCGGCCAGCCAGTATTGCAGCTGGTGCTGGCGCTAGGCTTCTACCCGCTGTTCGAGCGCTGGCCCCTGCTCAAGCTGAGCCTGCAGGTGCTGGGCAGCCTCTATCTGCTGTGGCTGGCCTGGCGCATCGCCGTGGCCGGTGCGCCCGGCGATCCGGCCAGGCGCGCCCGCCCGCTGACCCTGCTGGAAGGGCTGGGCTTCCAGTTCCTCAACCCCAAGGCCTGGATGATGGGCATCTCCGCCATCAGCTTGTTCAGCCTGCCGGGTAGCGACTACTGGGCGAGTATGTGGGGCATCATGTCCGTCTTCCCCATGGCGGGGCTGCCGGTCTGCTTTGTCTGGGTGCTGTTCGGTCATCAGCTCAGTCGCTGGATCAACTCGGACCGAGGCTGGCGCCGCCTCAATGGCAGCCTGGGGGCGCTCACCGCCCTGTGCGTGGTGATGCTCTGGTATTGATGGCTGCCTGATCAAGCATGCAAAGAAATGCATTGCCAGCCTTGTCGTCAGGGCAGAGGCTCTGCATATTAGAAGCCTTGCCCCATATCGGGTTGTTGGTATCAAAAGAGGTTGAGATGGATCTGAACTGGTTGTTGCCCCTGGCGGGTTTTGCATTGATCACTTGTGGTACGCCGGGTCCCAATAACATGCTGCTCACCAGTGCCGGGGCCGCTCAGGGATTTGGCCGCAGCGTGCCACTGCTGGTGGGGGTGGTGGGGGGCATCAATCTGATGATCCTGGCCACAGCCCTTGGCCTGGGGGTGTTATTTGAGCGGGTGCCGCTGCTTCACGAGGCGCTCAAGGTAGCTGGCTCCCTCTATCTGTTGTGGCTGGCCTACAAGGTGGCGACGGCCAATGGCCCCGCCGAGGGGAACCGGCCGCTGATCCCGGCCCATCAGGGCGCCCTGTTGCAACTGCTCAATCCCAAGGCCTGGATGATGGCGCTCTCCGCCATCAGCGGCTTCACCCTGGCGGGGGAGGCCTACTGGCCCTCGGCGTTCTGGGTACTGGGCATCTTCTTCCTGACCGGTCTCTACACAGGAGCATTTTGGGTACTGTTTGGTGCCCAGGTGCGCCGCTTCATTCACACGGCCCGCGGCTGGCGTCGTTTTAACCTCGGCATGGGGATCGCCACGGCGGCCTGCGTGCTGATGATCTGGATCTAGGCTCTGAAAGCAATCTGTTTTGTTGCTGGCCCTGCGGGGCCTTTTTTGTCCGTATAACGCACCGCAACCCAGAGGGCGAGGCGGCGCGAGAGGAGAGGCGAGCGAATGAAATGCATAGGTGTGTTAGGGGGCATGAGCTGGGAGTCGAGCCTCAGCTATTATCAGGCGCTCAATCGCGGCGTCAGGGGGCGGCTCGGGGGCCTGCATTCGGCGCGGGTGCTGCTCAACAGCGTCGACTTTGCCGAGATAGAGCGGTTGCAGCACGCCGGAGACTGGCCCGCCACCGCCCGGCTGCTCGGCAAGGCGGCCCAGAGTCTGCAAGCGGGCGGGGCCGACTGCCTGCTGATCGCCACCAATACCATGCACAAGGTGGCCGACGAGATAGCAGCCTCCGTGGATATTCCTCTGCTGCATATCGCCGATGCCACCGCCCTGCGGCTGATTGAAGATGGCATCGGCACAGTGGGACTGCTTGGCACCCGCTTCACCATGGAGCAGGATTTCTACAAGGGGCGCCTTCGGGACAAGTTTGGACTCAAGGTGCTGGTGCCAACGGCGGCGGCCCAGGCGAGGGTGCACCGCATCATCTATGAGGAGCTCTGTCTGGGTGAGATAAAAGAGGCATCCAGGGCTGACTATCTGGCCATCATCGGGGAGCTGGCGGCGGCGGGGGCCGAGGCGGTGATCCTGGGGTGTACCGAGATAGCCCTGCTGGTCGGCCCGGAGCACACCAGAGTGCCGCTCTACGACACGGCGGCTCTTCACGCCGAGGCCGCGGTGGCCTGGGCGCTGGACTCATCCTCCTGACGTTGGCGGCGGTGGGTTGGCTGCCCACCGACATTTCGATGAAAACTGTTATCAATTGACTCTCTTGTTAGCCTCCTTGCCCTTGTCTTGATGCCGGTCAGATCGCATATCACTCTTTGTGGCATAGTCCTCGGGGTAAAAGTGTGTAAAATTGCGCCCTGAATTTTGGCCGACTCTTTGGCCAGCCTCCCTCTCAAGTAAGGCGGAACCGGTGACAGAAGTAGACAGATTCGCAGACATTCGCCCCTATCATGATGACGAAGTTCCCGCGGCCATTGAGCGTCTCATCCAGGACGATGAGTTCATCGGTGCCATCGCCAAGTACCGTTTCGGCGCGCTGATGAACTGGTTCGGCTGGGCGCTGCGCCCGCTGATCCGTTACTTCCTGCGCAGCAAGTGGCGCCATGTCACCACAGTGCACCAGGTGCAGATGGGGGTGACTCGCTACATGAACCGCATGATAGGCAGCTCCACCAAGGGGGTGACCTTCTCCGGCATCGAGCACCTCAAGCAGGGGCAGGGCTATCTGTTTGTCTCCAACCACAGGGACATCGCCATGGATCCCGCCTTCGTCAACTGGGGGCTGCATACCCATGGCTTCGAGACGGTGCGCATCGCCATCGGTGACAACCTGCTGCGCAAACCCTGCGCCACCGAGCTGATGAAGCTCAACAAGAGCTTCATCGTCAAGCGCTCCGCCAAGGGGCCGCGAGAGATGATGAAGGTGCTGGGCGAGCTGTCGGCTTACATCGGTCAGTCGGTGCACGAGGGGCACTCCATCTGGATAGCCCAGCGGGAAGGGCGCGCCAAGAATGGGGATGACAAGACGGATCCGGCCATCCTCAAGATGTTCTACGTCGATGGCAAGAAGCAGAAGATCCCGTTCGCCGACTACATGCGCAGCCTCAACATAGTGCCGGTCAGCATCAGCTACGAGCTGGATCCCACCGACAAGGCCAAGGCGCGCGAGCTCTACGAGAAGTCCGTCAACGGCAGCTACGAGAAGGGCGAGTTTGAGGATATCGAGAGCATAGTGGCCGGTATCGTCGGCCAGAAGGGGCGGGTCCATGTCGCCTTTGGTGCGCCCATCACCGAGGGCTTCGAGGACCCGGATCAGCTGGCGGCGCTGATCGACAAGGCCATCTGGGGCAACTATCGCCTCTTCCCCGGCAATTACCTGGCGGCAGATGTGCCCAACAAGGCCAACACCCTGGAGCAGGCGGCATTCTTGACCCGCCAGTCCGAGGTGCCCGAGGAGCACAAGGCCATCTGGCGCGCCATGTACGCCAAGCCGGTCGAGAATGCCAGCAAGGTGCAATGAATCAGGCGGCACACTAAAAAAACGGGAGCTTAGGCTCCCGTTTTTGCGCCTGGTCAAAGTTGCTGGCAATCGAGTAGTGAATAATATTGTTTCAGCTGGTACGATCATCGGGTGAGTGAGCGGGTATCCCTTGGCAAGTCACGGGCGACTGTGCAACAGTGGTTCGGCACCAACCGGATGACCCTGACTCCTCTCGGTCTGCATGGATGGCAGACGGCGCTAGACAAGGACCTTTAACGGGTCCTTTTTCATTGGCAGGCAAAGATAGAAGGCGAATACACCTAAGGATGCGCATCTCATGATCACCGGCAGTCTGGAAACCTTACAACGCACCCCCTTGCCCACCCCGCTGGCCCGCATCATGGCCGAGGTGGTGAAAGAGGTCGCGCACTGGCTGAATGCGCCCCTTGGCAAGACCGAAATCGATGGATTGCGGCTGTTTTGCCTGGTGAGCGAGGAGCTGACGGAGCCCGTCGCCGCGCGCCGAGGTGAGTTTCATGAACAGTATCTGGATATCCAGCTGCTGCTGCGTGGTGAGGAGTGGATCGGCGTCGGGCCTCATGCCTACGTCAATGACGGCGCCGATCACCCCCATCCCGATCTCTGGTTCGTCGATGACGAACAGACCAGTTATCTGGCGTTGCAGCCCGGCGACTTTGCCATCTTCTGGCCGGGAGAACTGCATCGCCCTCTCTGTACCCTGACCACCCCCGCCAAGGTGAAAAAGTTGGTGGTCAAGGTTCACAAGGATCTGCTGACAGCGTGCTAGTCAGCAGTGCGGGGGCCAGGCTCCCGCCCACGACGAGGCCGGTTCCGAAGAACGGTGGCTTGTCCCCCTTGAAGAGTCGATGAGTGCGCCAGGCACTCACTGCATTGAAAAATTGGGCGCACTTTCCTGCGGCCATAAGCCCCCGGCAGGGGAAATCCCATCCCTCGCGGATGACACGACACTGTCGGCGTAACGCCGGCTCACAGGAAGATGTAGACGATGAGCAAGTTGGTACTGATCCTTAACTGCGGTAGCTCTTCCCTGAAATTTGCCGTCATGGATGCCACAACAGGCGAGGACATGCTGTCCGGCCTGGCCGAATGCTTCAATCTGGATGATGCCCGTATCAAATGGAAACTCCACGGAGTCAAGGGTGAAGCCATGCTGGGGGCGGGTGCCGCTCACCAGGCGGCCCTCGACCACATAGTGGACCAGATCCTGCCCCAGGATCCCTCTCTGGCCGAGCAGTTGGTGGCCATCGGCCATCGCATCGTGCACGGTGGCGAGCAGTTCTCCCGCTCGGTGCGCATCGATGATGCCGTCATCGCCGGTATCGAAGCCGCCATTCCGTTCGCGCCCCTGCACAACCCGGCCCACCTGATCGGCATTCGCGCCGCATTGAAGGTGTTCCCGGCGCTGGCCGAGAAGAACGTGGCCGTGTTCGACACCGCCTTCCACCAGACGCTGCCGCAAGAGGCCTACCTCTACGCGCTGCCCCATCACCTCTATCGCGAGCACGGCATCCGCCGCTACGGCGCCCACGGCACCTCTCACCGCTTCATTGCCGAAGAGAGTGCCAAGGCACTGGGCAAGCCGCTGTCCGAGCTCAACATCATCAACTGCCACCTCGGTAACGGCGCCTCCGTCTGTGCGGTACGCAACGGTGAGTCGGTTGATACCTCCATGGGGCTGACGCCGCTGGAAGGGCTGGCGATGGGGACTCGCTCTGGTGACATCGATCCCGCGGTGGTCTTCTTCATGCACGATCAGCTCGGTTACAGCGTGGACGAGATCAACCATGTGCTGACCCGCGAGTCCGGCCTGCTGGGCCTGACCGAAGCGAGCAGCGACTGCCGCTATGTCACCAGCAACTATGCCACCGACGCCGGCGCCAAGCGGGCGCTGGATGTGTTCACCTACCGGGTGGCCAAGTATGTCGGCGCCTATGCCGCCGCCATGGACGGTCGCCTCGATGCCCTGGTGTTCACCGGTGGTATCGGCGAGAACGCCGCCATGGTGCGTGAGATGGTGCTGGACCGCTTGGCCCTGTTCGGCTTCAAGGTAGATAAAGAAGCGAACAATGCCGCCGTGCTCGGTGGCGAGGGTCCCATCACGGCCGAAGGCAGCCGTCTGGCGCTGGTGATGCCTACCAATGAAGAGCTGGTGATTGCCCGTGACGCCCTGGCGCTGGTTGGCTGAGACTCTCTCTTTCCGACAGCAACGCCGGCCATGAGCCGGCGTTGCTGTTTAATTTGTCAGCCGATTTGACATATGTCGCCAGATCCGTAGTCTGACCGATTCACAGCAACCCTCCCCGCAGCATAGAGAGGATATGAAGGCATGAGAGAGTCACTATTTGCCTGGTTAAACTCACAAGGCATCACGACCACCGGGCCCATGGCACTGGCGCTGACGGTTGGTTTTATTCTGCTGACCTCTCTGCTGCTGCACCTGGTGTTGCACCGTTATGTGCTGGTGGTCCTGACCAAGCAGCTCGGCCGCTGGCTGCAAGTCTGGCTGCCGCCCCAGTTGCAGCAGAAGATGTTCGATCGCTTCGCGTTTGCCTTGCAGGGCGCCGTGCTGCTGGCCCAGGCCGAGATCTGGCTGGCGGGTTATATCGAGAGCCTGCACCTGATGGAGACGATCGCCCAGATCTGGATCCTGTTATTCCTGTTGCTAGGCAGCTTCTCGGTGCTCGACTGCATTTTGTTTATCAGCCGCCGCGCCCCGGTCGGCAAGACGCTGCCCCTGCGCGGCATCTTCCAGGGGGTCAAGCTGATGGGCAGCATCCTGGTCGGCATAGTGATGCTGGCCCTGCTGATGGGGAAATCGCCGGTTATCTTGTTCAGTGGCCTGGGCGCCATGACCGCCGTGCTGATGCTGGTGTTCAAGGACCCCATCCTCGGCCTGGTGGCCGGGATCCAGCTGTCGGCCAACAGCATGCTCAATGTCGGCGACTGGTTGCAGATGGACAAATACGGCGCCGATGGCGAGGTGATCGACATCGGGCTCACCACGGTCAAGGTCTCCAACTGGGACAAAACCATCACCACGATCCCGACCTATGCGCTCATCTCCGACTCGTTCAAAAACTGGCAAGGGATGACGGAAGCTGGCGGACGTCGCATCAAACGCTGCGTCAATATCGACATCACCAGCGTGCGTTTCCTCGAGCACGACGAGTTGCTCAAACTCAGTCATGCCAAGTTGCTTGCCCCCTATCTCAGCCGCAAGGAGCAGGAGCTGTCCCGCTACAACCAGCAGCTGGCCGGCGAACTGGCTACTCCGATCAATGGCCGTCATCTGACCAATCTGGGCACCTTCCGCGCCTATTTGCAGGCTTATCTCCAGGCTCACGCCTCCATCCGCAAGGACATGACGTTGATGGTGCGTCAGTTGGCACCCACTCCCGATGGGGTGCCGCTCGAGATCTACTGCTTCACCTCGACCACGGCATGGGCCGAATATGAGGGGATCCAGGCCGACATCTTCGATCATCTGTTTGCGGTGATAGGGGAGTTTTATCTGCGCCTGCACCAGACGCCGACCGGTCATGATCTGAGGTCATTGCAGGGATCGGGCGTGGGCAGAAGCAGACTCGGTCAGAGCGCCTGATTATCCTGCCATTTGCCAGTTGAATTTTTAGCCGGACCGGAGAAGAATAGCGGGCCGTTTTTAGGCGGTCGGTGCGGCCGGAGCCCGCCGGAGCCAGTCATCATTACAGGACAATTATGAACAGCCTTCGCTTTACCCTGACCAGCCTGCTGCTTGGCCTGGCCGTGACCAGCCTGCCGGCCTGGGCCCTCGAGTACCCGCTGCCGGCGGCCAACAGCCGTCTGGTCGGTGAGAATGAGCAATATGTGGTGCCAGAAGGCAAGGGAACCCTGGAAGACATCGCCGCCAAGTATCAGCTTGGCCTGACCAACCTGATGGAAGCCAACCCCGGTGTGGATCCCTTCCTGCCACTGCCGGGTAGCACACTGACCATTCCCCATCAACTGATCCTGCCCGATGCGCCCCGCGAGGGGATCGTCATCAACGTGGCCGAGATGCGTCTCTACTACTACCCCAAAGGCCAGAAGGTGGTGGAAGTGCTGCCGATCGGCATCGGCCAGCTCGGCACCGATACCCCGGAAAACTGGGTGACCAGCATACAGCGCAAGCGGGCCAATCCGACCTGGACTCCCACCGCCAAGGTGCACAAGGAGTATGCCGAGCGGGGTGAAACCCTGCCTGCGGTCTGGCCAGCTGGCCCGGACAACCCCATGGGACTCTACGCACTCTATATCGGCAACCTCTATGCCATTCATGGTACCAACGCCAACTTCGGCATAGGGCTGCGGGTCAGCCACGGCTGCGTGCGACTGCGCAATGATGATATCGAGTATCTGTTCAAGAAGATCCCGGTCGGCACGCGGGTCCAGTTCGTCAACCAGCCGGTCAAGGCCAGTGTCGAGCCCGATGGCACCCGCTATCTGGAAGTGCATCAGCCCCTGTCACGCACCGAGGAAGAGATGGCGTCCAAGGCACCGGCACCCTTGCCGATGACCCCGACGATTACCCGCTTCCTGGCCAATGCCGACAGCGATTCCCAGCGCGTCAAACAGGCGCTGGAACAGCGTAGCGGCATGCCGCAGGCCATCAGCCTCTAAGGCGTTGCCAAGCAGGATCCCTGGCAGACAGTGCTGCCGAGGATCCCGATGACCCTAGCCCCTGCCAATGCAGGGGCTTTTTGTTGTGATGATCAGCACAATATCCGGATTTTAAACCGCTGATTAGGCAGTTAATTAGATGAAAAACGTTTTACAACTGTTTTTTATTTGTTAAAAACAGTTGAGAAGAGAGGATCGGCTGATTAAGCTAGGGCGTTTTTTAAAGGAGGGTTCGTCCATAGAACGCACCCCGGAGTCACACAAGGGAGTATTGCATGACAGCTAGCACACCTATGTTAATCACCTTTTTGGTGTACATATTGGGGATGGTGCTGATAGGTTTTATCGCCTATCGCGCCACCAAAAACTTCGATGACTACATCCTCGGTGGCCGTCGTATGGGGAGCTGGGTGACCGCGCTCTCCGCCGGCGCCTCCGACATGAGTGGCTGGCTCCTGATGGGCCTGCCGGGTGCCGTCTACCTTGGCGGCATCTCCGAGGGCTGGATTGCCATCGGCCTCATCATAGGGGCTTACTTCAACTGGCGTCTGGTAGCGGGCCGTTTGCGAGTCCACACCGAGAAGAACAACAACGCCCTGACCCTGCCTGACTACTTCACCTACCGCTTCGAAGACAAGAGCCGGGTGCTGCGCATCCTCTCCGCCGTGGTGATCCTGCTGTTCTTCACCATCTACTGCGCCTCCGGTGTGGTCGCCGGTGCCCGCCTGTTCGAGAGCACCTTCGGCATTGATTACGATACCGCGCTCTGGATTGGCGCCGCTGCCACCATCACCTACACCTTCTTCGGTGGCTTCCTGGCGGTGAGCTGGACCGATACCGTCCAGGCGACCCTGATGATCTTCGCCCTGATCCTGACCCCGGTGTTCGTGCTGATCGCGGTGGGCGGTGTCGATACCGCCATGGTGGAGATCGCGGCCAACAATGCCAGCCATCTCGACATGTTCAAGAACCTGGATGTGATCGCCATTATTTCCCTCATGGCCTGGGGCCTGGGTTACTTCGGTCAGCCCCACATTCTGGCCCGCTTCATGGCGGCCGGTTCCCATCAGACCATGGTCAATGCCCGTCGCATCAGCATGACCTGGATGGTGCTCTGCCTCGGCGGCGCGGTCGGTGTCGGCTTCTTCGGCCTCTCCTACTTCGCCAGCTTCCCCGAGCAGGCAGCCGGAGTGAGTGCCAACCCGGAGCGGGTCTTCATCGAGCTCTCCAAGATACTGTTCAACCCCTGGATTGCCGGTATCCTGCTCTCCGCCATATTGGCGGCGGTGATGAGTACCCTGAGCTGCCAGCTGCTGGTCTGCTCCAGCGCCATCACCGAAGATCTCTACAAGCCCTTCCTGCGCAAGAATGCCACTCAGGCTGAGCTGGTCTGGGTCGGTCGTTGCATGGTGCTGCTCATCGCCGTCATCGCCATCATGGTGGCCCGCAACCCGGAAAACCGGGTGCTGGGGCTGGTCAGCTACGCCTGGGCAGGCTTTGGTGCCGCCTTCGGCCCGCTGGTGCTCTTCTCCGTGCTCTGGGCGCGCATGACCCGCAACGGTGCCCTGGCGGGCATGCTGGTCGGTGCCATCACCGTCATCGTCTGGAAACAGTTCGGCTGGCTGGGTCTGTACGAAATCATCCCGGGCTTCGTCTTTGCCAGCATCGCCATCGTGCTGTTCAGTCTGCTGGGCAAGGCGCCCTCCAAGGCCATGGTGGAGCGCTTCGATGAGGCCGAGCGGGAGTTCCAGGCCCCCATGCCTGATGCCATCCCGGTGAAATGACCTCAGTGACAGCCAACAAAAAGCCCCGCAACTGCGGGGCTTTTTCATGGCGGCGCGGGCCTATTGGCCGCTGAGCCGGCACTGGCGGGCGGGTTGGTCATAGCGCTCCAGCCTGGCTTCGTTTCCCTTGGTCAGCAGCGTGAGATTCTGCCCCTCGTAACGGGCGCCGCTGGCGCTGGGGGCTTCAAAGGCGAGCACCTGCGACTGCTGCGCCCCCTCGCTCAGGTTGATCACGACGGCGGGCCGCTTGGCCTCGTTGTAGAAGTAGGTCGAGAGCCGGATCTCGCCGTCGCACTGGTAGTCAACCGGCGTCGGCACCATCAGCTGGCCGCCTTTTATCTGCAGCTCTGTGATGCGCAACTGGTAGCTCTCCTCCACGCATTGGCGCGAGTCGTTCTCTTTCCAGCACTCGTTGCGCCCCTTGATCCAGCCGCGCTGCATCGCCTTCTCGGTCTTCTGCTGCTCGGCCGACAGCTTGGCCAGCGCCTTGGGATAGAGGGCGGCGAGTTCGTTATCCAGCGCCGCCAGCCCGGCATCCTGGCAGACAAGCTGCTCGGTGGTGCCGTGGGCCTTGGCGCAGTCAAAGGAAGGGGTAGCGGCACTGGCCAGCAGCGGCATCAAGGCGAGGGTGCCAAGCAACATCTTGTTCATCGAAAAGGCTCCAGCAAGAGGGGATTCCCACTTACTACAGCACAAGGGCGCCGGGCCGCCGAGGACTTTTTTACCCCAGGCTCCCTTGCCCGTCTCTCTGGGCCCCGCTTCCGACAACCCTAGTCACCAGGGCCCACAACAGGCAGGCTGCCGTGGCCTTCGTCTGCGCTTATGTGCGCCGCCGCGCCAGCCGCTGCGCATCCTGGCGGGCCGCGGCCGCCGCCCGGCCCAACCAGCGCTGTCGCTCCCGCTCGCTGGCGGTATGGACAGGCCCCAGATGCTGGCGATGAGTCAGCTTGATGCCGCACAGCCCCAGCACGGGCTTGTCGAGGGTGCGCTCGACCGGGGAACCCAGCCACCAGCGGTAGTACCAGAGCGGGCTGTCCATGGTGAGCAGCAGGCGCGCCGTCTTGCCCGCCAGCAGGCGATCCGGGTGCACCTTGCCCTCCTGATAGCGAAAGGCGAAGCCCGAGAGCAGCGTTCTGTCCAGCAAGCCCTTGAGCCGGGCCGGCAGGTGGCCCCACCAGAGGGGGGCGACGATCACCAGATGGTGGGCCTGCTTCAGGCTCTGTTGCAATGCCAGCAGATCGGGCTCGAGGGGCTGCGCCTCGTCATAGCCATGGTGCAGATCCGGCTCGAAGGCGAGCTCCCCCACGTGATGCAGGGTGACCTCTGCGCCGCCCTCCTCGGCGCTGCGGGCATACTCCCGGGCCAAGGCATGGCAGAGACTGTCGGGTTTGGGGTTGCCGTTGATGATAAGCAGTTTGGGTGTCATGGCGTGGCTCCTTGAAGTGAGCCCCCATTACACCCCTTGTCCCATGGGACAGAGTCAAGCCACCTTGTGCGCCCGTCCTGCAAGCCCTTGCTCAACCTGTGGGAGCGGCTCGCTCTGGCCGGGGGCGCCATAGCGGCAGGGGTGCTGCGCCAGCAGCGCGGCGCACTGGGTCAGGGATTGGTGTTGCCCTCGCAGCCTGGCCATCTCTGCCTCTATCTGCGCCAGCTTGCCCGCGATAAGCTGCTCCACCTTCTGCCAGGGAAACTCGGCGAGACTGGTGAGGCCCGCCAGCAAGGGAACCAGCTCGCTCAGCTTGCAGCCGAGCTGCTGAGCCTGGCGAATAAAGCCGACCCACTCCAGATCCTCGGCCCGGTAGACGCGATATTTGCCGCGCCGCCTGGGCTCGGGCAGCAACCCGAGCTGCTCGTAGAGACGGACTGCCTTGGGAGTGGTGCCCGCCAGCCGGGCAAATTCGCCGATATACATGGTGCTGCTCGCAAAGGTTGTTCGAGTAGGGGCTCACTATAGGTCAGTGGCTGGGGGGATTAAATCCCCACAGGGGAGGGGCGCACCGCTGGCGCAGTGCAGAGAGGATAGCTGTGTGGTTCTGTGGCTGCATAGCCGCGTCCCTGGCATGCCGCAGGAGTGGGATATGGCTGAGTGGATCCGTTATGGGCCCGCAACAGGCGCTGGTGGACTGGTGATCGCCATTATAAGCAAATATTGGGTCATTATCGGAAAACCCATAAATTCAGCTTATAGTGGCTCCGGCGAGCCAGACAGGGCCACTAGGTGGCCGAAAAAAGCACTCCAAGGGGATTTCCCGATCCTTGCTTATGTCGTGGCTGGGTTATAGACGATGGTTTGAATACGCTGAGCTATTCGAGCCTACGAGTTACGTAGTACCCAGATTTGTGAGTGATCTGACTGTAACTCAGTTCCATGTCTTCAATAAAATCTTCCGCAATTGTAGGAAATCCATATATGAGAGGTTCACTTTCTATGACCTTGAATAGTTTGTATAGGTAGCTTTTGTTTTTATTTGAAACGTGAACAGCCTCAAATGGTCGGTTCATTATAATTTTTTCATTTAATTCGATGTCACTAATAATGTTGTATTGGTCTCCAGTTATGTCAATTGCAATATCATTGATCTCTAGCCAGTAATGAGTTATATCGTTTTTTCTCCCTGTAGCTGCACTTATACCTTTTATCTCAAGGTCTGGCCATAACATAAGAAAGTGATAGGACAAAAGCATAGAAGATAACTTACAACTCATAATTGGAAAACACTCAATTAGCAGCTTCGTACTTCTCTTGTCACACCTATCAAGTAAATTTCTAAATTCTCGCGCGGCTTCTTTCATTTCGGTGATTTTTGGCACAGGTTCAAATTCCTTCATTATGAATAATATTGCGTTAATTAGATAGAGAACTAGCCGCAATTTCAATGTCACAGTGAGCACTGAAATGGTTTGAACCAATTGTTAGGGTGATTTTTGTACATTAATCTGGGTACGAAACCCTGCCTGTTTCGGTGATACTAATTATATTTTTATTTTGGAGTTCTATAGCAATTTTCTCTTTATCTGCATCAGAGATTCCTCCTTGGAATTGAAACATTGCGCCGATGGAGTTGAGGAGGGTGCTTTTCTTTGCCGGCTTTAGCTTCAGCAGACGTTCAGCGACATAGGTTATGTTGTTTACATCGTTGCCTGGTTCTTCATGCTTCCTTTGTACAGGATACTCCTCTTCTTCTTGCTTTCTTGCTAGTTGAATTAGAAGTTGGGCAAGCCTAAATTTATCTCGGTAGCTAAGTCCTTCGCATTTTTTAGCAATTTCCTCATATTTCATTGCATGTCTCCATACTAATTATTTGTTACTTGTATTTAAAATAATGCCCGCTTAAGTGACTGATAACGCACTGACACTAAATACAACTGTCGTAACCATTGTGGTTCAAAGGGCCTATAAGTGCAGAATGTTGATAGTTTTTCATATTTTTTATGCATCTAGCGCAGTCAGCCAGTAAGAAGAATAGTCTTCACCGTCATAAATAGAAGCGCTCAACTGTTCAATGTTTTTTGAGTCAATTTTAGCTGTACAGTGCAGACTGACCTCTCTGATAGCTGGCAGTAAAAAACAGAGCTCAATTTCATTTAATTTATTAGCTTTATATTCTTTTTCCAGAAAATTCAGTCTCTCATTTACCTGTACTTTGATCTCAGAATACCTTTTAGATATCAAAGATAAATTTTCATGTGAGTTATCAAATAAATCCATTAGTTCAGAAAAATCGCTCTTTAGGATTTCTAATTCTTTTTTTACGTTTTTCTTTGTCATGAATATTCCTCATTGTATGCATAATATTGACTAGATATAAAAGGTACTAATCGGACAATCTGGTCTTCCATATAACACCGCCCACCTTATCAGTGTTATGGGAAGCTTATTTATAATCATAATATTACCGGTTTGACTCTGGAGTCTTTCTGTATTCGCTGCAGTATCGTGCTCAAATTTTAGCGCTGTACAAAATTTAATAAGAAAATTACGACGCTATCATTTTGAACAAAAAGCAGTCATCTCGAGGTGCATTGCGGGGCTCCACCTTATTTCTAAAACCGAATTTCCACCGACTCCGCACTGCGCTTTGCCTCGCCGTGATACACGGCTTCGATATTATTGCCGTCCGGATCGAGGACAAAGGCGGCGTAGTAGCCGGGGTGATAGACCCGCTCACCGGGGGCGCCGTTGTCCTGGCCGCCGTGGGCGAGGGCCGCCTGATAGAAGCGATCCACCATGGCCCTGTCTTGCGCCTGGAAGGCGAGATGATGGCGACCGGTCAGTGTCCCCAGCGCCGCCGGGCTGTCGATTGAGGTGACAAAGAGCTCGTCAGCCCAGAAATAGCCCTCACCCGCGCCGCCTATGGGAATATCGAGGGCGGCCAGCGTGGCGCTGTAAAAGCGCTGGCTGGCAGCCAGGTCCTTCACCACCAGCTGGAGATGGTCGATCAGTCGACCCCGATGCAGTGTTTGCGTTTCCATGCACAGCCTCCACTCAGAAATTCTTGGACAAGAAACCGGTTTGATTGCTGGTTATCGCTTTTGGGCAAGCTACCGCCCCTGAATGTCAGCTTCCAGTGTGCTGCTATTTGGCTGCGCTTGAGGGATGGCATGGCTCATGGGTGACTCCGACGAGGCGTATGTTGCCAATCGGATATGTTAGCGGGTATGGCGCTGAGGGGAAGGGCAGGGTGATGGATTTCTGGGCGGGATCAAAGAATGAGTCGCTATGGCAAGGGATGTGTCGGCGTAGCGAGTCTGTGAGAGGGGGCTATGCCCCCTCATTGGGCTCATGGGGCGGTTTTGCTGACCTCCTTTAGCCAGCAGCAGGGGTTGGCGGCAGCTATAGCCGCTCGTGAGGGGGAAGGGCTGGTCGCCCTCCCTTACGCCAGTGCCAGTTGCTGGCGGGCGCGCCACAGCCGCTCGTGGAAGAAGAAGACGACGGTGTTGATGGCGGGCTCTATCAGCGCCATCACGCCGCCGGTGAGCAACTCGCCGCTCAGCAGGTAGGCGACGGCGAAGGCCACCGAGAAGTGCACCAATGCGAAGCTGCTGGTCTTGGCATTCAGGCTGTGGCCCGGTTTGAATTTGTTCCAGGCCAGATCGTGGAAGTAGAAGGCGACCGTGTTGACGGCAGGCTCGATCAGGGCGATCAGGCTGGCGGTGAGCAGCTCACCGGTCAGCAGGTAAGCCACGGTGAAGGCGACACCGAAGTGCAGGATGGCAAAGCTGATGGTTTTTTTCATGATGGTGTCTCCTCTGGCGATGAGTGCAGTATCCACCACAATCACATCAAATGAAAACTATTCTCATCTATCAACTGGATAGAAAAAGCCTATCGACCGAGGTCGAGACCACCAGATTGGGGACTTGCCTGGGGCTACGGCGACGATAGAGTGTGCCTTTGCCATGAAAAAGGAGCTTTCATGACCATCAATGCCAACATTTATGTGCTGTTCATCTTGCTGCTGATGATCGTCGTCGGCGTCGTGGCCTGGCGACTGGCGCGGCGCAAGAGTCGCCATCCTGTGCTTATCACCTTCCTGTGCGTGCTGCTCTGCCTTGCACCACCCTTCGCCCTGCTGGCGCTGCTCATTTTGGCGCTCTGGCGAGATATGCCGGTCCGGGCCTGAGTCGTCATCCCTGCAACGGCAGACAGAGAAAAGCCCCTTTCGGGGCTTTGTCATGCTTGCGATCGGTGAGGACTCAATCCTCGGCCTTGTTGAGCCACTCCACCTTGTACTGGGCGCCGGCGCCCTGGGCCAGCTTGGCGCACAAGGGTTTCAAGAAGGCTTCTATCTGCTCGGCCAGCATCCAGGGGGGGCTGACGATCAGCATCCCTGAGCCATTCATGCCCCAGTCGCTGGTCTGACCGGCCACTTCCAGCTCGGCGACCAGGACGTTACCGAAGTTCTCCCGTTTGATGGCCCTGAGCATGTCGCGGGACTTGTCCGCCTCCTGCCCCAGGATGGGATACCAGAGGGCATAGATGCCGGTGGCCCAGCGCTTCTGGGCCTTTTTCAGGGTCTCGACCACGGCGAAGTAGTCTTCTTTCAGCTCATAGGGGGGATCGATCAGCACCAGGCCTCGGCGCGGAGTCGGCGGCAGCAGGGCGACCAGTCCCTCGAAGCCGTCGCGATGGTGGACGGCGACGCGAGGGTCATAGCCCATGTTGGCGCGAAGATCCTCCACCTCGTTGTTGTGCAGCTCCATCAGGGCCAGCTTGTCCTGCTCGCGGATAAGGCGGCGCGACAGCTCGGGGGAACCCGGATAGTAGTGCAGCTCGCCGCTGTTTCCTTCTTGAGCGGGGTTCATCTCTTCGATGACGCCAAGATAGGGGGCCATGGCCGCCCAGTCGCTTCGCTCTGCCCACAGCCGCCCTATGCCGTCGGCATACTCGGCCTTCTTCTGGGACCAGTCGCCGCGCAGATCGTACAGGCCACCACCGGCATGGGTATCGAGCACGATGAAGGGTTTGTCCTTCTTCTTGAGAGACTCGATGATCAGGGCCTGTACGGCATGTTTAAGGACGTCGGCATGATTGCCTGCGTGGAAGGCGTGGCGATAGCTCAGCATATTAGATCTCTCAATGGCCCCTGTTCGGCGCCCAATAAAGTCAGGTAGTTCATCAAATTGTGGCCAGGCTCCCGGCGTGGGGGCGAGGCGCGCAGGCATTGCAGCAGCACACCCTGCTGCAACTGTTCCAGCTCCAGTTCATGGGCCAGCATGGCCTGATACTCATCCTCATCCAGCCGCGCCTTGGCGCTTTGGCGCAGGGCGCGCCAGGGGGCGAGCACGGCCTCGGTCTGCATCAGCGCCGGTTGCAGATCGGTGAGATCCACGCTGAGCTCGGCAAGATCCAGCCAGTGCAGCAGCAGGGCCAGGTTGACGTTGCCCCCCTGGTTCTGCACGGTGAGCCAGTCCTGGCTGCGCTGGCCATAGACTTTGCCGCTCCAGTGCCAGAAGCGCAGCGGACTGGGCAGGCCGCTGCCGTCGCTCATCAGATCATTGCTCAAGGAAGGCTGACTCCATGGTTTCCAGCTCTTCGCTGAGCGCCATCCAGGCCATCTCCACCTCTTCCAGCTCCTCCTTGATGGGGCCCTGGGATTTGAGCAGCTCGGAGAGCCGTGCCTTGGCACTCTCTTCGTAGATGGCGGGATCGGCGAGTTGCTCCTCCACGGCGGCCAGCTTGTTCTGCAGTTTCTCCATGCTCGCCTCGAGCTTTTCCAGCTTCTGGCGCAGGGGGCGGGTCGCTTGCCGGAACTCCGCCTCACGCCGTTTCTGATCCTTGCGACCCAGGGCCGAGTTGGCGGTCACCACCCCATCGCCGGGCTTGGCATTGGCCTCTTTTTCCTGTTCGCCGAGCCACTTGTGGTAGTCGTCGAGATCGCCGTCGAACGCTTCGACCCGGCCGCCGTGCACCAGATAGAAGTCATCGGTGGTGGTACGCAGCAGGTGACGGTCGTGGGAAACCACCACCATGGCGCCTTCGAAGCCTTGCAGCGCCATGGTCAGGGCGTGGCGCATCTCCAAGTCCAGGTGGTTGGTCGGTTCATCGAGCAGCAGCAGGTTCGGCTTTTGCCAGGTGACCAGGGCCAGCACCAGTCGGGCCTTCTCGCCACCGGAGAAGGGGGCCACCTTGTCCAGGGCCTTGTCGCCATGGAAGCCGAAGCTGCCCAGATAGTTGCGCAGCTCCTGCTCTGTCTTGTCCGGGGCGAGGCGAACCAGGTGATCGAGGGGGGTGTCGTCCAGACGCAGGGTCTCGAGCTGATGCTGGGCGAAGTAGCCGATGCTGACCCCGGCGCTCACTTCGAGCTTGCCGGACAGTGGCGGATTGGAGCCCGACAGCATCTTGATGAAGGTCGATTTACCGGCGCCGTTGCGCCCCAGCAGGCCGATGCGCGAGCCGGGTACCAGGTTGAGTTTGATTTTCTCGAGGATCACCTTGTCGCCATAACCGGCGCTGAGGTTCTCCATGACGATGAGCGGAGTCGGCAGGGCCGAGGGCTCGCGAAATTCGAAGCTGAATTCGGAATCGGCGTGGGCAGGCAGGATCTTCTCCATCCGCTCCATGGCCTTGAGGCGACTCTGGGCCTGGCGGGCCTTGGAGGCCTTGTAGCGGAATCTGTCCACATACTCCTGCATGTGGGACATCTCCCGCTGCTGCTTCTCATACATGGATTGCTGCTGGGCCAGCTGCTCGGCGCGCTGCAACTCGAAGTCGGAGTAGCCGCCGGTGTATTCGTTCAGGCGACCATTCTCGATGTGGATGATGCGATTGATGACCGAATCGAGAAAATCCCGGTCGTGGGAAATGAGCACCAGCGTGCCCTGATAGCCCTTGAGCCACTTCTCCAGCCAGATGACGGCATCCAAGTCCAGGTGGTTGGTCGGTTCATCGAGCAAGAGCAGATCCGAGCGGCACAGCAGGGCCTGGGCGAGGTTCAGGCGCATGCGCCAGCCACCGGAGAAGCTGCGCACCGGCGAGCCGAGCTGTTCATCGCTAAAGCCCAGGCCGTGCAGCAACTCGGCGGCGCGGGCGCGGATGCTGTAGGCGCCTATGGTGTCGAGCCTGCCGTGCAGCTCGGCCACCAGCAGACCGTCGTCATCCTGCTCGGCCTTGGCGAGCTGGGCTTCGAGGGCGCGAAACTCTTTGTCGCCGTCGATCACATAGTCGAGGGCCGAGCAGTCCAGCGCCGGGGTCTCCTGGGCGACACCGGCTATCTGCCAGCCGACCGGCAGCGAGAAGCTGCCGCTGTCTATGGTGAGTTCACCGCGGATCAGGGCGAAGAAGGTGGATTTGCCACAGCCGTTCTTGCCCACCAGGCCCACTTTGTGGCCCGGATGTATGGTGGCGGAGGCGTTGTCCAGCAGCTTGCGGCCGCCGCGGATCAGTTCGATTTGACTGGCAACTATCATGGGTGGGATCTGCTTGCTCGAGAATGAAGAATAAAACCGGTGCAGATATTACCATGACAGGGATCTGCGCGTGCGGGAACCGGGATAAAACTGACGGGATGTTACGTGAAATGAGGGGGATTTGCACTTGAGCCGACTGGTGCGCAGCCGATAAAGATGTCATAAAAGGGGAGCCTGGGCAGCCTTGCCCCTGGCCCCGCTGTCGGGACAGGTATCCCGGCCCAGGATAAGGAGTCTGCCATGCAGGTTGAAACCATAATGACGACCCGGGTCGTGACCGTTGAGATGGACGACCGCCTGAGCGTCATCAAGGAGATCTTCGAGCAGGCCAATTTTCGCCATTTGTTGGTCATCGAAGAGGGACAGATGATCGGCATCATCTCCGATCGGGATCTGCTTCAGGCACTGAGCCCCTATCTGGACTCTGCCGCGGAGCAGAGCCGCGATACCGAGACCCTCAATCGCCGCGCCCACCAGATCATGACCCGGGATCCGGTCACTGTCTCCTCCCACCAGACCCTGGCCTATGCGGCCCGGCTGATGCTGGACAAGAAGGTCTCCTGCCTGCCGGTGCTGGATCAGGGGCAACTGGTCGGGGTGCTGAGCTGGAAGGATCTGCTCAAGGCCGCGCTCGAGGGTGGCAGCCTCTAGCGCTGTCGCCACTGGCCAACTGGGCACTGGCTCAACAGTCAGCATGACAAAGGGCTCCGTGGAGCCCTTTTTATTGTCTTGTCATTTATCCCGGCGATCAGGGCAGGGGCTCGACCAGCAAGATGTGGGAGTCTGTGCCCACCACCTTGACCCGGCTACCCGCGGCCAGGTTGCTGGCGCAGCGCACCGTCCAGACGGTGTCATCCAGATGCACCCGGCTCATCCCCTGGCTGACATCATCGAGCAGCGTCAGCTCCCGCCCCATGTAGCTCTGCATCCGTTCGTTGATGGGGGCGGCCGCATCGCGGCTCGAGCGGTCGCGCTTGTGCTGCCAGCGCCACCAGGCCCAGGTGGTGATCAGGGATTGCAGGGCGAACAGCAGCAGTTGCCATTGCCAGCCGAAGGGCCAGAGCAGCAACAAGATCCCCACCTCAAGCGCGGCTATGCCTGTCCAGAGCAGGAAGCCGACCGAACCCAGCACCTCGATGGCGAGCAGCGCGAAGCCAAGCCCCAGCCAGTGCCAATGGGTCAGGCCTGCCAGCAGTTCGATCATTTTTTCTCGCCCTTGTTGAACAGCTCTGCCATGCCGGCTATCGAGCCTATCAGGCTGCCCGCTTCCAGCGGCATCATGATGATCTTGCTGTTGGGGCCTTCACCGATCCGGGCCAGGGCCTCGGTATATTTCTGGGCGACGAAGTAGTTGACCGCCTGCATGTCCCCCTCGGCGATAGCCCGGGAGACCATCTGGGTTGCCTTGGCTTCCGCCTCGGCGGCCCGTTCCCGCGCCTCGGCGGCGAGGAAGGCGGCCTGGCGTTCCCCCTCGGCCTTGAGGATCTGGGACTGCTTCTCCCCTTCCGCTTTCAGGATCTTGGACTGACGCACCCCTTCGGCTTCAAGCACCTCGGCCCGTTTCTGGCGTTCTGCCTTCATCTGGGCATTCATGGCTTCGACCAGAGCCATGGGGGGACGCACATCCTTGATCTCTATCCGGGTCACCTTGATGCCCCAGGGGGCGGTGGCGGCATCCATGGTGCGCAGCAGCTTCTCGTTGATGGTGTCGCGCTGGGAGAGCATCTCGTCCAGCTCCATGGCACCGAGCACGGTCCGCATATTGGTCATGGTGAGATTGCGGATGGCGCTGGTGAGATCGTTGACCTCATAGGCCGCCTTACGGGCATCGACGACCTGCACGAAGCTGATGGCGTCTATGGTGACGTTGGCGTTATCCCGGGAGATCACCTCCTGGGCGGCGATGTCGAGCACCTGTTCCATCATGATGATCTTGTGGCCGACGCGGTCCACATAGGGGATCAGCAGATTGAGGCCGGGGGAGAGGGTGCGGGTGTAACGGCCGAAGCGTTCCACGGTCCAGTTGAAGCCTTGGGGCACTATCTTGATGCCAGCCCCCAGGGTCGCTATCACCAAGAAGACAAAAATCCCTAGGACTATCAGTGACTCATTCATTATCAGCTCCTTATGAAACACAGTGCGCTAGCCTATGCCTTCGCCTGAAACACCACAAGCTTAGGTTTATTCTGACTCGCCCAGCTGTCGTTTTAATTACCAAAACGTCTTAAAAAGCATTTTTTATTATTTTGAGGGATAAGTAAGCCTGCCTATAGTCCCCTGAGTTAAGCAGTATTGAGGGATGCGTCGAGATGGATTACTTACCTATGTTTGCCAAGTTGGAAGGCCGCCCGGTACTGCTGGTGGGTGGGGGCGAGGTTGCCCTGCGCAAGGCGCGCCTGCTGCTGGCCGCGGGTGCCAGAGTGACGCTGGTTTCCCCTCTTCTCGCCACTGAATTTGATGAACTGGCGGGCCGTTTCAACCATCTGCCAGTGCGGTTTGAGCCCGCCCATCTTGCGGGGCAACTGCTGGTGGTGGCCGCCACCGACGATAACGAGGTCAACGTCCTCGTCTATGAGAGCGCCACCGAGCTGGGTCTGTTCGTCAATGTGGTCGATGACCCCGCCCGCTCCAGCTTCATCTTCCCCTCCATCATAGACAGGTCTCCCATCATGGTGGCCGTCTCCAGCGGCGGCAAGGCCCCGGTGCTGGTGCGTCTGTTGCGCGAGCGGCTCGAGAGCCTGCTGCCCCGCCATCTGGGTGGCTTGGCCGAGCTCTCTGGCCGAGTGCGTGAGCGTGCCAAGCAGCTGCTTGGGTCACTCTCGGATCGCCGCCGCTTCTGGGAGCGGGCCTTCGCCTCCAATGCCCTGGCGGGGCTTATCGAGAAGCAGGATTGGCAAAGTGCCGAGGCTTGGCTCAATGAGGGGCTGGACAAGGCGCAGCGGGAGCTGGGCGAGGTGGTGCTGGTCGGTGCCGGCCCCGGCGATCCTGGCCTGCTCACCCTCAAGGGCTTGCAGCAGATCCAGCAGGCGGAAGTGGTGCTCTACGACCAGCTGGTCTCCCCCGAGATCCTGGATCTGGTGCGCCGTGATGCCACCCTGATCTCGGTGGGCAAGAAGGCGGGCGATCACAGCGTGCCCCAGGAGGAGACCAATCGCCTGCTGGTGCAATACGCCAAGGCGGGCAACCGGGTGGTGCGGCTCAAGGGTGGCGATCCCTTCATGTTCGGTCGCGGCGGCGAGGAGCTGGAAGTGCTGGCAGACGAGGGGATCCCTTTCTCCGTGGTGCCCGGCATCACGGCAGCCGCCGGCGCCACCGCCTATGCGGGCATACCGCTCACTCACCGCGACCATGCCCAGAGCGCCGTCTTCATCACCGGTCACTGCCAGAAAGCGGGCCAGGAGCCCGACTGGCAGCAGCTCGCGGCCACCAACCAGACCCTGGTGATTTACATGGGGCTGATGCGCTCCGAACACATTCAGCAGCAGCTGATTGACCATGGCCGCAAGGCTCAGACGCCGATCGCCATCATAGAGCGCGGCACCCAGGCCCGGCAGAAGGTGTTGACCGGCACCCTGGGGGAGTTGGCCTGCTTGGCTCAGCGGGCGGCAAGCCCCTCCCTCATCGTCATCGGCGAGGTGGTGTCACTGCGCGACCGACTCGCCTGGTTTGGCGAGAAAAGTGGTGAGAAAAGTGCAGAGACAAACGATGAGCCAAGTGGCAACGATCTGAAACTGGTCAGCCTGGCCTGACCCTGACAGACCCGATTTGATTTGCCGGTGAGGCGCGAGCCTTATCGAACTGAACCCGAACCGCGCTCTGACCAAGCGCGTTAGCCAGACCAGAGGACCCGACATGGACCGTGAAAGATTGACTCATTTGCAGCAACTGGAAGCCGAGAGCATCCATATCATCCGCGAGGTGGCTGCCGAATTTGAAAACCCGGTGATGATGTACTCCATCGGCAAGGACTCCTCCGTCATGCTGCACCTGGCCCGCAAGGCCTTCTATCCGGGCAAGATCCCCTTCCCCTTGCTGCACGTGGACACCAACTGGAAGTTCAAGGAGATGATCAAGTTCCGGGACGAGACCGCCAAGAAGTACGGGCTGGATCTCATCGTCCACAAGAACCCGGATGGCCTGGCCATGGACATCAACCCCTTCGTGCACGGCAGCGGCAAGCACACCGACATCATGAAGACCGAGGGGCTCAAGCAGGCGCTCAACAAGTACGGTTTCGATGCCGCCTTCGGTGGTGCGCGCCGGGACGAAGAGAAATCCCGGGCCAAGGAGCGGGTCTACTCCTTCCGTGACAAGTCCCACCGCTGGGATCCGAAAAACCAGCGGCCGGAGCTGTGGCGGGTCTACAACAGCCAGGTCAACAAGGGGGAGAGCATCCGGGTCTTCCCGCTCTCCAACTGGACCGAGCTGGACATCTGGCAATACATCTATCTCGAGAACATCGACATAGTGCCGCTCTACTTTGCCGCCATGCGCCCCGTGGTGGAGCGCAGTGGCATCAAGATCATGGTGGATGACGAGCGCATGCCCATAGGCCCGGATGACGAGGTGAAGCAGGAGCTGGTGCGCTTCCGCACCCTGGGTTGCTACCCGCTGACCGGTGCCATCGAGTCCGATGCCACCACCTTGCCGGAGATCATCGAGGAGATGCTGCTCACCACCTCGAGCGAGCGGCAGGGACGATTGATTGACCACGATCAGGCCGGCTCCATGGAGCAGAAGAAGCGTCAGGGATATTTCTAAGGAATCGCATCATGAACAACCATATTCAGACCGCCATCAGCGAACAGGGCATTGAAGCCTACTTGCACGCCCAGCAACACAAGAGCCTGCTGCGCTTTCTCACCTGCGGCAGCGTGGACGACGGCAAGAGCACCCTCATCGGTCGCCTGCTGCATGACTCCCAGCAGATCTATGAAGATCAGCTCAAAGCCCTGGAGTCCGACAGCCAGAAGCTCGGCACCACAGGCGAGAAACTCGATCTGGCGCTGCTGGTGGATGGTTTGCAGGCGGAGCGCGAGCAGGGCATCACCATAGACGTCGCCTATCGCTATTTCTCCACCGCCAAGCGCAAGTTCATCATCTCGGATACCCCGGGCCACGAGCAGTACACCCGCAACATGGCGACCGGTGCCTCCACCTGCGATCTGGCCATCATCCTGATCGACGCCCGCAAGGGGGTGCTGGATCAGACCCGTCGCCACAGCTTTATCGCCAGCCTGCTCGGCATCAAGCAGTTCGTGGTGGCGGTCAACAAGATGGATCTGGTGGAGTTCAGCCAGGAGGTGTTCGATCGCATCAGTAGCGATTACCGCGAATTCGCCAAGAAGCTCGCTGTGGATTCTATTCAGCTAGTGCCGGTCTCCGCCCTGGACGGGGACAACGTGGTCAATGCGAGCGACAAGCTGGCCTGGTATCAGGGCGAGACCCTGCTCTCCTTGCTGGAGAGCGCCGAGGTGGAGCGCGAGCTGGAACGCCACCCGGTGCGCCTGCCGGTGCAGTATGTCAGCCGTCCCAACCTCGATTTTCGCGGCTTCGCGGGTACCCTGGCCTCCGGCATCCTGCGAGTCGGCGACACCTTGGCGGTGTTGCCATCCGGCAAGCAGAGCACTGTGAAGCGCATCGTCACCTTCGACGGCGATCTGGAATATGCCCTGCCGGGTCAGGCCATCACAGTCACCTTTGCCGATGAAATAGACATCAGTCGCGGCGACCTGCTGGTGGATGCCGCGAGGCAGCCCCGGGTGACCCAGAACGTGCTGGCCCACATCGTCTGGATGGGGGAGGAGTCCCTGCAGCCGGGCCGGGTCTACGACATCAAGCTGGCCACCAAGAAGACTCGGGGTCAGGTCGAGGTCGTGCGCCACCGCATCGAGATCAACAAGCTCGACGAGCTGGCGGCTTCCGAGCTCAAGCTCAATGAGATCGGCCTGTGCGAGCTGAGCCTGACCGACCCGGTGGCGTTCGACCCCTACACGGATATCCGCGACACCGGCAGCTTCATCCTCATTGACCGGTTGACCAACGTCACCGTCGGCGCAGGCATGATAGTGGAAGGACTGGCCGCAAAAGCGGTGGCAGGCCAGTACAGCGAGTTTGAAGTTGAATTCAATGCCCTGGTACGCAAGCACTTCCCGCACTGGCAGGCGCTGACCATCGCCAACGGCAAGGAGTAAGTCCATGACCTGGCAACAATCCCTGGTGCTGGGTCTGCTGGCTGCCCTCATTGTCCTGTTGATCCAGGGTAAACTCCGCCCGGCGCTGCTCTTCTCGGGCGCCGTGCTCATCACCTATCTGAGCGGGCTGGCGGACATCAACGCCGTGGTGGCGGGTTACACCAACAGTGCCTTGCTGACCCTGGTGTTGCTGCTGCTGGTGTCGCTCGCGGTGGAGAAGACCCGGGTCATGAGCTGGTTCGCCAATCTGGTGGGCACGGGGTCGTTCAACAAGGTGCTGGTGAAGCTGTGGTTCTCCACGGCTTTCCTGTCGGCCTTCGTCAACAACACGGCGGTGGTGGCCTCCATGCTGGGGGCGGTCAAACGCAATCCCAACCATGCACCCTCCCGCTTGCTGCTGCCGATGTGCTTCGCGGCGACCTTCGGTGGCGTACTGACCCTGATCGGCACCTCCACTAACCTCATCGTCAACAGCTTCCTCATCAAGATGGGGGCCGAGCCCCTTGGCATGTTCGACTTCTTTATGGTGGGAGCGGGGACCCTGCTGACCGGCCTTATCGCCGTGCTGCTGTTTGCCCGCTATCTGCCGGAGCAGGATACCGAGATGAGCCGGGAATCTGGCTATTTTCTCGAGGCCAAGGTGGGCGCAGGCTCGCCCCTGGCCGGGCGCAGCGTCAAGGAGAATGGGCTGCGCAGCCTCAAGAGCCTCTATCTGGCCGAAATCATTCGCGGGGATCAGGTGATCTGCCCGGTGCAGCCGGAGCACGAGCTGCACGAGGGGGACATGTTGCTGTTTTGCGGCGACGTGGAGAGCGTCGGCGTGTTGCAAGAGCTCAAGGGGCTGGAACTCTATGGCCAGCACCGGCTCAACGGCCAGCATCTGGTGGAGGTGATCGTCAGCCACAGCTCGCGGCTGGTGGGGCAGTCCATCAAGGATGCGGAGTTTCGCACCCACTTCGATGCGGTGGTGCTGGCGGTACGCCGGGGCGAGACTCAGCTCACCGGCGGTCTGGGCCAGATTGAATTGCATGCCGGCGATACCCTGCTGTTGGCCCCCGGCCCCAAGTTTGCCAGCAACAAGTCCCTCTCCCGGGAGTTTGTGGTGGTGAGCGGACTGGAAGCCTCCACCCGGCTCGATGGCAAGCGCAGCGCCGCCGTGGTGCTGGGCTTTCTCGGAGTGCTGGCGCTGTCGGTGCTGGATCTAGTGCCCCTGTTCAAGGGACTGTTGCTGATGCTGGTGGCGCTGCTGTTCACCCGTATCCTGACCCTGGACGAGATCCGCCGCCGCTTTCCGCTGGATATCTGGCTGGTGGTGGGGGGCGCGCTCGCCATCGCCGATCAGCTGGAGAGCAGTGGTCTGGCCAAGTTGATTGCCGACGCCTTGATGGGGGAGTTCAATGGTGTCAGCCCCATCATCGCCTTTATCGGCATCTACTTCTTCACTCTGGTGCTGACCGAGTTGATGAGCAACAACGCCGCCGCTGCCCTGGCCTTCCCCATGGGCTATCAGCTGGCGCTCAGCATGGATGTTTCCACCATGCCGTTCATCCTGGCGGTGCTGTTTGGTGCCAGTTCCAGCTTTATATTGCCCTATGGCTATCAGACCAATCTGATGGTCTATGCGGCGGGCAACTACAAGATGCCGGACTACCTCAAGCTGGCCCTGCCGGTCTCCCTGGCCTACAGCATCGGGGTGATCATCATGGTGCCCCTGCTGTTTCCGTTTTGATGGGGGCGGGTGATACCGGCAGGATCATGGGAAGCGATGCAAGGCATTGAGATGCGCAGCAGTGGGCAGCGGCAAGCCGCCCATTGATGGGCAGAGGCTTGGTTGCGGGAAGTCAGAAGAGTTTCAGCGTGGCAGCGTCAATGCCAAACAAGGAGTTTTAGATGAGCAATATCGTGTGGCACGACCATGCCGTCAGCAAGCAGAGCCGCTCTGAATTGAAGGGGCAAAAGCCGCAAGTCATCTGGTTTACCGGCCTGTCCGGGGCGGGAAAATCCACCCTGGCGGGGGCCCTGGAACAGGCGCTGGCCGCCGATGGCAAGCACACCTATCTGCTGGATGGGGACAATGTGCGCCACGGCCTGTGTGGGGATCTTGGTTTCGATGATGCCGCCCGTCAGGAGAATATCCGCCGGGTCGGCGAGGTGGCGAAACTCATGGTGGATGCGGGCCTCATCGTGCTCACCGCCTTTATCTCACCGTTCCGGGCCGAGCGGGCGCTGGTGCGCAATCTGCTCGGCGCCGACGAGTTTGTCGAGGTATTTGTCGATGCGCCGCTTAGTGTGTGTGAAGAGCGCGACCCCAAGGGGCTCTACAAGAAGGCGCGTGCCGGGGAAATTCGCAATTTCACCGGTATCGACTCCGCCTACGAGGCACCGGAGCAGCCGGAGATCCATCTACTGAACGCCGGCAAGCCGGTGGAAGTGCTGGTGGAGGAGTTGCTGACCGCCCTGCGGCAGGGGAACTACCTGTAGTTGTGGAGTTGCGCCGTCTTACAAATGCTGCCGGATTGTTATCCCGGCAACCGGGTAATCACTCTGGCAGCAAGCCGTAAGTAGCAAATAGAGTGCAGGCGTGGGTAGCAAGGGCACAGGCCATCTTTGCCCGCTCCGCCTGCGAGTCTTGATCTATCTCGAGGCTGCCGATATAACCCCGCAAGGGATCTTCCGATCCTTGCTTATGCTGTGGCTGGGTTATTCGCGATTTTCCGAATACGCTGTGCTATTCGAACCTTCGGGCTGAAAAATAAAAAGAAAAAGTTGTCACAGCGTTATTTCATGTTTCTTTTCATTTTCATATTTTCTAAAAATTGCCGAATTTCGTTGACCATCAGTTATATTAGAGCCAGTCAAGCGAGCTTGAGTTAGATCGCTACCAGTCAGTTTGGCATCTTGTAAATTTGCATTTGTAAAATCAACCCCCCCAAGATCTGATTGGGTAAGGTCGGCATTCTCAAGGTTGGCTTCAATGAAAAATGAGCCCTTAAAGTCAGCGCCATTAAGTCGAGCATTTCTTAAATTTGCTCGAGAAAGTAGTGAATTATGAAGCTTGGCATCTGTTAAATGTGCTTCAGTTAAATCGGAGCCCTCTAAGTTTGCTTTACTTAAGTCTGCCATTTGGAAGTTCACATTCCTTAGGCTGGTATTATTCTGGTTATGTATAGCTGGAGTTAAGGTTGTTAATTGTGCATCAATGAGGATAGCGTTATTAAAACTTGCATCATCAAGAATTGCGCCATTAAAACAAGCACCTTGTAAATTTGCCTTATCTAAGTTTGCACCTTGCAAGTTGGCCCCTCGCAAACTTGCCCCTTGAAGATTAGCTCTTTTTAGATTTGCTCCTTTTAAGTTGGCTTCATCCAAGTTTGCCCCTTGAAGGTTAGCTCCTTCCAAATTTAAATGATTAAATGATGCTTTCTTTAAATCACTGTATTCTAAAGATGCATGTTTTAAATTTAAGCTTGTTAGTTGATTGTTATCTAAAAGCTTTAATCCTGTTAATAAATATCCATTTTTTTCATTGAAGAATAATCCTACTTTGTATTGATTTACAGTCTTAATGAATTTAAGAATATTGTCAGTCTTATTAAATGGGTCTCCTTTATCGGTAAGAACACCAAGTTCAACGCCATAAACGATCAGAAACTCTCTAATGCTTAAATGCGAAAATCTAAATTCACCGTATGAGTTTCTATTTAGTAGTGAGTTTGTACCAATATCTATATGGTCGATCCCCTCAATGACTCGCTCAGCTGGATCATTTAATAAAATAATATGAGATTCACGATGACATAATTGCTGGATATGCTTTAAAGCTACGGTATGAGTGCCTTGTCGCTGCATCGTTTCAGCTAACCAGACACAAGCTTTAAGCAAGTCCTCCTTATTAAGGCGTTTATTGTGATGTGTTCTTAACTTGATGACTTCACGATTTAACCATGTGTCTACTAAACCTTTATATAATTCATACTCGGTTGCTCCCTGTCGGTGACTTTCCAACAAGGTTTCTATATGTGACAATAAAAAAGGTCTGAATTGAAGTGAGCCTATATTTTTTATCGATTGTTTGGCGTCATGTAATTTTGGGTTTTTAAATTTATTAAATATGAATTTAAAATTTCTGGGGTAACGCTTTTCCAAATATGCATCCACCTGTTCATCTGTAAATAAAGAAAGATAAACTAACGGGCAATCATAATTATTGAAAGATATCTTACCCATAGTATTGAATGCAGATTCTGCCGTTTCAGGAAAAAACTGTGTGCGGCAAGTAATTATAACACGGTAAAAACAACTAGTTGCTTCAAGTATCCTAGTTAATCGATTAATTGTACCACCTTGCTTGCACTGAGTATCTTCATCCAACGAATCCAATAAGAGAACAGTTTGAGTTTTGTTTTCTATTTGACTAATGTCACTTAAGGTTGTGCTTCCTAATTTAAGCAGTTTACATTGGTAACTTTTTGGCCAGAAAGCCATTAAATGGCTAAGCTTGATCATCATCAACAAGGACGTTTTCCCCATACCAGCATCAGCGAGGATAAACATCTGACTAGCGCCATCTCTAGTTAATATATCTCGATTAAAAAATTTGTTTATAGTTTCAAAAATGCCAGCTCTTATTGATGATATGGTTTCATCCTCAAGCTCATCTGCAGGGTTAACCTGTTGACAGTCAGGTTGAATATAAAACTTAGCAAGTTCTTGACAATCGCCAAAAATATCATTAATTCTAATTAATTCGCTGTTTCTATTGTCAATGTTGTTTTTTAATACGCTAGTTAAAGCCTTTAATAATTTAGTCGCCACTTTTGTAGAAATAAAGCTAGTTGTTTCCATGGTACCCCAAGGGTTGCTAAGGATAAAATTCAGATAAATATGATATGTGATGTAATGAAAAATAATGTTTTCTATTTAAGTCATCATATGGAGGGTGTGCTAAGTAGTTAATACCGTACTCCATATAAGAAAATTTATCTCGTATGTTGGGCTAAACATCGTAGGTCGGTGCTGAACGAAGTGAAGTCCAAGGTTTACCGCGAAATGTATGGGAAAATGTGTTTATCGCTCGGCCCAATCCATCTTTATCCTGCTCTGGTTGACGTGATCATGCTCGTCTGTTGGGCGTCGCTGCGCTGTGAACCAACCGGCAAGAAACACGCTACCGCCCCTGAATTCCAGCCTCCAGTTTGCTGCTCTTTCCCTGTGGTGTGGCTCTGGTCTGGTTCATGGTTGACTCCGACGAGAGGGGGCTCTGATGGTCATGTTACCGAACGGAGCTGGTTAGGGAAGCAGGAGGTGATAGCTTTCTGAGCAAGATCAAGAAAGTAATCCATAACGGGGTGGTGATGGGGCATCTCAACACTGAACGTGCATCAGAGCAGGGGGAAATCAGGGAGGTGACATCGGGGCCGTCGCCATGTTGAGCGCAGCCACAGCAAGCGGCGAGGCGCTTGGTCGAGCTCTTAAGAAGGGGCCATCAGACCCCTTCGTTTTCCTGGGTCGGGGCTGTGGTGACGCTCACCTCCATGGTGAGCCCCTGACCGAGCACGGTTTTCAGATCTTGCAGGTACTCCTCAAGCGGCGCTTCCGTCAGCAGCTGGGCCAGTTCATTGCCCACAGGCGTCAGGCGGTAGTAGAGCAGGGTGATGTTGGCCTGCTTACGTTGCAGGCGCCACTGCTGGTTGCCAAACGCCAGTTCCACCCCGTCGGCGGGCAGGGGGCCGGATTCCAGCTCCCCCCTGTGCAACAGGCCGAGTTCAAAGAGCTGCAACAGGGCGCCATAGGGGAGCCGGTATTTGCCAAGGCCAAGGCGGGTCACCTTGGCGCGGGTGAGCAGGCTGGCGCCCTTGTGAAGGCCCAGCAGCAGACGCTGCTCATCGCTGCCCGCATAGTGGCAGGAGAGCGCGCAGACTCGCTGAAACAGCATGGCCTCGCGCTGGGTCATCTCCTTGAGGGTGGCCAGGGCACGTATTGAAAAGCGGCCCGGTGTGGCGACCTCGATGGCGAAGATGCGGCCCCACAACTGCTGCATGGGCACCATGCTGATGTCCTCGGCCAGTTGCAGGAAACGGGTCAGCCAGTCGCTGTCCATCTCGCCGCCGGCGGCGGTTTCTTCGCAGTGGCGTGACGCCATCACCATGATGGCTTCCAGATTGCGCTGGCGAGCCGCCTGATCCGCGAGTTGGCGAAAACTGGCCCTCTGCTCGAAGGTGCTGTCTGTGTTGCGGGTCAGCATGCCGTCTATGCCCCGGCTGCGGGCCAGGCGCAGGGTCTGCTCCTGGCTGCTGAGGATGGCACTCTCTTTCTTGGGTGGGGGCAGATCGGCCATGGCGGCTCCATGCACAGGGGGACTGGGGTCAGATGTTACTCTAGTTGCCCCGACCGGTAATACCCCCGTGCGACAGGTTGGGACTCAGTTAGCAAAACGGCCCCGGAGGGGCCGCGTTGGTGACTATTGGTTGATGGTGATGGTCGAGGATTCAGATCCGTCTCGACAGCATATTCCCTGGATTACTCCTCGTAGACGGCAACCTCGACCGCCTCCATGCTGTAGCCGGTGTTGGCCATATCCTGGCTGGTGCTCACCGTCTTGATCTTGCCCTTGACCCAGATTGCATCCCAGAGGTCATCCACGGGGGCGCCTTTGGGATAGCTGACATAGACCACCTGGTTGGTGGGCGGGGGCGGCACATGAATACAGGCGCCAAAATAGGGCACCAGCAGGAAGGCGGTGACCTTCTTGGCATCCCCTTCCAGTGGCACCACGAAGCCGGGCAGGCGGATCTCCTGGCCGTCCAGTGCCTGGTTGACCTCCCCGACAGGCTGCGGCACCGAGCTCATGTCGCCATCGTGAGGCACTGGCGGGGGCGGCAGCACGCTTTGGCCCGGCGGCAGCAGGGCATCCCAATCCAGGGTCTTGAATGGTTCGGCGGCCTGGGCTGGCAACACCAGCAGGCTTGCCAACATGACCATGAGTCTCAACATCATCTTCTGTCCTTCTCGATTCTTCACACGCGGATGCTCATGCCGTCGCTCAGGCTGTAGCGATAGGCACGGGCGGCAGGCAGCAGGCCTATGACCACCCCCGCCAGCCAGACCAGCCCCAGTAGTTGCCACTCATAGGCGCTTGGCAGTGCCAGGCCAAGTTGCAGGCCATAGTGGCTGAGCAGCCAGGGCGAGGCAAGCCCCTGGCCCAGATAGAGGGCGGCGACGCCAAGCACTATCCCTAAGCTGGTCAGGGCCATGGCCTCCATGGTCAGCAGGGTAAACAGGTGCCCCGGGCCTGCGCCAAGGGATCTCAGTATGGCGAGCTCGCGGCGCCGTTCGTTGAGCCCGGCCAGCAAGGTAGTGAGCATGCCGATGAGCCCGGCAACCACCACGAAGGCGGCGATGACGGAGAGCGCCGTCTCGGCCACGCTCATCATGGCCCACAGCTCCTGCAGGGCTGCCCCAGGCAGGATCGCCATCAGCGGCTCGCTCGGGTAGGTGTTGATGGCGCGCTGCAGCTGGAATGCCAGGATGCGGTTGCTCAGCCCCACCATGAAGGCGGTGATGGTCTTGGGGGTGAGATCCTGCTCCAGCGCCTGATCGGCGGTGACATTCTTGCTGTGACGACCCGTGTCCCAGCCCAGATGGATCGCCTCTATGCCCGCCAGCGGCACATGCACGGTGCGATCGATGGGGGTACCCGTCGGCGCCAGTATGCCCACGACGGTGAAGGGCAGGTTGTCATGCTGGCTGAACGAGGTATTGCCGGCGCCATGGGCGATGACGATGGACTGGCCCAGGTGGTAGCCGAGTTTGGCCGCCACCTGGGCGCCGAGCACGGCCTCGAACGGAGTCTGGAAGGGGCGCCCCTCCCGCATCACCAGGGCTTGCTGGCGACCGTATTTGAGGTGCTTAAAGTAGTCGCCATTGGTGCCCAATACCCGGAACCCCTTGTGGGAGTCGCCGAGGGAGAGGGGGATGGTCCAGGCGATGCCGGGCCTGTCCTTGATGGCCTGGTAGGAGTCCCAGCCGACATTATTGGTGGGATTGCCGATCCGAAATACCGAGTAGAGCAGCAGGTTAACCTGGCCGGAGCGGGCGCCGACGATGAGATCCGTGCCCGAAACGGTATTGGCGAAGCTCTCGCGAGCCTGCATCCGCACCCGTTCCACGCCAAGCAGCAGGGTGACGCTGATGGCGACCGCCAGCAGGGTGAGACCGGCAGTCAGCCGCCGGGCCCAGAGACTTTGCAGGGCAAGTTTTAGCATGAGGCCCTCCGATTGAGCTGATGCAGATCTTCCACTCGGGGAAACAGGGGTTCGAGATGGGGATCGTGACTGACGAAGATGAGGGTGCTGCCCTGCTTGTCGCACTCCTCGAATAACAGGCGGATGAAGGCGGCCCTGTTGTCGGTATCGAGCGCCGAGGTGGGTTCGTCGGCGATCACCAGCTGGGGTGAGCCGATCAGGGCGCGAGCGGCGGCAACCCGCTGCTGCTGGCCGATGCTCAGGGCATGGACAGGTCGCGTCAGGGCATCGCCGGGCAGTTGCAGTTCACCGAGCAGGCGACGCGCCTCTTGTTCGGGCGAACCCTGGAGTCTGGCGCGCTTCTGTGGCGAGAAAGTGAGTGCTGTGGTGACATTGTCCAGCACGCTCAAAAAAGGCAACAAATTGAATTGTTGGAAGATATAACCCAAATGGTCGGCGCGGAAGCGATCCCGCGCCCGACCTGAGAGCTGGGCCAATGGCTGGCCCAGCACCTCGAGTCTGCCCTGGTTGGCTATCTGGATCCCCGCCAGCAGGCCAAGCAGGGTCGATTTTCCCGAACCTGAGGGGCCCTTGATGAAGACACGCTCCCCCTGTTCTATCCGTAGAGAGGGCAGTTCGAGTACGGCATCCTGACCCGGCCAGGCGAATGCGAGATCTTTGATCTCAACCACGGCAGTCGTCATGGGATCACCAGTTCACTGTGTTGGCGGTAGGAGTCAGCTCGGCGGCGGTCTGGCCGCTGGGCAAGATGCCCTGCACCGTCAGCTTGCTGAGGCTGGGATATACCGAGAACAGCTTGGCAGTCAGGCCATTGAGTCGAGCCGGGGCCGTGCAGTTGTAGGTATAGATGGCGCCGAGATCGGCATGGCCATCGTGCTTATGAGCGGCGTCATGGTCGTGACCTTCATGCTCTTCGTGGTCTGCATCATGGTCGTGGTTTGCATGATCCTCGTCGTGGGCGGCGTCATGGTCATGCCCTTCATGATCCTCTTCCGGTTGGGGGGCCTTGATCTCCTGATGCGCCAACTGGCACGCGGCGGCCGGGGCTATGCCAAACAGGGTCTCCGGCTGCTTGAGCTGGGCGAGGGCCTTGGCATATTGCGCCTTCTCCTCGGCCGTGGTGGCGGCGTGCTCAAAACCGACCAGGTCGGCGGCCGGGGCTTGCAGCTCAATCATCAGCTGATTGCCATCGACGACAAAATTGAGCAGGCCATGGCCATGTTCATGGGCGCCATGGCTGTGGCTCTCTTCATGTTCGTGATTGGCCTGGGCGCCAAAGGTGGCCAGCGCCAGCAACAAAGTTACAGCTTTCATTATTCATCCTTTAAAACAATAAGATAAGAGGGTTATGGCTTAACAGAAAAAGGATGAGGGTGGGCCGCGAATGGGCTGGGTTGGTGCCGATGGCAGGCTGGGGTTGAGGATGGGAAGGGGAGTGTACTCGGTGCCAGGGGGCGATGGGATGAGTGCGAGCGGGCTGGCGGGTATGGCAAGTTTGCCATCCAGGTGCAGGGCGCAGATCAGGCAGTGGTGACTGTGATTCGGCAGGTCGGCTTCGAGCGGGTGCTGGGCGAGGGCGGGTTGTAGCCACAACCAGCTAAACAGCAGTATCCAGACTCTAATGGTAACGCGACCCATAAACCCTTGATAAGGGGCCCAAGGGGCCCCGTCTGATTCAGAGATGGGACTTGATAAGCTCCATCACTGTGGTGATCTCATTAGCAGTGAGCTGGCCATCTTTGGCAAACAGCACCTTGCCCTCTTTATCCAGCAGCACGATGGCTGAGCTCTCCGGTGTCAGCTCCCAGGCGTTGCGAGCCATGCCCTTGCTGTCCAGCACCATGGCTGACCAGGGGAACTCCTTCTTGCTATCCTCGGCACTGCTCTTCACAAAGCCGGAGGTGCCCCAGATGGCATCATTGCTATTGATGATGGTCACTGTCTGGTAGCTGTCATGGGGCAGTCTGGCCTTCTTGATTGCCTCTATCATGGGGGCGTTCAGCTCCTTGGCGCTGGAACGACCCGCGATGTGCTGGATCAGGAACACCTTGCCGGCCAGCTGTTTGCTCTGCCAGGGCCGATAGACGATGTCCTGGCCGCTGACCAGCAGTTCACCCTGCTCGGCGATCTGCACCAGAGGGACTGGGGTCGCCTCTTTGAGGTTATGAGCCAGGGCCAGGGTCGGCAGCAGCGCCAGAGTAAGCACGAGATGTTTCATCCGGATGACACTCCTTTGTTATGTTATAACGATTTTATGGCTGAGGAAATGGGTTCTCCTCATCCTAAACTGATCGGATCTGTTTAAAAAGTGTTAAATAATCGAAGAGTTAGCGCTGTGAGCCCTTAGGACGCACCAGAGTCATGATAGCGGCGGGATTCATCCAGACTGGTTGGATCTCTTGCTCAGTAGAGTGGTTCGCTGACGAGTGGAATACGTGCCATCGCCATCTGCTGCACCATCATGGGGGAGCCGGTGAGCAGCACATGTTTCTGGTTGTTGATGACCACCACATCCCCCGGCAGGCCACTGTCTGCCGTGATGGCGAGCCACGCGGGGGAGACGCTGCCGATGCTGGTATCGGGATAGATGATGCTGAGCATGAATTGAGGGGCCAACTCGGTGAGCAGGCTGGCCATCAACAGCGCCTTCTCATCGCTGTCGGCCTGGTTGCCCTTGAGTGCCTGCAGGGGAGGATTGAAGTGATCCATCTGCTCTGATGGGCTGGGGATAACGTTGAGCCACTCCTGAATGAGTCTGACTGAGGCGGCAAGTTCCGGTGCGGCAAACTGATTCGCCAGGGGCTTGAGCGAATCCTTGAAATGGTAAAACAGCTGGGAGTAATTGGGCCTCACACAGGGCAGTTTGATGTTGGCGGGATGGACACAGGGCAGCACCATCATCTTCTCGAAGGCATCTTCCTGATATTGTTCATAAGCTTGCCAGAATTCCCGCGATTCAGGGCTGTTATCCCGGGTTGTGAAGGCCTGTTCCAGGCTGAGGAACTTGGTGGCCGTGTCGGGGCTATTTTGGTTGATCTGGCTGAGGCTGTTGTAGAGCCTGGGGCTGATATAGGCGTACAGCGTCTCTATCGGATGATTGAGGGAAGCATCGAGCAGCACCATCTCGTGCTGGCTCTTTGCCAGGGCCTTGTCATCGGTTTGCAGCTGGAAATGTTGCTGCTTGCCGTCGGCGGATTGCCACTGCCAGTCGAGTTTGACCTCTCCCGCGTGCAAGGAGCCAGCCAGCATCATGCAAGGTACCAGCTTTGGTATGGATTTCATCATGATGCACCCCGTCGGTTGACCCTGATTAACAACTAGGTGACTTGATACGTTTTTGAGCTATGTTCGGGGAAGTTTTAAGATGAACTTTTGCTAACAGTTTGATTGAGTTTTAAATTTAATTGCGAAAATAAGTCACAAGGGAAACTGTCATGAGCCGATTATGGGGATTGTTATGGTTGTGCAGCCTGCCGCTCTGGGCCGGTCAGATAATCATCACCAAGGGCGATGAGAAGATAGATGCGTTTGCTCTGCGCGATCAGCTGGCTCGGGAGCACGAGTGGCAGGAGTGGTTGCGCTATCAGGAGGCGCTGAAATGGCTGGAGGTGTTACCGGTCAACTGTGAACTCTCTCGCCAGCATGGGGGCGGTTATCGTTGTGGGGATGACTACTATCGCGCCTATCACCAGAACGGGCGTGATATCTATATCAAGGGCGATCCTCAAGATAGGGGGGCTGGTGCTGGCCAGAGGGGCAAGACCCCCTGAGTCGACAAGCCACAGGGATGGGTCACTGACCAGCCAGAGCAATCCCCGTCATGAAGGCGGATAGCACCAGTGTTGTGCTGAACGGATATCACTAAACAAAAAGGCGCCCGCTGGGCGCCTTTTTCGTGCATAAGCTGCGTGATTCGCGACTTATTGAGCGGCGTAACGCTCGGCAGAGGTGACGATCTCGGCTTCGGCGGCGGCTTTGTCGCCCCAACCTTCAACCTTGACCCATTTACCGGCTTCCAGCTCTTTGTAGCGCTCGAAGAAGTGCTGGATCTGGGCTTTCAGCAGCTCGGGCAGGTCGTTCACATCCTTGATGTGATCGTACTGCTTGGTCAGCTTGGAGTGCGGTACGGCAACAATCTTGGCATCTTCGCCAGACTCGTCGGTCATCTTCAGCACGCCAACCGGGCGGCAACGGATCACGGAGCCAGCCAGCAGCGGGTAAGGAGTCGGAACCAGCACATCGACCGGATCCCCATCCAGGGACAGGGTCGCATTCACGTAACCGTAGTTGCACGGGTAGAACATGGGGGTGGACATGAAGCGGTCAACGAAGATGGCACCGCTGTCCTTGTCGACTTCGTATTTGATCGGATCGGCGTTCTGGGGGATCTCGATGACAACATAGATATCTTCGGGCAGGCTCTTGCCGGCCGGTACCAGGTTCAGGCTCATGAGGGTTCCTTCAATGATATTCGAGTCAAGTTTGCAGGCCGATATTATAGCGATGTCCCGTCAAATGACCATATATGCGCGCCATTGCGGCCAGTTTGACCGGTTGGGGACCCGATTCCCCACTCATACATCCCCGGCAGGGGACCACTGAGCGCACATTTCGCAGCCAGAATCGCCATTTTTCACCTTGGGTGCTCGGGCTTGTCGCACTATCTGCGCCTGCCTCTGCCAAATTGGCGTCATCTTGCTAGAATGCTCGCTCTCTCTACTGGAACGGGAAGCGGTATGCACATTCACATCCTCGGTATCTGCGGCACCTTCATGGGTGGCGTGGCTGTACTGGCCAAGCAGCTGGGTTATAGGGTCACGGGTTCCGATGCGAACGTCTATCCCCCCATGAGCACCCAGCTCGAGCAGCAGGGCATAGAGCTGACCGAGGGCTATGATCCGTCCCAGCTCGAACCCGCCCCGGATCTGGTGGTGATAGGCAACGCCATGAGCCGCGGCAACCCTTGCGTGGAGTATGTGCTCAACCGCAATCTGCCCTATATCTCAGGCCCCCAGTGGTTGCTGGAGCATGTGTTGCAGGACCGCTGGGTACTGGCCGTCGCTGGTACCCATGGCAAGACCACCACCGCCAGCATGCTGGCCTGGGTGCTGGAATATGCCAAGCTCGAGCCCGGCTTTCTCATCGGCGGTGTGCCCGGTAACTTCCCGGTCTCGGCTCGTCTGGGCTCGGCTCCCTTCTTCGTCATCGAGGCGGACGAGTACGACAGTGCCTTCTTCGACAAGCGCTCCAAGTTTGTTCACTACCGGCCGCGTACCCTGATCATGAACAACCTGGAGTTTGACCACGCCGACATCTTTGCGGATCTTGCCGCGATCCAGCGCCAGTTCCATCACTTGATGCGCATGGTGCCCTGTAACGGCCGCGTCCTCTTCCCCCAGGCCGATGCCAACCTGACGGCGGTACGCGACATGGGCTGCTGGAGCGAAGTGGAGCTGGTGGGTCAGGACGACGCCAAGTGGCGAGCGGTCAAACTGGCGGCAGATGGTTCCGTGTTCGAGGTCTGGCTCGATGGCGTCAAGCAGGGCGAAGTGCACTGGGAGTGCATCGGTGATCACAACGTCAACAACGGCCTGATGGCCATCGCCGCCGCCCGCCATGCGGGGGTCGTGGTCGAGCACGGCATTGCCGCCCTCTGCCAGTTCAAATCCCCCAAGCGGCGGATGGAGTTGAAGGGCATGGTCGCGGGTATCAGCGTCTATGATGACTTCGCCCATCACCCGACCGCGATCGCCACTACCCTGGGGGGGCTGCGCGCCAAGGTAGGCAAGGCGCGCATCCTGGCGGTGCTGGAGCCGCGATCCAATACCATGAAACTCGGTGTCCACAAGCAGGAGCTGGCGGCCTGTTTCGAGGGGGCGGATGAGGTGCTCTTCTTCCAGCCAGCCAATATCGGCTGGGATCTGGGGGAGGTGACGGCCCACATGCAGGTGCCGGCCCGGGTGTTTGACCAGATCGATACACTGCTCGATGCCTTGCTGGACATGAGCCAGAGCGGTGACCATATCCTCATCATGAGCAACGGCGGATTCGGCGGCATTCACGACAAGTTGCTGGCCCGTCTCCATGCGCGGCAGGCTCAAGCATGAAGCGCATCACCCTGGCCCTGACCGGTGCCTCCGGTGCCCCTTATGCTTTGCGCCTGCTCGAGTGTCTGGTGCAGGCTGACTATCAGGTGTTTGTGCTGGCGTCCTCGGCGGCGCGGGTGGTGCTCAAGACGGAGCAGGGCACCGATTGGCCCGCCTCTCCCCAGGCACTCTCCCTCAAGCTGTGCAGCGACTTCGGTGCCAAAGAGGGGCAGATTGTCGCCTGCGGCAAGGATGAGTGGTTCTCTCCTGTGGCATCCGGTTCGGCGGCCCCCAAGCAGATGGTGGTCTGTCCCTGCTCCATGGGCACCGTCTCGGCCATTGCCCATGGGGCGTCCGACAGCCTGCTGGAGCGGGCGGCGGACGTGGTGATCAAGGAGCGGGGCCAGCTGATACTGGTGCCCCGCGAGACCCCTTTCTCCGCCATCCATCTGGAGAACATGTTGAGCCTTGCCCGCCTCGGCGTGACCATAATGCCCGCCGCACCGGGGTTCTATCATGAGCCGAAAAGCATCGAGGATCTGGTGGACTTCATGGTGGCGCGCATTTTGGACCATCTGGCCATTGAACATACCCTGACCGCCCGCTGGGGTTACGGTAATCCGTGAATATCCGATGAGAGGCGCTGCGGCTTGCCCCTCGATGATCTGAATGTTCACCACAACAAAACGGCGCCCAGGGCGCCGTTTTTTCGTAGTGAGTTGTGCTCAGGGCTGAAGGGGCGCCGTCACGTACTTGAACAGAAACTCAGTCACCTCGTCGCGCACCGGGCGTTGGGGCGAGTTGATCATCTGCATCATGACGTAACCAAAACCGGTCAGGGAGCGGGCCAGATCCTGGGCGCTCAGCACGCTCTGGATTTCCCCTTTGTCCATGGCGGTCTGCAGCACAGGGGTGATACGCTCCAGTGCCTTGTCGAGCAGCAGGGCATAACGGGGCCAGACTTCTTCCCGTACCGAGGAGCTCCACTCCAGCCAGATGTTGGCGTGATCCGGCCTGTCATAGGCCGCATCCACGAACAGCTGCACATGACTGTGAATGCAGTCACGCACCGGGCGATTGCCCGCATAGGCCTGTTCCAGCATCTGGTGCACGAACTGCTCTATCTCGGTGAGCACCTCATCCACGAGTTCTTCACGGGTGTTGAAATAGTTGAAAACGGTGGCAACTGACACCTTGGCTTGTTCTGCTATCTCGGCATGACCCGCACGGCCAATGCCGCGACGGGAGAATACCTCAATGGCACATTCCATGAGTTGAGTACGACGGGCCTCCGGTGAAAGCCGGGTTCTCCGTCTGATTTCTGCGCGTGGTTCCATGATTTTTTCATCTAATAGTTATTGATTATGGTGTTTATAGTATGGTCACCGATAATGCCCGAGGGCCTGCTAACTCTAACAATTAAAATAAGCCGATAAAAGCATCACGTATGCCTGACGCCTCCCGCCCTGGGTGGTAGAATCAAGGGTTTTGTAATCAATGAATGGTCAGCCATGGCTGACCACTATGGAGTATGTGATGAAACACAACGTCGAGGTGATGATTTCCGAGGCCGAAGTGGCCGCCCGGATTGCCAAGCTGGGTGAAGAGATCACCGCCCGTTATCAAGGTTCGGATGAGGTGGTCATGATTGGCCTGCTGCGTGGTTCCTGCGTCTTCTTGGCGGATCTCTGCCGTCAGTGCGAACTGCCCATCACCCTGGATTTCATGACCGCATCCAGCTACGGCTCCGGCATGCACAGCACCCGTGACGTGCGTATCCTCAAAGACCTGGATGATGACATCAAGGGCAAGGACATCGTCATCGTCGAAGACATCATCGATACCGGCTACACCCTGAACAAGGTGCGCGAAATTCTCTCCCTGCGCGAGCCCAAGTCCCTGGCCATCTGCACCCTGCTGGACAAACCGTCCCGCCGTGAGGTGCACGTACCGGTAGACTGGATCGGCTTCTCTATTCCTGACGAATTCGTGGTAGGCTGCGGCATCGATTACGCCCAGAAGTATCGTAACTTGCCTTTCATCGGCAAGGTGGTACCGCAGGAGTGATGTAGCTACATTGCTCATGCCAGCAGGCGGCCTCGGCCGCCTTTTCTGTCTCATAGATTCGAGGTGGCGATGGGCCATCAGGGGTTGTCATGAACGCACTGGAAATCAGCGGACTGAAAAAGACCTATCAGGGGGGCGTCGAAGCCCTTAAAGGCATCGATCTGACCGTCAAACAGGGGGACTTCTTCGCACTGCTCGGCCCGAACGGGGCGGGCAAGTCCACTACCATCGGCGTGATCAGCTCCCTGGTCAACAAGAGCGCCGGCAAGGTGAAGGTATTTGGCCACGACATAGACAGCAGTCTGGAGATGGCCAAGGCTCAGCTCGGCCTGGTGCCCCAGGAGTTCAACTTCAGCCAGTTCGAGAAGGTGAGCCAGATTGTCACCCACCAGGCCGGTTTCTACGGGGTGCCCAGGGCCGAAGCCAAGGTGCGCGCCGAGAAATACCTGCGCCAGCTCGACTTGTGGGACAAGCGTGACATGGCCGCCCGTACCCTCTCCGGCGGCATGAAGCGCCGGTTGATGATAGCCCGCGCCCTGATGCATGAGCCCAAGCTGCTGATCCTGGATGAGCCGACCGCCGGGGTGGATATCGAGATCCGCCGCTCCATGTGGCAGTTCCTCAAGCAGCTCAACGAGCAGGGCGTCACCATCATTCTCACGACTCACTATCTGGAAGAGGCCGAGATGCTGTGCCGCAATATCGGCATCATCGACAAGGGCCGCCTCATCGAAAATACCAGCATGAAAAACCTGCTCGGCAAGCTGGGACGGGAGACCTTCCTGCTGGATCTGGTGCCAGGCAGCCAGGTACCGGACTTACCCGAGTTCAATGGCCGCATGCAGGATGAGCACACCCTGGAGGTGGAGCTGGAGAAGAGCCAGTCCCTCAACAGTCTGTTCAGTCAGCTCTCCGCCCAAGGAGTAGAGGTGCTGAGCATGCGCAACAAGGCAAACCGGCTGGAAGAGCTGTTCGTCAATTTGGTAGAAGAGGGCCGCAAAGCATGAGTTTCAAGAACGATTGCATTCCCTTGGTTGCAGAGGGTTATAAGAGCATGACTTGCAAGAACAATCATATCGCCTTGATCGTAGAAGAGGGTCGTAGAGCATGAATCCCATGACCTATTACATCGCCTTCAAGAGCATCCTGGCCAAGGAAGTGAGCCGTTTTACCCGGATCTGGATCCAGACCCTGGTGCCGCCAGCCATCACCATGAGCCTCTATTTTGTCATCTTTGGCAATCTGATCGGCTCGCGGATCGGCGACATGGGGGGCTTCAGCTACATGGAGTTCATCGTGCCCGGCCTCATCATGATGTCGGTCATCACCAACTCCTACTCCAACGTCGCCTCCTCCTTCTACAGCGCCAAGTTCCAGCGCAACGTGGAAGAGTTGCTGGTGGCGCCGGTGCCGAACTACATCATCATCGCCGGCTATGTGGGCGGCGGTGTGGCCCGCGGTCTCTGTGTCGGTCTCATCGTCACCCTGGTCTCCCTGTTCTTCGTGCCGCTGCAGGTCCACCACCTGTTCAGCGTCTGCTTCACCGTGCTGCTGACCTCGATCCTGTTCTCCCTGGGGGGGCTGATCAACGCCGTGTTCGCGAAGTCGTTCGATGACATCAGCATCATCCCGACCTTCATCCTGACGCCGCTCACCTATCTGGGGGGCGTTTTCTACTCCATCAGCCTGCTGCCGCCCTTCTGGCAGGGGGTCTCCCAGGTAAACCCGATCATCTACATGGTGAACGCCTTCCGTTACGGCTTCCTCGGCATCTCCGACGTGCCGCTCGGCACCGCCTATCTCATCATTATCGCCTTCATTGTCGCCCTCTACGGGCTGGCCTGGTGGCTCATCTCCCGCGGTACGGGTCTGCGCCACTGAGGCGCAGTTCCTGGCAACAAAAAGGCGCCCTCGGGCGCCTTTTTCATGTGCGAGCGTTCAGCCTCGGAGGGCTGGGGCGTCATAGTCCGCCGGCTCGTCACTGTAGATGCAGACATTCCACTTGGCCGCCAGGCCATCCTCGGCGAGGCAGTAGCGCTCGAAGAAGGCCTTGATCTCGGCGCGCTGGCAGTGGGCCTCGAAGCTGGCGTTGTCGCGCCAGATCTCGTTGAAGGCGATGGGAAAGCTCTCCCCCTCGGCGAAGGGGCTGGCCAGCTGGCGGGTGACAATGTATTGCAGGCAGCCATCTTCGCGCAGGGTATTGGGTTCGAGCCCCTGCAACACCGCAAACAGCGCCTGCTCCTGGCCGGGCTTGGGCAGGAACTGGGCGATGCAATAGACCTTCTTGGACATGGGGTTCTCCTGATCAGGGGTGAGTGAGAGGGACGACGCAGTTGTCGATGAGGCGAGCCTTGCCCAGATACGCAGCCATCAGGATCACCAGCTGCTGGCTGGTGTCGGTCGCAGGCTCGAGGGTATCGGCATCGACGATGTCGATGGCATCGGTACGAAAACCGGCTGCGTCGAGGCGGGCACTGGCGGTGGCGATGAGGGCGGCCAGATCCCGGTTTCCCTGGGCAATCTGCTCGGCTATCCAGTGCATGGTGCATGCAAGCTCGGGGGCCAGAGCGCGCTGCTCGGCATTGAGATAGCCGTTGCGCGATGAGAGAGCCAGGCCATCCTCGGCCCGTACCGTCGGTACCCCGATTATCTCGATGGGCATGGCCATGTCGCTCACCATCTTGCGAATGAGCGCCAGTTGCTGGTAATCCTTCTGGCCGAAACAGGCCACGTCCGGCTGAACCAGATTGAACAGCTTGGTCACCACAGTGCTGACCCCGCGAAAATGACCCGGGCGCAGCGCCCCTTCCAGCAGGGAAGAGATGCCGGGCACCTCGACGAAGGTCTGGCTGGCGAGCCCCTGGGGGTACATGATCTCCGGCGTCGGCGTGAACACCATGTCCACACCGGCAGTTTCCAGCGCGGCGCAGTCCTGCTCCAGGGTGCGGGGATAGTTGGCGAGATCCTCGGCCTTGTCGAACTGCATGGGGTTGACGAAGATGCTGACCACGACTTTTTCGCCATGGTTGCGGGCCTTATCGACCAGGGTGAGATGACCCTGGTGCAGGTTGCCCATGGTGGGGACGAATGCAATGGCCAACCCTTCGCGGCGCCACTGGCTTATCTGGTCACGGAGAATGGCGGGATTGTTAACAACCAACATCGACGGTTTACCCTCAGATGAATCAAAGAGATAGATGCTAAATCAGTTAGGCATGGATGCGGAAACGGAGGCCAGGGCCCCCGTTGTCATCATGCGACCCGGATCAGTTGAAGCAGTGCTCGGGACCGGGGAAGCTGCCGTCGCTGACCTGCTGGATGTAGAGGCGCACGGCGGCGTGCAAATCGCCGGTCTCGGCCAGGAAGTTCTTGGTGAACTTGGGCACATAGCCGGAGGTGATGCCAAAGGCATCGTGCATCACCAGGATCTGGCCATCGGTCGAGGGGCCAGCCCCTATGCCGATCACCGGGATGCGCAACGCCTTGGTGATGCGCTCTGCCAGGGCAACAGGAACGCACTCCAGTACCAGCAACTGGATGCCCGCCGCTTGCAGTTCGAGTGCCTGGCGATAGATCTCCTGGGCATGGAACTCATCGCGCCCCTGCACCTTGAAGCCACCAAACACATGCACCGACTGGGGGGTGAGGCCGAGGTGTCCGCACACAGGCACGCCATTGCGGGTCAGGTGGCGGATGCTGTCACACAACCAGTCGCCCCCTTCCATTTTGACCATGCGTGCACCGGCGGCCATCAGCCGGGCGGCGTTGGCATAGGTCTGTTCCGGGGTGGCATAACTCATGAATGGCATGTCGGCCACCACCAGCGCCTTCTCGGTGCCGCGGGCGACACTGCGGGTGTGATAGACCATGTCATCCATGGTCACGCCCAGGGTGTCAGTGCCCCCTTGCAGTACCATGCCAAGGGAGTCACCGATGAGCAGCACATGGGCGCCCTCGTCGTCGAACAACTTGGCGAAACTGGCATCATAGGCGGTGATGGCGGTAAATTTCTGGCCGTCCTGCTTCATCTTCAGCAGGCTGGCGGTGGTGATATTGCTCACTTGGATGGCTCCTACAGGCTCGCGGCCGACGCTATGATGGCGAGATCATTGCGGGGGCAGCGGGCAACCAGATCGTTGAGCGGGGTGCCGCAAGGCAGCACCAGAGCGGGCGCAATCTCGAACAGGGGCAGCAGCACGAACTCCCGCTCCTTCATGCCGTAGTGGGGGACGGTCAGGCGCTCGCTCTGCAGGCACTCTGCCCCATAGAGCAGCAGGTCCAGATCCAGACTTCTGGGCCCCCATCTCTCGTCTTTGCGCACACGTCCTTGTTCCAACTCGATTCTTTGCAACTGATCCAGCAAGGCCAGGGGCGCGAGCCGGGTCGTCAGTCTGACCACGGCATTGACGTAGTCAGGCTGATCCGCAGGGCCCATGGGGCGGCTGCTGTAAAAAGAGGAGGCTTGTTGCAGCGCAGATCCAGGCAAGGCCGCCAGCGCCACCACGGCGCGGCGAGCCTGGCCTAGCGGGTCGGCCAGATTGGATCCGATGGCAACGAAGACCTCCTGGGTCATCATTCGGCCGCTTTGGGCTTGCGACGACGGGGGCGACGGCGGTTACGGCTGTTGCTGCTGCGTTTCTCGCCTTCACCCTGAGGTTTGTCCGCTTGCGGCCTGTCACCGCCACGGGTCGCTTCCCGTTGCAGCTGCGGGCGCACATCCGGATTGGACTCCACATAGCGCTCCCACCAGCCGGCGAGCTCGCCCAGGCCACGCTCAACCCGGTTGCGCAGCAACAGGAAGTCGAAGGCGGCACGGAATTTGGGATGCTCCATGGCGCGCTCGGGGTGGCGGCCCTGACGGCGGGTCAGGCGCTGCTGCAGGGCCCAGATGTCGCGCACATCCGTGGTGAAGCGACGGGGCACGGCGATGATCCGCACCTGGGCATCCAGCACCTCGTTGATGGCCAGCATGAAGGCGTCATGCCAGGGCAGGCCGCTCTCGTTTTCCAGCACGCGGGCACGGGCCTCGACACTGCCCCACAGCAGGGCGGCGTACAGGAAGGCGGGAGTGACCCGCTTCTCTTCGCGCACCCGGGTGTCGGTGTCAGTCAGGGCATGCTCGATGAACTGCTCGAACGGCGAGTTGCCGTGCGGGGTGAACAGGGTGGCGACCTGGGGGAACAGCTGCTGGAACAGGCCGTATTCACGGAGCAGCTTGTAGGTCGCCAGGCCGTCGCCTGCCAGGAACAGCTTGAGGGTCTCCTCAAACAGCCGGGCGGCCGGGATATCTTGCAGCAGCGAGGCCAGCTCTTTGATGGGGGCGGCACTGCGCGGGCTGATGTGCATATCCAGCTTGGCGGCGAAACGCACGGCGCGCAGCATGCGCACCGGATCTTCCCGGTAGCGGGTCTCGGGGTCGCCGATCAGCTCCAGCTTGCGCTCGGCGAGATCATCGATACCGCCCTCGAAGTCGTGCAGGGTGAAATCCTTGGCACTGTAATAGAGGGCGTTGACGGTAAAGTCACGGCGCTCGGCATCTTCTTCAATGGTGCCGTAGACGTTGTCGCGCAGCAGCATGCCTTCATCGCTCTGGGCGGAGACATGGCGACTGTTGTTGACCTGATGGTGATGGCCACGGAAGGTGGCGACCTCGATCACGTCGCGTCCGAAGACGATGTGGGCCAGACGGAAGCGGCGGCCGATCAGGCGGCAGTTGCTAAACAGCGCCTTGATCTGTTCCGGGGTCGCGTTGGTGGCGATGTCGAAATCCTTTGGCGTCCTCCCAAGCAGAATATCCCGGACACCCCCGCCGACCAGGTAGGCGTCATAGCCGCCCTTGTTCAGGCGATAGAGAACCTTGAGGGCATTCTCACTGATCTCTTTGCGCGAGATGGGGTGCTGGTCACGGCTCAGCGTGCGTCTTGGTCCGGCACTCCGCTGGGTGGCAGTGTGGACAGGCTCTTGAGTCGTCATCGACTCGTCGCCTTCTTCCTTGCCGAGCACCTTGCGGCAAAAGTTTGCGATCTGGGAAAAAATGGTACACCTCTTCATGACTTCAAATTGACGGGAGGCCAAAAAATAGCGGCCTATCATAGCTCAGCCTTGACCAAATGAAAAACCATGTGGTCGGGGGCTAGCAGCCCGGTGCCGGTTGCGGCTGTTTGGGCACCCTGTCCAGCCGCCAGTGAGCGATGGCCCACTGGATTATCTCAGTGATGGAACAGGCTGCCAGCTCATCTGGTGGCCCTTGGCCGAGAAAGTGCAAGGCCTGCAGCAGAGTGGGGCGTACCTCGGTCAGGCTCAGGGCTGGCGCATGGTTCTGCTTGGAGAGCTTGTTGCCATCGGCCAACACCGCCAGGGGCAGATGAACCCAGGCGGGAGGCTCACTGCCCAGCGCTCTGTGGAGGGCCACCTGGCGCACCGTTGGCTCGAGCAAGTCGGCCCCACGCACTATCTCGGTAATACCCGCATCCATGTCATCGACCACCACCGCCAGATTGTAGGCATAGAGACCATCGCGGCGGTGGATGATGAAATCCTCCTCCGCCAGGGCCGGGGTCACTGTGATGGCGCCGAGCAGGCCATCCTCAAAGCCGTATACCGGATGACGCTGGCGGAGCCGGGCGGCGCAGCCCGCAGGGGTCAGCCCCAATGTGCGGCAGTGGCCATTATAGAGGCCGCCGCACGCTGCTATCTCGCGTCGGGTGCAGCGGCACCAGTAGAGATCTCCCGCCTGGTAGAGCGCGGCGATGACCTCATCATAGCGAGCATGACGCCGACTCTGATATACCACTTCCCCATCCCAGTGCAGGCCATAGGCCTCCAGGGCGTGCAGGATCAGGCTCGTTGCCCCGGCCATCTCCCGCGGTGGATCGATGTCTTCGATGCGCAGCAGCCAGCGTCCCCCCCGGGAACGAGCCTGCAGCACGCTGCCCAGGGCCGCAATCAGGGAGCCAAAGTGCAGCGGACCGGACGGGGAGGGGGCAAAACGTCCCACATAAGGGGAGGGCGTAGGGCTGTTCAGGGGCATGACGGCAGAGACGAGATGGACATGGAAGCGCCATTCTCGCCCTGGGCCCGCCAAAGCTCAATAAAAAAGGGAGCTGAGTGCTCCCTTTTCTACCAATTCGGGGGAATGGCCCCGAGTGGTTCAAATGGCGGATTAACCGGCCATCTGTTTCTCTTTGATCTCGGCCAGCGTCTTGCAGTCCACACAAAGATCGGCGGTGGGACGTGCTTCGAGGCGGCGGATGCCGATCTCGATGCCGCAATGTTCGCAATAACCGAAGTCATCGTCGTCCAGCAGCAGCAAGGTCTTCTCGATCTTCTTGATCAGCTTGCGCTCACGGTCGCGAGTACGCAGTTCGAGGGCAAATTCCTCTTCCTGTGCTGCGCGGTCCACGGGATCCGGGAAGTTGGCTGCCTCGTCCTTCATGTGATCAACTGTGCGGTCGACTTCCTGCATCAATTGATTGCGCCAGGCTCCCAGGATTTTGCGGAAATGAGCCTTTTGTTGGTCATTCATGTACTCCTCACCGGGTTTTTCCTGGTAAGGCGCAACTCCCGCAACGGCCAGGGGGCCCAGAGATTTCCTGATTTCGCCTGTTGGCATGCCCTGTCTCCTATTTAGCACCTAATGGTGCCATCCATAAATTGAGGGCGACATCTATAGCAGAAGGGTAACGGCTAGGCAAACAAGCAGTGCCAAATATGTTATCCAATCCCACTTTTATCAGCCGCAGTCGGGTCGCATGAGCAGGATTCAAACGGGATGAATCCTTGTGGCTCCATGCGCTGCACCCCAAGATGGGGGCGATAGCATAATATTTCAACCCCTGCCAGCTGTGCCTGTTCAATAAGCTGACTATAGTGCGGATCTATGTGGGCTGCTGCTGCAACGCTGGCAATACCGGAGTGCAACACCATAAATAGCAGCACTGCCCTATGTCCTGCCGCCCTCATGGCGATTAATTCACGCAAATGCTTGGCGCCGCGCGCCGTGACCGCATCGGGAAAATACCCCATGCCAGCACCCGCTCGCTCATCGAGCAGGGTGACCGATTTTACCTCGACGTAACAATCTGCCTTGGCGGCATCTTGCAGCAAGAAATCGATCCGGCTGTTCTCTTCGCCATATTTCACCTCGGGTCTGAGGGTGTCATAGCCCGAGAGGGGAGAAATGGCGCCCCCTTCGATCAGCTCCCGCGCTATCTGGTTAGCCCGCGCCGTGTTGACGCAGATGAAGTGACCCGCCGGACTCTGGGCGATTTCCCAGCTGTGGGGGAGCTTGCGTTTGGGGTTGTCCGAGGTGGAGTACCAGACCCGGGTGCCGGGATCGGCGCAGCCGGTCATGGCGCCGGTATTGGCGCAGTGGATGGTGAGTTCGCTGCCATCATCGAGCTGGATGTCGGTGAGAAAGCGCTTGTAGCGGCGCAGCAGCAGGCCCGATTGCAGGGGCGGATTAAATTCCATCAGTGGTTTTCACTCTCGGTGTCAGGGGCCAGCAGGCCAGGGGTTGGTAGCTAACCCCTTGCTCAGTGCTGACCGATTGATAGAGGCAGAACCTTGTGGCCTGCAAGAGGAAGGCGGGGGCCGGGGTGGCGGCAGGTGCCTCGCTCGCCTTGCGCGACAGCGTGATATGGGGGGTATACCCCTGTTCACCATTACCCAGACCGATACGTTCACCATGGCGACGCAGCGCCCGTGCCAGCACGGTCAGTTCGTTGGGCCAGGCGTCAGGGCCGACCCAGGCGGCCTTGGCGCGCCCGAACCAGCCGGTACGATCCAGGGTGATGCTCAGTGGCGGGCAGTGTTGACGTTCGGCCATGGCCAGCAAGTGGGCGCATTGCTGCTCATCGGCCTCGCCGAGGAAGGCCAGGGTCAGGTGCAGATTGGCCTGTGGCACGGCCTGGCCGGGCCAGGGACGCCCGTCACGCCAGGTGATGAGCCGGGGTGCCAGTTCATCCAGGGGCAGGGCAAAGAAGAGTCGGGACATGCATTTGGGTTTCACGCTGATGCCAGGGCCCCATTCTATGGCAGAATAGGCGGCGTTTTTAAGCCAGTTACAGAAGGTTTTCGTCGCTTTGTCTCAACTCCCCATCGTTTCAGTGTTGCCCGCGCTCTTTGCCGCCCTTGGCGAGCACAACAGCGTGATACTGCAGGCCCCTCCCGGTGCGGGCAAGTCGACCCTGTTGCCACTGGAGCTGGTGCGCCAGGATCGGCTGTCCGGGCGCATCATCATGCTCGAACCCAGGCGCCTGGCTGCGCGCAACATCGCCAGTTTCCTCGCCGCCCAGCTCGGCGAGCAGGTCGGTGAGCGTATCGGCCTGCGGGTGCGGGGAGAGAGCCGGGTCAGCAAGCAGACCCGGCTGGAGATAGTGACCGAGGGGGTATTGACGCGCATGTTGCAGCAGGATCCCGAGCTGACGGGGATCTCGCTGGTCATCTTCGATGAGTTCCACGAGCGCAGTCTGCATGCCGACACCGCCCTGGCGTTTGCCATCGAGAGTCAGCAGGGGCTCAGGGAGGATCTCAAGCTGCTGGTGATGTCGGCCACTCTGGACGGGTTGGCACTGGAGACCCTGCTGCCGGATGCCCCTGTCATTCGCTCTGAGGGACGGGGTTTTCCCATCGAGTATCACTACCGACCCATCAGCCGTCAGCAGTGGCTGGAACCCCAGGTTGGCACCGTGGTGCTGGAAGCCCTGGCGACCCATCCGGGCAGCGCCCTGGTGTTCCTGCCGGGACAGGGGGAGATAGAGCGACTGGCGCTCTGGCTCGCCGAGAGGGTGCCAGATGGAGTGCGTCTTGCCCCCCTCTATGGTCGGCTCGATATGGCGCAGCAGCAGGCGGCGATTGCCCCGGCCCCGGCCGGTCAGCGCAAGCTGGTGCTCACCACCAATGTGGCCGAGACCTCCCTGACCATAGAGGGTATCCAGATGGTCATCGACAGCGGACTGGAGCGGCGCGCCTCCTTCGACCTGAGAAGTGGCGTCACCCGCCTCGAGACCCGGCAGATAGCCAAGGCATCGGCCACCCAGCGGGCGGGCCGGGCCGGCCGGCTCGGTCCCGGGATCTGCTACCGACTGTGGAGCAGCGAAGGGCAGGAGCGTCTCCCCGAGCAGAGCCCCCCGGACATCTTGACCCAGGAGCTGACCGGTTTGCTGCTGGATGCGGCCCAGTGGGGAGCCAGGGTCGAAGCCCTGCCGCTGCTGGATGTGCCGCCGCCTTCGGCACTGGCGGCAGCCCAGCGGTTGCTGGAGACCCTGGGCGCACTCAAACCGGGTGAGCAACAGCTCACCCCGGCAGGGCGCGCCATGGCCGCCCTGGGCTGCCATCCTCGTCTGGCTCGGATGCTGCTCGCCGCCAAGGCACTGGCGGCGGATGGTCTGTCAGGGATTGTCGCCGATGCGGTATATCTGGTAGCGCTGCTGGAGGAAGATCTGCGAGGATCCGAACGCCTGTCCGTACTGTTCGCGCGCCGCCAGGGGGGACTGAGATCCCAGGCCGAGCGCTGGTTCAAGCGACTGGAGCTGCGGCCCGCCAGCGCCCAGGGCCAATGGCTGGGTCTGCTCTGCGCCCTGGCCTGGCCGGATCGCATCGGTAAATTGCGATCCGGCAGTCGCTATCAATTAAGTGGTGGCCTGAGCTGCGATCTGGTCGAGGGACACTCCTGCCAGGGGCAAGCGGCGCTCGTTGCCGTCGAGCTGGGTCAGAACGAGCGGGGCAGTCGTATTTTCATTGCCGAGCCGGTCAATCTGGATGAGCTGGCGCGCCAACTGCCCGAGCTGGTCTCGACCCGGGACTGGTTCGACTGGGATGAGCGTGAGGAGCGGGTGCGAGCCGAACGGCAACAGGTGATCGGGGAGCTGGTACTCGGCCAGCGACCGCTGACCGAGCTGTCCGATGAGCAGAAGGGGCGCTGCCTGCTGCAGGGGATCCGGCGCAAGGGGCTGCATGTATTGCCCTGGAATGAGGCGAGTGAAGGCCTGCTGGCCCGGCTGCGCTGCGCCGCCGACTGGTTGCCCGAAGCGGGTTGGCCCGCGATGGACGAGGCCAGTTTGCTGGCCGGGCTGGAGCTGTGGTTGCTGCCAGCCCTCAATGGTATGACGCGGCTTGAGCAACTCAAGAAATTGGATTTGAACGATATTTTACGTCAGGCTCTGCCCTGGCCCCTGCCCAAGCGATTGGATGATGCGCTACCCAGCCACTTCACCGCCCCGACCGGCAGCCGGGTGCGCATTCGCTATGAGCCGGGTCAGGCGCCCGTCATACCGGTGCGGATCCAGGAGATGTTTGGCCAGGCCAGCACGCCCCGGGTCGCCGAGGGGCGGGTGGCCCTGGTGGTGGAACTGCTCTCCCCGGCGCGTCGCCCGCTGCAGATCACCGCCGATCTGGCGGCGTTCTGGGTGGGTTCCTATGGGGAGGTGAAGAAAGAGATGAAGGGCCGTTACCCGCGCCATTACTGGCCGGATAACCCGCTGGAGGCGATGCCGACCAGCGTCACCAAGAAGCGAATGCAGCAGTAGCCCCTCCGATGAGAGAGGAGGCTGGTAACATAATCTCAACGGGGCCCGCCCAGCGGGCCTGTGACAGACAGGCGCCATACCCCGGATGTGAGGGCTGGTGATAAGAAGAATGAGGATTCATGGCAACCCAAAAACGCAAGCGTAGCCCGAAGAAGGCTGCGCCCAAAAGCACCCTGTGGCGCACCCTGTTCTGGCTGGGAGTCAAACTCTCGCTGGTGGCCGCCGCCTTCCTGGTGGTGTTTGGCATCTATCTGGACACCAAGGTGCGCGATCGCTTCGATGGCGAGAAGTGGCAACTGCCGGTCATGGTCTATAGCCGTCCCCTGGAGCTCTACCCGGGGCAGCGACTCTCCCGTGATCAGATGATGCGCGAGCTCAAGATGTTGAGCTACAAGCCGGTGCGCCAACCTCACTCCCCTGGTGAATATCGGGTGGATGGCAGCAGCATAGAGCTGGTGCGTCGTCCGTTTGACTTCTATGACGGTGCCGACAAGGCCCGGGCCATGCGGCTCACCTTCAACGGACCGCGCCTGGACAAGATCCAGTCCATGGAGAATCAGCGCCAGCTAGGTTATGCCCAGATGGACCCCGTATTGCTGGACAGACTCAATCCCGAGGGGCGCGAGGATCGCCTGCTGGTGCGGATTGCCGAGGTGCCGGACAGCCTGCTGGTGACGCTGCTGACCACAGAGGATCGCGACTTCTATCAGCACGGCGGCGTCAGCCCGGTGGCCATCATGCGCGCCATGGCGGCGAACGTGCTGGCCGGGCGCACTGTGCAGGGGGGCAGTACCCTCACCCAGCAGCTCGCCAAGAACTTCTTCCTGACCCGGGAGCGCAGCCTGTGGCGTAAGTTGCAAGAGGCTTACATGGCGGTGCTCATCGACTATCGCTACAGCAAGGATGAGATCCTGGAGGCCTATCTCAACGAGGTCTATCTCGGTCAGAACTTCTCGCAAGGGGTCTATGGCTTCGGGCTCGCCTCCTATTTCTACTTTGGCGTGCCGGTCAACGAGCTGGAGATAGATCAGGTTGCCCTGCTGGTCGGTCTGGTGAAAGGGCCCTCCTATTATGATCCCTGGCGTTACCCGGAGCGGGCCAAGACGCGCCGGGATCTGGTGCTCAAGCTGCTCAGCGAGCACGGCAGCCTGACCCAGGCGGAATTCGAGCTGGCCAGTAAGCAGCCGCTCGGCATCATCACCCGGGGCAAGATGAGTTATGGCCGTACCCCGGCCTTCATGAATCTGCTCAAGCGCGAGGTGCAGACCCGCTTTGGTGCCGATTTGCTCAGCCAGTCCGGTCTCAAGATCTTCACCAGCCTGGATCCTATCGCCCAGCACGCCGCCGAGCAGTCGGTGGAGTCTGGTCTGACCCAGATAGAGAAGCAGCGTGGCAAGAAGCGGCTGGAGGCCGCCATGGTGGTTTCCGACTGGCACAAGGGCGAAGTGGTTGCCCTGGTGGGCGGGCGGGATCCCCGTTTTGCCGGCTTCAACCGGGCGATCGATGCCCGTCGCCAGATAGGATCCCTGGTCAAGCCAGCGGTCTACCTCACCGGTCTCTCCAATGGCCTGACCCTGGGTACGCCGCTCAAGGATCAGCCTATCCGCATTCGTGGCCAGGATGGCCAACTGTGGACGCCGCAAAACTATGACCGCAAATTCCGCCAGAGCGTGCCGCTGATGGAGGCGCTGGCCCACTCCCTCAACGTCCCGACCGTCAATCTGGGGTTGCAGGTGGGGCTGGACAAGGTGGTCGACACCTTGCACAAGCTTGGCGTCGAGCAGGAGATCCAGCCCTATCCCTCCCTGGTGCTGGGGGCGGTGGCACTCTCCCCTCTGGAGGTGAACCAGATGTATCTGCCGATCGCCAACCAGGGCATGACCCAGCCGCTATCGGCTATCCGGGCCGTGGTCGGGGGCGATGGCAAACTGATCTATCAGCATGGCCAGAGCGCCAAACGGGTTGCGGATCAGGATGCCAGCTGGCTGACGCTGTTCGCCATGACCAAGACGGTCAGCGAGGGTACGGCGCGCTCCCTGAGCGCGCGTTTCCCGGGTATCGTCATGGCGGGCAAGACGGGGACCACCAACGAGCTGCGCGACTCCTGGTTTGCCGGCATGGACAACAGTGAACTGGTCAGCATCTGGGTCGGTCGCGATGACAACACCTCGGCTGGCCTGACCGGTTCGAGCGGCGCACTCCAGCTGTTCAGCGGTTATCTGAACCAGCGTGGTGTCAACAGCCTGACCCTCAACATGCCCAAAGGGGTGAGCTGGGCCAGCTTCGCACGTACCAGCGGCACCCGGGTATCTGCCAACTGTCCCGGCAGCTTGCAGGTGCCAGCTAAAACGGCTGGCCTGCCTCCCCCCGCCAGCTGTGGCGGCGGCAACCCGGCCAATGCCCTGGATCAGTGGTTCAGCGGTTTCTTCAACTAACCTGTGATGGGCTGCAATGGCAGCCCATTTTTTTCGGAGTGCTCATGACATCTGCCCTGCTTGGCGGTATCCATCATCTGGCCATCATCGCCAGCGACTATCAGGTTTCCCGGCGTTTCTATCATGAGATCCTGGGGCTGCCCATCATCGCGGAGACCCTGCGGGAGGCGCGCCAATCCTGGAAGCTGGATCTGGCATTGCCGGACGGCAGCCAGATTGAGCTGTTCAGTTTCCCGGCGCCGCCAGCCAGACCGAACCGCCCCGAGGCATGCGGCCTGCGCCACCTGGCGTTCAGGGTGGCGGCGCTCGATCCCGTCATCGCCCATCTGGAGCTGCACGGGGTGGCCGTGGAGCCGGTGCGGGTGGACGAGCTGACCGGCAGTCGCTTCACCTTCTTCGCAGACCCCGATGGCCTGCCCCTCGAACTGGTTGAACCGGGCTGACAATGCAATGAGCCTTGAGCCAATGCTTGGGGCGAATGGGCGAGGGACCCCCACACTGGAGTAACAACAGTGCCGTAGCTCGGGAGGAGCGGATGATGAGATGGACATCAAGAGATGGAGTGGGTGCCTTGTTGCTGCTTCTGCTGAGCGGCGCTGCCTGCGCCGAGCCTGACTGGGCGCTACAGCGGGAGCAGGGGGGCGTCACGCTCTGGAGCCGCCCCAATCCACCGGGCCCCTTCCAGGCATTCAAGCTGGACATGCAGGTTCAAGCCAGACCCGTGGCGTTGCTGGCGGTGCTACGTGACACGGCGCGTCACACACTCTGGTTGCCGGGCAGTCGCGAGGTGCGGCTGCTTGCTCGCCCCAGTCCGGAGGAGGATCTGGTCTACACCCGATTGGCGGCGCCCTGGCCTGCCGAGGACAGAGAGCTCATCACCCGTTCCCGACTGAGCTGGTTGTCCGGGTGCGGCTTCACCCTGCGGGTATGGGCCGAACCCGATGCTCTGCCGCCGAACAAGGGGCTGATGCGGATCCGCGCCAGCCATGGGGTGTGGCGGGCCGAATCGCTCAAGCAGGGAGAGAGTCGAATTAGCCTCGAAACTTACACCCATCCCGGTGGCAATTTGCCGGGCTGGGTGGTCAACCGGGTTGCCGCCCAGGCCGCCTTTGACAGTTTCACGGCGATCAAGGGGCTCATGGAGCGGTCCAAAAAGTCACAGATGAATGCAATTGAAGCTTATTGTGCTGACTATCAATGATGATGTGGTTTTTATCACTTAATTCGTTTGAATATAAAAAGCTAACCACTGATGCAATAATATTGCATCCATGTTAATAAATTGAATCCTAAGTCATTTATTCAGAATAAGACTCAAAGAGATTAGCGAGCTGACTCACCCTCCTGCGATTCTGACCTAGAGTGCTTACCATGCTCGGGCAAGTCCCGGCATGGAGGAGTCTTGGTTGTACCGCTATGGTCAGTCACCTCTCCTCCTTGGCCTGATGCAAGTCGGGTCGCAAGGCGGCCAGTGAAGATCGCCTGTCATAACGTTGTTTCCCCGATCACGGTCGGGGGGGCCTATTGTCTATGTACTCTCCTGCGCTTGGTACAGACAGTCGTCAAGGACCTAGTTATGAAGGGTTTAACCCAATCGTTCACCCTACTGCGGACCACCTGTGCCGCAGCCCTGCTGATGTGCTATCCCGTCACTGCCAATATCTGGACCAACAGTGATGCCGAGGTGACAGCCGCAGGGGTTAATCTCAATAAACAGGTGTGTATGGCCGATGCCTATATCAAGGCAGGTGGAAAGGGATTGTCCAATGCGTTGGGCGAATCTCTCAACTGTACGGCAAACGATGTGGTTATCACGCAGGTGGTGCCTGTCAATCCTGCTCAGGAATGTACCCTGGGTGAGGTGTTTACCTTCAATGCGAATGTGACTGTCAGTGCCAATGCCTCCGAGCGTTGGGACACCACCTTCTATCTGCCGCTCAATAACACTAGCCCGCAGTTGGTGCAGGGGGCCGGTGCACAGAATTGCAGTCTGGTTATCCCTAAACCCGGTGAAGAGGGAGCGTCCCAGCTCGATGGCGACCAGTGTGGCGACATCAAGAAGGCGGGGCTGGTCAATGGTAAATATGTCCTGCAAAACGAGCCGATCACTATGCAGTGCGCGGATGCGGATGGTGATAACCGAGCCGACTTCAGTTACTGCGCGGCCTGGGACAACATCTCCCGCAATAACTGTACCTTGGCGGCGGATCCTGTGGTGGGCCAGGTGCCCAACAACAAATCCAAGTGTAATTGTGACTCCTTCAACATAGCGGTCTTCATCAAACCCAAGCCTCCTACCCTCAGCAAGACACTGCTAGGGTCGGATCAGGGGAGTGAGCCGGAAGGCACCTTCAAATACGAGCTGACCATGACCAAGGACTCGGGGCCGGCGGATTTGGTGGTGACTAGCCTGCATGACATCGTGCGCTCCAGCACGGACGCAGCGATTTTTGCCGACTTCAATCTGAGCAGTACCACGGATGTCACTGTCGATACTCTGACCCTGCTGGGCACCGATGCAGACAACACCTGTGACGATCTGGCGCTACCTCGAACCCTGACCACGGCCTCACCCAGTTTATCCTGTGTGCTGGTCATGAAGGTGGCAGATGAAGATTTGCCAGACGATGGCTCACCCGAGCTCTACCAGGACTTTATCCGTGCCAATACTCAGGATATCCAGGGTACGCCCATAGGTAACAGTCTGTGTGATATGACGGATGCTGACCCGAGCAATGACAGCGGTAACTGCTCCGGTGTCGTCACTGTCAAGATGCTCAACGTAGACCCGGTCTTGAAGATCACCAAGGTCCCGATGTCGGGTCCAGGTCTGCATAAAGTAGGAGGGGCCTGGTTCATTGATGAATCGGGGAATGTGACCTATGAGGTCGTCATCACCAACAACAGCCCGGTCGATGCCGTCTTGTTGAGTTCGCTAGTAGACACTGCCATTGCGGACCTGCTGTCTGACAACTCGGGCAACCCTGCCTGTAGCGATGGGAGCGGCAAGACCCTTGCAAAAGGGGATAGCTTCACTTGCCAATACGTCACCAATGTCTCGATTGGACAGGGGGATACCTATGCCAACACTGTGACGGTGGCAGGCAAGGATAACGAGGAGCGGCCGGCTGGAGACAGCGCCATGGCGGCGATCACTCTGGCAACACCATCCATCGTGCTGGTCAAAGAGGTGGCGGCTGTCACAGGCAATGATCTCAATGCGGTGGCGGGATTTGCAGAGGAGGCCAATGTCAACGAACCCGGTGCCAAGGTGGTTTATCGCTTCACCATTACCAACACCAATAACGTGACTCAGGAGGCGCTGACGCTCAGCGACTTCAGCGATGACGTGCTCTTTGCCAGTGCTCGCGCCAGTAAATCGGCGACCCAGCGCAGTGACGAGTGCGACTTCACGACTGTGGTGGCATATGGTGCACCCTACTCATGTACCCTGGTGGCGGATGTCACCGGCAATGCCACGGGTGAGGCAACCTTGATCAATACGGCGCAAGTCAAGGCCAAGGCCCCCAATGACAAGGAGGTAGCTTCCAACGAGGATATGGCCACGGTCAACTTCCTCAACGTGCCGCCAGCCATGGCAGCCAACTTTGCCCTGAAGGCCACAGTCTTCATCAAGGTGAAAAATACTACCTTCGAAGACATTCACCTGACCTCCCTCAAACTGCTGGGAATGACGGTGGAGGATGGTACCCTCATCGGGGCGACCGGCTTCCTCATCAGAAATGCTGGTGGAGAGTTTGGAGTCTTCGTTCCGGGGGCTTGCCCGGAACCTGCCTATAGCCTGACTCTGGCGCCGGATGCTGAGTTTAGCTGCGCGTTCAGCGTCGAATTCGCACCGATCTATACCCCTGAGCAGTTCAATGCCTTTACGGCTGACATCACCAGTGGTGATGCGGTGATCATTGAATTTGCCGATGAGGAGGGCAGTACCGTCAGTGCGGATGCGACAGTCCAGATCACCACAGAGTGATCTGTTGCTAGCCCATTCATATCCTTTGCCTCGGCTCATGCCGGGGCTTTTTCTGTGCAACAGGATCCCCACCCTGCTATTTATTCTGTCGCCTGGGGCTGTGATAAAAAGCGAGTCGGCATAGACCGACTCGCTTTGGGTTTAGCGCTCATCGGTGACATTGGTCGTCGCGAAATGACCAGGGCTAAGCCGATGAGACGAGGGACGGGCCCCCGACAACAAGTAATAGCAGAGCCGTTCGGATTCTTCTCTGCATTATGTTCCCCAAGGAAGGATGAGTGGCCTCTCTGCTAGGGGTCGTGGCGGCGCGCGTCATGGCGTTGGACAAAGCGCCTGCCGTCAGAGGTTTCATGGGGGGGAGAGGGACGCTGGCTGGCCTGAACCAGGGCCGCTTCGGCGCGAGCACCGAGAAAGACATATAAGCCAAGGCCCACCAGTAGCCCCACCGCGCAGACCATCACGCCCACCGCGGGCCAGAGCAGTTCGGTCTGGCCGAGGGATCCCTTGAACAGCAGCAATAGTCCCTCGATGGAGACGGCGATCAAGATGGCGGCAATGAAGCGGGTGATGGTGCGGCGAATGGCGCTGTGGCGAAAGATGTCCTTATGGAGCAGCACCTCCTCCTCCAAGATGGTTTTACCCAGATCGAATACCGCCAATGCCAGGGTCAGGAAGATGATGGCGCTGAAGGCCCCAAGCCGGTTGCTGCTCTCGCCGCAGGCGAGCAGGTAGAGCTCATGCAATCCATGCCAGATCAGGCTGGCAACGATGAGAAACAGCGCCAGGCTGAGCAGTACATAGACCCCCTTGAACCATGGCGTGAGTTTGCGGCGCTGTTTGTCCCCCATCAACCAGGCGATCAGCTCCTGCAGGCTAAGGGTGATGAGGATGCCTTCCCCCTGTACGTGCAGGTGCAACTCCCCCTGTGCGGTGGGGTAGGGAGGGAAAATGGCAATGGGGCCGCTCTGCGGCCGGGTGCTCAGCACGAAGGGGTAGCGTGCCAACGCCTTGTCCGAATGCTGGATCAAGCCCAGCAACAGCAGGCGCAGCTCGGGCTCGTACTCCTGATAGCGGCGGATGAGATCGATAGGGCTCATGTTAGCCATGGGGACCTCCAGGGTGATGCCGAATGGATGGCGCATATTGCCAGCTAGTCTTGCAAGTTATGGGCCCAGACTGACGGGTAGAAATGACCCCCTGGTGGCAGTTTGATGATGAAATCGTGAGGCAACTTGGGGAAAGGGGCGGCTTTGGCACCAGATTGGTGCAAAGAGGGCAGGCGCAGGGCCGGGGATGTGCTGCTTGGGTCTTGGGCCATCAAAGAGAAAGGGGCCCGGTGGGCCCCTTGCATCATGTGGCCGGATTTATGCCTGCGCCAGCTTGGCGAAGCTGCGATCCGCCGCCGCCAACGTGTGTGCTATCTCCTGCTCACCGTGAGCCATGGAGAGGAAGCCAGCCTCATAGGCGCTGGGCGCCAGATAGACGCCCTCATCCAGCATGAGGTGATAGAAGCGCTTGAAGCGTGCCATGTCGCAGCGGGTCACCTGTTCAAAACGGCTGATCTCGGTCTCTTCGGTGAAGAAGAAACCGAACATGCCGCCGACATAGGTGATGGCGAGGGGGATACCGTGTTTGGCCGCTGCGGCTTTGAGGCCCTCGGCGACGGCGGCTGTCTTCTCTGCCAGCTGCTGATGCAGGCCAGGGGCTTGCAGCAGATCCAGTATGGCGAGACCGGCGGCCATGGCAACCGGGTTGCCAGACAGGGTGCCAGCCTGGTAGACAGGGCCGGTCGGCGCTATGTGCTGCATCACCTTCTTCTTGCCACCGAAGGCGCCCACCGGCATACCGGCACCGATGATCTTGCCAAGGGTGGTCAGGTCCGGATCTATGCCGTAGTGGGCCTGGGCACCGCCGAGGGCGACACGGAACCCTGTCATCACCTCATCGAGGATCAGCAAGGCGCCAAACTCGTCGCAGATGGCGCGCAGCCCCTGCAGGAAACCGGGCAGGGGCGGAATGCAGTTCATGTTGCCCGCCACTGGCTCCACGATGATGCAGGCAATCTCGCTGCCGTACTGGTTGAAGGCTTCGCGAACCGAGTCCAGATCGTTGAACACGCAGGTGAGGGTGTGCTTGGCGAAATCCGCAGGGACGCCCGGGCTGTTGGGTTGGCCCAGGGTGAGGGCGCCGGAACCGGCCTTGACCAGCAGAGAGTCGGCGTGCCCGTGGTAGCAACCTTCAAACTTCACAATCTTGTCGCGGCCGGTATAGCCACGGGCCAGACGGATGGCGCTCATGGTCGCTTCGGTGCCGGAGTTGACCATGCGCACCTGCTCCATGGAGGGCACCAGCTCGCGTACCTTCTGGGCCATCAGCACTTCAATCTCGGTGGGCGCGCCGTAGCTGAGACCCTTCTCGACGGCCTTGATGACCGCAGCCTTGATGGTCGGATGATTGTGGCCGAGCAGCATGGGGCCCCAGGAACCTATGTAGTCGACATAGGATTGACCATCCACGTCATAGAGATAGGCACCGTCGGCGCGTTCGATAAAACGGGGGGTGCCGCCTACGCCGTTGAAGGCGCGCACCGGTGAATTGACGCCGCCCGGGATGGTTTGGCAGGCCTGTTCAAACAGCTGATCTGATTTTGACATGGATCATCCTTAATGGGATTTTGACCGTCACTGAGGGGGGAGAGGCGGATCCAGACTCGGCAGTCTGCCCCTGGCAAGGTATGCTCATGACTCTCGTACCCGGCGCACTTGGCGGCCCAGTGACATTTAAACGGGCCGACTATAGCAGAAAGCCCCATTGGTGGGCAGCAGCCCCGGGTTTCATCTAACGGCTGACGATGGTTTCTCTCATGGCACAAGACACTCATTCTGCGGCGGGTTCGGCAGGGGCATCCTCCCATAGCTGGATGGTGCGACGACTCATTCAACAAGACAAGATGCCGCTCTGGGTACTCTTGCTGGCGGCCGTGGTCGGCATATTGGCCGGATTGGTGTGTGGCCTGTTCGAAAGCGGTGTGAATTGGGTGGTCATGCAGCGCGGCACCTTTCTGGCCGATCGCCCCTGGTGGCAACTGTTGTTCATGGGGTTTGGCATCAGTGCGCTGCTTGGCATGGTGGGTTACTTCCTGACCCATGCCTTCGCCCCCGAAGCGGGCGGATCCGGCATTCCCGAGATAGAGGGGGCCATGGACGATCTGCGCCCTGTGCGCTGGTGGCGAGTGCTGCCGGTCAAGTTCTTCGGCGGTATCTGTACCCTGAGTTCCGGCATGGTGCTTGGCCGCGAAGGCCCCTCGGTGCAGATCGGGGGAAACCTCGGCAAGATGGTGGCCGACATCTTCCGCCTCCCCAAGGAGCATGGTCACGCCTTGCTGGCCGCAGGTGCCGCAGGTGGACTGGCGGCCGCCTTCAATGCGCCGCTGGCCGGCATACTCTTCGTGATGGAAGAGATGCGCCCCCAGTTTCGCTACTCCTTTCTTGCCATCAAGGCGGTCAGCATCTCGGCCGTGATGGCGACCCTGACCCTGCAGAACATGAAGGGGCAGCACCCTGTCATCGCCCTGCCGCACTATGATGCGCCGGATCTGAAGGCACTCTGGTTGTTTCTCTTCATGGGGGCGGCGTTTGGGGTGTTGGGTTTCGTGTTCAACAAGCTGGTACTGGCCTGCCAGGATGGCTATCTGGCCCTGCATCAAAACAAGCGCCATCGTTTCGTGGCGATCGGCATGCTGGTAGCGGGTACCTTCGGGGTGCTGGCGATTTTCGTGCCATCGGTCACGGGGGGCGGCACAGAGCTTATCCCTCATCTGCTGTCAGGGGACTATGCCATGGCCACCCTGTTTCTCATCTTCTCGGTGCGATTGGTGACAACCCTGATCTGCTTCTGCTCAGGGGCTCCTGGGGGGGTGTTTGCACCGACCCTGGCTCTGGGGACTCTCTTTGGCCTGGTATTTGGCTATATCTTCCACGCCGCCTTCCCCGAGCTAGGCATAGAACCAGGGGCCTTCGCCATCGCTGGCATGGGGGCACTATTCGCCGCGACGGTGCGAGCCCCCGTGACGGGGATAGTGTTGGTTACCGAGATGACCGACAACTATCAGCTCATCCTGCCGATGATGATCACCACCATAGGGGCGACGATAGTGGCTCAGTGGTTGGGCGGCCGCCCCATCTATTCACAAATTCTGGAGCGGACCTTGCGTCTGGCGGCACGACAACGCCGTGGTGAAAACAGTGCGGCGGCCTGAATATCTCTATATATAGTCAGAACATGAATCAACTGGGCGAGGTGGTGCGCGCATGAAACAGAAATGGATACTGCTCGCCGTCTTGGCTCTGGGAGCGCTGGCGGGATACGTTGTTGGCAATCGTCAGGAGCTGGCTCAGGGCAGCTTGCTCGAGGTACAGCAACAGACCCTGGCACGTCAGGCCGAGGCCATTGGCAAACTCGAATCTGAACTTGGGGTCAAGCAGACCCAGATTGCCACTCAGCAAGCGGCTTTTGAACAGTTGCAGCAACAGCTCAAGTCCCAGGAGGCACAATCTCAGGAGTTGAAACGCCAGCTCGCCTTCTTTGAGCGGATCATGCGCCCTGAAGGGGAGCAGAGTGGTGTGGTCATCGACAATCTTACGGTACAGGGGAGCAGCGTTCCAAACCGTTATCACTATCGACTGGCGCTGACTCAGCCAGCCAAACAGCGCGAGTTGTTTCGCGGCCAGGTACAGATCCGGGTTGAAGGAAGCCAGAATGACAAACCGAAGATCCTGAACGGACGGGATCTGCAGATGAAGGCCGGCGCGGGCCGCTACTCCTTGCGCTACTTCCAGCTTCTGGAGGGAGATTGGCAACTGCCAGATGGGTTTGTGCCCGACCGGATCCGGGTCACCATCTCCAAAGAGGGGCGTCAGCCTGCACAGGAGCTGCTGGTTGAATGGAACGAGGTCCTGAAACCCATGTTGGCGCCTCCGACTGAGCTGGCGCCGTCCGCCACATCCGGGTAGCCTAGCTTGGTGAATACTTGAACTAAATGGTCGGGTATTAGATAATTTCGCAGTTCCAATGGTTGTGAGGTCAGTGATGAGTGCAGTAGCAGAGGCCCAGTTGCCAATCCAGATGACGGATGCGGCAGCAAACAAGGTGAAGACCCTGATCACCGAAGAAGAGAATCCCGAGCTCAAGCTGCGGGTGTATATCACGGGCGGTGGCTGCTCCGGTTTCCAGTATGGGTTTACCTTCGATGAGAAGATCAATGATGGCGATACCGTGGTTGAGAAGAGCGGTGTCACTATGGTGATCGATCCCATGAGCCTGCAATACCTGGTCGGCGGCAGCGTCGATTACAGCGAAGGTCTGGAAGGTTCTCGCTTCCTGGTGACCAACCCTAACGCCACCACCACTTGTGGTTGCGGCTCCAGTTTCTCTATATAAGCATTAAGCATGATGATAAGGGCCCTCAAGGGCCCTTTTCTATTGCGGCTCTTCAATAGAGGGAAACTTAAGGAGGAGTAAGAAGGAGTGGCGCTGTAGCGCTCTCTCGACAATGATGGTCACAGCCCCAACAATGATGCTCCATTGACACCCTGTGGCGTAAATGCAGACACTGGTAGGTGATGATTTAAACGATTTTAGGCTTTATCAAAAAAACATGTAAATTATGCTTGTCATCACAGACTTGCCCCCTATAATGCGACCCCATCAGCACGGCGCAGTGCGCGGCTGGTTCGGCTTGCAAAGCAATCCGGTGAGGGTTATAGTTTCAGACCCTGCTCTTTAACAATTTGAATCAAGCAATCTGTGTGGGCACTCACAGCATCGAGCATCAAAATTAATTTTTGATTTTCAATGTCTGGTGAAGTGACCAAAACGACTTGTTAGCAATAACAAGCCGAACAGTTTATTTCAGCAATTCATTGAGCCGCTGAACTACTTCGGTAGCGATGCAAACAAACTTAAATTGAAGAGTTTGAT
>NZ_CDBJ01000031.1 GCF_000820045.1 Aeromonas rivuli | reverse complement strand
GCTTGCTCCTGACCATTCACACCGGCATTGAGTTGCACCTTCTTGCCATCACGAAACCCCACCCCAAAAGCTGAGGTATCACGCGACTTGTCTTTGGGGGCTCGCATATCCGCCTTGGGCAGGTCTGCACGCCCAAACAGTTGCTCCTTGTACTGAGCCACCAGGGCCTGCTCATGCTCCGTTGGCGCGACGTTGTGAAGCTGACGCTGCACCGCCGCGATCCACCCTTCGCAATACAGGTTCGCGCGGTTGGTCTTGGTGGCCGGCAACAAGCGTTTGCTCTGCGTGGCCATGAATGCCTTCCTGGCCGCCCGCAACTGGCGGGACAACACTTGGTAGCAATAGGCTGCTACCTCGGGCCGCTCACAAACGCCGATGAATCGCACCAACATCTTTTGCTGAGAGCGGGAGAAGACGGCCTCAACCCCAATGGCATTCATTACCACCACCGCAAGATTGTGGGACCAGCGGGGTTGGGTCTTGGCAGCATTGGCCGAAGTCACGAACGCATGACCCACGTCGCTCAACTGCACATCAGCATCAGTGAGCCCATGCTCACGCATCAGTGCCTGGGCTTTGCGCATGGCATTGGCTGACTCATGCTCATTGCCACGCGCCACCATCGCCATCAGCTTTTTGATTTTGCCAAGAACGCGTTGCTTGCTCATGCTGCGGCCTTCCAGTTGCGTGTAGTCGCATTGAGGCAGAACTCAATCCGGGTCTGCGCCCACGCCTGGTTCACCTTTTTGTGGGCGACCTTCTTGGTGTCGGTCCACATGTCGGCAGCTTGATCCCACAACCCCTGTTGCTCTAACCGTGCGGCACGACTGGCCAGCGTGTGATAGCTGCTCTGGCCCTCTTTGTTGAATTGAATATCTTGAATGCTCATAACGTCTCCTTTGGCTGCTCATCAGTGCCCGACAACCACATCGGGCAGACCGGCCCCATTGCTGGGGCCCGGTTTCGCAAGGGTTAGAGCGCCGCGATAGACAGCGGGATCTGCTTCATGCTCCCGTCTTCTGCCTTGCGCTTGAAATTCAGATAGGACTTGGTCTCCTTCACGATGATCGCGTCCTTGATTGCCTTCTGCATCTGCACCCAGCGCTCGTCCTGAATACCGATTTTCAGCAGGGACAGCACACGGCTGACGCTCACGTTGCCCTCCTTGTCCAGGTCAAACGAATCGTGGCGCACCATGGCGATCAGGTTCTCATTGGAGTTGGCGCTCCACTCATCCAGGCACTCCCCAAAGAATGCCTTGGCAATGTGGATCTCCGGGCCGAGGCGGATGAGGTCGTCGGTGGAGATCGACAGCTGGCATTCCCCGTCGAAGGTGGAGAATGTGATGTTGCCCTGTGGGCTGGCACCCTTGCGGCCGTACTTCTCGCCAATCAAGTCCATCCATGCCTGGCAGTCGGCCAGGGTGTTCGCCTTAAACTCGGCCATCGCATCACGCAGCGCTTCAGCGCGTGCCACGTGACGTTTCACAAAGGCATCCAGCTCAAGATCGTACGGGTCGATAATGCTCTCGGGCACCAGACGACCCTTGCGGTCTTTCAGGTAGCCAGCGGGGATGGCCGGAGCGTTGGTTTCTTGGGTGTTTGCTTGTTCATTCATGGTCAATTCCTTCGTTAATGTTCACTGTTGTCGTTGTAGAGGCTCGATGAAAGAGTGAGCCGCAGTAGATACAGGTGACGCAGGTGTTTCGCACTTCACCTTCGTCCGCTGCAGGCGTTTGCATCATGCCGCCGCAGCACGGGGTCTGGTAACTCAGGAGCGCAACCCCTCTTGCTCGCATGGTGGCGACATGCTCCTTGAACAGCGTTCTGAGATCCCTCAGCTGACGGCCTCGCATATCCCATCCTGGTGTTCGCGCCATATCACTCGGCAGCCGTTGTGGTAGACCACCCATCCCTTGCGCTGGTGGCCGTTGATACGTTCAACAAACTCCGTGGCAGCACCTCGTAACAGACTCGGGGCCTCGTCAACGATAAGCAGCGGGGTGGCAACACCGAACCGGGAGTGCAGCACCTTGGAGCCCATCGCCTCGAGATATTCCTGAACATCGTGAGCCATTCGAATTCGCTCGCTGCTCAGCGTGTTTTGCAGACTCATTGCGCGACCACTCCTTCCATGCCTTCAAGTGTCTTCCAAGCCTCTTTGAAGTGGGCCAAGGACAGGGGCTCGTTATCGACTGACGCCAGTGATAACCCCTGCATCACCACTGACTCCAGGGTGCGCAGTGCGCCGGTGGAGGTGGGGATGATCTTCTTGGCTTCACGGATGATGCCGGCATCGGTTATCCCCCATGCCTTGAGGTACTGCGCGATATCGGCAGGGCTGGCGGTGAAGATGCGCAACGGGCTGATGACGCGGGACCATACCGGATTCATGGCTGACAGCGTCCTGAGGTCGCTCATGCGGGTTCTGACCACGTCGTTACCCAGCAACACCACACCCACGCGCCCTTCGGCCAGAATGCGGATCCCGTTCAGTACACGGTCCGAGTAGTACTGCGCCTCGTCGATGATCAGCAGCCCCTTGGTGCCGGTGAATTTGGCCTCAATGGCCTCACTCATCTGGGCGCGAGTGCGGTTTGCAAACTCCAGTCCAAGCACCTTCATCAGTGACTGCAGGACCGCAGTTTCGCTATTGCGGAATGGGCAGGCCGTCAAGATCCAAACGTTGGAGCCTTCTTCCTGGTAGTGCTTGGCCGTGACGGTCTTGCCAACACCGGCCCCCTCGTAGACCATGCCCCAGCGGCAGAGTGATTGGGCTGTTCGGAGCACGTCCATGATGCTGTCGGCGGTGGGCAGGGGTTGCCACACCGGTTTTTGATGACCAGTCCGGCGCCGGGTTTCGGCTGTACGCGCCCGTGTGGCCAGCCACTTCTTCAGATTGTTTTCGTTCTTGGCTACTGCGCCGTTATAGTTGCCGGCTAGCAGTGCACTTAGTACTGGCTCAGATAGGCCTGATTCGCGTGCAACGGTCGCCTGAGTGAGTCCACCCTTCGCCTCGGTCAATACCGCCTTTACCTGGCTAATTACGTCACTCATCACCTTCTCCTTCTCCTTCATCATCATGTCCAAACAGTTTTGCCATGGCTTGCGCGGCCTTTTGCCTGCGTTCTGCCGCTACTGCGCTGTCGCAGCCTGAGGCCATGGGCAGTTCCTCATATTCCGGTTCAAGTTCTGACTCGTTAGTGGCCTTGGGCATCATGCGAGCCAACGTGGGCCCCACGGCTGCCGGTACCGGATTGTTGCCTGCAGGCACGGTTGCCAGCAGGGCTGCCACATCCTTGATCGGGGTGATATCCGTGGTGCGCTGCATCAACTCAATGCGCCCCATTACGTCCTCTTGTGCCAGGCGTTGTTGACGTGCACCGTTGCGATCGTTGAATGCCACATCCTTGAGGATGGGGATTTGTCCAATCAACACGCCGGTGGCGTCATAGGCGTACACGGCCTCACTGAGGTTTGATGGGTTGAACCGCAGCGACACCTTGGTGCCGATATGGGCATACAGCATCGGACTGTGATAGCGGTTGCGCTCACCCACTGGGTTCTGGCTGGCCTTGAGCTCAACCACGCCACCCCCATGCACAAGACAATCCTCCGTGCGCATCAGACACATCATCAGCTGGTACTCGCTAGGCTGACGGATAACCACCTGGCTGTAGCTCTCATCAAACACCTGGCGATAACTCAGGCCTCTGGCCTTGGCCATTTCGGTGCGACGCCCTTCGCGGGTGTTCCAGCTTTCAATCACGCTAGCTAGTACCTGCAGGAAGGTCTCCAGCGACACCGCGTTCTTTTGGGCATCCACGTAGTGGGCCGGCTTCTTGTCCACTGAGTCACCAACGGTCGCCGAGGCAAATGCCGGGTGCTTGTCCAGCACATCCCCAAGGCCACCCTTGCTGTGAAAGACCCGCTCAATTGGCTTGGCACGGGCGTTGCCTTTATTACCTGCGGTATCGGCCTCCACGCGGGTCCAGGTCACATCCATGCCCATGGCGGTCATGGCACCCTCAACCTCAGCGGAATCGAATTTCTTGTGCTTTTTGTCACGTCCACTGGGGCGGTGCATGCGACCACTCATCGCCTGACTCAGTGCGGCACTGCCTCGGTCGAGCACGCAGGACGTCGGCACACCGTAGCGACTCACCATCTGATGCAGGGCCAAGCCCAACATGTCGGTGTTCTCACTCACATCCACGCAATACGAGAGCAGCATGGAGCTGTACACATCCTGGAAGAACCAGGTGGTGGGGCGCACCACCTGGCCATCCGGCAGGCGCACCCAAAAGTTGTGGGTATAGCCATCTCCGTTGACGATTTGCATAGCATGCAACCCGGCGCGAGAGCGGCGCTGAGCGGGCACCAGGTCTTGCTTTGCTCGAAATGCGCCCCCCCGCAGGCTCACTCTCAACTCCAGCGGAATATGCGTTTTGATGCGGCGACGAAAGAAACTAACGTGCGGCACTGACCAACAGGTTACCTTGACGACCTCCAGCAGGCGTTCATAGCAGGACTGGACCGTGGGGGCATCCGTGCGCAGGTAATCCCCCTGGAAGAAGGACCATGCCTCTGGGCAGATCACCTCTTTATGTTTGGTGTTGCAGCCCTGTCGACTGAGCAGTGCCGGCAACCAGTCGCTCTTTTGAATGCGCTTCAAACCGGGTTCGATGTAGAACCAGCGCTTGATAGTGCCCAAGGGTGTACCAGTGGTGTCAGCAATGTGGGCAAACGCCTTGTACAGCTTCATGCCACTCTTCTCGACCAGGTCAGCGACCATCAGACAGATTTGCAGGTTGCGTGCGGCCTCTTGGCGTTTTTTCTCGGTGGCCTCCTGGAAGGCCAGCCACAGTTCGGCGCTTTCGGTAGAGGCTTGAGCTTGTGCAACCTCTACCTGTTCTTTCACCTGCTGCTGGAGTAGGTGCACGCGGGTTTCGGGGGGCAGACAGTCGATGTGGTACTCGAAACCTTTGCCCACCGCGCACTTGCGGCGCCATTCAGTTTTTTGTTTGGACAGTTTGTTGAGCTTCGTCAACGTGTTGCGCTCGGTGCCGGGCATCCCTGGCATTCCGATGAGTGACTTCACGATGAAAAACATGATCAAGCCGCCTGCTTACTTTTGATGTCGCGCACCTTTTGTTTGGCCTGCGCTTTCAATTCCGCACGAGCACGGCGCTTTGCCCAACGTTCTGGCCAGATTTGATCTGGCTGGAGATCCAGAAACTGAGCAATGAGCTCCTCATGAGCTGGATAGGAAGATGAATGCAGTGCTCGAGTGAGAGCGCCCTTACTGAGCCCAAAGGACTCTGACAGCTCTTGCATTGAAAGGCCTTTCTGGCGAACGGCGGCGACTACCTGATCGCTACTCCAGTCCTTACGGGGTGATCCATTTTGAGCCATTTTCAGGTACCCTCCTGATTACGTGTTTGCGGTAAACCTTTAGGGGAAAGCCTCACCCTAAAGCCATGAGGGAATTATTGATCGCAACTGAGGGTGAATCAACTCCTTTCTGAGATCTTTTTCTCTCAAGAGAGTTTTCGATGTTGGCAGGGGGGTTAATTGATTAAAATCAACGAGTTAGGTGTTAATTATGATAAATGACGAAAAATCACGGGAGGATCTTTTTCTCGGAGGGGGAAAAAGATCCCCTGAAACTACAAAGGACAGGCTTGCACTCATCAAGGGAGACAGGACTCTCAGGGCGGTTTCAGAGCAATGGGGTATCCCGCTCTCAACTGTAACCGGTTGGATTATCAGGGGCTCTCAACCGCAACTGGAGGCCGCTTTCAAGGTGGCAAAAGCGGAGGGTGTAAATCTTGAGTGGTTGGCGACAGGAAAGGGGGATATGTATGTGGCTCAACCTGTTGGGCAAAACCTTACCGTTAATCAATTAGAGAAAATCGATACCTTCAGCGACACAGAGAACTTGGTCAAAGTGCCTGCGTTCGATATCGAGGCGGCGGCGGGGGCTGGAGCATGGATTAACAGTGAAAACGTCAGTGATTACTGGTGTGTGCCACGAACGTGGCTGCGCCTAGAGCGCTTGGAGCATGCAGAGCTCTGCATTATTAATGCGACTGGAGATAGCATGGCGCCCAACATTAATGGTGGAGATCGCCTGCTAGTTAAAACCAATATCGATCGAGACGTTGCTCCAAGCGGTGTCTACGTCATCAACCTAGATGGATACCTGCGAGTAAAGAGGCTGGCTGCAACCTTATTCCCTGCTGGCTACCGCATAACGAGCGACAACGAGCTGTATCCTGAAGAGTTCATACCAGCAGATGAGCTGGATGGGCGGCTCAGCATCATCGGGGAGGTTGTGCGGGTGCTGGCTACATCAGTACCTCAGCCAGAGGAACGAAGAGGGCCTGTGCGGGGAAAAACCCATAGCCCTAGCCTGGAATTGATTGCGTAAGAGATAACTAGATACGCACTGATAGGGATGTCGATTGGCGGTGGTTAAAGCTATAAAAATCACCGCGATTTTTGGATCGTTACTACAGCTCGTGAGTTGGCTAGGGCTGATGGAAGGAGTGGAATCGGATTCGTGAGACTTTTAAGGCTCAAACCCTTATCCAATAAGGCTTGAAGCTTTGGATCACAAGTTCAATTCTTTGGATCATTACTACTACTCCCCCTCACAGAGGAGGAGCTGGCACGGGGGCTCGCCAAGGGGGAATTCATCCCCTATCTCCAGCCGGTGATGGATGGCGTCCATGAGGCGTGTACCGGTTGTGAAGTACTGATGCGTTGGCAACACCCGCAACAGGGCATGATATCGCCGGATCGTTTCATCCCCATGGCGGAGGCCAGTGACCTGATCATTCCCATGACCAGCGACTTGATGCGCCAGGTGCGCGAGCGCTTCGCCCCCAGGGCCCGGGAGTTACCCGTCGGTTTTCACTTCGCGTTCAATATCTGCGCCCGCCATTGTCAGGATCTCAGCCTGGTGGAGGATTGCCGGGCTTTCCTCAAGGCATTCGAGGCCAACCCCATCAAGTTGGTGCTGGAGCTGACCGAACGTGAACTGATTGAACCCAATGCCATGACAGATAGCCTGTTTGCCGAGTTGCATAATCTCGGCGTGTTTATCGCCATCGACGACTTCGGTACCGGCCACTCCAGCCTGACGTATCTGCAGAAGTTTCAGGTCGATTTCCTCAAGATCGACCAGAGTTTTGTCGCTATGATAGGTTCCGATGCCCTCTCCAGCCACATAGTGGACAACGTCATCGACCTGGCGACCCGGCTCGGTCTCATGCTGGTGGCCGAGGGGGTCGAAACCCGGATACAGGCGGACTATCTCAAGGCTCACGGCGTCGATTTTCTGCAGGGCTACCTGTTTAGCCGCCCCTTGCCTATGGTCGGCTTTGAACAGGTCATGACCACCTTCGGCAAAGACGGGGGGCAGGCATCGTCGATGTGACGCTAATCAGCAATAAAAAAGCGGCCCTTGGCCGCTTTTTTATTGGTAAAGAGGAGCTTAGAGCATGCGCCTCATGGCGTTGCACAGCCGCTTGATACCTTCCTCTGTGGTGGCTTCGTCCACGCAGGAGAAGCTCAGGCGCAGGGTGTTCTGGATCTCGGGGCGCACATAGAAGGGGGCGCCGGGCACGAAGGCGACCTTCTCCTTGATCGCCTCATCGAACAGCGCCATGGCCGAGATGCTGACGGGCAGGGTCAGCCAGAGGAACATGCCCCCTTCCGGACGGGTATAGCTCACCCCCGGCGGGCAGTGACGGGTCAGGGCGGCCTCCATGGCGGCGCGCTGGCGGCCATAGACCTCCTTGATCTTCTCCAGATGGGCATCCAGCGAGTGGTCGGTCAGGAAGCGGTGCAGCACCTGCTGGCTGAAGGCGTTGCTGTGCAGATCCGTGGCCTGCTTGGCGATGGTGACCTTCTTGCGCAGCCAGTCCGGTACCAGCATCCAGCCCAGACGAAACGCGGGCACCACCGTCTTCGAGAAGGAGCCGAGCAGCACGGTATTGTTTGGCGCCAGCTTGGCGATGGGGGGCAGGTGCTCACCCTCGAAGCGCAGCTCGCCATAGGGGTCATCTTCCACCATCAGCAGTTCATGGCGCACCAGCCGTTCGGCCAGCGCCTCGCGGTTGGCGCGGCTGTAGGAGACACCGCTCGGGTTCTGGAAGTTGGGCACGCCATAGAGCAGCTTGGCTGTGGATCCCTCGGCCAGCAGCGCATCCAGCGCGGCCAGATCCAGTCCCTCTTCCCCCAGAGTGATGGGGCGGAAGTTCGGTTGATAGACGGAGAAGGCCTGAATGGCGCCGAGATAACCCGGCTCTTCGATGATGAGATCCTGCCCTTCGTTGACTAGCACCTTGCCCAGCAGATCCAGCGCCTGCTGGGAGCCGCTGGTGATCAGGATATTGTCCGGATTAACGGTCATGCCATGGCGCGCCAGGTAGCGGTCGGCAATATATTGGCGCAGTGGGGCGAAGCCCTCGGTGGCGGCATATTGCAGCGCAGCAGCGCCCTGCTCACGCAGCACGTCCTGGCAGGCCTGGTCGATGGCCTTGACCGGGAACAGATGAGGATTGGGCAGGCCGCCGGCGAAGGAGATGATCTCCGGATTGGCGGCAACTTTGAGGATCTCGCGGATGAAGGAGGGTTCAACCTTCTCGAAACGCTGGGCAAAAAACGGCTGCATAGGACTCTCTCTGACTGGTGGGCGGTCGCTCCATTCAACCGCCAAGTTATCCGTTTGTATCAGATTTAAAAATTGAGGCAATGGCTGGTGGAAAAATCGATAAAAAAGGGCAGCTTTGGCACCTGCCCACATTTTATCGTCCCGGCTTGGCATCCCCTCGCCAAAACGGCTGGGGGCCTGTTACAAGCCAGGATCGCGCAGGAAGCTGATCATGATGTCGGTATTGGCGCCAAGCTGCTGCTCGACCCGACCCGGGAAGAGCTCGGCCATCTTGTCGAGGCGGTCGTGCTCTGTGTGCCAGATCTTGCCCCACTGGGTCTCGCTGTCCCGATCGCAGGCGCTCTTGCTCCCCTCGTCGTAGCAATCCCACAGCGTCGGGTGGGTGCTCTGGGAGTAACCATCAAAGCCATCAGCACCATTGATGGTGAAGTTGGTCGCCTCGACATAGGCGATGGGCACCCCGAGGCAGGCGAAGGGGGCATGATCCGACCAACTGCCGGTTTCCCCTTCCGGGTAGCCGGCATAGCTGGGATGGATGGCGAACGGGGTCTGGGTCAGCTCCGAGATGGCGAGCAGACGATCCCGTACCTTGGGATCATGGCTGTAACGGGCCGGTTCGGCGCAGCCATACTCGGCTTCATCCGAGTGGGCGGAGTGGACGTAGACGATGTCGCCCCCGGCGATGGTGTCGTAGTTGACCATGGCGAGCAGTCGGGCGATGGCGGCCTCATCCAGGCTGGCGGTATAGGCTTTGGCGCCGTTGAGGCCGTTCTCCTCGGCGCCGAAGAAGGCGAAACGTACCGTATAAGGCAGGGTCTGGCCCTTGAGTGCCTCGGCGACTGCCAGCAGGGCGGCCACGCCAGCACCATTGTCGGTGGCCCCCTCCGACCCCAGCTCTTCCCCTGTGCTGTCGTAATGGGCTCCGATGAGAATGACGTTATCGCTCTCACCCTTGAGTTCGGCGATCAGGTTCTGGGACGATTTTTCCTCCCCGCGGCGCTGATAGCTGAACGGCTGGCGTTCGACCTCATAGCCCCAGCCGGTCAGGTTATCCTGGATCCAGTCGGCGGCGCGGGTCTCGGCGGCGCTGCCGGTCGGACGGGCACCAATGCCCTCGGCACTCGAGCTGAGTTGGGTCAGGTATTCGAAGGCCTGTTCGGCTGGCGTCGGGGCAGCCGGGGCCTCTGACTCATTGCTGGAGGTATTGCAACCGGCCAACAGGGCGGCGAGGCTGAGGGCGACAAGGGTCTTGTTCATACTGCAATCCTTTGTTGTGTATGGTTTTATTATCGCGGCACAGCATGCCCTTATGAAGCCTTTGATACTGTGAGCCAGCTGGCAATTGTCCATTGAGCAGCACAGGATGGGCGCGGCTCGGTCATTAGTTGTCGGAAAGACTTGCGCCTTGGGCCCATCTTGGGATAATTCGCTACCCAGTTTCTGCCGATAGATGAAATAACGAGCAACCCATGTCGGCTGTGACCCAGATTGATGAAATAACGAGTGATCCAATATGCCAGTGACCCAAGACGAATTTAACGAAGACGGCAAATTCATGCGCAAGATCCGCAGCTTTGTCCGTCGTGAAGGCCGCCTGACCAAGGGTCAGGAGAAGGCTCTGGCCGAACAGTGGCCAGTCATGGGGATCGATTTCGACACTGCCCCGCTGGACTTCGTCGCCCTGTTTGGTCGCGATGCCCCCGTGGTGCTGGAGATTGGCTTTGGTATGGGGACCTCCCTGGTCGAGATGGCCAAGCAAGCTCCCGAGAAGAACTTTATCGGTATCGAGGTGCACAGCCCCGGCGTCGGCGCCTGCCTCGGCAGCGCTCAGGAGGCCGGTGTCACCAACCTGCGCGTCATCTGCCACGATGCGGTCGAAGTGCTGGAACACATGATCCCGAATGGCTCGCTCGCCTGTCTGCAGCTGTTCTTCCCGGATCCCTGGCACAAGAGCCGTCACCACAAGCGTCGTATCGTGCAGCCTGCCTTTGCCCAGGATATTCGCCAGAAGCTGGCCATAGGTGGCGTCTTCCACATGGCCACCGACTGGGAAAACTATGCCGAGCACATGCTGGAAGTGATGAGCGCCGCCGAAGGCTATGAGAACACCTCGCCCGCGGGCAACTGGGTGGAGCGTCCCGAGTGGCGTCCGCTGACCAAATTTGAACAACGGGGCCATCGTCTTGGTCACGGGGTTTGGGATCTGATTTTTAAACGCGTTAACTGAACCTGAGGAGCTGTCATGGCAAACCGTAGTCGCCGTCTGCGTAAGAAATTGCGCGTCGAAGAGTTCCAGGAAATGGGATTCGATCTGAGCTTTAACTTCCCGGTCAACACCGCCGAAGCGACCATAGATGCCGTCATCGATGCCTTGATCGATGAGGTGATTGAGCCGCGTAAATTGGCATTCGCCGGTTCCGGCCACCTGGCATGGGAAGGCATGATCTGCACCCAGGCGCTGGGCAAATGCACCGATGAGGACAGAGCCGTTCTCAAGGGCTGGCTGGAAGCCAAAGGCATGGAGGCCGTCGAGGTCACCGAACTGTTCGACCTCTGGTATGGCGAACCGGCCTGATTGGCCGAATGAAAAATCCCGCCGCTGGCGGGATTTTTGTCTGTGGGGTAGATCGCCCCGTTTGAGTCGTGGAACCTCTCAATGCAGTTGTCATCGCAATTATTGGAAAGCATCCTTGATGAAGTGCGTCCCCTGCTGGGACAAGGCAAGGTGGCAGATTATATTCCGGCGCTGGCCCAGGTGCCGGCCGACAGGCTTGGCATGGCGGTCTACACGGTGGGGGGCGAACTGTTTACCGCCGGTGATGCTTTCGAACCCTTCTCCATCCAGAGTATCTCCAAGGCGCTGAGCCTGACCCTGGCCCTCACCCTCTACCGGGAAGAGGAGATCTGGGCCCGGGTCGGCAAGGAGCCCTCGGGTCAGCCGTTCAACTCGCTGGTTCAGCTTGAGTTTGAGCAAGGCATACCCCGTAATCCTTTCATCAATGCCGGTGCCCTGGTGGTGAGCGATCTGCTGGAAACCCGGCTCACGGCGCCCCGTCAACGGACCCTGGAGCTGGTGCGCCGCCTGGCGGCCAATCCAGCCATCGTCGCGGATGCCGTGGTGGCGAAGTCCGAATATCAACACTCGGCCCGCAATGCCGCCATCGCCTACCTGATGAAGTCCCACGGCAACTTTGAAAATGAAGTCGACAAGGTGCTGCAGAGTTACTTCAATGCCTGCGCCATTCGCATGAGTTGCGTCGACTTGGCACGCGCCTTCGTCTATCTGGCGAATCGTGGCCTGCCACTCGGGGCGAGCGAGGCGCTGCTGGGGGCGCGCACCACCAAGCAGGTCAATGCCTTGCTCGCCACCTGCGGCCTCTATGACGAAGCGGGGGATTTTGCCTACCGCGTCGGCATGCCGGGTAAATCCGGGGTTGGCGGTGGTATCATGGCGCTGATCCCGGGTGAGCTCTGTGTCTGTGTCTGGTCACCCGAACTGAACAAGGCCGGTAATTCTCTGGCAGGCACGGCGGCGCTCGAGCGACTGTCCGAGCGCCTCGGCCGCTCCATCTTTTAACTGCCATTCATCATAAGTGAGCAAGTCAATGAAACACGCGATTCGGCAGCTGTTGGCGGCCTCGGCCAGCCTGCTGCTCTGGTGCAGCTTCTCCGCGCAAGCGGGCGAGCTGGCCCCCCTCTCCTTGCAGGAGGCCAAGGCTCAGGGCGCCATCATAGTCGACACCCGTCTCAGCCACTTCTATCAGGGATGGCCCATGGAAGGGGAGAGTCAGGGCGGTCATGTATCGGGGGCGGTCAGCCTGTCTGCGGACTGGAAATATGATGACGAGCAGTGGCCCCAGGCACTGCGTGACAAAGGGCTGGATGCCAGAAAGCCGGTCGCCCTCTATGGCAGCGAGCGTGGCCTGGCCGAGGTGGCGCGGATGTTGCGTATGCGCGGCTTCCATCAGCTGTACGAGCTCAAAGGCTGGCAAGAGGCCAAGCGAGAGCGCCTGGTGCGCTGGCAGCAACTGGTCTATCCCCAGTGGCTGGCGGATTTGCAGGCGGGCAAACCCGTCGTGGCCGCTCCCAAGGGCGACTGGAAACTGTTCGAAGTGGATTGGGGGGCGCCCAAGGCGTTTCTGATCAGCCACATTCCGGGGGCCGATTACATCGATACCAATCGCCTGGAGCAGGAGCCGCTGTGGAACAAGGTGTCCGATGCCGATCTTGAGAAGCTGCTGCTGGAAAATGGGATCCGTCATGACACCACTGTGGTGCTCTATGGTCGCAACACCATGGCTGCTGCCCGCGCCGCTCATCTGATGATGTACGCCGGCGTCAAGGACGTGCGTCTGCTCGATGGTGGCATCGAGGCCTGGTTTATCGCCCATCTGCGCACCAAGACCGGCCTGCCGCACCAGTACGAGGCTGCCGAGTCGTTCGGTGCCAAGATCCCGGTGCACCCTGAGTACCTCACCTCGACCGAACAGGCCAAGGCCTTGCTCAAGCAGTCCGATGGCGAGCTGGTCAGCATCCGTACCTGGGACGAGTTCATCGGCGAGACCTCGGGTTACAGCTATATCGAACCCAAGGGTGACATTCCTGGCGCCAAGTGGGGTCATGGCGGTGTTGATTCGCAAAGCATGAGCGATTTCCACAATCCAGATGGCACCATGAAGCCGTCGAGTGAAATTCTGGCCATGTGGCAGCAGTGGCAGATAGCGCCACAGGATCAGACCGCCTTCTATTGCGGCACCGGCTGGCGCGCCTCCGAGGCCTTCTTCTACGCCTGGTTGATGGACTGGAAGCGGATCAGCGTCTACGACGGTGGCTGGTACGAATGGAGTTCTGATCCCAAGAATCCGACCATCACCGGTGAGCGCAAGCCAAGCGAAGGGTGACATGAGAGGCCGGACATTGTCCGGCCTTTTTGTGGCCGATGAAGGGCCTTGGCGCACTCGCTTCAGCTAGGCTGTTGGAGTGTTCCCCTCATGGTGAGGGGCGGGCAAGGAAAGCAGGCGATGAGATTTTCCATGGTGTTACTCTGCTGCGCGTTGGGTGTCACGGCATGCAGCTCCCAATACATAATGAGCACTCGGGATGGCAAGCTGATCACCACTGATAGCAGACCCAAGCTGGATGAGAGCACTGGCATGTATCGGTATTACGATGAGGAGGGGAGGGAGATGCTGATCAGGAAGGACGATGTGACTCAGATAATGGAGCGTTGATCCAACTTGTTCTCTTGGTAAGAGGGCTGCCCATGGGCAGCCCTCTGCCGTGTGTGGTCAGGCTATCTGATCGATCTGCCGATTGACTTGGCGGGCAAACAGCTGATGGAAGCGCGAACCGGGGTTGGCCAGCAGGCCGACCGGCGAGCCCTGCTCCACCACAGTACCGGCTTCCATGACCACTACCTTGTCGAGGGAGAGCAGCGGCTCCAGATGGTGGGCTATCACCAGGTAGCTGGCATCGGGTCTATAGCGATAGAGCAACTCGGCCATCTCGCGCATGCCGCTGTGGCTGAGATCCGAGGTCGCCTCATCCAGCACGATCAGCGGGCGCTGCGACAACAGGATGCGGGCGATCACCAGCAACTGGGTCTCCCCTGCGGAGAGCTGAAGCCTGTCGAGATCCTCATCCAGCCGGCCGGCGCAGCGTTCACCCAGTCCCACCCGTTGCAGGGCCTCTGTCAGCCTAGCATCGCTGTGTTCGGCGCTGAGATTGTCAGGTTGCAGCTCGGTGCTGCCGGAGGGCACACCATGTTGCTGTTCAAGGGGGGCCAGGTTGGCGCGCAGGGTGCCGAAGAAGGTGAGTGGCGTCTGGGATACGGTGTCATAGAGGGCGCGCACGGCTTCGGGGGCCAGGGTCGACAGCGGTTGCTCCCCATAATAGATCTCCCCCTGCGCATAAGGGTACATGGCCTGCAAGGCACCGAGCAGCGAGCTTTTCCCCGCCCCGGTGCGCCCGCACACGCCAACTTTCTCACCGGGAGCCAGCTCGAAATTGACCCTGTGCAGGGCCCACTGGCTCGCCTCGGGATAGCGCAGACCAAGGTTGACGAAGCGCACTGGGGGATGAGGAGTGCGCAGCGGCTCTCCCTCCTGGCGTTCACTGGCAATCTCGCTGTATTCGCGCACCCGCTCGACGGCATTCATCATCTGCTCGACTTCGGCAAAGGTGCGGATCAGGGCATTGAGCATGGCCGAGGTGGTGAAGGCATAGGTGATGGCCACGGCCCCGAATAGCGTGCTGTCGCTCAGGGCAACCATGAGTGCCACGGCGCCGACCAGGGCGGCGGAGAGCAGGGTCTGGTGCAGGCCGAGCCAGCGGTTGATGGAGGTGGTGGTGTACCAGCTGCGCAGGTTGTTGTCATAGTGAACCAGCACCTGATCCAGGGCGTAACGCTCGGCCCCGGCCAGACGCAGGGCGGGTGCACCACGAATGGTCTCGCTGATGCTGATATAGAGGGGCGAGCGCAGCACGGATGCCTGGCGTCTGAGCTTGAGCTGCACCGCGCGGTAACGGCGCTGCAGCAGGTAGAGCACGCCGCCGACCAGGGGCGTCACCAGCAGCAACAGCGGCAGATTGATGCCGATGACCAACACTTGCAGCAGCACCGAGATCAGCATGCCAAACAGACCGCTCATCATGGGCAGCAAGGTCTCCTGGGTTTCGGCGAGATCCCTGTCGAAGCGATTGAGGATCCTGCCCTGGGGCACCTTGTCAAAAAAAGCCATGGGGGCACGGCTGATGCGGCCGAGCATGCCCTCGAACAGACTCCAGGCAAGCTTGAGGCCCAGCTTGTAGTTGAGCACCCGAACCAGGGTAATGCAGAGCAGGGAGCCGAGCCCCAGGGCCATGTAGGTGCCGAGCAGGGGCGCCAGTTCAGTGTTGGCAGCCTTGCCGCCCAGCCAGAGATCCGAGGCGATGCGCAGCCCCTCCTGACCCAGGGCCAGCAGCAGGGTCAACAGGATAAGGCCGGGAGCCTGGAGCCGCTGCCACAGAAAGCCAAACAGTCCCCAATCCACCTTGCCTTCGACCATTTTCTCCTCATTGAACAGCTCGGCTTCCTGGGGGAGGAGGAGAGCTTGTTCGGATACCGGCACGGGCAAGTCGGCGAGCTGGCGGGGGGCCAGCTCGGTCAAGGATCCTTGCTCAATGGAGAATACCCGGTCGCAGTGTGCCAGCACCTCGGGGTCATGGCTCACCAGCAGCCGGGTCGGACCGGGCCGGAACGTTAGCCCCAGGCGCAACACCTGAGCCGAGACCATGGGATCCAGTGCCGAGAGCGGATTATCGAGCAGCAGTATGTCGGCCTGGGTGTAGAGCGCCCGCGCCAGGGCCACCCTCTGCTGCTGTCCCCCGGAGAGTCGGGTGCCGAGTTCGCCGACTAGCGTCTGATCCCCGTGGCCGAGCAGGGCGAGATCCCCGGTCAGGGTGCAAGCCTCCAGCACCCAGAGGTAGCGAGCCTCATCCCAGGGCTGCCCGAACAGTATGTTGTTGCGGATGCTGTCATTCATCAGCCAGGGCTTGTGACCCAGGTGGGCGACCCTGCCGTGACGGCGGATCTCCCCTTCGAAGTCATCATCGAAGCCGGCAATCAGGTGCAGCAGACAGCTCTTGCCCGCTCCCGTCTTGCCGGTGATGCCGATTAACTCGCCCGGGTTGATAGTCAGGTTGACGTCGCTCAGCACCGGGTGCTGTTGATGATGGGCGCTCACCTTATGGAGGAGCACTGTGCCCCTGGTCAGGCTGTCATCATCGAGCTGGCGATGCTGCTCCGGGCTGTTGAGCAGTTCGCACAGCCGTTGGAAGCCGGTATTGAAGTTGATCAGGGTACGGATGAGGTAGGGCAGGCGCTGCATGGGAATACGCAGCACGGCGAACAGGGCGATGGTGGTGAACACCTGGGGCAGGGTCAGGCTCTGGCCTGACACCAGGTAGGTGGTGAAGGTGGCCAGGGTGACCAGCAGCGGTGTCCCCAGCATGAGGGCATCATTGATGGCATCGAGTCTGAGCACTCGGCCAAGCACCCTGAGCTCCTGCTGACGTTTCTGCTCCGCGGCCCGGGTGAAGAAGGGGCCCAGCCCGTTCTGGCGTATCAGTCGCAGCTTCTTGATGTACTCGGCCAAGATGCCGTTGCGCTCATCCTGGCTGTGTTTGAGGTGCTGTTCCTGCTGGTTCATGCGGCGGATCAACCGGGTCGAGAGCAGCAGCAAGAGGGTCAGCACGGCGCAGCCTACCAGGCCGGCGCTGCCCACCTGCCACACCAGCAGGGCTATGGTACCCGCCAGCTGCAATAGCATGGTGATTGGCATGGCGGGGTCGGCAAGAATCCAGGTGATGTCCCAGACATCGCGATTGATCAGGTTCTGCACCCGGCCGCCGGCTCTGTCATCGAAGCTCTTGCCACCGAGCTTCATCACCTTGGCGAGCAGGGCCTCGGCCAGCAGACGGCGGATAGGGACGTGCATCTTGAGCGCCAGTTGCAGGGCATGTTCTGCCAGCATGCCCGCGGCGAGCACAGAGCCAAACAGCGCGAAGGCCAGCAGCAATTTGTGCTCGGTCGCGGCGCCAGTACCGAGCTGCGTCATGACATGGTTGAGCAGCCAGGGACTGGCCAGAGTGGCCAGCATGGCCAGCAGTTGCAGCAAGGTAAGCAGGGCGATGCGGCTGCCATAGTGGCGCCAGATGTAGGTCGTGATGGCCCAGGGGCCCACCGGCAGGCGGGCGGTCAGGGCCAGGAAGGCGTCGGCTCGCGCATCTCTGTTGTCTTGGGGTAGCAGGGGGTAGAGATCGTCCAGACTGACGCTGGGTTCCTGCAATCCCTTGCGCTGCAAGGGGCCGGTCCAGTGATAGAAGAGACGACTCAGCCAGCCGGCCGAGAGTTCCGGATGATCCAAGTTCACTTTCCTTATTGTTATTGTTTGCTTCCACATTCGGGCGAACTTGCCGCCCTCTCCCCACTCAGGGGGCGGTGCTAGCGATCCCGGTTCAACCTGATGAGCCTGTCCAGAATATACTCGCCATCGGCGCGCAGGCCGTTGTGCTCGTATTCGTTGGTTATCCAGGCACGGCTGTTGCCAAGGCCCTTGAGGGTTTCACGACTGAAATCAAACTCCACATACATGTCATCGGCATAGACGGCGCAGGCCACGGGCACCTGGTTTTGTTGCAGCTGTCTGGGGTCGTAGAGGGAGCCCCAGTCCGCTTTCTTTGCCAGCAGCTGGGCCGCCTCCTTGAGAGGAAGTAGCTCGCGGAACTGCTCGAACATCCAGGGGTAGATCATCTCGCCGGTGAAGGCGAGGTCCTGGCCCGGCGCCCAGGCCAGCTCGGGATACTCGCGGCGAACCCTCTCGGCCGCCCAGTCGCTCGCCTGCTGCTCGGCATAGATGGCCTCGTGCAAGATGGCGAAGATGGGGTGGGCGTTGAAGGGCTGCATGGCCTGGATCTGGTAGAGGAAGGCGGGGTTGATCCGCTCGCCGATGAAGGCATCCTCCAGCAGGAAATAGAGGCCCTCGAAGGCGCCAGTGGCCCCCAGATCCAACCCTTGCTGTTGTAACTGCTCTACCGTCAGACGCTGACCGTTGGGCAACCTGACCTCATGCTGGTGCAGATGTTTGGCGAGGCGATTGACCAGTGCCTGCGCATGGGGGAAACGGTCGAAGAAGGCGCGGTTCTTGTCGGCCACCCGCAGGTAGGTGGCGCGATAGACCTCCTCGGCACTGCGGCCCATTGGCGGGACGCCGCCGGTGATATAGACCTCGTGCAGGGCCTTGGGGAAGAGCGACAGATAGCTGAGGCAGCAGAAGCCGCCAAAGCTCTGACCGAGCAGGCTCCAGGGACGGTGTGGGGAGAGCTGGGCACGGATCAGTTCGGCATCGCGCACTATGCTGTCGGCGCGAAAATGGCTTAGGTAGCTGGCCTGTTCAGTGGGGCTCAGGTGCGCCAGCGCTTCGGCGCTGACCGGGGTAGAGTGGCCGGTGCCCCGTTGATCGAGCAGCACGACGCGAAATTCTTGCAAGGCGCGCTTGAGCCAGCTGCTCTGATTGGTGGGGCGGGGCGCGCCAAAGCCGGGTCCCCCTTGCAGGTAGAGCAGCCAGGGCAAGTCGGCATCCAGCTTGTCCTTGCGACAGAGAGTGCGGGCAAACAGAGTGAGCTCAGGGCCGTCCTCATGCTGATGGTCGAGTGGCACTGTGAACAGGCGAGGCTCACACTGGATGCCATCCAGCACATAACTCAAGGGGCGATTCATCTGGTGTACTCCCGAAACGAGGCAACTGGGGGACCCACATCATAACCATGGCCCAGGAGCCGGTCACGCCGGTTTTGGCTGCATCCGCAAGTTTGGTGATTTGTCCCGTCCCGCTCGGGATCCAGAGCGAGAAGTCGGGTTGACGACGTCTCGCTTACCCGCCCTGTGGTGGCCGCGCGCCAAGCTGGGCGTGCCGCCACGCAGATGCAAAAAGCCCGCTCATTGAGCGGGCTTTTTGCAAAAATTTGGCTCCTCCTGCTGGACTTGAACCAGCGACATACGGATTAACAGTCCGCCGTTCTACCGACTGAACTAAGGAGGAATTGTTGGTGCCCAGAGACGGAATCGAACCGCCGACACGGGGATTTTCAATCCCCTGCTCTACCGACTGAGCTATCTGGGCAACGGCGCGCATTAAACCCTTTTGAGATGGCACTGTCAACCTGAGGGCCGGATAAATTCGCCGTTCGCTCGACATCTGTGCAATCCGCTGTTTTCCTGGCCAGTGACTGGCGGGTCCATCGGGAGGCGCTGGCCGAACGCGGGACTGGGGGCAGCAAAAAGGCCCCCGCAGGGGCCTAGTGATTGAATGATATAACCATGAAATAAAAGGATTTATTTCATTGCTAGTCCACGCAGTGACCACATCGAAAGATTACGAAAGGCCTTGGTAATGATTTGGCCTTTCAATATGAGTATGATCAGACAGCTGTTTGGTGTGTTCTCGTTCATGCGGCAATTTCCCTGGCCATGTATTTGGCCACGCCAACAGCAGAAACCCCAACCACATGGCTGGGGTTTCTTTATGTTACGAGTGACCGGCCCCTTCAACACGGATCCTTAAATCTTCACTTGTGAATTTATTGATCCTCGCCAAAACCAACCCTAACCCCATGATTAGGTTACACATCACCGCATTACCCCGAGGTCATACCTGATCCACTCCCGCGATGGCGATCCTCACGGAATCCTAATGCTTATCCATATAACTCATGTACTTACCTTTTCTCTTGCTGGGATATGGCGTGATCCTTTCAGCGACAATCGTTCATAAAATGAAATTCTGTGAAATTCCCGATCCCCCCTAAAGCCCCAGTCATGGCGCGGGCTGGGCTATCGTTTTGCACCAAATAATTTGTGCAAAAAACGCCAC
>NZ_CDBJ01000030.1 GCF_000820045.1 Aeromonas rivuli | reverse complement strand
GATCGATTCGAGAATTAGCCCAAGGTTTTTTAAGCCTTCGAACGTCTGAAAGATTTTGCTGCAAAGCATCAAGAGGGGGGCGCTATCTACCGAGCGATAGACTGAAAGAAGGGGGGGGGGCAATGCCCCCCTTTGTCATGTTGCTGTCCCGTCCTGAATATGGTTTACACCTTTCCCCCACATAAATGGAGAGCCCGATGGGACAAGGTGTGAAACGGACACAGCGCGATTACTCGCTGACTTTTAAATTAGCCGTGGTCGAGCAGATTGAAAAAGGCGAGCTCACCTGCCAGCAGGCACAAGCCCGATACGGCATTCAGGGCAACTCCACCGTTCTGGTATGGTTGCGTAAACATGGTCGGCAAGATTGGAGCCAGGGGGCTTCTGTGCGCGCCGGCAGGAGCATCACCATGCCTGACCCCGACAACCAGACGCCCGAACAGCGCATCAAGGAGCTCGAGCAGCAGCTGGCGCTGATGAGCCAGAAGGCCCAGTTCTTTGAGGCCGTGGTCGATGTGCTGAAGAACGACTACGGCGTCTCCATCGTAAAAAAGCGACCCGGCAAGTCCTCTCGCAGCGGCAAGTCGAGAGGCTGACCATCGTCAGGGCTTGCCTGTTTCTGGGGATAAGCCGTCAGGCTTACTACAAGCGCAATCGGGTTGCAGACCTGCGCCATGCACAGGGGCTGCAGGTGGTGCGCTTCGTGCGTCAGATACGGCTGCGACAACCAAGGGTCGGCACCCGCAAGCTGCATTATCTGCTGCAGGGTCAGGAT
>NZ_CDBJ01000029.1 GCF_000820045.1 Aeromonas rivuli | reverse complement strand
GTCTGGCAGTGGCCAGCCAGTGCCAAGCACGGTGCGGATAAAGGGGCGGTCGGCGCGGCCAAAGGCAAAGCCCAGTTCGACCAGGCTCCCCTCGATGGGGAACTGCAGCAGGCCCTGCTCAGGCCCGCCGAACATCACCGGCAGCGGCACGGCGCGATAGAGTGGGGTGGCGTCGTCCGCTTGGCCATCCTCGCCGAGCAGTTGCACATCCACGGCAAAGCGCGGTCGGAATGGGTCATTGAGCTGGCCAGCGGCGGCCTGGTCGCTGATGGCCTCGACCCGCCCAAACTTGGGCAGGTGCATTTTGTCGGCCAGCTCCGGGAACTCGCCTTCTATTTTGCGCCGCTCTGTGGATTTGACAGCTTTGCCCGGGGTGGTGGTGGTCAGGGTCATTTCATCGCCCTTGAGTCGCACCCGGGTAACGCGCTTGCCGTTAACCGTTGCCCCGGGTCGCATGGCGGGCACCGGTGCTAGGGTGATGAGGTTGCCCGCCTGGCGGGATGTCCAGGCTGCGTCTATATCCACCTCCCG
>NZ_CDBJ01000028.1 GCF_000820045.1 Aeromonas rivuli | reverse complement strand
ACATCAACACAATGACGGGAGCGCGCCAGCAAAAGCCGAGGATCGGCCTAACCAAGTGTCCGGATTTAGTTGACCACTACACAGAACGAACAGCAAAGGGCTGCGTGTGAAAGACAGTGTGTGGTTCGAAATGACCTAAAAAAGTTACTATATTTAAGTGTTTGAATACGCAGGTAAATGTTACATCTAACAGTTAAGAAGGATCCGGAAGACATGGATACGCTGACTGGTGTCGACGGGCCTCATGTACCATGTGCCAGTAAGGGAATCCTCGCAATACTCCCAGCTTCCCCCCTGATACTCCGCACAAAGTTTATCCATGAATGAATAGACCAGGTTTTCCATGAAACGAGCACCAATGCCCAAGGTTTTCAGCAGGCGAATATGCTGAGATGATACGGTGTGAACCTTCAACGGCTGACGCGCTACAACTGCAGTTTGCATAGTTAAGATCTCCTATGGCCACGCACCCCGGCCGACGGGTTCGATATAACTTACCGACCAAAATATAATAGCAGAATGATGTTAAATCATCAAGGTTTGCAGTACCGCAATATCATAATTTTAAACCTCAGATCTGACGAGCGCGCGCAGCGCTGGCGAGTATAAGGCCGCGCCCCGTTGTCGATATTCGGGAAAGTGGCAGGTCGGCCGAAACTTCTTTGGGGTGTTTATCTGAGGCAGGCTCCCCCCCCTTCCTGCCAAACCGTCTTTGCGGCCCGGGACAGAACAGTCACTACGGAGAGGGTGGGTCCGCTTGCGGACAACGATATCAAGGCTGCATTTCTCTTAGGCATCCGGCCCTAGCGATAGCCCGAGACCGGAACGGGCTCGGCGAGTCTGCGGCCGGCGAAGCCGACCGCATAGACGAGTGGGACGGACGAGCGCTTTAGCGCGAGCCGAAGGGGCCCCCTATTTACCCTGCAACTTAGTGGAACGTTTGCCGATAAACGATTCAAGGACCTGGATCATCTCTGCACTCTCCGGCCTTATCCCTTCGACATGCCAAGACAATGACCTCCTGGGCACATCGAAGGCGACGGCAATTTGAGACAGATTGCCTGTAAATTCATAGTCCTGACCCGCAAATACCGTCATCATCCCCTTCAGTCCGAGAGCCGTTCTGACCTTGGTTATGCGCTTATGTAAACCTGGCTGAGAGATGTCACTCTTCTTGGCTACTGACACTTGTGACTTTCCATAACACATGACCTGGATGATCTGCCGTGTAGACAAAGGATCCAAACCAATTGCCTCACACGCCTTTCGGACTTCCCTTTGCTTGAATTTGTACATGTTTTCCCTATGGCCACGTAACCCGGCCCCGGCTCAATGAATTTGGATGTTCTTCGGTTCTACGCCATACAGCGCCTGAAGTTCTTGGATAGTGGAGCTCAATAGATGATGGTCATCGGCCTTGCAGGACCTCGTGACGACGGCTTTACTCTGCAACCCATCAAGATACTTGACGGACTTCATCGAAATGCCGCCCTGGACGTATTCCTTTGTAACGATGATCCGTTGTCGCATTTGTCGTAGCATCTCGTTCCTCTGCTTCTTCCACGCACGAAACGCCTCAATGCCTTGAGCTGTAACTGACTCTATTGCGATGCCAATGGATGTTAACTGCTTAAGCGCAACGCAATATTCTGCAGACGCATTACTGCAACCCGTCACTTTCCTTGCGTTTGCCGAAAAGACAACCTCACTCCCGCTCCTGGACATACAGGTCTGACGTCCTAGGGCCAACCACATTGCACACTGCACTGCCTCTTGCTGATGCTGTTCCATACTTGTCCTTAAGCCACGTAACCCGGCTACGGTTTGATTACTGTTTTTTCTGTGCAGCGGCGCGCTGCGCAGCATGAACCACACACTTCGGTGCCCACCCCTGACGGCAAGAGAAGAGAGCTAAGTCTTCGCCACTGAGCTCATGTAGGATTGCTGGTGATGAGCTCATAACTCTTTTGAACGCACCATCGTATTGCAAAGCCACAGATATTGCGTGCCCCAGCGAGTCGACATTGCAGTGCTGCAATTCCGAAGCAGCAATGCAACGACCATCAACGTAGTACGAATCGACTACTTGTAAGCGATGGCCAGCCACTTCCCTGACCTCCACAACAGCGACCACCTCACGACTTACCCAATAGGCTTCTGAAGCCTGCCATTTAACAATGCCATGCTGCTGTAGAACGGCTGCTGCACTCTGCCATGCGGCATCTTGAGTAGGTAGCGGATGACCATACTCATAGAATGCTGGGGAACGTGATTGCCATATCCATCCCTCACGGTATGGGATGAGCTTGACCTGACGGACACGTAATGACTCTTGGAAATTGCTCGGCAACATAATGCCTCCTATGGCCACGCACCCCGGCCAACGGGTTGGACGTCATGTCCTTAACTACTTTCAGATATGTTGATCGGTAATGAGAATGGTGGCCCAAAGTACGGCTGCCCACTTGCCACGAGAAGCAACGCCGCAAGAAACTCACTCTGTTCTTTTGGGCCGAAGCCAGCCGCTTTCATCATAGCGTCCAACCTTTTTACATCGTCCTGATGCATAAGAAAACGACGCTCTACAATGCCTTGAGCCGCACGTTTCCGGCGAACTTCAGCCATCCCGTCCTTAGGTGTAACACGTTCTTCAGGTCGGACTTTTGGCCTACCAGGCCCTCTAACATGCTCCACCATAATAAAATTAACGCCGTTATTTTTAATATAAAGTACGCTTAAAAATCCTGAATGCAAGTTTTTTTCATAATAGCAGATAAAAATAAATAACTCCCGAGATTAACAAGCATCTGTTATTATTTATGAAAGGGAGATGACTCCCGAACCCGTTGGCCGGGGTGCGTGGCCCTACTGGACATGACTATGTATTATCCAATTATTCCCTATGATCCCCTTCCTGCTGCTGTTGCATACTCACAGCACTATGTACTCAGTCGAAAGGTTGTCGGACAGATACCCTATGCAAGGGCATTTTTCCGGCATCTGACCGGCAGAAGTAACATCAATGCAACTGCACTACAGCGGATCATCCCGCTCTACAACCCGAGGGCTTATCGGTACCTGTCAAAAGCCCGGATTCTGGATGCCCTTGATACCGCTATCGCTACCAGAGGTGCATTTTTTCCCCATCCACTTCCTCTGGATCTGCAGGATAGGCTCTTCCCGTATCAGGCCCACAGAAAAGAACAGCGGACTCTTCATCACATTGATATTCACCTGAATCGGGATCGTAAAGTAGCGATGAAGCGCAGAAGTGTGCAACATGCGGCCTATGACACCGAAGTCGACCGGGCATGGCAAGCACTGTCCGCCAGCACAAGGCAAGGGCTCGGAGCGTGGTACAGTGAGTGGAGCGAGCACGAGGTGAATGGTAATAGCTTTTCTGACTACACCTTTCGGTCGCTCCTCGCTCGGTGGCATAGAGTTCATGCCGATGGTCCATGGTCGTGGGACGATCTTTACCACTCAATACCGACCTGGAAAGTAGTTCTTGATATGCAATTAGACATCACCGACTAGAGGAAATAGTTGAGATGAGCGGGACAGTGAAGTTGTCTGATTTGACGTACATGGGAAAAGTGGAAGGGAGGCATGCCTGGTCATATGACGATAGTTGGTATTACTGGACAGAGAAATCGAATGTGGTGACGTCAGACCTGCAGGGGAGCTTGGTGGTCTGCCGGCTGACCCTGACTCTGTCTCGAGACACACAGAACACCATACGCCCTTTCACGAAAACTGATGCCAAGAAAGCCATCGTGAGTACATTGAACTAGGTTAGAAACATTCCTTCTTCGGCGGCCTGAGAGATGCCGCCGAACCTTGCAGTACTGCAAACCATCATTTTTCCGAAGAGAATCTCTCGATCACATCCCTCACTGCATCCTCCATGCTTTTCTTCTGTGCATCGTTATAAATTTTCCGGTATAGGCGCTTGAATTCAGGGCTAGATGGGACCAGGCCTGTCACAGTACGGAGCAACTCAGAAGGCGTGCCAGTTATGCCATTGACCGTGTATTGAGCACCCTTTCCAGAAGCTGTTACACCCACACCAGGGGCTCCCAGGTAGGGTTGCTTGGCGGTCATCGCTGCTGCAACTTCAGCCTTTACCTGTTGGATGGCCGCTGATTGGCTCAGGCTTCGTTTTGGGTCGTATCGATGATTCTTCAGGTTGTGAACCCGCTTAACAGCGAACGCCGCTTCCTCGGAAGTTAAGGCGGGAAACGACCTCAAGAATTCATTCCAGATAGGCCCTCTGGATCGGGGTAGCTTAATTGACCTCAGTTTCGTCGACACAGCTTGAGATGAAATGCCCAGCCTAGTCGCAACCGCACTTTGCGTTACTTCAAACACATAAACCAGTGTAGCGATCAGCTTGACTTCCTCTGATACCGGGCCCAGTGAGTCAAGAACATCAGCGAGCACCTTCTCTTTGTCAGGATCAGCCTGCTCGGTTGATGTTTGATGTTTGACCCACTCTTTCAGCATTTCTACACGTTCGCTCATCATCGCCACTCCTGTTACCGCAGCAAATATAATAGCAGACAAAGATAAAATAAAAACACCCCCTATAGGCAGTGTCGATAATACTGTTTTCAGCACACGCTTTTGATTTGGAATGTGGCAAAATGTCATTATTGAGCTGATAAGGCATGCGTATGACTCATTCTGTATTGGTCTCTGATCGGAACATTTCTGTCGATACACCGGGCTATACGATTACCGGGTTTCCCTCAGAACAAGCCGCACACTTGTTCCTTTCCTTAGGTCTGGCCGTCCCCCCTCCAGCGGAGGATCCGTTCTATCAATATTTTGAAGAGCCGTTCACGTTAACCGTCCAATTGGATGAAGGCCTGGATGTTTACGAATGATGAAATCGCCTGTGCCTTCGCAGCTCGACACGCCAGAAACTATTCGGGCCACCTTTGCTCTCACATTGCCTCCTGAATGCCATCTGTCGATCTCCTATTTTTGTGAACCCCAACGGACAGAGATGACATTTGTCATCCGTGATAACCACATGTTGGAACTCACGCCAGTTCATAGAGCAATCGCCTCATTCAAATTAGTGAGTCATGCCCATTCTGCTACGGAGAGCATTATTTTGGCTGGAGAGTCAGCGATGGCTCGGCTCTCAACTCAAGCTGGTGATGTTTACTCAATTGATAAGAGAGAACTCCCTCGACTGAAAGAGTTTCTACAACAGATCCCGGGCATCCGCCTGCTTTACACCGCTAACGTGCTGGGTCATCTACTCAAGGATGGCTCGAATAAACAGCACGAATTCATAACCACTTTTTAGACCCCTGGAGAACCCATGAACAAGCATATTCTTGCGATCACACTGGCCTCAACTCTGGCACTCACAACTGGTTGCAGCGCGGTACATACAGCCGTCGCAAAACGGAACCTCGATGTTCAAACCAAAATGTCCGAGACCATTTTTTTGGAGCCGGTGTCTCCGAGCGAAAAAACGGTGTATCTACAGATCAAAAACACCTCCAACCAAGATCTGTTGGTCGACTCGAAAGTAGCCCAGTCAATAACAGCAAAAGGCTATCGCGTTATCTCTAATCCAGAAGATGCCCATTACTGGATCCAGGCGAATGTGCTCAAAGTTGAAAAAATGGACCTGAGAGCAGCACAGTCTGCGTTGGAAGGAGGGTGGGGGGCCGGTGCCTTTGGCGCAGCAGCAGGCGCTTCTGCCATCGGCTACAACAGCAGTTCTACAGGCGCAGCTGTAGGAGCTGGGCTTGTTGGGGCGCTGGTCGGTGTCGCAGCCGACGCGATGATCGAGGATACGTCGTACACCATGATCACCGACCTGCAGATTGCTGAGCGCGTCCCGAATGGGGTCACTGTTGTGACCAATGACCGCACCAAGCTGAAACAAGGGACGTCCGGTTTTAAAGAACAAAGCAGCACGCAAAGTGGATCGCGTCAGAAGTTCCAGACAAGAATTGTTAGCACTGCAAATCAAGTTAACCTGGAATTCACCGATGCCAAGCCAGTTCTTGAAGAACAGCTGGCGAAATCAATCTCTGGCTTGATGTAATTAATTGCAGGAACCACAACGAACAGTGTTGAAATTGGGGGCTATTAATACATTTATGGCCCTCAATTTAACATCTCCGCATGAGACATCTATACATCATGATCAGAGCCATTCGCTCTGTACTGATCTCATAAGAAACTAGACCTAAACGACGACACATAACACTCGAAGAGTTAGTTACACAACCCACGAATGAGGTTCTAAAATCACATTTTCATACGACGTTCCAACTCTCCAGATAAGAAGCTATCGCATTGAATCAGAAGGAAGATTATCTTTTGGTTAAAATTTCATTGTTTAAACAAACTAGGATTATTTTTTGTTGACAGTTATTTTTTGCTACCTGATACTTTCCTCCATCAAATCAACATTCGATTTTTCCACACAGCCATGATCATATTATTGGGGATGATTCAATAATGAACGAATTTCTTAAAGTACTGCTTAACGTGCGTAGCCTCCGTGCCGCTTTGCGTGAAATCTCCTTTGAACAACTGAAGGAAGTCCACGAAAAATTTCAAACTATTTTCGAAGAGCGCGAAGAAGCCGAGCTCAAGGAAATGCAAATTCGCGAAGACCACCAGAAGAAACTGGCTGAATACACAGAACTCCTGAAACAGGCAGGGATTGATCCGAGCGAACTCATACCAGCATCAGTGCCTGCAGGCCCTGCTGCCAGTACGAAAAAACAACGAGCTCCCCGGCCCCCGAAATACCGTTATATCGATGATGGCAATGAAAAGTTCTGGACCGGTCAAGGGCGCATGCCAAAGGTTATTGCTGACGCTGTTGCCGCCGGGAAGAGCTTGGACGATTTCCTTATCTAAAGGACTCTATGAAACGGGCAGAAACTATCTGCCCGTTTCAATATCTTATCCGTTTATCAGTCTGTCCTCTTAATCCTCCATTCCTAACCTCCATTCCAACTATGCTCGGTTGATGGGCCCTCAGACATGAGTTGCTGAACAGGCTCATTTACTGCCTTACAGCAACGTCTAGGGAGATGCATCTCCCAGCAGCATGCTCCACTGGACCAGATCTCGCACCACCAGGTGATGACCCCGGCGCACCGCCACGCCTGGGGACTTGGCCATAGTCCAGCAGCACGCCCACCGGATCTGATCTCGCACCACCAGGGAGAGACTGGGGCTGCTGGCCAGCGGGGTGCCTCAAGCGGTTGCAGCACTGTGCAGCGCGCTCCTGCCCGCGATCCCCCACCCCCGGGGGCCAGGCCGCCGGACCGGGTCGCCAATCAGGTGATGATCCCGGCGCACCGCCACGCCCGGGGACTTGGCCATGTTCCAGCAGCGCCCCACCGGTGACCCCAGCTCGGCAACGTCGCCGGCCGACAGAGCACCTCAAGCAGTTGCAGCACTGTGCAGCTCGCTCCTGCCCGCGATCACCCGCCCTAGGGAGCCAAGCCGCCGGACCAGGTCGCCCACCAGGTGATGACCCCTGTCTGCCGCCCAGCCCGGGGACATGGCCCAGCAGCACGCCAGCAGGATCAGATCTCGCACCACCGCGGAGAGGTAGGGGTGGGCTGACCAGCGAGGTGCCCCGAGCGGTTGCAGCACTGCAGCTCGCTCCTGCCCGCGATCACCCGCCCCAGGGAGCCAGGCCGCCGGACCAGGTCGCCCACCAGGTGATGATCCCGGCGCACCGCCACGCCCGGGGACTTGGCCATGGTCCAGCAGCGCCCCACCGGTGACCCCAGCTCGGCAACGTCGCCGGCCGACAGAGCACCTCAAGCGGTTACAGCACTGTGCAGCGCGCTCCTGCCCGCGATCCCCCACCCCCGGGGGCCAGGCCGCCGGACCGGGTCGCCAATCAGGTGATGATCCCGGCGCACCGCCACGCCCGGGGACTTGGCCATGTTCCAGCAGCGCCCCACCGGTGACCCCAGCTCGGCAACGTCGCCGGCCGACAGAACACCTCGAGCGGTTGCAGCACTGCAGCTCGCACCTGCCCGCGATCCCCCGCCCCTGAGGGCTAGGCCTCCGGACCGGGTCGCCCAGTAGCGCCCCACCGGATCAGATCTCGCACCACCAGGGAGAGGCTGGGGCTGCTGGCCAGCGGGGTACCTCGAGCGGTTGCAGCACTGCTGTTGTGCTCGCCCCTCTATTAAATTAAAACCAACCCTATTCACAGTTGAATATTTATTTTATTTAAAAGTGAAAATCGCATTGAATATTAGGCGGAATCCGCCTAACATATAGTTAACGGTGGCACACAGAAAGCCACTCACCTGAGGGGGCTAGTAGATGCCACCGATAGGAACGAGATGAAACTTTCTGAATTGGCGACTATAAAGACAAACTTTCCAGAAGCTCATTTTTGGCTAGTGCGTCGAGGCTCTTTAAAAACCTGTGGCTCTGTGACAAGGGATTATAATCCTGAACACCTGGGAATAAGGGTGGAACGGCTTGACTTACTACTCCCCGATTACCTTTACTACTGTTTGATGCATATTCATCAAACCGGCCAATGGGAATCTAGAGCCACAGGAACATTGAGCTTAGTCAATATCAGGGCATCAGACGTTCGTAATATCGAACTGTCACCGCGATAGAGCACATGGGGAGGAATACTCCCCATGATATCAACAAAGGGGTAAAATCGTGAAAATTCAGTTACCTAGCATCGATAAACAGAAATCCATAGTGTATGAAATTGCAACTAGGGATGCGATCTCCCAGCTACAAGCCAATCTCCTTGCCCCTAAACTCCCCCCTCAGTCAGAGATCGTCGAATGGACACTCCCTTCTGACCATTTACTTCGTGAAAATGAAGGTTGGGCTCCACCACATCCTGACATCGTCGGTTCATACTTCAGACATTTCCAGCACCATTTCCCTGAATATAACACTGATAAAAAACTGGCATTCTTGCTTGGCCTTTCTAGTGATAGGCGTATACGGGAGTTCAAATCCGGTGAGGCAAAAGTGCCATATGGTATTTGGAGGAAATTCCTTATATTAACAGGGAGAGTCCCACAGGATATTATTAAAGTTTTGGCATTTATGGGATGATTAATATCAATCTAACCTAGAGTATTTCCTATGATGAAACATCACAAACACGACAATGGTGCAGATGAAGTGGGTGTATATCTTCCACGGCATTACTACTCTAACCAGGTTAATTGGACAACAGATAGGATCCCGATTAACCCTTGCCAACGGGATGACTTCGATTCAACTCCCCATGAGAATCGAGATCCTTTAGAACTAGAACACTGGTGGGATATGCCATATATACAGACTTGTGAATGGTCAGACATTGGTAGCAGCAATGCTGAACATAGAGAAAAATGGTTCAAGTACTGGCCATCTGGCATCAGATATACCGTTCGCTGTCTCGATGGAGGGGCATGGGATCGCTCAACAAACCGTGGCAGTTTTGCCTCCCTGGAGCAAGCCGTTGCATCCATTATACCTGTGCAAGCTGGACATTGAGATGCGGCTTCTGTTCGCCGCAACGAACATGTCAGCAGGCAAGCGCAGCGCGGCAGGGGCACTTACCGGAAGCATCCATGTCAAATTTTCAACAACAAGGCGGGGCAGTTGTCCCGCTAGATCAGATCGCGCAGCTACTGGGTGGAACCTTGGCCCACCAGTGATTCCATTTCGGTGCCGTCACTGGCCAGCAGGGGGCTCCGGGCGGTTGCAGCACTGCAGCTTGCTCCTCCCCTCGATCACCCCCTCCTGAGTGCCAGGCCGCCGGACCGGGCCGTCCACCAGGTGATACCCCCCTGTCTGCCGTCCCGCCCGGGGACTTGGCAATGGCCCAGCAGCACCCCACCGGTGACCCCAGCTCGGTAACGTCGCTGGCCGACAGGGTGCCTCGAGCGGCTGCAGCACTCTGTCGGTCGTCGTCAAGACCTGGCCAGTGGTCGCCATGACGACAGGGGGGCTATGTTGAGCGCCCCCTCTCAGAAACAGAAGCGGGGCCACTGGCCCCGCTTATTCTCGCGGAAAATTGCAGTGCTGCAAGCAGGAGGATCCAGGTTGCCCTTGATGGCCGGATTTGGGGCGGGCATTGGCCGCTCACCAATAAAACAAAGCCCCGTAGAAGCGAGGCCTGAGCGGGGAGACACATTACAACCCGTACTCACCCACTTCCCTCATCCATCTCACTTCGTGCTCACTGGGAACCATCCACCCTCGTCGAGTGAGCGGTAGGATCCGGCTGGGCGGTAAGCGATGGCATCAGTTCGCCGTCGCACACCCGTCAGCAGGCAAGCGCAGCGCGGCAGCCCTCCCCCGCTCCATCAGCAGCCGCCCCATTGGGCTTCAAACCCCGTGGAGAATATCTTTGCCAAGGCGTGGATGGAGCTGGATCTCGAGCGCCTGGGCATCCCGCGCTGGTCTGGGCACTCTGCCCGTGTGGGAGCGTCCCAGGATCTGGCGGCCGATGGATACAACACCCTGGAGATCATGCAGGCCGGGCGCTGGACCAGCGAGCGAATGGTGATCCGCTACTGCCGTGACATTCTGGCCGGCGAGTCAGCTATGGCCCGCCGCCGAGCTGGGAAGGGGTGAAGTCGTCGATGCGATGCAAGCCGCGCCGTTGCTGGGTTTTCTTGTCGAAATAGGGAAAAATGTGGGGTATCGTCGATGCGGTGATATGACAGTGAAGCCCCGGCCAGTTCGCCGGGGCTTCCTTATCCTGGGCATGTAGCGGCAGCCCCGCTAGCTCTCACTTATCTACACCTACCGCCTCGCTCGGCTTGCCCTCATTAGGTACAACTTCTCCATATCGGTTGAGGGTCATCTTTTCCCAGCGTTTCTCTGGAATCGTCAATTTAAAGTCCGGGCTATCAACTGGTCTCCCTGGTGGTGTGTAATCTGGGTTTGGCTTGCCAAAAAGGACGCCAAACCCATGAGCCGGCTCACTGATCACCCGCTCCTCCGGCGGCTTACGGCGCTGCTGCTTCTCCTGGGCATCACCACATGCCACCAGTGCGAGGGAAAGGGGTAGGGCAATCGCTATTCGCTTCATGCCACTATTTCGTGCTGCCCTGTTCGCTCTTACTGGCAACCCCATGGCTCGGTGCCTTGAGGGGATCATTTGCAAGCGTCGCCTGGGATGGAGGCGCTTCGGGCTTATCCAAAAAGCCTCCCTCCACGAGCTCCCCTTTTACCTGGTACTTTGGCGAACCGAAAAGGACACCCACTCCATGATTGGAGGGGGTGATACCTGGCCTTTCCTCCTTCGGTAGATCTGACCTGGTGTAAAACAGGGTGGCTATGGCCAAGACCCCTACTGCCGCCAGGAGAGTGACAGCCCAGCGAGCTCTCACTTATCTACACCTGCCGCCGCGCTTGGCTTGCCCTCTTTTTTGCTGATAGTGACCTCTTCCCAGCGGTCCTCTGGGAGAGTCACTTTAAAGTCCGGGCTATCAACTAGCCTCCCTGGCGGTGTGTAATCGGGGTTTGGCTTGCCAAAAAGGACGCCAAATCCATGTGCTGGCTCACTGATCACCCGCTCCTCTGGCGGCTTACGGGGCTGTTTCTTCTCCTGGGTATCGCCACACGCTGCAAGTGCGAGGGGGAGGGCTAGGACAATGACTATTCGCTTCATAAGGTCACTTCCCTGGTGATTGCTGGTAGATGCGACGAACCCTACCAGGGGCGGGGGCGTTCACGTAGAGGGGGCCGAGCGGCGTCCAGTTATCGGAGCAGTGAACATACTCCGTCATCAGCATCTCGTTTTGCTCCTTGGACAGTTTGAGGTCACCGCTTCCATGCCACAGGCCCAGGTACTGGTCGAACAAGAAGGCCAGCGCCCCGGGAACCGGCTCAGACAGGGGGGTGAGCGGAGCTCCGCTTTCCTGCGCGATAGTCTGCATAAGGTGGCCGGCGAGCAGCTGCAGTTCAGGTTTGACCGTGCGCGTCATGATCGCGTTGGCCACATAGCCCACCATTGGCGCGTCGCTCTTGGATACGACGGAGAAAGAGCTGATGGTCGGCTTTATCTGGCTGCTGTCTTTCGCATATCCCTTGTATAGGGGGATAGCTTCCTCCTGGAGCCTGGCGTTGGCTGCAGCCTGGAATCTCTTATAGGCTGCGTCATCACCAAATTTCAGGATGGCATCATAGGGGCGCATGATTGGCGTCTTCTCAACTTGGTCTAGATACCCGCCGCCAACGTCGCTATGAGTACCGAATAGCGGGAGTTCCGTGTGGTCTGGCTGTACGGAGTTAAGCGCAAAATTGAGCCGGTACTCGTCCTTGGCGGCGAGCTGGACAACCTTCTCGGCTGCCCAGGGGGCGATGTAGAGGCGAACCGGCGCGTTGTCGTCATTGGTGGTGTCCAGGCCTATAGCTACCACGGTATCAAAGAGGCCAACGAATGCGACGCGCACCTGGCGCCCCAGGTTCGATTCCAGAAGGATGTTCACGAAATGTCGCGCAGCTGCTGCGCCCCGGCTAAAGCCGAAGACATCCACAGCTACTGGGCCAGCGGGGAGGCTGGCGATCATGGTGCTGATCTTGGATAGGCCTTCCTCTGACCTAGCTATGACGCCAGTTGCACCGGTACCGAAAGCCATGTCGAGCTTTGTGTCAGCCTTGCCGGCAGCAGTGCCGATCCCCTCGATGTAGATCGCTGGGCCGGTATAGGCTTGATGCAGCCGGGCAATGTTGGTTGGACCGCCGTCGTATGAGGATTCAGTGCCTATCAGCTTCTCTATGGATTTGCAGGCCGCCTCGCTTGCCTCTTCACACTGCTCCCTGAGTTGGCTGTTGTACCGGTTGTTCTGGGTGCCATCAAAGAAGATGCCGATCCTATGTTCCGTGGGGTCAACCAGCGGGACAAGAGGGGTCGCCGGCGAACTGGCGGGAGCTGGTGCTGGTGTTTCTGCGGGGGCGCTGGCTGCTCTCGCCCGGGGCCCTTGATTGTCGCCGACGGTCGTCCCCTGGGCGGGGAGTATGGTGTTGCTCATCGGCGGACAGCCGCAAGCGACATAATCGCCCTGCAGTGCGACCGGCCCGCCCGGGCCGATGATGGAACGGGGGCCGACGGCGACGATAGGGCCCTGTCCGACTTTGCAAGCTGGGCAGGTCGCTATCATCCCGATATAGGTTGTTGGCGCCCCTTCGGTGAGCCAGCCGCCATCACCATCCTGGATCACCCCTCCCGTGCTTGTTGGGTCCCCTTTCCGCGCTACATTTCTCATGGCATTCCTCCGTTATGGGACTGACATATTACTTCAAATGGAGCTGATGAACCCTGAATGAGGCTGAATTGTGAGCTGTGCCACGTCACCGACTGTCGGTGGGGTTTGAAGCCCAATGGGGCGGATCTGTACGCTAAGCAAATTTATCCACCAATTCATAAGATTAGAGACACATAAAAAAGCGCTCATTGCGTGTCTATGAAATCGGTTTGAGCATTTTATAGAGGCGCAGCATCTCCAAATCGACTTTTTAGACGCCGTCCCCCCACGAACGTACGTTTTCGTTCCGTTGGACTTCAAACCCCCTCAAGGTGGCCAGCCTGCCCAACACCGCTTCCGTCAGTACCCCGCTGCCGGCCCCTTCCAGGATCGCCCGCACACTGTTGGCCACGGCGCCGATCACCGGCCACTTGGGCTTAGGGGAGGCGGCCTGGGCCTTGAGGGTATCCAGCTCGGCCTGCAGCTCCGCACACGCTTCTCCCTGCAGTTGCCCTTGCGCGATCACCTGTTGTAGCCACGGCAACAAGGCCGCCAGGGCAGCTTCCTTCTGTTCACTGGTCACAGTCTGCTGTTGCTGACCGCCGGGCGAGTTTTGCATCACCTGAAGACCATGAGCATCTCCATTGATGTGAATGTGGGTCACCGACGCCACCTGCTGGGCTTGCTGCCGCTCCTGGGAAGTGAAGCTCATGCCTTCCCCCAAGATCCCCTCCTTTTCAAGCTGCAGTGCCCAATTCAAGACCTGATTTCTGACCGCCCCCAAGATCCGGTTCATGCTGGCCAACGTGAACCGACGAAGAGGGGTACAGTTCGTATCACATGCCGCCCGCAAGGCATCAGCTTCGCGCGGGGAAAATTGCATATGAATATCGTCAGATTCAGCGCACCACCCCTCAATCTCGTCAACAGGCGTGTCAAAGTGGCAGAGTTGCCATCGAGCTGCGGCCTCTGCAGACGGAAAGACCACCCCCTTAAGTCCATGGTGCCCATCGATCAGGACTTCTCCTTGCACATGCCGATAGACTGGGATGGCATCATCCGGCCCGTAACCATTGAGCTCGTGTCCAAGCCAGGTAACCCACTCGGGCAACTGCAGGCGGTGGGCCGCCACTAGGGCGCGGCGGAGCAGATCAGCGGTTTTAACGGCCGGATCGTTGGCCAGGGTAATCAGTTCGGGGATGAGGGCGGGCATGGATGTGCTCCTAGGCGATATTGGGCCCCATTGTACTCGGTTTCGGTGGTTTGGATTGCAGGGCTGCAAACGGCAGGATCCCGCTCGTCCTCGATGGCCGGTTTTTCAAATCCCTCTTACTGCTATTAGCGTCTTGTGTACCATTCACGGGAGCAAACACCGCCATCAGGGTCGAACACCCCCATATGGCCAGATAGCCACGCACGGTGAAGCTCTGTGCCAACAATCAGCCTCCTCAACCAACGTGGCCATAGATGTTGCTGATATCCCTCAAGATATGCCCACAGAAGAATCCGCTTACTCATTTTTTCCTTTCTCAACGAGGTTGAGTTCATGGTTGGAGATACCTGCTAACTCCCGCCACACACATCACAATCAGGTTCGCCCGGTAGTACGTCGCCGGCCGGGGGCTTGTGCGAGGCCTCCTGCTCGGCGGCATGGCCGCCGAGCAACCGGCTCAGGCGGTTAACAAGGGTCATCGGCTGCACCTCCGTCATTGTCGCAAGATCAGATGCCGATACAGGGCATCCTCGATGCTTTGGCGCTGGTGCAGCACCAGCAGGATATAGGCCGCATCGGGCTGCACACTGTAGAGCACCCGGTAGCCCTTCTGATCGATGCGCTCATGCACATCGAGGCCATAGTCAGCGGTCGCCGGGCACTGGCGATAGAGCAGGGCATTGGCGCTGATCGCCGCCACGGCCTCGGTCAGCAACGTCTCCACCAGGACGGCGGCCTGCTCGGGCCCGCTGCGCACCGCATTGAATGCCTCGATGTCCTGCAGACAGGTCAGTGCGGTCGCGGTCACCCGCACCGGCAGCGTCATGTGCGGGCCGCCCGCAGCAGGGTCAGCGCCTCATCCTCGCTGTAACTGCGACCTTTGCGGCCAATGTCCTGGGTGGCCAGGGCGACCAGCTTGACCAGCGCCTTTTGCTCGCGCTCCTGGTGCAGATCGGCCAGCTCCTGGGCGCGGTCGGCGGCGGTAGTGATAAACAGCTCGGGGGTGCCGTTCTTTGTGACGTAGACCCCGCCGTTGAAATTCTCCGGGGTGCCCAGCGCCTCGCGAGCGGCGCGCTGGGACATGGCTTTGACGACTTCTCTCATGGCGTTATCTCTTTCTGGTGTCCGTGATGGGATCAGTATATCCCCACCCGGATCGCAGTGGTACAAAATTGATTACCAATATTACCCACCTACCCGCTGTGTCGGTTGCAGGGCTGCAAGCAGAGGATCCCGGTCGCCTCGCTGGCCGGATTTGGGCTTGGCTTTGGCCGTTGACCAATAAAGAAAAGCCCCGCATGGCGGGGCTTTGTGGTGACTTAGTGCAGGTTGCCGGGGGTATGCTCAGGCTGGCGGGAGGTGGGCTGACGCGAGCGAGCGGGACGCGGGGCGGGCGGAGTCGGCGTGGTTTGCTCCGCCTCATAGGCTGCCACGGCTGCGATTGCGGCCGCTTGGCCTGCCTTAATCGCCACCTCCTTGATGATCGTCTGCATGCCGCCCTTCTCTTTGACGCGGCGATTGAAGGCTGCGCACCCCGTAATGGTGTCCCCATTAGGCATCTGCAGGGGGTTGTACCAGGGATCCTTGGGCTTGTTGTTATCGTTGGCCATGTTTGGCTCCTTACTAAACGTCTGATGATTGGAGACCCCAGGGAGAGGGGTCGGTCTCGCTCGATGTGTCCGAACACCCCTATTAAACACAGTGGGAGCGCGTTGGACAAACACGGCGGCGCGAAAAGCGGCTCCTGCCCTCGCGGTGTCGGATTTCGGCGCCATGGCCGTTGGCCTAGAAAGCAAAGCGGGGCCGCAGCCCCGCTTATGTCCCCGATATTGATCAGTGGCCGGTCAAGGTGGCCAACCAGCCCAGCGCCTGCGCCGCCAACACTCCCCCACCGGCACCTTCCAGCACAGCCCGCACACTGTCGGCCACGGCGCCGATCACCGGCCATTTGGGGTTAGGGGAGGCGGCCTGGGCCTTGAGAGTGTCCAATTCGGCCTGCAGCTCCGCACACGCTTCTCCCTGCAGCTGTCCTTGTGCAATCACCTGCGTCAGCCAAGGCAGCAGGGCGGCCAAGGCCTCTTCTTTCTGTTCACCCGTCACCGTCTGCTGTTGCTGGCCTCCGGGCGAGCTCTGCATGAACTGAAAACCGGTCGCATTCCCCCGGATGTGAATGTTCACCGGCGCCAGCTGCTGGGCTTGCTGCTGCTCTTGTGGGGTAAAGCTCATCCCTTCACCCTGGATCCCCGCGTCGGTCAGATCGAGCGCCCACGACAGCACCCTATTCCTTACTGCTTCCAACAATCCACGTACCTGGCTTGTCGATACAACGATGACGGCTGTCATAGGGAGCGGTTGGATATCCCGAAGTACGGCGGCAATATCGGGTGGGAAATGGCATAGCAGCTCCTCACTGGATGCTGCCAACGCTTCAAGATCGCTGACTCCCTCAAAAAATGGAGATGTTGAGAGCAGCTCTTTCTCCCGAGGTGTACCAACGTGCAGCGGGATCAGCCCATTTGCCGGGTTCTGGGCGCGAAGCTCCCCACGGATCAGCCTGTATGAAGGCAGTCTGCTTCCATCGGGATAGCCTTGCAGTTCATGGCCTATCCAGGTGGCCCACTCAGGCTGCTTGAGCATGCGGGCGGCCACCATCGCCTTGCGCAGCAGATCGGGGGTCTTGACGGTCTGATCGCTGGCCAGGGCGATCAGTTCAGGGATAAGGGCGGGCATCGTTTCGCTCCTGGACTAAATAGGGCCTCTATTGTACCTGATGTGGCCGTTCGGATTGCAGTGCTGCAAGGGGGGGCACCCCAACCAGCCGCGCTGGGGACTGATTTGGGACTGGCTTTGGCCGTGGACCAAGAAGGAAATGCCCCGCACAGGGCGGGGCATCGTCAGGGGCCGCTGTGTGGCGGTGGGCCTATCGAGTAGGCTTACCTAACCGGATCCAGAAGCTCGGCTGATAGGAGGGGGAGAGCAGCACCAGGGGCCGCCAAAACAACGCCACCAGGTCTATAGGCGCGTGGCCACCCGTTACGGACACTGTAGATGCGCGTGTGGACGTTGTAATAGATGGGCACCACACCAAACAGCAGCGCATGGTGCGTAAACTCCGCCGCGATTTCGTCCTTGGTCAGCGCCGGCCGCCCGTTACGGCCAGGGGGAATTTGCTTCATAGCGTGGGTTTCTCTGGATCGGGGTAGCCCAGGCCTCGGCGCAGGGCGATCAGCGCCCACTCGGGGCAGGGGCGGGCGCTGGGTTTGCTCGGGTCGGCCAACCAGCTCTTGATCGCCCTGACCGAGCAAGAGCGGTCTGCCTGGCCGCAGATCAGCTCGGCCACGCGGGTATGTTTCAGGCCGTGGCGGGCGATCAGTGCTGCCAATTCCTGCTGCAGAGCCTGATCACTCATGCCTTGGCATCCTGGGCCAGCGACTCGCCCTGTGTGTCTACCGGCCAGTACAACACAACCACCTTGCCATGGGCGGGGGCTTCCAGCTCGCGGCGCAGTTGGAAGTTCACCTCCTCCGCAAACACATCCCGCCGCCCGTACCAGTCGGGGCCAGCCACCATCACGAACTCGCACAACTGCGCCAGCGCCGCGAACACAAAGCTGCTAAGAACCCAGACCTGCAGGCCCCGGCCCAACTCGGCGGCATTGGCTTGAGAAAGACCAGCTATCATATTCTGCATCCACTCGCCCAGCGCCTGCGGGAACGCCACGGTAGCGACCAGGAACATCAGCAACCAGATGGTAGTCATATAACGCAGGATCCGCGCCAACAGGTTCAACGTCACCCATCCGATGTTAACGGCCTGACTAACGTACAGCGAGGGACTGCGGCGGGCGTCGGCCAACATGGTCTTGTGTTGCGCCACCGGGACGCAGCCTATCTCGATGCCATTCAAGTACACCTTCGCCACCTGCGGGCCTTGCTCGCGCCCCTCCTCCTTTCGCCTTTCGAGCCACGATCCCACGACAGCCAGGATCGTGACCACCACCAAACATGCCGCCAAATATTGCCACCCTTCCATTGATCTCTCCTGATTCATATGAGGTCGCACGATGCCATCTCGTGCCCTTTTGTGCTCTTTTGTGCCCTTTTTGTCAAGACGCGGCCCCCAGCTGGGGGGCACCGCCTGGGCGATCAGACCAGGGAGCAGGGCGGGTATTGAGGCGGGCTGTCGGTCGAGCGGATTGCAGCGCTGCAAGCGGTGAGGATCCCGGCCGCCTCGATGGACCGGATTTGGGTCTGGCTTTGGCCGCTCACCAAGAAAGCAAAAGCCCCGCTCTGGGCGGGGCTTGAAACTGCTTTTCACTCTTGCGCTGTCATACAGCATGACCGGAACTATAAAAACTTCTCGGCCAGCGCTTGTTTGCCCTTTGGATCTGATGACTGGAGAAGATCCTGCTCCGGGTAATAAAAACCGCTGACCACCAACTCCGATGCCCCGATCATGACGTTGACCGACAGTTCATAACCATCATCCCAGGTATCCCGCACTGACGCTTTACAGCGCTCGCCATTAAGCTCAAAGGTAAATTTTTCGCTACCCTTTTCATACTTTTTCAGTGCAGTTCGCAGCAGCGTTTCCCCAATGAGCTCCCGCTTTTTCTTGGAGAGCATATCCAGCGACCATTCCTTAACGGGGCCATACATGCCGCTGTTATTTAACGCCTCCAGGATCTTGCGCATATGCCCACCGGTGTACTGATTGACCAGCAATGATGAGCGGGAACCATGAGGCTCACCCAACAGGTAACTTCTCATGCTCCACCATGTCTCTGCGACTTGCGCATGGTGCGCGTTCCTGACCAGTTCCTGCACACACCAGGCGAGCGCATCCCTGCTGCGAATGGTTCCATCAGCCTCCAACATGACCTCGGTGGCTTCAACAACTACTGGGTAAGCATGATCGCTATACAGCGGCGTATCTGTCCGATATGCACTTAACCCTGTCAGAGCGTTGACCTGATCCACCAATCCATTCGCCTTCTCTTCGCTGTAGGGGCAGGTCACAAACCCCCTGACAAACTTGATAGTGTGGTCAATCCCTTCGTACAGACTGCCCAAATCGCTCCGCTCCTCTCCTTGGCCTCTGGGAATGGTCAGGATCGGGTGCCATGACGGATAGCTTGTGATTGAAGTGCCCAGCACCCTTATCAGAGACTCAACCTCTTCTCGTCCTTTCTCGGGGGCGCTCAGATTTTGAGTCAGGTACTTCATCGCGTTCATGTTGGCCTCTGCAGAGGCGGTGGGATATCTGAACTCCATAAAATTCAACTCCACGTAAACAATGTGATTTACGTGAATGATTGATCGCACGAGAAGTTATGTCAATGCGCTTTATATCTTGAGCTTTCAGTGCTGTGCCGCCTCGCTGGCCGGATTTGGGGCGTCCTTTGGCCGTTGGCCTAGAAAGCAAACGCCCCGCATAAGCAGGGCGTGATCTGGGCACCATCGTTACAGGCCGTACTGGCCCACCTCGTGGATCCATTTTGTATCGTCATTGCTTGGCCGAGTCGCTGTATACCCTGTCCAACCGAAGAACAGCAGGGCGCCTATCACCAGCAACACCTGCACAACAGTGAACCCCGCTCCGGCGCCATAACGATTTTTTTTCAACTCCTCCAGTATCCAGATCCCAGCGGCAACAAACAGCAGGATCAGCAGCGCTGTCATGCCCTCCTGTCTGATCCCCTCTATCAGCATCTTCAACGCATCCCAAACCATCATGTCACCCTCCAGAACTACCAGGCCGCGCCGTTTCACGCAAAATACTGTATCCATATACAGTCTCGCAAGCGTACCATGCCGCCCCGCACGAGCGCACCACCGACCATCCTCCCGTCGAGTGAGCTGTGGGTTCAGCGCTGGGCGGTAAGCGAGGGCATCGGTTCGCCCTCGCGAACCCGCCAGCCGGCAAGCGCAGCGCGGCAGCGTCCTTTTGCCCGCCACTTTGGCCGTTGGCCCAGAAAAACAAAGCGGGGCCGAAGCCCCGCCCATGCCTTCCGATATCGATCAGCTAACGCTCAAGGTGGCCAGCCACCCCAGCGCCTGCGCAGCCAGTACCCCGCCGCCGCCACCTTCCAGGGTAGCCCGCACACTGCTGGCCAGCGTCCCGATCACCGGCCAGCTCGGCGTGGGGGCGTTGGCCAGCGCCTGCAGGGCAGTATGGTTGGCCTGCAGATCGGCCTGCACCGGTGGCGACAGCGTTCCCTCGGCGATCACCTGCTGCAGCCAGGTCAGCCTCGGCCTTCTGCTCGCCGGTTACCGTCTGCTGTTGCTGGCCGCCGGGCGAGTTCATCAGGATTTGCACACCAGTCGCATTATCCCCGACGCGAATGCTCATTGAGGGCACCTGCTGGGCTTGTTGCTGCTCCTGAGAAGTGAAGCTCATGCCGTCCCCTGGATCCCGGCCTCATCCAGGGCGAGCGCCCAGTCCAGCACCCAGTCCCGCATCGCCTCGATGAGCGCCCGCACCTGAACCGCCGACAAGCTGATCTCCACCTCCCGTGCAGTACCGAGCTCGGCCATGAGCAGGGGCAGGAGCTCAGGGGGGAAATTGACCCGCAGGGGCTTACCGGTCGCGGCCAGCGCCGCCAGTTCGCTCACGGGCAGCGAGAGCGGGCAGGTCTGCCACTGCTGGAACCGCTCGGTGTTGGCCACCGGCAATAGGTAGGTGTTGCCGTCCCGCCTAACTGCCAGTCTCCCGCGCCGCTGACGATAGGGGGGTACCAGGCTATCGTCTGGATAGCCCTGCAGCTCATGGTCTATCCAGCTGACGGCCTCGGGCTGTTGGAGCAGGCGGGCGGCCACCTTAGCCTTGCGTAGCAGCGTGCTGATCTCGACGGCGGGATCGCTGGCCATCGCGATCAGCTCGGGGATAAGGGTGGGCATCGGGTGATCCTGGGCAACAAGGGAGCCCCTATTCTACCCGGTTTCGGTGGTGTGGATTGCAGGACTGCAAGCAGACGGATCTCGGCCCCCTCGCCGGGGTCGGATTTGAGCTTGGCTTTGGCCGTTGACCAATAAAGTAAAACCCCGCCAAGGCGGGGTTTTTGGTCGCGCCAGCCGCAACCGCTGTCATTCATCATTTGCCAGCGCAGGCCATCTTCGCCAACCTTACTGCTTGCCATGTCCAGGCTGGGTCGTGAACGTGGCCAGCAGCCCCCGCGTTGCCTCCAGCTCACCTCGTTGGGCAGCAGCCGTCTCGCGGGCGGTGGCGGCATCCTGGCGAGCAGCCTCATAGTCAGCCTCGATCCGAGCGAGGCGCTCGGCCTGTTGCTGCGCCTCCTCAATCATCCGTTGGCGCTCTGCCACATGGGTCTGAGCGGCGGCCTCGGCCTGGGCGGTCGCTGTAGCGAGACGGTCCCGCAGCTGTTGGATAGTTTCGTCGCGGTTGGCCAGCTGGGCGGTCTGCTTTTCCTGCTCTTGCTCGGCCAGCTCAAGCCGCTGTTGCGTCCGATCTCGTTCGGTGCGCAACCGATCAGCCTCAGTGCGCAAGGCATCTTCTACCTGCTGCGCGGCGGCGGCTGACTGCTCAGCCTCTATATGGGCATGATCGAGCTCAGCGCGCAGCTCAGCGGCCCGCAGCTCGGTGTCCTCACAACGCTGCAAGGCCAATGCCGTCGACTGTTCTGCTGCCTGCAGCTGCTGCCGGGTTGCGTCCAGCTGCTGGGTCAGGGTCTTGACAGTCTCTGCATTGAGCGCCAGTTGCTCTGCCTGTGCGGTGATCTGCTCTTGTGCTGTTTCCAGCTCCATCGCCTGCAGCTCAAACGCGGCAGACTGCTCGGCTGACAGCTGCAGCAGGTCACTTTTCTCGGCTTCAAACCCGGCGCGAGCGGCATCCAGAGACTCGTTGGCCAGCTGCTGGGCCGTTTCCCACAAGCTCTGCCCCAATGCGCGGACATGCTCCTGCAGCGGGAGCGGGAGTGGCTCACGCACCACCTGCACCTGCTTGCGCTGGCTTTCGCGCCAACCCTTCATCACCTCAACCACCGTACTCATGGCGGCTCGGCTTTCCTGGCGCACCGCTTCGACGGTCGGGTACTCGCCAGTGGTGCTGCGCTCATAAAGGGCATTCGCGGCGGCGATGATGCGCTCTTTGACCTCGGGGGACACGGCCATGTTGTTCTCTCCTTGGATTAGTAGTAGTAATAGTAGCATTGCTACTATTACTACTACTAACGATATTTCCAACCCGATAGCCGCTGTGCCGGTTGCAGGGCTGCAAGCGGGGAGAACCCGGCCCCCTCGATGGGATCGGATTGGGGGCGGGCTTTGGCCGTTGACCAATAAAACAAAGCCCCGCAGGGCGGGGCAATGTGTGACGGCAAGGCCGGTGATCACGGTCGGAGCGGGAGGGGGGGGCGGTCACCTGACCTTGTGGAAGATGATGAGGATCAGGGGGACGCAGATCAGGAAGCCCAGGGAGGCCGCGTCAAACACCACGCCGGTGGCTTGCATCACCGCGTCCATCATGGCGCGGTGATACTCCAACGAGACGGGGCCGGTCCCGATCACGCTCTCCTTCTCCGCAATGTGCCCGAAACTGGTAGAGGCCACCCCCAGCCAGAGGTAATAGCCCAGCGACACCAGCGCAATGCCGGCCCAACGCAACACGGTTTTGGTCTTACTTGCTGACATGGTTTTCTCCACCTAATAACCCGCCTACCGTGCCGCCAGAGTACGGCGAGACGGTGCCAAGAGCAGACGCGGCCTCGGCCATGGCCCGGTATGCGCGGGTGTCTGGGTTGTCCTCGTTCGCCGGCATCACTCCATCGGTATTCGGGTATTGCCGCCGAAACTCGCTGGTCATATCGACAACCAGCATCGAGGGCTCGGCACTTTTCTTCATCAGGTAACGCTGCAGCGACAACGGTACGGCAAAGTCCTCTTCCGACTCAACCCGCATCTGGGAGTGGGTGGTATAGCCGCCCTGGAACACCCCGGATCCCGCCATTTTCAGGCCATCGGTGGCGTGGGTCGTACAGTTCTTCCCGGTTACATCGTACTGATCGATGGTGTGGCCACCGCGCCGGGTCATGTCGCCCATGATGGGGGTGGGGATCGCCGGCGTCCCCTTTTTCCACAGGCGCTCGAAGTAGGCGCGGGTGATCGCGGGATCCGCGTCATCAATGCGAAATGCCTTGGCGCTCACACCGTACAAGGCTGTTTGGTAGTAGGTTCGCGCATCCCCGAACTGGAAGAAGTTCAGCACCCCATCGCCAACGGCCCCCAGGGAGCCGCCCGTGCGGCCAAACCGCCCGTAGGTGTAAACATAGGGGTTGTTGTCCTGATGCACCGACACGAAGGCATGGCCGGCGCCGATGATCTCGGTCCACAGAAACACGCCGTTGGCCAGCGGGTTAACCGGCTGGGTGCCGTCATCGGTGGGCTCAAGCCAGCAGCCTTGGGCCTGCGCCACGGGTGTGACGCTGATCGGGTGGTCTTTGCGTAGATAGGAGATCGGTTCGGCGGTTGCCAACCGCTTGTCTTGCCATAACCCCAGCCCTTTGCCGTACTGCCTCATACGCTCCGGCGTCATCATGCCCCCTCTGGCAGACTCAAAAATGCCATTGTGCCATGTGTGGGTAAGCCGGCCAACCGAGGGGATGGCTGGACAAGTCACGGCCTGACCGTTGCAGTGCTGCAACCAGGGTCAACGCTGGGCGGTAAGCGAGGGCATCGGTTCGCCCTTGCGCACCCGCCAGCCGGCAAGCGCAGCGCGGCAGTGTCCTTTTGCCCGCCACTTTGGGCGTTGGCCCACAATGTAAAGCGGGGCCGCCGCCCCGCCGCTTTCTCATAGATGACGATCAGTGTGCGGTGAGGATGGACAGCCAGCCCAAAGCCTGCGCAGCCAGCACCCCGGCGCCGGCGCCTTCCAAGATCGCCCGCACACTGCTGGCCAGCGCCCCGATCAGCGGCCAGCTCGGCGCCTGAGCTCGGGCCAGTGCCTGCAGAGCGGCATGCTGGATCTGCAGTTCGTCACAGACCTCCCGCTGCAGCGGTCCTTTCTCGATCACTTGCACCAGCCAGGGCAGCAAAGCCGCCAGGGCCTCGGCCCTCTGCTCGCCGGTCACCGTCTGCTGTTGCTGGCCCCCGGGCGAGCCTTGCATGAACTGGAAACCGGGAGCATCCCCCCCAATGTAAATGCTCACCGGTGCCAGCGGTTGGGCCTGCTGCTGGGGCGTGAAGCTCATCCCGTCCCCCTGGATCCCCGCCTCGGCCAGTTCAAGTGCCCAATTCAGCACCCGACCCCGGACTGCCTCGATGACTTCCCGCACCTGGATCACCGGCAAGCTGATCTCCACCTCCTGGTGGGTGTCCAGCTCGGCCATGAGCTGAGGCAGGAGCTCAGGAGGGAAGCGGATCCGCACTGGCTTGCCAGTCGCAGCCAGCGCCGCCAGCTCGCTCAATGGCAGCGAGAGCGGGCAGGTCTGCCACTGCTGGGCCCGCTCGGTGTTGGCCACTGACAGCAGGTAGGACGTTCCAGCCCGCCTGATCGCCAATCTCCCGCGCCGCTGGCGATAGGGGGGCACCGGGCTGCCATCGGGATAGCCCTGTAGTTCATGGTCAAGCCAGCTGGCGGCCTCGGGCTGCTGGAGCAGGCGAGCGGCCACAAATGCCTTGCGCAGCAGATCGGGGGGCTGGACGGTCGGATCGCTGGCCAGGGCGATGAGTTCGGGGATAAGGGCAGGCATGGGGCGCTCCTGGGCAAAAAAGGGAGCCCCCAGTGTACCCGATGTGGGCCGTTCGGATTGCAGCGCTGCAAGCGGAGGATCCCGCCCGCCCTCGCGGTCGGATTTCGGCTTGGCTTTGGCCGTTGCCCAAAAAAAAACCGCCTGAGAAGGGCGGTTTTTCTTTGCGAGTCTGGTTGAGAGGCCTGACCTGCGTCTTCCACTAGATACTGTCACTGACAGCAATATTAGAGAACTAATACACATGCGTCAACAGGCTTCACTAGGCCTCACTAGGCTTCAACAGGCTGCTCACTGATAGGCAACGGCTATTCCCAAACGAGTAAGATCAGGTATTATGCTCACTGCTTACGTGTGATGAGAATCATAAGTGGAAGGGGCCGGACGTAAAGAATTTGCAATGAAACCCCGCCCTACACGGCCCTGAGAAAGCCGTGCTGGTAGAAGTCTTGGGAGGGCCCACCCCCCGGTCGCACTTCCACTAGAGACTGTCACAAGTACCTAAAACGCTGAGTACCAGCACAGGCGTTGGAAGGATGGCCAGCCAGTATGGAGGCCATGAAATATGAAGCGCACGCTAAGTATTTTGAGCCACGTTTGGACAACCTTGAAGACTCTGAGCATGCTCAAGTCGGCTTGGGAGTTCATTCGTGATCACTACGACGATTTCCTCTAATGGAGTCTCTGGTGACGAATGGCCGCCCTAGCCACAAGCTAGGGCGGTTTTTCGTTATGGCAGACAGAAGATACTCCTCCTGCCCAGTGGGAGTAATGGCTGGGCTCTGAGGCGCGGCATCAGTTAGCCGCAACGAGCGAGCCAGCAGGCAAGCGCAGCGCAGCACGGCAGCCTTCCTTTTGCCCGCTACTTTGGCCACTGGCCCACAATGCAAAGCGGGGCCATCGCCCCGCTCATGCGCCCCGATATCGATCAGCTACCGGTCAAGGTGGCCAGCCAGCCCAGCACCGGTCCCGCCAACACTTCGCCGCCAGCCCCTTCCAGGATCGCCCGCACACTGCTGGCCACGGCGCCAATCACCGGCCACTTGGGCTTGGGGGAAGCGGCCTGGGCCTTGAGGGTGTCCAGCTCGGCCTGCAGCTCAGCACACGCTTCCCGCTGCAGTTGCCCTTGTGCGATCACCTGCGCCAGCCACGGCAACAAAGCCGCCAGGGCAGCCTCTTTCTGCTCACTGGTCACCGTCTGCTGTTGCTGGCCGCCGGGCGAGTTCTGCATGAACTGAAAAGCGGTCGCATTCCCCCGGATGTGAATGTTCACCGGCGCCAGCTGCTGGGCTTGCTGCTGCTCCTGGGGGGTAAAGCTCATCCCTTCCCCCTGGATCCCCGCCTCGGCCAGATCGAGCGCCCAGTTCAACAGCTTGTCTCGGACCGCCTCAATAAGCCCGCGAACTTGGTTAGACCCCAAGGCGAGTTCCGGTACTCCTGGCAACGAAAGCTCTTGTATCAATATTTGACTCTGCTCGGAGGGGAAGAACGAACGAACAACTTCACCCGGTACGGCCAGGTCCTCTAGGGCGCCCATCGGATGGCCAAACCGAGATTCCGTTATCAACCTGCTCATCTCGGCATTCCTAATTGGCAACGGGAGCCTCCCATGACCAGGCACATCAACCTTGAGCTCACCTTGCAGCACACGGTAGGGCGGTAAATCCCCAGACTGCGAATAGCCCTGCAGTTCAGAGTTGATCCAGGCGGCGAACTCGGGTTGCTTGAGCAGGCGGGCCGCCACCAGGGCCTTGCGCAGCAGATCGGTGGTTTTGACGGTCGGATCGCTGGCCATGGCGATGAGTTCAGGGATAAGGGCGGGCATTGATGCGTTCCTGGGCAAAATGGGAGCCCCTATTCTACCCGGTTTCGGTCGTTCGGATTGCAGCGCTGCAAGCGGGGCGGATCCCGGCCCCCTCGACGGCTGGATTTCGGCCGCACTTTGGCCGTTGGCCTAGAAAACAAAGCGGGGCCGCAGCCCCGCCCATGCTCTCCAATATCGATCAGCTGCCGCTCAAGGTGGCCAGCCAGCCCAGCGCCTGCGCCGCCAGCACCTCGCTACCGGCCCCTTCCAGGATCGCCCGCACACTGCAGGCCAGCGTCCCGATCACCGGCCAGCGCCGCGTGGGGGCGTTGGCCAGCGCCTGCAGGGCCGTCTGGTTGGCCTGCAGCTCGGCCTGCACCAGTGGCGAGAGTTGCCCCTCGTCTATCACCTGCTGCAGCCACGGCAACAAGGCCGCCAGCGCCTCGGTCTTCTGCTCGCCGGTGACCGTTTGCTGTTGCTGGCCCCCGGGCGAGCTCTGCATGAACTGAAAGCCGTGAACATCCCCCCCAATGGAAATGCTCATCGAGGGCACCTGCTGCGCCTGTTGCTGCTCCTTGGCGGTGAACGTCATCCCTTCCCCCTGGATCCCCGCCTCGGCCAGGGCCAGCGCCCAGTCCAGCACCTCGTTACGCACCGCATCGATGAGCGCCTGCACATGGTGGGCCCCGACCAGCCGTACCGGCACCATGGGATGCGGGCTTGCCTTGATGAGCGCCGCCGTCACATCAGCCGGCAACGGCATGTTGAGGGTCGCACCGGGGAGAGCCATCGCGTCCAACGCGCTGATCGACAGCGGGCAGGGTACCTGCGAAAGCGTCTCCATCCACTCCGGTACATCCAAGGTCAACGGGACCGGCTTATCCGTACCAATATCCGCCTTCACGGCGCAGGGCAGCAGACGATAAGGGGGCATCTTGACGTCCTTCGGATAGCCATTGAGCTCATGGTCGATCCAGCTGGCCCACGCTGGCTGCTGCAGCTGCCTGGCCGCAACCTTGGCCTTGCGCAACAGATCGGCGGTCTTGATGGTCGGATCGCTGGCCATGGCGATGAGTTCGGGGATAAGGGCAGTCATAGGGGGCTCCTGGGCGACGATAGAGTCTCCAGTGTAGCCGCCGATCCGCCGTGCCAGTTGCAGGGCTGCAAGCGGCAGGATCCCGGCCGCCTCGATTGACTGGATTTGGGTCTGGCTTTGG
>NZ_CDBJ01000027.1:525049-536324 GCF_000820045.1 Aeromonas rivuli | reverse complement strand
GAGCTTTCAGGGGCTTTAAAGCATAATTTTCATCAATTAAAAAAACTGAAGATATTCAGATTATCTGGAGATATTTATCTTATGTCAATTCCTCAAGGTGAAAAATTGAGGCTCATTAGGGAATCAGAGAGGTTGAGCAGAAGAGAACTTGCTGATTTAACAGGGATAAACTACGCAAGCTACTTGGGTTATGAGAACGACAAAGCGAAGATGCCGTTTGAGGCGGGAGCAAAGTTGTTCAAAATCACTCGCTTTAGAAAATACCGAGACTGGTACATGTTTGATGAAATTTCACCCGAATCCGGCCAGATAGCGCCGGTTCTCGCACACTTTGGGCAAGACGACAACGGGTTACCGCCCTCAGACCAGCAAACTGGTTAACCCTACATCAACGTTTTATTGCCTATATAGAGGCTCAAAGCCTGAGCCAGCGGGCAGTAACATCTAGTATCGGAGAGCTTCGCTATGTCGATTAAGAAGCTCGATGATGGTCAATATCAAGTGGATGTAAGACCGACGGGCCGCAATGGAAAGCGGATCCGGCGTAAGTTTGACAAGAAGCATGAGGCAACTGCTTTTGAACGGCATGTGCTAGCAACACAGCACAACAAGCCTTGGCAAAGTAAGTCGAAAGATGTCCGTTCACTGGCAGAACTGATAGAGATTTGGTGGGTCCACAAAGGGTTAACTCAAAAATGGGGGGCCCATGCGCGCCGAACCTTGGAACGAGCAGATCGTTACCTGGGTGAACTACGGGTCAACCAGCTCAATTGCCACACTCTCACCCTATTACGATCCCGCATGTTGACGGCAGGTATTGCTGCCAGCAGTGTCAATCGCTTGATAGTTGAGCTAAGCGGTATGTTTACCTTCCTCATTGATGGTGGCTTCTATCATGGAGAACATCCGATTAGGGAGTTAAAAAAACTGAGGGAGGCTCCCAGGGCGATGAGCTATTTCACGCCATCGGAAGTTGAGCAACTTCTTGCTCGATTAACCGGGGATGATCTTGGTGTGTCGGTATTGTGTTTGAGCACAGGTGCGCGATGGAGTGAAATCGCAGAGCTGAAGGCGAGCCATGTGGTAAATCGTCGAGTGACATTTGTCGCCACCAAAAATGGCAAGAGCCGCACTGTGCCGATTAGTGAAGATGTTGAGCGGGAATGGGTAATGAATAAAAAGGGTTTATTGTTTCCTACTGCAAATTACAAGCGGGTGCGAGAAACAATCAAGGCAGTGAAGCCAGACCTTCCCAGAGGACAGGCCTTGCACGCACTACGGCATACCTTCGCCACGCACTTTATGGCCAACGGCGGCAATATCTTGGTATTGCAACGGATTCTTGGTCACGCGACGATCCAGCAGACGATGACCTATGCTCATTTTGCCCCTGATTTTTTGCAGGATGCGGTTAGCTTTAACCCGCTGAAAGGTGGGGCAGGTTAGTAGGAAAGTGTCCACACCAATGACCACACTCGGGCTCTTTCAGGAGTGTCTGAGAGCTTGCCAAAGCTGACAACTCCTGACGGCTTTATTTTCACTAGACCAGTCATAGCAAGGCTTCAAGGTGAATACCTTGATATGGCTGGGCTCGTAGAATAATGGGCAGCTGTAAATTTAAAATATGAAAAGGCCCCCGCAGGGGCCTCGACTGACATCAATGTTACTGCTTGCTGACGATGATCCTGCCGGTGCTCATGTCCCTGGCCTGACCGGTGACCGCTATCTTGAGGCCAAACTGGGGCAGGCGCTTGCCGGCATCCGGGATGGCATCCTGCTGATAGCTGTTGCCATCCTTGAAGATGCGTTTGGGCGCTATCCACAGATCCTGCAGGAAGGAGCCGCTCGGGCGGTTGAGGATGAGCGGTTTGGCTATCCCCAGGCTGAAGGTCGCATCATGGATCTGGTAGCGGGTGCTGGCCACGGCGCCATCGCTCCATGTGAGTGGGCGCTGATCCGCATCTACCACGCCGAGGAAACCCTCCCCCGGGTGTTGTCCGACCCAGTTGTTGCTCTGGCTGTTATCCACGTACCAGAGCAGCAGGCCCGGCTCGTAGCGCATCAGCTGGTCGCTCACGTTGATGTGGGCCAGCCCCTTGTCGACGCCCGCATGGTTGCGCCACTCGGCCAGGTAGTAGTGATCCTTGGCCTCGTTGCCATTGCTCTTCACGAAGCCGGCCAGGCTGAAGGCTGAGGCAGCCTCGGCACCGTCGCTGAGCAGAGTCTCGCCGTCGGCGACTATCTGGATCTCGTCCACGAACAGACCCTGCTCGGCCACGCCACCATCGCTCAGGTACTGCAGGCTGAGCTGGATCTGCTGACCGGCCCAGGGGCTCAAGTCAAAGTCGGCATCGACCCAGCCCCCCGAATGGCCCGTGATGCCGATACCAAAACCGATGCCGTTCGGATCGTCCGAGGTGGTCAGGTTGCCCGCAATGGGCTGGCCGTTGACCAGCACCCGCGCGTAGTCGAAGCCATCTTCTATCTGGTACCAGGCCTTGAAGCCAAAGGTCGCACTCTGTTTGCCGGTCAAGTCCAGGTTGAGGACCATGCGGTTGTCCAGATCATTGCCGTTACCACCATGGTATTCAAACTGGCCGGCGTAGGGGGGATTGAGGGGCACCTGTTTCGGGGGCAGATTGATGCGCACCACATCATCGTTGCGTCCCTTGTCGTTGGCCTGATCCAGCATATAGACGTTGCCGCGTCGGCTAAGATCGTCGACATGCACATTGCTGCCATGCAGCCAGTTGCCGCCGAGGGAGGCTTGCAGGAACTCCTTGGCCCAGGCGGAGAAGCCGGTCGGTTCGGTGCCGCCAATTACCCCAGCCCAGGAGCCGGAAGACATCACGGACCAGGTGGCGACGGGTTCGCCCTTGCCGGTGTACTTGGTGTCGTATTCATCCGGCAGGCCGAGATCGTGGCCATATTCATGGGCGCAGACCCCGGCCGCCGCATCGATGGGCTGTATGGTGTAGTCGTAGGCGGCATACTGGCCGTTGAAGTTACCGGCCGGGCTGCTGGTGCCGGGAATGGGGTAGGGGTTGCCCAGGTTCCAGCGATGGGCCCAGATGGCATCTTCACCCAGATCGCCGCCACCGGCCTCTTCCCCCACGCTGGCGTGGAAGATCATCAGGTGGTCGATCAGGCCATCGGGTTCGTTGCGATTGCCGTTGCCGTTCAAGTCGTAGCGATCCTCCTGATCAAACTCGGCGAGATCGATGCTGGGGTCATTGGCAACCTGGATCAGCGCCTCCTTCACCAGCTCCCGCACCGCCGTTTCGTTCTGGTTATTGCCATAGTCGGCGGCAGGCTTGCTGGCCGTGTACCAGCCAGCCACCTGACCGCCCACGCTGTAACTCTGGCCGGATTGCTGCTCGTAGAACTGGCGCATCGAGATGAAGGTCTCGCCATTGGGGCCCTGGTAACCCTTAGGGGAGAACAGCAGGTCGTTGTAGTGCGCCGGGGTGTAGTCCGGGTAATACATCTTGGTCAGCTCGGGGCGGACACTGTTTTTCGGGTAGTCGGGGAAGTCGACCAGAATGGCGAGGATCTTGTCCTGCCGCTTGGCGCCCCGATAGTGCTCTTTCTCGATAGACTTGAGCAGCAGGGTGGGGATGCGATCGCCGGGACGGGCCGTGCCGTTCAAGCGGATCTTCTTGAGGATGCGCTCGCGCACCTTGCCCTCCTGCACCGCCAGGGCACCATGGCCCTGGTGGGCACGCGCCTTCTGGCGGTAGAAGCTGGCCAGGGCGGCCTGCTCCATCTCGGGCGAGGCCAGGGTGGCAATCTTGCCACTCTTCTTGAGCATCTCCAGCACCTTGGCCTCATCGGCCAGGGGGGCATCGAAGGGGCCATGCACCGGGGCGGCGCTGACCTGGTTTCCAATCATAAGGGTCGAGCCAATCAGCAGGCTCAGTATGGTTTTTTTAGTCATTATTAACGTGCTCCATCACGTGAAAAAAAGGAGCCAGCAGGGGCTCCTCTCTCGTCGGCAAGCTCGGCTTGCCGACCCTTGATAACCCGATGCGTACCCTTTGTCATCGCGGCTTCACTGCGTCCTTGTTCTGGAGAAGAGGCTATTGGTGACTCATTCGTTCTGGTTTGAATGCGCTTGTCTGCTGGATGTGCGGTCCATCAGGTGATGTATGGCAGATAGTGCGGATTAGCCCCCAAAATGGGCATGTCCCCATTTGGGGGAGAGGGAGAGTGCCTGAACAAAGGGCAGATGGACACCGACACTCGTTGAGCGGGGCGCGCCGGACAGGTATGCTTTGCGCAACCATACCGCCTGGGAGGCAACATGAGTCTGGATATGCAAGAGTGGCGCGACGAAACGACCGCCATAGTGACCGAACTGCTGGCCGACGGCAGCAACCCTGAGCTCGACTACGAGATAGAGCACCACTTCGCCTGCCAGGATTTCGATCTGCTGGAGAAGGCGGCGGTGGACTTGTTCAAGGCGGGCTTCGAAGTGACCGATGCCGAAGAGATGGAGCTGGATGACGGCGCCACTATCTTCTGTTTCGATGCCACTGCCGAATGCGCCTTGAATGTGGAGCGTATTCTCGCCGACATCGAGAAGATGCGTCCCATCCTCGAGAAATACGGGGTGGATTACGATGGCTGGGGCACTTACTTCCAGGAGTAATATCCAGGGGTGAGGCCGTATCTCCCGGGCCCGGCGCCGCCAGATAGGTGGTGAGGGAAGGCCAAACCGCCGCCATGGAGGGCGCCGGGAGTACAGCATATAAAAAGCGGTCACCCCAGGGTGACCGCTTTTTTAGCTGTGACAGCGCAGGCGGGCGATGGGATGCAGGATGGAGCCCCAGGGCTCAGGTATCGCTCAGGCCGTAACTGCGACCGAACTCCTGAGGGGGCAGGGGGCGGCTGAACAGGTAGCCCTGCAGCCTGTCACAGCCCGCCTCGGTCAACCAGCGGCGCTGCTCCTGGGTCTCGACCCCTTCGGCGGTGATCTGGATACCGAGTTCATGGCCCAGGCCGATGACGGATCGCACTATGGCCGTGGTGGCGGCATTGCTCACCAGATCCCGGGTGAAGCTGCGATCCAGCTTGAGGGTGGCGACTTCGAGGCGCGGCAGATAGGCGAGGGAGCAGTAGCCGGTGCCAAAGTCATCGATGGCAAGCTGGAAGCCAGCCTGGATCAGGCTGGAGAGGTTCTGCTCTATCTCGTCGGCATTCTCCATCAATACCCCTTCGGTAATTTCCAGCTCCAGGGTCGCGGGGGTTATGCCATGGCGCAGGGCGCAGGCCTGGATGCGCTGGCCCAGCTCGGGGTCGCGGAACTGCAGTGGCGAGAGGTTGACCGACAGCATGAGAGCTGGCCACACCTGTTGCCAGCGCGCGAGCTGGGCACAGCCTTGCTCGAGCATCAGTTCGCCGAGTCGCCCGATGAGCCCCAGCTCTTCGGCCAGGGGGATAAACTCGTCCGGCGCCACCATGCCAAGGGTTGGGTGGGGCCATCGGCAGAGCAGTTCGGCGCCATGCAGCTTGTCTTGCCTGGCGCAGATGATGGGCTGGTAGACGGCGGTGAGCTCGGCCGAGCGGATCGCCTGGGGCAAGTCGGCGCTGAGCTGCTTGCGGCGTTGCAACTGCTGGTAGAGCTCGGGATCGAACAGGGTGCAGTGCTGCTGCAGGCGCTTGCCTTCGGCTAGGGCGGCCTCGGCATGGCCCAGCAGGCGCTCGGCGTCATTGGCTCGTCCCTGGGCGATGCCAAGGAAGCAGGTGATCTGGATGCGATGCTCTTCGACCTGATAGGGTGCCATCAGCTCCCCTTGCAGGCGCTGGCTCCATTCGGCCAGGGGTTTGTCCAGCTCGGGCAGTAACAGGGCGAAGTCATCGGCGGCGACCCGGCACAGCAAGGCATTGGCCGGAGTCAGGCGTTGCAGGCGCTGAGCGACCTGGTTGAGCAGGCGATCGGCGATGCGGATGCCGAACCTGTCGTTGATCTCGCGAAAATGTTGCAGATCGATGAGCAGCAGACTGGCTGGGCGCCCGCCGAGATGGCGGCTGGTCTGCAGGAAATGGGAGAGTTTGAGCAAGCCGGTGAGGCTGTCGTAATGCTGCTCCTGCTGCAACTGGGCCTGGGTGGTGCGCAGCCCGGTGATGTCGCGACTCAGCGTGAGTATCCCGAGGGAGAGGCCGTTGTCGTCTGGCACCTCAACTCTGATGATCTCCAGATGGCGACCCTGCCCCTTGGCATCGAGCAGGCAATATTCACCACGGCCCATGGGCATCTGGGGGGGCAGGTGCTGACGGACGTTCTGGCCCAGCACCTCGCTGGCCTGCAACCCCATGAAATCGAGGAAAGCCTGGTTGCAGTCGAGCACCCGGCCGTCGTGATCCTCGAACCGGATAGGATCCGGTATGGCGTCGAGCAAGCGGCGTTGCAACAGCTGCTGCTGCTTGAAGGTCTGCTCCAGCTCCTTGTGTTGCCCTATCTCGCTCACGACGCCAAACAGCGCGAGAGGGGCTCCCTCCTCGTCGTAGATAGGAACCTTGTGGGTCTCTATCCAGAACTCGTTATCGTCACGCAGGCAGAGCTGTTGCTGGTGCAGCAAGGGCTCACCCCGTGCCAAGATCTGGCTGTCCTCCTCGTGAAATACGTCTCCCCAGGGGAGCTGCGCATCCCTCTTGCCAATGAGCTCGCCCGGATGCGTGGCGCCAGCGTGCAGGGCAAAATGGCGATTGACCAGCAGGTAGCGGCCATCTGCACCCCGGCAGAAAATGCTGATGGGGAGTTGATCTATGATGGCTTGCAACTGATCTGGGGTGAACAAGGTGTGAAGGTGGGCTCAAAGGGCAAGTTTCGAGCAAATCTATGATAGGACACTCTTTTTGTAAAGCCCGCTCGGGCCTCGATCATTTCTTTATTGTCCTGCTGACAGCCGTTGACGCTGGCGCCATAATAGCCGCCGGTTGGCCTATGGCCTCATGATGAGACGAGAAGAGACAGATGAAAAAGATAATGGGGAGCGCCCTGGCGCTGCTGCTGGCAGGCTGTGCAGCGGACAACAATGGTGGTGAGCAGTACCGTTATAACCCGCCGATCGCCAAGGCGACCAATAACACCCAGGAGATGCAGATCCCGGTCGATCTGGTCTGGGCTCGCGCCGAGAAGTGGTTTGCCGACCACGGCCTCAAGATCGAGACCAGCCAGCGTGCCACCGGTCTGATGACGGCCAATGTCGAGAATGCGGCCGATGGTCTGGAGTGGCTCGATTGCGGCACCATGGGATCCAAAGTCGCACTGGGTAACCCCAACTTGCAGATCAACCTGATCGTCACCCAGAGCGGTACCAACAGCGTGGCTACCGTCAACGTCAAGGGCAATACCGAACTGTTCTTCGTCGAAGGTTCTGGTGAGCGGGTTGCCGCGCCTTCCATTACACCCGTTTGCGTCTCGCGCGGTACCCTGGAGCAGGGACTGTTCGCCACCCTGGGTAATTAAGAGGGGGTCTGAACGACCCGGCCCTTGCGTGGCTGCCTGGCCGAGTCATCAAACAGGCAGGCATGAAAAACGCAGCAATAAAAAAACCGGGCCAAGGCCCGGTTTTTTTATTGTCGCCACGCTCACTCTTCGTCGCGGAAGATGGTGATGGCGGAGAAACCCAGCTCCTTGAAGTGGTTCTCCTGATAATCTTTCACGCTCTTCTTGTCACGGCGGCACACCTGAGCCAACTGGGCCTCCATGGCGTGGAATGCCTTGAGGTCGAGCCCTTCGGCGGCCGCGATGGCATCATAGATGCTGCGGAATTTGTCGTTGGAATAGCCGATTTCCTTGGCCTGACTCTTGTATGTGTAGGTAATTTTAAACGCCATGGGGGCCTTCCTTCTTTTTGGACTGCTTGCGCTGGACGTACAGATAGAGGCTCTCGACCTTCTCCCGGGCCCAGGGGGTCTTGCGCAAAAACTTCAGGCTGGATTTGATGCTGGGATCGTCGGTAAAGCAGCGGATATTGATCTGCTGCCCGAGGGCCTCCCAGCCGTAGTGCGCCACCAGTTCGGTCAGGATCGCCTCCAGGGTCAGGCCATGAAGTGGATTCCTGGGCTGGGCCTTGTCGGCCGCAACCGGGTCGGACTGGGGGTTATCGGTCGGTTCGCTCATGCGTCGCTCGCCAGGGTGGCAAAGGGCTGACCCATGCGGGTAGTGACGCCGGGCGCCAGCGGCGCATCGAAGCTGGCCAGCATGCCGGGGCCAAACAGACAGACCACTGTGCTGCCGAGTTTGAACAACCCCATTTCCGCCCCTTTTTGCAGGGTGATGGCCTCATCACCGCTGTAGTCCCAACGCACCACTTCCTTATGTTTGGTCGCTCCTTTCTGCTTAGCTGGCGCAATGTTGCCAGCCCAGATGGTCTCGATGCTGGCGACGATAGTGGCGCCGACCAGCACCAGGGCCATGGGGCCATGAGCGGTGCGGAAGGTGGCGACCACCCGCTCATTGCGGGCAAACAGATTCGGCACGTTTTCGGCGGTCAGCGGGTTGACCGAGAAGAGGTCGCCGGGCACGAACACCATGCTCTCCAGCACGCCATCCAGGGGCATATGGATGCGGTGATAGTCCTTGGGGGCCAGATAGATGGTGGCAAAGTCACCATTCTTGAAGGGGGCAACCAGATCCTCATAACCACCCAGCAGCTCGCGGGCACTGTAGTCGTGGCCCTTGGCCTGGATAATACGGCCTTGGTTAATGGGGCCGAGCTGGCTGACGGTACCATCTACCGGCAGGGCCAGGGTCATGGGATCGTCAACCAGGGGACGGATCCCCGGCTTGAGCTCGCGGGTAAAGAAGTGGTTGAAGCTCTTGTAGAACGCGGGCTCTTCATGGAGCGCTTCGCTCATGTCGACCTGGTACTGCTTGATAAAGGCCTCGATCACCTTGGTGGTGAGGTTGCCCGCCTCGGCGGCAGCCAGCTTGCCGAGCAAGCGAGAGAGGGCATGCTTGGGCAGACAGTATTGACCGGCAATCTTCAGGTTGTCAGTAATGCTCATGATGTTCATCTGCTCTTTTAATAGAAAGAGGGGTTTAGTGGGTCACAGCCGGGCTTGTTGCCGGCCATGGCGGGCTTCCTGCATGGTTTCCAGGATGCGGTGATAGTTGTAGAAGCGATCCGCGCTGATGTCGCCCCGCTCGACCGCGGTGCGCAGGGCGCAACCGGGATCCTCCTTGTGGGTGCAGTCGCGAAACTTGCAGCCCCCCAGGTAGTCGCGGAACTCGACGAAGCACCAGGTGATGCGATCGGCTTCCAGGTGCCAGAGGGCGAACTCACGGATCCCCGGGGAGTCGATGAGATCGCCGCCACTCGGGAAGTGATAGAGTCGCGCCGTGGTGGTGGTGTGCTGGCCGAGCCCCGAGTTTTCGGAGATCTCGCCGGTCAAGACACCCAGGCCGGGCATCAGGGCATTGGCCAGGGAGGATTTTCCTACCCCGGACTGGCCGACGAAGATGCTGATCTTGCCGTTGAACTGGGCCTTGAGCTCCTCGAGCCCTTCACCGCTCTCGCAACTGACCAGGATCACCTGATAGCCGAGTTTTCGGTAGGCGCTCAGTTGGCCATCGATGCGCACGCGGGCGGCGTCATCGAGCATGTCGACCTTGTTCAGCACGATGAGCGGCTGGATCTCGACATCTTCGGCGGCTACCAGATAACGGTCGACGATGTTGGTCGAGAACTCGGGCATCACCGCCGAGACGATGATGATCTGGTCTATGTTGGCGGCGATGGGTTTGACGCCGTCATAGAAATCGGGGCGGGTCAGCACCGAGTGGCGGGGGTGTACCGCCTCTATCACGCCCGGAGTCGCCTCGTTGAGGCCCGGACGCCATACCACACGATCGCCGCATACCAGGCTGGTGATGCTGCTGCGGCGCAGGTTGCTGCGGTGGATGCTGCCATCACTCGCTTCCACGTCCGCATGCTGGCCGAAACGGCTGATCACCATGCCTTCGATAGCCGGGCCGAACAGGGTGTCATCGACCTGGTTGTTGTGCTCTTTTTGCAGCCGCTTGTCGCGGTTGACCTGGACGCGCCTTTGTTGACCCAGATTGAGTTTTGCTTTCTTTGCCACTCGATTCGCCAGTTTATGAACAGATCCAAAGCCAGTATGATACATGCAAATTGGCAAAGTTCCGCCATTCCTCCCAATAGAGAGAGAACAAGCATGAGTGTCAGCGCGCAGAACCTGGTATGGATCGACATGGAGATGACGGGGCTGGACCCGGAACTGAATGTGGTTATCGAGATAGCCACCATCATCACCGACAAGGATCTGAATGTGCTGGCCGAGGGCCCGGTGCTCGCCATTCATCAGAGCGAGGCGGAGTTGGCCAAGATGGATGAGTGGAACGTGCGCACACATACCGGCTCCGGCCTGGTGGCTCGGGTACAGGCGAGCGAGTATGACGAAGCCCGCGCCGTGAAGGAGACCCTCGACTTCATCCGGCAGTGGGTGCCGGAGCGCACCAGCCCGCTGTGCGGCAACAGCATCGGTCAGGATCGCCGCTTCATGGTCAAACACATGGGTGAGCTGGAGGCCTTCTTCCACTATCGCAACATCGATGTCAGCACCATCAAGGAGCTGGTACGCCGCTGGCAGCCCGAGTTGCTGGATCAGTTCACCAAGAGCGGTTCCCACCAGGCGCTGGACGACATTCGTGAGTCCATTGCCGAGCTGCAATTCTACCGCGGCCACGTCTTCAAGATTTAAGGGGCCGCCAGCTGTACCAAGCGGCCAGCGTGGCCGAAGGGTAGTGACAAGGGCGCAGCCCTTGTCAGCGTCAGCAGCGGTTACTCCTCTGCGTGGGGCTGTTTCGATGGCAAGGCAGAGGGGGAGTGGCATCATTGGTTGGGAAAATCGACAGTTCGACCAGCTTTTGAGCGAACGGACTCTGCCCGACAAAAAAGCCCTTGCAATTGATCACTCTGCTCTTATAATTCGGCTCCCGTGTAGTAGCGCAAGCAACCAAATGCTGCACGATTTTTTTATTGATGATTGTGCGGGAATAGCTCAGTTGGTAGAGCACGACCTTGCCAAGGTCGGGGTCGCGAGTTCGAGTCTCGTTTCCCGCTCCAACATCGATTCAAAAAGCAATAGATATGCAGCTGCATCGGTTTCACACCGAGATGATGCGGGAATAGCTCAGTTGGTAGAGCACGACCTTGCCAAGGTCGGGGTCGCGAGTTCGAGTCTCGTTTCCCGCTCCAAGCAGTTGCAGATCGCCAGCAGTACCCGGTGCGGGAATAGCTCAGTT
>NZ_CDBJ01000027.1:216540-524838 GCF_000820045.1 Aeromonas rivuli | reverse complement strand
TTTCCCGCTCCAAGCATCCATAAACACCGTCATACCAGCAGTACCTGTTGCGGGAATAGCTCAGTTGGTAGAGCACGACCTTGCCAAGGTCGGGGTCGCGAGTTCGAGTCTCGTTTCCCGCTCCAATCTTTCCTCGAAGTACCCTTTCCATAGATATATACCGCCTGATTTTGTACCCAATACATTGGTAGAGCATGATCCGTACTTGCCAGGGTCGGACCGCGAGTTCGAGTCTCGTTTCCCGCTCCAATCTCTCCTCGAAGTACCCTTTCCATAGATATACACCGCCTGATTTTGTACCCAATACATTGGTAGAGCATGATCCGTGCTTGCCAGGGTCGGACCGCGAGTTCGAGTCTCGTTTCCCGCTCCAATATCTCCTCGAAGTACCCTTTCCAACCTCTTTTTTCATCCCCGATGTTCAGTTGCCTTGATTACTATTACCCCCATTTTTCAGCTATTTATCACTTCGCTTTGCCATAAAAACGTTTGCTGTTTTGTGCGATAATCCGCGCCCTAGATGGTTGATGGGCCTGCTGCCTATGACCCGAGTACACGAGCAGAGGAGTAGTTTGGCAATGCGTAATCTCACACAGTGGTTCATGGCCTTGATGATGGCCATGAGCATGACGACCCAGGCCCAGTCACTCAGCAGTGTCACTGTGGCCGGCCACGATCATCCCCCTTCGTCTCCCATCCTGATCCAGGGACCCATGCCCATCGAAGCCGAGCACTTTGCCTCCTTGTTGCAAGGGGTGGTGATGGAGCAGGTTGGCCCCTACCTCTTCTACCGGGGTACCCTGAACGGTTACCCGGTGATCGTCAGCCAGACCGGCAAGGGGCTGGAGAACACGGCCGCGGCGACGGCCATCGCCATTGGTCGCTATCACCCCCTGGCCATCATCAACCAGGGCACGGCCGGGGGCCATGACAAGCAGCTCAAGGTGGGTGACATTGTGCTGGGCAAGCGGACCGTCAACATTGGCAATCTGAAGACACCCAAGCGAGCAGAAGGGCAGGGGGTCGAGGCGCTGGCGTGGCTGCCGATGGATATCATGGCATCTGCCGGCAGTGCGGGTGGCGACGATGCCAACAAGATCCGTTACTACGAGGGAAGCCAGCCGCTCATCGACATCGCCCGGCAGGTAGCCTATGCCAGGGGGAAGGTCGTCGAAGGGACTGTGGGGTCTGCCAACTTCTGGAACAGCGAGGTAGATCGCATCAACTGGTTCCACCGGGAGTTCGGCACCAGCGTGGAAGAGATGGAAGGGGCGGCAGCGGCGCAGATAGCCGATGCCTTCCAGATCCCTTTCCTCTCGATCCGTATCCTCTCCAACAACCTGACCAATGGCGGCCACTATGATCCGAAAACGGGGGAGGCCTGTCAGCTTTTCGTGAAGGGTGTGGTAGAGCGCTACATCGCAAGCCTGCCCCGATAGGGAGTGCTTGGTCCCGGTAAATTAAAGGCCCCTTATGGGGCCTTTTTTGTCGGTTTCGAACGAGTGGCTGCCTGTTCGGCGGCATAGAGCGCGGCCCCGATGATCCCTGCCTGGTTGAGGCTGGCGGCGGCGATAAGCGGCGCCCGGGTGGCTATCTTGTCGACAAACTTGTCGAGTTTGGTGGCAGTGCCCCCGCCCAGGATGAAGAGATCCGGCGAGAAGAGGAACTCGAGCCGGGCCAGATATTGGTTGAAACGCTTGCCCCACTTGCTCCAGGAGATCTCCTCCCGCTTGCGCGCCGCATCCGAGCAGTAGTGTTCGGCTATCATGCCCTCCAGCATCAGGTGACCCAGTTCGGTATTGGGCAGCAGATGACCCCCCACAAACAGGGCCGTGCCTATGCCGGTACCGACGGTGATCAGGATGACGACCCCATCATGGCCCTGGCCTGCGCCAAACCGCATCTCGGCCAGGCCTGCGGCATCGGCGTCATTGAGCACGAAGCAGGGCTGACCTGTCACTTCGCCAAACAGCCTGGCCGCGTCCGTCTCTATCCAGCTCTTGTCGATGTTGGAGGCATTCTTGGCCACGCCGTGATGTATGGTGGCGGGAAAACCGCAGCCGATGGGGCCCTGCCACTGGAAGTGTTCGACCAGTTGCTTGAGGGCATGGGCGATGGCGGCCGGGGTGGCGGGCTGCGGGGTCGGGATGCGATGGCGTTCGCCGATGAGTTCGCCGCGCTTTGTATCGACCAGGGCCCCCTTGATGCCCGAGCCTCCTATGTCCACACCCAATATCTGCATCTGCTCCGATCCTTATGATGATGACGCCACACTGGCGGCGCTAAAGCATGGGAAATGTGCGAGGAAACAGCAAGGAAGCCGATCCTCAAGCGTGATCTGTCGCTGATCTCTTGTCGATCAAGGGCATGGCTGCTGGCTCTGATCGCGAGTTAGCAGAGGTGACAGTGAGATTAAGCGTGATCCGGCAGACCCTTTTCGATGCAGCGGATGAGCAGCTTGGTCTTGCGGTTCTCACCCTGCTGACGGGCGGTCAGGCTCGCCACTGCCCAGCTGATGTGCTCGGCCACCATGGGGTCGGCGCTTGGCAGGGCTGCGTGCAGGGCGGTGAAGACGGCTTCATCGGCCGGGCCGTTGCCGAGCGCCACTGCCAGGTTGCGGCGCCAGCGTTGATAACCGATGCGGCGGATCGGGCTCCCCTCGGTATTTTTCAGGAAGAGAGCCTCGGACCAGGCCCAGAGATCCAGCAGCTTGGGGCTGTGCAGATTGGCGCGCGGACTGAAGTCAGGCTCGGGGCTGGCATCGGCGTAACGGTTCCAGGGGCAGATGAGTTGGCAGTCATCACAGCCATAGATACGGTTGCCGAGCAGGGGCCTGAGCTCGACAGGAATAGGCTCGTCGCTCTCGATGGTGAGGTAGGAGATGCAGCGCCGCCCATCCACCACATAGGGCGCGATGATGGCACCGGTGGGACAGATGTTGATGCAGGCCACGCACTTGCCGCACTGCTCTTTCTCCACCGGCTGGTCGATGGGCAGCGGCAGGCTCAGCAGGAGTTCGCCGAGGAAGAAGAAGGAACCGGCGGACTCATTGAGCAGAAGTGAGTGTTTGCCAACCCAACCGAGCCCAGCCTTGGCGGCGAGTGGCCGCTCCAGCACGGGGGCCGAGTCGACGAAGGGACGCCAGCCCAGCGCCTCGCAGCGCGCCTCAATTCGCTCACCGAGCTGTTTGAGCCTGGCGCGCAGCAGCTTGTGGTAGTCGCGGCCCAGGGCATAACGGCTGATATAGCCGAGGCTGGGATCGCGCAGGGTCGCGGCGAAACCCGCCTCGAAGGGGAGATAATTCATCCGCACCGACAACACCCGCAGGGTGCCCGGCAGCAGCTCATGGGGGCGGGCGCGCATCATGCCGTGACGGGCCATGTAGTCCATGGTGCCGTGATAGCCGGCATCGAGCCAGGCCTGCAACCTGGGCTCTTCCTGGTGCAGGTCAGTGTCCGTGATGCCAGCCTGGTCAAATCCTAGCTCGCGTGCCCAGAGCTTGATATCTTGGGCCAGTTTGTCGAAATCGGGAGCCGTCATGATGCAGATCAACAGGGAAGGAGGGGGCAGTTTACCACAGCTCCTCAACGAACCGCGCAGTCATGGCCCACGGCTCCCCAGCGCGCTATGGCGTAGCGAACAAATTCGCCGTGCCGAGGCGGAATTGGCCGCCGCTGCGGGGGTGTCGCTCTATGAGTTGATGGAGCGCGCCGGCACCGCGCTGTTTGATTATGCCAAGGGGCATTGGCCAGCGGCTCATCACTGGTGGATCTTCACCGGCCCCGGCAACAATGGCGGCGATGGCTATGTATTGGCCCGGTTGGCGCAGGCTGCTGGCTTCAGAGTGAGAGTCATCGCCGCGCGGGCCCCGGCACAGCTCAAGGGGGATGCCCATCGGGCCGCGGCCGCTTTCCTGGCGGCGGGGGGTCAGGTTGAACGCTTCGAGGATGTCCATCTGACCCTTGCCGAGCCGGTTTCCCTGCCGGATCTGCTGATAGATGCGCTGCTTGGCAGCGGCGTCCGCCTGCCACTCACGAAGGCGATGACAAGAATTGTCGCAACCATCAATCGTTTGCCCGTGCCGCTGCTGGCCGTGGATCTCCCCTCAGGGCTGGATGCCGATACCGGCCACATCATGGCCAGCCCGGTGCGGGCGACTCGCACTCTCTGCCTGGTCGGGCTCAAGCAGGGGCTGCTCACCGGCCAGGGACCGAGCTGGTGCGGGGAGCTGGATGTGGACCCTCTCGGTCTGGATCTGAGTCATTGGCAAGCGCCCGCCGCCCGACGTATCGATTATCCCGCCCTGGCTCATCTGTTAGCCCCCCGTGCACGCTGCGCCCACAAGGGAGAGCAAGGCCGTGTGCTGCTGATTGGCGGCAATCAGGGCATGGCGGGGGCCATCTTGCTGGCAGCCATGGCCTGCCTGCGTACCGGGGCCGGGCTGGTCAAGGTGTGCCAGCATCCGATGAATGCTCCCGCCAGCCAGGCCCAGCCCGAGATCATGACATTAGCGCGCGACGCGCTGGTCGGCTCCTCATCGGCGGCAGAGACCCTGCCTGGAGAGGAGCTCCGAGTGGGCGGAGTCAATCCCTGGGGATCAGTACGGGTGCTGGGGCCTGGACTGGGCCTCGATGCCTGGGGCGGGGCCCTGTTCAAGCAGGCTTTGTGCCGGGAACTGCCACTGGTATTGGATGCAGATGGATTGAATTGGCTGGCGCTACAGCCCCGCCATCAGGATAATTGGGTGCTCACGCCCCATCCCGCCGAGGCAGCCCGCCTGTTGGGTTGCAGCACCGCCGAGGTGGAGGCCGATCGCTTCGCCGCCGTACAGACCCTGCAGGGCACCTATGGCGGCGTCGCGCTGCTCAAGGGGGCAGGTACACTCATCGCGGATGGTAAACAGGTCTGGCTCTGCCATGAGGGAAATCCCGGCATGGCCAGCGGCGGCATGGGTGACCTGTTATCTGGTATAATCGCCGCCCTTTTGGCCCAGGGGCTAGGGGCGCGTGATGCAACCTGCCTGGGCGCAGTGCTCCATGGGGAGGCTGCCGATCTGGCGGCGACAGAAGGGGAGAGAGGCATGCTGGCATCTGACCTGTTGCCATGGATCCGCCTTCTGGCCAATCCCGACACTCCTGACAAGTTAAGAAGACGATGGCAAAACAGTTGATGATAGCGTTGCCGGATGAGGCAGCGACCGTAAATCTGGGTGGTCAGTTGGCGCGCGCCAGCCAAGTAGCGACCACCGTCTTTATGCACGGCACCCTGGGGGCGGGCAAGACGACACTCACCCGTGGCTGGATCCAGGGACTCGGCCATTCAGGCAAGGTAAAGAGTCCGACTTATACACTGGTCGAGCCCTATGAGCTCGGAGCCTGGCAGGTCTATCACTTTGATTTGTATCGATTGGCAGATCCCGAGGAGCTGGAGTTCATGGGGATCCGTGACTATTTCGGCCCCAACACCCTCTGTCTGGTTGAGTGGCCTGAGAAGGGAGAAGGTTGGCTAGCCGCCCCGGATCTCGAGATTACCCTGACATATGTAGACCTGCAGCGCGAGGCCCTGCTGGTGGCCCGTACTGCGATCGGCGAAGCTATTCTGGAACGGTTGCAACCCAAGTGCGTCTGATAATTTCCCTGTGTTTTATTCTGCTTGCCTCACCGACCTGGGCCAATCAGCTCAAAAGTGTGCGGATCTGGCCCTCGCCCGACAACACTCGGGTGGTGCTGGATCTCTCCAGTTCGCCCCAATTCAACTATTTCACCCTGACCGGGCCGGATCGGCTGGTCATCGACCTCAAGGGGGCCAGCAATGGCGCCAATCTGGCCCGGGTCGAGAACAAGAGCGAGCTGGTACGCAAGATCCGCGAGAGCACGCCGGTGGACAAGGGAGGCCTGCGTCTGGTGCTGGATCTCAAGTCGACCATCAAGCCGGTGGTATTTCCATTGGCACCAGCCGGTCCCTATGGCCACCGGCTGGTGATCGATCTCCCCTATGAGGAGAGTTCGGCCCGTCATGCCACGCCAGCCCCCGCGACCCCGGGCAGCAAGGTGATTATCGCCATCGATCCCGGTCACGGCGGTGAGGATCCTGGCTCCATAGGTCCGCGTCGCACCTACGAGAAGCGAGTCACCCTGGCGGTTTCCCAGAAGCTGGCCGCGCTCATCAATCGTGAACCTGGCATGCAGGCGGTGATGACCCGCCGTGGGGACTACTTCGTCGATCTCAATAAACGTTCCGAGATTGCGCGCAAGTCCAAGGCGGATTTGCTGGTCTCGGTGCATGCGGACAGCTTCACCAACCCGCGTCCGCGCGGTGCCTCGGTCTGGGTACTCTCGACCAACAGGGCCAATCGCGAGATGGGCAGCTGGCTGGAGAAACAGGAGAAGCAGGGCGAGCTGCTGGGTGGTGTGGGCAAGGTAATTGCCGAGTCTGACCCCAACCCCTACTTGGCGCGTACCTTCCTGGATCTCTCCATGGACAAGTCCCGCGCCGAGGGCTATGACGTCAGCCGCATGATCTTGAAAGAGATGGGGCGAGTCGCCCGCCTGCACAAGTCCGCCCCAGAGCATGCCAGTCTGGCAGTGCTCAAGGCGCCGGATATCCCTTCCGTGCTGGTGGAGACGGGCTTTATCTCCAACCACGAAGAGGAGAAGCTGCTGGCCAGCAATGCTTATCAGAACAAGCTGGCCCAGGCGATCTTCCACGGGATCCGCAACTACTACAAGGCGCATCCCGTCAAGGGGCACATCATGTCGGGCAAGGTGAGCAGCGCGTCGACGCGCAGCACCCAGCCAGCCGTCAGTCAGGTGGCGCCTGTTAGCCAGTCGGCTCGCAGCGGCGCCCCCGTAGTCAGCGCATCCGGGGCGGGTGTCATCAAGCCGATGACCAGCCTCAGCGGCGCGAATACCATCGACAAGCAGCGCAGCATAAGACACGTGGTGACCCGTGGCGAGAGCCTGTCACGGCTTGCCGAGCGCCACGGCATCTCCATGTCCCGGCTTGCTAAATACAACAATCTGAAATCCAACGAGATCCAGATTGGGCAGGTGCTCTACATACCCAAAGGATAAGCGATGCAGATCCGTATTTTGCCTCCTATTCTCGCCAACCAGATAGCCGCTGGCGAGGTGGTTGAGCGCCCCTCCGTCGTGGTGCAGGTACCTGGATTCCCCAGGTTCAACAATCAGGAGTAAGCGATGCCGATCTGTATTTTGCCCGCTCTCCTCGCCAACCAGATAGCAGCGGGCGAGGTAGTGGAACGCCCCTCCTCCGTCGTCAAGGAGCTGGTCGAGAACAGCCTGGATGCGGGGGCGAACCGGATCGAGATCGACATAGACAAAGGGGGCACCAAGCTGATCCGCATCCGTGACAACGGCTGCGGCGTGCCCAAGGATGAGCTGGTGCTGGCCTTGTCACGGCACGCGACCTCCAAGGTGGCGACCCTGGATGATCTGGAAGGGATCAACAGCCTCGGATTTCGGGGAGAGGCGCTCGCCTCCATCAGTTCTGTCTCCCGGCTCAGTTTCACGTCGCGTACTCAGGAGCAGCCCGAAGCCTGGCAGGCCGAGGCAGAGGGACGGGAGATGAACGTCACCATCAGACCCGCCGCCCATCCCGTCGGCACCACGGTCGAGGTGGTGGATCTCTTCTTCAATACCCCGGCGCGGCGCAAGTTCATGCGCAGCGAAAAGACCGAGTTTGCCCACATCGATGAGCTGGTGCGCCGCATCGCCCTGTCGCGCTTCGATATCACCCTGCTGCTGCGCCACAATGACAAGCTGGTGCGCCAGTATCGCGCCGCCAGTTCGGTGCAGGAGCAGGAGCGCCGTCTCGCCGCCGTGTGCGGCACCCCCTTCATGCACCATGCCCTCGCCATCGAGAGCGAGCACAGCGACGTGCGACTGCGCGGCTGGTTGGCGACCCCGGCCGGGGCCAGGCCGCAGAATGATCTGCAATACACCTATGTCAACGGCCGCATGATGCGCGACAAGTTGATCAATCACGCCATCCGCCAGGCCTATGACGAGCTGCTGGGACCGGATCGCTTTGCCGCCTACGTGCTCTATATCGAGCTGGATCCCCGTCAGGTGGACGTCAATGTACACCCCGCCAAGCACGAGGTGCGTTTTCATCAGGCGCGGCTCATCCACGACTTCATCTATCAGGCGCTGTTTAGCGCCCTACACCAGGCCGACCGTCAGGAGCCTCTGGCGATGAGTGAGGTGAGCCTGCCGACCACGGCCCCCGACTATCCGGGGCAAGCGGCGCGCACCGACTGGTATGGGGCAGAACACGGCTATCGTGCCCCCACCGAGGTGCGGGAGGGGGGCCGCCAGGGCGGATCTGATGGCATCATGGGCAGCGACCGTCCCGCTAGCCAGCCGCGCACGACCTTGGCCAGGGGGCAGGGCTCCCATGGTGGGGATCTGCCACAGGCCCCCACTCGGGAGGCGCTGCGTGGCATGGAGGCCCTGTTGACGACCTTGCCCGCTCTCCAGGCGCCACCTCCGACCAGCACGGCGTCCCGGGATGAAGCGCACGTCGAGGGCACCGCTCGGGCCCTGACGTTGGTGGAGGGACGTTATCTGCTGCTCGAGCAGGGAGGCGGGCTCGCGCTGCTGCGGGTGGTTGTGGCCGAACGGCGCCTGCTGCGCCACTGGCTGCTCGAAGGTTGGGGGCAGGGGCTGGCCGCCCAGCCGCTGCTGCTGCCCGTCGCCTTTAAATTGCCCAAATCCCTCCATGGGGTGGCCGCCGAACAGGAAAAGCTGCTCAAACGCATGGGACTCGAGTTGAAAAGCGGTGGTCGCGACACCATGATCCTGACTCGGGTGCCGGCGCTGCTGCGCCAGACTGATCTGGCCCGTTTGCTACCCGAGCTGCTGCAACTCCTCGAAGGGTTGAGTGCTGCCAGCAATGAGGAGAAGGCTCAGGTGCTCTGTCAGTGGCTGGTCGAACAAGGCTTGGCCAGTGACAAGCAATATGACTTTGCCACTGCCACTCGCCTGCTTGGTGAGCTGGTGAGTCAACTGGGTGAGCCGCGTGGTGACAAGGGGCTGCTGCGCCCTCTCTCCCTGGCCGCGGCCCTGGCCGAGTTTGAGGAAGAGTGAAGCCACTCGCAGCTGACTTGCATGGGGCAGCCCCCCATTTTTAGCGTTTTGTGAAAGGAATTGACCGTGACTGACTTGCCGACTGCCATTTTTCTGATGGGGCCTACCGCCTCCGGCAAGACGGATCTCGCCATCGAACTGTGCCAGACCCTGCCCTGCGACATCATCAGCGTGGATTCCGCGCTCATCTATCGCGGCATGGACATCGGCACCGCCAAGCCGAGTGTCGACGAGCTCAGGCTCGCCCCCCATCGATTGATCGATATTCTGGATCCGGCGCTGAGTTACTCGGCGGCGGATTTTTGCCGTGATGCCTTGCGCGAAATGGACGAGATTGCCAGTCGTGGCCGCATTCCCTTGCTGGTCGGCGGCACCATGCTCTATTTCAAGGCCCTGCTGGAGGGGCTCTCTCCGCTGCCCTCGGCCGACCCCGTCATTCGCGCCGGCATTGAGGCCGATGCGGCCCGGCTGGGCTGGCAGGCCCTGCACGACGAGCTGGTGCGCATCGATCCTGTGGCCGGGGCGCGTATTCATCCCAATGATCCCCAGCGGCTGAGCCGGGCCCTCGAGGTCTATCGCATCAGCGGCAAGACCCTCACCGAGCTGACTCAGGTGCAGGGGGAAGGCTTACCCTATCGGGTGCATCAATTTGCCATTGCCCCGACCGAGAGGGCTCAGCTGCATGAGCGGATCGAACAGCGTTTCGATCTCATGCTGGCCCGGGGGTTCGAGAACGAGGTCAGGGCCCTGCGCGCACGGGGGGATCTGACGCCGGACCTACCCTCAATTCGCTGCGTTGGCTACCGCCAAATGTGGGACTACCTGGCCGGGGAACTGGGGTATGATGAGATGCGTTATCGTGGCATCGTTGCCACTCGTCAGCTTGCTAAACGGCAAATGACCTGGTTGAGGGGATGGCCTGAGGTCACCTGGTTGGGATCTGGTGAGTCTGACAACCTCGCCAGGGTCATTGCCTGCGCTGGTGCGGCTTGACACTCCCTGTATAATCAGGTTGTTATAGTGATATCCGGTGTTTAAAAACAACAAACTATAAGGAAAAAAGAAGATGGCTAAGGGGCAATCACTCCAAGACCCGTTTTTGAATGCGCTGCGCCGTGAGCGGATTCCTGTTTCTATCTATTTGGTGAACGGCATCAAACTGCAGGGTCAAATCGAATCTTTCGACCAATTCGTCATTTTGCTCAAGAACACCGTCAGCCAGATGGTCTACAAGCATGCCATCTCCACCGTGGTGCCGGCTCGCGCCGTCAACCATCATCAGCATACCGCCACTGGTCAGGGTGATGAGCCGTCAGGTGACAGTGAGGAGTGAGTCCAAGCGGCGAGCCAGCTCGCCATGCCTCATGAGTCCAGTTAAGGAGCAAGCGCTTGTTTGACCGTTATGAAGCAGGCGAACAGGCTGTGCTGGTGCATGTCAACTTCAGTGATGAAGGGGAACGTGAGGATCTCGAAGAGCTCAAGTTGTTGGTGAGCTCTGCCGGGGTCAACATGTTGGGCGTCGTCACCACCAGTCGCAGTGCGCCCAGCGCCAAGTTCTTTGTCGGCAGCGGCAAGGCGGAAGAGATCGCCTCCGAGGTGCAAGCCCTGGGGGCGGATGTGGTGATCTTCAACCATGCCCTGACCCCTGCCCAGGAGCGCAACCTGGAGCGCTTGTTCCAATGCCGGGTCGTCGACAGAACCGGCCTCATTCTCGATATCTTCGCCCAGCGCGCCCGTACCCATGAAGGCAAGCTGCAAGTCGAACTGGCCCAGTTGCGCCACCTCTCTACCCGACTGATCCGTGGCTGGACTCACCTTGAGCGCCAGAAGGGCGGTATCGGCCTGCGCGGCCCGGGTGAAACCCAGCTTGAAACCGACCGTCGTCTGTTGCGTGAACGCATCAAGGCCATCTTGCGTCGGCTCGACAAGGTCGCCAAGCAGCGGGAACAGGGTCGTCGTGCCCGCAATCGCAATGAAGTACCAACCGTTTCTCTGGTGGGTTATACCAACGCCGGAAAATCCACTTTGTTCAACCAACTTACAGATGCCAGCGTGTATGCTGCCGATCAGTTGTTCGCAACTCTGGACCCGACGCTGCGTAAAGTGGAGATCCGGGACGTAGGAGATGTGATACTGGCGGACACGGTAGGCTTTATTCGACACCTTCCTCATGATCTGGTCGCGGCCTTCAAGGCGACCCTGCAAGAGACCCGGGAGGCTGACCTGCTACTGCATGTGGTGGATTGCGCCGACGAGCAGATGCAGGAGAATATTGACGCCGTGCAGCGGGTCTTGGTCGAGATCGAGTCCGATGATCGCCCCCAGCTGATGATCTGTAACAAGATTGACAAGCTGAGCGATCGCCCCGCCATGCTGGAGCGTGACGATGAGGGCCGACCGGTACGGGTTTGGCTCTCCGCCCAGACGGGTGAAGGCCGCGAACTCTTGTTCCAGGCCCTGACCGAATTGTTGGCTGGCACCATGGTGCACCACAGGCTGCAGTTGCCACCCTCGGCCGCCCGGTTGCGCAGTACCCTCTATCGCCTCAAAGGGATAGAGCAGGAAGGTTTTAGCGAGGAGGGGGATTTCGTGCTGGAAGTCCGCTTGCAAGTGGCCGACTGGAACCGCCTCGTGAAGCAAGAAGGTGAAGTTTTACAACGCTTTATCATGCATTGATCCATCACATGGGCTACTGAGCCTGGTGGACTGATTGCCGATAGAGATGACATCCATTCGCAAGTATTTAAATGGAGATGCTGATGGCTTGGAATGAGCCTGGTAACAACGGCAAAGACCGTGACCCTTGGGGGAATAACGGCAAGACTCAGGGACCCCCTGATCTGGACGAGATGCTGCGCAAGGTCAGCCGTCGCTTCGGCGGTCTGTTTGGCGGCGGTGGTAAATCCGGTGGTGAGATAGGCAAGTTCGGCCTCTCCATCGCCCTGCTGGTCGCCGTGGTGGTGTGGGTCGTCAGCGGCTTCTATACCATTCGCGAGGCCGAGCGTGGCGTGGTGCTGCGTTTTGGGGAGTACTCCCATAACGTGGATCCGGGTCTGCGCTGGAAACCGACCTTCATCGACAGGGTCATCCCGGTGGATGTGGAATCGGTACGCTCCCTGCCAGCCTCCGGCTTCATGCTGACTCAGGACGAGAACGTGGTCCGGGTCGAGATGGACGTGCAGTATCGCATCGTCGATCCCCAGGCCTATCTGTTTAGCGTGACCAATGCCGACGAGAGTCTGAGTCAGGCCACCGACAGTGCCCTGCGCTACGTCGTTGGCCACACCCGGATGGATGATGTCCTGACCACGGGTCGGGAAAAGGTTCGTCAGGAAACCTGGCAGGTGATCGATGGCATCATCGAGCCCTACCAGATGGGTCTGCAAATCGTCGACGTCAACTTCCTGCCGGCGCGTCCGCCAGAAGAAGTGAAGGATGCCTTCGATGATGCCATCTCCGCTCAGGAAGATGAGCAGCGCTTCATCCGTGAAGCCGAAGCCTATGCCCGTGAAGTGGAGCCAAAGGCTCGCGGCTCGGTCAAACGTCTGGAACAGGAAGCCGAAGGCTACAAGTCCCAGATTGTGCTGAAGGCCAAGGGTGAAGTTGCCCGCTTCAATGAGCTGCTGCCCCAGTATCAGGCCGCCCCCGAGTTGACTCGTGAGCGTATCTACCTGGAAACCATGGAAGAGCTCTATCAGCAGACCAACAAGGTGCTGGTCGACATGCCTGCTGGCAACAACAGCATGATCTATCTGCCCCTCGACAAGCTGTCTGGCAAGGCGAATGCGGTGCAACCGGCCCGTCCGGCTGGCACTCCTGCGGTGGAACCGGCTCAGCCGTCCAACGAAGGGGCCAACTCCACTCCGACGCCGCTGCGTAGCGGTGACCGTTTCAGCACAGGGAGAAACTGATAGATGAATAAGATAGCTATTGGTGTCATCGCTGTGGCTGCCATGGTCTGCTTCTCTTCCGTCTTCATCGTCGATGAAGGGCAGAAAGGGATAGTGGTGCAGTTTGGCAAGGTGAAGCGAGTCGACTCCGGTGAGCCTCGTCTCTTCGAGCCAGGCTTGCACTTCAAGGTGCCGGTGATCGACCAGGTTCGCAAGATGGATGCTCGCATCCAGACTCTGGAAGGCCAGGCGGATCGCTTCGTCACCTCGGAGAAGAAAGATCTCATCATCGACTCCTATGTGAAGTGGAAGATCGAGGACTTCTCCAAGTACTACCTGGCAACGGGGGGTGGCAACAAGATCCAGGCCGAAGACCTGCTCAAGCGCAAGATCAACAACGGCCTGCGTTCCGAGATAGGTAACCGCACCATCAAGGACATCGTCTCCGGTGAACGCAGTACCGTGATGGAAGATGCCCTGATGAAGATGGCGCGCTCTTCCGAGCTCGGTATCAAGGTGGTGGATGTGCGCATCAAGCAGATCAACCTGCCGGTGGAAGTCTCCAACTCCATCTATCAGCGGATGCGTGCCGAGCGGACTGCCGTGGCCCGTGAGCATCGCTCCCAGGGGCGCGAGCAGGCTGAAATCCTGCGCGCTGACATCGACCGCAAGGTGACCGTCATGATCGCCGACGCCGACAGTAATGCGCGTCAGCTGCGTGGTGAAGGGGATGCGGAAGCCGCCAAGATCTATGCCGACAGCTACAAGAAAGACCCCGAGTTTTTCAGCTTCGTGCGTAGCATGGAGGCCTATCGCAAGAGCTTCGCCGGCGGCAACGACCTGATGGTCCTGAAGCCGGACAGCGAGTTCTTCCGCTACCTCAAGTCGCCGGAAGGCAACAAGCAGTAAGCTTGTTAGTCCCATGTCGTTATGTAAAAGGGCCCGTGAGGGCCCTTTTCTATGGCTGGGATTTAACGCCGGTTTAGGCCGACAGATGTGATGATGCTTAGCTGGGGGAGGCCATTGCCACTGACCTATGACGTGTTCGTAAAGGCGCTGGTAAATGGAGGGGACAAGTAGGGTTAGGGGATGATGTGCTTGGGCAGCAGCTGCGGCAGAACAAAGGCCAAGGACGCTCTTGAGCAGAGGATGGGCTGAGCGATGAAGACAGGGTCTGTCTCTTCTCCACCCTGGTGCATACCAACCAATAAAAAAGAGGCCATCAGGCCTCTCTTTTATTGGTCACAGCGCCAGCACTCAGGCGCTGCGCTGTACAGCCATCTGGGCCAGCTGGATCAGGGCCTGACGATGTTGTGAGTCCGGCAGCACCATGAGTGCCGCTATGGCCTTGTCGGCCTCCTCACGGGCGCGCTGGCGGGAGTAGTCGAGCGCCCCTGTGCCATCCAGAATGGTGAGGATTTCGTCCAGATGCTCCATGCCGTTACGGTGTTCTATCGCATCACGGATGCGCTGACGCTGGGCCGGCGTCCCCACTTCCATGGCACGCAGCAGCGGCAGGGTCGGTTTGCCTTCGGCGAGATCGTCGCCGACATTCTTGCCCATCTCATCACTCTGGGAACAGTAGTCCATGACGTCATCGATGATCTGGAAGGCGGTACCCAGATACTTGCCGTAATCGGTCATGGCCGCCTCTATGCGGGCATCTTGCTGGGTCAGCACGGCAGCGAGCCGGGTCGCGGCCTCAAACAGCTTGGCGGTCTTGCAATAGATGACCGTCATATAGCTCTGTTCTGTGGTATCGGGATCGTTGCAGTTCATTAACTGCAGCACCTCGCCCTCGGCGATGGTGTTGGTGGCGTCGGACAGGATCTCCATCACGCGCAGGTCGGCGAGTTCGGCCATCATCTGGAAGGAGCGGCTGTAGAGATAGTCACCGACCAACACGCTGGCCGCATTGCCGAACATGGCATTGGCGGTCTCCCGGCCACGGCGCAGGTCGGATTCATCGACCACGTCGTCGTGCAGCAGGGTCGAGGTATGGATGAACTCTATGATGGCAGCCAGCTTGAGGTGATCTTCTCCCTCATAACCCAGCGCTCTTGCAGCCATGACGGTCAGCATGGGACGCATCCGTTTGCCGCCTGCACTGACGATGTAGAAGCCCAGCTGGTTGATCAGACTGACCTCGGACTGAAGTCGGGCCAGGATCAGCTCATTGACCGCCGTCATGTCGGCGGCACAGAGCGCTCGAATAGTCTGTTGGTCCATAGATCTCGTAACGTGACGGGCAGCAATGTCTGCAGTTTTAGTAATGGCGGGGATTCTACACGATTTCACAATGGGTTACAGTGAAGCGTTTATTCACGGCTCGGCACGTGCGCACAAAATAAACTTTTTGCTAAATTGGTCTTGCCTGAACAGATCGATGTGCGTAGAATGCCGGCCCATTGTTATAGGTTTTTGTGCGGGTCTGGCCTTGAGCAAAAGACTCGCCTTTACGGAGTTAATCAAATGTACGCGGTATTCCAAAGCGGCGGAAAACAACACCGTGTGGCCGAAGGTCAAATCGTTCGTCTTGAAAAGCTGAACGTTGAGACTGGCGCTACTATCGACTTCAATGAAGTTCTGATGGTTGCTGCAGGCGACACTTTTAAAGTAGGTGCTCCTTTCGTTGAAGGTGGCAAGGTTGTAGCTGAAGTTGTGGCTCACGGCCGTGGCGAGAAAGTGACTATCGTCAAGTTCCGTCGTCGTAAGCACCATCGTAAGCAAGCGGGCCACCGTCAGTGGTTCACTGAAGTCAAAATCACTGGCATCAGCGCTTAATTCGAGAGGAATCTGAAAAATGGCACATAAAAAAGCTGGCGGTTCATCCCGTAACGGTCGCGACTCAGAAGCCAAACGTCTCGGCGTCAAGCGCTTCGGCGGCGAAACTGTACTGGCTGGTAGCATCATCGTTCGTCAGCGTGGCACCAAGTTCCACCCTGGCACCAACGTTGGTCTGGGTACCGACCACACTTTGTTCGCTACTGCGACTGGTAAAGTGTTGTTCGAAGTTAAAGGTCCGCAGAATCGTAAGTACGTCAGCATCGTTGCTGAGTAATTACGGACCGCAAGGATCCGAAGCCCCGCCAACCTGGCGGGGCTTTTGTTTTTCTGAAAAGTTTGACGAAAAAACGGCACGCGGATGAGCTGGCGCTGACAGGCCTCATCGCCAAGATGCGTCTCGCCCGCAGGGGTCTGTACCACTATAATTGCGTATCGGTTTTTCGAATTAAGGTGACGGTTACCTATGAAGTTTGTTGATGAAGTCCAAATTCGAGTCGATGCCGGTGACGGTGGTAACGGTTGTGTGAGCTTTCGCCGTGAGAAATTCATCCCCAACGGTGGCCCTGATGGTGGCGACGGTGGTGATGGCGGCGACGTTTATCTGCTTGCCGATGAAAACCTGAATACCCTGATCGACTACCGTTTCGAGCGTTTCCACGCCGCCGAGCGTGGTGAGAATGGCCAGAGCGCCAACTGTACCGGTCGCCGTGGCAAGGATCTGACCCTGAAGGTGCCGGTCGGTACCCGTGCCAGCGATGAAGATACCGGCGAGCGGCTCGGTGACCTGACCCAGCATGGCCAAAAGCTGCTGGTCGCCAAGGGTGGTTTCCATGGTCTGGGCAACACGCGCTTCAAGAGCTCGGTCAACCGTGCCCCCTATCAGAAGAGCAACGGTACCGAGGGTGAAGTGCGTACCCTGAAGCTGGAACTGCTGCTGCTGGCTGACGTCGGTATGCTGGGCTTGCCCAATGCCGGTAAATCTACCTTCATTCGTGCCGTCTCTGCCGCCAAACCCAAGGTTGCCGATTACCCCTTCACCACCCTGGTGCCGAATCTGGGTGTTGTACGTGGTGAAAACTCCCGCTCCTTCGTGATCGCCGATATTCCGGGCCTGATCGAAGGTGCCGCCGAGGGCGCCGGTCTGGGTATTCGCTTCCTCAAGCACCTTGAGCGCTGCCGCGTGTTGATCCACCTGGTTGATATCTGCCCGGTTGATGAGTCTGATCCTGCCGAAAACGCGGTCACTATCGTCAAGGAGCTGGAGAAGTACAGCCCTGAGCTGGCGAGCAAGCCGCGTTGGTTGGTGTTCAACAAGATGGACTTGATCCTGGAAGAAGAAGCGGCCGAGGTGATGGAGCGCGTCAAGAGTGCGTTGGCCTACGAAGGCCCCGTCTACGAGATCTCTGCTATCAGCAAGCAAGGTACCAAGAAGGTCTGCTACGACATTCTGGATCTGCTCGATACCATGCCTCGTCAGCTGGAACAGGATGCCAAGGACGCCATCGAGAAGGTGGAGTTCAAGTGGGATGACTACCACAAGAACCAGCTGGCCCAGGCCGAAGCAGAGGCCGCAGCGGCTTCCCGCGCCTTCGATGAATCCCTCGGTGATGATGACTGGGATGAAGACGATGATGACGGCGTAGAAGTCATCTACGTGCGTGACTGATCACTCTTCAGATGGTTGAGATGAATACCGGAGTCCGGCAACGGACTCCGGTTTTTTTATGGGCGCTACTGTGGTTTTCATGGATCCGAAGCGTACCAGTAGATGTATTTGTGATGCCTGTTCTTGCCTGTCATCGTCAGCTGGTTATACTGCGCACCTGAACGTAACCTGCTTGAAACAATATGCTAACACCGTGTCATGAATTGATATGCATATCTGTTTGGGGATGTTCTTATGGAAGCTTCGTCTGAAAAATACTTATGCTTAAAATTATGCATTAAAAGCTTGTTTGTGCATTTTTTTGGAGTATTCTTTCGCCCGTTTTGCTGGGCGGGGCATGAGTATGCAGGCGACCTGGCTAAGGAAAAGTAACATTAAGGCTGTAATCTCATGTTGGAAAAGACCCTCGAAGCCCCTGCGGTAAATACGCGCCGTAACTTGCTGATGTTCTTGATCCCGTCACTTATCGGGATCCTGCTGTTCATGACACCTGTGCTCTATGACGGCAATATCACCATACCCGTGGCTGTGCTGGCCAAGACGGTACAAGCGGTGTTCGCCGACTCCCTGGTGGCCGTGGTGTGCGCCTTGATCACCACGACCATGCTATTGACCCTGGTTGCCTGGCTGTTCAAGCCTGCGATCCTGGTACGTCGCCCCTTTCTCAATGCCCTGTTTAACGTGTCCCCTTTCTGGGCCATGGTGCGAGTACTGGGCGGCCTCTTCGCGTTGCTGACCTTCTTCGGAGTGGGCCCAGAGGCACTGCGTTCCGATGCGACCGGTGGTCTGGTGCTGCATGACCTGTTGCCCGTGCTGTTCTCGGTGTTTATCTTCGCCGGCCTGCTGCTGCCGCTGCTGCTGGATTTTGGTCTGCTGGAATTTGTCGGCACCCTGATGACCCGCATCATGCGTCCGGTATTCCGTCTGCCGGGGCGCTCCGCAGTCGACTGCTTCGCTTCCTGGCTCGGCGATGGCAGCGTGGGCATCCTGCTGACCAGCAAGCAGTATGAAGGCAAGTTCTACACCCAGCGAGAAGCCGCCGTCATCGGCACCACCTTCTCGGCCGTTTCCATTACCTTCTGCCTGGTGGTCATCTCGCAAGTCAGGCTCGAGCATATGTTCGTGCCCTTCTATCTGACCGTCTGTCTGGCGGGTGTGGTGGCTGCCATCATAGTGCCGCGTCTGCCGCCGCTCTCCTGGAAGAAGGACGTCTATGCCGATGGCACTCCGCTGTGCCGCAAGCAGGAGGCCGTGCCCCACGACCACAGTCTGGTGAGCTATGGCTTCGAGCGTGCCCTCAAGAAAGCCGATAGCGTGACTGACCTTGGTGCCGTGGCGCGTGAGGGGGTGAAGAACGCCCTGGACATGGTGTTTGGCGTGCTGCCGGTGGTGATGGCGATCGGCACCTGTGCCCTGCTGCTGGCCGAGCATACGCCCGTGTTTAATTGGCTGGGGGCCCCCTTCATACCGCTGCTTGAGCTGTTGCAACTGCCGGAGGCCGAAGCCGCTTCCAAGACCATAGTGGTCGGTTTCGCGGACATGTTCATCCCGGCGATCCTGGCGTCCAGCATAGAGAGCGAGATGACCCGCTTCGTCATCGCCGCCATGTCGGTGACTCAGCTTATCTATATGTCGGAAGTGGGTGCTCTGCTGCTTGGCAGCAAGATCCCGGTCAAGCTGTGGGAGCTGTTTGTGGTCTTCCTGCTGCGTACCCTGGTGACCCTGCCGGTCATTGCCGCCATGGCTCATCTGTTGTTCTGAACCAGCGTGTTGGTAAAAAACTGCTAAAAAAACGGACAGTCCCTTGGCTGTCCGTTTTTTATATATATTTTCTGCCGATCTGTGATCGAACTGGCCTTTTGCAATCGCAGCGGCCGCTCAGGCTGCTGTTCGACCAAAGTGGGCTTTGTAATTTCATAATCTTACATTAACGTAACATTCGTCATCGCGATGTTGCCAGCCGAGCCGTAGGCCAGTCGTTCCCCTTATGGCAAGGAGCCCTCATGCCCGCACCGCTCAGCTATCGCGTCGGCCCGACCGATGCCCCCCTGCTTGATCAGACCATAGGTGACTACCTGCTAGGGATAGTCGAACGCTTCCCGGACCGGCCCGCCGTGGTGGTGCGCCATCAACAGATCCGCTGGAACTGGCGTGAATACGCGCAGCAGATAGATCGCCTGGCCAAGGGGTTGCTGGCCATCGGCATACAGCCCGGTGACAGGGTCGGTATCTGGTCTCCCAATAACATCGAGTGGTGCCTGGTGCAGTTTGCTACCGCGCGCATCGGCGCCATCATGGTCTGTATCAATCCGGCCTATCGCCGCGAGGAGCTGGCCTTTGCCATCAACAATGTGGGCTGCAAGGCATTGATCTGCGCCAGCCGATTCAAGGGCAGCGACTATCTTGCCATCCTGGCCGAGCTGGCCCCTGAATTGGACAGTTCAGCGCCCGGATCTCTCAAGGCGGCCGCCTTGCCGAGTCTGGCCTGGGTGGTGCGCCTGGGGGAGGATAAGAGCCCGGGCATGCTCAACTTCGACGCCCTGCTCACCCTGGGCGATGAACAGGATGCTTGCGCCCTGCAAAGGGTGTCAGCCGGGCTCAAGGCCTCGGATCCCATCAATATCCAGTTCACCTCGGGCACCACGGGCAGCCCGAAAGGCGCGACCCTGAGCCACAACAACATACTCAACAATGGTCTGCTGGTTGCCGCCGGCATGGGACTGACCGAGCACGACAGGCTCTGCATCCCTGTGCCCCTCTATCACTGCTTCGGCATGGTGCTCGGCAACCTGGTCTGTCTGAGTGTGGGGGCCTGCGCCCTCTTCCCCAGTGAGGCGTTCGACGCCGCCATCACCTTGCAGATGGTCAGTGAGGAGCGTTGTACCGCCTTGCATGGGGTGCCAACCATGTTCATCGCCGAGCTGGAGCTTGCGAACTTCGCCGAGTTCGATCTCGGCTCCCTGCGTACCGGCATCATGGCCGGGGCCATCTGCCCGGAGCCATTGATGTTGCGGGTACAGACCCTGATGCACATGACCGAGGTGACCATCGCCTATGGTCAGACAGAGTGCAGCCCCATCAATCACATGACGGCGGTGGATTGCCCCCTCGACAAGCGAGTCACCACGGTCGGACGGGCTATCGGCCATACCGAGATAAAGTTGGTCGACCCCAGCGGTGAGACGGTGCCCATAGGGGAGAAGGGGGAGATCTGCTGCCGTGGCTACAACGTCATGAGCGGTTATTGGCAGGATCCGGCCAAGACGGCCGCCACGATAGATGGCGAGGGCTGGTTGCACTCCGGCGACATAGGGGTCATGGATAGCGAAGGCTATGTGCAGATCGTGGGGCGCAGCAAGGAGCTGATCATCCGGGGTGGCGAGAACATCTATCCCCGGGAAGTGGAGGAGCGGCTCTACGATCATCCTGCGGTACAGGATGCCGCCGTGTTTGGCATCGACAGCGATCGCTATGGCGAGGAGGTCTGTGCCTGGATCAAGCTCAGGCCCGGCTGTGATGCCGATGAAGAGGAGATTAAACACTTCCTGTCGGCCCGCATCGCCTACTTCAAGGTGCCACGCTATATCCGTTTCGTGGATGAGTATCCCATGACGGTCACCGGCAAACTGCAGAAGTTTCGCATGAAGGAGTTGATGAGTGCCGAACTTGCCCCTCACTAGTCACGGGGGGCCGTCCCAGGGCGGATAGCCCGGCGACCTGTTGTGTCAGCCAGGGGGAGGGCGCTTGCTGGTCTGCCGGGAAGGCTTGAGATCCCGGGACCTGAGGAGCGAGGCAGGCTCACTCGGCCCCGGATTGGAGAAGGCAGCCAGATTGACCTGATCGCATTGCGCCTCGTCCAGGAAGCGCTGACCATATTGTTGCCAGATACGGCTGCGCAGAAAGAGGGAGAAGAGATCCGGGTCAATGTGACCCTCATTGGCCATTTGGCTCATGATGGCGAGGGACTGGCTGAGACTCTTGCCTGACTTGTAGGGACGATCGCTCGCGGTCAGCGCCTCGAAGATGTCGGCGATGGCCATGATGCGGGCCGGTATGCTCATCTGCGCCCGGTTTAGCCCCCTCGGATAACCGCTGCCATCGATCTTTTCGTGATGGCCGCCCGCTATCTCTGGCACCTGTTTCAGGTGGCGGGGGAAGGGCAACCGCTCCAGCATCCTGATGGTCTGGATGATGTGTTCATTTATCTTGTAGCGCTCCTCCTCGCTCAGGGTGCCCCGTCGAATGCCGAGATTGTGGAGCTCACCGCGATCATAGAGGCACTCGGGCACCTTCACCGTGAAGCCCCAGGGATTGTCAGTCTCCAGTCTATCGTGGTCGGGGCGGGGGATCCTGTGCTCGGGCTTGTCAGCCAGCAAGGATTCGCGGCAGGGCAGGGGGAGTGGGGCCCTGCCATGGCGTTTGAACTCCTCGACGCCTATGCCAAGCCGGTCATCCAGAGTGCGTAGCCAGCTGCGACTGGCAATCCGTTGCAACTGCTCGAGCCGCTCGGGTGCCATCCACTCACCGCCCTGATTGCACTCGGCCACGAAGGCAAACTCGGCATCGAGCTCGGCCCAGGCCGGGGCCACGGCCGTGCGGGCGAGGCTGCACTGCTGCTCTGACAGCTGTTCACTCAGGGCTGCGATGTGGGCATCGCGCTTGAGCACCTCGAAGCGGGTGCGGATCTCGTGGATGCGGTCGTAGAGGGTTTCCAGCTTGGTTGCCTTGTCGACCACGAACTCGGGGGTGGTCACCTTGCCACAGTCGTGCAGCCAGCTGGCGATGTGGATGGCTTCCCACTCCTGGGCATTGGGACGGAAATCGGCAAAGGGGCCATGGCGCTCTGCGCTCGCGGCTTCGGCCAGCAGCCGGGTCAGCTCGGGGACGCGCTGGCAGTGACCGCCCGTGTAAGGGCTCTTGGCATCGATGGCGCCGGCGATGAGCTCGATGAAGGACTCCAATAACTGCTTTTGCTCCGCGAGCAGGCGCTGATTTTCGATGGCCGAGGCCGAGGTGCCGGCCAGTGCCTCGATCAGACTGATGCGAGCCGCCAGTTCATCAGGGGAGCAGGGGGGTAACAAGATCTGCAGACACCCGGTCACTTCCTGGTTGTGACTGAGCAAGGGTTCGGCTACCAGCTGTCCTGGGCCCGGATAATCCCCCCAGCCACTCAGATGGCGATGCCATATCCCGCTCTCCAGGGCCAGACTCACCCGCTCGCCCCGCAAGACGGGGCGCAGCAGGGGATCACCATCGAACCGCTGCAGAAGTTGACCCTGCCAGAAGGCCCTGACGGGCCGCAACTGCCCGGACTCGACCAGATAGAGGGCTCCCCCGATCGCCCCCGCTGCGGATATGGTCTCACTGAGCACCAATTTGAACAGTGCATCCATGTCGTGCTCGGCGCCAAGGGCTCTGCCCATGTTCATGAAGTTGCCCAGGGTCAGGCGCATGCCTGACATGGTGCGGGAGAGATCCTCTATCTCCTGAATGGAGGAGTGGGTATGTTCACCTTCGCTAAAGTCGAAATGCTGAATACGTTCGGCCTCTCGGGTCAGGGCTAGCAGGGGGGTGGCCGTGCGTCTGGCCGCAAACCAGATGATAGGCAGCATGAGCAACAAGGCCAGCAGGGCATTGCCGAGATTGTGCAAGGCCTGACGCTTGGCATCCGCAAACAGGCGTTCGCTACTGATGAGCAGCCCGAGGTAGTAGGACGATCCCTCCCCGACTGGAGAGAGGTTGACCTGCCACTCCCCCCGTTCTGGATCGTCGAGGGTCAGGGCGTGGCGCCCCTTGAGCAGTTCGGGTTCGGCGCTCAGCCGGCGCTGCAACAGGGTAAAGACGGGATCGCTCAGGGTCGAGATCTTGGGGAGAACTCGCAGTCTGTCGTAGCCGGGTAGTTGGGCCGGATCCGTGGCCAGCAGGGTGGCATGACGATCGAACAGTACCAGTTGGGTTCCCTCCTGCTGCATCTTGCCGATGAGTGCCGAGATGCGCTCGACACTGGCATCGATGCCGATCACCGCTTTGCGATCCTGGCTGGCCATCGCCAGTGTGATGCCTGGCTCCTTGGTGGTGAAAAAGAGATAGGGGGCTGTGCTGGTGATGCCATTGTGGTGAAGCGCCTGCTGATACCAGAGCCTGGCGCGGGGATCGAACTGGTAGTCGGGGATGGGCTGGCGGGCAATCAACTGCTGGCGGGCATCATAGTAGAGGTAGTCGCCTTGGCCTCTGGCGAGGCTCTGCACCAGAATGTTGCTGCCTTCTGGCAGTGAACCCAGCTGCACCTTGACTCGCTCGGTCAGGGTTCGCACCAGAAAGAAGTCACCGTTGTCATAGCCGACATAGATGGCGCCATAACCGTGGTTGCTGGCCAGTACTTCGATGAGCTGGGGCAAAAATGTCAGTCGCGCCTCCAGATCGTCTGCCTGCATCAGTGAACCGGCCCTGAGTAGCTTGAGACTGGTTCGGGCGGGACGTTCGTTGAGCTGCAATGCGAGGGCCAGCCGCTCCCTATATTGCTGAAAATTCTGATATTCGTGTGCCATGCCCTGAGCACGATGCTGTGCGAATTGCTGCAGTATCAAGAGGGCACCGAACAGACAGAACAGGCCGATAAACAGAGTGGCTATGTGCACATAGAAAGGGCGGCGTTGTGAGCCGGATTGCCTCATGGTCCAGATCCTTGTGATGGCCACTCATCCATGGTTGGCCAGCAATGAGTGTGGCTCATGGCATCGAGATCGCCAGTGATGGATGATTGTGTCTCATTCAGAGCTAGTGATAGAGTGGGGGTTTTCTCATCCACAGGAGTGAGTCATGGGTGTTCCCTATTCGGTACTGGATCTGGTGCCTGTCCCCGTCGGTTCCCGCCCCGCCGATTCTTTCCGTCGCTCCCTTGAGTTGGCCCAGCAGGCCGAGGCCTGGGGTTATCACCGCTATTGGCTGGCCGAACATCACAACATGCCGGGGATCGCCAGTGCGGCCACCTCGGTGTTGATTGGTCATCTGGCTGCGGGTACCCATACCCTGCGTCTGGGCGCCGGTGGCATCATGTTGTCCAATCACTCTCCTCTGGTGATCGCCGAGCAGTTTGGCACCCTGGAATCCCTCTATCCGGGCAGGATCGATCTGGGTCTTGGCCGGGCACCAGGTTCGGATCAGCGCACCATGCAGGCCCTGCGCCGTCAGCGGATCGGTGAGGTGGATGATTTCCCTGCCGATGTGGCAGAGTTGATGGCCTATTTCGGTGATGAGCCTGGCCCGGTACGCGCCGTGCCGGGGCTGGGACTCAAGCTGCCAGTCTGGCTGCTCGGATCCAGCCTTTACAGCGCCCAGTTGGCGGCGACCATGGGGTTGCCGTTCGGCTTTGCTTCCCATTTTGCCCCGGCGCTGTTGTCGCAAGCGCTGGAGATCTATCGCAGTCAGTACCGCCCCTCGGTGCGTTGGCCCGAGCCGTATGCCGTGGTCTGCGTCAATCTGATTGCCGCCGAGAGCACGGCCGAGGCCCGCTTTCTGCTGAGCACAGTACAGCAGCAGTTTTTACGGCTCTATCGGGGAGATGCCGGGGAATTGCCGGCGCCGGTCGAGGAGCTGACAGGTTGGGCACCCCATGAGCTGGTGGCCATGGAGAAGACGCTGTCTCGCTCCCTGGTGGGTGATAAAGCGGCCATCCGCCATGGCATTCAGGCATTGCTGGCCGAAACTCAGGCCGATGAACTCATGTTCAATGGCCCCATCTTCGATCATCAGGCCCGCTTGCACTCCTTCGCCCTGGGTGCCGAGGTAATGCGCTCGCTCTGATGGCCCGCAAACCCGGTGTACAGACACCGGGTTTTCACTCGCGATTGACAGACCTCCCCACCCTTTTTATCCCCTTCTGACCTTCTGACCTTCTGACCTTCTGACCTTCTGACCTTCTGGCCTTCTGACGTTCTGATCTTCGGTCTCATTCTTGCCATCCACTGCACGTCATCTCATTGGTTTCGGCAACCATTCATATGTTCGACGTTTATGGAATTTAGCGGCAACTTTGCCGATTTTTATCAATTTATCCTGATTTTAATCCCTATTTCCTCCTGCTTTTTTCTGCCCATTGCTGGCTCTGCCTGCTTCGGTGTCGGCTGATCAGGCCCTCCTGTTGCAGTGGTGGAAAAGAGGCATCTGTTCCAGGAGTTTGATGCTCTGAGGCTCAAGCATTAAATTTAGTTTAGAACATTAAATAATTACATGGTCAAAATATTCTGGCTTGGTGCCTCAACCTGATAATAGAAATTGTTATTATCGTGTTTTATGGTTTAAGATCAGTGGTTTAGTTATTTATTGTGGGCTGGTGGATGTTATTTAGCCTTTAAATTCACTCAAAAATTGTTTAGTGTATAAAGTGAATTTCACCATGGCCATGCCATGGCGATGGCGTTTTAATCAATTAGAAAGGGCAACATGACAGTCAAACTGGAAGTAAAGACCCTGTATAAAATCTTTGGAGAGCAACCTGACAAGGCGTTCAAGTTATTGGAAGAGGGTGATGATCGTGCCGGTATCTTGCAAAAGACTGGGCAGACCCTCGGTGTGCATGATGTGAATCTGCAGATCCATGAAGGAGAGATCTTCGTGGTGATGGGGTTGTCGGGATCTGGCAAATCCACCCTGGTACGCCTGCTCAACCGGCTGATAGAGCCGACCCGAGGACAGGTGTTGATCGATGGTGAAGACATCGCCGTCATCTCGGATGAGGCGTTGCGTCAGGTGCGCCGAAAGAAGATCAGCATGGTGTTCCAATCCTTCGCCTTGATGCCGCACCTGACGGTATTGGACAACGCCGCTTTTGGTCTGGAGCTGGCTGGGGTATCCCAGGACGATCGTCATCGCAGTGCCCGTCAGGCGCTGGCTCAGGTAGGTTTGGACAAGTGGGCGGACGCCTATCCTGACGCTCTGTCCGGTGGCATGAAGCAGCGGGTCGGCCTGGCCCGCGCCCTGGCCAATGACCCCGATATCCTGTTGATGGATGAGGCGTTTTCTGCGCTAGACCCCCTCATTCGCACCGAGATGCAGGACGAGTTGCTCAAGCTGCAAGCCAATCACCAGCGCACCATCGTCTTCATCTCCCACGATCTGGACGAGGCGATGCGCATCGGCGATCGCATCGCCATCATGCAGGATGGCCAGGTGATCCAGGTCGGCACCCCGGATGAGATCCTGAGTCAGCCAGCCAACGATTATGTGCGTGCCTTCTTTCGCGGCGTGGATCTCGCCAATGTGTTCAGCGCCCGTGACATCGCCAGCCGCAAACAGACCCCGCTCATCAAGAAACACATCACGGATGGCCCGGCCAACGCCCTGCGTCAGCTCAAGGAGCAGGAGCGGGAGTTTGGTTATGTGATCGATCGCAGCCGACACTTCGTCGGTGTCGTCTCTCTCGATTCCCTGGCCTGTGCCGTGGCGAGCAAGGGCAGCCTGGATCAGGCCCTGCTCGAGGAGGTGAGCCCCTTGCTGGCGGATACCCCCTTGCATGAGCTGATCAGTCAGGTGGCAGCCGCACCCTGTCAGGTGCCGGTGATCGAAGAGGATGGTACTTACCTGGGGCTTATCTCCAAGGCCAATCTGCTCAATACCCTGGACAGGAGTACCCCGGCATGAAGCATCTGTTATCCCTCTGCCTGGCGACCCTGTTGCTGGCCGCACACCCAGCCTGGGCCGATGAAGCCCCTGGCGCCGCTCCGGATCCCTGGGCCGAAACCCCGACGACGCAAGCCGAGGCGGATCCCTGGGGCAGCACTACCCAGACCGCGGTCGCCAGCAACGATTGGCAGAACCAGATAGCCGTGGCCGATGAAAAACCGGCGCTGGATCTGCTGGATCCTTTCCAGCAGGCCTGGTTGCCCCTCGATATCTGGGTTGAAGAGGGGATCGGTGTCCTGGTGACCCACTTCAGACCCCTGTTCCAGGTGATTCGTGCACCGGTCGAGGTGACCCTCAACGCCTTGACCCAGGCGCTGCAGAGCGTGCCTTCCGCCCTGATGGTGGGCCTCTTGACCCTGATCGCCTGGCAGCTGGTCAGTGGGCGCATGGCACTTGGCACCCTGGGTTCTCTCATCGGGATTGGCCTCATCGGGGCCTGGTCCGATGCCATGGTCACCCTGGCCCTGGTGATGACCTCCCTGCTGTTTTGCATGTTGATTGGTCTGCCTGCCGGCATCTTGCTGGCCCGTAGCGAGCGGGCCACCGCCTGGACCCGGCCCCTGCTTGATGCCATGCAGACCACGCCAGCCTTCGTCTACCTGATCCCCATCGTCATGCTGTTTGGCATAGGCAACGTGCCAGGGGTGGTGGTGACCATCATTTTCGCCCTGCCACCCATGATCCGGCTGACCATACTCGGCATTCGCCAGGTACCGGCGGATCTCATCGAGGCGGGTCACTCATTTGGTGCCAGCCCACGGCAACTGCTGTTCAAGGTACAACTTCCGCTGGCCATGCCGACCATCATGGCCGGGGTCAACCAGTCGCTGATGCTCTCCCTCTCCATGGTGGTGATCGCCTCCATGATTGCGGTGGGCGGGCTGGGCCAGATGGTCCTGCGCGGCATAGGCCGTCTCGACATGGGCATGGCCTCGGTCGGCGGGCTCGGCATAGTGCTGCTGGCCATAGTGCTCGACCGTCTCACCCAGGCCATGGGCCAATCCAGCGCCGAGCGTACCGGTCGCTGGTATCAGCGAGGCCCCATCGGCCTGCTGCTCGCCCCGTTCGGCCGCCATCATCAGAATCACACCAAAGGAGAAATACTATGAGAGCCATCACCAAGGGATTGACCCTGGCAAGCCTGTTACTGAGCACCACCGCCATGGCCAGCGTCCCGGTGCAACCCATTCAGAGCAGCGTACCGGAGGAGGCATTTCAGACCCTGCTGGTGAGCAAGCTGCTCGGCGAGCTTGGCTATGACGTCAAACCCGCCAAAGAGGCGGATTACAACGTGGGCTATGCCTCGGTCGCCAGCGGCGATGCGACCTTCCTCGCGTTCAACTGGGATCCGCTGCACAAGGACAAATACGAAAAAGCGGGCGGTGACACCAAGTTCTATCGTGAAGGCACCTATGTGACGGGGGCGGCTCAGGGCTACCTCATCGACAAGCTGACAGCCGACAAGTACGGCATCACCAATATCGCGCAACTGAAGGATCCCAAGCTGGCGGCCCTGTTTGACAGTGACGGCGATGGCAAGGCCGACTTGGCCGGTTGCAATCCGGGTTGGGGCTGTGAGGGGGTGATCAATCATCAACTCAAGGTGTTTGGCCTGGACAAGACGGTGACTCACCAGCAGGGTAACTATGCGGCCATCATTGCCGACACCATTACCCGCTACAAGGAACGCAAGCCGGTGTTTTATTACACCTGGACCCCATACTGGGTCAGTGGCGATCTGATCCCGGGCAAGGATGTGGTCTGGCTGGAAGTGCCCTTCACCGCGCTGCCGGATGGCCGCGATGGCGACACCAAGCTGGCCAATGGCAAGAACTATGGTTTCGAGATGAACACCATGCACATAGTGGCCAACCGCGTCTTCGCCGAGGCCAATCCGTCGGCGGCCAAACTGTTTGACGAGATGAAGTTGCCCATCAACGACATCAACGTCCAGAATAGCCTGATGAAGCAGGGTCAGAACAAGCCCGCCGACATAGAGCGGCACGCCGATGCCTGGATCAAGGGGCATGATAGCCTGGTCAAGCAGTGGCTGACGGAGGCTCGCGCCGCCAAATAGGTGTCAGCAGTCTGTCATCTGATCACGCCCGGCTCTTGAGCCGGGCGTTTTTATTTGTGCAACTTATTCTATAAGATGTTGATCTAAAAAGGCTGTCGCGCAGATGTCGGGTCGCTGTCGTCAAGGATTACTGCCAGGCCGGGTACGCTTGCTCTCGTCAATACCACAAGGAGTTCATCGATGATTGTCAGGAAGTTGAGATTGCAGCGCGGCTGGTCACAGGATCAATTGGCTACCATGTCGGGGCTGAGTGTCCGCACAGTGCAACGGATAGAGCGGGGGCAGGCCCCCGGCCTCGAATCCCTCAAGGCCCTGGCCGCCGTCTTCGAACTCGATATCAGTCAACTGCAGGAGAGCGAGATGAGGGAAACAAGCATGGAGACGGGATCCGGGGTGTCGCTGGAAGAGCGCGAGGCGATGAAGTTTGTCGAGGATCTCAAGGGATTCTACGGCCACCTCATCAGCTATGGGCTGGTGATCAGCCTGCTGTGGGTCATCAATCTGGTGACCAGCCCGGGGCATATCTGGGCCTGGTGGCCCATGCTGGGCTGGGGTATAGGTCTGACGGCTCACGCCTTCAATCTGTTCAAGCTGCCCAAGTGGCTCGGCCCCGACTGGGAGCGGCGCCAGATAGAGAAGCGACTCGGCCGCAAGTTATGAGCCGAATATGAAGAGGCCCGGCATGATCCGGGCCTTTTTCATGGGGTAAACAGGCGCTTAGATCCCGGAGCCGTCGTTCTCGCCGCTCTCTTCATGCAGGCCGCACTCTCGCTTGAGGCCGAAGAAGCGGGTCTGCTCCTCGCTCATGCCCGGCTCCCACTTGGCGGTGGTGTGAACGTCGCCCACCGAGAGATAGCCCTGCTCCCACAGGGGGTGGTAGGGCAGGTCGAACTCCTTGAAGTAATAGAAGACGTCCTTGTTGCTCCAATCGATCACCGGCAGGAACTTGAAACGGCCGCGCTGGATGGCCAGCACTGGCAAGTTGCCACGGCTGCCTGACTGCTCCCGGCGCAGACCGGAGAACCAGGTTTGCGCGCCGAGATCCCGCAGCGCCCTGTCCATGGGCTCGACCTTGTTGAGCTGGTTGTAGCGGGTGATCCCCTCCACTCCCTGCTCCCACAGCAGGCCGAAACGGGCCTCCTGCCAGGCAGGGGACAGCTCGGAGCGGTAGATCTTGAGATTGAGCTTGAGCCGCTCGCTCAGTTCGTCGATGAAGCGGTACGTCTCGGGGAAGAGGTAGCCGGTATCGGTCAGCACCACGGGCACGTCACCTTGCTCGCGACTCACCAGGTGCAGCATCAATGCGGCCTGAATGCCGAAGCTGGAAGAGAGGATGTGCTGTCCTGGCAGATTGGCCAGGGCCCAGCGCACCCGCTCGGGGGCGCTCATGGCCTCCAGCTCACGGTTGTGGGGGGCCAGGGCGGCGACCTGCTCCTCTTTGGAGAGGTTGAGCAATAGGGTCAGATCCAGTGTCATCTCAGTGTCTCGCTCTGTGAAGAAAAGCGGGCGTCGCGGCAATGCGGGGCGCCCTTGGGATCAGGCTGCGTAGAAGTCCACGGCCGAGTTGACCACGGGGGCGACGATGGCGGCGCGGATCACGAAGTCACCGAAGCATTCCCCCGGGTTGCGCTCCTTGGCCCAGCGGCCGATCAGGGCATCCAGTTCGGCCAGGATCTGCGGCTCAGTGATGTTCTCCTGATACATGCGCGGGATCCGGGTCCCTTCCAGATTGCCGCCCAGGTAGAGGTTGTAGCGACCGGGGGCCTTGCCCACCAGTCCCACCTCCGCCAGCATGGCGCGCCCGCAACCATTCGGGCAGCCGGTGACCCGGAAGATGATGGCGTCATCGGCCAGGCCGTGCTTGCCGAGCAAGGCTTCGATGTCGGTGACGAAGGCGGGCAGCATGCGTTCGGCTTCCGCCATCGCCAGCGGGCAGGTGGGCAGGGCCACACAGGCCATGGACTGCTTGCGCTGCTCGCTCACCCCATCGTCCAGCAGGCCGTATTGGCGAGCCAGGGCTTCGATCCGTGACTTCTCGCTGGCGGGCACCCCGGCGATGATCAGGTTCTGGTTGGCGGTCAGGCGGAAATCCCCCTGATGCACGCGGGAAATCTCCAGCATCCCGGTCTTGAGCGGCTTGCCTGGGAAGTCCAGCAGGCGGCCATTCTCGATAAAGAGGGTCAGGTGGTGCTTGCCGTCTATGCCCTCAACCCAACCGAAGCGATCCCCACGGCTGGTGAACTCATAGGGGCGACTGTCGGCGAAGGTGATGCCGGCGCGGCTCTCCACCTCGGCCTTGAACGCCGCCACGCCCACTCGTTCGAGGGTGTATTTGGTCTTGGCGTTCTTGCGGTTGACTCTGTTGCCCCAGTCGCGCTGGGTGCTGACCACGGCGGCCGCCACCTCCAGCACGTGGGAGAGCGGGATAAAGCCGAAGTCGCTCGCCTTGCGTGGATAGGTGCTGGTGTCGCCGTGGGTCATGGCCAGTCCGCCACCGACCAGCACGTTGAAGCCCACCAGCTTGCCGCCTTCGGCAATGGCCACGAAGTTGAGATCGTTGGCATGCACATCGATGTCGTTGTGGGGCGGGATCACCACTGTGGTCTTGAACTTGCGCGGCAGATAGTTGGAGCCGAGGATGGGTTCCTCATCGTCGCCGAGCTTCTCGCCATCGAGCCAGATCTCCACATAGGCGCGGGTCTTGGGCAGCAGGTGTTCGGAGATCTGCTTGGCCCACTCGTAGGCCTCCTGGTGCAGCTCGGATTCGACCGGGTTGCTGGTGCAGAGCACGTTGCGGTTCACATCCCCGGCGGTGGCGATGGAGTCGATGCCGGTGCTGTTGAGGGTCTGGTGCATCAGCTTGATGTCGCGCTTGAGCACCCCGTGGAACTGGAAGGTCTGACGGGTGGTGAGGCGAATGCTGCCATACAGGCTGTGATCTTCGGCGAACTTGTCGATCACCTGCCACTGGGCCGGGGTGATGATGCCACCGGGCAGACGGGCGCGCAGCATGACGTTGTGCAGGGGCTCAAGCTTCTGGGCGGTGCGTTCCGGACGAATGTCGCGGTCATCTTGCTGGTACATGCCATGGAAGCGGATCAGCTGGAAGTTGTCGCCGTTGAAGCCGCCGGTCAGGGGATCCTGCAAATCCTGCTCTATGGTGCCGCGCAGGAAGTTGCTCTCGCGCTTGAGCCGCTCGTTGTCGGACAGCGGCCCTGCAACCGGCCCCGCTTCTTGTGTTGAGATTGTTTGCTTGCTCATCAGTAGACATCCCTTTGGTAACGTTTGGCACGACGCAATTCGCTCAAATACTCTTCTGCTTCTTCACGGCTCTTGTGGCCATGTTGGGCAATCACATCCAGCAGGGCTTCCTGCACATCCTTGGCCATGTGGTTGGCGTCGCCACACACATAGAAGTGGGCACCCGCCTCAAGCCAGGAGAACAACTCTGCACCCTGTTCACGCAATCTGTCTTGCACATAAATCTTGCTGGCCTGATCCCGGCTGAAAGCCAGGGAGATGTTCGACAGCAGGCCGCTCTTCACATAACGCTGCCACTCCAGCTGATAGAGGAAATCCTGGGTGAAGTGGGGGTTGCCGAAGAAGAGCCAGTTTTTACCCGAGGCTCCGATGGCATCACGCTCTTGCAAGAAGGCGCGGAACGGCGCTATGCCGGTGCCCGGGCCCACCATGATGACGGGGGTGGCGGGGTTGGCTGGCAGGCGGAAGTTGTCGTTGTGCTCCACGAAAACCCGCACCTCGGCATCCTCATCCAGCCGATCGGCCAGATAGGAGGAGGCGGCGCCACTGCGCAGGGTGCCATCTTGCTGGGGATAACGGACCACGGCGACGGTGAGGTGCACCTCCTCCTCGACTTCGCTCATGGCGGAGGCGATGGAGTAGAGGCGGGGGGTGAGGGGACGCAGCAGGCCGACCAGCTGTTCCACGCTCAAGGGCGTCGGGAAGCGCTTGAGCACATCGACGACCTGGGCGCTGGCGACCAGGGCGTTGAGCTGAGCCTTGTCACCGGCGATGTCGTGCAGTGCCGCATCGTTGGAGATGGCGGCCAGACCCGTGATAAAGCCGCCATGCAAGCGGGTCAGCTCGAAGTTGCGAGTCAGGGCCGCACGCAGGTTGCCCTGCTCGGTTGGCTCCTCGCCGGACAGGCTGGCCAGGGCCAGCAGTTCGTCCACCAGCGCGGCCTCGTTATCGAACCAGACGCCGAGGGCATCACCGGGTTGATAAGTGATGCCGGACTCTTCGAGGCTTATCTCGATGTGGCGGATATCCTTGGTCGAATCACGGCCGGTGACCTTCTGATTCACAGACAGCCGGGCCGGGAAGGGGTTGGCTTTATCATATTGACTGTGACCGACCGCGCTCTTGACGGCACCGGCCACCGAGCCGACCGGCCCCGCATTCAGGGTCGCGGCGACGGCCGCCAGCGCCTGTTCTGTCCAGGCTTTGGCACCCGCTTCGTAGTCCACATCCAGACCGGCCAGGGGCGCGATACGTTCAGCCCCGGCCTGAGCCAGCCAGCCATCGAAATCCTGGCCGGTCTTGCAGAAGAACTCATAGGAGCTGTCTCCCAGCCCCAGTACGGCAAACTTGACGCCATCGAGCTTGCCGAGCTTGCCCTTCTTGAGCTGCTCGTGGAGATCGACCGCGGGCTCGGGCGGCTCGCCCTCGCCATAGGTGCTGACGACGATCAGCAGGTGGCTCTCTTTCTTGAGCTGCTTGGGCTTGTAGTCGGCCATGGAGATCAGCGTGGTGGGTAATCCCTGTGCCTGGGCCTGTTTCTCGATGGCACTGGCCACTCCTTTGGCATTGCCGGTCTGGGAGCCGTACAAGATAGTCAGGCTGCCACCGGCGCTGGCGGGCAGGACAGGCGCCGCACTGACAGCGCCACCGGCCTGGACCAGACCATAGAGATAACCGCTGACCCAGGTCAGCTGCTGGCTGTTGAGCGTGCCCAGGGCCTGGGTTAGCTGGCGCTGCTGCTCATTGGAGAGGGGAGTTATGTTGGTCAAAGAGTCCGTCAATTGCATCACACAGGTCTTCCATGGTCTGAATTTTGGTCAGATTAAGGCTTGGCATGAATAACAACAAAGAATAAAAATGTCTTTTTTATTCGATTGAGGCATTAAAAAGTGTGAAATCTCCCTTGCAGATCCCTGCCCACAGGAAGGCATGTCTGGGGGAGGGCGATCTTTGTTAGAGTCAGTGCCTTCCATCTGTCTGCCTGGAGCCCCGATGATCCGTCTGTTTCACGTCAATGCTTTCGCCCATGCCCCTTTCACCGGCAACCCCGCCATGGTGGTGCTGAGTCAGGGACTCGATGAAGCCACCATGCAGCGCATGGCCGCCGAGTTCTGCCTCTCCGAGACCGCCTTCCTGGAGGCCATCACAGGGGATCACTATCGACTGCGCTGGTTCACGCCGCAGCTTGAAGTGGATTTGTGCGGCCACGGCACCCTGGCGGCGGCTCATGTGATCTGGGCGCTGGGTTTGGCTCTCCCTGCCCAGCCACTGCGCTTCGATACCCGCAGTGGCTTGCTGACGGCGGTGCAGGCGGAGGGGGGGATCCGGCTCGATTTCCCTGCCATCGCGATGGCGCCGCTGACGCTGGACGCCGCTTACGGTCAGGCGCTCGGGGTCAACCCTCGTCACTGCCTGGCCGCAGGGGCCAAATTTGTACTGGAGTTGGATAGTGAGGCCGAGGTGCGTGCCATCAAAGCCGATTTTCAGGCCCTGCGCGCCCTGCCTGGACGGGGACTCATCGTCACCGCCCCCGGGGAGGATCCGGCGATAGATTTCGTGTCCCGCTACTTTGCCCCCTGGGTCGGGGTGGAGGAAGATCCGGTCACCGGCTCCAACCACTGCGCCCTGGCGCCCTTCTGGGGCAAGCGTCTGGGCAAAACGGAGCTCAGGGCCTATCAGGCTTCAGGGCGGGGTGGTGAGTTGTTACTGCGGCTGGCAGGTGACAGGGTGCAGATGACGGGGCGGGCGCTGATCCTGAGCCGGGGTGAGTGGTTGCTGCCAGTGTGACAAGCCTCAGTGGCTGAGCAAGAGATAGGCTGATCCAACCCATAAAAAACGCCCCGCAGTTGCGGGGCGTTTCGTTGCGCTCAAGGGGCAGGTCAAGCCTGCCAGAGTGCTTACTTCTGTTGCGGGCGCAGGGCCGGGAACAGGATGACGTCGCGGATGGTGTGGCTGTTGGTGAACAGCATCACCAGGCGGTCGATACCTATGCCCTGACCGGCGGTGGGCGGCAGACCGTGTTCCAGCGCGGTCACGAAGTCGGCGTCGTAGAACATGGCTTCGTCGTCACCCGCTTCTTTCTGGTTCACCTGATCCTGGAAACGCTTGGCCTGATCTTCCGCATCGTTGAGCTCGGAGAAGCCGTTGGCCAGCTCGCGGCCACCGATGAAGAACTCGAAGCGGTCGGTCACGTCCGGGTTGGCGTCGTTGCGACGGGCCAGGGGGGAGACAGCGGCCGGGTATTCGGTGATGAAGGTCGGTTGCAGCAGCATGTGTTCCACCGTCTCTTCGAAGATGGCGGTGATCACGTGGCCCAGCTCCCAGCCCTTCATCAGCTCGATGTGCAGACGCTTGGCGACGGCCTTGGCGCTCTCCAGGGTGGCGAGATCTTCCAGGGTGACGCCCTCGGCGTACTTCAGGATGGAGTCCACCATGGTGAGGCGCTGGAACGGCTGACCGAAATCGATGGTCAGGCCCTCTTCACCCTCTTTGGCGTAACGGATCTGGGTGTCACCCAGGATGTCCTGGGCCAGGGTGCGCAGCAGCTCCTCGGTCAGGTCCATCAGATCGATGTAATCGGCATAGGCCATGTAGAACTCGATCATGGTGAACTCGGGGTTGTGACGCACCGAGATCCCTTCGTTACGGAAGTTGCGGTTGATCTCGTAGACGCGCTCGAACCCACCGACCACCAGACGCTTCAGATAGAGCTCGGGGGCGATACGCAGGTACATGTCGATGTCCAGCGCGTTGTGGTGGGTGACGAAGGGACGCGCGGAGGCACCACCGGGGATGACCTGCATCATGGGGGTTTCCACTTCCATGAAGCGCTTCTCATTGAAGAACTTGCGGATGCCGGAGACCACCTGGGTGCGGATCATGAAGGTCTTGCGGGACTCTTCGTTGGCGATCAGATCCAGATAACGCTGGCGGCAGCGCGCCTCCTGATCGGTCAGGCCCTTGTGCTTCTCTGGCAGCGGACGCAGTGCCTTGGTCAGCAGACGAATGGTGGAGACATGCACCGACAACTCGCCAGTCTGGGTCTTGAACAGGGTGCCTTCCACGCCGACGATGTCGCCCAGATCCCACTTCTTGAACTGCTCGTTGTAGAAGCCTTCCGGCAGATCGTCACGGGTCACGTAGATCTGGATCTTGCCAGCCATGTCTTGCAGGGTGGCGAAGGAGGCCTTGCCCATGATGCGGCGGGTCATGATACGACCGGCGATCGACACCCGTTTACCCAGGGCAGTCAGCTCATCGCTGCTCTTGTCGTCGAATTCGGCGTGCAGATCACCGGAGAGGCTGTCACGACGAAAATCGTTGGGGAAGGGGTTGCCCTGGGCGCGCAGGGCGGCCAGCTTGGAGCGACGCTCGGTCATCTCGTTGTTCAGTTCGAGCTGGTTCTCGACTGCCGGAGTGGTGCTTTGTTCAGACATGGTGATTCCTGCTGCGTGTTACAGACCTGATTTCAGGCTGGCTTCGATAAACTTGTCCAGGTCGCCGTCGAGCACCGCTTGGGTGTTACGGGTCTCGACGCCGGTGCGCAGATCCTTGATACGAGCATCATCGAGCACGTAAGAGCGGATCTGGCTGCCCCAGCCGATGTCGGACTTGGTCTCTTCCAGGGCTTGTTTCTCGGCATTCTGCTTCTGAATTTCCAGCTCGTAGAGCTTGGCCTTCAGCTGCTTCATACACTGATCTTTGTTCTTGTGCTGGGAACGGTCGTTCTGGCACTGCACCACCACCCCGGTCGGGATGTGGGTGATCCGCACCGCAGACTCGGTCCGGTTGACGTGCTGACCACCGGCGCCCGAGGCACGGTAGACGTCGATGCGCAGATCGGCCGGGTTGATGTCGATCTCGATGTCATCGTCGATCTCGGGGTAGACGAACACCGAACAGAAGGAGGTGTGGCGGCGGCCACCGGAGTCGAACGGCGATTTACGGACCAGACGGTGCACACCGGTCTCGGTGCGCAGCCAGCCGAAGGCGTACTCGCCGGTGAACTTGACGGTGGCGGACTTGATGCCGGCCACGTCGCCGTCAGAGAGCTCGATCAGCTCCGGCTTGTAGCCGTGGGCGTCGCCCCAGCGCAGGTACATGCGCAGCACCATGTTGGCCCAGTCCTGGGCCTCGGTACCGCCCGAGCCGGACTGGATATCGATGTAGCAGTCGGAGCCGTCGTGCTGACCGGAGAACATGCGGCGGAACTCGAGATCCACCAGCTTGGCTTCCAGCACATCCGCTTCGGCCACGGCTTCGTTGAAGGTCTCTTCATCTTCCCCTTCGACGGCCAGGCTGACCAGCATCTCGACGTCCTCAGCACCTTGTGTCAAGACGTCTATGGTAGTGACCACGTTTTCGAGCGACACGCGCTCCTTGCCCAGCGCCTGTGCGCGCTCGGGTTCATTCCAGACGTCGGGCTGTTCCAGCTCGGCGTTGACCTCTTCTAGACGCTCTTTCTTGGCGTCATAGTCAAAGGTACCCCCTAAGAAGCTCGGTCCTCTCAGACAGCTCCTTAAGCTTGTTTAATACAGGATTGACTTCAAACATCGTGAAAACTCTCGGGGTCGATGTGATTTAAAAACGGGATATTCTAGCCAATTGTGGAAGGAATAAACAGGGTTGCCCGCCCCTCGTGGGACTTGATGGGGCAATTAGTGGTGCATTTTTGCCCATGGGGGTGAAAATTTTAGCGGTACAGGCAGATAAAGGTTCAGATTTTCCCCAGCGCGCCGCTATTAACGTCTGCAAGACAAAGATGTCGACGGCATTAATGGGCACTCTCTCTTCCTGACATAAGAAGCACACATGATGAAAAACCTCTCACTCAAGCAGAAGATACTGTTATCTGTGGTGATCGCTCTCTCCCTGGTGATCCTGCTGCTCTCCTGGCAGAGCTATACCAGCCAGAAGTCCCTGTTGCTGCAAGGCAGTCAGGAACAGGTGCAGCGCTTGGGTAACCAGCAAGCACAGAGTGTCAGCGACTGGCTGAGTGCCCGCCGCGACGTGATCCAGGCACTGGGCAACAAGGCAAGCAGCGAGCCCCTCAATGCCCTGCAGCAGGCCCAGGTCTCCGGCCGTTTCCAGCTCACCTATTTTGGTGAGGGCAATGGCAAGATGAATGACTCGGATCCCTCCATCAACCGCGACGGCTATGACCCTCGCTCCCGTGGCTGGTATCAGGAGGCCATGAGCAAGGGCGGCCTCATCGTCACCAAGCCTTATCTGGACGTGGCTTACAACATTCTGGTGGTCACCCTGGCGCAACCCGCCCAGGGCGGCGTGGTAGGCGGCGATCTCTCCATCGCCGCGCTGGTCGATGACGTTACCAAGATGACCCTGCCGGCAGACGGTTTTGCCATCATGATGCACAAGGACGGCACCGTCATCGCCTACAAGGATGCCGCCAAGGCGATGAAGCCGGCCACCGAGATCGACAACGACTTGACCAATGCCCTGATCGATCAGAGCAAGTCGAGCCAGAGCCTGGTGCCTGCCTACTTTGATAACGAGGGGCGCGACAAGTTGCTGCTGGCGGTGGACGTGCCCGATACCGATTGGGAGCTGGTGCTGGTGCTGGACAAGGCCACCCTGGAGGCGCCGCTCTCCTCCTTGCTGATGACCCAGCTCGCCATGGCGCTGGTGGTGCTGGTGGGCAGCATCCTCGCCATCTCCTGGCTGGTCAGTCTGCTGCTTGGCCCCCTGGCCAAGGTCTCCCAGGCCCTGGCCCGCATCGCCGATGGTAATGGCGATCTGACCCAGCGCATCAAGATAGATGCCAATGATGAGGTGGGTCAGCTGGCCAACAGCTTCAACCGCTTCGTCGGCAGCCAGCATCAGCTGATCGGCCATATCCGCAATCTGGCCCATGAGCTGAATGCCGACGCCGAGCGCAGTCTGGTGACCAGCCAGGCCGCGGTGGAAGAGCTGCAGCGTCAACAGCAGGAGGTGACCATGGTCGCCACCGCCGTCACCGAGATGGCGAGCGCCACCATGGAGATCGCCGGCAACGCCGAGAACACCGCCTCTGCGGCCCAGCAGTCGGCCCAGAGCAGTGAACAGGGCAAGCAGCTCGTGAACCAGACCCGTCAATCCATCAACAGCCTGGCCAGTGAAGTGGGGCAGGCGACCGAAGTGATTGGCGAGCTGAGCCGTCATGCTCAGGCCATCTCCGGCATTCTCTCCACCATCCAGGGCATTGCCGAGCAGACCAACCTGCTGGCGCTCAATGCCGCCATCGAAGCGGCCCGTGCCGGTGAACAGGGTCGTGGTTTCGCCGTGGTGGCGGACGAGGTGCGGGTGTTGTCCCGCCGCACCCAGGACTCCACCCAGGAGATCCAGTCCACCATCGAGACCCTGCAAAAGACCACGGCCCGTGCGGTGAGCCTGATGCAGACCAGCCAGGGGCTGGCGGACAACAGCGTGCAGGATGCCGATGCCGCCGCCGCCGCCCTGGAGGAGATCACCCAGGCGGTCTCCCTCATCTCCGACATGGCGGGCCAGATCGCCACCGCCGCCGAGGAGCAGACTCAGGTGACTGGCGAAATCACCCAGAACACCACGGCCATCAAGGATGTGAGTGACGAGATCACCGCCTCCGCCATGCGCGACCTGGATCAGGCCCATGGCCTCAAGGGTCGGGCCACGGATCTGAGCAAACAGGTGTCGACCTTTATCCTGTAGCGAGGCAGGGTTGGCCCAGTGAGCTGACCCCTGCCGCCGGTGTCATGAAAAAGAGCCCATTCGGGCTCTTTTCTTATCTGGGCGTCAGCCGCTCTGCAAGCCGGTGCCGTGCTGGGTCCCCACCACGAAATGAGATGGCGCCGGGCCTTAGTCGAAGGAGGGGGTCAGCAACTCCGTTTCGCCCGGGGCGACAGCCGATGGAGACGGCTTGCTCAGCTGCAGCAGGAACTGCTGCTGGGGCTGGGGTTTGGCGTAGAGGTACCCCTGCTGGAAGTGCACCTGGCGCTGGCGCAGAAAGTCGGCCTGCTCCTGGGTCTCGACCCCTTCGGCAACCGTATCCAGACCGAGGCGGGTCGCCAGATTGATGGTGTTGTCGAGTATGTGGTGAGAGAGCGCGTCTGTACCGATCATGTCGACGAAGCTCTTGTCGATCTTGAGCAGGTCTATCTGGAATTTTTGCAGATAACTCAGGCTTGAATTGCCTGTGCCAAAGTCATCCAGCGCTATCTTGACCCCTAACTCATGGAGGGCGCCAAACAGCTGCTCGGTGATGAGGGTGGGGGTGATGAGCTCACGCTCGGTCAACTCCAGTACCAGTACCAAGTCTCGGCGCTCGAAGGCGGCCAGGAAGGCCTTGCAATCATCGAGCAGGCTGAGATCCTGGCAGTGGCGGGCGCAGATGTTGAAGCCGAAGTAAAAGTCAGGGGGAAGGAGGTGAACCTTAGGGGCAAGTGCCTGGCTCACCTGCTGCATCAGGCTGCGGGTCATGGGGACGATAAGGCCGCTCTCCTCGGCCAGGGGAATGAAGAGATCCGGGCGGATCAGCCCCTGATGCCTGTGCTGCCAGCGCATCAGTACCTCGCAGCCACGGATGGCCTTGCTCTGGCTATCTATGATGGGTTGCAGATAGGGGATGAACTCCCCGTTGCCGAGGGCGCGCCTGAGTTCCTGGGTCGGGGTGGATATGTGCCACCACCAGCGGTAGACGCTGAGCCCCGTCATGAGTGCCAGCACCAGGCAGAGCAGCAGGGCGGGCCTTTGCTGTTCGAGCAGATATTGATGGAGCTGCGCCTGGCTGAAACCAAAGCGCACGCTATAGGGATAAAGAGTGGAGTCGAGCTGGACGTTATCCCCCATCAGCGGCGGCGGCGGCTCCAGATGTATGACGCCATGGGTGCCAATCCAGCGATCGCCGACCTTGATCAAGGTCTGGGGACCAGTAAGAGTCCAGTCTAGATTGCGGAACAGGTTATAAGGGTCGATAGCGACCTGGACACCCGTACCGCCGAGGTCCAGATGATAGAGAAAGAGTTGAGAATGGCGGCCCAGGGCCGAGCTGGGGAGTAGGCGCAACTGACCCCCTATGTAGCTGTCCCTGTGTTCAGGCACATCGATCTCTTCGAAAATAGAAGAGCAATAAAGGTGGCCATTGCGAGTGAGACTGATAGCGCGAATATAGGGAGAGGCGGCGGCCAGCATGCGCAGTTCTCGCGCGGCCGTCGTGCAGGCGCTGCCCGCCAGGGGAGTGGCCTGCATGGCTATTTCTTTACTGTCTTCCAATACCTGATCGATCTGTTCCACGGCATCAAGGGCTGCGTTGTGAGCCTGTTGACGCAGGTCGGATCGGGTTTGCCAATAAAGCGCGGTGAGTGCGGTGAGTGCGACCAACAGGAGAGACAACAGGCTGTTCAGCAGGCGAGGCTTGTTGCTGCGCATGAAAGAGAGGGGCATAGCCTGACCTTGGTGGAAAATGGCCGCTGAGTTTACTGAGGGGGAGAGGGATAGACCAGTGCATTTCACATTCTACAAATGATAAAAGCGACCATAAGGTCGCTTTTTCAACAAACAAAGCAGGAATCAGAGCTGTTCGATACCAGTGATATGCCAGGGGGCACCGGCCTTGGCCAGGTTGCGCTCCAGGTGCCACACCTCTTTGATATCTTCCTCAACCTGCTCCTGGCGGTCCATGTAGCGGCCGCTGAAGCGCACGCTGACCTGAGCCCAGTCGCTGCCGTGGTCGGCGCGGACCAGCTGGGTATCCACATACATCACTTCGGTATGCTGCTCACCGGTCAGTTCGGCACGCTCTGTGATGAGCTGTTCGAACAACTCCGGGCTCAGATACTCGCGCATCTTCTCCAGATCGTTCTGGTTCCAGGCCTCTTGCAGGGTGCGGTAGTGATCGCGGGCACCGGACAGGAAACCGTTCATGTCAAAGCCCGGCGGCAGACGGAAAGGCACATCGCTGTCGGCAAAGCCGGTCGCCTGGGGGGCGCTGCTGCTCTGCTCGAACTGCTGTGGTGCCTGGGGCTGATAACCTGCCCCGGCATAGGCCGTTCGCTGCTGCTGTGGCATCTGGGCCGCCTTGCTGCGGCGCAGGGCACGGATCAGGAAGAAGGCGCCGAGGGCCAGAGCCGCTATCAGCAACATGTCCATGCCTTGCAGGCCTTCGAAGGCACCGCCACCGAGCAGGGCTGCAAACAGGCCACCGGCCAGCAGGCCGCCGAGCAGGCCACCCATCATGCCGCTCTTCTTGGGAGCCCCTTGGGCGCCCACTGTCGGGTTCTTGCTGTCAACGGGCTTGGCGGCAGGCTGGGCCGGCGCCGTCTTGTAGCTCTTGCCAAAAGATTTACCGCCGCCAAATTTCTTGGCTTCGGCGATGGGTGCCCCCAGGCCAACGGCCAGGATCAAGGCAAACAAGGTCAGCATTTTTTTCATTTTGACGCTTTCACTCTCAGCAATGGATGGGGCATGCCCCGTTAGTGGCAAGGCGCATGGCAAGCTGCCAGTCCCGCTATGTGTCGCAGCTTGTCACTAGGAGTAACACCCCCGGCATGAATTATTCATGAACGAATTTATCAAGGTGCCAGCCTGCCCGAACGGCGATCTCTTGGCAAATCGCGGCGGCCCTGGTCGCTTATCCGGCCCGTGGCCAGATTAGCGCTCGCGGTGGCGGGCTTTCTTTTGTAAAATTCTCGTCCCCTTCCCGCTGCGGTTTTTTAGGTGTATGGCAGAGCAAGTGACGGCGAAAAAAGACGCCAAGACACAACAGCTGAAAGTCCCCCCCCACTCTTTTGAGGCAGAGCAGTCCGTACTGGGCGGCCTGATGCTGGATAACGAGGCCTGGGACAGGGTCGCCGAGCGGGTGATCGACAAGGATTTCTACAGCCGTCCCCATCGGCTGATCTTCCAGGCCATGGCGCGCCTCTCCAATACCGGCAACCCCATCGATCTCATCACCCTGCAGGAGGAGCTGGAGCGCTCCGAGCAGCTGGAAGAGTCGGGAGGTTTTGCCTATCTGGTGGAGATCGCCAAGAATACCCCGAGCGCCGCCAACATCAGCGCCTACGCCGAGATAGTGCGCGAGCGCGCCGTGGTGCGGGAGATGATCTCGGTTGCCAACGAGATAGTCGAAGCGGGTTACGAGCCCCAGGGCCGCACCTCCGGCGATCTGCTCGATCTGGCCGAGAGCAAGGTATTCAAGATTGCCGAGCAGCGCACCAGCGCCAATGAGGGGCCACAGCCGCTCAAGCTCATTCTGGAGCAGACGGTCGACAAGATTGAGGAGCTGTTCAAGACCCCTCACAACGGGGTGACCGGGGTCTCCAGCGGATATGGGGATCTGGACAAGATGACCGCCGGTCTGCAGCGCTCGGATCTGGTGATCGTGGCGGCCCGTCCCTCCATGGGCAAGACTACCTTTGCCATGAACCTGTGTGAGCACGCGGCCCTCACCGCCGACAAGCCGGTGCTCATTTTCTCCCTGGAGATGCCCTCCGAGCAGATCATCATGCGTATGCTCGCCTCGGTCGGGCGCATCGATCAGACCAAGGTGCGAACCGGCCAGCTCGACGACGAGGATTGGGCGCGGCTCTCCTCCACCATGGGGCTGCTGCTCGAGAAGGGCAAGATGTACATAGATGACGCCTCCGGCCTGACCCCGACCGACGTGCGCTCCCGTGCCCGGCGCATCGCCCGCGAGCACGGCGGCCTCTCCATGATCATGATCGACTACCTGCAGCTGATGCGGGTTCCGGCGCTGTCTGACAACCGAACCCTGGAGATCGGTGAAATCTCCCGCTCTCTCAAGGCGCTGGCAAAAGAGCTGCAAGTGCCGGTGGTGGCGCTCTCCCAGCTCAACCGAAGCCTGGAGCAGCGCGCCGACAAGCGGCCGGTCAACTCGGATCTGCGGGAATCGGGCTCCATCGAGCAGGATGCGGATTTGATCATGTTCATCTACCGCGATGAGGTCTATCACGATGACAGCCCCGACAAGGGGGTGGCCGAGATCATCATCGGCAAGCAGCGTAACGGCCCGATAGGCCGTATACGACTCACCTTCCAGGGTCAGTTCTCCCGGTTCGACAACTATGCCGGCCCGGCGTTTGACGATGATTACTAAGGTGATATTGGTTTAGGTATCACCATGTTCGCCCTGACAGGGGATGGCCGAGTCGGTGCTCGTCGCTCCCGTCAGAGCCAGTTTTCCCGGTTCGACAATTATGCCGGTCCGGCCTTCGACGATGATGACTCAGGGTTGACACCACAAGGTGCCTGGCGCATTCACGCGCCATCACGCCCTCGCATAGGGAAAACAGATGAAAGCGGCTATTGCCCAAATTGATACCTCGGCCCTGCGCCACAACCTCGCCGTGGTCAAGCGCCACGCCCCTTCCTGCAAGATCATCGCCGTGGTCAAGGCCAACGCCTATGGCCATGGCCTGCTGCCGGTCGCCCGTACCCTGGTGGACGCGGACGCCTATGCGGTGGCCCGCATCGAAGAGGCGCTGATGCTGCGCTCCTGCGCCGTGGTCAAACCCATAGTGCTGCTGGAGGGGTTCTTCTCCCGGGCAGACTTGCCGGTGCTGGCGGCCAACAACCTGCAGACCGCGGTGCACACCTGGGAGCAACTCGAGGCCCTGGAGCAGGCCGAGTTGCCGGCTCCCGTGGTGGCCTGGCTCAAGCTCGACACCGGCATGCACCGGCTCGGGGTGCGGGCCGAGGAGATGCCCGCCTTTATCGAGCGGCTGGCCCGCTGCAAGAACGTGGTGCAGCCGTTCAACATCATGACCCACTTCAGCCGCTCCGATGAGCTCGAACAATCGACCACCCGCGAGCAGATCGATCTGTTCAGCCGCCTGACTGCGCCGCTCAACGGCGAGCGCGCCATGGCCAACTCGGCGGGCATCCTGGCCTGGCCAGACTCCCACTGCGACTGGGTGCGCCCCGGCGTCATCCTCTACGGCGTCTCCCCCTTCCCGGATACGGTGGCGGCGGATTATGACCTCAAGCCGGTGATGACCCTCAAGACCCAGCTCATCGCGGTGCGGGATCACAAGGCGGGCGAGCCGGTGGGCTATGGCGCGAACTGGGTGTCGACCCGGGATACCCGGCTCGGGGTCATCGCCATCGGTTACGGCGACGGCTATCCCCGCATGGCGCCTAACGGCACCTCGGTGCTGGTCAATGGCCGCATAGTGCCGCTGGTGGGCCGCGTCTCCATGGACATGACCACGGTGGATCTCGGCCCCGGCGCCACCGACCAGGCCGGCGACGAGGCCGTGCTCTGGGGCGAGGGCTTGCCGGTGGAGCGGGTCGCCGAGGAGATAGGCACCATTCCTTATGAGCTCATCACCAAGCTTACGTCCAGAGTCTTTATGGAGTACGTTTAACCCCCCCCCTCATCCCCAACCCTTCTCCCGCGAGGGGAGAAGGGAGTGACGACCACAGTTCTCTCTCTGCTGGGAGAGGGATTAATCAATGAAAAGGCCGCTCGCGTGATATCGCGAGCGGCCTTTTTGATCGGTGAAGGATCATAAAAAGCCCCGCATCGGCGGGGCTTGAGTCCATGTCGTTAAGCGGGGCGCTTAGCCTATGGTCATCAGGCTGGCGTTACCACCGGCGGCGGCGGTGTTGACCGAGAGGGCGTGTTCGACAAGCAGCCGCTCCAGGGGGATGTCGGTCTCGCCACGGTGCAGGCCGTGCACGCCGACGATGGCGCCAGCACGGGCGGCGGCGAGTTTGGCCACTTCCCGCAGCTGATCCGAGTCGCCGTGGTGCAGCAGGGCATCGAAGCCGATGTCGCTGTTTGCCCAGTCCCCGACCAGCTGGATACGCTGTTGCACCTCCGTTGGCAGGCTGGCGAGCAGGGTGCGACGCTCGGCATTGTCCTGCCACAGCACTTGCGTCCCGACCGCCAGACAGGCGGCGAGCTGGGCCAGCAGATCCGCTTTGGCCTCGTTATCGTCGGCAGCCAGACAGAGCACCCGTTCCCGGGGCAGCAAGCTGTATGTGTTGCGCTCACCGGTGGGGCCGACCAGCACCTGGGTCAGGCCGCTCTGGGCCAGCTCGGCATACTGGTCGCAGAGGGTGACGAGGGCCGGAGCCTGTTTGGCTGCCCAGTTGCGCAGGGCCTGCAGGACCGGTTTGGTCGCCTCGGTCTGTTGAGATGCACCGGACTCCTGGCGCAGCTGACTGGCCACCGCATCCTGCGGACGGGTGGCGAGCAAGCGGTACATATAGAGCGGACCGCCCGCCTTGGGACCTGTGCCTGAGAGGCCCTCGCCGCCGAATGGCTGCACCCCGACCACGGCGCCCACTATGTTGCGGTTCACATAGAGGTTGCCCACCTTGGCGGTGTTGACCACCTGGGCGATGGTCTCGTCAATCCGGGTATGGACCCCCAGGGTCAGGCCGTAGCCGCTGTCATTGATCTGGCTGAGCAGCTCGCCGAGCTTGGCTCGGGGGTAGCGCACCAGGTGCAGCACGGGGCCGAACACCTCGCGGCCGAGTTCGTCCAGGCTGTCGAGCTCGATCAGGGTCGGCAGCACGAAGGTGCCGCGGCTGTAATCGGCCCCCTTGTCTGCACATAAGGGGACGCGGGCAATCTGGTGCACCCGGCGACCCTTGTCGCTCATGGCCTTGATGTGTTGCTCGATGTTGGCCTTGGCCTCGGCGTCGATCACCGGGCCTATGTCGGTGGAGAGGTGCTCCGGGTTGCCGACCTTGTACTCGGCCATGGCGCCCTTGAGCATGCGGATCACCCGATCCGCCACATCTTCCTGTACGCAGAGCACCCGCAGGGCGGAGCAGCGCTGACCGGCGCTGTCGAACGCCGAGGAGATGACGTCCATCACCACCTGTTCGGTCAGGGCGGAGGAGTCGACGATCATGGCGTTCTGACCGCCGGTCTCGGCGATGAGCGGTATGGTGCGACCCTGGGCGTCTAGGCGACCGGCCAGGTTGCGGGAGATGATGCCCGCCACCTCGGTGGAGCCGGTGAACATGACGCCACGCACCCGCTCGTCGGCGATAAGGGCGGCACCCACGGTCTCACCACGGCCCGGCAGCAGTTGCACCGCGCCGGCGGGCACGCCGGCTTCCAGCAGGATGCGCACCGCCTGGGCGGCGATGAGGGGGGTCTGCTCCGCCGGTTTGGCGAGCACCGTATTGCCGGCGGCGAGCGCCGCGCAGACCTGGCCTGCGAAGATGGCCAGCGGGAAGTTCCAGGGGCTGATGCAGACCACGGGGCCGAGCGGTCTATGGCTGTCGTTGGCGAAGTGGTTGCGGGCCTGGGCGGCGTAGTAGCGCAGGAAATCCACCGCCTCGCGCACCTCGGCGATGGCGTTGCTGAAGGTCTTGCCGGACTCGCGCACCAGCAGGCCCATCAGGGGTTGCAGTTCGGACTCCATCAGGCTGGCGGCTCTGTCCAGCACGGCGGCGCGCTCGGCGGGCGGGGTCGATTGCCAGATCTGGCCGCTGGCCAGGGCGCAGCCGAGGGCAGAATCGACCAGCTCGGGGGTGGCTTCGCTCACCTGACCGACAACATCGCGGTGATCCGCCGGGTTGAGCACATTCAGGAACTCGGTCGGTGCCTCAGTGTCACAGCCCGGCTGTTCATTACCCAACATGGGCAGCGCCTGATAGCGGTTGTTGGTGCTGGCGAGCAGGGCGGCGGAGAGCGACCCCAGGCGGTGTTCGTTGGCCAAGTCCAGCCCTTCCGAGTTGGGACGGGCCTCGCCGTACAACTCCCGCGGCAGCGGAATGCGTGGATGAGGCAGACCCAGCGCCCCTTCACGGGCGGCCATCTGTTCGATCTGCTGCACCGGATCCTGTACCAGATCCGAGAGGGAGATATTGTTGTCCGCGATACGGTTGACGAAGGAGGTGTTGGCCCCGTTCTCCAGCAGGCGGCGCACCAGATAGGCGAGCAGGGTCTCGTGGCTGCCGACCGGCGCATAGATGCGGCAGGGGCGGCCCAGCTTGCCATCGGCAACCTTGCCGACCACCTGCTCATAGAGCGGCTCACCCATGCCGTGCAGGCACTGGAACTCGTACTGACCCGGGTAGTAGTTCTGCCCCGCCAGCTGGTAAATCGCGGCGAGTGAGTGGGCGTTGTGGGTGGCGAACTGCGGGTAGATGGCTTCCGGCACCGCCAGCAGCTTGCGGGCACAGGCGAGGTAGGAGACATCGGTGTAGGGCTTGCGGGTATAGACCGGATAGCCCTCCAGGCCGTTGACCTGGGCCAGCTTGATCTCGCTGTCCCAGTAGGCGCCCTTCACCAGCCGGATCATCAGGCGGTGACGGCTGCGCTTGGCGAGATCGATCACATAGTCGATCACATAGGGGCAACGCTTCTGGTAGGCCTGGATGACGAAGCCGATGCCGTTCCAGTCGGCGAGGCTCGGGTCGAAGCAGAGTCTTTCCAATAGATCGAGGGAGATCTCCAGCCGATCGGCCTCCTCGGCGTCTATGTTGATGCCGATGTCGTACTGTTTGGCGAGCTGGGTCAGGGAGAGCAATGTGGGATAGAGCTCTTCCATCACCCGATCGTACTGGGCGCGGCTGTAGCGCGGATGCAGGGCGGAGAGCTTGATGGAGATGCCCGGGCCCTCATAGATGCCGCGGCCGTGGGAGGCCTTGCCGATGGCGTGAATAGCCTGCTCGTAGGAGGCCAGATAGCGCTTGGCGTCCTCCTCGGTGAGGGCCGCTTCCCCTAGCATGTCGTAGGAGTAGCGGAAGCCCTTGCTCTCTGTGGTGCCCGCGTTGGCCAGCGCCTCGGCTATGGTCTCGCCGGTGACGAACTGCTCCCCCATCAGCCGCATTGCCATGTCGACACCCTTGCGGATCAGCGGCTCGCCGCCCCTGCCGATCAGCCCCTTGAGGGAGCTGTTGAGGCCGGCCTCGTTATGGGTCGAGACCAGTTTACCGGTGATGAGCAGGCCCCAGGAGGCGGCGTTGACGAACAAGGAGGTGCTGTTGCCCAGATGCTGGCTCCAGTTGCCGCCGCTGATCTTGTCGCGAATGAGGGCATCGCGGGTCGCCTTGTCGGGGATGCGCAGCAGCGCCTCGGCCAGGCACATCAGTGCCACCCCTTCCTGAGAGGAGAGGGAAAACTCTTGCAGCAGACCCTGCACCAGGCCCTGACGACCACTGGCACCCTTCTGGTTGCGCAGCTTCTCGGCGATGCTGGTGGCCAGCTTCTGGGTGGCCTCTGCCTTCTCCTTGGGCAAGCGGGCCTGCTCCAGCAGCATGGGCACGGCCTCGGTCTCGGGGCGGCGATAGGCGGAGGTGATGGCGGCGCGCAGCACGGACTGCGGCAAGATGCTCTCGGCAAATTCGAGGAACAGTTGCAGACCCTGTTCGGTCAGGGTTTCCACCGACTCTTCTCCCGCGGCGGCGGCCAGACCAGAGAGTTCCGTGGGGGTCAGGCCACGCTCCAGCTGCTCCAGATAGGTGAAGATCGCCTGCTTGATCAACCAGTGCGGGGTGCGGTCGATGGTCTGCGCTGCCTGCTTGAGCCGGTCGCGGGTGGCTTCATCGAGTTTAACGCCAAGGGTGGTAGTAGCCATGGGACTTCCTGTATCTGTGCCGGCGAGAATATTGCCGTATGGTTAAATTCCGATGAGGATGGCGCAACCAGGTGCAACCTTCAAGTTAGAAATTTTAATGTCTCCGTTACATGGTTGCGTTTGGATAAGCGCGGTGGCGGGGACTGGCGGTGAAAAACGATGCAGTGTCAGTGTGTTGCGACAAGATAATGAAGTTAAAAATATGTCTCAAAAATGTGCGCTCGCCACGGATGTATAAACGGAGGGTTGCACCTTTTTTCAGTCGTGCCGTGGTGTGGGTGCAACCCATGATGTGGGTGAAAATGGAGGTTTGTCGGCCTTGTGCCAGGGGTCAGGATCTGTCACAGGGCGCCGCAGGCGGCATATCCGTTGATTGGCGATGCCAGCCCAGGGGAAGGCCTGTGCCAATGGGCATGCTGCCTAGGTTGGTATGGCTGACACCGTACAATGGACTGCGCTGTCCGCTCGGTGAGAGGGGGCCATTGAGGCGATGGAGCCGCGCTCTTCTATGCTGATAGCTGGTCTCGTAACCCGTAATCAATGACAAGGAGTTCACCATGGCGCGTGTCAGTACCTATCTCAACTTTGCCCGGGAGACGGAGGCGGCGTTCCTCTTCTACCGGGAGGTGTTTGGTGGCGAATTCAATGGCCCCATCCACAGGTTCAGCGATTCACCGGGCTGCCCGGGTCAGGATCCCGTCTCCCCGGAAGATGGGAACTTGGTGATGCATGTGGAGCTGGCCATCCTGGGCGGCCATGTGTTGATGGGCACGGATGCGCCGGCCAGCATGGGGTTCACCCTGGTGCAGGGCAACAACAGTTACCTCAATCTGGAGCCGGACAGCCGGGCCGAGACCGACTGCCTGTTTGCTGCCCTTGCCGAAGGCGGCAGCGTAGAGATGGAGTTACAGGAGATGTTCTGGGGCGACTACTTTGGCAGCCTGGTGGACAAGTTCGGTACCCACTGGATGTTCAACTGTCAGAGCAAGAGCTGAGACGGCTTTGCTAATGAAAAGGGCGCCATGGCGCCCTTTCGGTTTTTACTCGTGGCTATTTGTTTCGGCCCACCATCTCGGCAGGCACCACCCAGAGATCGAATTGCTCGGCACTCAGGTGGCCGGAGGCGATGGCCGCTTCCCGCAGACTGATCCCCTGATGGTGTGCCTTCTTCGCTATCTCGGCGGATTTGTCGTAACCGATGTGGGGGTTCAGCGCCGTGACCAGCATCAGGGAGTTGGCCACCAGCTCGTCGATGCGGGCCTGGTTCGGGGTTATGCCGCGGGCACAGTGATGTTCGAAGCTGGTCATGGCGTCGCTGAGCAGGCGCACGCTCTGCAAGAAATTGTGGGCAATCATGGGCCTGAACACATTGAGCTCGAAGTTGCCGCTGGCCCCGCCGATGTTGATGGCCACGTCGTTGCCCATCACCTGCGCCGCCACCATGGTCAGCGCCTCGCACTGGGTCGGATTGACCTTGCCCGGCATGATGGAGGAGCCGGGCTCGTTCTCCGGAATGTTGATCTCCCCTATGCCACTGCGCGGGCCGCTGGCGAGCCAGCGCACATCGTTGGCGATCTTCATCAGGCTGGCGGCCAGGGTCTTGAGGGCGCCATGGCCGTGGACCAGGGCATCGCAGCTCGCCAGGGCCTCGAACTTGTTCGGCGCTGTGACCAGGGGCAAGCCGGTCTGGCTGGCGAGCTCCCCGGCTACCGCCTCGGCATAACCGGCTGGCGCATTGAGGCCAGTGCCGACCGCGGTGCCGCCCAGCGCCAGTTCGCACAGATGGGGCAGGGCGGCTCGAAGATGGCGCTCTCCATGGGCGAGCTGAGCGGCCCAGCCGGAGATCTCCTGACCCAGGGTAAGGGGGGTGGCATCTTGCAGGTGGGTGCGGCCTATCTTGACGATATGGTCAAACGCCTTGGCCTTGTGCTCCAGGGTCTGGCGCAGGCTGGCGAGGGCGGGCAGCAGATGCGCCACTATGGCGGTCACGGCGGCGAGATGCATGGCGGTGGGGAAGACATCATTGCTGGATTGACTGCGGTTGACCTCGTCATTGGGATGCACCAGACGCTCCTCGCCGCGCATGCCACCGAGCAGCTCGCTGGCCCGATTGGCGAGCACCTCATTGACGTTCATGTTGGTCTGGGTGCCAGAGCCGGTCTGCCAGACCACCAGGGGGAACTCATTGTCATGCTGACCCGCCAGCACCTCGGCGGCGGCGGCAATGATCGCCTCGGCATGGCGATCCTTGAGCAGCCCCAGCCGCTGGTTGACCCGGGCGCTGGCGCTCTTGATTTGCACCAGGGCACGAATGAGCTCGGGACTCTGCCGCTCCACCGAGATGGCGAAGTGGTGCAGGGATCGCTGGGTCTGGGCCCCCCACAGCCGGTTGGCCGGTACCGCGATCTCTCCCAGGCTGTCCCGCTCCATCCTTGTCTTCATCGTCGTTCCCCTTTTGTTGGCTAGATCAGCAACTCTTGGCTGTAGAGCCTTAGCATGCTGGCAACAAGAGAGGGAGGCCAGCATTGAATTTAAACATGCATTGTATATAATAAGTAATGCTTACTAATTTATTGGTCTCGCTATGATGAAACAACCTGACACCCTGGGCTTCCTGATCGGCGACGTGCATCGCCTGATGCGTCGTCACTTCCAGCAACAGCTGGAAGGAAGTTGTCTGACCCTGGCCCAGGCCCGTGCCCTGGTCCATATCGCCCGGCATGAAGGGATGCGTCAGGTTGAGCTGGCCGAGCGGCTGGATATCCAGCCTATCACCCTGGCTCGCCAGCTCGATCAGCTGGCCCAGAGTGGTCTGGTCGAGCGACGCCCGGATCCCGATGACAGGCGTGCTCATCAGCTGTTTTTGACCGAAGCGGCCGTCCCTCACCTGCAATGCATCAAGCGGGCTGGCGACGCCGTACATCGCAGTGCCATGGGCGATCTGGATGAGAAGGCGGCGAACGCCCTCTATCAGGCGCTAAAGACAATGCACGACAACCTTTCCCAGAGCTGATCTTCTCGATTTTTCGGAGTGTTTCTCATGACTACTGATCCGACTTCCGCCCCTGTGGCGGTTTCCGACCGACGCCGTACCCGACTGTTACTGCTGGTGGCGGTCCCTCTCATTGCCCTGTTTGGATGTGGCGTCATCTATATGCTGGGCGGGCGCTATGTGGAGACCGACAACGCCTATGTGAAGGCCGACAAGGTGCCGATCAGTACCGAGGTGCTGGGCCGGGTAGACAAGGTGATGGTCAAGGAGAATGCCCAGGTCAAGGCCGGGGACCTGATGTTCGAATTGGATCCCGCCTCCTTCGAGCTCGCCGTGGGCAAGGCCGAGGCTGAGCTTGCCAAGGTACGCACCGATCTGGTGGCATTGCAGACCAGCTATCGCGGTCAGCAGGCGGAGATAGCCGTGGCTCATACCCGCAACGCTTATGCCCAGAAGGAAGAGCATCGCCAGGCAGATCTGGTTGCCAGGCACTTCACCTCCACCGCCAACTATGATGATGCCCGTCAGCTCACCATACAGACGGCGCAGCAACAGGTGGCGCTGGAAGAGGGGCTCAAGAAGATAGAGGCTTCCCTGAACGGTGACGTCAATCTGCCGGTCGAACAGCAACCCGCCTATATGGAGGCGGCCGCCGAATTGGCCAAGGCAAAACTGGATTTGGCCCGTACCAAGATCTATGCCCCGGTCAATGGCATCGTCAGCCAACTGCCCAAGTCTGGCCAGTACAGCATTGTGGGCATGACCGCCATGATGCTGGTAGAGACCGATCAGCCCTGGATAGAGGCAAACTTCACCGAGACGGATCTGACTCATGTCCAGCCTGGCCAGCAGGTGAACATCAGTGTGGATACCTATCCGGATGCTCACTGGACAGGGGTGGTCGAGAGTCTTAGCCCGGCGACAGGTTCAGAGTTCTCGGTGATACCGGCCCAGAATGCGACCGGCAACTGGGTCAAGATCACCCAAAGGGTCGCGGTCAGGATCCGGTTGGACGATGCCAGTGCAGCGCCTGCGCTCAGGGCTGGACTCAGTGCCGTGGCCGAGATAGATACCGGCCATCACCGCAGCCTGTTTGGCTGGTCGTTGTGAGGTGAACCCTATGACAACAGCGACTCAGGAAGGCCCCAGCAAAGCACATCTTGGCTTCATCACCCTGTCGGTCATGCTGGCCACCATCATGCAGGCGCTGGACACCACCATAGCCAACGTGGCCCTGCCCCATATGCAGGGTGCCATGGGGGCGACCCAGGATCAGATCTCCTGGGTGCTCACCTCCTACATAGTGGCGGCGGCCATCTTCATGCCGCTGACCGGCTTCATCTCTGACCGAATTGGCCGCAAGCGGTTGTTCATGTGGTCGGTGGCGGGTTTCACCATCGCCTCCATGCTGTGTGGCGCGGCCCAGAGTCTGGAGCAGATAGTGCTGTTCCGGCTGCTGCAGGGGATCTTCGGCGCCAGCCTGGTCCCCCTCTCCCAGGCGGTACTGCTCGACAGCTATCCCCCTGAAAAGCATGGTTCTGCCATGGCGATGTGGGGCATAGGTGTCATGGTTGGCCCCATCCTGGGCCCCTCGCTCGGGGGTTGGCTCACCGAGTACTACAACTGGCGCTGGGTGTTTTACATCAACCTGCCATTCGGCCTGCTGGCCTGGTTCGGCCTCGCCGCCTTCATCGAGGAGACCAAGATCAATAGCAGTCGGCGCTTCGATCTGCTCGGCTTTGCCCTGCTCAGTATTGGCATAGGCGCGTTGCAGATGGCGCTGGACAGGGGCCAATCCCAGAACTGGTTCGCCAGCGCCGAGATCGTCATAGAGACCGGGTTGGTGGTGCTCTGCTTCTACCTGTTCGTGGTGCATATCTTCACCCATTCACACCCCTACATAGAGCCGGCCCTGTTCAAGGATCGCAACTTCAGCGTCGGCCTGGTGTTCATCTTCATCGTCGGCATCATCTTGCTGGCGACCATGACACTGCTGCCCCCCTTCATGCAGGGATTGATGGGTTATCCGGTGATCGATGTCGGCTACCTGCTGGCGCCACGGGGAGTCGGCACCATGTTCGCCATGATGCTGGTGGGCAGGCTGTCGGGTCGGGTGGATGTGCGCATCCTGATCCTGCTGGGGCTGCTGCTCACCAGCTTCTCCATGTGGGAGATGACACTGTTCAACACCGACATCAGCAACTGGGACATCATCCGTACCGGGGTCGTTCAGGGCCTGGGTCTGGGTTTCATCTTCGTGCCGCTCTCCACCATCACCTTCGCGACCCTGGCGCCCCGTTTTCGCACCGAGGGCACGGCCTTGTTCAGCCTGATGCGCAACATCGGCAGCAGCATCGGCATCTCTGTGGTGATCACCTATCTGGCCCAGCGCACTCAGATGAATCATGAGGTGTTTGCCTCCTACATCACCCCCTTCAACCAGGCGCTGCATCATGGGGGAGGCATGGCGGAGCTGATGACGCCCAAAGGGCTCAGCGCGATAAATGGCGAGGTGACCCGCCAGGCCAGCCTGCTCGCCTATCTGCAGGACTTCCGGCTGATGATGTGGGTGAGCCTGTGCGCCATTCCGCTGGTGTTGCTGCTAAAAGCCCCCCAGCGGGGCGCCGGCAAGGAGGAGATGGCGATCCTGGAGTGAGTGCCCTTGCAGGACTTCACCCCGGCGCGAGGGGGCAAACGAAAGAGGGATGGCCCAGGCCATCCCTCTTTTCATTGCAGTGCCCCTGACTCAGAGCTTGGGGATGAAGGGGGTGAGGGCGGCCAGGGGAGCGGCATCCTCATACTCCTGGATCGTCTCGCCGTGCTTGAAGATCTTGAAGCCTTCGCCGCGCACGCTCCAGTACTCGACGGTCTCGCCGCTGATCTGCAACAGGCTGGCTTCGCGCAGGGCCACCACGGATTCGCTCGGGTTGATGGCGCAGAACTCGGCGAGCCGCTCGTCCCGGGTCTCCCCCATGTGGCCGCTGATGCTGGCGTCCAGGTAGTGGGGATTGATCTGCAGCGGGAACAGGCCCAGGGCCGGCAGTACGGCGGCGCTGCACACCGGCATGTCGTTGGTGGTGCGGATGCTCGGGGTCGCCACGTTGCAACCTGCGCTCCAGCCTACATAGGGCACGCCCCGTTCGCGCACGGCGCGCTGGATGGGCACCACCAGACCGTATTCGTGCAGCAGCTGGTTCAGGCGCCAGGTGTTGCCGCCGCTGATAAAGATGGCGTCTGCCTGGTTGATGGCCGCCACGGGATCGTCGAACTGGTGGATGCTGATGGTCTCCACCCCCAGGCTCTCGGCGAGATCCTGGGCGCGGGCATCCCAGTCGCTGCGGATCACCGCATAGGGGATGAGCAGGATGCGCTTGACCTGTTTGCGGGCGAGCAGGGTCTGCACCCGGTCGCGGGCCCAGCCGAGCAGGCCCGGGTGTTCGGTGGTTTTGCCATTGCTGAGCAGAAGCAGTTCCATGATGTCTCCTCGAAATAATGCGCAGGACCTAGGTCGGCCCTGATAAAGGGAAGGGGCTACTCTACCCCCAAGGCGGCGCCAAGTGTGTGATCTCGCCACGTTTTATCTCCCGGGGCTGGGGTTTGCCCATGGCGTGAGCGAGTCAGGGCTGCCCATTGACCGCCGCATAGCGCAGCATCAGCTCGGCCAGGGAGCCCACCTCGAGCCGCCTCATCAGGCTGGCGCGGCACACCTCGACGGTGCGCACCGAGATGCAGAGATCCTGCGCTATCTGCTGGTTCTTGTGGCCTTGGGCGATGAGCTGCAACAGCTGGTGCTCGCGGGGGGGGAGCCGCTCGAAGGCGTGTCTATGGGCAAGACGCGTCGCCGCGGCCAGGGTTGCCTGCTCGGCCCGCGCGATGGCGGCGAGCAGGGGGGCCAGCTGCACCGGCTTTTGCAAGAAATCCACCGCCCCCTGCTTGAGGGACTCCACCGCCAGGGGCACCTCCCCGTGACCGGTGAGAAACAGTATGGCGATGGGGCTCTGGGCCGCCTTCAGCCGCTGCTGCACCTCGGGGCCCGACAGCCCCGGCATGCGGCAATCCAGGATGAGACAGGCGGGCAGGCGCAGATCGACCTCTGCCAGGAAGCGCTCGCCGTCGGCAAAGCAGCGCAGCTGCCGCTCGTCGCAGCTCTCCAGCATGAAGCGCAGGGAGTCGAGCACGGCCTGATCGTCATCGACCAGGTAGAGGGGAGGGCGGTCAACGGGCTGCATATCAGCTCCTTGGGTTGAAATCGGAAGCGACCTCAAGTCGCTGCTGAGGGGCGGGCAGGGTCACCCGGGCCAGGCAGCCATGGGGGCTCAGGTTGCTCAAGGCGAGCTGGCCACGATGACACTCGACCACGTCCCGGCAGATGGCGAGCCCCAGCCCCATGCCGCCCTCCTTGTCGCTGTGAAACGCCTGTTGCAGCAGCGCCTCTGGCATCCTCAGGCCGGGGCCGTTGTCGCGGATCTCCAGGATCAAGAGCGCCGCCTCGAAGCAGGCAAGCAGCTCGACCCGGCCCGGCTCAGCCCTTTGCGCCGCTGGGCCGCCCGTTCGGGCCGCGCTCTCGGCGCCATTCTTGATGAGGTTTATCAGCAACTGTTCCACCCCTATGCCATCCAGGGGGAGCAGGCGCGGCTGCCCCTGCCAGCGCAGGGTGAAGGTGACCCCGAGGGGGGCCAGCATCTGACCGAGCAGGGGTTGCAGGCCCTCCACCAGGGCGACCAGGTCCGTGGGCTCGGCTTGGCGCGGGCGTTTCTGCAGCCGGGATCTCAGCCGGTTGACTGTCTGGGTGATGCGCTGGACCTGCAGGCCAATCTGCTCCAGGGCCTGGCGCAGGGGCTCCTGTGATGCGGTCGTGGCCGGATCCTGCCCCTGCCTTGCGAGGCGCAGCAGGGCACCCTGGCTGTAGTTGGCGATGGCGGTGAGGGGCTGGTTGATCTCGTGGGCCATGTTGGCGCCGAGTTCGCCGAGCTCGGCGAGGCGTCTGGCCTGCTCGAGCTGGCGTCCCTTCTCCTCGAGTTGTTGGCGGGTGGCGAGCAGTCGGCGCTGGCTGCGGTTGAACAGGTATTGCAGCAGCAGGTGGTGGCCGCCGAGCAGCAGCACCAGCGCCAGGGCGCCCCAGCCCCACTGCTGATGCTGGCGCAGCCAGTGCCAGGCCGATTGCCACCAGGGGCCCTGCAGGGGGTGGCGATCCAGCGCCTTGAGCAGGCGGTCGATGCCAAGCTGGCTGGTGGGCACTGTCCAGCCCGCCGAATCGGCGGCCATGGCCGTCTCGCTGTCTGCTGGCAGGTCGAACAGGGCTCGCGTCACCGCCAGAGCAAGCGCAGGGGAGGCCTGCTCCGTCTGGGCGAAGGCCCAGTTCGGGTAGAGCCGGGTCGAGCTCTGGCAGCCAAAGCCCGCCGGCGCCTGGTTGTCCAGCACCCGAAAATCCGAGTCGGCGACCTTGCCCTCCCGCACCATGCGCTCCAGCTGACACACGGGCACTATGGCGGCGGCCACCTGGTCCGCCGCCAGCTGCTCGATGAGCCTGTCCAGGGGGAAGCCGGTGAAGCGCACGGCGGAGAAGAAGCGCTCCAGCCTGACCCCCTGCTCGTCTGCCTCGAAGCGGTAGGCGAGGTAGCCACCGAAGGCGTTTTCCGACACGGCGGCGACCGGCTGTCCCTCGAGATCCTGCCAGTGCCGGTAGGGGGCATGGGCGCGCACCACCAGGGCGGCGCCTATGGCGAGGTTGTCACCCCCGGCCGGGCTCTTGAGGGTGGCGAGCCAGGCCAGCGGATACTGGCGCGCCAGACTCACCGACTGGCCCGGGTTGGTGATGACAAAGTCGAGCCTGCTTTGCGCGACGGCCTCGGCCAGGGCATCGAGCTCCAGGGGCACCAGCGCGAAGCGCCGCTCTGGCACGCGCTCATTCAGCCAGCCCATCAGCGGCTGCCACTGCTGTCGGGCGAGGGGGAGGCCGCGAGTCGCCAGCACGCCGACTCGCACCGGCTCTACTTGGACTGATACGGACACAGGGTGGCTCGGCTCGGGTGCGGCCAAAGCGGGCAGGGCCATCAGCCAGAGCAGCAGGCAGGACAGCAGCCAGCTCAGCCGCTGGCACCGGAACGATGGCGAGGGTTGGAGGAACAGGGGCGCGAACATAGGCGGCCAGTCTATCACCGGGAGGGGCATCAGGGGCCGGCTTGACCCCCTGTCGGGCGTGCAATGGGGGGCCCGTCACAGTTCGGCCAGAGGCCCGCCGCTTTTCTTGCGCTGGATCAAGGGGGCCCCCGCTATGTGGAAAACCACAATAGAGACGGATTTTTGTGGCGGGGACAATGGCCTCATCCCCACGCTTGCCCCCTAGGCAAGCCAGCAGAAGGAATAGTCCATGGAGCCCAGCAAGCGCCGATTGTTATCCGGCATTGCCGCCATCACCGCCGGGGCGGCCCTGATCCCCGTCGCTCAAGCCAGGAGCCCGCGCCATGCCGCCCCGGGTGCCCGCCCAGCCATAGGCCGGGGCGATCCCGGCAAGCGCTACGGCATGCTGATCGATCTGCGCCGCTGCGTCGGTTGTCAGGCCTGCACCGTGGCCTGCACCATCGAGAATCAGCCCCCCCTCGGCCAGTTTCGCACCACGGTCAGCCAGTACGAGGTGAGCGATGTGGCGGCACTCGATGCCCCCGCCTCCCTCTTGATGTTGCCGAGGCTCTGCAACCACTGCGCCGAGCCCGCCTGCCTCGACGTCTGCCCCACCGGCGCCACCTTCCAGCGCGATGACGGCATAGTGGTGGTCAACAACGACTGGTGCGTCGCCTGCGGCTACTGCGTGCAGGCCTGCCCCTATGACGCCCGCTTCATCAACCACGAGACCAACACCGCCGACAAGTGCACCTTCTGCGCCCACCGGCTGGAGGCGGGGCTCTTGCCCGCCTGCGTGGAGAGCTGCGTCGGCGAAGCGCGCATCATCGGCGATCTCAACGATCCCAAGAGCCAGATAAGCCGGTTGCTGCGGGAATATGAGTCCGCCCTCAAGGTGCTCAAGCCCGAGGCCCATACCCAGCCGCGGGTCTTCTATCTGGGCATGGATGAGGCCTTCGTCAGCAAGATCGACGGCCATCCGGCGCAGTGTACCCTGCTCGGCGACGACGGCAAGGAGATAGCCCATGACCATTAACGAACTGCTGGCCCCGGATCAGCCCATCACCTGGCTGCCCTGGGCGGTGCAATATTTCTTCCTCATCGGCCTCGCCTATGGGGCCCTCTGGCTGGGCGCGGCCGATCTATGGCGCAAGGTACCGGATCGGCGGCTGCAGACCCTGGCCGCCGTGCTGATGATGGGGGCCGGTCTGGTGGCGCCCATCGCTCTGACCGCGGATCTGCACCAGCCAGCCCGGGCCTGGCACTTCTACGCCCAGACCCGCTTCACCTCCATCATGTGGTATGGCGCCTACCTGCTGCCCCTGTTCAGCCTGCTCAGCATGCTGTTTGGCTGGCTGCTGATAAGGCCCAACCTGGCCAGACGCGGCGAGGAGCGGGACAGGGTCGCCGCCCTGGCGCGACTGCTCTGCCTGGGGAACTGGTCCGGCGAGCCCTGGCGCAAGCCGCTGGCTTTGATGGCGGCCTTGAGCGGGCTCAGTATCGCGCTCTACACCGGGCTCGAGACCATGGCGGTGCAGGCGCGCCCGCTCTGGCACACCCCTTGGCTCCCCTGGTTGCTGGCGCTGAGCGCCCTGCTGGCGGCCCAGAGCGCCCTGCTGCTGCTCAACCGGCTGCTGGCGGGCTGGCAGCAGCACACCGAGGCGGGGCTGCTGCGCCAGATCCGCCCGATCCTGGCCCTGCTTGCGCTCTCCCTGCTGGGCTGGGCCCTGTTTGGCGGCGCCTCGGCGGCTGAGGCGGCGGCCCTCTATCGGCTGGATCCTAGCTGGCGGCTGGCGGCCCACTGGCTGCTGCTGACCCTGGGCCTGCTCGGCCTGTTGCTGCTGGCGGGGCACCGATTCTCCCCCCGCCTGCAAACCTGGGGCCTGGGGCTGCTGGCACTGCATCTGGTGTGGGGCCTGCGCTGGCTGGTGCTCATTCAGGGGCAGTTGGCACCGAAATATGGCGCCGGTGTCTATGTCTACCAGATAGCCTGGGGGCCGGCCGGGGTGCTCGGCATCCTCGGCACCTTCGGCCTGCTGCTGGCCCTGCTGGTGGCGCTCTCCGAGCTGGTACGCGCCCCGGCTCTGCCATCCGTCACAACTTCATCTGCCACCCAGGCAGCCACCACCGATTGCGCTCGCGAGGCACTCTGATGGATCACAGCAAACGCAAGTTTCTCAAGGGAGCCGCCATCGCCGGGGGCACGGGGTTGTTCGTGGCCGGTTACAGCGACACCCTCAAGCAGGTGGTGAGCGGGGTGGCCACCGGCAGCTCGGGCAAGCCGACCCGGGATCCCATCCACGGCAACTCCCTGGCGGTGGAGTATCGGGTCGATGAGGGAGGGGAGCTTCACCCCAACCCGGCGCAGCGGCTGGCCAACACCATGTGCCTCGGCTGCTGGACCCTGTGCGGGGTGCGGGCCCGCATCGACAACGAGAGCGACAAGATAGTGCGCATCCTCGGCAACCCCTATCACCCCCTCTCGGCCCTGCATCACATCGATTTCAAGACGCCGATCAAGCAGGCGCTGCTCGCTACCAGCGGTTATCAGGAAGGTGGGCTGGATGGCCGCTCCACCGCCTGCGCCAGGGGCAACGCCATGCTGGAGCAGCTCGACAGCCCCCACAGGGTCACCCGCTGTCTCAAGCGGGTCGGCCCCCGTGGTAGCGGTCGCTGGCAGAGCATCCCCTTCGAGCAGCTGATCGAGGAGGTGGTGGAGGGGGGCGATCTGTTCGGGGAGGGCCAGGTTGAAGGGCTCAGGGCCATCCGCAACCTCGCCGAGCCGCTGGATCCCGCCAACCCGGAATATGGCCCCAGGGCCAACCAGCTGCTGGTGAGCAACGCCTCGGACGAGGGCCGCGACGCCTTCATCAAGCGCTTCACCTTCAACGGCTTCGGCACCCGCAACTTCGCGAACCACGGCGCCTACTGCGGCCTGTCATTCCGGGTCGGGGCCGGCGCCCTGCTGGACGATCTGGAGAAGAACGCCCACCTCAAACCCGACTGGGACGAGAGCGACTTCCTGCTGTTTATGGGCACCTCCCCCCAGCAGTCCGGCAACCCCTTCAAACGCCAGTCCCGCCAGCTGGCGGCGGGGCGGGCACGGCAGGGAAAGCCGTTCTCCTACGTGGTGGTGGCGCCCAGCCTGCCGAACACGGTGAACCTGCCGTCTGCCCCCACCAACCGCTGGCTGCCCATCAAGCCCGCCACCGACTCGGCCCTGGCCATGGCCATGCTGCGCTGGATCATCGACAACGATCGTTACGCCGAACCCTTCCTAGGGGCACCTAACGCAGAAGCGGCCGAGCGGGCCGGCTATCGCGGCTTTTGCAACGCCAGCCATCTGGTGGTCTGCGACGAGTCGCACCCCCGCTTCGGCCAGATGTTGCACGCCAGCGATCTGGGGCTGCCCTTTGAGGGCGAGGCCTATGGCGAGGGGGATGCCGTGCTGGTGGTCGAGGAGGGGAGTGACGAGCTGACACCGGCCGGCCGCTGCGAGCGGGCCCGACTCTGGGTGGCGCGCAGCATTTCGACCCCGGGCGGGGAGCTGGCGGTCAAGAGCAGCTTCCAGCTGCTGGCCGAGGCGAGCCGGGAGCACAGCCTCGAGCAATACAGTGCCGAGTGCGCCGTGCCGGTGGCCGACATCAAGGAGCTGGCCCGGGAGTTCACCAGCCACGGCACCCGGGCGGCGGTGATCACCCACGGCGGCACCATGAGTGCCAACGGCTTCTACACGGCCTGGGCCATCATGATGCTCAACGCCATGATAGGAAACCTCAACGCCAAGGGCGGCGCGGTGGCGAGCGGCGGCAAGTTCAACCCCTTCGGGAGCGGGCCGCGCTACGATCTGGAGAGCTTCCCCGGCATGGTGAAACCCGCCGGCGTCTTCCTCTCCCGCTCCAAGTTCCCCTACGAGAAGACCTCCGAATATCGTCGCAAGAAAGAGGCGGGGCAGAACCCCTATCCGGCCCACGAGCCCTGGTTCCCCATCTCGGGCCCGCTGCTCGGCGAGCACCTGACCGCGGCGGTGAGCGGTTACCCCTACCGCGCCAAGGCCTGGATCAACCACATGGGCAACCCGCTCTACGGTCAGGCCGGGTTGCACCAGGCCATAGGTGAACAGCTCAAGGATCCGAGCGTGCTGCCGCTGTTCATCAGCATCGACAGCTTCATCAACGAATCCTCGGCGCTGTCGGACTACATAGTGCCTGACACCCTGACCTACGAGTCCTGGGGCTGGGCAACCGCCTGGCACGGGGTCATGACCAAGGTCTCGACCGGGCGCTGGCCTGTGATCGAGCCCAGAGTGGTCAAGACCACCGAGGGGGATCCCGTCTGCATGGAGTCCTTCCTCATCGCCGTGGCGAAACGCCTCGGCCTGCCGGGCTTCGGCGAGGGGGCGATCGAGGGATCGGATGGCAAGCTGCATGCGCTCAACAAAGCGGCGGACTTCTCCCTCTACGGGGCTGCCAACGTCGCCTACCTCGGCCAGCCGGTGCCTCCCATCGGCGCTGAAGACCTCGCTTGGTCCGGGGTGGAGCGGATCCTGCCCACCCTCAACGCCACCCTGAGCGCGGAGGAGGCGAGCCGCGCCGCCTATCTCTTTGCCCGGGGCGGGCGCTTCGAGCCGGTCGCCAAGGGGCGCGACGAATCGGGTCAGCCGAGCAAGCGTTGGCCCAAGCCGCTGATGCTGTGGAACCCGGCGGTGGGCAGCCGCCGTCACAGCCAGAGCGGCCAGTTCTTGAGCGGCACCCCGCGCTTCTTCCGGGCCCAGCTCGCCGACGGCACGCCGCTGAGCGAGGCGTTCAAGCCTGCCCAGTGGCCCCTGCTGCTCACCAGCTACAAGTCCCACACCATGAGCTCCATGAGCATAGGTTCGGATCGCCTGCGCCAGGTGCACCCCAGCAACGGGGTGCGGCTCAACGCCCAGACGGCGGCCCGCCTCGGCATAGTGAGCGGGGACAGGGTGCGGGTCAGCACCCCCAATGGCAGCGTGATCGGGCTGGCCGAGTGCGTGGCCGGGGTGCAGGAAGATGCCATCGCCATCGAGCACGGCTTCGGTCACAAGGAGCTGGGGGCGCGGGCACACTGGGTCGACGGCAAGGAGGTGGCGGCCAGCGCCCTGCGCGGCGCCGGGGTGAACCTCAACGATCTGGCGGTGCTGGATCCCAGCCGCCACGGCCGTTATCCCCTGGTGGACTGGGCCATCGGATCCTCGGCCCGCCAGGGGCTGCCGGCCCGGGTCGAGAAGCTGGTCTAGCGCCAGTTGCAAAAAAGCGGGGCCATCATGGCCCCGCTTTTCATTGAGTGATCCTGAACATCACTTGTCCAGTTCGACGTCCACCCACACCAGGCGGTGATCCGAGCTCACTCCCTTGGCGATGCCGAGCTGTGGGTCATACACCAGGTGGTAACCCGGCTCGAAGCTGGCGGGCCAGAACACGCCGGAGGCGATGGCATTGAGGTTGGCGGAGGGGATCAGGTGATCGAGCTGCAGGCCGCTGCTGCTGGTGATGCGCTCCGGGGTGGTGCGGTTGTTGTTGCGCTTGCACTGATCCGGCTGGCTGGCGAGGCACTCGGGGCCCCCCTGGCTGACCGGGATAAGGGCGCCATTGGTGACCGCCTGGTTGACCAGCACATGGTTGTGCAAGTCCTGGATGGCACTGAGATCCCCGTCACCCGCTTGCGGATCTGCGTTGAGATCCCCGGCGATGACGAAGTGGGCGCCCTCGGCCAAGCCACCCGCCTTGCCTCCATCGTCCACCATGTAGCTGGCGCTCTCCACATAGTCCTGCCAGAAGGCGACCTCGGCCCTGTTGTGCTTGACGTTGTGGCGCGCCGCATTGCCGAAGATGGGGGGCGTGGGGTGAGAGATGAGGAAGTGGACCACCTGCTCCTTGTTGCCCTGCTTGATGCGCACCGGCACGTCGGCGTGGTTCTTGGAGGAGAGCGGGAACTGCGCCCAGGCCGCGGCGTCATACCAGGCATCACCGCACTGGCGGCCGGCCGGGATCGGGGCCCTGGGGTTGTTGCAGTCGTCGATGATGGGGTTGGTTTCGCCCGGCATCTCCTTCCACTTGAAGTGCTGGAAGGTGCGGATCTGTTTGGTGTCGATGGGATATTTCGACATCACCGCGAAGGCATACTGGCCGTGGTAGTTGCCAAAGCCCCAGGCGTCATCCGGCCCGCGGCTCACTTTGCCGTCCAGATTGAGGTCCTGGCCGCTCATCAGGCCGGTGTTGGTGGCGAAATTCTGCATCACCGGGTAGCTGATGGCCTGCACCTCGCCGTGCTGGGCATGGGCCAGGTAGTTGTCGTTGAACGCCTTGAGATCCGTTGTGCTCTCGCCCTTGCCGTCGTTGTCGAACTCGTTCAGCAGAAACACGTCCGGGCGGGTGCGCTGCACTATCTCGGCAATATTGCGGATCTGCTGCACGTTTTTGGCCTGGGTGATCTCGGCCTTGCCGAGGCTGGCGTCACCCTCCTGGTAGCGGGCCAGCAGGGCGTCCTGGGCGGCGCGGTCCAGGGCCAGTTCGCCGGAGAGCATGCCGGGGGCGGTGCGATCAAACGACAGATTGAAGGTAGCGAAGCGAACCATGGGATCGGGGGCCTTGGAGTCATTGTTGCTGTTACAGCCTGCCAGTAATCCAAGGGAAATGGCGGCGGCCAGTAGGGTTTTATTGAGGTTTTTCATTATATTTTCCGTAGCGTCAATAGGTTAGCGCCTTTTTTTGGCGCTGGCATTATAAGGCGCAAGGAGGAAGGTTGGGTGTCGATTGACCTCGGTTGTGAGCTACTTCACAGGCCGGGAAATAGCAGCAACCTTAAGCGGGATCCCACTGTTCATGGAATAGTCAGCCAAAGGGCAGTAGGGTAAATCATTAAATAGTGTCAAAGCGGGGCCTTTGAGTGATAAATCCCCCGTCTGGACGTTGAAATTTGTGTCACGGCAGGGAAGAATGCGCACCAAGGGTGCTGGCAGCTCATGATGAGCGTGCACCTTCCCAAGATCAGGTCACAGAAACACCTATAGGAATTGTATGAACGCCTTTAGTACCACGGTTCGCGTCGCCGCCTCGGCCCTCTTGTGCAGCCTGACACTGGTCAGCCAGCAAGCCGCCGCTGTTGAATATGCTCTGCCTACCGCCAAGAGCCGTTTGATCGGTGAAAATCAGGAGTACGTGGTGCCGGCGGACAACCGCCCCCTCGAACAGATCGCCGCCGACTTCCAGTTGGGGCTGACCAACATCATGGAAGCGAACCCCGGCGTGGATCCCTTCCTGCCCAAAGCGGGCAGCACCCTGGTGATCCCTCATCAGCTGATACTGCCGGATGCGCCCCGTGAGGGAATCGTCATCAACGTGGCCGAGATGCGTCTCTACTACTACCCCAAGGGCAAGAATGTGGTGCAGGTGTTGCCGATAGGCATAGGCCAGCTTGGGGTCAACACCCCGGAAAACTGGGTCACCAAGGTGGAGCGCAAGCGTGCCAACCCGACCTGGACGCCGACCGAGAACATCCGTCGCCGTTATGCCGCGCAAGGCAAGACGCTGCCCGCTGTCTGGCCGGCTGGCCCGGATAACCCCATGGGTCTGCATGCCCTCTATATCGGTAACTTGTATGCCATCCACGGTACCAACGCGACCTTCGGCATCGGCCTGCGGGTGAGCAGTGGTTGCGTCCGTCTGCGTGCCGACGACATCAAGTACCTGTTTGACAAGGTACCGGTCGGTACTCGCGTGCAGTTCGTCAACCAGCCGGTCAAGGCCACGGTCGAACCCGATGGCAGCCGTTACATGGAAGTCCATGAGCCGCTGTCGCGCAGCGAGGCCGAGTTCAACTCCAATACGCCAGTCCCGCTCAAGCTGACGGCCCCCATCAGCCGTTTCGTCGCTCATGCCGAGAACGATTCCAAGATGGTGAAAGAGGCTCTGGAGCAGCGTTCCGGCCTGCCGACTCGCCTCAACCCCGAGGTCTGATGGTCTCATTGAGAGTGTCAGTCAAGAGAACGGCGACCCCTGGGTCGCCGTTGTTGTTTCTATGGCAGCCATTGGATCAGGATGCCGGGGGCGCATAGAGCGCCAGTCGATTGCCTTCGGTGTCCTCGATGATGACCCGGGAGCCGTGACCGCTGCCGATGCCGTGCAGAGGTGCCAGGACTCGCCCGCCGAGCCGGGGAACCATGAGTTCGGCCTCTTTCAGCCTGTCTCCGAGGGAGAGATAGATGAGGGGGCCACTGCCGCCGGGCTGGTGGTATTCATCCATGGGGCCGAGACAGGCCGCTGCATTATTGCCGTCGTGGCGCAGCATGGCGAAGCGTATCTCCTCCTGTTGTGCCGTGACCGGCACGTCGAGCAGGGCCGAGTAGAAGGCCATGGCGCGGTCCAGATCCCGGGTTGGAATGTCGGCCCAGACTAGCGTGTTGTCCATCTTGCATTCTCCAGACGTTTCCGGCCGATGCGACCGGTGGCTCTTAGAGGTTAGGAGGGGAGAATAAGGGGCGCCATCAATGAAAAAACGGCGCCATCAGGCGCCGTTTTGGGGTGGGGGATAGCAGCAATTTCTGCACTGTATACAGTCAGTTACCTTCGAGGTTCAGGCCAGCGCCCCATCTCTGTGCTGGCATATAGCGGCTCTCCTTGTCCGAAGGCCTCACTTGCCGGCGATGCTCAGCCCGCCGAAGCGGATGAATGATGGTGCGTAGGAGCCTTTGCCATCGGGTCAAACGTACCGCTTATTTCCCGGCGATGTTCAAGCCGCCGAAGCGGATGAGCGGCGCGTAGAAGCCCTTGCCATCGTCGTGGTGCAGCAAGTCGCCGACCGCTTCCAGCTCCCCCAGCAGGCGGTAGAAGTTGCCCGCCACCGTGATGCCGCGTACCGGCGCGATGCGAACCCCGTCCCGACACAGGAAGCCAGAGGCGCCAAACGAGAAGTCACCGCTCACCGCATCGGCGCCCGAGTGCAGGCCATCGAGCTTGACCAGTTCCAGATACTCGCCTGTTTTTACCTCGGTCTCGCTGTGGGGGCCTGTGCCAAACACCAGATGGCGCGGGCTGACATCCAGGGCGCTGCGGGCGCTGCGTGAGGCGGCCCCATTGCTCTGGATGCCGAAGTGGTGCGCAGTGACACTGTTATGGAGCAGGGTTTTCAGCTCCCCCTCGCCAATCAGCAGCAGATCGGTGCTGGGGGCTCCCTCACCGTCGAAGGCCTTGATGTTCATGCCCCCGGGCATATAGACCCGGCTCTCCAGGGTGAGCCAGCGCGACGCCACGCTCTGCCCTACTTTGTTGCGCCAGGGGTTGATCCCCTGCTGGGCCCATTTGCCAGACAGCGCCGACTGGAAGCAGCCAAACAGGCTGGCCAGGCAGTTGGTGCTGAACAAGGCGCTGTAGCGACCGCTCGGCACGGCTTCCCCCATCAGCAGCCCCTCAGCCACGGCATACACCTGTTCGATGAGGGTACGGCTGTCGAGTTCGTCGAAGCGGCGGCCGTACTGTCCCTGATAATGCATGGACTGGCGCCCTTCACGCTCAACCAGCGCCGAGGTGTAGCAGCCGACGCTGAACTCGCTGTGCTGACAGAGGGTTCCCAGGCTGTTGGCGAGCCAGAGACGGCTCTCCCCCTCGAACAGGCTGTTGTAGGGCGCACCTGTCACATCCGGCAGGGCCAGCATGTCCGCCTCGAGGCGCAGGGCCAGGGCTATCTTCTCTTCCACCGGGGTGCGGTCGGGTTGATGGATCTCGGCGCAGTCGGTATTGAGCTGGCTGTCGGCCACCCGAATCGCCTGATCCGCATCCACCTTGGCGAAACGGCTGGCGTCGAGGGCATCTTGCAACATGGCATCGAGGGCGGCCTCATCCAGGGATTCCGAATAGGCGATGCCGACCCGGCCATCCTTGATGAGACGCAGGCCAAGCTGCTGACTGCTGGTGACCTTGTATTCACCAAGCTCCCCCTTGTCGGCCTTGAGGGAGAACGCCTTGTCCTGATTGGCGATGATATCCGCCTCGGCATTGATATCGGCCACTTTCTCCAGCAGGCGGCTGAGCAGAGTATTCATATCGAGTGTGCTCATCAGGCGTTCCCTCCCACTAGGATGTTATCCACTTTCAAGGCTGGCTGACCGACCGAGGTGGGCACTGAGCCCGAGACGGAACCACACATGCCCGCGGCCAGGGCCAGATCGCGGCCGACCATGGAGATCTCCTTGAGCACCTGGGGGCCTGTGCCTATCAGGGTGGCCGACTTGAGTGGCCGGGTTATCTTGCCATGCTCGATGAGGTAAGCCTCCTGCACGTTGAAGTTGAACTCGCCGGTGCCAGGTTGCACCGAGCCGCCGCCCATCTTCTTGGCATAGATGCCGTGTTCCACCGTGGCCAGCATCTCGTCCAGGCTGTGATTGCCCGCTTCGATAAAGGTGTTGCGCATGCGCGAGGCGGGGGCGAAGCGATAGGATTCGCGTCGCCCTGAGCCGGTGCGGGCATGGCCGGTCTTGAGCGCCCCCATGCGGTCGACCAGGAAGCCGGTCAGTACCCCATCCTTGATGAGCTGGGTGTGCTGGGTCGCCATGCCTTCATCATCGACGTTGATGGAGCCCCAGGCGTTGCCTTGCAAGCCTTCGTCCACGGCGCTGACCGCCGGATTGGCGATGAGCTGGCCCATCTTGTCGTGAAACACCGAGGCCTTCTTGGCCACCGAGGTGGTCTCCAGCAGGTGGCCACAGGCCTCGTGGAAGATGACGCCGCCAAAGCCGCTCTCCATGATGACCGGCAGGGTACCGCTCGGGCAGGGCGCTGCGCCGAGTTTCACCAACGCCTGACGGGTGGCGGTGAGCGCCAGCTCGCGGGGATCTATGCTGGCCGCATGCTCCCAGCCCATGAGGGCACCGGGGGCCTCGTAGCCCATGGTCTGCTCGCCGCCCTGGGCGGCGATGGCCTGGGCCATGATGCGGTTGTAGTGGCGACGATCCCCCACCTGCAACCCTTCGCTGTTGAAGATCTCCACCTCCTGCTCCCAACCCATGGCATTGGCGGAGAACTGGCTCAACTTGTCACTCTCGCTGCGGGCGGCGGCATCCATGGCATGCAGATAAGCGATCTTCTGCTCAAGCAGCTTGTCCGCCGACAGCGGCAGGGCGATGGGATGGTGATCGGTCAAACGGGTGAAATCGAAGGCGGTGGCGGTCACCACAGGATCCCGTCTGTCTTTTGCCGCCAGCAGAGTGACGATGCGCAGCAGCTCATCGCGGCTGGCCAGATTGGTGTAGCCGTAGAGCACCTTGTGGCCATAGCACAGGCGCACGCCTATGCCAAAATCGAGGCCGCCACTGATATTTTCTATCTGGCTCGACAGCAGGCTGATCTGGCTGCGGCGCTTGCGCTCCACAAACAGCTCGGCGAAGTCGGCCCCCAGCGCCAGGGCGTGATCGAGCACGTCGCGGGCGATGGCGGGGGCCAGGAGGGAGATTTGGATCATAGAATTTCCTTTTCTGGTCTATTCCTGTTTGCTTCCAGCGCCCTGATTTTTAGGATTATGTTGGGCGCAGGTAAACATTGTTACAGACCAGTGTGCAAAAGTCGCTAGGCCGAACCCGATGACGACAATAGAAAATATGAGGGGAAGGGCAGGCTTACAGCAGTTCCTGGATCTCATTGAGGATCTGTTCGACCCACTGTTCGAGTCGCTCATCGGTCTGGTCATACTGGTTGGCGTCATCGAGGGCCAGGCCGACGAAGTGGCGACCGTCGTCGATGAGTGCCTTGGAGGCCTCGAATTCGTACCCTTCATTGGGCCAGTAACCCACCAGCTTGACTCCCTTGGGCAGCAGCTGATCGTGGAGCAGGCCGAGGGCATCCTGATACCAGTCGCCGTAGCCGAGCTGATCGCCCATGCCGAACAGGGCGATGATGCGCCCCTCGAGGTCGAGCCCGGCGATGTCATCCCAGCTGGATTCCCAATCTTCCTGCAACTCGCCGAAATCCCAGGTGGAGATGCCGAGGATCAGGATCTCGTAATCCTGCATGCGCGCCAGTGGCACGTCTTTGATGTTGTGGATGTCGACCAGCTCCGGGCCCAGCAGGGTACGGATCTTCTCGGCGGCCATCTCGGTGTAACAGGTGGTGGAACCGTAAAACAGACCTATCTTCATCGCTCTTCCAGCCAGCTCAAGGTAAGGGGGCAAGTTTACCAGAGAGTGGCCGCCGCTTCCCAGTCTGGACGGGCCTTGATCCCTCGCCATATCAGGGCGTCTGATCCGACACTCGCAGCCCGGCTTGTGTGGCGGCCCCGACTTGGCGTTAGAATGGCAACCTGTTCGTCAACCCGGCCGCCCCATGACCAAGCAAACCGTCAAGTCCGCCCACTCCCCGCACCCCCTGATCGAGCAGTTCCTCGACGCGCTCTGGCTGGAGCGGGGCCTGTCTGACAATACCGTGGCCTCCTACCGGGTCGATTTGAGCAAGTTCGCCCATTGGCTGGATGCGCAGGGCAGCGCCCTGCTGCTGGCGGGGATGGCCGAGATCCAGCACTACCTCGCCTGGCGGGTGGATCAGGGCTTCGCCCCCAGCAGCACGGCGCGCTTTCTCTCCGCCTTGCGCCGCTTCTATCAGTATCTCAACCGGGAGAAGCTGCGCAGTGACGATCCGACCGTCTTGCTGGAGGGACCCAAGTTGCCCAAGAAGCTCCCCTCAGACCTGAGTGAGGGGCAGGTTGGCACCTTGCTCGATGAGCCTGATGTGGAGGATCCCCTTGAGCTGCGGGACAAGGCGATGCTAGAGCTGCTCTACGCCACTGGCTTGCGGGTCTCGGAACTGGTGGGATTGACCGCCGAGCACCTGAGCCTGCGCCAGGGGCTGGTGCGAGTGGTCGGCAAGGGCAACAAGGAGCGGCTGGTGCCCATGGGGGAGGAGGCGGTGCATTGGCTCGAGCGTTATTATCGTGCCTCGCGCCCCCTGCTGCTCGGCGGGGTGAGCTCGGATGTGGTGTTCCCTTCCAAACGGGCGCAGATGATGACCCGCCAGACCTTCTGGCATCGCATCAAGCTCTACGCCTTGCGCGCCGGCATTGCCGGGGAGCTGTCCCCTCACACCCTGCGCCACGCGTTCGCCACCCATCTGCTCAACCACGGTGCCGACTTGCGGGTGGTACAGATGCTGCTGGGGCACGCGGATCTCTCCACCACCCAGATCTACACCCATGTGGCGAATGAACGGCTCAAGGCGCTGCATGGCGAGCATCACCCCCGTGCCTGATTCAGTGTGAGCTGACTTCTGCCAACTGGTTCTTGCCATTGGCTTTGGCCTGGTAGAGCGCATCATCCACCTGTTGCAACAGCGCTTCCCAGGCTTGCCCCTGCCAGGCTCCGAGGCCAGCGCTGAAGGTGACGGATAGTGCAGGTTCACGCCATACCAGCGTGCTGACTGCTATTCGCCACGCTTCCATCAGCAGCTTGGCCTCCAGCAGTGACTCCTGCTCGAAGATGACGATCAGCTCCTCGCCACCATAGCGGCACAGGGTCCCCCCCTGGGGCAGGATCTCCTGTCCCAGGGCCGACACGCGCTTGAGGACCGCATCTCCGGTCGGGTGGCCGAAGCTGTCATTGATCGACTTGAAATTGTCGAGATCGACCAAGGCGAGTACGAAGGGACGCTGCTCGTCATGAAGCCGACGCATTTGGTTATCGAAATAACGGCGATTGTAGAGGCCGGTGAGCGCATCTCGATTCGCCTTGTCGGCCACCTTGTCCATCTTGGCCGTCATCCGGTTGAGTTCATCTTCCAGCTCCTCAACCCCTTTGATACTGGGCAGGATAACCTGTTTGCCGGGAGGCGTGACTCGCATCAGGCGCACGACCTGGATGAGCTGGGTGATGATCTGTTCAATTTTGTTCTTGAAGATGACGGCCACCAGGCCAAACAGCAGTAGAGAGAGCAGCAACATGACAATGACTGTGGTGATGAAACCCTTGTTGATGTTATTGGTCAGGCTGAGGGGGAGCTGAGTCACCAGGATCCAGTTGGGGTGCCCCTCAATGCTGCCGAAGGTGACGAGGTTATTCTCATCATCGAGGAACTGGCCATCCAACCCCTCCAACTGCACCAGCATCTTGGGGTCGGCGGGGCTGTTGATGAGAGAAGCGTCGCTGTGAGCGATCAGGATCCCGGTCTGGGTATCGACCAGCATCATACGGGCCCCGTTGGCCAGTTTGGTGTGTTGCTGAAAGATAAGACTCCACTCCTGCAGCGACACATCGAGGGTGACTACCCCATCAATTTTGCCGTCGGGAGCGAGCAAGGCCTTGGAGACCGATATGACCGGGATCTTGGTCAAGGCATCGCTATAAGGATTCCCCCACACCGGTGTATTAGGCAGCTGAAGGGCAACCTGATACCAGGGGCGCCGGGTGGGCTGGTAGTCGTCAGTGAGCCGCAAGGTGGGATAGGAGAAGAAGCTGCCCTGATGACTGCTGTAGTAGATGTGCTTTATCAGGGGGGAGGGATAGCTCAGCGCGCGCCAGCGCTGGGCCAGCTCTTCTTTTTCTGCATTGGAGAGCCGATTTCCTCTTTTTGTCTTTTGCAACTGCTCTCCCGCCATATTGAGCTGGGCGACCAGCATGGTGCTCTGGCGGGCTATGTCTTGAACCATGATCTGGCTGGTCGCCTTGAGTGTCGCCTGGAGAAGATTGGACTGGGTGAGCTGATTGAAATAGAAGAGACCGCCACTGATCAGCAGCATGGGGATAGCCAGGATGATGAGATAATAAGTGACAAACTGATGGTAACTGTTTGTGGGTTTGCTGGGGGAGGTCATGGCATTCCTGAAAGGTTCTGGGCCGAAACAGGCTGACCGACCAGTCTACGTGGCGGGATCCCTCAAGGCAAATGATTGATCTGTCATTTGTATATTCATTTGAGCTTATGGCCGAGAAGGGGGCCCTCCTCGGCGTGGTTGCGGGGGCTTGCCGGAGAGTTATTGCTGCTTGTTCTTGAGCAGATCGCGGATCTCGCTCAGCAACTCTTGATCCTTGGTCGGCGCGGCTGGTGCCGCTGGCGCTTCCTCGGCTTGTTTCTTCATGCTGTTCATGGCCTTGACGCCCATGAAGATGGCAAAGGCGATGATCAGGAAGTCGATGATGGTCTGGATAAACTTGCCATAGGCGATCACCACGGCGGGGGTCTCTCCCTCGGCCGCCTTGAGCACCACGGCCAGATCGCTGAAATCGACCCCGCCCAGGATGATACCTATGGGGGGCATGATGATGTCACCGACGAACGAGGAGACTATCTTGCCGAAGGCGGCACCTATGATGATACCGACGGCCATGTCGATCACGTTGCCACGGGCGGCAAAGGCCTTGAATTCCTGGATCAGGCTCATTGAAATCTCTCCAAATGGGTAAAGTTGTACAAAGTTATGAGTGATGGAGTGAGGGCTGAGTACAGGCTGCGCCTACACCCATGAGCCATCTCTGCTAGCTTGATGTGACTGAGCCCAATTGGCAACCTGAGCGGGCAAAATTTCTGTTAACGATCAGTTATTAATGGGATTCGTAATAAGATCCCGAATGATGGAATTTGCCTATCGGGGGCAGGAGTGCGATCCTTGCCACCTGTTTTCGGCCTCTGCCACCGTGTTGATTAACCCCATTGGATAGCCCCATGTCCCTGCAAATTCGTCGTCGTCCCCGGGTGGATGATGCTCATCTCCCCGATACCCTGCATCCCTTGCTGCGTCAAATCTTCGCCAGTCGCGGGGTGGAGGATCCCGCCCTGCTGGAGCGCAGCGCCAGCCAGCTGCTGCCGCCCCAGCGGCTGCTTGGCATGGAGCAGGCGGTGCCCCTGCTGGCGGATGCCCTGACGGCGCAGCAGCGCATCCTCATCGTCGGCGACTTCGACTGTGACGGCGCCACCAGCTCGGCCCTGTGCGTGCTGGCGCTGCGGGCCATGGGGGGCCATCACGTCGATTTTCTGGTGCCCAACCGCTTCGAGTTCGGCTACGGCCTCACCCCCGAAATCGTCGAGCTGGCGGTGGCTCGCGGCGCCGAGTTTCTGATCACCGTGGATAACGGCATCTCCAGCATCGCCGGGGTGGCCGCCGCCAAGGCTGCCGGGATGCGGGTGCTGGTCACCGACCATCACCTGCCGGGCCATGAGCTGCCTGCTGCCGATGCGATAGTGAACCCCAACCAGCGTGGCTGCGATTTTCCCTCCAAGTCCCTGGCCGGGGTGGGGGTGGCCTTCTACCTGATGGCGGCCCTCAACACCCATCTGCGCCAGCTCGGCTGGTACGAGCGACTCGGCATTCGCGCCCCCAATGTGGCGGACTATCTCGATCTGGTGGCGCTTGGCACAGTCGCCGACGTGGTGGCGCTGGATGGCAACAATCGCATCCTGGTCCATCAGGGGCTGCAGCGGATCCGGGCCGGTCGCTGCCGCCCCGGGATCCAGGCGCTGGTGGATATCTCGGGTCGTGACGGTCGCCGCCTGTGCGCCGCCGATCTCGGCTTCGCCCTGGGCCCTCGCCTCAATGCGGTGGGCAGGCTCGATGACATGTCCCTCGGGGTCGCCTGTCTGCTGTGCGATGACATCAATCTGGCGCGCCAGCTTGCGGCCGAGATGGACAGCCTCAACCAGGAGCGCAAGGAGATAGAGCAGGGCATGCAGCAGGAGGCCCTGGCCACCCTGGAGCAGATCCGGTTTCGCGACGGCGAGGTGCCCAGCGGCATAGTGCTGCACCGGGATGAGTGGCATCAGGGGGTGGTGGGGCTGGTGGCCTCCAAGATCAAGGAGAAGTACTACAGACCGGTGATCGCCTTTGCCGAGAGCAGTGACACCGAGCTCAAGGGCTCGGGCCGCTCCATTCCCGGGGTGCACCTTCGCGATGCGCTGGAGCTGCTCGACACTCGTCATCCGGGCCTGATGGGCAAGTTTGGCGGCCACGCCATGGCGGCGGGGTTGACCCTGCCCAAGGCAAACATAGAGGCGTTCGGCCGGGCGTTTGAAGCCGTCATCGCCGAGCTGGTGACCCCGGAGCTGCTGACCGGGGTGCTGCTCACCGACGGCGAGCTGCTGCCCGACGAGCTGAGCCTGGAGCTGGCGGAGCTGATCCGCGCCTCCGGCCCTTGGGGCCAGGCCTTCCCCGAGCCGCTGTTCGATGGCGAGTTCGTGCTGGTACAGCAGCGGCTGGTGGGGGAGAAACACCTCAAGCTGATGCTGACCACGGATTCCGGTCATGCGGTAGATGCCATCGCCTTCGGGGTCGATCTCAAGCGCTGGCCCGATGCCTCGGTGAAACGGGTGCGGCTGGTCTACCGGCTCGACGTCAACGAGTGGCGCGGCAACCGCAGCGTGCAGCTGCTGGTGGAGCATCTGGAGGCCGCAGGCATCTAGCCCTGCCGCTTCAAACGTCACGCAAGCCAACGGCCACCCTCGGGTGGCCGTTTTGTCATCGAAAGTTATCGAAATCTACCGACAATGACAGCCATGCCATCAACCTGCCTTAAGCGTCCCTTGGACATCACCCAGGGCACTGACCATACCCATCACTTGCTCATAGGCGAGGGGCAACTCGGTGAAACCCTCCCGGTCGAGGAAGTGTCCCCCTTGCTCGATCAGATGCAAAGGAGCCTGGAGCCGCTGGGCCAGACGCGCCGAGTAGGGCTGGGGCACTATGGCATCATCCATGGAGGCGATCAGGGCGCAATGGTGCAGGCGAGCACGAAGCTCGGCAAGGGGCAGCGACTGGGCGACGAAGGGGGTCAGCTCGGGCAGGGTCGCGAGGGGCTCATCAAAGCCACTGACCAGCAGCACACCGCCGAGGTGATGCGTCGCGGTTTGTTGATGCAGGTAACGCAGGGCCGCGATGCAGCCCAGGCTGTGGCCAACCAGTATGGTGCTGCCATCTGCTTCTCCGATACGCTGGGCCAGATAAGCATCCCAGGCGGCAGGCGCCGGGGTATGGGGATCCGGCATGGCCAGCACAGTGACCTGCACCCTCTGCTCTTCGAGCCGGGTGGCGAGCCAGGGAAACCAGTTGGCCTGGGGGGATGCCGTGTAACCATGGATGATGAAGATCTTGACCGGGGACATGAGCAGCTCCTGAATGCGGCGGGAAAGTCGGCATCATAGCCTCTGCCCGAAGGAACAGGAATGCTCGAACGGGGCCTTGTCGTTGCCTCCAGACGCCTGCGCCGAGTCAGGTCCGCGGGATTCATTGCTCTGGATCAGGCCAGGTCAAGGCCAGTGGCGCTAGATTGACTCTATTTGGAGAGAAGCTGATGCAAATTGGATTCGTCGGCCTGGGCGCCGTGGTGGAAACCGCTTATCTGCCAGCCCTCAAGCGGCTCACCATACCGGGCCTAGAACTGTGGGGTCATGACGTGGATCCCGCTCGGCAGTTGATGGGCATTCATGGCCTGCCGAGTCTGGAAGCTTTGCTGGCCAAGCCGCTGGATCTGTTGTTCATTACCACTCCCTCCCTCGTTCATCTGGAGACCCTGCAGGCAGCCCTGGCTAGCGCAATACCGCTATTGGTGGTGGAAAAACCCCTGGTAGCCCGTCTGGATCAGCTTGGGGAGATGGAGGCGCTGCTGGCCGACGCTGCCCAGGCCGGGCGAGTGCTGGCCCTGGATCACTGGATGGCACGCCGTGGGATCCAGCAACTGCTATCGGGGCAACTTGGCGCGCATTGGCAGGCAGAGGATCCGGCGCAGGCGGATCTTCCTGACTTCACCGGTGCTCGGCTTGTGCTGCTGGAGGGCTATCTGCAAGAAGCCAGTGGCAGGGACGATCAGGGGCAGCCCATCGCCCTCAACTTTGCCACGGGAGAGGCGGATCGCCGGGCGCTGCGCCATCCCGATGGGGTCATCCTCGACATAGGCACCCATGTGCTGACTCAGGCCAGAGAGCTGGTGGCGGCGCTTGGGGAGGATGAATCCCTGCAACTGAAAGCCCGTGGCGTGACAGACCGGCTGGGCCAGACCATAGCCCGAGGCGACCTGCACAGCGCCGAAGGGCGGGCCGAACTGCTTGGCTCCCTGGGATCCATACCGCTTCATATCTGGCTCGACAAGTACGCCGGCCCTGCCGGGGGACAGAAGGGGATCCGGGCCTCTCTGGCAGATGGTCGGCAAATCAGCCTGGATCGCTGTGGCAGCGAGGAGCGGCTCACCTTGACTCAGGGAGCCGTCAGCCGCAGTTGGCGCCTGAGCGGCCCTCTCTATGATCACTGTCTGGCCGACTTGCTGACGGGTGAGGGCATGGGCAAGGCGGAGCGTATTGCGTTGACCCGGCGCCGCCTGGCCGAGGTCAGGGCCCTGCTTGAGCTGCAACAACAGGTGCGGGGCCCTCATTGAGCCAAGCCAACAGCCGACCCGGCATGGCGCTCGACCTATTACAGCCTTGATTGACCGATACAAGAAGAGCGCCCTGAGGCGCTCTTCTTGTTGGCAGATGCATGGGGATGCAAGGGCGGTTATTTGACCTCTTCGCCCTTGGCTTGCAGGTCTGCGTGGTAAGAGGAGCGCACGAAGGGACCGCAGGCGGCGTGGGAGAAGCCCAGATCCATGGCGACGTCTTTGAGCTCGTCGAACTCTGCGGGCGGCACGTAGCGCTTCACCGGCAGGTGGTGGCGGCTCGGCTGCAGATACTGGCCCAGGGTCAGCATGTTGACGCCGTGCTCGCGCAAGTCCTTGAGCACCTGGACTATCTCTTCGTTGGTTTCGCCCAGGCCCATCATGACACCGGACTTGGTCGGTACATGGGGGTGCATCTCCTTGATGCGGCGCAGCAGCTCCAGGGACCACTTGTAGTCAGCACCGGGGCGGGCGACCCGGTACATGCGCGGGGCGGTTTCCAGGTTGTGGTTGAACACGTCCGGCGGGGTCTCGCGGAACACGTCCAGGGCCTGCTCCATCCGGCCACGGAAGTCCGGGGTCAGGATCTCGATGCGGGTCTGGGGGCTGTGCTCACGGATCTGCTTGATGCAGTCGGCGAAGTGCTGGGCACCGCCGTCACGCAGGTCATCGCGGTCCACCGAGGTGATGACCACGTATTTCAGCCCCATCTCCTTGATGGTGAGGGCCAGTTTCTGCGGCTCGTCGGGATCCAGTGCCAGCGGGCGGCCGTGGGCCACGTCGCAGAAGGGGCAACGACGGGTGCAGATGGCGCCCATGATCATGAAGGTGGCCGTGCCGTGGTTGAAGCACTCGGCCAGATTGGGGCAGGAGGCCTCTTCGCATACCGAGTGCAGCTTGTTTTTACGCAAGGTGCTCTTGATGTGCTCAATCTTCTGGCTCGAAGGCGGCAACTTGATGCGCATCCAGTCCGGTTTGCGCAGCACTTCTTCGGTGGGATCCGGCATGAATTTCACCGGGATCAGGGCCATCTTGTCGCCATCGCGCAGCTTGACGCCCGGCTCCATACGAACTGGTTTGCTCATGATTCACTCTCGGTGTTTGTTACTGTCAGGTTGATGGCCGAAGGGGGCATCTTGATGTTCCCATCGCCGCAGGGCAGGAAACGACTCATGCTGCTTGCTCGACATGGGTAATGGTCTGATAGCCGATCAGGCTGGCCAGGGCGTCGATAAGCGGCACCGCCGCGTCGGCGACGCTCAAAGGGCCGCCCAGGGCACTGGTTTGAGCCATCGGCATGCCTGCATAACCACAAGGGTTGATCCGCAGGAAGGGGCTCATGTCCATGTTGACGTTGAGGGCCAGGCCATGGAAGGAGCAGCCGCGCCGAATGCGCAGTCCCAGGGAGGCGATTTTGGCCTCGAAACCGGCTTGCTGCACATAGACGCCGGGGGCATCCGCCTTGGCATAGGCGGCGATATCGCTCAGGGCCAGGGTTGATATGATGGCCTGCTCCAGGGCGGTCACCAGCTCGCGCACCGACAACTTGCAGCGGCGCACGTCCACCAGCACATAGAGCACCAGCTGGCCGGGGCCATGATAGGTCACCTGGCCACCACGATCGCTCTGCACCACAGGAATATCGCCGGGGGCGAGCAGATGCTCGGCCTTGCCGGCCTGTCCCTGGGTGTAGACGGGCTCATGCTCCACCAACCAGAACTCGTCAGGGGTGTCGCCATCGCGGCCGTCGGTGAACGCCTTCATGGCGTCCCACACGGCCTGATAGGGGCTGCGACCCAGGTGTCTGATCAGCAGGTGACGTTGTGCTGGGCTGGACATGGTTTCCTCACGGGCAGGGCACGACAGAAAATTCGTCGCCCTCAGGGGGCGACGAAGGCATGAGGTTACAGAACGTAGCGAACCAGCTCTATGTTACCCAAGGCGGTATACATGGCTTCGACATGTTCTTTGCTCTGGGCGGTAACCGTCACCCTTACAGAGTGATAATTGCCTTTGGAGCTGGGTTGGACGACGGGGCTGTAAGTGCCCGGCGCATGCTGCTGCAGCACTTGGACAACCTGATCCGGCAGGGCGGGATCGGCGACACCCAGTACCTTGAAGGGGAACTTGCAGGGGAACTCCAGCAGTTCATCAAACTTGGTATTCATTGACTCACCTTTTGTGTCATCAGGGATGACTCTCTCATGTAGCTCATTGCCCTTGGCCTAGACGGCCGCCAGTACAAGTCTATATGGGCATGGCCCAGACCGGGATCAAGACCCGGTTTCGTGCGACAAGACATGGAGGTGCTGCTTTTTACCACAAATCCCGGGGCGGCGGAACCTGCAGATTGCAGGGTTATTCGCTAGTGGCTGTCAGCGAGACAGTAACGGCGCCTGATGGCGCCGTTACTTGACAACATTTTACCCTGCTTGTCCGGCGTCAGCTGGCCAGCTGCAGGGCCATGACTTAGGCCTCGCAGGCTGACGCACTTACCCGAGCCTTACTTGAACCAGCTGGTCACCAGCAGGACGACATAGTCCCACAGACGGCTCATCAGGCCACCCTCTTGCACATCTTCCAGGGCAACCAGGGGCACTTGCTTGATCTCTTTGTCACCCTGCTTGAGGAAGACGGTTCCGACTTTTTGTCCCTTGGTCAGCGGTGCCTTCAGCTCGCTGTCGAGCTGGAAGTCCGCTTTCAGGTTGCTGGCCTGACCGCGGGTCACCACCACAGAGACATCCTGATCCACCCCCAGCTTCACCTCCGGCTTGTCACCCATCCAGATCTTCTGGCTCACCAGCTCGGTACCCGCTTTATAGGGGGTGGCGCTTTGGAAGAAGCGGAAGCCGTAGGTGAGCAACTTCTTGCTCTCGGCGGCGCGGGAGGCCTCGCTGTTGGCACCGAATACCACGGCGATGAGGCGCATGCCCTCATTGTTGGTGGCGGAGGAGACCAGGTTGTAACCGACCTGGCTGACGTGGCCGGTCTTGATGCCATCGACCTGCAGGGATTGGTCCCACAGCAGGCGGTTGCGGTTGTGCTGAGTGATGCCGTTGAACACGAACGACTTCTGGGAGTAAATCTTGTACTCCTCCGGCAAGTCGCGGATCAGGGCCTGGCCCAGGCGCGCCATGTCGTGGGCGGTACTGTAGTGCCCCTCGGCATCCAGACCATGGGGGTTCATGAAGTGGCTGTCGTTCATGCCAAGCTTGGCGGACCAGGTATTCATCAGGCTGGCGAAGGAGTCGGTGCTGCCTGCCAGGAATTCGGCCATGGCGACACAAGCGTCATTGCCGGACTGGATGATAATGCCCTTGTTGAGATCGTCGACGGAAACCTGTTTGCCAACCTCGATAAACATCTTGGACGAATCGGAGTAGTTCTTGGACCAGGCGTTTTGGCTGATGGTCACCATGTCGGTGCGCTTGATATTCCCCTTGAGCAGCTCCTGACCAATGATGTAGGAGGTCATCATCTTGGTCAGACTGGCAGGCGGCAGGCGCTCTTCGGCATTCTCCTCGGCGAGGATCTGACCACTGGCGTAGTCGATCAGGATATGGGCCTTGGCCGAAATGGTCGGCGCGGCGGGCACTACCACCGGCATGCTGTTGGGGGTGGGCAGTGCATCCGGCACCGGGGTATTGGCCTGGGCGGTTGCGCTGATCAGGGCGGCGAGGATAACTGAATGAGAAAATTTGGACATCGTGAAAATTCCTGCGGGCCTGGTCGGGGGGTGACCCCTGGTAAATGTAAATGAAAAAGCGGGGCTAACTATACCAGAAGCGCGCAGCGGTTATAGTCCGGCATGGCGATCGGGGGGGATTTTTTAACAATCCAGCTCAGCAAACGCGTCGTAATCAGGCGCGCCCCCGCCTTGCTGTGGTCGCGGGGGAGGGCCTGAAACGAGCGCATCAGGGGAGCAAGAAAGCCTGTTCGAATCCTGAGCTGCGTAACTGTTGCAGCAACTCAGCCTGCTTGGCCGCAGGGATGGGGCCCAGCAGCACGCGAAAGACGTGGCCGGCGGCCTCAATCTGATGAGGTACCCCATATTGTTTGCCGAGGCTCTCGGCCAGGCTCTGGGCCCGCTGCTGGGACCCGCTGGCGAGCACCTGCATCCGCTTGTCAGACCCTGTCGCCGGGGTTGCCGCCGTGCTGGCCACAGGTGTCTGGGCCTTCACCGCCGGTTTGGCTGGGGGCGCGACTGGAGGCTTGGCCGCTATCAGGGGCTCGGGGGCCTGGGCCGCGAGGGTGTCCGTCATGGGAATGTCTGCCACCCGTTCAATCTGTTGATCCGGGGTATCGGTGATGAGATCCAGCCTGACTCGCGCCGTGCCGTTATCGACCATGCCGAGTTGATGGGCGGCGGCATGGGAGAGGTCGATGAGTCGCGATGGCGTGAAGGGACCACGGTCGTTGACCCGCACTATGGTCTCTTTGCCATTGTCGAGGTTGGTGACCCGTACATAGCTCGGCAGCGGCAGGTTGCGGTGGGCCGCACTGAACTGGCTGCTGTCCATGATGTCACCGTTGGCGGTCTTGTTGCCGTCGAGCCCCTGGTCGAGCCAGCTGGCGGAGCCCTCCTCGCTGTAGTCCTTGATGTCGCGCCACACCTGATACTTCTGCTTGCCTATCCAGTAGTCGCGGTTGCCGCTCGCGCTCAGGGGCTCATGGCGCGGTATGGCGCCAGTGGCCTGGGGGAACTCGATGACCGGCGGTTTCTCCACCTGCACTGGGGGGGAAGGGGGGGCCGGGGGCTGCTCGGGTTGGCTGCTACAGGCGGCCAGCAACAAGGTCAGGCTGAGAAGGAGGGCTTGGTTGTGCTGCATAGGCATCCTGAATGGCTTGGCTGAGTTGATAGACCGCCATGCCGTACAAGGGGCTGCGGTTGTAGCGATTGATCACGTAAAAATTGTGGCGGGCGACCCAGTAGCTGGGGCCGTCCGCCTTATCGAGGGCTAGCAGACGGACCCTGGTATTGGCATCCGGTGGCGTGGCGAGGCGCAGCCCGGCATCAAACAGGGTCTGCCATGACAGGGTCGGTTCGGGGGCTTTGCCTATCAGAGACTCGGCGACCGGCAGGGTCGCTTCGGCGGGCTCGACCACGGGCTCCTGCCAGCGCCAGCCATGCTCGGCAAAATAGTTGGCCACGCTGCCGATGGCATCGGCCTTGTTATTGAAGAGATCCCGTTTGCCATCACCATCAAAATCCACGGCATAGTGGCGGTAGCTGGAGGGCATGAACTGACCCATGCCCATGGCGCCCGCGTAGGAGCCCTTGAGGGTCTGGAGGGACAATCCCTCCTCCTGACCGAGCAGCACCAGCTGGGCAAATTCCTTGGCGAAAAAATCGGCCCGTTCCGGGTAGTAGAAACCCAGGGTATAGAGACTGTCGAGTACCCCGTGGCGGCCCATCTGCTTACCGTAGGCCGTTTCTACCCCCAGGATGGCGGTGATGAGGGCGGCGGGGACTCTGTAGGTCTGTTCCGCCTGGCTGAGCTGGGCGTGGTTTTCTTGCCAGAAGCGCACACCGGCCTGAATGCGTTGTTCGGTGACGAACAGCGCTCTGTACTGATACCAGGGCTTGGCCTCCCAGGGACGCTGCATCAGCGCCAGTATCTCGGGATTGAGTCGGGCGGCCCCGGCGGCAGCCTGCAAGTCGGCCAGAGGAACGGCCTGACGTTCGGCCAGGGTGGTGAGGGTGGCCATGCTCGGCGGCGCAGTGGCGACGGGAGCCGCCATGGCTGGCAAGGTCACTGCCAGCAACAGCAGGCGGGAGGCGCGCCGCAGCATCAGGCCAGCAGCCTTCTGTGAGTCTGAATGGACATCAGGATGCCGAAGCCGGCCATCAGGGTCACCATGGAGGTGCCGCCGTAGCTCACCAGCGGCAGCGGCACGCCGACCACCGGTAGTATGCCGCTGACCATGCCCATGTTGACGAACACATAGACGAAGAAGGTGAGGGTCAGGGCGCCGCCAAGCAGGCGCTCGAAGCTGCTCTGGGCCTGCATCGAGATATAGAGGCAGCGGCTGATGATGTAGAGATAGAGTGCGAGCAGCAGCGCGACGCCCACCAGGCCGAACTCCTCGCTGAACACCGCGAAGATGAAGTCGGTGTGGCGCTCTGGCAGGAACTCAAGCTGGGATTGGGTGCCCTGCAGCCAGCCCTTGCCAAAGACGCCGCCGGAGCCGATGGCTATCTTGGACTGGATGATGTGGTAGCCGCGGCCGAGGGGGTCTTTCTCCGGATCGAGCAGCATCAGCACCCGCTGACGCTGGTAGTCGTGCATCAGGAAGAACCAGAGTACCGGCATGAAGGCCGCCGCCAGCAGCACGGCCAGGCCGATGAGCCACCAGCTGATCCCCGCCAGGAAGATGACGAAGAAGCCGGAGGCCGCCACCAGGATGGAGGTGCCAAGATCGGGCTGAGCCGCGATGAGCAGGGTCGGCAGCAGCACCATGATCAGGGCGACTATCACGTGGCTGAGTTTGGGAGGCAGCGAATGCCGGCTGAGCCAGGTCGCCACCATGATGGGCATAGAGACCTTCATCACTTCGGAGGGCTGGAACTTCATGAAGCCGAGATCCAACCAGCGCTGCGCCCCCTTGCCGATATGACCAAAGACATCGACCGCGATCAGCATCAGCACCACCACGGTGAACACGGGGATGGCCCAGCGGGCATAGAGGGTCGGTGGCAGCTGGGCCAGGGCCAGCATCAGCACGAAGGCGAGGCCGCCGCGCACCAGCTGGCGCACGATGGAGTCCATGTCCTGACCCGAGGCGGAGTAGAGCACCACCATGGAGAGGGCCATGAGGCAGAGCAGACCGATCAGCAGGGGCAAATCGATATGCAGCCGGTACCAGAGGCTGTTCTGGCGGGCCGAGTTACTCATGGGGGCTTACCTCTGTGGCGTTGGCATCGGTCGGTTTGGCTGCCGCCGCTTTGAGCGGGGCCGGGGGCAGTTCGGGCTCGGGGGGCAGCAGATAGGAATCGAGCATCTGACGTGCCACAGGGGCTGCGTTCTTGCTGCCGCCACCGGCGTTCTCCAGCACCAGGGCCACCACGGCCTTGGGCGCCTCGAAGGGGGCATAAGCGACAAAGAGGGCATTATCCCTGTGCTCCACCTTGGTGGTGGCCGCGTTATAGATCTGGTTCTCCTTCAGACCGACCACCTGGGCGGTGCCCGATTTGCCACCGGAGACGTAGGGGGTATGGGCAAAGGCATGACGGCCACTGCCTTCCTTGCCCTGGTTGACCCGCCACATGCCCTGCTGGGCAACTTGCCAATAGCTGTCGCTCTTGGTCTTGAGCGCCACCTTGGTATTGATCGGCGCAGGCACCGAGCCATCCAGGGAGACGGTGCTCTTGAGCAGGTGCGGCGTCACGTCATGACCATTCTGGGTCAGGATGCTGATCGCCTTGGCGAGCTGGATGGGCGTGGCACTCCAGTAGCCCTGGCCTATGCCGATGGAGATGGTGTCACCCTGATACCAGGGTTGGCGCCAGCGTTTCATCTTCCACTCCCGGGAGGGCATGACCCCTCGGGTCTCCTCGTAGAGATCGACGCCACTGTACTGACCGAAACCGAACTGGGTCATGTATTCGTGGATCTTGTCGATGCCGACCCGGTAGGCGAGATCGTAGAAATAGGTATCCGCCGATACTTCGATGGCGCGATACACATCGAGCCAGCCATGGCCCCAGCGACGCCAGTCCCGGAACTTCTTGGTGGTACCGGGAATGGAGAAGGTGGGTCCGCCAAAGTAGCGGTATTGGGGGGTGATGGCCCCCTCGTTGAGCCCCATCACCGACATCATCGGCTTGACGGTGGAGGCGGGGGCATAGATGCCCTGGGTGGTGCGGTTGACCAGCGGGCGGGCCGGATCGTTGAGCAGACCCGAATAGTTGGTGGTGGAGATGCCAGTCACGAACAGGTTGGGGTCATAGCTCGGGCTCGACTCCATGGCCAGGATGGCACCGGTCTTGGGATCCATCATGACGATGGCCCCCCGCTGGCCAGCCAGCAGTTGCTGGGCACGTAGCTGCAGGCGGATGTCGATATTGAGGTAGATGTCCTTGCCGGGCTGGGGGGCCTGGAACTTGAGGGTACGCACCACCCGGCCACGGTTATTGACCTCGACCTCCTGGTAGCCAGCGACGCCGTGCAACTGATCCTCGTAGAACTTCTCCACCCCCTGCTTGCCGATATCCTTGGTGGCCGCGTAGTTGGCGAGTTTGTCCTCTTTATCGAGACGCTCCACATCCCGGGTATTGATCTTGGCCACATAACCCAGGGCATGGGTGAGGGTATCGCCAAAGGGGTAATAGCGCTTGAGGTAGGCCTCGATGCTGGCCCCCGGATAGTTGTGCTGATCGACGGAGAAGACCGCGACCTGCTTCTCGGTCAGCTTCTCATAGAGGGAGACCGGCTTGAAGCGACGCTGACGCTTGACCTCCGCCAGGAACTTCTCCTTGGTCCCTTCCGGCAGCCCCAGCAGGGCAATGAGTTCATCGGCCATCTTGTCGATGTCCCCGGCCTCCTCCGGCACGATTTCCAGGCTGTAGACCGGGCGGTTTTCCGCCAGCAGCACGCCATTGGTGTCATAGATGAGGCCGCGCGGAGGGGCCACCGGCACGACCCTGATCCGGTTGTCATTGGAGCGGGTCTGGTAGGTGTCGAACGATTCTACCTGCAGGTAGTAGAGATTGCCGAGCAGCACCAGCATCAGGGCGACCATGCCCAGGTAGGCGACCAGGGTGCGACGGAAGAAGAGGTTGCCCTCTGCACTGTGATCGCGCATCTCGATGCGTTGGTTCAGCATGGGGATGCCTCAACCTTGGGGGGGAGCGAAAACATAAAGCGCTATTCCCTGTGATAAGGGTGGTTGGTGGTGATGCTCCAGGCCCGGTAAAGGCTCTCGGCCACCAAGACCCGCACCAGGGGATGGGGCAGGGTGAGTGGCGAGAGGGACCAGCTCTGCTCGGCAGCCGCCTTGCATTCAGGGGAGAGCCCCTCGGGGCCGCCTACCAGCAGGGCGACGTCGCGGCCATCCAGCTTCCAGGCTTCCAGCTGGCCTGCCAGCTGCTCCGTGGTCCAGGGCTTGCCGGGAATATCCAGGGTGACGAGGCGTGAACGACCCGCAGCGGCCAGCATGGCTTCCCCCTCCTTTTGCAGGATACGGGGGATGTCGGCATTCTTGCCGCGTTTGCCTGCGCTTATCTCGACCAGCTCAAATGGCATGTCTTTGGGAAAGCGGCGGCGGTATTCCTGGAAGCCGTGCTCGACCCAGGCGGGCATCTTGGTGCCCACGGCAATTAACTGAATCTTCATGGGGATCAGGCTTGTACCGGAGCACTGCCCCAGAGTTTCTCCAGTTGGTAGAAGTCGCGATACTCGTCTTGCATCACATGCACTATGACGGAGCCCAGATCGACCAGCACCCACTCGCCGGTCTGTTGTCCTTCCACGCTCAGCAGATTGAGCTTGGCATGGCGCGCCTCGCTCGCCAGGTTACTGGCGATGGCACAGACATGACGACTGGAGTTGCCGGAGCAGATGATCAGGGTATCCGTGATGGTGGATTGACCGCGCACATCCAGGGTAACGATGTCGCGGCCCTTCATGTCATCGATCTTGTCGATGATGAAGGCGTGCAGTTGTTGCTCTTGCAATAGTGTTTCTCCTCTGGATCCGGCGCGGCTTGCTTGGGCATGGGGCGGCGGATTATATCATGGGTGGCTTCATTTCCTACCAGGCTGGGTAGGGGAAGCAAGGGGGATCTTTGCGCTGGCGCGATAGAGCCCTTGTTGATCAATATAGTGCGCGACAGAGGCTGGCAACAGATAGCGGGGATCCTGTCCCTTGGCCAGCAACTCCCGCAGCGCCGTGGCAGAGAGATGGATGGGCAGGTTGTCTGCCAGCCAGATATGACCGGCCAGGTGCTGGTGCAGGGCACCGGGATCCCGAGTCTGATGGCGGGCCAGCAGCTCGGCCACCGGGGCGGGGTAATCCGGCTGCCAACCCGGGCGGCCGCTCACCACCAGATGGGCATGGTCGAGCAGTGCTTGCCAGCGATGCCAGCTCGGCAGACTGAGCAGGGAATCCATGCCCATCAGAAAGCAGAGTGGCGTATCGGGCAGCTCGCTCCTCAGCTCGATAAGCGTCTCTATGGTGTAGGAGGAACGCTCTCTCCTCAGCTCCCGCTCATCGACCACAAACCCCGGATTCTCTGCCGCCGCCAGCCTGACCATGGCTAGGCGCTGCTCGCTCGAGCAGAAGGGGTTGGCCCTGTGGGGGGGGATATGGTTTGGAATGAGCCGGATCTCGGCCAGTGACAGCGCCTGTTGCGCCTCGATGGCTGGGCGCAGATGGCCGATATGAATGGGATCGAAGGTGCCGCCGAGCAGGCCGATAGCTGGATTCAACATGCTGCCCACCCCTGTGGCACTGTCCTGATCGTCGGGGGCCGATGACAAGTGGACTCGAAGGTGGCCTTTGTCGCGCGCAGGCCGATTGGTTTGCTTAGCATGCGGCTGCCTCTGGCAACGGCAGCGGCGCACCATCGCGAAATCCCAGGGCCAGGGTTTGCAACAGCAGCCAGGCACGCTGTGTCTCGAAGTGGCTCAGGGCGGCGTCGAGCTGGCTCATCAGCTGCCAGAGCTGCTGCAACTTGGCAAAGGGCAAGCGGGTCAGTGCCTGCTGGATCAGCTGCTGGCGGCTCTGCCAGATACGCAGGCGGGAGAAGTGCTCCCCCAGGGGTTGGCCACTGCGCATGGCCAGCGACAGCTCGGTGAGCTGTTCCAGCTCGCGAGTCAGGGTCCAGGCGAGCATGCCGGGCTCGGTGCCCTCGGCGCGCAGGGCCTGCAAGATGCGCTGGGCCCGGTTCACTTTGCCCTCCAGCAGGGTATCGATCAGCTGGAAGGGGGTGAAGTGGGCGTGACGAATGATGGTCTCTTGCAGATAGGGAACGCTGATCGGCTGAGGTGGATCCAGCAGGGTCAGCTTCTCAATCTCCTGACTCGCCGCCAGCAGGTTGCCCTCATAGGCATGGCACATGAAATTGATGGCATCGGGCAGGGCCTTGAGGCCGAACTTCTGAAAACGGGCCCCCATCCAGCGCGGGAAGAAGCGCGGCTCCGGGTGGTTGACCGGCACATAGGTTCCAAGTTGGTAGAGCTTGTCGAACCAGGCTGCCTTCATCTGGGTCTGGTTGAGCCGGCCACCGCTCAGCACCAGCAGCAGGTCGGGATGCAGCTGCTTGCCGATTTCGCTGATGCGGGCGGCGAGATCCTTGTCGACCTTGGGGGGGAGCTCCAACTCGATGAGCTGGCGGGCCGAGAACAGGCTCATGGCCTGGCAGGCATCGTAGACCTGGTTCCAGTCAAGCCCCGGCTCGACCACGAAACTGTGGCGCTCATCGAACCCCAGCTTGCGTGCGTGCTGGCGGATGCTGTCGATGGCCTCCTGTTTGAGCAGCGGCTCGTCACCAAAGACGAGATAGCAGGGCCTGAGCCCTGTCTTGAGATGATCCGCAAACTGCTCGGGGTAAATCCTCATCAAGATACTCTCATCAGAACTGGCTCTGGCTGGGTCGATGGATGGGCAAGGTCGATGGCCTGCTCTGCTGTCTCGAGCCGCGGCTCGGCACCAAAGACGAGATAGCAGGGCCTGAGCCCTGCCTTGAGGTGATCCGCAAACTGCTCGGGGTAAATCCTCATCAAGATACTCTCATCAGAACTTGACCTGGCTCAGCTGCCGCACTATCAGGCTGGCGGCCTGTTCCTGCATCTCCTTGCCGAGCTGCTCCTGCTCACGGGATGAGGCAAGGGCCGCGTCCGGTTTGTTCAGGAAACTGCGGTTGAAGGTGATGGGGAAGATCTGGGTCGGTTGACCCGGCATGGAGATGGTAAAGCTGGTGCTGTAGCCGAGCACATACTCCCTGTCCTGACCGAGGGCATCGACCGAGGCGACCTCGCTGCTGTTGCCGATGCTGCCCAGGGTCAGCACCGGAATGCCTTCCTTGTCGTCCAGCACGACCCCTGACGCCTTGAGGCGGGTGGTCACCAGTCGATAGAGATCGCTCTTGGTGTCACCGACCACCTTCATGGTCATCAGTTCGGGGGGAATGGCCTGGCCGCGCATCTGGAAGCCGCAGGCCGAAAGCAACAGTGTGGTCAACAGTATGCTGATCCAGCGAATGAGGGGCGAACCCATGGCATGTCCTCTCCAACAAGGAGGCGGCGCGCACCGGCGAGCCGCCTCCTTTGATTATACGAGGGTGCGCGACCTTGCGGCCTTGCACCCGGTGATGGCATCGGGAAGGATGCCTGATCAATCAGTTAGCGACTATGTTGAGCAGCTTGCCCGGGATATAGACAATCTTGCGCACCGTCAGGCCGTCGATGAACTTCTGCACGCTGGCATCATTCATGGCCTGGCGCTCGATCTCGGCCTGACTGATGTCGGCGGGCACCGTCAGCTTGCCGCGCATCTTGCCGTTGATCTGCACGACGACCAGCTTCTCGGTCTCGACCATGGCGGCCTCGTCGGCCACCGGCCAGACGGCGTGGTCCACATCGTCACCCTTGCCCAGCATCTTCCACAGCTCGAAGCCGATGTGCGGGGTGATGGGGTAGAGCATGACCACCACGGCTTCCAGCGCTTCTTGCATCAGGGCGCGGTCTTGCGCATCCGAACCCAGCTTGGCCAGGTTGTTCATCAGTTCCATGATGGCGGCGATGGCGGTGTTGAAGGTCTGGCGGCGACCCACGTCATCGCTCACCTTCTTGATGGTCTTGTGCAGTTCACGGCGCACCGCTTTCTGATCGCCGGTCAGGGCGGCCAGGTCCAGCGCAGGCACGGCACCGGCCGAGACGTGTTCGAAGGTGAGGCGCCACAGACGACGCAGGAAGCGCTGGGCCCCTTCGACGCCGGAGTCGGACCACTCCAGGGTCATGTCGGCCGGGGAGGCGAACATCATGAACAGACGGACGGTATCGGCGCCGTAACGCTCCACCATCAGTTGCGGGTCTATGCCGTTGTTCTTGGACTTGGACATCTTGGTCATGCCGGAGTGGATCACTTCGCGGCCTTCCAGATCGACGGCCTTGGTGATGCGGCCCTTCTCGTCACGCTCGAGCTTGACCTCGGTCGGGCTGACCCAGACGTTGCCGCCCTTCTCGTCCTTGTAGTAGAAGGCGTCGGCCAGCACCATGCCCTGGCAGAGCAGGCGCTTGAACGGCTCACTGCTGTTGACCAGGCCCGCATCGCGCAGCAGCTTGTGGAAGAAGCGGGCGTAGAGCAGGTGCATACAGGCGTGTTCGATACCGCCGATGTACTGATCCACCGGCAGCCAGTGGTTGGCGGCAGCGGGATCCAGCATGCCCTTGTCGTAGTCCGGGGAGCAGTAACGGGCGTAATACCAGGAGGACTCCATGAAGGTGTCGAAGGTATCGGTCTCGCGGAACGCTTCCTGGCCGTTGTAAGTGGTCTTGGCCCAGTCGGCATCGGCCTTGATCGGGCTCTGGATGCCGTCCATCACCACGTCTTCGGGCAGCAGTACCGGCAGTTGATCTTCCGGGGTCGGCACCACGGTGCCGTCGGCCAGAGTCAGCATGGGGATGGGGGCACCCCAGTAGCGCTGACGGGAGACACCCCAGTCGCGCAGGCGGAAGTTGACGGTGCGTTTGCCGCGGCCCAGCGCCTCGAGCTTGTTGGAGATGGCATCGAAGGCGGCCTGGAATTCGAGGCCGTCGAACTCGCCGGAATTGAACAGCACACCCTTGTCGGTGTAAGCGGCGTCGCTCACATCCACCTCGCCATCGGCAGGCTTGATGACCGCCTTGATGTCGAGGCCATATTTGGTGGCAAATTCATGGTCGCGCAGATCGTGGCCGGGGACCGCCATGACGGCGCCGGTGCCATAGTTCATCAGTACGAAGTTGGCGACCCAGACCGGCACCTTATGGCCGCTCAGAGGGTGAATGGCGTACAGACCGGTGGCCATGCCCTTCTTCTCCATGGTCGCCATCTCGGCTTCGGCCACCTTGGTGTGCTTGCACTCTTCGATGAAGGCGGCCAGTTCCGGATTGGTGGCAGCAGCTTGCAGGGCAAGCGGGTGACCGGCCGCGATACCAACGTAAGTCACGCCCATCAGGGTGTCGGGACGGGTGGTATAGATGTCGAAGGAGGCATCGCTATCGGCGACCTGGAAGGTCATGTTGACCCCTTCGGAGCGGCCAATCCAGTTGCGCTGCATGGTCTTGACCATCTCGGGCCAGCCATCCAGGTTCTCTATATCGTCCAGCAGCTCCTGGGCATAGTCGGTGATCTTGATGAACCACTGGGGGATCTCTTTCTGCTCCACCGGGGTGTCACAACGCCAGCAGCAGTTGTCGATCACCTGCTCGTTGGCGAGCACCGTCTGATCGTTCGGGCACCAGTTGACCGAGGAGGTCTTCTTGTAGACCAGGCCCTTCTCATGGAGCTTGGTGAAGAACCACTGCTCCCAGCGGTAGTAATCCGGCTTGCAGGTGGCCAGCTCCCTGTCCCAGTCATAGCCCAGACCCAGCATTTTGAGCTGGTTCTTCATGTATTCGATGTTTTCATAGGTCCAGGGGGCCGGCGCCGTGTTGTTCTTGATGGCGGCGTTTTCGGCGGGCAGACCGAAGGCATCCCAACCGATGGGTTGCAGCACGTTCTTGCCATTGAGCCGTTGATAACGGGAGATCACATCACCTATGGTGTAGTTACGCACGTGCCCCATGTGTAGACGACCAGACGGATAAGGGAACATGGAGAGGCAGTAGAACTTCTCTTTGTCTACTTTCTCCACTGCCTTGAAGGTTTTCTTGGCATCCCAGTGCTGTTGCACTGCTGGTTCTATGGACTGGGGAACGTATTGCTCTTGCATTTGGTGACATCCGGATCTGTGAAATGGGTAGATAAATCGGCTGGGAAATCCCGATAGAATACCCATATCCTGCGGCGGCAACAACCGTCAGCGTCCCGGGTTATCAGTCGGGCAAAGCATCCATCCGTCATTCGAGAGGAGTAATGCCATGGACAAACGTCGAAAAGGTTATGAGGCCTTCATCGCCCAGCTCAGGCAGCAGTGGGAGGAGACGGAAGCCTTTCAGGGCGAGCGCCTCAATCGCATGATTGCCAAGGTACAGGCTTATATGGAAGCCGCCGGTGACCTGACCCAGGATGAGCTGGCCCTGATCGCCGAATACGTGAAGCGGGATCTGGGCAACTTTGAGGCCGGTCGGGCCGAGGCACCGGAGTCGGCCTTCATGCTGGCGCTCAAAGATACCGCCTGGTCCTGGCTCGCCGATGTGACCGACCGATCCCAGGTGGAATGGCAGGAGCTGGCCGACGAACTGGAGCACAAGGGCGTTTATCGTGTTGGTGATTGGGTCGGCCTCGGGGTGGTGGTGTGCGAGGATTGTGAGTGGCGCCATACGGTGCTTCATCCGCAGCAGCTCGGCCCCTGCCCGGAATGCGGGGCGAGCGAGTTCCATCGCGAGCCCCTCTCGCCCTGAGAGTCCGCATATCCCAGACATAGAAGAAGGCGCCCTTTGGGGCGCCTTCTTCATTTATCGTTCGGCTATCACAGTTCACGAGCCCAGGGGTGGGCGCGGGGTCTCAGCACCAGGGCCAGCCCCAGCCCCAGGGCGCAGAACGCGTAGAGGGGCCAGCTGCCAAAGCGGTGATAGGGAGTCTGACCATGGGCGGGACGCACTTCACTGCGCAGCACCTTGGCTTCGAACTGCGGGATCTGGCCTGTGATGCTGCCATCGATCTCGGTGGTGATGGTGATGCCGTTGTTGGTGGCACGCAGCAGCGGGCGAGCCAGTTCCAGGGCGCGCATGCGAGCGATCTCCATGTGCTGCCAGGGACCTATGCTGCTGCCAAACCAGGCGTCATTGGAGACGGTCAGCAAGAAGTCGGTGTCCGGCTGGACGGTGCGGCGCAGCTCCTCCGGGAAGATGATTTCGTAGCAGATGGCCGCTGCCAGCTTGAACCCCTTGGCGATCAAATTGGGTTGCACCTCATCCCCTGGGCTGAAGGAGGACATGGGCAAATTGAAGAAGGGGGCTATGGGGCGCAACCAATCTTCGAACGGCACATATTCGCCAATGGGCAGCAGATGATACTTGTTGAAGCGGTTCTCATGCTCATAGTGGTAGCTCTGCTTGCCGTCCGCATCCTGTACCCCCATGCCGAGCACCACGTTATAGAAACGCTGCTGCTTGGTGTCGTAGTTGATGATACCGGCCAGCAGGGCGGTATCATTGATCTTCATCGCCTTGTCCAGGCTCTCCAGATAGTTGCCCATCTCTTTTTCGAGTGCTGGAATGGCGGATTCCGGCCAGATGATGATGTCGGCATCCTGGTTGTCGCGGCTGAGATCCTGATAGGTGCGAATGGTGGGCACCAGAGCCTCGGGATCCCACTTGAGAGACTGGGCTATGTTGCCCTGCACCAGCGCCACCTTGACCGGCTCGCCCCGGGTCACCCAATTGAGCTGCATCAATCCATGGGCGCTGGCGACCAGGGCGACCGGCAACAGCAGCCAGGCCGGTTTGCGACTCTGCCACAGCAGCCAGAGGGCTGAGGTACAGAGCAACAGCGCGAGGGTGATGCCCTGCACCCCGAGGATGGGGGCAAAACCCTTGAGGGGGCCATCAATCTGGCTGTAGCCAAACCAGAGCCAGGGGTAGCCGGTCATCACCCAGCCGCGCAGCCAGTCGGCGATGAGCCAGAGCGCCGGGAAGGCGAGCAGCCAGCGGCTCCAGTGGCGGGCGGTGAAGAAGCGGGCGAACAGCCAGCAGGCCAGGGTCGGGTAGAGGGACAGATAAGCCGCCAGTGCGGTTAATAGCAGGAAGGCCGCTGGCAGGGGGATGCCACCAAACTCCGTCATGCTGACATGGATCCACCACTGCCCCGGCAGGAACATCCCCATGGCGTAACCAAAACCGCGCCAGGCGGCTTGTCTGGGGTTGGCCTTGTCCAGCAGGGCATAGAGGCCAAGCAGGGAGGGGACAACCACGGGCCAGTAACCGAAGGGCGAGAAGGCCAGCACGGCGAGGGCGCCACAGGCAAAGGCACAGAGGCTTGTCAGGAGTTTTGATTTCACGGGTAATTGGGGCTCAAATTGGGCTTCAATGATATTGGCCGCTATCTTAACCCGTAATGGCGGGCAACGGCGAGCCCGGGGGCTCGGCATTGACCGATCGCCAACGAAAACGCCCCGCGGTGCGGGGCGTTTTTTACAGTCAGCCAGGGCAGAGTGCGCCGGCTTACTGGGTCTCGGATTGTGCCGCGATATGATTTTCGGGGATCCTGACCTGCAACTGCTGCAGACGACGACGGTCGGCGTGCATCACCTTGAACAGATAGCCATCGAGCTCTATCTCTTCCCCTTTCTTGGGCAGGTGACTGAAGGCGTGCATCACCAGGCCGCCCACCGTATCCACCTCTTCATCGCTGAACTGGGTGCCGAAATAGTCGTTGAAATCTTCTATCTCGGTGAGGGCGCTGACCGCGAAGACCCGCTTGCTGATGCGGCGGATCTCATCGGGTTCGTTGTCGTCATCGTCGAACTCGTCATCTATCTCGCCGACGATGAGCTCGAGAATGTCTTCTATGGTCACCAGACCCGAGACACCGCCGAACTCGTCCACCACTATGGCCATGTGGTAGCGCTCCTCACGGAACTCCTTGAGCAGACGGTCGACCCGCTTGCTCTCGGGTACTATCACGGTCGGGCGCAGGATGTTTTCGAGCTGCAGGGGCTCGCTGGCGTGGTGAGAGCCAAAACCGAATGGCAGCAGATCCTTGGCGAGCAAGATGCCCTCCACATGATCCTTGTCTTCGTTGATCACCGGAAAACGGGAGTGACCAGATTCTATGATGACAGGCAGCAGTTCATCCACGGATTGGGATTTTTCGATGGTCACCATCTGGGAGCGGGGGATCATGATATCGCGCACGCGCAGCTCGGCAATTTCGAGCACACCTTCAATCATGTCCTTGGTGTCCTGGTCGATGAGGTCGCGCTCTTCGGCGTCGGCAATCACATCTACCAAATCATTGCGGTCTCTTGGCTCGCCCTGGAAGAGTTGGCTGAGTTTATCGAGCCAGGTTTTCTTCGGCGAGCCGGTACTAGGGTGATCGTCGGTCATGATGTCTCTTGATTACTCATTAAAGGGTCAGCGACCCGAATAGGTCAGGCCCGAAGGCCTGCGTCGTCAACGGGGTTGACGTCAGTCGCCGTTATGCTCGTCACCGAGTATATCGTCCTGATAAGGATCTGGGAAACCGAGCTCGGCCATGATGTCGCGCTCAAGCCCCTCCATCTCTTCGGCTTCCTCATCCTCGATATGGTCATAACCTAGCAGATGCAGACTGCCGTGCACAACCATATGGGCCCAGTGGGCTTCCAGGGTTTTACCTTGCTCTGCGGCCTCGCGCTCCACCACCTGACGACAGATAACGAGATCGCCGAGCAGGGGCAGCTCCATGCCTGGTGGAGCCTCAAACGGGAAGGAGAGCACATTGGTGGGCTTCTCCATGCCGCGATAGGTGTGGTTGAGCTGCTGGCTCTCGGCCTCATCGACGATGCGGACCGTCACCTCGGCCTCTGGCTGGAAGCCGAGGATGGTGCCCTCCAGCCAGCCTTGCAGCTGGGCTGCACTCGGCAGACCCGTCTCTTGCTCAGAGGCCAGTTGCAGATCCAGGGTCAGGCTCATTGGGCGCTCTCTTGTTTGGCGTTGGCTCTATTGGGTTTGGCAGTGGCGGACTCGGCCTGCGCGGCGTCGAACGCCTCGTAGGCTTGCACTATGCGGGCCACCACCGGGTGGCGCACCACGTCTTTGGATTCGAAGAAGTTGAACGACAGGCCATCGACCCCCTGCAGCACCTCCAGCGCGTGGCGCAGGCCGGACTTGGTGCTGCGCGGCAGATCCACCTGGGTGATGTCACCGGTCACCACCGCCTTGGAGTTGAAGCCGATGCGGGTCAGGAACATCTTCATCTGCTCGGTGGTGGTGTTCTGGGCCTCGTCGAGGATGATAAAGGCATCATTCAATGTTCTTCCGCGCATATAGGCGAGGGGCGCCACCTCGATGATGTTGCGCTCGATCAGCTTCTCCACCCGCTCGAAGCCCAGCATCTCGAACAGGGCGTCGTAGAGCGGACGCAGGTAGGGGTCCACCTTCTGGGAGAGATCCCCCGGCAGGAAGCCGAGCTTCTCCCCCGCCTCCACCGCCGGGCGGGTCAGCAGGATGCGGCGGATCTCCTGGCGCTCCAGGGCGTCCACCGCCGCGGCCACGGCGAGATAGGTCTTGCCGGTACCGGCCGGGCCAATACCGAAGCTGATGTCGTGGCGCACTATGTTGGCGATGTACTGCGCCTGATTGGGGCTGCGGGGCTTGATGAGGCCGCGCTTGGTCTTGACCGTCACCTCCTTGCCATGGGGCTGGCTCGGGGTCTCCTCATCTTCCTGCTCCAGCACTCGGGACTCCTGCACCGTCAGGTGCACCATCTCGGGGGTAATGTCGGTCACCTTGCCCCCCTTGAGCGCCTGGGTCTCCACATAGAGATGCTTGAGGATGACGGCGGCGGCATCCACCTGGGCCTGTTTGCCGAGCAGCTGGAAGTGGTTGTCACGGTAGCTGATTTCGACGCCGAGGCGGCGCTCCAACTGTTTGATGTTGTCATCGAAGGGGCCGCACAGGCTGGCGAGACGCAGGTTGTCGGCGGGTTCCAGGTGCAGGTTCAGGGTCGAGATGTGTCGGCTCAAGGTGTCCTCGTATCGGCTGTTCCCCCCGCCCTCGGGAGGGGGAAGAAAATTAGTGGGGCCTGAAGGCGGCGACGCCCAGTTCATTGGGCAGGTTGTCGGGCCGACGGGCCAGGATGTCACTCGGCGCGGTGGCGATGCGCAGATTCATTTCGTCCTCGCCGCGGATGAAGCGGCCACGCAGGGAGTAGGGGCGCACGTCGGTGATCTCCACGTCGGCGAAGCCGCCGATGAGGCGGTGCGGCCCCTCGAAGTTGACCACCCGGTTGTTCTCGGTGCGGCCACTGAGCTGCATGGGATCCATCTTGGAGGGGCCCTCCACCAGGATGCGCTGCACCGAGCCCAGCATGGCGCGGCCGATGAGCATGGACTGGTGATTGATCTGGTTCTGCAGGCGGGTGAGGCGGGCCTTCTTCACCTCCATGTCGACGTCGTCCGGCAGATCGGCGGCCGGGGTGCCGGGGCGCGGGCTGTAGATGAAACTGAAGCTCATGTCGAAGTTGATCTCCTCGATGAGCTTCATGGTGGCCTCGAAATCCTCGTCCGTCTCGTTCGGGAAGCCGACGATGAAGTCGGAACTCATGGTGATGTCGGGACGGGCGGCGCGCAGGCGGCGGATCTTGGACTTGTACTCCAGCACTGTGTGCGGGCGCTTCATCATGGTCAGGATGCGATCCGAGCCGCTCTGCACCGGCAGGTGCAGGAAGCTGACCACTTCCGGCGTGTCCTTGTAGACCTCGATGATGTCGTCGGTGAACTCGATGGGATGGCTGGTGGTGTAGCGAATGCGGTCGATGCCGTCGATGGCGGCCACCAGGCGCAGTAGCTCGGCGAAGGTGCAGTCATTGCCATCGAAGGTCGGGCCCCGGTAGGCGTTGACGTTCTGACCGAGCAGGTTCACCTCGCGCACCCCCTGCTGGGCGAGCTGGGCGATTTCGTAGAGCACGTCGTCGAGCGGTCGGCTCACCTCCTCGCCGCGGGTGTAGGGCACCACGCAGAAGGAGCAGTATTTGGAACAACCTTCCATGATGGAGACGAAGGCGCTGGCTCCCTCGGCACGGGGTTCCGGCAGGTTGTCGAACTTCTCGATCTCGGGGAAGGCGATGTCCACCTGGGCACCACGCCCCTCCTGGACCTGCTTGATCATGGCGGGCAGGCGGTGCAGGGTCTGGGGACCGAACACGATGTCCACATAGGGCGCACGTTGGCGCAGGGCTTCCCCTTCCTGGGAGGCGACACAGCCACCTACGCCGATCACCAGTCCCGGTTTTTTCAGCTTGAGCTTCTTCCAGCGACCGAGCTGGTGGAACACCTTCTCCTGGGCCTTTTCACGGATGGAGCAGGTATTGAGCAGCAGGACGTCTGCCTCCTCGGGCTCTTCGGTCAGCGTGTAGCCATTGCTGGCGTCCAACAGGTCGGCCATCTTGGACGAGTCGTACTCGTTCATCTGGCAGCCCCAGGTCTTGATGTGAAGTTTCTTGCTCATTGCTACTCTTGACGGTTTTTGGCTGTTTCTAAAATTTGACAGGGTCAAACGACCGAGCATTTTACTCCGCAATGGGGACGCTGACCAGTTAATATCCAGCTGGCACCAGGCTTGGCGTGATGGAACTTGCCCTGTTGCCATGACCGGGCCCTGGCGAGCCAGGTCACTGCTTGCCACCGCATCTTGGGGTATCATGGCCACAGCGACGCTTGGCCGGTTGCCAAGCCTTTGTCACAGAGCCCACCCTCGTCGGTTGGCGCCGCGCCTCTGGGCGCCCGTTTTCAGGAAGCACCCATGTTTGCAAAGTTAGATGTCCCCAGCCAACGGCCCAATGACGCCGATGTGATCATCGTTGGGGCCGGCATGGTGGGCGCCGCCATCGCCTGTCTGCTGGCGAGTCAGGGGCGCTCGGTGCGGCTCATCGAGACGCGCCTGCCCGAACCGTTCAGCCCAGAACAGCCATTGGACTTGCGAGTCTCCGCCATCAGCCAGGCTTCGGTGGCGCTGCTGGACAAGGCCGGTGCCTGGCAACACCTGCAACAGATGCGGCTGTGCCCCTACCGCCGCTTGGAGACCTGGGAGCAAGCGGGTTGCGCGACCCGTTTCTCGGCCGAGGAGCTGGGCCTGCCCCAGCTCGGTTACATCATAGAGAACCGCCTCATCCAGCTCGCTCTGCTGCGCCGCATCGAGGATTTTGCGAACATCCAGACCCATACCCCGGCGGCGGTGCAGAGTCTGCAGCAGAACGGTGATCACGCCACCTTGCTGCTCGATGATGGTACCGAGTTGCAGGCCAGCTGGGTGCTGGCCTGCGACGGTGCCGAGTCCCTCACCCGGCGCCTGGCCGGGATAGGTGTGTCGCGCTTCGAGTACCGCCAGCACTGCATGCTGATCAATATCGATACCGAGTTCGAGCAGGAAGATATCACTTGGCAGCAGTTCACCCCGAGTGGCCCGCGCGCCTTCCTGCCGCTGCCGGGTCAGCACGGCTCCCTGGTCTGGTATGACAGCCCGGCCCGGATCCGCGCCCTGTCGGCCCTGGATAACGAGGCCCTGGCCGCCGAGGTGCGTCAGCACTTCCCGACCCGGCTCGGCGGTTTCAGGGTGACCGGCAAGGGCAGCTTCCCGCTGGTACGCCGTCATGCCAACGACTATCACGCCGGGCGGGTGGTGCTGCTCGGCGATGCCGCCCACACCATCAATCCGCTGGCGGGTCAGGGGGTCAACCTCGGCTTCAAGGACGTGGCCTGCTGGAGTGAACTGCTAGAGGCGGCGGGAGACAATTGGCAAGATCCTGCCTTGGCAAGGCGTTATGAGCGGCGCAGGCGCCCGGACAATATGTTGATGCAGTCGGGGATGGATCTCTTCTACGCGGCCTTTAGCAACGACATAGGGCCGCTGCGCCTGGCGCGCAATCTGGCTCTCAATCTGGCCGACAAGGCGGGCCCCCTCAAGGAGATGGCGCTACGCTACGCACTGGGGCTGGTGTAGGCCACTCGTTCACATCTGGAGACGCAACCATGACAGACAAGGCACTGCTGGTCATCGATTTCATCAAGGATCTCGCCCACCCGGATGGCAAGATAGCGGCCTCTGCCCGCCACGTGCAGGAGCAAGACGCCATCACTCATGCCAATCAGGCACTGAAATATGCCCGGGCCCATGGTTGGCTGGTGATCCAGGTCAAGGTAGGTTTTGAGGCCAACTATCATGTCCAGCCCAAGGGCTCCCCCATGTTTGGCCGCGCGCAGGCGTTTGGTGCCCTCTGCCTCGATGGCGAGGGGTGCGAGTTTCACCCGGAGCTTGATGTGCAACCGACCGATCTGGTGATGGAGAAGCCAAGGGTCAGTCCCTTCTATGGCACTCTGCTTGAGCCTGCCCTGCGGGCCAATCGCATCGAACATCTCTACCTGTGCGGGCTGAGCAGCAGCTGGGCCATCCAGGCCGCGGCGCGGGATGGCCATGACAGGGATTACCGCATCACCATTTTGGAAGATGCCTGCGCCGCGGCGGATGCCAACGAGCACCATGCATCCTTGCGGATGCTGAGCCGCATCGCCGAGGTCATCAAGGTCGAACAGCTAACGGCGGATGGGCAAGGCTAACGCCTCTGGGCGGCTTTCGCTCATAACAGAAGGCCGATCCTCATGCTCGGCCTTCTGTTTTTGCGGGTGGGCATGAGGGCAACTGCACCTACCGGGATTGCTGGGCTGCCCGGTAGAGGGTCCACTCTTCCATGACGGTGCCATCTGGCAGATGGCAATATCCCACTGTCCCCCCCGCTTCTTCTTCTTCTTCTTCTTCCATGACTAACTTGCCATCCTGCTCGGTGCAATAGACCGAGGCTGGATTGGCCATGCCTATCTTGGCTGGTGTGGGTGCAGGGCCCTGCTGGGCGCAGCCCGCCAGGGTCAGCAAGGGGAGCAGGGGCAGGGCGTTGTGCCATCTCAATTTCATATCAAACCTCTTGGCAGTGTCAGTGTCGCAGACGATACACCCAGGCTTGGCCGGGTCGCAACTCAGGCATCCCCGGATCTCGTCACTGATCCCGGGCGCTGTGGTGCCATGGTCGTCATCATTTTCAAGAAGTTATCCCGGATGGGATCATGGAAACCCGGGTTCCACACCAGGCTTATCTCCCATGCGGAGTGGGGACCCGAGAGGGGATAGAGGGTCACATTGGGGCCAGCGATGAAGCTGACACTCCTCGGTAATATCGCATTGCCGATGCCGGCGGCGACCAGGGCCACCAGGGTCTGGATATCTTCCGCCTCTTGAATGGTACCTGTCAGCCGATTGGCGCCGAGGAAGCTGGCAATCTGCTGGCTCAGGCCCGGACAGCGATGCCCCACCATCTGCAGCAGCGGTTGCCGAGTCAGCGCCTGTTCCACATCCAGCCCGGTAGCGTCACCCTGAATGCTTTGGGTGGGCACCGCCAGTACCAGCCGATCGGTCAGCAATGGGATCTCGTGAAGCTGTTCACGTTGAGGGCGGCGCATGAAGCCGAGTTGCAATTGCCCCGACAGCAGTTGTTCATGCTGGACGGCCGAGGGCATGTCCCGCAGATGGACAAGCACTTCGGGGGCGTGCTGGCGAAAGCGAGCGACCAGAGTTGGCGCCAGTTCGAAGCTCGACAGGCCGAAGCCAATATTGAGCCGTCCGGCGATGCCGCTGGCCAATGCCAGGGCGTGGCGCTCGAATCCCTGTCCATGCTCGACCAGGGCGCGGGCCTGGACGAGCAACTGGGCGCCGATGGCGGTTAACGCTGCCCCGTGGCGACCGCGATTGAACAGGCTGGCCCCCAGCATCAGCTCCAGCCCCTGGATCTGCTTGGTCAGGGCCGGTTGCGTGATGAAGAGGCGTGCCGCTGCCTCCCGGTAGTTGGCGCTCTGGGCCAGGGTCACGAAGGCTTGTAGCTGTTTGAGGTCGAATTTCATTCCGTTTGATTATCGAATGTTGAGTTTTATTGATTATAAATTATCTATTGCCCTTGTTCTAATGGTCTCGAAACGGGCCTGTTGTCCGTCACGCTGCCCAGAGGGAAGAGACCATGAGCACAGAAACGTATCTGTTATTACGCAAAGAAGGGACTGTGATCGCTCAGCCCCTGGCGGCCCCGGAGACGGGAGAGCTGCTGGTCAGTCTGTTGCAACAGGGATTTGTGCTGGATCCCCGGCAGATCCTGGCGGGCAACAGTCGACAGGCGTTGGCCTGCCATGAACAGGAGATAGGGGAGCTGCCCGGCATTCAGGGCACCCCCAGGGCGGGACGCCCGTCATGACCGGGCTCACGTTGCAGGCGGCGGCGCTGCTGCTCGACATGGACGGTACCCTGGTTCACTCCACCACCGAAGTGGAGACGGTGTGGCGGCTATGGTGTCGACGCCACCGGCTCGACCCCGACCCCATCCTGGCCGCCTGTCATGGGGTGCGATCCTTTGAGGTGATCCAGGCCCTGGCGCCCGACCTGGATCTGGCCCGGGAGATAGCCCTGCTCGATGAGATGGAGATCCAGCATACAGGGGCCGCCGAACCGCTGGCGGGTTGTCGCGCCGTCTTGCAGGGGCTACCCATGACCCGCTGGGCGCTGGTGACCTCGGCCAGCCGTCGGGTGGCCTTGCACCGTCTGGCCTCGGCGGGTTTGCCCGTGCCGCTGCAACTGATTGGTGCCGCCGAGGTAGCCAGAGGCAAGCCGGATCCCGAACCCTATCTGCTGGGAGCCAAGAGCCTGGGAGTGGCGCCTGCCGACTGCCTGGTGTTTGAGGATGCGCTGGCTGGAATACAGAGTGCTATCAGAGCGGGTTGCCGGGTCGTGCAGATCGGTGGAGATCGCGCGCTCGATCCTGCGGTGGCGGCCCGAGTGCGGGATTGGCGGCAGATAAAGGTGACAGAGCAAGAGGGAGGGCTGGCGATCAGCCTGCACGCTGACAGCAGCTGGTGGTAGTGCACATCCTGCCAAAGCGAGTGTTCGCCGCTGCAGAGATCGGCTTGGGGAGACGATGGACAGTGGCAAGCGGTTGATGCAGAAGGGGGCCCATGGGATGGGCACAGAGTCCGATGAGAATGGGTTGTGAGCCCCCTCATGGGAGGGGGCGGTGGATCTCAACCAAAGACGCGGAAGCGCTCGGCATCATCCATAAAGGTCTTGTCGCCGGCGGGCTGCTCTATGCTGCCAAAGGGCATCTGGGCACGCAGCAGCCAGCTGGCGGGGAGCTCCCAACGCTGATGAACCTGATCGTCAATGATCGGGTTGTAGTGTTGCAGTGAGGCGCCAATGCCTTCCTGGGCCAGGGCGCTCCAGACTGCAAACTGGGCTATGCCGGTGGCATGTTCGGACCAGATGGGGAAGTTGTCGGCATAGAGGGCGAACTTCTGCTGCAGCTCCTTGATGACGGCGGTGTCTTCGAAGAAGAGCACAGTGCCAAACCCTGCACGGAAACTGCCGTTGATTTTGTTTTCCGTCTGGGGGAAGGCCTCGGTGGGAACGAGTTTGCGCAGCGTCTCCTTCGTCAGGTCCCAGAGGGCGTGGTGCTGATCACCAAAGAGAATGACCACCCGGGAACTTTGGGAGTTGAACGAAGAGGGACTCTGCTTGACCGCCTCTTGAATGAGGGCGGTCAACGCGTCCTGACTGTGGGAAACCTTGTCCCCGAGTGCATAGATGGTGCGGCGTACTTTCATCAGTTCGATAAATGAATTGCTCATAACCTCTCCTTGCGTAACGAAAATGCGTGGTTCAACGGCATGGCGGACCCAAGGGCCAAGCTGGCCTCGTGCGCAGCCAGTGTAGCGCCGCCATCAAGCTCTTCCTAGCCCATCCATCCATAGCGTTTGGAGATCCCGCAGGTTCAGGTCATGCCCGACTGGGCCCCTTACCGACAGGAGTTGACCGATGACGAATGACGTCAGGGAGGGGATGCAGGATGAGCTGGCAGGCGTTATCGAGAACTATTCATGACAATTCAAAGAGTTAAACGATGACCCATTCAGGCTCAGTCAAGCTTTGTCGTCTGGAAGGGGGAGGGGCTATGGCGCGCGTTACCGACTCTCATCATAGTGCAGGGGAAAATTAATCAGCTGGACAGGAGTATCCCATGGGAATGAACAGACAGACGCTGCGTTCCTTGGCGTTGTTGGGGCCTCTGTTGTTGGCCTGGCTGCCGGCGCAGGCCTCCGAGACGGTCAATACCATACTCGGCGGTGGTGTCGGTGGCGTGGCGGGGACCATGCTTGGCAAGCAGCTTGGTGGTGATACCGGTGCCCTGGTTGGCGCGGCCCTGGGGGGCGCGGCAGGTGGTGCCGCGACTGCCAATCGCGGTAACAAGAACGAAGCCGCCATCGGCGGCGCCGTGGGGGCCCTGGGTGGGGCGGCCATCGGCAAGAGCCTGAGCGGTGATACCGGTCAGTTGATCGGTGCAGGCATAGGTGGTGCCGGTGGTTCGGCTATTGGCGCCCGCACCGGGGACGGTCACGAATCCCGTGATGATGACAGGGGCGGTCGCCGCTACGATGGACGTCGCTATCATGACGATCGCCATTATCACCACCACAAGCACAAGAAAAAATATTACAAGAAGCACCGCAAACACGGATGGCATGACGACGACTGATCTCATTCGTGTGCCGAGCAAAGGATCAGTGACAAGCATGCCAGTCTGTCAGACTGGCATGCTTGATTGCATTCTGTCTGCGGTATGCGGGCCGTGGCATGTCCGGCCTGTTGATCCATCGCCCTCCCTGGAAGAGAGACGAACAAGAGAATGGCAACAACATCAGTCATATTAATTTTTTAGAAATATAAAGGAGTTAGCTTAGCCGGACCTCTTACTCAACAAGGTTATGCTCATGTCTATCCCAACACCTCGCCTCCTTAGCCTGGTGCTCTTTTCTCCCCTGTTGCTTTCGGCCTGCAATGACAATGAGTCGACATCCCAGCCTGATACCCCACCACACCTGTTCAACGAGCCCAGGGCCTTCGATCTAGAGGCGCATCGTGGCGGCCTCGGCCTCGTCTCGGAAAGCACCCTGGCCGCCTTCACCAATGCGCTGGAGATGGGGGTCACCACCCTGGAGATGGACACCCAGATCACCCGGGATGGCATAGCGGTTGTGACCCATGATCGCAAGATCTCGGACAAGAAGTGTCTGGATACCCAGCCCGCCAGCGAGGGAGATCCCCTGTACCCCTACGTGGGCAAATACATCAAGGATCTCACCCTGGCCCAGGTGAAGACCCTGGATTGTGGCTCCCTGCCGCTGGCCGATTTTCCCGAGCAGGTGCAGGTCCCCGGTGCCACCATGCCGACCCTGCAAGAGGTGTTAGCCCTGGTGAACGCCTACCAGGCCGATCAGGTGCTGCTCAACATCGAGACCAAGGTCGAGGCGGGCGCACCGGAGGAGACGGCCCCCCGGGAGATCTTCGTCAAGACGGTGCTCAAGGAGATCCGTGACGCCGGTCTGATGCGGCAGGCAACCATACAGAGTTTCGACTGGGGCTCACTCATGCTGGCGCGGGAGCTCGAACCCAGCCTGCCCATCATAGCCTTGACCAATGGTCAGCAGTTCCTGCAGGTTGGCATGCCGGGTGCGTCTCCCTGGCTGGGGGGGCTCGACATCGATGACTTCAATGGGGATCTGGTGCAGGCCGTGGCCTCTTTCGGCGCCGATGCCATCTCTCCGGTGCACGGGGATCCCCAGGGGGGACGTTACGGGGATCCCGGCTATGTGGAGTACACCACTCCGGATCTGGTCGATGCCGCCCATGCCGAGGGCATCAAGGTGATCCCCTGGACGGTCGACGATGAGGGCACCATGAATCGCATGCTGGAGAACGGGGTCGACGGCATGATCACCGACTACCCGGATCGACTGCGGGTGGTGATGGAGGCGCGGGGGATCCCGCTGCCGCCCCCTGTCTCCCCACGTTGAAATGCAGGGCGTCTGCAGGCATGAGCTCGCCCATGTGCGGATAGTGCAGAGATAGGCTCAGAGACAAGTGCAAGGATAAGTGCAACAAGACGAGCTGCAGCCGCAGCTTGGTCTCGACCCCGGCTCTTACCGGGAACAATAGAAGAGGGGAGGCATGGTGCCTCCCCTCTTCCTGCCGTTTCACTATCGCCGCTGTGTCGCCCTCCGTGGGAACCGATATGCCTCGTGTTCATTCGCCTTGAGCGTCCTGGGTCAGACCAGCCGGTGCTGGCGTCTCCCGGCGGCAAAGGCGTTGATGTTGTCGATCAGCTGATCGGCCAGGCGCTGCATCGACTCTTCGCTGGCCCAGGCCACGTGCGGGGTCAGGATGAAGTTGGGATATTGCAGCGCCCGCATCAGCGGGTGATCCGGAGGGGGCGGCTCCTGGCTGGCCACATCGAAGCCGGCGCCGCCGAGCCGGCCGTTCCCCAACGCCTCCAGCAGCGCCTGCTCGTCCACCAGGCCGCCACGGCCTACGTTGATCAACAAGGCCGTCGGTTTCATCAGTGCCAGCTCACGCTCCCCGATGAGGTGGCGGGTGTAGGGAGTGAGCGGGCAGTGCAGGCTGATCACATCCGAGCTGGCCAACAGCTCATCGAGGGGCAGGCGATCGCCTGCTGCCTCACCGCCTATCTGGCTCTGGGCATAACGCACCTCCATGCCGATGCCAAGCGCCCGCTCGCCCAGGGCCTGGCCCAGGGTGCCCTTGCCGATGATGCCGAGCCGCTTGCCGTGCAGATCCATGATGGGGTGATCGAAGAAGCAGAACTGGCCGCTCTGTTGCCAGCGCCCCTCCAGCAGGGATTGGCGCCAGGCGAACAGGTTGCGTGACAGGGCCAGCATCAGGGCCATGGCATGCTCTGGCACCGAGGGGCCCGAATAGTTGCGGATGTTGCACACGGCGACGTTGGCGGCGCGGCACGCCTCCAGATCCAGGTTGTCGCTGCCGGTGGCGGCCAGGGCGATTAAGCGCAGCCCTGGCAACGCGGCCAGTTCGGCTTTGCCTATGCGCACCTTGTTGATGATGGCGATGCTGGCCTCACGCAGGCGAGGCACCACCTGATCCGGTGTCGTGGTCGGGTAACTCAACCAGTGATGGGGGAAGTCGGGGCGATGCAGTCGCACGCCCGCATCCAGGGTATCGCTGTCGAGGAAGACTATCTGCTGCATGGGGCCTCCGGCTATGGAGTCCCATGATGCCAAAGAAAGGGGGCGGAGGGCCACTGCCAATCGCCCTTGGCAGCGAGATCCCGCTCTGGGGCCGGATCCGCTATTTCATCCCCTGGCATCAGAGCCGTCAGAGCCAGCCAAGGTGAGTGAGCCAACCCTGGATGCGCCCCGGCGCCTCATCGAGTTCCATCAGGGCATAGGGGCGGTAGTTGAGATTGTGACTGCGCCGACTCTCCTCACGGCGTTGCTCGGCGGCCTGCAGTGGCCAGTTCCCCCCCTGCTCCTGATAGAGATCCAGCGTGGGTATGGTGCCTTGGGCGACCTGCTTGGCCAGGGTCTGGTTGCTCTGGGAATTGGGGAAGAAGCCGTCGAGCAGCACCAGGGCATCGGGGGCGGGCAGCTGCTCGCTGGCAATGAGGTTGCTGACCCAGGCGGCGCTGGTGCCCTGAGCCAGCAGCAGCTTGAAGCCCCCCGCCTGCCACTTGGCGTCACCGAGTTGGACGATGCGCTCGGCGAACTGTTTGCGAAAGGCATCTATGCCCTGCTGCTTCTTCTCGGCCGTGGGATCTAGCTCGGTTTGATTTGGGGAGGGCAGCAGCAACAGGGTATCGAAGCCGACGCGGGTCAGCTGGCGTGTCAGTTGCCACAACTGACCACTGCGCTGCCAGTCTGGCAGCAGGATGGCCAGACCCAGGTAGCTGTTGCTGTCATGTTTGGCAAAGAGCACCGTCTGTTTCTCCAGCTGACTGGCGCCGGGCAGACCTTGCCAGTCACGACTCTGCCAGTGATCCGCCGGAGGGGGCGGGGTCAGCTCGCTGGCAAGGAGAGGCCCACCGCTCAGGCTGCACAGGCTCAACAACAACGGTAGCGATACTCTGGCCATAGGCCCCTCTTGGCTCACCCTGGGTGCGGGTCTTACTGTTAGCGGCGGCCTGGGGCATTCCTGAAGGGGAGTCGAGGGATTAGGGGGTCATGGGCTGGGATCGCCAGACAGGCGGAGGAAGGTCGGCCAATAAAAAAGCGAGCCAGGGGCTCGCTTTTTTCAACACTGGCCTAAGCCGTCACATCAGTTGACGCGACGCTTGAACTCACCGGTGCGGGTATCGATTTCGATCTTGTCACCGATCTCTACGAAGGCGGCAACGGCCAGCTCGTAGGTGGTGCCCTTCAGACGGGCAGGCTTGGTCACTTTGCCGGAGGTGTCGCCACGGGCGGCCGGTTCGGTGTACTCGACTTCGCGGACTATGGTGGTCGGCAGTTCGACGGAGATGGCTTTCTCGTTGTAGAAAGTCACTTCGCAGATGTCTTCCATGCCGTCAACCATGTAGTTCAGGGCATCACCCAGGTTGTCTTTCTCGACATCGTGCTGGTTGTACTCGGTGTCCATGAAGACATACAGGGGATCGGAGAAGTAGGAGTAGGTGCACTCTTTACGCTCCAGCTGAACCACGTCCAGCTTGTCGTCGGCCTTGAAGACGGTCTCGGTGGCGCTGCCGTTGAGCAGGCCCTTCAGCTTCATCTTGACCACGGCGGAGTTACGGCCGGATTTGTTGAACTCGGCCTTCTGTACCACCATCGGCTCGGTGCCGATCATGACGACGTTACCAGCGCGGATTTCCTGTGCGGTTTTCATGTAAAAAATTCCTGTGCAATATGTGCGTATAAGGGGATAAAAACCGCCAGATTATATACGGCTTTCCAGAAATTTCACCAATCGCGTGAGGAGATCCCCATCCCTCAGCAACTTCTGTGACCAGTCTCCCCCATGTTGCCGCAAAATAGCGTCATATTGCGGCCATTTGTCCCAGAGCTCCCTCGTGCCATCCCCTTGATTAAGCGCATGGTTGAAGGCCCGTAGCCATTGACTGACCTCGGGTGGCAAGTCGGCCAGGTAATGATCGAGGAAGCCGTCCAGCTTGACCATGTGGGCCTGCTCCTCCTGGGGATAGATGTGCCAGAGGAAGGGACGCGCCGCCCACTGGGCCCGCACGAAAGAGTCTTCGCCGCGCACTAGATTGAGATCGCAGCTCCACAGCAGCCTGTCATAACCGGCCTGATCCGTCATCGGCAGCAGCTTGACGCTGAGGTTGCCCCCTCGCAACAGATCACCGGCCTGCACGGCCTGGCCCTCACAGCCCAGGCCCCGTAGCACGTCCGCCACGGCGCGGCCCAGCGGCAGCAACAGGGTGACCGGGGTTGGGCTGGCCTGCCAACCCTCGACCAGGCTGATGAGTGCCTCGCTCTCATAGGCAAACAGGCTGATGCGCCGCTCATCTTCCCCTTGGGGCGGCAGGCCGAGACTGGCCCAGTAGGCGACCAGTCCGGCCTCATCCTGTTGCCAGGCGTCCCGTGCCTGGATCAGTCCGCGCTCGCACAGCAGGCCACCGGTGCTGGGGGTGAAGCCCGGGAAAAAGAAGTATTTATTGAGGCTCAGCTTGCTCACCCGCTGGGGGGAGGCGAGGCCGTGGCAATCCTCGACCCAGGCTTCGGCACTGAGGTACTCCAGATTGATCCAGCAGGGGGGCGGGCTCTGCTCGGCCATGGCCTGTACGAAAGGCGTAGGCAGTTCGCAGGCAAAGGCTTCGATCACGACCCTGGCCGGGATGACATCGACGGGCAGGGTATAGTGCCAGTGCTGGATGTGGATCCCCTCAACCCACTGGCGATCCAGCGCAGGATCCAGCCCCGGACAGATGCGGGCGAAGCTGGCCAGATCGTCCACCCAGAGCCGTACCTGTCCATGACCCTCCTGCTCCAGCTGGCGGGCCAGCCGCCAGGTGACGCCTATGTCGCCGAAGTTGTCCACCACGGTGCAGAAGATGTCCCAGTCAAAGGGGGGCAGGGGGCTTGTCATGGCTCGGGGTTCCAGATGCAAAAAAAACCGGTGCGCAGGGTAGCACACCGGTGGGTTGGCTTCTAACCGTCAGCGGCGCGTTACTCCTTGCCGTAGACGTTGTTCTCTTGTTCGCGCACCCGGATAAAGGTGGTGAGCTTGGTCAACTCCTTGAGCTGGCTGGCGCCGACCCAGATAGATGCAGGTGGAGCAAACACAATGGGAGCGGGTTTACTCCTTGCCGTAGACGTTGTTCTCTTGTTCGCGCACCCGGATAAAGGTGGTGCGCTTGGTCAACTCTTTGAGCTGGCTGGCGCCGACGTAGGTGCAGGTGGATCGCACGCCGCCGAGGATGTCGCGCACCGTGTTCTCGACCGGGCCGCGATAGGGCAGCAGCACGGTTTTACCCTCGGAGGCGCGATAGTCGGCGACGCCGCCGGCGTGCTTGTCCATGGCGCTGGCCGAGCTCATGCCATAGAACTTCATGAAGGCGTTGCCTTCTGACTCGACGATCTCGCCGCCGCACTCCTCGTGGGCCGCCAGCATGCCCCCCAGCATCACGAAGTCGGCGCCGCCGCCAAAGGCCTTCGCCACGTCTCCCGGGCAGGCGCAGCCGCCGTCACCGACGATCTGGCCGCCCAGGCCATGGGCCGCATCGGCGCACTCAATGATGGCGGAGAGCTGGGGATAGCCGACCCCGGTCTTGACCCGGGTGGTGCAGACCGAGCCCGGGCCTATGCCGACCTTGACGATGTCGGCGCCGGAGAGGATCAGCTCCTCCACCATCTCGCCGGTGACCACGTTGCCGGCCAGGATGACGTGGTTCGGGCAGGCTTCACGAGTCTTGCGCAGGAATTCGACGAAGTGCTGGGAGTAGCCGTTGGCCACGTCCACGCAGATGAAGCGCAGGGCCGCCGACATGGCCAGGATCTGGCGGGTCTTGATAAAATCCTCTTCCGAGGTGCCGGTGGAGACCATCACATGGCCGAGCAGGGCCGGATCGGTTTCGCTGACGAAGGTTTGCCACTGGGCGAGGCTGTAGTGCTTGTGTACCGCCGTCATCATCTCGAAGCCCGCCAGGGTACGCGCCATGGCGAAGCTGCCGACGGTGTCCATGTTGGCGGCGATGACGGGCACCCCCTGCCACTGGCTCTGGGTGTGCTTGAAGGTGAACTGACGGGTCAGGCTGACTTGGGAGCGGCTCTTGAGGGTTGAGCGCTTGGGGCGAAACAGCACGTCTTTGAAACCGAGCTTCAAGTCTTCTTCGATACGCATGACATTTCCTTAATGAGCCTGGTCGAGGGGCCAGGAGCCCTGTCTGGATAAACGGCAGGCACAAAAAAACCGCAGGTTTTCGAGGCCTCCGGTTTACAACAGTCTAGTCAGAAATCCCTCCGGAACAAGACTGATAATGGCAGATCTTTTGTGGTAGCCTTTGGCGTCACAACCTGGGTTTTCCCCCGCGACGTCTCCCTCAGTTCCTCCGTTTACATCGCCTCGTCCCGTTGTCATTATTTTGTCGAAAGATGTCCGAATTTGTCGGAAGATAGCTGCCACTTTCCCGATCTTATCCCGGATGCACCGCGCCGCATTGACGGGGGCAACATCAAGCTTCAAGCTGGAACCGATGACGGGCAGGGGCCCGGCATAGATCAAAGAGGGTGAGCGACAGGATGAAACATCAGAACATTGCGCTGTGGGGCTTGCTGGCGCTGTCGCTGAGCACCTCGCAGGCCCAGGCCGACAGCGACCATGTCTATGGCTGGGTCGAGAAAGGGGTGATCATGCCAAGCGGGGTGACGGTCAAACTCAAGCTGGATACCGGTGCGCTCACCTCCTCCATGGATGCGCGAAACCTGACCCGCTTCGAGCGCGATGGCAAGGAGTGGGTGCGCTTCAATCTGAATATGAAAGATGTGGAGACAGACAAGCAGGTCAAGCAGGAGATAGAGCGGCCCGTGCTGCGCCGCGTGACGGTGAGTGGTGCCGGTGGCTCCGAGCAGCGGCCTGTGGTGCATATGTCCATTTGTATCGGTGAGACCCTCTACAAGGAGGAGTTCACCCTGCGATCCCGGGCGAACATGGTTTACCCGGTATTGCTGGGACGGCGCCTGTTGGCGGAGTTGGGTCCTGTGGATGCAGGGCGGACGTTCACCACCCAGCCTGAGTGCCCCTGAGCGGCCTCAACCACAAGGCTGCGCCCTGCCCATGCAAAGAGGGCCACGCCGGCAGGTGTGGCCCTCTCTGTTTTGGTGTCCCTGGGGTGTCCCGAGCCCGCTTGTGCGCCTGCTGCCGGGTCGGAGCGGCGTCACATCCAGATGTGCGCAGATGCGCGGCTTTATGGGGTTCCGTCGAGGATCACCCTGACCACCAGGCCCCCCTCGGCGCCATTGTGAATATCGAGCTCGGCGCGATGCAGCTCGGCGATGCTGCGCACTATCGCCATGCCAAGCCCGACGCCATCTCCCTGCTGGGGGTTGACCCGAAAGAAGCGCTCGCACAGTCGGGCCATGGCCTCGGCCGGAATGCCGGGTCCATTGTCCCGGACCTCCACCCGTACCCGCTTGCCGAGTTGCTCGACTCGCACGCTTATCTCCCCCTTGGCCTGGGTATAGCGCAGGGCATTGTCGATGAGATTGCTAAACAGCAGGTCGAGCAGGGTGGGCTGCCCCATGACCTCCGTCTGGCCCTCGACATCGAGGGAGAGTTGCTGATCCTTTTGCAACGCCAGGGGGGCCAGAGTGGCCAAGCTGCCCTGTAGCAGCTGGCCGAGATCGACGCGCTCCAGCACGGGATCCTGCTGATTGTCGATGCGGGCCTGGGTCAGCAACTGGCGCAACAGGCGATCGCTGCGATCCAGGGCGATCAGCATCTTGCCGAGGGAGTGGCGCCGACTCGCCTCATCCTGGGCCGCCAGGGCGTTCTCGCTATGGATGCGCAATACCGCCAGGGGGGTTCGCAGTTCATGAGCCGCCTCATTGGTGAACTGTTTTTCCCGCTCCAGGGTGTCGGCCAGGGTGTGCATCAGCCGGTTGATCTCGTTGGTGAGCGGCGTGATCTCTTGTACCTGGAGTTCGAGGTCGAGGGGATCCAGGTTGGCGGGGTGGCGCTCGCTGACGGCTTTCACCAGCTGGCGCAGTGGTGCGAGACCACGGGTGATCAGCCACCAGAGCAGGCCGAGCAGGAAGGGCAGGGTGATGAAGAGCGGCAGCATGGTGAGGGTGGCCATCTTGCTGGCCAGCTCGCCGCGTTCGTCGTCCCGCTCGGCGACAATGAGCCAGGTCTGCTGCTTGTCGTTATAGAGGGTGAAAGTGCGCCACTGATGCCGGTCGATATGCATCGTCTCGAAGCCGATCGCCAGCTTTACCATAGGGGTCACGGGAGCGCTGGGGGAGCGCAGCAGTATGACGCCGTCACTGTCGATGAGCTGGAAGGTGAGGTTGCGCTCGAATTCGTGGCCATAGGGGGTGGTATCCCTGTCCTCGCCACTGAGATTCATCCCCTTCTCATGGGGGCGAGTGCCCGGATTGCGCTGCTCCCAATCCTCATAGATGGTGCCATCGGCAGGCAGCGTCTTGGTGTGATTGATGTAACTGATCAGCAGTTGATTGGTGATACGGGACGATTGGGCCAACCGGGCATCAAACAGCTCCTCCATCTCGTGGCTCGCCTCGAGATAACCAATGAAGGCGCTGAGTACCAGGCTGCCGCCTACCAGAGTCAGTATGCCGGTGAGCAGGAAGCGACGAATGGAGCGCTGTGGTTTCATGAGAGCAAGATCTCGCAAGGAGGAGTGGTGACCATCAGGGGAGGGACTCTTTGAGCGGCACTATGTAGCCGACGCCACGGATGTTGCGAATGAGGTCCGAATAGAGCTTTTTACGCAGGTGGTGGATATGTACCTCGACCGCATTGCTCTCGGCGCCTTCATCCCAGCCATAGAGGCTCTGTTGCAGCTGCTCCTTGCTGAGCACTCGACCCGTCTGAGTCAACAGTTCCTGCAACAGCTTGTATTCATGAGGGGTGAGTCGCACGGCTTCCCCCCGATAGGTGACCTGCTGTGCATCCGGATAGAGCAGGATATCACCATATTCCAGCACCGACTGGGCCTGCCCCTTGCTGCGCCGCACCAGGGCGCGCAGGCGGGCGTTGAGCTCCTGCAGGGCAAACGGCTTGACCAGGTAATCGTCGGCACCGGCATCCAGGCCGAGCACCCTGTCATCCAGGGCATCCCGGGCGGTGAGGATCAATACCGGCAGGCTGTGCCCGGCGCGGCGCAGTTGGCGCAGCAGGCTGATGCCATCTATATCGGGCAGGTTGAGGTCCAGGATCAGGGTGGCGAACTCTTCGCATTTGAGCACGGACAGGGCAGGCAGGCCGAGCTGCAGCCAGTCCACGGTGTAACCGCTGCTGCGCAGGGCATCGCGCATGCCGTCACCCAGCATGAGATCGTCTTCCACCAACAGTACTCGCATACACAACTCCGGGTCAGCAAGGCCTCCCAGTATGTCTGCTGGCGAGCGCAGTTTAAACAAAGAATTCCACGGGTTAACTCACCCGCTTGGACAGGTTCTTGCGGGAGGAGAGAGGGCGGATTGCAGCCGCCCTCTCGGGTATGCCATGGCGTCAGAGTTTGGCAAGCAGCCCCTTGGCTTCGGCCCGTCGGCCCTGATCGGCCAGGGCGCGCCCCGGTCTGTCCGGTGCCTTGAGGGCGTGTTCCAGATAAGGCCTGGCTTCAGCCTTGCGGCCTTGATCTATCAGGAAGTCGCCATAGAAGAAGTTGGGGTCTATGCCGTCTGGATTGAGAGCAAGCGCCTGCTTGAGCAGTTGCTCCGCCTTTTCGTCATCGCCAAAACCCACCGGCCAACCCGGCACCTTGTAGTAGAGGGATCCCAGACTGGTATAAGCGGAGCCGTCGAGCGCCTTGGGATCCTGCTTGATGGCAATCTCCAGTTTGGTCTTGGCCGCCTTGACCAGACTCAGCGCCCCCAGCCCCCCCTTGGCACCGGCCCAGCTGCTCTGCACTATGGCAGACCAGATCAGCAGATCCGTGTTGAAGGGCGCCGCGGCGCTGGCCTCGGCTGCCTCGCTGTTCAACTGCTTGAGGCAGGTTTCCTGGTTGTCGCCGCTCTGCTGGTACTGACACTGGGCCCAGGCCTGTTGTATGCCACCGAGATCCAGGGGGGCGGCCTGGGAGAGGCCGGGGGTCAGTGCGAGCAGGGCAAGGGTGGCTATCACTGTCTTTTTCATTGTGTTTCTCCTTGATCCTGTTGCTTTTTTTGTTCGGTGTTGAGGGTCTGTCGTTGGCGGGCATGGCGTGCTATGACGGCATGTTGTTTGGCAAGGGCCCAGTCGACCAGGGCGGGTAGCAGGCCGTTGAGCCGCACAAACAAGGCCTCGGGCCAACCGAGCCAGTAGTTGCGCCCCTCCCGCATCAGGGCGTGCAACGCCGCCTCGGCCACGGCTTCCGGGGTATCGGTTTTGGTCCCAAGTTCAGCATTCATGGCATAGGCTTCGGTCGAGTTGAGTCGGGTGCGGGTCGCCCGTGGGGCGAAGTGGATCACCTTGATACCAGAGCCTTTCAGCTCCCTCCCCAGGGCTTCGCTAAAGCCGTGCAGGGCAAACTTGCTGGCGCAGTAGACGCTGTAGCCCGGGTAGCCGATGGCGCCGAAACAGGAGCCCACATTCATGATGAGGCCAGGGTGATTGAGCCTGGGCAAGAGGGCGCGGCAGAGCTGAACAGGGGCCTCCAGGTTAAGGCGCAGCTGGCGTTCGACCTGCTCGCTGCTCTGATCTTCCAACCAGGCAAACTCGTTGCAACCGGCGTTGTTGATCAGCACATCGATGGGCTCATCCAGTGCCGGGTGCTGCAGCAACTGAGCGCGGCCCGTTGCCGTCATCAGATCCGCTACCAGCAGTTGATGGCGGTCAGGGTTGGGTAGCCCCTTGCGCAGCCGCTCCAGGGCGCTGCTGCGGCGTCCATGCAGCAACAAGATGGCTCCCTGTGCTGCCAACTCCTGAGCCAGGGCCTCCCCGATGCCGCCGCTGGCACCGGTGAGCAGTATGCGCTTTGCGGAAAGATTCATGACGAGCGCTCCCCGGGTGAAAGAGAACAGATGACAGCCATCAATGGCGCTCCGTCAGGCTGTAGAGCATGTCGCCGTAGAGGCGGTAGACCACCTTGGCGGCATGAACAATGGCCCCCTGATCGGCCGGGTTCTCGACCCTGTCCATCAGGGATGCGAAGAACTTGAGGTGTTCCTGATCCAGGGCGCCGTGGGAGCTGAGATAGCTCATCGCCTGGGGTGGCAGACCCAATCCGCTCTTGAGCTGGTCGGCAATGGTGGTCGCGATGGCCACGCTGGTGCCTTCCAGCACCTGCACCATGCCGAAGAAGGCCATGGGATTGCCACGGGCTATCTGGTCATAGAGGAAGGCCACCATCAACTCGATGGGCTGCTCGGGCTGGCCGTGGCGCACCGCCTCTGCATCACCGCCGCAGGCGCGGATGTCGCTTAAGATCCACTCCTGATGACCGTACTCCTCGTCGATGTACTCCCGGATGGCGCCGCGCACCCACTCATACTCCTGTCCCAGCTTGCCGCCGGTGGCCATCAGCAGCGGCACGGTGTGGCGCACATGATAAAAGGCCTGGGCCAGGAAGGTGAGATAGGTCTGGCGGCTGATCTCGCCGCGGCGACAGGCTTCGATGATGGGCGCGCTGAGCAGATGTTCGCGCTCATGTGCGGTGGCGTGTTGCAGGGTCTGATAGAAGCTCATGAGGTCTCTCCTGTGAGGCCTTGGGTCAGGCATTGGTCGATCTGCCGGGAAAAGTGGTGATAGATCTCGTTGCGGCGGGGGCGACCGTTGGCGGTCAGCAGGCCGGGATGCTGATCCAGCGCCACCGGCAGCCAGTGGTGGATGCGGGCGTAATCGGGTAATTGCTGGTTGAGTTGCTCGATCTGTTGCGCCAGCTGGGTATGGCTGCCGGGCAGCGCCTGGATCAGCGCCACGTTGGCGGGCTGACCGTCGCCAAATACCACGATGCGGCCGATGGCGGGACAGAGCTGGGCCTCGGCCTCTATCCATTCGGGGGAAAAGTTGCGACCAAAGGCGGTGATCTGGACATTTTTCTTGCGCCCGGTGAGGTGCAGATACCCCTCCTCGTCCAGTTGGCCGAGATCGCCTGTGGCAAGGGGGCCCTGGTTGCACTGGGGGTCACCCAGGTAGCCGAGCATGGTGGCGCCCTCCACCATGACCTCGCCATCCAGGGCAATGCTGACTCGGCAGTGGGCCAGAGGCCTCCCCACGCTGCCCACTTTCATCTGATCCGGGCCATTGAGCGCCACGACAGAACCGCATTCGGAGAGGCCATAACCCTCATAGACGGGCAAGCCGAGGGCGCGGGCACGCAGGATCAGTGCAGGGGCCACCTTGCCGCCACCGACGGCAATGAAACGTACCTCCCCGGCGAGATCTGGCTGGTTGGCGCGCAGGCCGACCAGCAGGCGCAGCAACTCGGGCACCAGCACCAGGCTGTGGCTGGGCCAGCGTGTGAGTGCCTCGGCCAATATCATGGGGTCCAGCTTGCTGGAGCCGGAGAAACCGAGCTCGACCGGGGAAGGGATGCGGCTGCAGGCGCCGGTGAGCAGTGGCACATAGAGGCCGGTAAGATTCTCCAGCAGGGTGGCCAGGGGCAACAGGGTCAGGTGCCGTTCAACCCCGGCTGGCGCGACCCGTTCGGCCAGGGAGTGGCACACCCTCATCAGATGGGGTCAGGAGAGGCAGACTCCCTTGGGCTGCCCCGTGCTGCCGGAGGTGTAGGTTATCTTGGCGGTACCCTCTGGCAGGGCTGGGACCTGAGCTGGCTGGCAGCGCCACAGCGTCAGTTCGGCGCCGAGCAGGGTGAGGGGGTGATCCGCTTGCCAGCCATCACGGGCAGGGCCGACCAGGGCATCGGCCCCGCTGCTCTGGAACAGCCAGGCCTGCTGCTGCGCACTAAAGAAGTGGGGCACGGGGATCACGACGATGTTGGCCAGGGCGCAGGCCAGGTCGATTAGCGCCCAGGGCAGGCCATTATCGAGTTGCAGGGCGAGGCGGCGCACCCCCGCGTCTTCCAGATGCCAGGCCAGGCTGCGTATTTGAGGCCAGAGTTCGCCATAACTCAGGCTCTGCTGGCTGTCACACAGGGCCGGGCGGTGCGGATCCTGACAGGAGAGATCGAACAGGGTGTCGAACAGGCTCATAAGGATGCCCTCATCTGGCAGGGAAACAGGGACGGCATCGGCCCCAACAGGGAGATCAGCAGACTGTTCTGGCTCAACACCTGGCGCCCCAGGCCGAGATCGCCAGCCATGACTCTGGGCTGGCACTGGTAATAGGCCCCCCAAGCCTGAGCGTCTTCACCGACCCGGTGCGGCTCGGCGCTCGCCAGCTCAACGGGCTCGAGGTGCAGGCGATGGAAACTGTTGCGCAGCTTGGCGGTGCCGGTGAAGACCACCACATCCAACGCATTGTCACAGAGCAGGCAGGTGAGGGCGGCGAACATCAGGCGCGCATTGCCCGGGGTCAGGCAGGCGAAGTTGCCGACCTCTATGATGCGCTCTCGCCCCGTCTGGATGCCGAGGCCGCAGGCGATCGCATCTTCAATCGGCTGCTCCAGATACTGCTCCAGATAGAGGGGCTCATCCCTGGCAAGCTGGAGGCCACAGGCCCCCACCAGCAGACCATCGGCGCGATAGAGACCGACGAGGCAAGAGAGAAAGTGGGGTATGGTGGCATCGAATTCACGCTGATAGGCGTGCTGGATATAGGCTTGCAATTCGGCCCTCTGCTGCGGCTGCTCGGCCAGCACGAGCCGATAGGGGGCTTGGATATCTGTCGTCATGGGCCATCTCCTCATCGTCAATGAGTGCAGCCTAAAAGAGCAAACTTAAGACACCATTAAGAAGATGAAAAAATAGGCTCCGATAATGTCCGGTCATGACGCAGTCGCACTCCGCCCTTGCCATGGCGTCTGTGGGCAGGCACATTGCTCGCCGACCAAGATCGCGCTTCATCCCGATACAAGTAAGGAGTCTGTGTGGAACTCTGCGCCTGCCCCCTGTGCGGCAGCACCCGGCACTATGCCTTGCCGGTGGCTGACAAGCTGTATGGCCGCTGCCTCGACTGTGCCCTGGTGTTCATGGCGCCGGTTCATCGGCTGGATGATGCGACCGAGAAGCGGGTCTATGACGGCCACCAGAACGAAGTGGATGACCCCGGCTACCGCAGGTTTCTGATGCGCGCCTTTGGTCAGGTGCTGGCGCAGATCCCGGCGCCCGCGAGCGGGCTGGATTTCGGCTGTGGCCCGGGACCTGCGTTGCTGGCCATGGGGCGCGAGTCGGGTTACCAGATGGCCGGTTATGACAAGTTCTATGCCGACCAGCCCGCCCTGTTGACCCGGCAATATGACTTCATCACCAGTACCGAGGTGATTGAACATCTGGCCGAGCCAGGCGCCGTGCTCACCCAGTTGTGGGATTGCCTCAAGCCCGGTGGCCTGCTGGTGTTGCAGACCCAGCGGGTGCTCAGCGACGAGCGCTTTCGGCATTGGCGTTATCGCCACGATCCCACACATATCGTTTTTTTCGCCGACGCCTCCTTTCACTGGCTGGCAGCGCGGCTCGGCGCACAGCTGAGTCTGCCTCACCCGGATGTGGCCGTGCTCGCCAAGGGCAGGATTCAGCCCTAGGGACGCCCTCTTCAGCGGGGATCGCGTCCACATGGTGTGAGCCCGGTTTTCATCCGGGCCACTTTTGGGCATGCTGGGGATCCACTCTCCCGAGGCCATCCCCATGTCTGCCATTCATCTCAGTGTTCAGGATGCCCGTCATCTGCAACTCGCAGCCCAGGGTCTGCTGGCGCCGCCCAGGCGCAAGGCGGGCCCGGCCGATGTGCTTGCCACGATCCGCCGCATGGCGCTGCTGCAGATAGACAGCATCTCTGTGGTGGCGCGCAGCCCCTATCTGGTGCTGTTCAGCCGGCTCGGCCACTACGATCCCGCCTGGCTGGAGCAGTTGCTGGCCGAGGGGGATCTCTTCGAATACTGGGCCCACGAGGCCTGCTTCGTCCCTCGCGAGGACTACCGGCTGCTGCGCCATCGCATGCTGGATCCCGCCGCCATGGGCTGGAAGTTCTCCGCCCAGTGGCTCAAGACCCACGGCGGCGAGATAGAGCAGATAGTCGAGCGCATTCGCCAGCAGGGCCCGGTGCGGGCCATCGACTTCGAGCGCAAGGGGGGCAAGGGCAACGGCTGGTGGGACTGGAAGCCGGAGAAGCGCCACCTGGAGGTGCTGTTTACCGCAGGGCGCCTGATGGTGCGCGAGCGGCGCAACTTCCAGCGGGTCTACGATCTCGCCGAGCGGATCATGCCCGAGTGGGACGATGGGCGGGATCTGCCGAGCCCTGAGCTCGCCCAGCGAGACATGGTGCGGGCCAGCTGCCGGGCGCTGGGGCTGGTCAAGACCGGCTGGGTGGCGGATTACTACCGGCTGCGGCGCGGCAAATACGACGCCCTGCTCCATCAGCTGGCGGACGAGGGGGAGCTGTTGCCGGTGCGGGTGGAGGGCTGGCAGCACGGCGCCTTCGTGCACGCATCGCTCTCCGATGAGCTGGCCCGGGCCCAGGCTGGCACTCTCAAGGCGACCCACACAGCCGTGCTCTCGCCCTTCGATCCCCTGGTGTGGGATCGCAAGCGGGCCAGCGAACTGTTTGGCTTTGACTATCGCATCGAGTGCTACACCCCGGCGCCCAAGCGTCAATACGGCTACTTCGTGCTGCCCTTGCTGCGCCGGGGCCAGCTGGTGGGGCGTCTGGATGCCAAGGCTCATCGCAAGGAGGGGGTGTTCGAGGTCAAGAGCCTCTACCTGGAGGATGGGGTCAGGGTGAGCGCCAGCCTGGCCCAGGATCTGGAGAAGGCGCTGCAAAAACTGGCCGACTGGCACCAGACTCCGCTGCTTCGCCTCGGCGCCATGCCGTCACCCTTGCAGGGCCTGTGGCCGGAGCCGCGCCCTTAGCCCGCAGGCTAAACGACAGCCAAACAAAAACCGGGCACTGGGCCCGGTTTTAGCATCTGTTGCTGGCAACTGAAGGATTACTGGAGTACCAGCACCATCAGCAGGCCGATTGTGATGGCGGACACCAGGAAGGCGAAGCCATAGAACACATAGTGGTGCAGCTTGGTGGTGTGGATCCCAAGGTCATGCAGGCCGTGGTAGATGCGGTGCATGCCGTGCCAGATGGGCAGGGCGATGATCACCAGCAGTATGCAGGCACCCCACCAGGAGCTGGCGAAGTCGTGCACGCGCTCGAAGCTCATGGTCTCCACGTCCATGATGCCCATGGGCACCAGCAGACCGGTAATGAGGACAATCACCGGCAGCAGCATGGCAACCACCATGCCACCGGCACCAAAGAGTCCCCAGTAAATGGGTTCGTCAGAACGTCTCATGATTTTTCCTCATATAGCGCTACCGGCACCAAACAGACGCCAATAAATACGGGCTCGTCAGAACGTCTCATCATTAATCTCCTCAGGCCACGATGATCAGGACAAGCAGGGATACCACCGCCAGCGCCACATACTGGACGATGACGATCGGCTTCTCCGGCAGCAGGTCTTCACCACGGAAGATGCGCATGGCCTTGGGAGCCAGGGCGAACCAGGTCTTGGCGTGGAACAGGCAGGCTGCCAGCGCGATGACGTGGAACAGGATGGCTATCGGGCTCTGCAGGGATTCCAGCCAGCCGTTGAACGCCTCCTGACCCTGAACCAGTCGCAGCAGACCCCACATCAGCACCACGGCGTAGATGGAGACGAAGATGCTGGTGCCTTCGCGGATCATGTAACCGGTGTAGAAGGCGTTCTTCAGCCACCAGTCTTTCTTCATTTCGCGCACGTAGGGCTTACGTTTGCTCTGGGTGTTGTTCATGGTCTCACTCCTGATCTCAATCTGGCTTGAACATGGCGATCATGTAGTCCTTGGCGCTCTCGACCTTGCCAAGCTGGATGGCTGCGGCCGGATCCACGCCCTTCGGACAGACATCGGAGCAATAACCCACGAAGGTACAACCCCAGACACCCTCATCCTGGCTGATGATCTTCATCCGCTCCTTGGACGCGCCATCGCGGTTGTCGGCGTTGTAGCGATAAGCCAGCGCCAGGGCCGCCGGGCCGGTGAACTTCTTGTTGATGCCATACTGCGGGCAGGCGGCGTAGCACAGACCACAGTTGATGCACATGGAGAACTGGTGATATTTCGCCATGTCAGCCGGGGTCTGGGTGTACTCGCCGTCGCACAGGTTGCGCGGCTCAGACGGGATGATGTAGGGCTTGATGCTCTCCAGCTTCTCGATGAAATCGGACATGTCGACCACCAGATCGCGCTCGATCGGGAAGTTGTTGAGCGGTTCGATCTTCATCTTGCCCGGCAGGTAGTCCCGCAGGAAAGTCTTGCAGCCCAGCTTCGGAATGCCGTTGACCATCATGCCGCAGGAGCCGCAGATCGCCATCCGGCAGGACCAGCGGAAGCTTAAGGTAGAGTCCAGCTGATCCTTGATGTACTGCAGGGCATCGAGCAGGGACATCTCTTTCAGATAAGGCACCTGGAAGGTCTGCATCCAGGGCTCGTTGTCCTGCTCCGGGCGGTAGCGCAGGATCTCAATTTCGATCATCTCAGCCATGTTTGTTAGCCTCGTCTTGTTTCTCACCCTCGGAACCGTGCACCTGTTCAGCTACCGGTTGGGATGCCATGGTCGCGGCCTTTTTGGCCTTGTCCTGCTGTTCACCCTCGGAGCCATAGACGCGTTTTGCCGGTTGGGATTTAGTGATCTTCACATCGGAGTAGTCGATGGTCGGGGCGCCTTGCTGGTTATAGAAGGAGAGGGAGTGCTTGAGGTAGTTCAGGTCATCCCGCTCCTCAAATCCATCCAGCCGCTGGTGGGAGCCACGAGACTCTTTGCGGTTGATGGCGGAGTGGGCCATGGCTTCGGCCACGTCCAGCATGTAGCCCAGTTCGATGGCGTACAGCAGATCGGTGTTGAAGACAGAGGACTTGTCGTTGATCTTGACCTTCTTGTAACGGGCCTTCAGCTCGTTGATCTTGTCGATGGTGCCTTGCATCAGCTCTTCGGTACGGTAGATACCGACCCCGGCTTCCATGGACAGACCCAATTCGTTGCGGATATCGGCCGGGTTTTCGGTGCCGTCGATGTCGAGCAGAGAGAGGTGCTGCTTGATCAGTTGCTCGGCCTTGGCGGCGAGGGCCTGGGTGTCGCCATGGGTCTGGGTCTTGGCAAATTCACCGGCGTGTTCACCGGCCACCTTGCCGAACACCACGATTTCGGACAGGGAGTTGGAGCCCAGCCGGTTGGCGCCGTGCAGACCGACGGAGGCACACTCGCCGAGGGCATAGAGGCCCGGCATGCGGGTGGCGCATTGGCCGTTGGTCTCGATGCCACCCATGGTGTAGTGGGCGGTCGGACGAACCGGGATCGGCTCCTTGACCGGATCCACACCCACGTAGGCCTTGGCCAGTTCGCAGATGAAGGGCAGGCGCTCTTTCAGGTACTTCTCGCCGAGGTGGCGCAGGTCGAGGTGCACCACGTCGCCCATGGGGCCTGGGATGGTGCGGCCTTTCTGCTGCTCCTGCCAGAATGCCTGGGAGAGACGATCGCGGGGGCCCAGCTCCATGTACTTGTTCTTGGCCTCGCCGACCGGGGTTTCCGGGCCCAGACCGTAATCTTGCAGATAGCGGTAACCATCCTTGTTGACCAGGATGCCACCTTCACCACGACAACCTTCGGTCATCAGGATACCGGTGCCCGGCAGGCCGGTCGGGTGATACTGGACGAACTCCATGTCCCGCAGGGGCACACCGTGACGGTAGGCCAGGGCCATGCCATCGCCGGTGACTATGCCACCGTTGGTGTTGTAGCGGTAGACACGACCGGCGCCACCAGTGGCCAGAATGACGGACTTGGCCTGGATGAAGCGGGTGATGCCGTTCTGGATATCGAAGGTCAGGACACCCTGCACGCGGCCATCTTCCACGATCAAGTCCATGCAGAAGTGCTCGTCGAAGCGCTTGATGGTCGGGTACTTGATGGAGGTCTGGAACAGGGTATGCAGAATGTGGAAACCGGACTTGTCGGCGGCAAACCAGGTGCGGGGGATCTTCATCCCGCCGAAGCGGCGCACGTTGGCCTTGCCGTCCGGTTTGCGGCTCCAGGGGCAGCCCCAGTGCTCCAGCTGGACCATCTCCTGGGTACAGTTTTCGACGAAGTAATCGACCACGTCCTGCTCGCACAACCAGTCGCCACCGGACACGGTGTCGTTGAAGTGGTTTTCGAGGGAGTCATCGTCGCGGACAACACCGGCGGCGCCACCCTCTGCGGCCACGGTGTGGCTGCGCATCGGGTAGACCTTGGAGATCAGGGCGATCTCCAGATCCGGGTGGGCTTCTGCTATGGCGATAGCGGCACGCAGGCCACCACCACCGGCACCGATGATGGCGACATCGGTCTTGATAATATCCACATCTGCCTCCTTAGGGATAGATTTGCTAGGCACGATTTTGCTCTATGAAAAAAAATCAGGCTTGATACAAGTCAAACTGCTCTGTTTTAGTGCGTGGCAATGGTGACTTTTATGCAAATCACCCCATTCCATGGACAAAACTGCCGTATTCATCGCCATCCTTCAGTCAGCTCGGATTAGCCGCATTGCGGATCGTTGTCATTTAAGTCCAAGATTGTACGTAGTTTTCTGTCAAAAAAATGAGAAACACCTCTCTTTTTAGGTATTAACCCTAACGTTTTTAAGTTTTTTATCAAAAATATTTAATAATAATTATTCGCATGGTCTTGTGCCAAAAAGGCGTCAAAAAAGTAATGCGAATATAACTGAGTGGGGACTTGTATGAGTAAATTCGTTGCCTGGATGGAGAGCGAGCTCACAGCGAGGTGGGGGGAAAGGGAATGATGGCCACAGAAGCAAAAAGAGTTCATCAAACAAAGGGGCCTGAATGGCCCCTTTGTTTTTTTCAACGCGCTCAGATGCGGAACATGCCGACCTGATTGCTCAATTCTCCCGAGATGTTCTTGAGTTGGGCGGAGAGGTTGCGGGAGCTATCCGCATCCTCGGCCAGCTCGTCCGAGACATCCTTCACCGCCTGTATGTTGCGGCTCACCTCGTCGGTGACGGCGCGCTGTTCCTCGGCGGCACTGGAGATCTGGGTCGCCATGTCGGAGATCTGATTGATGGAGGCGGTGATCTGCTCCAGCGCCAGGGTGGCGTTGCTGGCATCATCCACGCTGTTCTGGGCGAGCAGTTGACCCTCGTGCATGGTGCTGACCGCCCCCTGGGTGTTGCGCTGCAGGGTCTCTATCATGCTGCGGATCTCGACGGTGGAGCTGTGGGTGCGCTGGGACAAGACTCGCACCTCGTCGGCGACCACGGCGAAGCCGCGACCCTGTTCACCGGCCCGGGCGGCCTCGATGGCGGCGTTGAGCGCCAGCAGGTTGGTCTGCTCGGCGATGCCCTGGATGGTGGAGAGGATGGTGTTGATCTCCTGAGCGTTCTTCTCCAGCTCCTGAATGATGCCGGAGGCTTGCTTCACCTGGGTGGCGAGATCGGTGATTGATCTCTGGTTGCGGGCAATCACCTGCTTGCCGTGCTCACAGCTGTTGGAGGAGGTGCGCGCCGCATCGGCGGTCTGCTCGGCGTTGCTGGCCACCTCGACGGCGGTGGCGGACATCTCGTGTACCGCAGTGGCAATCTGGGAGATCTCGTTCTGCTGGCGGGCCAGCCCCTGGCTCGATTTCTCCGCCATGTTATGAGAGGAGCTGGCCTGCTGATTGAGCTGACCCGAGGAGTTGGAGATGTCCTGCACCATGACGTGGATGCGATCGATGAAGGTGTTGAGGTGTTTGGCAACCGTACCCACCTCGTCTTCCCGCTCAATCTTGACCCTGCGGGTCAGGTCACCATTACCACGGGAGAGGTCGGCGATGGCCTCACCCAGGGTCTGCAAGGGGGAGAGCGCGCGGCTGATGGCCAGGGAGGAGAAACCCGCCACTATGAGGATGGTGAGCAGTCCCTGCAGCAGGGTGGAGGTCACCATGCGCGACACCGACTGATAGGCCACCGCCTCATCCACCACTATGCCGAAGTACCAGCTGGAGTTGGGAATTTCGGTCAGGTCGAACACGCTCAGTTTGCCGCCGATCACCATGTCGGAGATGGCGCCATCATGGGCCAGTTCGTTGACCTTGGCAGGGGTCAGCTCGGGGGAGATCTCGGTGGCTGGCTTGAGGGCCAACGCCTTGTCCGGGTGGGCGATGATGACGCCACTCTTGTCGACCAGCACGGCATAGGTACCTTCCTGGTTCATGGCCAGGATATCGCGCACCAGGCTGTCGATGGAGACGTCACCGGCGATGACGCCCTGGGTGTTGCCCCGGGTGAAAGGCTCGGCGATGGTGATGATGAGCTGGCCCGTGGTGATGTCGGCATAGGGCTCCGTGATGATGAGCTTGCCGGCGGCGATGGCTTCCTTGTACCAGGGGCGCTGGCGAGGGTCATAGCCAGCGGGCAGGTCGGTCGGCTTGCTCTGGATCATCTTGCCATCCTGAGTCCCGGCGTAGACGAGGTCGAAGTTGCCGGCATTCATGGCCTGGGCCAGGTGGCTGATGGGGGCATCCTGATCGGTGAAGGCCTCCTTGGCGGAGGTGACCATGCCGATGCGCGAGTCGAGCCAGCGGGAGATCCCCTTGACGTTGGAGGTGGAGCTCTCGTCGATGATGTTCCAGACCAGGCGCTGGGTTTCACTCTTGAGCTGGCTGGTGTTGTACCAGACCTGCAGCCCGGTAATGATCAGGATGATCAGGCCGACGGCCAGTACCAGCTTGTTTTTGATAGATAGGTTCATGGGTACATCCTTGTGAGCGTCTGTCTGCGTTAGTCAGAATGGATTATTTTATTGTTATGGTCCCTTAGGTTATCGGCCGATTTCCGGCTTCTTTATCCCCTCGACCCCTTTATTTTCGTGGTCTGTGGCGTTTTGACCCAGCTCAGGGTCCTGCAGCATCCGCTCGGGACTGTTGGTGAAGATTCCATCGACCCCCCATTCATGTAATTGCCGGGCATCTTCCAACTGATCGACCGTATAGATCAGCACCTTGAATCCGCGATCATGGGCATCCCTCACCAGGGCTTCATCCACGAAATCGAGGTCGCAGTTCAGTGACCAGGCATTGAGTGCCTCGGCGGCATGGGAGAAGGCCAGGGGGCGATTGGCGATGAGGGCGCCGAGCCGGATCTCGGGGCGCAGTGCGCCGAAGCGGGCCAATTCGGGGTGATGGAAGGAGGAGATCAGCCACTGGTCCGGGGTAAAGCCGAGATCGCGCTCGGCACGTCGGGTGAGGGCCGCGACCCCCTCTGCCGTATCACTCCCCTTGAGCTCGATATGCAGCTCACAGCGTCCCTTGAGAAGCGTCATGACTTGCCACAGGAGGGGAATGGGCTCCCCCTCACCGGCATCCAGGCCATGCAAGTAGTCGGCACGTTGTCGGCTCAGCACCCCATGACCATTGGTACAGCGTTCCAGGCGACGATCGTGGAATACCCACAGTTCGCCATCGGCTTGCTGCACGTCTATCTCGATGGCAGGGGCACCCAACTCGAGGGCAAGGCGTATGGCCTTGAGGGTATTTTCCGGGGCCAGGCTGCTGGCCCCGCGATGGGCGATGATCTGCATTGGCGGGCTCCTGTTGTCGGTGTTGGTGCACGGCGCGGCGCTTGTTGCACCCTACCAGCCCCGCAGGGTGCAATGAACAACGTGAATTGCATCGCTATCCATATCATCCCCGACTCATCCGAATGTCGATTTGTTGGTGAGGCAGATGCATGCCTAACTGATGCAGTTTTTCCAGGATGGCCGAGTGGACCTCGTGGGTGATCGGCATCCGGTGATCCATGTTGTTGACGTAGAGCCGGATCTCGTAGATGAGCGCCGAGTCGGTGAACTCGATCAGGAACACCTCGGGGATCGGGGTATCCAGCACCAGGCTGGATTCACGCACGCACTGCTCGAGCAGCTGCTGCACCCGCTTGGGATCCTGGGTCAGGCCGATGCGGATACGCAGCTTGACCCGGGTGATGGCATCGGACAGGGACCAGTTGATGAACTGTTCGGTGATGAAAGCCTTGTTGGGCACAATGATCTCTTTCCTGTCCCAGTCCACGATAGTGGTGGCCCGGGTCTTGATCTTGGAGACTGTCCCGGTCAGATCGCGGATGGTGACGGTATCGCCGAGCCGGATCGGCTTCTCAAACAAGATGATCAGGCCGGAAACGAAGTTGGCAAAGATCTCCTGCAGGCCGAAGCCCAGCCCCACCGAGAGCGCCGCCACCAGCCACTGGGTCTTGGACCAGTCGATGCCGAGCATGGAGAAGCCGGTCAGGGCGCCTATCAGGATCACCATGTATTTGCTGACGGTGGTCAGTGCAAAGCCGGTGCCGGGGGAGAGGCTCAGGTGTTGCAGCAGGGTGAGCTCCATCAGACCCGGCAGGTTGCGGGCCGTCATCACCGTCAGGATGAAGACGAACAGGGTCAGCATCAGATCCTGCAAGGTGATGGCCGAGAGCTGCTCTATGCCCGCCACCTTGCTGCTTACCTGCCAGACCTCGATGTTGCTCAGGAAACTGAAGGCCGAGTTGAGATCGGACCATTGCACCACCACCAGTATGGTGAAGCCCAGCATCAGCAAGGTGCGGATAAGGCCGAGGGACTGGGCACTGATGGTGTCCAGATCCAGCTCCTGCTCCTCCACCACATCCGGGATCTCGGAACTGAGGTCATCTTGTTCTTCCCGCTCACGCTGGGCCAGGATCTCGGCCCGGCGGCTCTTGGCGCGCTCGAAGGCGAGTCGCCTGCGCTGGATCAGCATCCAGCGCCTTGCCAGGTAGTAGACCAGCAGGCAGCCGAGCCCCATCAGCAGGCTCACTTCCAGTTGGCGCAGCAGGATGCGGGAGGTGTAGAAGTAGCCGAGCAGGGCACCGGTCACCGCCACTAGGGGCGCCAGCATGAGGGCGTTCCAGATGAAGTGGTGCAACAGGTGTGGCTTGTTCATGTCTGCCTGTCCCCAGGTGAGCGGCAGCCGCTCATGATTGAGGCGCACGAAGAAGAGCAGCAGCCAGAGCGCACCCACGATGAAGGCGAGTCGCCCCAAGGTGTCGTAGAAGGCGTGCTCTTGATAGCTGTCGGCCATGCCCTGCACGAAGAAGCTGGGGATCAGGATCAGCAAGAGGGTGCGGAACTGGCCCCAGACGCGGGTCACTTGCACACCACTCCAGCCGAAGTGGTGAATGAGTATGCCTTTCTCCAGGGTGAGATGGCGCACCAGCAGCAGGGCCAGCAGCAGGAACCAAATCTCGCCGAGCCCCTTGGCGACGGCGATGGCGAAGGGATATTGCCAGGCCCCCTCCAGCTGGTAGCGCAGTAGCAGTGCCATGGCGGGCAGGGGCAGGGCGGCGACCAAGGATCGCAGCAGCAAACGACTGGTCAGGCTGAATTTGTCCTGGGTTACCTTGCCGACCCGTGAGGCTATCTGCTGGCTGAAATTGCTCAGATGGCGGGCCAGCCGGATCCAGAGCCCGAATAGCAGCAGCAGGGTGAAGACGATGAAGGTGAGGCGGGTGGCGCCCTGTTCGGCCAGGGCCAGGGGCAGTTGCCACCAGTTGGCAGGATCGAATGCCAGTCCCAACGCGGCAGGCACCCCGAGCAGGACGGCCGGGGTCAGGGGAGGCACATCTGGCAGCCAGAACAGATGGCTGGCGCTGAGATCGCGAATTTCGTCTATTTTGCTGTTCTGGCGGATGTAGAGCAGCTTGAGCCTGGTCTGCTCCTGGATTAGGGTATCGGCGGCATCATTGAGCCGGGTCAACAGCAGGCGACGGGTCTTGAGCAGGTTATCGAGCACTGTGATCTGGGTGCGGTCGAGCTTGTTGCTCTCCTCTTCGAGCAGTCTATCCCGGACGTGAGCCGGATCCTTGAGCCCCTCCTGCTCCCCTTCATAACGGTATTTGGCGATGCGCGACTGCACTATGGCCGATTCGAGCTTGTCGAGGGGGAAGTGGGCGGGCAGGTCGGCCAGTTTGCTGCGCAGGTTTTCACCGTAAGCATTGCTTATCTGCAGCCATTCGAGCTGTTCGCGTACCGAATCGACCAGGTCATTGAGGTGGGAGAGGCTGTTGTCCAGATCCCGCTGCTCGTCTTGCACCCTTTCTATCTGCTCTTCCAGGGTACCGAGCTGGATGGAGAGCGTCTGGTTCTGCTGTTGCTGCTCCTGCAGCAGCGGCATGTCGGCGGTGAGCTGGGCCTTGAGCCGTGCGCTCTGGGCCAGGGTGCGTTCGGTATTCTGGCGTCTGAGCAGGTTCTGCTGGCCGATGAGGGCATTTTGCCACTCGTCTTCATCCGTGATGGCGAGGTTGAGCCCCTGTACCTTGAGCTTGGCAAGATCGCTGCGCTGCTGGGCGGAGAGCTGTTCCAGCTCCAGCATCTGGATCCGGTCAGACAGCGCCTGCTCCTTGAGGCGGGTCATCAATTGCAGTGCCTCATGCTGACGATCCGACTCGCCACTGAAACTCATCCGATCGAGCTGAGCGCGGGTCTGTTGCAGCTGCTTGCGCAGCTCATCGATACGCAGGTGAAACTCCTGGCCGGTGATCTCCTGCTGATTGAGGTTGTCGATCAGCTCCTGACGCTCCTTGCGCAGGTTGAGCTGGCGATTGTTGCTCAGCCCCAGTGCCTGACGCAGGGCATCCTCGCTCAGGCTAGCGAGGGGCACCCGGTTGGCGGGCTGGTAGTTGTGCAGGGCATCTTTGAGCCGTGCCGACTCATTGGGGTAGTCGATCATCAGCTGTTGATAGGCTTTACCCTGTGCCCGGTAGCGTTCCGCATCCCGGGCGTATTGCAGTGCCTGCTGATAGCTTTCCCGCAGCTTCTGATGCTCAGGCGCATCGCCCTTGGGCACGCTCTGGAGCAGTTCCTCTATCTGCGAGGTGGCGTCATCGGCCTGGGAGAGCAGGGGAAGGCAGAGGAAAAGCAGGGGGAGCAGGCGTTGCAACATGAGGCGCGTTTCCGTTCGAGAGAAGAGTCCTAGCCTAAAGCAGGGCTCTGGGCGGGTAAAGTTTTACATATTAATGATTCGTAACATAAATAACGGGTAGGGGTGGCTTTGTTTGGCTATTATTCTGCCCCCTCCTGTTTCGTTGTTGAGAGTCCTATGTCGACCCTGGATCTGGGCACTGCCCCACTCGGCCGTCTGTTCTTGCGCTATGTCACACCGACCGTGGCCGCCATGCTGGTCACGGGGATTTATGTCACCATAGATGGCATTTTCGTCGGCCACATTCTAGGCCAGGACGGGCTGGCGGGCATGATGCTCGCCTATCCTATCTGCGCCGTGCTCTATGCGGTAGGTGCCCTCATCGGCATGGGCGCCAGCGCCCGGGTCTCCTTCTTGCAGGGCAAGGGGGAGTCGGAACTGGCCCGGTTGATTGTCGGCAATGCCTTGCTGCTGGTGCTGCTGGCATCCTTGCTGCTCAGTGGCATCGGTCTCATCTATGGGGATGCGCTGCTGCGCTGGATGGGGGCCGAGGGCGCCGTGTTCGAGGCCGGCATTGCCTACCTCGACTGGTACGCTCTGCTTGGGTTCTTCGCCGTGCTCTCCATGGCCTTTACTGCCCTGCTGCGCAACGATGGCCGTCCAGGTCTGGCTACCTGGATCCTGGTGGCCGGAGGCGTGCTCAATGTGCTGCTCGATTATCTGCTGATGGTCGTGTTGCCATGGGGGCTGGCGGGGGCCGCCATCGCCACCATGCTCTCACAAGCGATGACGGGGGGGCTTTGTCTGTGGCACTTCCTCGGCCGCCGCAGCCAGCTACGCATTCGTTGGGACAGCCTGCGTCCGGATTGGGGTCAAATTGGCCAGACGTTGCAACTCGGCTTCTCCAGCTTCCTGATGTATCTCTATCTCTCCGTGGTGTTGGCCATGCACAACAAGGCCCTGCTGGGGGTGGGCACCTCGTTGCATGTGGCCGCCTATGGGGTGATCAGTTACACCGAGGCCTTCTTCTATCTCATCTTCGAGGGGATCGCCATGGGCATCCAGCCCATCGCCAGCTTCAATGCCGGGGCCGGTCTGTGGCACAGGGTCATTCGCGTTCGCAACCTGGCGCTCGGTGCGACCCTCGCTATCGCCTTGGTGGCCCTGTTTCCGCTCTACCTCTGGCCAGAAGGGGCCGTTTATCTGTTTGCCGGTGACAATCCTGGGTTGTTACCTGTGGCGACGCTGGGGATCTGGCTCTACTTCTGGGGCCTGCCGCTGGAGGGATTGCTGCTGGTGGGCGCCACCCATTTTCAGGCCATAGGGCGAGCCCGGTTGGCATCCCTGCTCACCGGCGGCAAGCTGGTGCTGATCGGCGGCTTCTTGTGGCTATTTTCCACCCTGTGGGGGGTGGCCGGTGTCTGGCTGGCCCTGCCCAGCAGCAGCGCCCTGCTGGTGGCCATCATGATCTGGGCCATGGGCCAGGAATCTGCGCTGCATGGCCGCGCCACTCCTTGAACCCAGGGCACGGATGAATGACAGAAAAAAGGCAGCCGATGGCTGCCTTTTTTCTGTCTGTTCGATAGTCGAGGTCAGGGTTTGAACGCACCGATAAAGATGGCGGGATCGACCCGGCTGTCGTTGAGGCTGACGTTCCAGTGCAGATGGGGACCTGTGGCGCGGCCAGTTGAGCCGACTCGACCGAGAATGCCGCCCCTGGGCAGGCTCTGACCCACAGTCACATCCACCTTGGATAGATGGCAGAACATGCTGATCAGCCCCTGGCCGTGATCGACAAAGACGGTGTTGCCATTGAAGAAGTAGTTACCGACGAGGATGACCTTGCCCGCCGCGGGAGCCTTGACGGGGGTGCCGGCACCGACCGCAAAGTCGAGCCCGGAATGGGGATTGCGCTCCTCGCCATTGAAGAAGCGCCGCAGTCCGAATGGGCTGGAGAGGGGTCCCTGTACCGGCTTGTCGAACAGCAAGTTGCTCGGCTGGATGGGGCTAAAGGTCTGATAAGCCTGGGTCTGCTCGGCCAGCTCGCGCTGGATGCGGGCGAGATCATCCGGGTTGGGATTGACCTGACGCTTGTTGTTGAGCTTGATGTGCTGCTCGCGGTAGTGCTTGTCTTCGACCTTGAAGGCGAGGGTGCGGCCATCGGCCAGGTCGAGCTGATGCCCACCGAGTTTGCTCTTGAGCGGAATGCCGACGATGGCGATCCACTGTTTACCTTGTTCCTTGACCACCAATACGGGTTTTCCCTCATAGCGAGGAGCGGGTGTCTGGCTACCCTCATCGAGAGGGATTACGGCAACGCCACCGGGAACGGGTTGATTGAGTAGACGGCTGATAAAGCTGGGTTCAGCCTGCAAGGCTGCACTGCACAGCAGCAGACAGAGGGGGAACAAGAGGCGCATGACCACTCCGGATAGGGGAAAATTGCAAAGGGGTTATGATGCCACATCCTCGTTTATCTGTCTGACATCTCCAGGTTGAATAGTGCTTCCCCCTGAAACAAGGAATGGTTCACTTGGGGCTTTCTCTATATTTGGCCTGCGACAGGCACCGCGCCACAGGTTGTGCTATTTACTAATAAGTCATTAATTTTCGGTCGTTAAATGACACCCATCAAGGATGATGTGCCGGAGATAGAAAACAGAGCATTGCCAGCACACCGAGTTGAGCTATCCCAACGGGTTAGGTGGAGGTTGTGATGAAAATAAATCTTCTTGCGGCTCTTGGACTCTCGGCCAGCTTGCTGGCCTCGGGGTCTGTCTTGGCCTTCAATGGCACCATAACGATCACTGGGGAGGTCACGGCGGGAACCTGCGACATTTCTGTCAACGGTGGCAGTGCCTCGGCAATTGTGACCCTGCCCACCGTCAGTACCAATGCGCTCTCCGGTCTCGGAGTAACCGCCGGCGCGACAGGTTTCAATCTGGAGCTCACCAGTTGCCCGACGACGGGCTCGGTGCGAGCCTATTTCGAGAACTTTGGCGTGGCCCAGAGCACCGGCAACCTGAGCAACAAAGCGGTGGCGTCCGGGGGCAAGAATCCGGCAGCGAATGTGGAGGTGCAGATCCTCGCGTCCGACAGTACGCCTATCGATCTGAGAGATAACACGGGCAACGATGTGCTGGTTGATTTCAATGCGACCGGTGATGCCACCCTCTATTACAGCGCCCAATACATTGCCACCGGGGCTGTGGGGGCAGGGTTGGTGTCCGCTGATCTCATTTACTCGCTCGACTATCACTGAGATCAGCCCCATGAGCATGGCATGGCGTCTGGCCCGTCTGGGTGGCATGTGCGGCCGGTTTCTGCTCCCTGGGGTGGTGATCTTGCCCATGTTGGCCTGGGGCCAGGTCCAGATATCTGGCACCCGGGTCATCTATCCCTCCACGGCCCGTGAGGTGACGCTGGAGCTGACCAATAAGGGCACGCTGCCCGCGTTGGTACAGATCTGGATGGACAGCGGCGATCGTCGGATCCGACCCGGTGCCGACAGATTGCCATTCCTCATTACTCCCCCCATTACCCGAATAGAGGCCCTGCGAGGCCAATCCCTGCGCCTGGCTTATGTGGGGCAAGGGTTGCCATCCAACAAGGAGTCGGTGTTCTGGCTCAATGTGCTGGAGGTGCCGCCCAGCGCCAAGTCTGCCGTGGCGGGTCAGAATCTGGTGCAACTCGCCTTTCGCTCTCGCATCAAGCTGTTCTACCGGCCCCAGGGGCTAGCCGGTGACATCCAGAAATCCGCCAATGGTTTGCAGTGGCAACTACTGCATCAGACGAGTGGCTATGTGCTGCGTGCCAGCAACCCGAGCAGTTACCACGTCAGTATCAGCCATCTCGATTTGACGACGGTTCAGGCCGGGCAGTATGCCAATCGCAGTGGTGGCATGGTGGCGCCTGGGGCCAGCTTTGATTTTCCTCTGGAACGATTGAGCGGGCCAGTGCAGGCCAAGACGGTGACCTTCTATTGGCTTAATGATTATGGTGCCCGCGAGGTGGGCCGATTCGCGTTCAACTGACGAGCACCGGGCCGGGGGAGTAAGTTCGGCATCAGGTCTTCCCGCATTCGATGTCAGTCTGTATCTGGAGGGGGTGCGCCGTGATTGCCAGTGATCTCCCTGCCGCCGTGCCGATGACTGGCCATCATGTTTACCTCCCCCCTTGCCGGATATCTTGCCGGGTTACACGTATTTTCCTGCTTATAATGCTGCTCATCGGTCATGTCGCAATGGCCGCTGAGACCGTGCAAACCAAGGCGGTAGCGGCTCCCGAACCGGTGGAGTTCAATAGTCAGCTGCTCGATGCGCTTGGCATGGACATCGACCTGACCCGCTTCTCCCGCGCCGACTTTGTGCCACCAGGCATGTATCAACTCGATATCATCATTAATGGCCAGGACAAGTTGAGCCAGCAGCTGGAAGTGAGGGCGAGCGCGGATCCCCAGTCACCCCGTTTCTGCTTCAAGGCGGGTCAGGTCGAGCAGTGGGGCTTGCTGATAGACCAACTTCCTGATCAGGAGACAGTTAACGCCCTGCTGCAGAGCGATTGCATCGAAGTCGACGCTTTGGTGCCTGAGGCCCGTTTCACGCTGGACCTACCCAGCCTGACGGGTGCCCTCAGCCTGCCACAGGCCTATGTCGGGCGAGTGCGCCGCAATTATGTGGGGCCGGATCAGTGGGTGGAGGGGATCAATGCCGGTTTTGTCGGTTATAACGCCAACCTCTACTACAGCGACCAGCAAGGCGCATCAGACCGGCTCAGCAGCAACATCAACCTCAATACCGGCCTCAATCTGGGAAGCTGGCGTTTACGTCATAACGGCTCCTTTCAGAGCGAAGGGGACTATCAAGCGCTCAACAGCTATGCCCAGCGGGATATCACGGTGCACAGAGCCCAGCTCACCTTGGGAGAGTATTTTACCCCGGGGGACAGCTTTGACAGTGTGCCCTTCACGGGGGTGCAGCTGGCCAGCGATGATGCCATGCTGCCGGATTTTGAACGTGGTTTCGCCCCTGTGGTACGCGGCACCGCCGAAACCAATGCCAGGGTCACCATCCGTCAGGGAACGGCGCTCATCTATGAGACCCAGGTTGCCCCTGGTGCTTTCGCCATCGACGATCTCTATGCCACCAGTTTTGCGGGGGATCTCGATGTGACCATCACAGAGGCGGATGGCCGTGAGCGCAGCTTCACCCTGCCATTCTCCTCCGTGGTGCAGATGCTGCGCACCGATGCCTCCCGGTTTAGCCTGACCCTGGGACAATATCGCAATGATGAAGGGGCGGATGGCCCCAATTTCTTGCAAGGTACCTACAGGCGTGGCCTCTCCAATACCCTGACGCTCTATGGCGGCACTATTGCGGCGCAAGATTATGGCGCCCTGCTGGGGGGATTGGCGGTGGGATCCGATTATGGTGCCCTGGCACTCGATCTCACCGGTTCCTGGGCGCGGGATCTTCCCCCCGAGTCCGGATTAGCCGGGGATCTGTCGGGGCAGAGTTATCGGGTGACCTACAGCAAGCAGCTGGACTACACCCGTACCTACTTCACTCTGGCCGCATACCGATTCTCGAGTGAGGGGTATCTGGATCTTGATGATGTGGCGGCATTGCAGGGGGATCGCCTCAATGTGTTGCAGCGGGAGCGCAACCGCTTCCAGCTCAACATCAGCCAGCCGGTGGGAGAGCTGGGCGATCTCTACTTCAGCGGCATCGCCCGCAACTACTGGGGGGGAGAGCCGAACAACAGCAGCTTCCAGCTGGGTTACAACAAGGGATTTAGCTGGGGCAGTCTCTCCCTCTCGGTCAGTCACTCCCTCAATGAAGATGACGGCGGGGATCAATATGTACTGAGTCTCAGCATTCCCATCGGTGAAGCGCTCGGCGGGCCAAGACTGAGTAGCACCCTCTCCTATCAAGAGGGACAGGGCTACAGCGCCCGTGCCGATCTCAATGGTGGTGCGCGTGATGGCTTGCTCTATTACGGGCTCTACGCCAGCAAGAATGGGGGCGGGGCACCCAGCCACTATGGCTATGGCGGCAACTTGCAGTATCAGGGGGCGGCGGCTCAACTTGGGGCCAGTACCAGCCAGGGAGATGGTTACTCCCAGTACGTTGCTTCGGCCAAGGGGACCTTGCTGGTACATAAAGATGGGTGGGTACTGGGGCAGACGCAGGGGGAGACAATGGCGCTGGTGGAAGCCAAGGGCGCCCAGGGGGCCAAGATAAGCCATGGTATCGGCAGCGAGGTCGATGGGGATGGTTATGCGGTATTGGCCGGGCTCAATCCCTATCGTAACAACATCATCAGTCTGGATCCGGGCGGCCTGCCGGTGGACGTGGAGATAGATGGCAGTGCACAGATGGTGGCCCCGAGGCGCGGCGCCATCGTCAAACTCGACTATGAGACCCATATTGGCCAACCCTTGCTGGTGCAGGCCCAGCTACCGGATCGGATGACGCTGCCGTTTGGCGCCGATGTGATCGATAGCAGTGGCCGCTCGGTGGCCGTGGTCGGCCAGGGGGGGCTCATTTTCGTGCGTGGTGAGCAGGGTCAGCTCCACGTGCAGTGGGGCAAGGAGGGAAGCCAGCGCTGCCGTCTGGACTATCGACAACCCAAGCCGGACCCTGCCATTCCCTATCAGCAGGTGACCGCGCTCTGCCAGCCGGAGGAGACACCATGATGCAAAGAGGCGGGCTCTATTGTCTGATGCTGTGCTCGCTCCTCCTGTGGGGAGAGCAGGGGTGGGCAGCCATCAATCTGATGGCGACGCGTCTCATCTATCCGGGCGGGGCACCGGAAGCCAGTCTCAGGGTGTTCAACGATGACCAGCGGTCCAGCTTGTTGCAGGTCTGGGTCGATGAGGGGGATGCGCAGCAGGGACCGAGTCAAAGCAAGGCGCCATTCCTGGTGACCCCTCCCATGATGCGGCTGGGGGGAGGCAAGGGCCAGACGCTGCGTGTTTACGGGACTGATACCAAACGTCTGGTGCAGGATCGCGAATCCCTGTTCTGGCTCAATGTGCTGGGTCTGCCCCCCAATGCGGTCACTGACGGGGCCAGGGTGCAGCTCGCTTATCGCACTCGCATCAAGCTGCTCTATCGACCCGCTGGCCTGCCTGGTTCAGTGAGGGAGGCGGTGACTCGGCTGAATTGGCAAACCGGGCCGGGGCTGGGGGTGACTGTGTTCAATCCCGGTGGGTTTTATATCAGCCTGAGCGAGGTGTTGATCTCCCATGGTAAAAAGCCGCTGGTCTGGCAAGAGGCCGCCCTGATCCCGCCTCTGGGCAAGCTGTTCCTGCCCATGGCGGGGGGGAGTGAGGCCCCATTGCAGGGTGCCCATGGCCGAGTGCGCTGGATTGATGATGATGGCAACTATCATGAGCAGGATTTTCGATTGGGGCAGGGGGCAGGATGATAAGTTTCAAAAACCATACGGGGGTGAACTGGGCCCGGCTGGCGATTCGGCGAGTGGGTATGCGGGGAGCGGTCTTGCTCGGCGCGCTGTGCTGCCTGCCCGAGGCAAACGCCGTCAACGGCCAGTGCACCAGCGCCTTCTTGGCAACAGTCCCGGTGACCAACCCCGCCAGCGTCTATCAACCGGGGGATACGGCCACTGGCAGTTTTGCCACCACCAGTACGGCGACCTGCGACTGTACCGGCATCGGTATTGGTCTCTTGATGACGGTTTACTACCAGGGGACCACCACCTTGCCGACCATTGCCGACCCCCTGGGCACCCTGATCAAACTCAATGACTATTTCGGTCTCAAGGCGGAGTTCAATGTGGGTGGGGGGTATAAAACCGTTCCCTTCAACGACACAACGGCAGGCCTGCTGGCCGTCTGTGTGGGTGGACTGCTAGATGTATCTTTGTTGGGGGGGATCAGCGTCAATGGTGGGCGATATACCCTCAAATTGCTCAAGGGGATTACGGGGACCCAAACCTTCAGCGGCACTGTCGCCAGCCTCTTCGTGCGCCGCGCCGCTATGCCCAGTACCGCGGTTGGCAACGAGTTCAGCCGGTTGGCCATGAATATCAGCATCACCTCGACTCCGAGTTGTCAGTTTCCGGCGGGCACCAGCATTCCCCTGGATCTCGGCGCCGTGGCCCAGAGCGCCTTCGTCGAGGGGGGCGTGCCACAGGGTTATGCCCCGCGCAGCGTCAACGTGAGTGTGACCTGCAGCCAGATCCCTAGCGACTATGTGACTCCGCTCAGTTACCGTTTTGGTGGCGCCCTCACCAGTCAGGGCAACTTCATCAGCACCAGCCTGGCGGGGGTCGGTATTGGCTTGTTCCAACAGGATACGGATACCCCTATTCCATTTGATACAGCCATCGGGGTACCCTATTCGCAAAGCACCCATAAGACTGACTACAGGGTGAGGGTGTATCCGACCAAGCTGCCCGGTCAGCCGGTACGAACCGGGCCCTATACGGCCACCGTCATGGTGACGGTGACTGTGCCCTGAGCCGCCCTCTGCCCGCCCATCCGATCGAGGCAACATGATGAGTACCCAGAGCGCCCTGCGCACCGAACCCCAGCGTCATCCCATAGGACGTGGCTGGTTATGGATCCGTAGCGGATTCGATATCTTCAACAAGGGCATGGGACTGAGCGTCGCCATGTTGCTGCTCTGGCTGGGGGTTGGCCTGCTGATCGAACAGCTGCCCGCAGGAGGCTTCATCTCCCAACTGCTCTACATGGTGTGGATGGCCGGCTGGATGGTGGTGGCCAAGGGGGGGGATGAGCAGGGGCGCTTGACCTTCTCCGACCTGTTCGCAGGCTTTCGCCATCGCTTGACGCCACTGATCATGGGGGGGCTGTTTGCTCTTGGTCTCTTCACCCTGATCGCCATGCTCTGTTTCGGACTGCTCTCATTGTGGGGGCTGAGTGATCTGTTCAGCCAGGATCCCGAACAGCTCTCCCTGACGGTGGAGCAGGCCAGGGGCGTGCTGCTCTGCGTACTGCTGGGGATGCTGCTGCTGGTGCCGGTATTGATGGCGGTGACCTTTGCCCCCGCCCTCATCTATTTCCATGATGTCGGAGCCTGGCAGGCCGCCAAGCTGAGCTTCATCGGCTGTCAGCGCAATATGTGGCCCTTCCTCTGGTGGGGCTTGCTGGGCTGCGTGATGTTGCTACTCGGCACCCTGCTGATGCTGATTGGCCTGCTGGTGGTGTTGCCTGCGCTCAACTACTCCATCTATATGGCATACAAGGATATTTTCCTCATCGAGCAAGAGGGGGAAGAGCCAGTGGTGCTGACCGGCTTCGAAGCCTGATCCTTCTTTTTCCTATCAGGGGCCGCAAGGCCCCTTTTTTATCGCCAGAGTGGATCGGCTGCCATGCGCGCGACCATGAAGTCGAGGAAACTGCGCAGCAAGGGAGACATCTGCTTGCGGGTACCATAGACACCGTAAACGCCCATTTGCTTGGGTTGCCAGTCGGGCAGCAAGGCCACCAGCTCACCTCGCTCGAGATGCGTTTTAACCGAATAGTGGGGCTGCAGGCTGATGCCTGTGCCCGCCAGCGTGGCGGCCAGAAGCAGATTGGAGATATTGGCGCTCAGATTGCCGCTGACGGGGACCGACTGGGGACCCTGTTGACCATCAAATTGCCACAGGCTCTTGCCGAAGTAGGTGTAGGTGAGGCAGTTGTGCAAGGCGAGATCTTGCACCTGTTGCGGTACCGGATGGCTGGCGAGGTAAGCCGGGCTGGCACAGACCACCGAGTGGCAGGTGCCGAGCCGACGGGCGACCAGATTGGGGTCCAGATCGTTGGTGATCCGCACGGCCAGATCGATGCGCTCCTCCACCAGATTGACCGTTCTGTCCAACAGCAATATGTCGATGGCGGTGCCTGGATAACGGGCCAGATAGTCATTGGCGATATTCACCAGCAAGGCCTCGGAGAGGGAGTAGCTGCTGGTGATGCGCAGCAAGCCCTTGGGGGCATCCTGGTTCTGCACTGCCAGCTGCTCCATCTCTTCGCCCAGGGTCAGCATGGTACGAGCTCGCAGCAGCGCCTCCTCACCCGGGCCGGTCAGGCTGAGGCGGCGAGTGGTCCTGTGTAGCAGTCGGGCTCCCATCCAGCGCTCCAGCTCGGCCAGGTAGCGTGACACCATGGCCCGCGACATCTCAAGCTGCTCTCCCGCGGCGCTCAGGCTGCCCTGCTCCACCACGCTGACAAAGACCCGCAAGGCGGTCAGTCGATCCATGTTTGCCTCTATATGCTCGATTCATGCAACAGTTAAGTGACTATTATGCGGTATTTGCAACTCAACCGTTCTAATAAACTCTGTTCATCCCGAATCCATCATTAGGAATGACGCAATGAACAAGCACGCACTTCGCAACCTGACCCTGGCCACCACACTGCTCAGCGGCGCCGCACTAGCTGCCCCTCTGACGGTGACTGTCTACAACCCGGGCGAGCAGGGGATTTTCCCGGTCTCTTCCGAGATAGTGGCAGGAGACAAGGAGGCCATACTGGTCGATGCCCAGTTCGGGGTCGGTGATGGTCAGGCGCTGGTCGAGTTGCTGCACAAGAGTGGCAAGACGCTGACCACCATCTTCATCAGTGGTGGCGATCCTGACTTCTATTTCGGTCTTGAGCCTCTCAAGGCCGCCTTCCCGAACGCCAAGATAGTGGCCAGTCAGCACGTGGTTGACCATATCAAGGCGACCAAGGATGCCAAGCTGGCTTACTGGGGCCCCATACTGGGCGACCAGGCGCCCAAGAGCCTGATAGTCCCCGAGGTGATGACGGCATCCCACCTGACGCTGGAAGGCGAGCGGATCGAGATCAAGGCAATGAATACCCCGAGCGCCTATCTGTGGGCTCCCTCTATCAAGACCGCATTGGGTGGTGTGCCTGTTTATCACGGAGTGCATGTCTGGATGGCAGACAGCCAGACCAAGGCGGCGCGGGCGCAGTGGGTCAAGACCCTCAATGAGCTGCTGGCGATGCAACCTGCTCGCGTGATCCCGGGCCACTTCCTGGGCGCCGAACCCAAGGGCACCGAGGCGGTGACCTTCACCCGCGATTATGTGCAGCGCTTCGAGCAGGAGCTGGCCAAGGCCAAGGGCTCAGACAGCCTGATCCAAAGCATGAAGCAGGCCTTCCCGGCCCTGCCTGCCGATGACGGTCTGGCTATCGGCGCCAAGGTCGCGACTGGCGAGATGAAGTGGTAAAGCAATAAGCCTGCTTCCCTGTGTTTTTTACCGGGCCCTTGGCCCGGTTTTTTCAAGTTGGATACGATGCCATGAAGATGAATGAAACGACACTGCACTACATCTATGACCCCCTCTGCGGTTGGTGTTATGGCGCGGCCCCCCTGCTTGCAGCGGCCGCGAGGCAGGCCGGGGTGAGGGTCAAGTTGCACCCGGGAGGCCTCTGGCTCGGCGATCGGTGCCAGCCGATGGGAGCGGCTCTGCGCGACTATGTCAGGCCCCATGATGAGCGGATCCAGGCCTTGACCGGTCAGCCTTTTGGCGAGCGTTATTTCAATGAACTGCTGATCAGGGAGGGGTTGCTGCTCGATTCGGCCCCTCCCATTCGCGCCATACTCGCGCTCGGATCTCTGGGGGGCGACGAGTTGACCATGTTGCAACGGATCCAGGAGTCCCACTATCGGGATGGCCTCTGGGTCGGGGACGTGGCGCGGCTGGCCGGTCTCGCCGCCGAACAGGGGGTGGACGAGGTTGCCTTCCATCATGCCTATGAGGCCCAGGCGCTGGAGCCAGCCCTGCAAGAGAGTCAGCGCTGGCTAACCCGGCTCAAGGGTCAGGGGTACCCGACCCTGGGGTTGGCGCGGGGCGAGACGCTGGAACGGCTCGACATTGCTCCCTATCTGGGAGATGTGTCTGGGTTTCTGGCGCGATTGGCCGACTAGGTTGCCTTGTTCTTCAAGTACTTATTGGGCATGCTAGGGGTCGATTTTTGCCCGTCAGCAGTGGGGATATATGAACCTTCGCGATCTCGAATACCTGGTAGCGCTGGAAGAGGAGAAACATTTTCGCAAGGCGGCGGAGCGCTGCTTCGTCAGCCAGCCGACCCTGAGTGGCCAGTTGCGCAAGCTGGAGGATGAGCTCGGGGTGATCTTGATCGAGCGAACCTCCCGCAAGGTGCTCTTTACCCCCGCCGGTGATGCCATGGCCCAGCAGGCTCGCAAGGTGTTGCGTGAGGCGCGCGAGCTAAAGAACATCGGCCAGCACTTCGCCGAGCCCATGTCAGGGGAGATCCACATCGGCCTCATCCCCACGGTGGGCCCCTATCTGTTACCCCATATCATCCAGGATCTGCGTGAGCATTTTCCCCAGCTCGAGTTCTACCTCTACGAAGAGCAGACTCAGGTATTGATGAAGCGTCTGGAGGAGGGGGAGCTGGACTGCGTCATTTTGGCCGAACTGGATGGCATGGAGGGTTTTGGTTCACTGCCGCTGTACCAAGAGCCCATGTGGCTGGCGGTACCCCGACTGCACCCCGAAGCCCACGCCAAGGCTGTGCCGCTTGGCAACCTCAAGGGCAAGAAGCTGCTGATGCTGGCCGACGGCCACTGCCTGCGGGATCAGGCCATGGGTTTTTGCTTCGCAGCCGGGGTGGGGGAGGATGTGCGTTTTCAGGGAACCAGCCTGGAGACCCTGCGTAACATGGTGGCGGCAGGCAGCGGCATGACGCTGATCCCGCGCCTGGCCGTGCCTGCCAACCGCGACGAGGGGGGGGTGAGCTACAGGCCCGTGATTGACCCCGTTCCCGGACGCGCCATCTCACTCTTCTATCGCCACTATTCGGTGCGTCGTCCCTGTTTTAACGAGCTGGCGACCCGCATCCGCGCCCTGATGAAGGTGCAGTTGGCCAGTTGAGCCATGAACAGCACAAAGCGCAGCTCAGTGTGTGAGCGGCAATAAAAAACCGGCGCCTCTGCGCCGGTTTTTTTGATTGCCATAGGCCCGCCTGGCGGGCCTGGATCAGAACAGATCGTCGGTCGAGACGGGACTGTCGCCATCACCGAAATAGCCATCCTCCCCATAGACTCTGTTGCCGTTCGAGACGGGCGCCGAGTAACGGGTTGGCTCCGTGCCCTCCTTGAAATACTCGGTGGTGGCATTGCCGCTGTGGGTCAAGAGACCCGTGCTGGCGTCAACCGGCAGCTTGATGATGCCTTCGGGGACCGGCATCGGTTGCTCGGGTACCTTGTTGAGGGCCACCTTCATGAAGTCGATCCAGATAGGCTGGGCGGCGTTGCCGCCAAATTCACCACCGGCCGTCTGGTCGCGTCCCATGTTGGCGTTGTAGGCGACACGGCCCAGGGCCCGCTGATGATTGTCAAAGCCTATCCAGGCGGTCGCCACCAGATTCGGGGTATAGCCAGAGAACCAGGCATCCCGCGATTCGTTGGTGGTCCCCGTTTTACCCGAGATATCGTGGCGCTTGAGGTCGCGGGCCGCACGCCAGCCTGTCCCCATCCAGCCACGTCCACCCCAGATGGCCGTGGTCAGGGTATCGGTGATGAGGAAGGCACTCTGGGCACTGATGGTTTGCGGGGCCAGGTTGTTGGGCACCACAGGGTCGATGGCACACTGAGCACGCCAATCACCTTCCACATTGAGGTAGGCCTCGGGAGCATTCATGTCGGCGGCAGCCAGGGCGCCACAACCCCGGCATGCGGCGGCCGGATTAGCGGCAAACAGCAGGGTTTCGAAACTGTCTCTGACTTCGCTGATGAAGTAAGGGGTGACCTGATAACCGCCGTTGGCGAGCATGGAGAAACCACGCACCACTTCCATCGGCGTAAATTCAGCGGCACCCAGTGCCAGGGATTCATTGCGCTGGATGTGTTCGCGAGGGAAGCCGAACTTGACCAGGCCATCCATGTAGGTATCGAGACCGATGGCGCGCATCAGGCGCACCGACATCACGTTCTTGGATTTGGCCAGACCAATGCGCAGCGGCGTCGGACCATCGTAGACGGCCGGTGAGTTCTTGGGTTGCCACATGGGGCCCTTGGAGGGATCCCACTGGTTGATGGGGGCATCATTGATGATGGATGCCAGGGTATAACCCTGCTCAAGGGCGGTGGCGTAGAGGAATGGCTTTATGTTTGAGCCGATCTGGCGACGTGCCTGTTCGACCCGGTTGAATTTGGATAGTTCGAAGCTGAAACCACCCACCAGACCTTCGATGGCGCCATCGGTCGGGTTCATGGCGACCAGGGCCGCGTTGACGTCAGGGATCTGCGCCAGGATCAGGGTCTCACCCTGTTCTCGTACCCAGATCTGGGCGCCGACTTTCAGCACATCCCTCGCCGCCCTGGGGGCATTGCCCTGGCGCGAGTCGGTGATGAAGGCGCGAGCCCATTTGATGCCATCCCAGTTCAGTTCGGCCTGCTTGCCGTTCTTGAGCACTATGCTGGCGCTCTTGTCGGCGAGTTTGGTGACCACGGCCGGGATCAGGGGATCGTAGGCAGGCTCCTTGTTGAGGTGCGCGACTATCTGGTTGTAGTCCCACTGAGCCTCACCCTCTTTCCAGAGCTGGGCGCTGGGGCCACGGTAACCGTGACGGGTGTCGTAATCGGTGATGCCATCGAGCAGTGCCTTCTTGGCTGCCCGCTGGCGGTCGGCGCTGACCGTGGTGTAGACATGCAAGCCCATGGTGTAGGCGTCTTCACCAAACTGGTCCACCATCTTCTGGCGCACCATCTCGGCCAGATAGGGGGCATGGAGCGTGGTCTCGGCGCCATGGTAGCGCGCCTTGATGGGCATCTTGCTGGCTTCGTCATACTGGGCCTGGGTTATCTTGCCAGTATCCAGCATGCGACCCAGTACCACATTGCGGCGAGCGAAGGCGCGCTCTGGCGAACGGATGGGATTGAGCATGGAAGGCGCCTTGGGCAGACCGGCGATGATGGCGATCTCATCCAGGGTCAGCTCTTTTACATCTTTGCCAAAGTAGACTTGGGCGGCGGCGCCGACCCCGAACGAGCGATAGCCGAGCGGTATCTTGTTGAGATAGAGCGTCAATATCTCGTCTTTGGTGAGATTCTGTTCGATACGCCAGGCGAGGAAGACCTCCTTCACCTTGCGCACTATGGTCTTTTCATTGGTCAGGAAGAAGTTACGAGCCACCTGCTGGGTGATGGTGCTGGCGCCCTGTTGGGGTTTGCCCGAGACGGCCCAGACGGTGGCGGCACGCAGGATCCCGATGGGGTCTATGCCTGGATGCTCGTAGAAACGGGCATCTTCGGTGGCCAGCACGGCATCAATCATGGACTGAGGAATGTCGTTCAGTTGCAGCGGGATGCGACGGATTTCGCCAAACTGGGCGATCAATTCGCCGTCGCGGCTGTACACCTTCATGGGGGTGGCCAGCTTGACGTCACGCAGGGCCGACACATCCGGCAACTGGGGTTTGATGTAGAAGTAGATACCGATGAGGCTGGCGACGCCAAGTACAGCACCCAACATCATCACTATTAACAGGCGTACGAGCCATTTCTGCATGGAAGAACTACCAATCGTCTTAAAAGTAACCAACAGGCGCAGAGTATACCCACACTGCCCAGGAAAATTCGACATTTCCAAGCAGGGGATCGGCTGGCCAAAGAGCGCTCAGATTAGCATCTCGGGCCCTTTTCACCAAGCTGCGCCAAAATGGCGATTGTAGTGGCGATATAGTGAAGATGTGTTATGGCTCTGATAATTAGACAATTCTAAGTTGTGGCGCCGCTCAATATGGAATTAGCTGTTCTACAATCAAGACCACAACCCAATAACGCATGGATGTGTATATGGTTGGGCTATTCAAGAATGGAACTCTGATCCCCATGATAGGGGTGGATTTTGGCAGCCAGTCCCTCAAGGCTGTCACCCTGAACGGCACGGCGAGCAAGCCCAGGCTCGAGTCGATTGCCGATGTCCAAATGCCCAAAGGGGCCTTGATCGACTATCAGGTGCAGGACATAGAGAGGGTCAGTCAATCTCTCAGAACCCTCAAGCGTCAGCTGGTTGGCAGCAATCAGAATGTCGCGACCGCCGTCACCGGATCCAATGTGATCACCAAGGTGATACTGGTCGATGCGGGCCTCAGTGAAGGAGAGCTGGAAGATCAGGTGCAGCGGGAGGCCGAGCAGCTTATCTCCTACCCTCTCGATGAGGTCAGTCTGGATTTCGAGGTGTTGGCTGGTACCCCCGAGGCTACTCGTCAGCGAGTATTGCTCAGCGCCGCCCGTACCGAGAGTGTCAGCGGCAGGGTCAGCGCACTGGCTGAGGCCGAGCTCACGACCCGAGTGGTGGATGTTGGGGCCCATGCACTGGTTCGCGCCGTATTGGCCTGTCAGCCTGAGCTTGCCAGTTTGGAAAAGCCTGTGGCCGTCATCGATATCGGGGCGAGCACCATGACTTTCGCCTCGGTGCAAAAGGGGGAAGTGACCTACTTTCGCTTGCAGAATTTTGGTGGTGACCAATACAGCCAGGCGATCTCCTCCTTCTATAACCTTCCCTTGGATGAGTCTGAACTTGCCAAGACTCAGAACCAGTTACCTCAGGATCATGAGATTGAGGTACTGCAGCCGTACTTGCAGAGCCTGTTACAGCAGGTACGTCGCAATATTCAACTTTTTGTCAGTTCGTCCGGACAGCGGGATCTCGCCAAGCTGGTACTGACCGGGGGAGGGAGTCTGGTAGCCGGGCTGGCAGATATGCTGCATCAGGAATTCTCTCTGGAGGTGCTACACCCGGATCCGTTTGTCCTGTTTGGTCATACTGGCGGTGATGGGCGTGGTCATGGCGCCAAGTATATGACCGCGTTTGGCTTGGCCTTGCGGAGCTTCACACCATGTCAAATATAAACCTGCTACCTTGGCGCGACGCTAAGCAAAAGCGTGAAAAGGCGCAGTTTGGTATGCTGTTTGGGGTCTGTCTGGCGGTGACAGCCTCTCTGGGGTTTGCGGTTGACTGGTTCGTGAACCAGCAAGTTTCTCAGCAGCGTGGCTTGAATCAGCGCTTGGTGCAGGAGATGGTCAAGCTGGATGCCCAGCTTGGTGAGATCCGTCTCATCAAGGATAAGCGCAAAGGGTTGCTTGAACGGATGGCGCTCATCGAGAGACTGCAGCAGCGCCGTAACTTACCCGTGCGCCTCTTCAACCAGTTGCCGCTTTTGGTGCCCAATGGCGTCTACCTCAATACGCTAGCGTTGAAGAGTGATGCCATTGATGTGAATGGCAAGGCCGAAGCCTATGGCCGGGTGGCGAGCATGATGCGGCGCATCGATGGTTCCGGCTGGTTGGGGGCGTCTCGCATAAGCACCATCTTTGCCTCGGATGTGGCTCCCGTTGCTCTCAGCCAATTCTCCATGATGTTCCAGGTCATCAAGTCGCCAGCCGATGCCGCGGGAGGTAAATCATGAACCTGCAACAACTCAACGATCTGGATCTGAACAACATAGGCGGCTGGCCTAAGGCGGCCAAGCTGGTGCTCATCCTGTTTGGCTGCGTCTTGCTCGGCGGTGCTATTTATTACTATGTGATAGCCAGTTCACTGACCGCCCTGACTCAGGAACAGAGCAAGGAGAAAGAGCTCAAGGCACAGTTTGAGAGCAAGGCGATGCTGGCCGCTAACTTGTCTGCCTATAAAAAGCAGCTGGTCGAATTGGAGCAACTGGTTGATACCCAGCTCAAGCAGTTACCCAACACCCATGAGGTCGCTGGTTTGCTTGATGACATCAGCTTCATCGCCACTGACAACGGTCTCAAACTCAATCGTATTCACTGGGAGGCCGAGACGCCCCATGAGTTCTCTACTGAACTACCGATGCGCATTGAGGTTGCAGGTACCTACCATGAGATTGGCAAATTTACGGCAGCCATGGCGGCACTGCCGCGCATCGTCATTCTGGACTCTTTTACCCTGAGCCATGGAACCAACAGCGACATCATCTCCATGTCCATGCTGGCCAAGACTTATAAATACAATGGCAATGCCGGGGGGCAGAAAAAATGAGGCAGCTCCCCAGATATTGCTTTGTGTTGTTGCTTGCGGGTTGTAATAGCCAGGAGAACATGGATGGCTACATCAGCCAGATCAGGGCCAGGCCCCCGGTTGCCATAGAGCCATTGCCCACCATAACGCCATTCTCTCCCCTGCATTACGAATCGATGGATAAACGAAACCCTTTTGTTGAGCCTCAGCCAGAGAGTCGTGCCGGCGTTGAACAAAAAGCCAAAGCTGATTGTGCCCAGATAGTGGCAGATAGACCCAAGGAGGTGCTTGAGAACTACTCGCTGGCGAGTTTGGCGATGCAGGGCACCATGGGCAAGCAGGGGCAATTGTGGGCACTCATTCGCACGCCTGATGGTCAATCCATGCGCATGGGGCTGAATCATTACATGGGGTTGGATCAGGGGCGGGTCATCAGGATCACCAATACGGCGGTGGATTTGCTGGAAACAGTGCCCGACGGCAAGGGATGTTGGGTAACGCGTGAAACGCAGTTGGTGATGGCCAATATAGAAGCAAAAAATAATCGGTGATGAGCATGAAGCATTGCCGCTGGTGATGGTCCATCTTCTTGAAGCGAAACGATAATCAGGGATGAGCGTCGATGAGAATAACAACAGCAATTACATTCAGGGTGGCTGCGCTGTTACTGGGCAGTTCGTTTCATCCGGTATGGGCGATCCCGACTTTGCAGGAGGTAAAAGTCAATCCCCTGTTGGCCGATCAACTCTTGCTGGAACTGAGCTTTAGCGAGCCGGTTTCGGGTTTTACCGACCGGCTTGGCTATCAACCCAATCAGTTGATGTTGCACATCCCGGGGGCGGTAGGGGCCCTGAAGGTCAACCCATTGCCCATCAAGCAGGAGGGGGTCGACAGCGTCAAGGTCGATGGTAAAGGAACAGGACTGGATATACAGATTGCACTGGACAGATTGATGCCTTATCAGGTGCATCAGCAAGGCAACAAGTTACTTATCTCTCTCGGTGACAAGGCGGCCAAACCGGAACCGACCCCTGTCGCCAAAGCACCCATGGTGTTGCCTGCCACCAAAGCCAATACCGAAGATGCCTATTTCAACTCGGTCAAGGGGGTCGATTTTCGCCGTGGCAAAGATGGCCAGGGTGAGTTTCTGGTGCGGTTGGATAACAGCTCGGCAGCCGTGGATGTCAGCAGTACAGGACAGAAAGTGGTGGCCAAATTTCACGGAACCCGGATCCCGGACGATCAGCTGAACCTCATCAATGTACAAGACTTTGCCACCCCGGTTTCCCAAGTGGAGGCATTTCGTCAGGGTAATGACACCCGATTCGAGCTATCGGTGAATGGCCAGTTCGATTTTCGCTACGATCAGGCGGACAAGCTGTTCATCATCGAAGTGAAAAAGCGTGCGCCGGTCGGCACTGTCGCCAAACAATATAAAGGCAAGCCCATCTCCCTGAATTTCCAGGACATACCGGTACGTACCGTGTTGCAGCTCATCGCTGACTTCAACAACCTCAATCTGGTGACCACGGATTCAGTCTCCGGCAATATCACTCTGCGCCTCGATGGTGTGCCCTGGGAGCAGGCCCTCGACATCATTCTCAAGGTGCGTGGTCTCGACAAGCGCCTCGATGACAACATCTTGCTGGTCGCGCCGGCAGAAGAGATAGCGGCCCGGGAGAAACAGCAGCTGGAGAGCCGCAATCAGGTGGCAGATCTGGCACCGCTCTATACCGAATATATGCAGATCAATTACGCAAAGGCGTCGGAAGTCGCGGCCCTGCTCTCCTCCGAGAGCACCAAGCTGCTCTCGGCAAAAGGCGCGGTGAGCGTGGATGAGCGCACCAACGTGCTGGTGGTGAAAGACACGGCCGATGTCATTAGCAACATCAAACGCATGTTGGATATCCTCGATATCCCGGTCAAACAGGTGGTGATCGAGGCCAGGATGGTGACCATAGATGACGGCTTCGACGAGGCACTCGGGGTGCGCTGGGGGGTGACCAAGAATGATGGTCATGGCAATAGCACATCGGGTTCGATAGAGGGGAATGATGGTTCGGGTAATGGCACTGGCACCAATACCAGGCCCGGAGTTGAGGATCGCCTTAACGTCAATCTGCCGGTCACCAATGCCGCAGGCACCCTGGCCTTCCAGGTGGCTCGCCTCGCCAACGGAACCTTGTTGGATCTCGAACTGTCGGCGCTGGAGAAAGAGAGCAAGGCGGAGATCATCGCGAGCCCAAGAGTTACCACGGCGAACCAGAAACCGGCATTGATTGAACAGGGTACCGAGATCCCCTATGTGGAATCATCCTCCAGCGGTGCGACCTCGGTTACCTTCAAAAAAGCGGTACTGAGCCTGAAAGTGACACCGCAGATTACGCCGGACAACAGGGTCATCCTCGATCTCACTGTGACCCAGGATACCAAGGGCGAAACGGTTCCTACCGGGACCGGGGATGCGGTCTCCATCAATGCCCAGTCCATCACCACCCAGGTGCTGGTCAACAATGGGGAGACCTTGGTACTCGGCGGTATCTATCAGCAGACCATCAAGAACGATGTCAGCAAGGTCCCCCTGCTCGGTGATATCCCGGGCCTTGGCATCCTGTTTCGCAAGACCACCAGCGAGAACAAGAAACGCGAGTTGCTGATTTTTGTGACGCCAAGGATAGTTACCGACAAGTTTTGAATGCTTTACATATCAGGGTAAAACACATATAACCTTACGCCCCGATGAGGCTGGGGCGTAAGGTCTGCGGTTGCCAGTCCTGATTTCTATTGAGATAATCCCCCTCCTGATCCATCGCAAGACAAGGTTCATAGGTACCCCGATCCATAGTTCATCGGGGTCGTACAGTTTGTAATTACTAATGAAAAGACATGGCTGAGAAACGCAATATTTTCCTGATAGGTCCCATGGGTGCGGGCAAGAGCACCATAGGTAGACATCTGGCAGAACAACTGCATATGGAGTTTTTCGACTCAGATCATGAAATTGAGCGCCGCAGTGGTGCCGATATCAGCTGGGTGTTCGATGTTGAAGGCGAAGAAGGTTTCCGGATTCGCGAAGAGAAGGTGATCGGCGATCTGTCCGAGCAGCAAGGCATAGTGCTGGCGACGGGCGGTGGTGCAATCAAGAGCCGCGAGACCCGCAACAAGCTCTCTGCCCGCGGCATAGTCGTTTACCTCGAAACCACCATTGAAAAGCAACTGGCGCGCACACAGAGAGACAAGCGCAGGCCCTTGCTACAGACCGAAGAGCCGCCCCGTGAAGTATTGGAGCGTCTGGCGTACGAGCGCAATGCCCTCTATGAGGAAGTGGCCGACTTTGTTATCCACACCGATGATCAGAGTGCTAAAATCGTCGCCAATCAAATCGTCAAGCTAATCGGTATGTAATGTCGAGGACGTCCATGGAAAGGTTGAAGGTCGAACTGGGTGAGCGTTCTTACCCGATAGAAATAGCGGCTGGACTGCTGCAGCACCCCGACGTGCTGACTCAGGCCATCAAGGGTAGACGGGTCATGATAGTGACCAACACCGTGGTGGCTCCCCTCTATCTGGAGCGGGTGAGTCAGCTACTGGCGGACTATCAGGTAGAACACCTGATCCTGCCGGATGGTGAGGCACACAAGACGCTGGCGACTTTCGAACGCATCATGTCTGCGCTACTTGAGACCAACCATGGACGTGATACTACCCTGATCGCCCTGGGTGGGGGCGTGATAGGGGATGTGGTGGGCTTTGCGGCCGCCAGCTTCCAACGCGGTATCCCCTTCATCCAGGTCCCCACCACACTCCTCTCCCAAGTCGACTCCTCTGTTGGCGGCAAGACTGCCGTGAATCACCCCCTCGGCAAGAACATGATCGGTGCCTTCTATCAGCCCAAACTGGTCGTCATAGATACTGAATGCCTGCAGACCCTGTCCGAGCGTGAATTTGCCTCAGGCATGGCAGAGGTGATCAAGTACGGCATCATCTGGGATGCAGATTTCTTCAGCTGGCTGGAGCAAAACATGCCTCGGCTACAGCGGCAGGATCCGACTGCGTTAGCCTATGCCATTAAGCGTTGCTGCGAGATCAAGGCCGAAGTGGTTGCCGAGGATGAGACTGAGCACGGTGTGCGGGCGCTGCTCAATTTGGGTCATACCTTTGGTCATGCCATCGAAGCAGAACAAGGCTATGGCAACTGGCTGCATGGCGAGGCTGTCGCTGCGGGTATGATGCAAGCGGCGGCCACGGCCCGGTTGCGTGGTCAGGTGAGCGGCGAACAGCAGGAGCGGATCCGTGCCTTGCTGCTGGCGGCCAAGCTGCCGGTGAAGGGGCCTGCCGATATGAACTTCGATGCTTACCTGCGTCACATGCGCCGTGACAAGAAGGTGCTGGCTGGCAAGCTGCGTCTGGTATTGCCGGTGGGAATAGGCCATGCCGAAGTGGTGGCCGATGTGTCTGATGCTCAATTGCAATCGGTGATCGAGTCCGAATGTGAGTAAGTTGCTTCAGTTTCCCTCTCAGCGGCAGCTGGTCGAACGGCTGCTGCATCTGATTGAATTCAATCATCCTTTTATATTTCTATCCGGTCCGGCCGGCAGCGGCCGCGCCACCCTCTGCGAGCTGTTGCTGACCCGCCTGCCTGAGAAGGTGCAGGTGGTGAGCCTGATCGGCCGTCCCGACATGAAGATGGGCGAGGTGCGTCAGCTGCTGCTTGAGCAGATAGTTGATAAACCCCTGTTCAATCCTCAAGATGCCTTGGCTGACAGCTTCTTTCGCATGATGGAAGGAAAGCCTGCAACGCTGTTGTTGCTGATCGAGCGTGCGCACGAGTTGCCTGCCGAGGTGCTCAGCGAGCTTTGGACCCTGTGTCGTCACAATGACACCCTGACCAAGCCTCATCAGTTGGCGACCCTGTTGACCGCTGATGACGCCTGGTGTCGCACTGTGCGCCCGGGTCTCAAGGGGCGAGCCATGCCCTCCCTCGAGCTGGAGGTCGCCCCCCTGAGCGCCCCTGAGCAACGCATCTTCCTGTATGAGAAAGCAAAAGCGCAGAAGATACCGGCGACCCTCTTGCCCAAAGCCAAGGTAGAGGAGATCCTGAGCCAATCGAAAGGACAGCCGTCCATCATCATGCAGGCACTGGAGGATATCATGACCGACAGAAGACCCAAGAAGTCGCAACCCAAGCTGCCCATCAAGCAGGTCGTCCTGGGTTTTGTTGCCGTCATCGGCATCTTGCTGGCGCTCACTTACCTGCTTCCCCCGCTGTTTTCAGACAAGCCGGAGGGCCAGGAGATGGCGAAACCGGTGAGCACAACACTGCCAGCCCCCATTCCGGGGGAGAGTCCGGCTGGGGCTGTGAACCAGGCAGATACTCAACTGGGAGCAGCCAGTAATGACAGCGGCGCTCTGGTACGGGATTGGAAACCAGAGAGCCAGGTCTTGCCCAAGAAAGTGGAGAGCGAGACGGTGACTGCCGAGTCAGGCAATTACGAGGGTCGCCGGATAGTGATCTCCGACGACGTGGTCGAGAAGCTGATGACAGGGCCCAGCGTCAGCGGCGCCCTGCCCAGCGAGGTGGTCAAGGAGCTGACCGGTGACGCGTCAAACGTGGCCCCGTCCAATGGGCAGGCAGGCTCGCAAGCCAAGCAGGCGACAGGCAATCAGGCTGCCACGACAGCCCCAGCGAGCCAGACAGGCCCTGCCAAGATTGTCGAGCAGGCCGCGTCAGCCCCCCGGGTTGCCCTGACCCCGGTAACCACCTTGCAGCAGAAAGCCAAGACCCATTACAGCGTGCAGTTGATGGGGGCGAGCAACCGGCCAGCGGTCGACAGCTTCGTGGCGGAGAACCAGCTGTCGGGCAAGGTCTGGGTCTATCAGACCCAATTCCGCGGCAGTCCCTGGTTCGTGGTGCTGCAAGGCGATCATGCCAGCCTCCAGCAGGCGAAGGCGGCCATCCGCCAGTTACCACCCGCCCTGGTCAAGGGGCAGCCCTGGCCCAAGTCGTTCGCCCAGGTACAAAAAGAGCTGAAGCCATAGCAGCAGGTCGGATAAGGGGGTAGAATCGTCCCCCTTTTTGGGTTGCTGCCTTCTTAACGCCGGATTTCCATGAAGAAAACACGCGCTTTTTTAAAATGGGCCGGGGGAAAGTATTCCCTGGTTGAAGAGATTGCCGAGCGGTTGCCAGCAGGGCGTGTGTTGCTGGAGCCTTTCGTCGGTGCCGGATCCGTGTTTCTCAACACCGATTACGATGCCTATGTGCTCAACGACATCAATCCGGATCTGATTGCCCTCTATAACCATCTCAAGCTCACACCTGAGCAATTGATTGCCGAGGCGCGCAAGCTGTTTGTGGCCGAGAACAATCACAAGGCGGCTTATTACCGGTTGCGGACTCAGTTCAACCAGACAGAGGGCAGCTTCGAGCGCGCCCTGCTGTTCCTGTTCCTCAACCGCCACGGGTTCAACGGCCTGTGCCGATACAACAAGAAGGGGGGCTTCAACGTCCCCTTTGGCTCTTACAAGAAGCCCTATTTCCCGGAAAAAGAGCTGTGGTTCTTCGCTGAGAAGGCGCAGAAGGCGACCTTCATCTGCGAGAGCTATGCCGATGCCATCAAGCGGGCGCAGGCCGACTGGGTCATCTATTGCGATCCCCCTTATGCCCCTCTCTCTACCACGGCCAGCTTCACCAGCTATTCGGCCGGGGGCTTTACCCTGGACGATCAGGCGGTGCTGGCGCGGCTGGCGCGGCACACGGCTGCCGAGAAAGGGGTTCCCGTGCTCATCAGCAACCACGACATCGAACTGACCCGCGAACTCTATCGTGGTGCCAGGCTCGATGAAATCCTGGTCAAACGCACCATCAGCCGCAATGGCGGCACCCGCAACAAGGTGGCCGAGCTGCTGGCGCTCTATCCTCCCGGCATAGCGCCGGAGCAGGGGTGGTATCCAGGGGATCTGGTCGAGGTTGGCACCAGCGTCTAGGCAGGGCCGCTGAACGGCTAAGCGAGCACCCAGCTCACCAGTAGCCAGAGGCTGCCTAGCATCAGGGCGATCAGTAGCACTCCCATCAGGATGAAAGCCAATGGCGAGCCGTCGGCAAAATCTCGCTGGCGATTGCGCTGGGATTGCACCCCGAACAGGGCGGCGAGGGTGCTGGTGAGCGTGTGCCACAGGGTGAGTCTTTGGTTCATGTGCGCCTCCTGGCTCCCTACAGCCTAGCCAGCTTTCGCCAAGAGAGCCCCTTCCGTCCCTCATCACTCTGCGCTGTATGTTGTTCATCCCATCATGGGAGATGGTCTCTATTTGCCCTGATGAGGGTGATATGAGTCGAGATTGGAGGCTGGAGACGGGTTGAGCACTCTCAACTTCCCGGCCCGGGGGGCGCCCATATCTCCCCATATCCGGGAAAATGGGTCTCCCGTGGGCCATGAGGCGCGGTAAGCGGCAATCAGTCTCGTTTCCTGAGCCAGTTTGGGGTAAAATTGCGCCGTTTTTTCGCCTAGCTGCCAATGGATGACGTGATGAAAGACTTTCTGATAGCTCCCTCGATCCTCTCCGCCGATTTTGCCCGTCTGGGCGACGATGTTGCCAAGGTATTGGCAGCGGGTGCCGATGTGGTGCATTTCGATGTGATGGACAATCACTATGTGCCCAATCTGACCATAGGCCCCATGGTCTGTCAGGCCCTGCGTGACTTCGGTATCAAGGCGATGATCGATGTGCACCTCATGGTCAAGCCGGTGGACAGGATAGTCCCTGATTTTGCCAAGGCGGGTGCCAATCTCATCACCTTCCACCCGGAAGCGTCCGATCACGTCGACCGCACCCTTGGGCTCATCAAGGAGCAGGGCTGCCAGGCTGGCCTGGTGCTCAATCCGGCCACGCCGCTCTCTTGCCTCGAATATGTGATGGACAAGCTGGACGTGATCCTGCTGATGTCGGTCAACCCCGGTTTCGGTGGTCAGAGCTTCATCCCCGGCACCCTCGACAAGCTGCGCCAGGTGCGCCGTCTGATAGACGAGAGTGGCCGTGACATTCGCCTGGAGATCGATGGCGGGGTCAAGGTAGACAACATTCGTGCCATTGCCGAGGCCGGTGCCGACATGTTCGTGGCCGGTTCTGCCATCTTCAGCCAGCCAGACTACAAGGCGGTGATCGACCAGATGCGTGCGGAGCTTGCCCATGTCCAGCGTTAATCGTCCCTTCGATCTGGTGCTGTTCGATTTGGACGGCACCCTGATCGACAGTGCTTCCCAGCTGGCGCTGGCGGTCAATCGCACTCTCACCGATCTGGGTCTGGCCGAGGCCGACGAGGCCGTGGTTCGTACCTGGGTCGGCAATGGTGCCGATAAGCTCATCTCCCGCGCCCTGGATTATCGCGGTGCTGGCGAACAGTTCAGCCAGGCCCGCGGCCTGTTCGATCGGCACTATCAGGCTTGTCTGCTGGAAGGGCTGGCCATGTATGACGGGGTCGAGCAGAGCCTGCGCCGTTTACAAAAACTGGGTTACCGCCAGGCCGTGGTGACCAACAAGCCGAGTCACTTCGTGCAGCCGATCCTCGATGCCCTCGGCATTGCCGATTGCTTTGCGCTCTGGCTGGGCGGCAACTGTGTGGAACCAAAGAAGCCGAGCCCGACACCGCTGCTGCATGCCTGCCATGAGCTGGGTGTCAGCCCGGCGCGCACCCTGATGGTGGGTGACTCCGAAAATGATGTGCTGGCCGCCCAGGCCGCCAGCATGAAGGTGGTAGGGCTCACCTATGGCTACAACTATGGCCGCCCCATTGCCGACTCCAATCCAGACTGGGTGTGCGAGCATTTCTGTGAGCTCGATGCCCTGCTGGTCGAATAAGAACAAGGACTCCTCTCCATGGCCAAACCAATAGTACTGAGCGGTGCCCAGCCCTCCGGGCAGCTCACCATAGGCAACTACATGGGCGCCCTGCGTCAGTGGGTCAAGATGCAAGATGACTTCGATTGCCTCTATTGCATCGTCGATCTCCATGCCATCACCGCCCGCCAGGAGCCTGCTGCCCTGCGCAAGGCCTGCCTGGATGCCGCCGCCCTCTATCTGGCAGTCGGGATTGATCCCGCCAAGAGCACCGTCTTCATCCAGTCTCATGTGCCCCAGCACGCCGAGCTTGGCTGGATCCTCAACTGCTACACCCAGATGGGTGAACTGTCGCGTATGACCCAGTTCAAGGACAAGTCCGCCCGTTTCGAGAATAACGTCAACGTCGGTCTGTTCGGCTACCCGGTGCTGATGGCGGCGGACATCCTGCTTTATCAGGCCAATCAGGTGCCGGTCGGCAACGATCAGAAGCAGCATCTGGAGCTGACCCGCGACATCTGCACCCGTTTCAACAATCTGCATGGCGAGGTGTTCACCCTGCCCGAACCCTTCATTCCCGAAGAGGGTGCCCGGGTGATGAGCCTGCAGGATCCGACCAAGAAGATGTCCAAGTCTGACGACAACGAGGCCAACTTCATCGGTCTGCTGGAAGATCCCAAGCAGATAGTGAAGAAGATCAAGCGGGCCGTCACCGATTCGGACGAGCCGGCCGTGGTGCGCTTCGATCCGGTCAACAAGCCTGGGGTGTCCAACCTGCTGACCCTGATGTCTGGCGTGACCGGCCGCCCCATCCCTGAGCTCGAGCAGCACTTCGAAGGCAAGATGTATGGCCATTTGAAAGGTGAGTGCGCCGAGGCCGTGGTTGCCCTGCTTGAGCCGCTACAAGCCCGTTTCCATGCCCTGCGTCAAGATGAGACTCATCTGCAGGCCATCCTCGCTGCCGGTGCACAAAAGGCCCGGGAAAGGGCTGAAAAAACCCTGGCCAGCGTATATGATGTGGTTGGCTTCGTTCCCAGAGCCTGATATATCGGATTGTGGTGTAACCGTAGGAAGCCGGGTATCAACCTGGCTTTCTTTGTTTTCCCCCTCGGTATCTGTGATCCCCGGATCCTGAATTTAAGTGGACCCCGAGTCCCAAGAGTGAGCATGTCCATCCAAGAAAAAATCTCCATAGACGAGCTGGGCGACAAGGGTCACTGGCTGCGCAAGTTTCGCAAGGCCAAGAACCTCAATACCCTGCAACTGATGGTCTCCAATGCCATCGACAAACACCATGCTACCCCGGCCATCGCTGCCGCCATCTACCTCGCCGAGTGTCAACGAGAGCGCGAGATGGAACAAGGCCGCTACCTGGATCGCTGAGGCGCACCTCCGGGCTCCGCCTATCCGCGGTGGTTCTGCCCACGTAATCTCCCTGACAGTGCGCGCCAGCCCCAGGGCGCCCTGCTCTCTCCTGCTTGTTCTCATCCCCCGTTTCCTTGCTGCAGAGATGAAAAAACCCGGACGCCGACGCGCCCGGGGTGGGTTCATCACGAGTGCGACCGGCATCCATGCCCGTCGCACAGAGGCATCATTTGATCAGTCCCATCGCCTGGGGCAGCGCCATCGAGATGGCTGGTACATAGGTCACCAGCATCAGCACCAGCGCAATGACCGCGAAGAAAGGCAGCAGTGGCTTGATGACCCCTTCAATTTTTATCCCCCCGATCTTGCATCCGGTGAACAGTATGGGACCAACCGGTGGCGTGATGGTGCCAAGGGAGAGATTGAAGATCATCATGATGCCAAATTGCACCGGATCCATGCCGAACTGGGTGCAGATGGGCAGGAAGATGGGGGTAAAGATGAGTACCGCCGGGGTGGGGTCCATGAAGGTGCCCACTAGCAGCAGTACCAGATTCATGACCAGCAGGATGATCAGGAAACTGTCGGTGAAGGAGAGCAGGGCCGATGCGATCAGTGCCGGGATCTGGGTGAACGCCATTACCCAGGACATGATGGATGAGGCGGCCAGCATCAGGATCACGATGGCGGTCATTTTGGCGGTAGCCAGGAAGATGGCGGGCAGATCGACGGCCTTGATGTTCCGGTAGCAGACACCGAGGATCAGCGAATAGACCACGGCAATGGCGGAGGCTTCGGTCGCGGTGAAGATGCCACCGAGGATGCCACCGATAACCACAACGATCATCAGCAGGCTGGGGATGGCATCTAACAACAGTTTGAGGCGCAGACCCTTGAGAGAGTTGTGCTCGGCCACATAACCACGGCGCTTGGCAATGAAGCCCGCCACCAGCATGACCCCCAGTCCCCACAGAATGCCGGGCACGTAGCCGCCCATGAACAGGGCCGTGATGGAGACACTGCCCGCCACAGTGGCATAGACGATCAGGGAGTTGCTTGGGGGGATCAGCATGCCAGTCGGTGCCGAGGCGATATTGACCGCGGCACTGAAGGCGGGATCGTATTTATCCTTCTTCTGGATAGGGGACATGATGCCGCCGATGGCCGCCGCCGAGGCGACGCCGGAGCCGCTGATGGAGCCAAACAGCATGTTGGCAACCACGTTGGTCTGGGCCAGAGGACCCGGCAGGAAGTTGCTGACTATCTTGGCGCAGTTGATCAAGCGGATGGCGATGCCGCCATTGTTCATCAGATTGCCGGCCAGGATGAAGAAGGGAATGGCCAGCAGGGCAAAGGAGTCCAGGCCGACGAAGACCCGCTGGGCCGAAGTCAGGATGGCGCCATCGAAAGGCAGGATGATCACCATGGCCAGGAAGGAGGGGAGCCCGATACTGATGCTGATAGGGGTGCCGATAAACAGCAGGACAAAGGCACCGATGAACATCACCAGCGCGACAACAACCGCAATATCCATGGTTATACCTTTTGCTTGAAGGAGAGTTGTCTGGCCAACCCGTATTGGTTGTACAGGCAATAGAAAACGGTCAGCACGCCGCAAAGAGGGATGGCGGCATAGATGACGCCGATGGGGATCTGCAGCGCCGAATCGAGCTGTCCCATCTGGCGGCTCATCCCGATGTAACCCCCCACGGTCAGTACCAGCAGGGCAAAGAGAGTGGTCGCCAGCTCACCGAGCATCTCCACCAGGATGCGCACATTGCGCGACATGCGATCGCGCATGAAGGTGATTGCCATGTGTTCGCGCAGGCCAAAGACATAGGCACTGCCGATCAAGACCAGCCAGATGAACAGGTAGCGGGAGAGCACCTCGCTCACGGCGCTTGGGCTATTGAGCAGGTAGCGGGTTGCCACCTGATAAGTGACCAGTAGGGTCATCACGGCCACGATGGCGATGCAGAGATAAGAGACCACCAGATCCACTCTTTGCTTGAACCCGGTCAGCGAGGCATAGAAGCCATGCTGAACGGATGGTTCGGAGAGGGTTGCTGGTTGTTGAGCGGGTTTCATAGCGGAACCTCATAGGAGGGGTTGCCATGGCAACCCCTGGCAACAACAGCCATTAGTTGGCCAATGCGCGGATCTTGTTGAAGATATCTTTCTGCTCCGGGGTGGTCAGCAGCGTCTCTTGCAGCGGCTTGCAACGCGCCTGGAAGGGGGCAATATCGACCTCAGTAAAGGTGGCGCCCTGGGCAGTGGCCGTCTGTTTGGCGGTTTCTAGCGCCTGGCTGAAGAGATCAAACTCGGTCGCGGTACTCTCTTTGGCCAGTTTGCGGAAGGTCGCCTGATCGGCGGCATCCATCTTCTCCAGGAAGGACTCATTGACCACCAGCAGATCGGCCACCATTACATGGCGGGTGTAAGAGAAATGGGGCGCCACTTCATACTGCTTCAGATCGGCGTAGGTGATCTCGTTGTTCTCGGCGCCATCAAGCACCCCCTGCTGGATGGCGGAGTAGACTTCGCCCTGACCCATGGGCACCCCGGTGCCCCCCATACAGGTCAGCATCTTGACCATGGTATCGGACTGCATAACCCGGATCTTCTTCCCTTTCATCTCTTCTGGAGTCTTGATTGGAGCCCCTTTGATATACATGCTGCGGGCCCCGGCGGTATAGGCGGTCAATACCTCAAAGCCGTTGCCCTTGGTGGAGCTGAACAGGCCATCGAGGAGATCACCGGTGAAGACTTTGCGCTGGTGATCCGGGTTGTCGTAGATGTAAGGCATGGCCAGCACGGAGAAGTTTTTGTTGAAGTTCTCGACCAGGGGGTTGGCGACGACGGCCAGTTGAATGGCACCGGATTGCACCAGTTCCAGTGCCGCTCGTTGATCTCCCAGCAGCTCGTTCGGGTGAATTTCCAGCTTGTATTTACCACCGGTCGCCGCTTCCAGCTTCTGGCTGAAATCTTCGAGCGCCTTGAACTGCGGATTGTGTTCAGACTGGTTGAACGCTGTCTTCAGGATCAGGGGGCCAGCAGCCTTGCTGTCTTCACCACATCCAGTCAGAAACAGACCCGCGGCGACCACTGTGCCAATCAGAGACAGTCTGGGCAGAGCATTCATTGTACGCATGTGTGTAACCCCTTTATGGACTTCGTTATTTTGATGCTGTTCATGCTACGTGAATCCGGCCGCATTTCAGTGATCAAAATCAAGTTAATGAAATGGCGTTCCATATTTGTGGAAATCAAAAATCAAGTTTTGTGATGGCCGTTTATTACACTGCGGCGATGCTGATGGAATAAGGCTTCAAACGAGTTTTTCGGTAAAAATAGGGGAGGGCAGATCCCACCGGAGCACAGTAGAGCGAATAGAAGATGGGGGAGGCGTGCTAAATGGTGCTGGCCTCCTGATCGGGAGTTCATGCCAAGGGGGTAGAGGCCGGCGACTCTTATTGGGCTGACAGCCACTCTTTGCAGATCTTGACCACGACTTTCTTAATCTGGGCAGGGGAGCCGACCTGGCAGGTGGGTCTGTGCACTTCACCGGGATAGAAGATGGCGAAGTCACCGGTGTCGAGCAACAGCCGGGTGGTGATCGCCGGGTTGTCCAGGAAGATGAGATCCGGTTTGGTTTCCTGATGGTCATGGGGAGCGCGGATTGTGGTGCTGAGGGCGATCGCCTCCTGCCCGGCCAGCACTATCTGGATATCCAGATAGCGATCGTGGAACTCACTCTTCAGATCCGCCTCCTGAGCCGTGATGGGGGAGGAGACGATGTAGAAGACGGCATCCTCGATGAGATCATATTTCCCCTCTGCCTGCTGTTGCAGGTTGTGCAAGGAGAGCGCGGGCCGGTTGAGAAGATGCCGCAGTGGGGATGGCAGCATGGCGATGTCCAGTTGCTGCAGATTACCAACGATCATGGGTAGCTCCTTTGATTGAACCGGTGGCTGAGGTCGATGGCGAACCGGTCGAGGCTGGAATGATGGGCCCGTGAGACGGGCCCCGGCCGATTTAGAGGGCGGCCATGGCTTCCTTGGTCAGGGCGCCGATCTTGTCCCATTCGCGATTGTCGATGAGGTTGGCAGGCACCATCCAGGTGCCGCCACAGGCGAATACCGCAGGCAGGGCAAGATAGTCCTTCACATTGCTCGGGCTGACGCCGCCAGTGGGCATGAAGGAGACCGGGTAGACGGCGCTCATGGCCTTGAGCATGCCCAGCCCACCGGATGGCTCTGCCGGGAAGAACTTGAGGGTCTTCAGACCCAGCTCCATCGCCTGTTCGACCAGGCTGGGGTTGTTGACGCCGGGAATGATGGGAACGCCGCGCGCCTGGCAATATTGCACGATGCGCGGGTTGAGCCCGGGACTCACGATGAAGTCGACCCCCGCCTCGATGGCCTGATCGACCTGGGCTGTGGTCAGCACTGTGCCGGCACCAATGATCATCTCGGGAAAGGCTTCCCGCAGCCGGCGGATGGATTCGGCCGCCGCCGGGGTACGGAAAGTGATCTCGGCACTGGGCATGCCGTTTTCCAGCAGGGTGCGGCCAAGGGCGACGGCATCATCGGCGTCTTTGATGGCAATGACGGGGATGATCTTCAGGGCACAGAGTCGTTCAAGCAATGCTGACATGGGAAGCCTCATTGTATGGGTGATCAGGGGTGATGGGGTGCGGCATGGCCGTCAGGGGGATGATGGCGCCACGATGTTGAATGACGGTGCTCGCCAGCCGATGGGCATAGCGGGCCGAGTCGGCCATGGACTGCCCCGCCAGCCGGGTGGCGAGGTAACCGGCGCTAAAGGAGTCGCCAGCTGCCGTGGTGTCGATGATCTGCTCTTTCGCCAGGGGAACGGCCAGCACCTGGTCGCTGTACCCAGGCTGCACGATGAGACAGGCCTCGGCCCCGCGCTTGATGACGATCTCGTTCACGCCACATGCAAGGGTGCGGGCCAGGCACTGGGAGTCGTCGCTGTCCCCCCAGAGGGCGACCTCGTCATCCAGGGTCAGGAAGGCGAGATCGGTTAGCGCCAGCATGGCGGCATAGGTCTGCCGGGCCGCGGCCTGGCTCTCCCACAAGCGGGGGCGGTAGTTGTTGTCAAAGGCTATCCTGGCCCCGCCAGCCCGGCACTCGGCCAGCCTGTTCAGCAGGGTCAGCCGGTCATCTTGTGACAGGATGGCGAGGCTGATCCCGCTCAGGTAGAGGTAATCGAAATCGTGCAGTCGCTCACCGATCCGCTCGGCCTCTGGCGTCTGCAGCCAGTAGCGGGCCGCAGAGTCGCTGCGCCAGTAGTGGAAGGTGCGTTCACCTCGATCATCGGTCTCGATGAGATAGAGACCGGGCAGCTTGTGGTCAAGGCGCTGCACCAGCTCGGTGTGTATTCCCTCTTGCTGCCACTGGGTCAGCATGGCCCCACTCATGGGATCCGTGCCCAGGGCACTCACGTAATGCACAGCGATGTCCGGGTTGGCGCGGGTCAGGTAGACCGCCGTGTTGAGGGTGTCCCCGCCAAAATGGCGCACTATGTTGGCCCTGCTTTCGGACAGCTCGATCATGCATTCGCCAATGACGGCGACCTTGATAGGCATAGCGCTTCCCCTGTTTTCCGCGTTGATGATGGCGCTATTCTATTTAACTAACGGAGAATAAAAAACAATTGAAACATCATTTCATTAAAAATGTGATGATTGTCTTGTGTTGATGACTCGCAGGGTGGAGGCAGGGGAAAGTGGCCGTGAGCCAGGGGTTATAAAGACTATCGTCGCCACCTCTGCGGCGAGGTGCGGGTGAATAGTCGCGTGAGCGAGACCACATTCTCTATCCATGAGTGGATGATTTGACTGGATAAGTGGCTCTGTCACTATGAGGGCCAGCTCATTTCAAATACAATGAAACAATCAATCATTTTTTTTGGACGTAAACAATGTCGATGATAGACAACTCGCCCGAATCGGTGTCATCGGTACTCAAGGTGTTCGGCATACTGCAGGCGCTGGGGGAGCAGAAAGAGATCGGGGTGACCGAGCTGTCCCAGCGGATCATGATGTCCAAGAGCACCGTCTACCGTTTCTTGCAGACCATGAAGACCCTGGGTTATATCACCCAGGAGGGTGAAACTGACAAGTATGCCCTTAGCCTCAAGCTGTTCGAGCTGGGCGCCAAGGCGCTGGAACATCAGGATCTGGTGCAGATCGCCGATGAACAGATGTACCGTCTCGGCAAGCTGACCAAAGAGACCCTGCACCTTGGGATGCTCGATGAAGACAGCATCGTCTATTTGCACAAGATTGACTCTGAATACAACCTGCGGATGTACTCCCGTATCGGTCGTCGCCGTCCGCTCTACAGCACCGGCCTTGGCAAAGTGATGATGGCCTGGCTGCCCGAGACCGAAGTACGCGCCATGCTGGCCGGGGTGACCTTCGAGCGCTTCACCGAGCATACCCTTGCCGATGTCGATGCCCTGCTGGTGGAGCTGGCCCAGGTGCGCGAGCAAGGTTATGCCGAAGATCGGGAAGAGATGGAACACGGTCTGCGCTGCTTCGCCGTCCCCATCTACAGCCGCATGGGGCGGATCATCGCGGGGCTCTCCCTGTCGTTGCCCCTGGTGCGCTTCCATGAAGAGCACAAGGCAACCCTGGTGGCCCAGCTACATGAGGCGGCGGCCAATATCTCTGCCGGGCTGGGTTTCCACGACTATCCATTTGGTACTCACTCCTCACGCTGATTGAGTATCTCGTCTCAAAAAGAGCAGGCTTGGCCTGCTCTTTTGCATGTCAGTTCCCAGCGACAATGACCCGTTGCCCGTGATTGGCCCCGCAGGCAGGGTGGTTCACCCCTCGATGTCCTGCGGGGCGGCCTGGTAGAGCTTGAGGATGGTGTAGCCATTGATGACGAAAAAGATGCTCTCCTGCAGGATGCCACCGATGGATCCCGCCCAGATATTGTGGGTCAGCCAGCAGAGGGTACTGCTCAGCATGCACAGTCGTAGGGCAATGCCGTTGAGGCGAAACAGGGCGAAGGTGCTGAGGGTGGTGCCGAGCAGGGTCAGCATCTGGACCGGGTGTTCGATCCGGGGGATGACCAGCAACCAGGCCAGGGCGAGGAACAGCAGCATCACACCGAGGCCGCGATAGTAACCGGAGACCCAGTTGCGCACGGCACAGAGCAGGCAGTTGATGGCGGCAACCGAGGAACCCAGCAGCAAAAAATGCAGCCCCATCAGGGTGCCATTGAGGGTGAGCTGGACTCTGAGCTTGCTGTCCTGGCGCTGCATGAACGCCGTGGCACCCACGAGGCAGGCCAACAGGCCGATTGATTGGGCAAACCAGAGACTGTCGAGCAACATAGGGTCTTCCTGTCAGGAGACAACGGCAAAAGGCGCCTCGTGGCGCCTGGTCATAGTGAACTGAATTAACGGGCCAGCCAGCCGCCATCGACGGCGATGGTGTAACCGTTGATGTAGTCGGAGGCGGCAGAGGCCAAGAATACGACCGGGCCCATCATGTCGTCCGGCACCCCCCAGCGGCCTGCCGGGATCCGTTCAAGGATGGCGGCATTGCGGTCATCATCGGCACGCAGGGCCGCGGTGTTGTTGGTCGCCATGTAACCGGGGGCGATGGCGTTGACGTTGATCCCCTTGCTGGCCCACTCGTTGGCCAGCAGGCGGGTGATGCCCATGACGGCGCTCTTGGAGGCGGTGTAGGAGGGCACGCGGATACCCCCCTGGTAGGAGAGCATGGAGGCGATGTTGACGATCTTGCCGCCCTGGCCCTGGGTCATGAACTGCCTGGCCACCGCCTGGGACATGAAGAACACGCTCTTGATGTTGATGTTCATCACATCGTCCCAGTCCTTCTCGCTGAAGTTGATGGCGTCTTCCCGGCGGATGATGCCGGCGTTGTTCACCAGCACATCGACGCGGCCGAAGTGGGAGACCGCCTGATCGACCAGGGCTGGCAGGGTGTCTACCTTGCTGACGTCCGCCTTCAGGCTCAGGAAGCGGCGGCCAATGGCTTCGATTTTGGCGATCGTTTCGGTCGGCTCGACGATATTGATGCCGACGATGTCGCAGCCCGCCTCGGCGAGCCCCAGTGCCATGCCCTGACCCAGACCGGTATCGCAACCGGTGACGATGGCGACCTTACCTTTCAGATCGAATGCATTAAGAATCATATTGTTACCTCTAAGCCGTGGGCCAATGTGGGGTGAAGTGTCGGGCAGGAGCCGCCATGGCGGCTCGGGATGGGGAAGCCGGTTAGCGCAGATCTTGAACAGCGACATGGTCCATGTCACCGAACACCTGGTTCTCGCCCACCATGCCCCAGATGAAGGTGTAGGCCTGGGTGCCGACGCCGGAGTGGATGGACCAGCTCGGGGAGATGACGGCCTGCTCGTTGTGCACCAGCAGGTGACGGGTCTCGTCCGGCTTGCCCATCATGTGGAACACGGCGGCGTCCTCTTTCATGTTGAAGTAGAAGTAGACCTCCATGCGGCGCTCGTGGGTGTGGCAGGGCATGGTGTTCCACAGGCTGCCCTCTTCCAGCTGGGTCATGCCCATCACCAATTGGCAGGTCGGCAGCACGTCCGGCACCAGGTACTTGTAGATGGTGCGACGGTTGCTGGTGGCGGCATCTCCCAGGGTTGCCGGCGAGGCCTGGGCCTGGGTGACCTTGCGGGTCGGGTAGCAGGTGTGGGCGGGAGCGCTGTTGTAGTAGAACTTGGCAGGCTGCGAGGCATCGACACTGGCAAAGCTCAGGGTGCGGGCTCCCTGGCCGACGTAGAGGGCCTCGGCCTTGTCCACTTCATAGGTAGTGCCATCCACCACCACCACCCCCGGGCCACCGATATTGATGAGGCCGAGCTCGCGCCGCTCGAGGAAATAGCTGACCCCAAATCCCTTGCCGAGTTCATCGGAGAAGGTCAGGGGAGCATCCACCGGCATGATGCCACCAAACACGATGCGGTCGATGTGGCTGTAGGTCATGGTCAAGGTGTTCGGGGTGAAGATCTCTTCGACCAGAAACTCACGGCGCAGACCCTGGGTGTCCAGTTGCTTGGCATGATCGCTGTGGATGCTTTGACGAGTTTGCATAATGAACCTCAATTCCGGGCCGCACGCGGCATCAATGACAATGTGTCGGGAAATCCTGTCGTTGAAGGCACGATAGCAAAATGAAAAACCGCGATCAAACTAAAATGAAACTTTGTTTTGTTTTTTGTGATTCACATTTAAAGTTTTATTTTAACGCGGTGAGCGAGGGTGGCGGCAGGAGCGGGATCGCGGTGTTGTATCGAGAGCCCTCTTAGCAGGGGCGACAGTGTGAGGGGGGCTGGGAGGAGGGGCATAGCGCAGATGATATGAAGGAGGCTGAGTGGGTTTTCTTCAATGGGGGGTGTCCGTATTGTCTGGCGCGAGCCGAAGATGGCATTGATGGGCGAGGGTGGCCCCAGCCACGGGTATCTGGTGGCAGGCGTTTATTAACCGGGGCAGACGTGCCAGAATGCGCGACTCGCCAGCCAACGAGCAGGCGAGTTACCCTAGCCTCGATCTCAATCCTGGGTGTTTGCATGCTGCTACTCATCGATAACTACGACTCCTTTACCTGGAACCTGGTGCAGTACTTCGGTGCGCTGGGGGAGAAGGTGGTGGTCAAACGCAACGATGAATTGACCCTGGCGGACATTGAAGCCATGGCCCCCGATCGCCTGGTGATCTCCCCTGGTCCCTGTACCCCCAATGAGGCGGGTATCTCCCTGGCCGCCATCGCACATTTCGCCGGTCGATTGCCTATTCTCGGGGTCTGTCTCGGCCATCAATCCCTGGCTCAGGTGTTTGGCGCCGAGGTGGTGCGGGCCAGGCGGGTGATGCATGGCAAGACGTCTCTCATCCGTCATCAGGGGGAGGGGGTGTTCGCGGGGCTCAACAATCCGCTGCGGGTGACCCGCTACCACTCACTCGTAGTCAAGGCGCAGACCCTGCCGGACTGCCTGGCGGTGACCGCCTGGAGCGAGCACGAGGATGGCAGCGTCGATGAGATCATGGGGCTGCGCCACAAGACACTGGCGGTGGAGGGGGTGCAGTTTCACCCGGAGAGCGTCCTGAGTGAGCAGGGTCATGAGCTGCTTGCCAATTTTCTGGCTCGGGGCTGAGCCATCCCTGCCCAATTTTTCACTGCTTTTTCCTCTTTACCCGCATCATCTGCTGATGAACGGCCTCGGTTCCCATCCATGGCAGCGCGGCGCCGATCGGCAGCATAAAAGCCTGTCTCAGCGGTAAAGCAGGGTTTCGTTCGACTAGACTTATTCACCTTTCCCACCCCGGGATCCAGGGGGATTTCGCCCTGCTCCGGCTCAAAAACGTGATGAAAATCCCATTTCCATGGGATGGGCGAAATTTTTTTCTCTGACGGTTTATTCACCCCCGCACCAGTCGAAATTATCTCTTGCCAACAGCCTCTGAGCCGTTATGCAATGGGGCTGCCTAAAATCTCACGGGCAATCGAAGATTGTTCCTTGTAGGCCGTCAAGTTACAGACTTTTTACTTTTTTTCTGTGACAATACCGTCACGTTTACACGGATTTAACTTTTAGGCGGTGGATTATTCTGTCGCCATCTGGAAGGAGAGCAAGTATGTCAGAGTTGTTGGCAGTGACACGTGAAGTGTTCGATGAAGTGATGGTTCCCAACTATGCGCCCGCCAATGTCATCCCGGTGCGTGGTGAAGGATCACGTGTCTGGGATCAGGCTGGACGTGAGTATGTGGATTTCGCCGGCGGTATTGCGGTCAATGGCCTGGGCCATTGTCATCCCAAGCTGGTCGAAGCCCTGAAGACTCAGGGTGAGAAGCTGTGGCATCTCTCCAACGTCATGACCAATGAGCCGGCCCTGCGTCTGGCCAAGAAGCTGGTCGCCGCCACCTTCGCCGACAAGGTCTATTTCTGCAACTCCGGCGCCGAAGCGAACGAAGCGGCCCTCAAGCTGGCCCGTCGTTATGCCATCGACAAGTTCGGGGCCCACAAGACCCAGATCATCGCCTTCCACCAGGGTTTCCACGGTCGCACCTTCTTCACCGTGAGCGTCGGTGGTCAAGCCGCTTATTCTGACGGTTTCGGCCCCAAGCCTGCCGACATCACTCACGTGACCTACAACAACCTGGCCGAGCTGGCCGCCGTCATCTCCGACAATACCTGCGCCGTGGTGATGGAGCCGCTGCAAGGGGAAGGCGGCATCATTCGTCCCACCGACGAATTTGCCAAGGGTGTGCGCGAGCTGTGTGACAAGCACAATGCCTTGCTGGTCTATGACGAGGTGCAATCTGGCGTCGGTCGCACCGGCGAGCTGTTTGCCTACATGGGTCTGGGCGTCACGCCGGACATCCTCACCAGCGCCAAGGCGCTCGGCGGCGGTTTCCCCATCGGCGCCATGCTGACCACCACAGAGATAGCCGCTCACCTGAAAGTGGGCACGCACGGCTCGACTTACGGCGGCAACCCGCTGGCGTGCGCCGTGGCCGAGGCGGTGATCGATGTGGTCAATACGCCAGCAGTGCTGGCAGGGGTCAAGCAGCGCGAAGCCCTGTTCCGCGCCGGTATCGAAGCCATCAACGCCAAGTATCACTGCTTCAGTGAAGTGCGCGGCCAGGGCCTGCTGCTCGGCGCCGTATTGAACGATGACTTCAAGGGCCGCTCCCGTGACTTCTTGCTGGCCTCCATCGATCAGGGGCTGATGGCCCTGGTGGCCGGTACCAACGTAGTGCGTTTTGCCCCCTCCCTGGTGATCCCGGAAGCGGACATCCAGGAAGGCCTGGCTCGCTTCGAGCTGGCCGTGGCTCAGGTCGTTAACGCCTGATCCCGAATTGAGGTGGGGAGCCCTCCCGGCAGGAGCCGGGACCCCACCTGTCGTCAATGAAAGGGAGTTGTCATCTATGTTGTTAATCCGTCCTATCGAACAGAAAGATTTTGCCGGTCTCAAGACCTGCGCCATCGAATCCGGTACTGGCATGACCTCCTTGCCGGTCAACGATGAGCTGCTACAGCGCAAAATCGACGCCTCCACCCAGACATTTTCGGACAAACCCGCGGGAAAGGGCGACTGCCTCTATTTCTTCGTGGCCGAGGATCTGGACACCGGGGACATGGTCGGCACCTGCGCCATCGATGCGGCCGTGGGTCTGTCCCAGCCGTTTTATAACTACCATATCGGCAAGGTGGTGCACTCTTCCCCCAAACTCGGCATCTATAACGTGGTCGAGACGCTGACCCTGTCCAATGACTACACAGGTAACTCTGAGCTGTGCACCCTGTTCTTGCGCGAATGCGCTCGCGAGGGACTCAATGGTCGGCTGCTCTCCAAGCACCGTTTCCTGTTCATGGCCGAGCACCCCGAGCTGTTTGATAAAACCGTGTTCGCCGAGATGCGCGGTGTCTCCGACGAAAAAGGTCATAGCCCCTTCTATGAGTGGCTGCAAAAGCACTTCTTCTCGATGGATTTCCCCACCGTCGACTATCTCACCGGGATTGGTAAGAAGCGCTTCATCGCCGAGCTGATGCCCAAGTACCCCATCTACGTCAATCTGCTCAGCAATGAGGCGCGGGCCGTGATCGGCAAAACCCACGACAAGACCCGGCCTGCCATCAAGATGCTGCAGGATGAAGGTTTCGTGAATCGCGGCTATGTCGACATCTTCGATGCCGGTCCCACGGTCGAGTGCGACGTGAACAACATTCGCAGCATCCGCCGCAGCAAGCGGCTGACCGTGGTGGTGGGCGAGCCTCTGGGCGGCCACACCTATCTGCTGTGCAACACCCGCTTCGAACAATACCGTGCCTGCCTTGGCAATATCCGGGTCGATCTGGACAAGCAGGAGGCCATAGTGCCCCCCAAGATGGCCGCGGCCCTCAAGGTGGAGAATGGCGATCAGGTCAGGGTCGTGGATCTGGACTGACAACATGGGGACAGTGCGATCCATTGTCCCCTTGAACATGATGAGCTGGCGGCCCGCATTGGGCGGCCTGGCAGGCGAGAGCCAAGCAACAAGGGATATGAGCAATGAGCGAATTAGTACAGCTGATCAATGGCAACTGGCTGGCGGGCGAGGGCAAGGCGTTCGAGTCGACAGATCCGGCCAAGAACCAGGTGATCTGGGGTGGGCAAGCGGCCAGTGCCGCTCAGGTCGATGCCGCCGTCAAGGCTGCGCGCTCCGCCTTCTACCACTGGGCGGATCTCTCCTTGACGGCGCGCAGTGCCATCATCAGCCGTTATGGGGAATTGCTCGGCGAGCACAAGGAAGCGCTGGCGCTCACCATAGCCCGGGAAACCGGCAAGCCGCTGTGGGAGACCCGTACCGAGGTCGCCGCCATGCAGGGCAAGATCGCCATCTCCATCCGCGCCCATGAGGAGCGTACCGGCACGGTCGAAAATCCCATGCCTGGTGCCAAGGCATTCGTGCGCCACAAACCCCATGGTGTGGTTGCGGTGTTCGGCCCCTATAACTTCCCGGGTCATCTGCCCAACGGCCACATAGTGCCTGCACTCATCGCCGGCAATACCGTGGTATTCAAACCCTCGGAGCTGACCCCCATGGTGGCCGAGGCCATGCTCAAGATCTGGCAGGAGGCGGGTCTGCCTGCCGGTGTCATCAATCTGGTGCAAGGAGAGGTCGATACCGGCAAGGCCCTGGCGAGTCATGGGGACATCGATGGTCTCTTCTTCACCGGCTCGTCCCGTACCGGTCACTTCCTGCATCAGCAATTTGCCGGTCAACCGGGCAAGATCCTGGCGCTGGAGATGGGGGGAAACAACCCGCTCATCGTCAAGGACGTGAGCGATGTGGACGGCGCCGTGCACGCCATCGTCCAGTCTGCCTTCATCACCTCGGGCCAGCGCTGCACCTGCTCCCGCCGTCTGTTCGTGGAACAGGGGCCAGCCGGAGATGCACTGCTGGCACGCCTCATCGAGGTGGTCGGCAAGATAAAGGTGGGTCATTACGATGATGCGGATCAGCCCTTCATGGGGGCGATGATCAGCGAACGCGCCGCCCTCGGCATGGTCGAGGCCCAGGCCAAGTTGCAATCCCTGGGTGGCAAGAGCCTGCTCGCACTCAAGCATCTGGAGCCGGGCACCGGTTTTGTCTCCCCTGGCATCATCGACATCACTGCCGCACAAGGATTGCCGGATGAGGAGTACTTCGGCCCCCTGCTGCAGGTGACTCGTTACCAGGATTTCGATGCCGCCATCGATCTGGGCAATGCCACCAGCTTCGGGCTCTCGGCTGGTCTGCTCGGGGACAACGAAGCGGACTGGAACCACTTCTTCAAACGCATTCGTGCCGGCATCGTCAACTGGAACAAGCCCATCACCGGTGCCTCCAGTGCCGCGCCGTTCGGCGGCATCGGTGCCTCCGGCAATCACAGAGCGAGTGCCTACTACGCCGCCGACTACTGTGCTTATCCGGTTGCCTCGGTGGAAGACAGCAAGGCTGCCATGCCGGAGCAGCTGTCGCCCGGCCTGACGTTCTAGGAAAGAGGCAGAAATGAACAGGCAGGTGCTGGCCGACTACTGTCCCCATTGCCCGGTCGCCTCGGTGGAAGACAGCAAGGCCGCCATGCCGGAGCAGCTGTCGCCCGGCCTGACGTTCTAGGAAAGAGGCAGAAATGAACAGGCAGGTGCTGGCCGACTACTGTCCCCATTGCCCGGTTGCCTCGGTGGAGGACAGCAAGGCCGCCATGCCGGATCAGCTGTCGCCCGGCCTGACGTTCTGACAACCCAACCATAAAAGGGCAGCTCAGGCTGCCCTTGTCTGACCCCGCAAGCAAAGGAAAGAGAGATGCAAAAGGATATCGAAACCCTGTTCGGTCATCTGTGGGATAACTACGTTCAAGTCACCCCGAGTGCCCTCAAGGTCCACCAGTTACTGGGCGGTGGTGCCCCCATCGTCAATGACCATGTGGCGTTTCGCACCTTCAACCTGCCCCAGGTCGGCCTCGAGACCTTGGCCGCTCATTTTCGGGCGCTGGGTTATGAGGAGAGGGACGAGTATGTGTTCAAGGCCAAGAAACTCTATGCCAAGCACTTCGAGCATGCGGATCCGGATGCTCCCAAGGTGTTTATCAGCGAGCTGAAGGTGGAGGAGCTCTCCGAGGGCGCTCAGGCCATCATTCACAAGCTGGTTGCCCAGGTGCCAACCCATCTGACCGACACCAGCGCCTTCCTCCATGCGGGGGCTCCCTGGCAGGTCTCGGGGGCCGACTACCAGACCCTGCTTGCCGAGAGCGAGTATGCGGCCTGGATGGCGGCATGGGGCTATCGCGCCAACCACTTCACCGTCAGCATCAATCGTCTGGCCGAGTTTGACACCATAGAGGCGGTCAACGAGACGCTGAAAGCGGCGGGGTTTGTGCTCAATACTGCCGGGGGCGAGGTGAAGGGGGATCCCCAGGTGATGCTGGAGCAATCTTCCACCATGGCGGACAAGGCTTGCGTGCCTTTCAGCGACGGGGTTCAACAGATCCCGAGCTGCTTCTACGAGTTTGCCCTGCGCTACCCGCGGGTCGACGGCACCCTCTACCCGGGCTTCGTCGAGGCCTCTGCCGACAAGATCTTCGAATCCACCAATAGCATGTAGCTGTGGGGGAGATTGAGGACAGCTTTCGGTCATTCGTATTGAAACGCCTCCGGTTGGGAGGCGTTTGTTATTTATATCGGGCAGTGATGGGTATTGGCTGGGGTTATTGGCAAGGCATTGTCGTTTAGGGTGAATACATCATGAGCCAAGGTCTATTTCATGAAGGGTTTGGTTAATTTCCAGAGGAAAAATGCCAACGCCCTCATAGTGGTACTACGCCGATTTAATCCTTCTTCCCAGATATGTTCAAGCAGTACCATCCAGTTTTTTGCGACCGTCTCTCTGGCGTATTCCCTCACTCGTTGCTTGCCATGCTCTACCATGTCCTGATATAGAACCGGATTGTTCTTAAGCATCATGGCCGTCTCTATAATGTCATCTTGGCTATGTGCAACAAGGTAATCCAATGGACTATTCTTTATTGCCTTGATCGCAGGCTCGTCATCACAAATCAATACACAGCCAGCCAACCAGGTATTGATGAGCTTGCTCGCTGGTTTGCGTGATAATCGATGGTCATGGTATTTTCGAAAACAGAGCACAATGTCTACATTCTGATAGTCAGTCCAGTCATTCAATTCTACTTTTAATGAAAGACCATGCGCCGCTAATTTTTCTTTGAATGCATCGCTTGCCAATTCGGGAGGGAAGCTGTCCATGCGACCAAAATAACCAATAGTCGTGATGGAACAACGCGCTTTATCTCTGGGTTTGAGGCCAGGTTGTGGCCAGTGTGAGATAAATATGCCGCCATTCTTCTCCGCTGACTTTATTTGCTCGACGACATAGTCGGCCCCAAAAAAATATGGCCTGTCTGCTCGGCAGACAACAGTCAGCCCACGCCATGGTTTTACTCTCGGACTGAAATCATCATAATGAAGTAAATTAATTCTGCCTGGCAGACATTCTGTGCCAAAGCTGCACTCTATTTCATCACCATAATAGTGGTTTAAATTGATAAGTGTTTGAAATGTCCAGACGGTACACCCACTCATACAAAGGGTTTGAGGGATCTCATCGGGGTGGATGCGGGCGTTGAGCAGAGATTGGACGTTTCTACCGTATTTATCCATGGCATTCTTACGGCAAATCACATGTATCTTTACTCTTTTCATTATTCTATAACGCCATTAATGTTATCTGGGTGTGGTTGTTTTGTTATTTTTTTGCGTTCTGGGTTGTAGGGTTGATATTTGGTTGAATCATCCCCACACCATAAAATAAATCAATGATTTATTTTATGGTGTTCGAATTAAAAGGGCAATGTGCGATGCCCGATGGCATTGCTGCGCGCCCCGCTATGTTATGGCAGCAAGCCAGTGAAACAGGCCGGTCTCTCAGACCCATTCAAGCACGCCCGCTATGTTATGGCAGCAAGCCAGTGAAACGGGCCGGTCTCTCAGACCCATTCAAGCACGCCCTCTGTCGCCAATATGGTTGCCATGCCCGCCGCCTTGCCAGCCTGAATGCCTATCTCGGTATCTTCAAATACCAGGCAGCGGTGGGGTGCGACCCCCAGCAGTTCGGCCACCTTGAGGAAGGTGTCGGGGTTGGGTTTATGGTTTTGCACATCATCGGCGCTGATGAGGACAGGGATAAGGGCATCCAGTCCGGTATTGCGCAGTATCTGCTGCGCCTGATCCCGAGGCGCCCCCGTGCCGATGCCCATGGGGATCTTGCCATATTGTGCCCTGACCAACTCCGCCATGGCCGGGAAGAGGGTGACTTCGCCGATGTGCTGCAAATAGAGGTCGATTTTTCGACGGACGAAGGCGTCAATGTCTATGGTCACTCCCTGCTGCTCGGCCAGCATGGCGACTATCTTGCGGGTAGGGATGCCGCCATAGCTGTTCAGCAGTGCGCGATCGAAGGAGAGCTGGAACTCATCGCAGGTGATCTGCCAGGCATCCAGATGCAGGGGCATGGAGTCGACCAGGGTGCCGTCCATGTCGAAGATCAGGGCATCATATTGTTCAAACAAGGGGTTGGCTCCGCACGGGGGAAAGGATCAGCCTAACATTATGCACATCGACCATGTTGGGATTAGTCTCATGCACGGCTTTCGAATATGCAGGGGGCGGATAGGGCTTGAGTGCCATCCGGCAGAAGGGAGGTCATGGCGAGGCCGCAAAGCGGTGAGGCGGGGATCCGCGAACCATGGGGCAGCCGCCGCCATAATATGGCACCATGTGAAACACTGAGCCCCCGTGGCCTACCCCTATGCGAGACCCCTGATGTCCATTTCGCCAAAAACAGTGTTCTCGAGTGTTGCCCTGGTCATTGCCCTGGGATCACTGGAGAAGAGCATTGTCACCACGCCTCTGCCCATGATTGGCGCCGATCTGAACGCCGGCTCGGCCCTGACCTGGGTGGTCACCGCCTACTTGCTTGCCGCGACAGCCGCGCTGCCGGTCTATGGCAAGCTGAGCGATCTGTTCGGCCGCCTGCGGATGCTCAACATCGGCATAGCACTCTTTCTGGCGGGTTCCCTCGCCTGCGGTTTAGCCCAGGATCTCCCTACTCTGCTGGCGGCCAGGGTACTGCAAGGGCTGGGCGGCGGCGGCCTGATCGCACTCGCCTTCACCGTGATTGCCGACAGCATACCGCCGCGGGAGGTGGGCAAGTATCAGGGCTATATCTCCATCGTCTATGCGGTCTCGAGCATCGCGGGTCCTCTGCTCGGTGGCTACTTTACCGAACAACTGAACTGGCGCTGGATCTTCTGGATCAATCTTCCCCTCGGCGCTCTGGCGCTCTGGCTGGTCAATCGCAATCTGCGCCATCTCAATGTGCGTCGCCACAGTCGCTTCGACTGGAAGGGGGCGGGACTGCTTATCACTGTGACCACCTTGTCGCTGTTGCTGCTCTCGCCGGACACGCCGCTGCCTGGCCTCTGGCTGGCCGCGGCACTCGGCACGGCATTGTTACTGCTCATCCTCATCGAACGGCGTGCCCATGACCCCATACTGCCTGCCCACCTGGTGCGACTGCCCGGTTATCTGGTCGCGGTGCTGCTCTCTCTGATCGCCCAATTGCTGATGTTTGCGGTGCTGGTCTATCTGCCCTTGCAGATGCAGTGGCAGAAGGGGATGAGCGCGAGCGAGAGCGGTCAGGACATGGTGATTTTCATGGTATTCATCACCCTTGGGGCCTTCGTCGGTGGCAAGTTCATCGCCCGCACCGGCCATTACAAGCGGTTCGTGGTGGTGGGCTTTGCCCTGGCGGCGGTGGCGTTGTGGCAATTGCACTTCGATGTCTGGGTGAGGCTGGCGCTGCTGTTTGCCGGGTTGGGGCTGGGACTGACCCTGCCTGCGCTCTCCGTGGTGGTGCAAAGTGCGTTGCCAGCCCAGGATCGCGGCATCGGCATGTCGCTGTTCAACTTCGGCCGTGAGCTGGGCGGCGCCATCGGTGTCGCCGTCTGCTCGGTGCTGTTTCATGCCTCCCTGTCCACCCGCTCGGAGGGTGGATTGGATAAGCTCAGCCCGGCCGAGCTGGCGCCGGGCTTCAGTGCGACTTATATCGGCATGGCCGCCATCGCCAGCGGCGCATTGCTGCTCACCCTGCTTGCCCTCAAACGCCATGAGCTGTCGAGCCGCACCCACTAGGTCTGATCGGGATGGCGGGCTTTATTGATATGTCACAAGATGCTGCCAGGGTGACTGTGCTCTGATGGAGTCCGCTGTCGTGATGATGAGCGCGCGGCAGATGGGATAGAGAGGGAGGAGAGTTCGTTGAATTCCGAGTTGGTCTGGGTGCTCTGCCTGCTGTTGGGTGCCATCTATCTGTTCGTCAGCAACAAGGTGCGCATGGATGTGACGGCCTTGCTGGTGCTGATCCTGTTCGTGCTCAGCGGCACCTTGACCCTCAGTGAAGCGCTGGCTGGCTTCAGCGATCCCAGCGTGATCCTGATAGCGGCTCTGTTCGTGGTGGGGGAGGGGCTGGTGCGCACCGGCATCGCCTATCAGGTGGGGGATGCCCTGGTCAAGGTGGCTGGCAACAGCGAGACCCGGCTGCTGGTGCTGCTGATGGTGGCGGTCGCCGGGCTCGGTGCCGTGATGAGTTCGACTGGGGTGGTGGCTATCTTCATCCCCGTGGTGCTCAGCGTCTCTAATCGCATGGGCATACCAGCTGGAAGGCTGATGATGCCGCTCGGCTTCGCCGGCCTCATCAGCGGCATGATGACCCTGGTGGCGACGCCGCCCAATATGGTGGTCAACAGTGAGCTGGTTCGCCATGGGATCCCGGGATTTGGCTTCTTCAGCTTCAGCCCCATGGGACTCATCATATTGGTGCTTGGCATCGGCTATATGCTGCTGGTGCGCGGTACCCTGGTCAAGGATGCGGCGCCCGGCCGCAACAAGGGATCGCGGCGCAGCACATTGCGCGAGCTTATTCGTGACTATCGGCTGACGGGGCGGGCGCGGCGTCTGGCGATCCGCCCGGGCTCTCCCTTGATAGGTCACACCCTGGACGAGCTGCAACTGCGAGCCCGTTACGGTGCCAACGTCATCGGGGTGGAGCGCTGGCGCAAGTTCCGGCGGGTCATGGTGAGCGTGTCCGGTATCTCGGAGTTTCAGGCGCGAGACGTCTTGCTCATCGACATGGCGGATCCCGAGGTGGATATCCGCACCTTCTGCAGCGAGGCCATGCTCGAGCCCATGATACTCCGAGGGGACTATTTCTCGGATCAGGCGCGGGAGGTGGGCCTGGCCGAGATCTCTCTCATTCCCGAATCCAGCCTGCTCGGCAAGAGCCTGCGGGAGACGACCTTTCGCAGTCAGTATGGGCTGAGCGTGGTGGGGCTGCGGCGCGGCAGTGAGGCGCTGACCGGGCGGCTGGTCGATGAACCCTTGCAACTGGGCGACAGATTGCTGCTGGCGGGCAACTGGAGTCTCATTCGCCAGCTACACGCTCATCAGAGGGATTTTTTGCTGCTGGGGCTGCCCGCCGAGGTGGACGAAATGGCCCCGGCCCGCAGCCAGGCGGCCTATGCGCTGTTCTCGCTGGGGGTCATGGTGCTCCTGATGGTGACAGATCCTGTGCCCAATGTGGTGGCTGCCCTGATAGCCTGCCTGCTGATGGGCCAGTTTCGCTGTATCGATCTGGAGAGTGCCTACAAGTCTATCCATTGGCCGACCCTGATCCTCATCGTCGGCATGTTGCCCTTTGCCCTGGCGTTGCAGAAGACAGGGGGCGTGGATCTTATTGTCGGCGGGCTGATGGAGCTGGTCGGCGACATGGGTCCCAGGGTCATGCTGGCCAGCCTGTTTGCCCTCTGTGCCCTCACCGGGCTCTTCATCTCCAACACCGCCACCGCGGTATTGATGGCTCCCATCGCTATCGGCGCGGCGCAGCAGATGGCGGTCTCTCCCTATCCCTTTGCCATGACCATTGCCATTGCGGCCTCGGCGGCCTTCATGACGCCGGTCTCGTCGCCGGTCAATACCCTGGTGCTCGGCCCTGGCGAGTATCGCTTCATCGACTTTGTGCGCGTGGGAGTGCCTTTCACCTTGCTGGTCATGGGGGTGAGCGTGGTGGCCATTCCCTGGTTCTTCCCGTTCTGAGCAGTCTTGGGTGGAATGAACGCAGGAAGATGGACAGATGCGGCCTACGGGCCGCTTTTTATCGGCGGCATCATGAATACTGAGGCAGATCCAGCCATGAGGGACGTGGCTGTGCAGGAGAAATCAGGGATGTGAGCAGGGCATGAAGAGGCGGGGAGCTGACCCGCGGGCACAAAAAAACCAGCCTGAGCTGGTCTGTTTGGTACTGCTGTAATGGTGCGGAAGGAGAGACTCGAACTCTCACGCCTAGGGCGCCAGAACCTAAATCTGGTGCGTCTACCAATTTCGCCACTTCCGCAAACTATATGGTGGCTATGACGGGATTCGAACCTGTGACCCTCGCATTATGAGTGCGATGCTCTAACCAACTGAGCTACATAGCCGTCTTGTATCCGACATTGTCGTGTACAAGTAAAATGGCTGGGATACCAGGCTCTGAACCTAGGTGCGTTGACGAGGTAAAAACCACTCACGCTTATCACAGCACGTCATCGGCGATGCCAATGACAGTAAAAATGGCTGGGGTACTAGGATTCGAACCTAGGGATGGCGAGATCAAAACCCGCTGCCTTACCGCTTGGCGATACCCCAACAGCGCTCCTCAACAGTCGTGAGACTGGCAAAGAACTTTTAAAAATGGCTGCGGAACCAGTATTTGAACCTAGGCACATTGACGAGATCAAAATCTCTCAATGCTTTCCTCAGCTTGCTACCGACAGGTGAACATCGATAACCAGAATTAATGGCTGGGGTACTAGGATTCGAACCTAGGAATGGCGAGATCAAAACCCGCTGCCTTACCGCTTGGCGATACCCCAACTGCAACTAGAAATGGTGGCTATGACGGGATTCGAACCTGTGACCCTCGCATTATGAGTGCGATGCTCTAACCAACTGAGCTACATAGCCGTCTTGTGCCGACGTAGTCGATACAAGTAAAAATCGCTGAGATACCAGGCTCTGAACCTAGGTTCGTTGACGAGATCAAAACCTCTCACGCTTATCACAGCACGTCATCGGCGAGGCCAATGACAGTAAAAATGGCTGAGATATTAGGCTCTGAACCTAGGCGCATTGACGAGATCAAAACCTCTCACGCTTATCACAGCACGTCATCGGCGATGCCAATAACAGTAAAAATGGCTGGGGTACTAGGATTCGAACCTAGGGATGGCGAGATCAAAACCCGCTGCCTTACCGCTTGGCGATACCCCAACTGCTATTCCCCATCAGCCAGCTAGCCGCTAAAGAACCTTTAACACTTGCCTTGATGCCAGTCACTCACCGGCTGCATTGACGTGTTCAGATTGTCACTGCTTTCATGGCTTGTCATCGACGATGTCAACGACTGAAATAATGGCTGGGGTACTAGGATTCGAACCTAGGAATGGCGAGATCAAAACCCGCTGCCTTACCGCTTGGCGATACCCCAACTGCAAGATAAATGGTGGCTATGACGGGATTCGAACCTGTGACCCTCGCATTATGAGTGCGATGCTCTAACCAACTGAGCTACATAGCCAACCTAGCGTCCAGTGAGTCGTTACCTCGTCACTGTGCGGCCCGAATTATGCGTATCTGGCTTTGGGGCGTCAACCCTTTTTTTGCCAGAAAATCCGAATTTGGGTGCGTTTGACCAGATATTGCGCTCTGTCGTGCAAAAGCCCAACAATCTGGTTTTTTTAAACTCATGGCAGGGATGGCAAGGGCCTGAACCATGAGCAAAAACAGGCCAGCAAATGCTGACCTGTCATGGGGTTAGACGTTGAACAGGAAGTTCATGATATCGCCATCTTTGACGATGTAGTCTTTCCCTTCTGCGCGCATCTTGCCCGCTTCCTTGGCGCCTTGCTCACCCTTGTAGGTGATAAAATCATCAAATGCGATGGTTTGTGCGCGAATAAAGCCTTTTTCGAAGTCGGTGTGGATCTTGCCTGCCGCTTGCGGGGCGGTGGCGCCGACCGGAATGGTCCAGGCTCGCACCTCTTTCACGCCGGCGGTGAAGTAGGTCTGCAGGTTGAGCAATTCATAACCTGAGCGGATCACCCGGTTCAGGCCCGGCTCTTCAATACCCAGATCGGCCATGAACTCGGCGCGATCTTCGTCATCCAGTTCGGCAATGTCGGACTCGATGGCGCAGCAGACTACGACCACAACCGCATTCTCGGCGGCGGCGATTTCACGCACCTTGTCGAGGAAGGGGTTGTTCTCGAAGCCATCTTCCGCCACGTTGGCGATGTACATGGTGGGCTTGAGAGTCAGGAAGTTGAGGTGGCTGACGGCGGCCAGCTCCTCTTTGTCCAGCTTCATGCCGCGGATCATCTGACCCTCTTCCAGCACGGTCCGAATTTTTTCAAGGGTCTCCACTTCCAGCTTGGCATCCTTGTCGCCGCCCTTGGCGCGCTTGGACTGGCGGTGGATGGCGCGCTCGCAGGCGTCCAGATCCGACAGGGCCAGCTCGGTGTTGATCACCTCGATGTCATCGGCCGGGGAGACCTTGCCGGCGACGTGGATGATGTTTTCATCCTCGAAGCAACGCACCACGTGACCGATGGCTTCGGTTTCGCGGATGTTGGCCAGGAACTGGTTGCCCAGACCTTCACCCTTGGAGGCGCCCGCGACCAGACCGGCGATGTCCACGAACTCCATGGTGGTCGGTACCACGCGCTGGGGGTTGATGATGGCCGCCAGGGCATCGAGACGGGGATCCGGCATGGGGACCACACCCGTGTTGGGCTCAATGGTGCAGAACGGGAAGTTGGCGGCTTCGATGCCGGCCTTGGTCAGCGCATTGAACAGGGTGGATTTACCTACATTGGGCAGGCCCACGATACCGCATTTAAAACCCATGGATAGTTACCTTACGTGATGGATGCTGTTGAGGGCCGCTTAACCTGTTCACGCTCTTACTGCGAGGCCGTGATCAAGGCTCATGTGCTGCTCGGAATCCTCACGTATGCCTATACGCTCCGGTTCCTGCGCTGCGCTTCACCTTGCTGACGACCTCTCGTCACAGTGCGTGGACAGGTTCTCGGGCGACCCTGTCATATTGTGCGAGCCTGACGCGTGTCAGGCATCTGTATTCAGACTTTTTCGGCCTTGAAGCTGTGCAGGCGGTTCATGGCCTTGGTCATATCCTGTTTGAACAGGATGTCGGTGGCACGCAGGGCTTCGTCCAGTGCGGCATCGATCAGACTCTGTTCACTGCTGGGTGCCTTGGTGAGCACGAAGCCGGCGACCAGCTCTTTGGCGCCGGGGTGGCCGATGCCGAGCCGTAACCGGAAGAATTCCTTGTTATTGCCCATCTTGGCGATGATGTCTTTGAGGCCATTGTGACCCCCATGACCGCCGCCCTGTTTGAACTTGGCGATGCCGGGGGGCAAATCCAGCTCGTCATGGGCGACCAGCATCTCTTCGGGCGCTATCTGGTAGAAACGGGCCAGGGCAGCCACCGCCTTGCCGGAGAGATTCATATAGGTGTTGGGGATGAGCAGACGCACATCCTCTCCCTCGACCAGGATACGGGCAGTGTGACCGTGGAACTTGGGCTCTTCACGCAGGCTGGCGTTGTGCCAGCGGGCCAGTTGTTCCACATACCAGGCGCCCGCATTGTGGCGGGTCTTGGCATATTCGGCACCCGGATTACCCAGACCGACGATCAATTTGATTTGGCTTGTCACGCTCAGTCTCTTCACTCGCTGCAGCCCGAAACGGTGTGCCCGGGGCAATAGGACGCAATATTCTAGCCGCCGCGTGGCGATCACTCAACCAATGCCGTCCCGGCTTGCCATTTGTTCTGCTGTCAGGGCCGTGGCTGCGGGCCCTTTGCCGCGTGCAGAAAAGAGAAAAACCGCCCTGGGGCGGTTTTTCTTATCTGGCCTGCCAGTAAGCTGGCGGGCCGGCATCAATGCTCGAACATGGCAGAGATGGACTCTTCGTTGCTGATGCGGCGAATGGCCTCGGCCAGCACGGTAGAGAGGGTCAGCTGCTTGACCTTGCCGATGGCCTTCATCTCTGCGGTGAGCGGGATGGAGTCGGTGATGATCAGCTCGTCGATGACGGAGTTTTTGATGTTTTCGACGGCGGAGCCGGAGAACACAGGGTGAGTTGCGTAAGCAAATACCCGCTTGGCGCCACGCTCTTTCAGCGCTTCGGCCGCCTTGCACAGGGTGCCACCGGTATCGATCATGTCATCGACGATGATGCAGTCGCGGTCGGCGACGTCACCGATCAGGTGCATGACCTGGGAGACGTTCGGACGGGGACGACGCTTGTCGATGATGGCGATGTCGGTGTCGTCCAGCAGCTTGGCGATGGCGCGGGCACGGACTACGCCGCCGATGTCCGGGGAGACAACCACAGGGGACTCGAGGTTCTTGGACTTCATGTCTTCGAGCAGCACCGGGCTGCCGAACACGTTGTCAACCGGGACATCGAAGAAGCCCTGGATCTGCTCGGCATGCAGGTCAACGGTCAGCACGCGATCCACACCCACGCTGGACAGGAAGTCGGCGACGACCTTGGCGGTGATGGGTACACGGGCGGAGCGGACGCGGCGGTCCTGACGGGCATAACCAAAGTAGGGGATGACAGCCGTGATACGGCCAGCTGAAGCACGACGCAGTGCATCCACCATGACGATCAATTCCATCAAATTGTCGTTGGTCGGGGCACAGGTGGATTGAATGATGAAGATATCGCCACCACGTACATTCTCATTGATCTGTACGCTGATCTCGCCGTCGCTAAAGCGACCTACGGCAGCATTGCCGAGTTTGATAAACAGGCGATCTGCGATCTTCTGGGCTAGTTCCGGCGTTGCGTTACCAGCAAACAGCTTCATGTCAGGCACGGTTTGAAACCTCGGGGTTGCATCCAGTATGTGGGTGAGTCCGTAATCGAACCCATATCGTTCGCTAGCAAACGATTTAGCAAGCTGACGGGGCAGGGCAATGGGCCCGGGTCGGCAGACCAACCGAATGAACTATGCAGAGACCTTATAACAGAGGAGAGGGGGTCGAAGCCATGACGCTAGTCTGTCTTCGGTAATCCTTCCCATGGGTCAATGATGGCTGGGGTACTAGGATTCGAACCTAGGAATGGCGAGATCAAAACCCGCTGCCTTACCGCTTGGCGATACCCCAATCATTGAGTCTGTTGCAATGTCACGAAGAGTGGTGATATGTTCTCGCCCTTGGCGACAAATCCCCCCCACTCTCTCGGTACCTTGGCCAACACCTTTCGAGCACTCACTTCGTCTTCAAACTGAGCAAAGACGCAGGCTCCTGTGCCCGTCATTCTTGACGGCGCGTATTCTAGCAACCAGCCGAGCGCATTGGCAACCTCGGGGTGGCGCTTTTTCACCAGCGGCTCGCAATCGTTTTTCCAAACCCCGTCCAGCAGGCTGTTCAATGCCAATTTGGGGGTATTGCGTGGCAAGTCCGGATCCTGAAAAACCTCGGCGGTGCTGACGTGGCACTCGGGTTTGAGTACCAGATACCAGGCTTCGGGCAGGGTGACGGGTTGCAACCGCTCGCCCACCCCTTCGGCAAAGGCGGCGCGCCCGCGCACAAACACCGGCACATCGGCCCCCAGGCTCACCCCCAGCTCGGCCAACTCATCCAGACTCAATCCCCCTTGCCAGAGATGATTGAGGGCCACCAGGGTGGTGGCGGCATCCGATGAACCGCCGCCGATACCGCCCCCCATGGGCAGTACCTTCTCCAGCCTGATATGGGCCCCCATGGGACGGCTCAACCTGGTTTGCAGCAGCCGGGCGGCACGGATGATGAGATTCTGCTCATCGGGTACGCCGGGAATGGCCGGGCTCAGGGTGAGCTGGTCGCTGTCCGGCAGCGGCTCGAATTCGAGCCAGTCGCCGTGATTGAGGAAGATGAACAGGGTCTGCAGCTCGTGATAGCCGTCCGGGCGACGGCCATTGATGTGCAGGAACAGATTGAGTTTGGCCGGGGCAGGCCAGCGAGTCTGGCTCATGGTTGCAGGATCCACTCGTTGATCTGCAACTTGAGGCGGCTCTGGGGGCCGGTCATGTTGAGCAAGTGGGGCAGGCGATAGCCATTCTGATCCCGGTAGTCCTGATAGTTGATCTGCCACTGGCCATCACGGACGCTCGCCAGGCTGTTGTCCGGGTTGAGGTTGTAGTCGGCTTTGCCGGGCAGCCCCTTGATCCACTCGGGCAGGCCGTCGATGGGCAGGTGCCAGCCGGTGAGCTGGTAGATGAGCGCCTCGGCATCCTGACTCTGGTGCAGCTTGCCCTCGTTGTCGGTCAGGCTGACCTGGCCTTGCACCCGGCTCAGCTCCAGGATGCTGGTGCCGATCAGGCTGGTGAGATTCAAGCGATAATCATCACCGGTTTGTTGCCAGTTGAGGCGAGCGCTGCCCTTCTGCTGGGCGGTGATGATGGCCATCTTGCCCGACAGTTGCCAGTGATCGAGCCGCTCTAATCGGGTCCGTTCTTGCTGCCAATCGACTTGCTGGCGCTGGGGTTGGGTGACAGTACAACCGGCGAGCAGTAGCAGGCCGAGCAGGGGGAAAAGTCGCAAGAACAAGGTCGTGCTCCGGATAAGAGGTTTGCCACAGTATAAGGGGCGGCCGTATTGCTTTTAAAGCCTTACCCTTTCTCGTACAATTGACGGCCTTATACACCCTGTGCCCAAGAAACGATCAGCGCCCACTCATGAGTCTGCTTGCCCTCGGAATCAACCACAACACCGCCAGTGTCGCCTTGCGGGAACGGGTCGCCTTTGGCCCGGATTGCATCGACCATGCCCTGCGGGAGTTGGTGGCGCAACCCGGGGTGAGCGAGGCGGTGATCGTCTCTACCTGCAATCGCACTGAGCTCTACTGCGCCCTGGAGCAGGGCCATGGCGCCCAGGTCGCCCAGTGGCTGCAGCAGTATCACGGTCTGGATAACGCCGAGGTGGAGAAGGCCATCTACCAGCACCATGACGAGGAGGCGGTACGCCACCTGATGCGGGTCGCCTGCGGGCTCGACTCCCTGGTATTGGGAGAGCCGCAGATCCTGGGGCAGATCAAGCAATCCTACGCCCATGCCCAGCAGGCCGAGGTGCTCAAGGGCTCCCTGGAGCGCCTGTTCCAGAAGGCGTTCTCCGTGGCCAAACGGGTGCGTACCGACACCGAAATAGGCGCAAGCGCCGTGTCGGTCGCCTTCGCGGCCGTGAGTCTGGCGCGGCGTATCTTCTCGGATCTCTCCCAGACCAAGGTGCTGCTGGTCGGGGCCGGCGAAACCATCGAACTGGTCGCCCGCCATCTGCGCGAGCAGAACGTGCGTCAGATGATGGTGGCCAACCGCACCCTGCAGCGTGCTCATACCCTGGCCGAGGAGTTCGGCGCTCAGGTGATGACCCTCGAAGAGATCCCGGATTATCTGCATGAAGCGGACATCGTCATCAGCTCCACCGCCAGCCCCTTGCCCATCATCGGCAAGGGCATGGTGGAGCGGGCACTCAAGGCGCGTCGCTTCAAGCCGATGTTTCTGGTCGATATCGCCGTGCCCCGCGACATCGAGGCGCAGGTGGACGATCTTTCCGATGCCTACCTCTACACGGTCGATGACCTGCAGGGCATCATCGAGCAGAACCTGGAGACCCGCAAGCGGGCGGCCACCCAGGCCGAGGTCATCGTCCTGGAAGAGCGCGACGAGTTCATGGACTGGTATCGCTCCTTGCATGCGGTCGATCTCATCCGCGACTACCGCGCCCAGGCCCAGCAGTATGCGGAAGAGGAGCTGGCCCGTGCCCTGCAAGCCCTTGCGCAAGGGGAATCTCCCGAGGCGGCGGCGCGCGCCTTGACCCACAGACTCACCAACAAGCTGATCCATGCTCCGACCCAGGCCCTTCGTCAGGCGGGGGCGAGCGGGGATCGCGAACAGCTGATCCAGCTGCGTCAGGTCCTTGGCCTGTCAGCGGACTAACTTTGCCCGGGCAGGCCATGCCGCCCCGTCACCATTGAGATATCGGGAACTATGAATCCGTCACTGATCAGAAAGCTGGAAGGCCTCATCGAGCGCCACGAAGAAGTACAGGCCTTGCTCGGCGAGCCGGGGGTGGCCTCGGATCAGGACAGATACCGCGCCCTGACCCGGGAGTATTCCCAGCTGGAAGACATAGTGCACGCCTTCCAGCGTTTTCGCGGCGCCGAAGACGAGCTGGAAACCACCAAGCTGATGCTGGAGGACAGTGACACCGACTTGCGCGAGATGGCGCAGGAGGAGCTGCCCCTGGTCAAGGCCACGCTGGAAGATCAAGAGCAGGCGCTGCAGGTGATGCTGTTGCCAAGGGATCCCCGGGATGACAACAACTGCTACCTGGAGATCCGCGCCGGAGCGGGCGGGGATGAAGCGGCCATCTTTGCCGGGGATCTGTTTCGCATGTACTCGCGCTTTGCTGAACGTCAGGGCTGGCGCCTCTCCATCGTCAGCTGCAACGACGGCGAACATGGGGGCTACAAGGAGGTGATCGCCAAGATTGATGGCGAGCACGTCTATGGTCGCCTCAAGTTTGAATCCGGCGGCCACCGGGTGCAGCGGGTGCCAGAGACCGAATCCCAGGGCCGGGTGCACACCTCCGCCTGTACCGTGGCGGTGCTGCCGGAAGTACCGGAAGCCGAGCAAGTCGAGATCAATGCGAACGACCTGAAGATAGATACCTTCCGCGCCTCCGGGGCCGGTGGTCAGCACGTCAACAAGACGGACTCCGCCATCCGCATCACTCACCTGCCCACCGGGCTGGTGGTGGAGTGCCAGGATGAGCGTTCCCAGCACAAGAACCGCGCCAAGGCGATGTCGGTGCTCTCCGCCCGCCTGCAGGCGGCCGAGGATGAACGCCACCGCGCCGCCGAGCAGAGCACCCGCCGCAATCTGGTGGGCTCTGGCGATCGCTCCGAGCGTATTCGTACCTATAACTACCCCCAGGGGCGCCTCTCCGAGCACCGCATCAACCTCACCCTCTACCGGCTGGGCGACATCCTGGAGGGGGATCTGGACTGCGTCATCACGCCGCTGGTACAGGAGTATCAAGCCGATCAGCTCGCCTCCCTGGCGGACAATGGTTAATCGCCAGCAGAGGAGTGTGTATAGGATGGCAACCCAGAGAGAGCCGCACTGATGCAGATCCAGCAAGCCCGGGCCCATATCATGGCGACCCTGGCCTCCGGGGAATCCCCCCGCGCCGACGCCGATGCGCTGCTCTGCCATCTGCTGAGCTGCCGGCGCAGTTACCTGATGACCTGGCCGGAGCGCACTCTCGATGCCGCGCAGCAAGGGACGCTGCAAGCGTGGCTGGTGCGTCGCCTGGCCGGTGAACCCATCGCCCACCTTATCGGCGAGCGGGAGTTCTGGTCGCTGCCCCTCAAAGTGAGCCCGGCGACCCTGATCCCGCGCCCGGATACCGAGCTGCTGGTCGAACAGGCACTCTCCCGCTTGCCCGCAGGCCCCTGCCGTGTGCTCGATCTGGGTACCGGCACCGGTGCCATTGCCCTGGCGCTCAAGTCGGAGCGCCCCGATGCCGATATCTGGGCCCTGGATCTCATGCCAGGTGCCGTGGCCCTGGCCCGGGAGAACAGTCAGACCCTGTCATTGCCGCTGACGCTGCTGGCGGGCAGCTGGTTTGCCCCTCTGGCCGAGCTGGCCACGCCGCCGCGTTTTGACCTGATTGTCTCCAATCCGCCTTACATAGACCCGGATGATGAGCATCTGGCGCAGGGCGATGTGCGCTTCGAACCGCTTTCTGCCCTGGTGGCCGACGAGCAGGGATTGGCTGACTTGCGCCAGATAGTGGCGCAATCCCCGGACTATCTGCAGGCGGGCGGCTGGTTGCTGCTCGAACATGGCTGGCAACAAGGGGAGGCGGTGCGCAACTTGCTGTCGCAGCAGGGTTATCAGGGGGTGGCGACCATACGTGACTATGGCGATAACGAACGGGTGACCCTGGGTTGCTGGCACCCTCATGATTGATGGCGGGCCAGGCCCGCATCTTGTTCAAGGATAAGTGATGTATTTTGCTCTCAAACATCTTCATCTGCTGCTGATCGCGGCTGCCGTGCTGATGTTCATACTGCGTTTCTACTGGCAACAGACGGGTTCTGACCGAGGGAGAGATCCCCGCACCCTGCAACTGAGTGGCTGGTGCAATGGCCTGGTGGTACTCACCGGTGTGGCCCTGTGCATGGTGCTGGATCTCAATCCGTTCAATAATGTCGTGCCCTGGCTGAGCGAGAAGCTGGTATCCATTCTGGTGGTTGCCTTCCTGGGTCTGATGGCATTGCGTCTGGCCCGAGGCAATATGATCCGCTGGTTTGCCTTCCTGGGCACCCTGGGTTGGGTCTATTTCGTGGCCAAGCTGGCCATACTCAAGCACTCAACGCTGTTCGGTTAAGGCCCATGATGCCCGCAATTGATAAATGGACTGAGGTTGCCTGCATGCGGCTAGCCGCCTGCGATCTCGTGCCTGGGGGAATAAGCTGATGTTTCGCATCGATGAGTGGACGGATTTTGAGGCCCAGGATCTCGTCTTGCTGGCCCTGAGCGTCAGCGAGGAGATCAATCAGCATGATGGGGAAGGATCCCTGCGGGAACTGGAGCTGCTCGATGAGTGGCTCAATGAGACCCTTCAGGAAGGCACGGCCGATGAGGTGCGCACTCAGCTGATCCATGGCTTCTACCAGAGTCTGGGTTTTCACGGCGACTGGCAGGACTTTTTCTCCTCAGGTAACAGCGACATTGCCACTGTGCTGACGCGGCGCCAGGGGATCCCGGTCAGCCTCGGCATACTGCTTATCCAGCTTGGGCGACGGGTCGGTCTGGATGTGGAGGGGATCTGCTTCCCCGGTTACTTTCTGGTGAGTTTTGCAGGGGACGAGGGGGAGGTCTATGTCGATCCCTTCAACGGCGAGGTGCTGAGCCACCACCGTATCGAGCTGCTGCTGCGCGGCTCCCTCGGGGATCTGGCAGCCCTGAAACCGGATCATCTGCAACCTTCGGGGCAGTGGGAGATCATCGAGCGCCTGATCAACGTCAGCAAGAGTGCTTTGCTGCGTGAGAATCGCATGGCGGAGGCGCTGCGCGCCAGCGAGTTGCTGCTGCGCATGAAACCCGGCGATCCGCTGGAGACGCGGGACAGAGGCTTCATCTACGAGCAGCTCGACTGCCCCCGCTTCGCCGCCGACGACTTTGAATATTTTATTGAACAGTGCCCGGACGATCCGGTGGCCGATGTGCTCAAGATGCAGCTGGCCGCCCTGGATCTCAGCCCCAAGCCCCTCCATTGAGGGCGTCTGGGGAAGCCCCTTCACTTAAGGATGCCTGGGAATTGAAACAGAAGAATATCAAGATCGATGTGCTCAAGGCGCAGCGGACTGATTTGGATTCAAGCCCCTTCACTTAAGGGGGCCTGGGAATTGAAACAGAAGAATATCAAGGCCGACGTGCCCAAGCCCCTTCACTTAAGGATGCTGAGATGGAACAGAAGAATATCAAGATCAACGCGATCGACGTAGCCAATGACAAACCCTTCGTGCTGTTTGGTGGCATGAACGTGCTGGAATCCCGCGACATGGCGATGGCGGTGTGCGAGAAGTACGTGGAAGTGACCAGCAAGCTGGGCATCCCATTCGTGTTCAAGGCGAGCTGGGACAAGGCGAACCGCTCCTCCATCCACTCCTACCGCGGCCCGGGCCTGGAAGAGGGGATGAAGATCTTCCAGGAGCTCAAGGCGACCTTCGGCATGCCGGTCATCTCCGATCTGCATGAGGTGCATCAGGCCAAGCCGGTGGCGGAAGTGGTGGATGTCATCCAGCTGCCCGCCTTCCTGGCGCGCCAGACCGATCTGGTGGAGGCCATGGCTCGCACCGGCAACGTCATCAACATCAAGAAGCCGCAGTTCCTGAGCCCGAGCCAGATGAAGAACATCACCGACAAGTTCGAGGAGTGCGGCAACGATCAACTTATTCTCTGTGAGCGCGGTGCCAACTTCGGCTATGACAACCTGGTGGTGGACATGCTGGGTCTGGGAGTGATGAAGAAGAGCACCGGTGGCTACCCGGTTATCTTCGACGTGACCCACTCCCTGCAGTGCCGCGATCCCCTGGGCGCCGCCTCCGGTGGCCGTCGGGATCAGGTCACCGAGCTGGCCCGTGCCGGCATGGCGGTCGGTCTGGCCGGCCTGTTTATCGAATCCCACCCGGATCCGAAATCGGCCCGTTGCGACGGCCCAAGCGCCTTGCCGCTGGAGAAGCTGGAAGGCTTCCTCAAGCAGATGAAGGCGATCGATGACCTCATCAAGGGCTTTGAGCCCCTCGATACCTCCGCTTGAGCCTGCGCGCAACAGCCATAAAAAAACCTCCCGTCGGGAGGTTTTTTTTCATCCGTAACCTTAAGCGTGGCTTACAGGCTCTTGGTAAAGGTACGGGTGATCACGTCACGCTGCTGTTCCGGGGTCAGGGCGTTGAATCGCACTGCGTAACCGGAGACACGGATGGTGAGCTGCGGGTACTTCTCGGGGTTGGCGACGGCGTCTTCCAGGGTCTCGCGGCTCAGCACGTTGACATTGAGGTGCTGGCCACCTTCGACGACGGGGTCGCTCTGCAGCGGCAGTTCACGATATTCGAACTGGCCAAGATCGGACAGTTTGACGTCCTGATCGGCGGCGAAGGCATCGTCTTTAGCGCAAATGCAGCGAGCCTGTTGCTGTGCTTCATCCAGCAGCCAGAAAGAATTCAGCAGCGCCGGGTTGGCGGCCTGGGTGATTTGAATGCCCTTGATCATGGCATGACTCCTCATTAAAAGCGGATCCACTGTAAGGAAATTACCCAAATGCGCTGAAAATAACTGAAACAGCCTTAACGGGCGCTTGCCTTACACCTTTACTCTGATGGGGTCATATATAGCATGTTAGTAATAAAACCAATTTTGATCTAAATCAAAAAATATCCAGAAAGCTGGGCTTTTAGATATTTAATTCATTGAGTTTAATCAATATTAAGTCATTTGTTCCGAATCGTAAGATGGTCTAATTATGCATCTTTTCAACTCTTAATCTAGTAATTTAACTACATCTTATGCGCTTGTTAACCACACATATAAGCTCAGGGCGGTGAGGATATATGCGGGTGGCTCAATCTCTTATCCCGTATCTCACTCTCTTTGTCCGGTGGCGCCTGAGTCGGCCCTGGTTGCGTCCGGCGGTTCCTCCCCCTATTCTGGGCACCTTGCAGAAACTGAGAACGAGGTATCCCGGTGTTGACCTGGACGGATGTGATTGGCTCCCAGAAGGAGCAGGACTATTTCAAGCAGACCCTGGCTGCGGTCAGGGCTGAGCGGGAAGCGGGCAAGCTCATCTACCCTCCGACCAGCGAGGTGTTCAACGCCTTCAAGCTGACCGAGCTGGCGGATGTCAAAGTGGTGATCCTGGGACAAGACCCTTACCACGGCCCGGGCCAGGCCCATGGTCTCTGTTTTTCCGTATTGCCCGGAGTCCGTACCCCGCCCTCGCTGGTCAACATCTACAAGGAGATGGCACGGGATCTGCCCGGCTTCACCATCCCCAACCATGGCTTCCTCGAGTCCTGGGCGAAACAAGGGGTACTGCTGCTCAATACGGTACTGACGGTGGAGGCGGGTCAGGCCCACTCCCACGCGGCTCTGGGTTGGGAAACCTTCACCGACAGGGTGATAGAGCAGCTCAATGCCAGCCGGGAAGGGGTGGTGTTTCTGTTATGGGGTGCCCATGCCCAGAAGAAGGGGCGTTTCATCGACAAGGAGCGTCACCATGTGCTCACAGCGCCCCATCCCAGCCCGCTTTCAGCCCATCGTGGTTTCATCGGCTGCGGTCATTTCACCGAGACGAATCGCCTGCTGGTTGAGCAGGGTCAGCACCCGGTCGACTGGTGTTCTGTCTGCGTCTGACTTGATGGAGGGCAAAGTTGAGGGGATAAATGGCCGTATACTCAAGGATGGACATGTTCATTTTTAAGCCAAGGAGAGCTTATGTTAGCCAAGCTGCACCAGGATCACCTCAACATAGCCAGGCTGTTGGAGCTGCTCAAAAGCAAGCTCAATGCTATCCATGAGGAGCGGCCGGTCGATTATGCGTTGGTGCGTGACGTGATCGACTACTTGCGGGAAGTGGCCGACAAATACCACCATCCCAAGGAAGATCTCATCTATGACTACTACCTCAAGTACCGTCTGGTCGAGGGAAATGTCAGCCAGCGGCTGCAACTGGAGCATGCCTCTCTGGTCGAGACTGGCTCCCACTTGAAGGAGATGGTGGAGATGATCCTGATGGACGCCGTCATCCCCCTGGATCAATTTACCGCCAAGCTAGCCCAGTTCGTGGCCTTGCAAGAGGGACACATGAACTATGAGGAAGGGGTGATATTCCCGCATCTGCGCGATGTGCTGACCGAAGATGACTGGCGTCAACTGGAGCAACAGTGGCAGAACCGTGCCATAGGCGATCCCCTGTTCGGACCCGAGGTGAGCCAGCACTTTCAGGAGTTGGCCCGTCGCCTCTCTCTGCCAGTCATCTAGATGGTTATTTCACTGAAAGGGGGCTGTGATAGCGGGCCTGTTGTTGAGAGAGAATGGCGGTGGCAGCAGCCTCGTTGAAATAAGAAGACCCCGCGCAGGCGGGGTCTTTTCATGAGAGTCGATGCGGTTACAGCACTATCTCCTCGGAGAGACCATCGTAGGTGATATCGATCGACTGCAGCTCCTTCTGCAAGCGATGTTTATCCTTCAATGCCTCAATTTCTCTCCACTTGCGTTTTTTTCCCGTTGTCCCGCGACCGCGTGAACCCAGCTCAACAACATCATCAACGTCATAGCTGAACATATCCATGGATCCCTCCTTGGTTGTTATTCTTTTCACCAACCGTATAACACAACGCTATGGAAATTAAAACGTTTTCGTGACATTCATATGACAGGGTTCAATTGGCTAAATTAATCGACGAAAAAAAACCGGGCTCCCAACAGGGAGCCCGGTTTTTTCATCCGATGCAGACTCACGCCAAGCGGCTGGCCAGCATGGTTTCCAGTTTGCCCTGATCGACGGCGAACAGGCGGATGCCTTCGGCCAGTTTCTCGACGGCCATGGCATCCTGGTTCAGTTCCCAGCGGAATTGGGCTTCACTCAGGGGGGCGGGTTTGGCCTGGCGTTCACCGGTGTAGCTCAGTTTGCGTACCACGGCGCCTTCGCTCTTGCTCAGCTCTTCCAGCAGGGCAGGGCCTATGGTCAGGCGGTCGCAGCCGGCCAGTTCCAGGATCTCGCCGGTATTGCGGAAGCTGGCACCCATGACCACGGTCGAGTAGCCGTGCTGCTTGTAGTAGTCGTAGATGGCGGTAACGGAGACCACGCCCGGATCTTCGCTCGGAGTGTAGTCACGGTTGTGCTTGGCCTTGTACCAGTCGAGGATACGGCCCACGAAGGGGGAGATCAGGAAGGCACCGGCTTCGGCACAGGCACGGGCCTGGGCGAAGGAGAACAGCAGGGTCAGGTTGCACTGGATGCCCTCTTTCTCCAGCACCTCGGCGGCACGGATCCCTTCCCAGGTGGAGGCGAGCTTGATCAGGATACGATCGTTGCTAATGCCCGCTTCGTTATAGAGACGGATCAGCTTGCGGGCCTTGGCGATGCTGGCCTCGGTATCGAAAGAGAGACGCGCATCCACCTCGGTGGAGATGCGACCCGGCACTATCTTCAGCACTTCCAGGCCGATATTGACCGCCAGCTTGTCACCGGCGTCGATAAGCTGCTGAGCCTTGTCCTGGCTCTGGGCCTTGGCCCAGTTGATGGCGTCGTCGATCAGCGGTGCATACTCGGGGATCTCGGCGGCCTTGAGCACCAATGATGGGTTGGTGGTGGCGTCGGTCGGCTGGTAGCGCTTGATGGCTTCGATATCACCGGTGTCGGCGACGACTGTGGTCAGGGCTTTGAGCTGAGTTAATTTATCGGCCATGGCAAATATCATCTCTTGATGGGGAGTCATCCCAGGGTGATGGCGTGGGCGGTACGTTTTGAAACAAAATTACAAAAACGCGGCGGCAGACGCTCAGAACTGCTGGATGAGGCGACCCCATCCACACTGTTTGCCTACTTAATACAGTTGAAGGGCCTACCGCAAGAGGGGGGATTGCACAGGGATCGAACAGCAGCATGGTCTTTAGGGTAAACCATGGTTAAAGCGTATGATTTATATGATTTTTTTAATATCTTCATCGCACTATCGAGTGGCTTGTCAGCGTCACTTTTTTTATGTTTTTATCGGATATGTGGAGTTGGTCACAAAAAACTTGATGGCCACTACTTGAAATTTTATTACGTGTAAAACGTTTTTCAGAAAACCTCCTGTTTTGGCCCTTGTTCTGGGAAACGTTTGAGCAAACGATGGCGCGTGGATCGGGGAGGGCCGGGCACTGGCATCTTGTACATCTGCGCGGGCTAAATATGCCCAGATTGGGTATGGATTATTGTTTTTGTTGAATGTTTGCTGAATAACTGCGGTTTTTCGGCCTGGTATCGTTCACTTATTGTGATCGGGGTGACGGGGATCACTATTCTGAACCTGCCCGCTATGCTAGATTCCGCCCCTTTAGCAGAAAGCTAATGCGGCAACATACAGCAAAGCGGTCAGCGCAGACTGGCCATGGATGTGAATAACAACGAGAGAATTATGGATACCTTGATAGCGCTACTGAACGACCTGATGTGGGGAGCCGTGCTCATCTACCTGCTGATTGGGGTCGGCATCTTCTTCACTGTCCGCCTGGGGTTTATCCAGGTGCGCCACTTTGGCCACATGTTCTCGGTACTACGCAACAGCCGTAAATCCGACCAGGCCGGCATCTCCTCCTTCCAGGCACTCTGTACCAGTCTGGCCGCCCGCGTGGGGACAGGTAATCTGGCCGGTGTCGCCGTTGCCATCTATCTGGGGGGCCCGGGCGCCATCTTCTGGATGTGGCTGATTGCCTTCATCGGCATGGCGACCGCCTTCGTCGAGAGCACCCTGGCTCAGCTCTACAAGGTCAAGGATGAGGATGGCAACTACCGAGGGGGCCCCGCCTATTACATGGAGCGTGGCCTTGGCATGCGCTGGATGGGGGTGCTCTTCTCCCTCTGCCTGCTGCTGGCCTTCGGTCTGGTATTCAATGCCGTGCAAGCCAACTCCATCAGTCTGGCCATGAACGTGGCGTTTGGCATTCCTGACTGGATGAGTGGCATCGTCCTGGTGCTGCTGGCGGGTCTTATCATCTTCGGCGGCATTCGCGGCATCGCCCGCTTCGCCGAACTGGTCGTGCCCTTCATGGCCTTGGCCTACATACTACTGGCCCTGGTCATTGTCGCGATGAACATCACCGAGCTGCCCGGTGTGTTTGCCCTCATCTTCAAGTCTGCCTTTGGCATAGAGCAGGCCGGATCCGGTGCCATGGGGTATGCCATCTCCCAGGCGATGATCAACGGCATCAAGCGTGGTCTCTTCTCCAACGAGGCTGGTATGGGGTCTGCCCCCAACGCCGCCGCGACCGCCACCCCCTATCCGCCGCACCCGGCCTCCCAGGGTTATGTGCAGATGCTGGGGGTCTTCATGGACACCATCGTCATCTGTACCTGTACTGCCGCCATCATCCTGATGTCCGGTCAGTTCGAGCCGGGTTCTGGCATCACGGGGGTCGAGTTGACCCAGCGGGCACTCTCGTCCCAGATTGGCAGCTCGGGCAATATCTTCATTGCCACCGCCATCTTCTTCTTTGCCTTTACCTCGATCGTGGCGAACTACTCCTACGCCGAGACCAACCTCATCTTCCTGGAGCACAACCACAAGGGCGGCCTGCTGTTTTTCCGTCTGCTGGTGCTTGGCATGGTGATGTTTGGCTCTGTGGGTGAGCTGCCGACCGTGTGGGCCCTGGCGGATGTCTCCATGGGCTTCATGGCCATCGTCAACCTGGTCGCCATACTCCTGCTCTCCGGGGTCGCCATCAAGTTGGCCAAGGATTACAACGATCAGCTCAAATTGGGCAAGGTGCCGACCTTCGATGCCAACAAGTACCCGGAGATCCGCAGCCAACTGGAGGCGGGGATCTGGGATACGCCGGTCAAGAAGTAACACCGCACACCAGACCGATAGCAAGAGGGGAGCCAATGGCTCCCTTTTTTATGGATTGAGGGCGGGGAAGTGGGTCAGGGCGGGAGAGGCGCAGACCAGAAGGTTTCGGAGCGACTGGCCCGCAGTGAGATTATCCGGCGCGACTTCACCCAGACTTCACATGACCTCATCACCAGCACATGCTGCTCGCCTATGTTGGTCTCACTGTGCGCCATGACGGCGACCTGCCGATAAACAAGAGGATGAAGACACAATGCAACAACGACAGCGGATTAACTGGGTGGCAGCGAGCACGCTGTTGTGGGTCGGTCTGGCCCAGGCTGGCAGCGCAGCCACCGACATTCAAGCCGATACCCTGAACAAGTTGGTCGATGCCAACATTCAACCCCTGCTCAAAGAGCAGAGGATCCCCGGCATGGCGGTCGCCGTGCTAAAAGGGGGCAAGGCGCACTATTTCAACTATGGGGTGGCTGATCGGGCAAGCGGGGCCAAGGTCAGCGAGCAGACCTTGTTCGAGATTGGCTCGGTCAGCAAGACTCTTACGGCAACGCTTGGGGCTTATGCCGTGGTGAAGGGAGGGATCAAACTGGACGACAAGGTGAGCCAGCATGCGCCCTGGCTGCAAGGCTCGGTATTTGACGGCATCACCATGGCTGAGCTTGGCACCTACAGCGCCGGGGGCCTGCCGCTGCAGCTCCCGGACGAGGTGAATTCGACCGACAGCATGCAGGCTTACTACCGCCACTGGTCACCTCCGTATCAGGGGGGAACCCATCGCCAGTACTCCAACCCCAGCATAGGTCTGTTCGGCCATCTGGCGGCGAGTAGCCTGGGCCAGCCCTTCGAGCAGTTGATGAGCCAGACTCTGCTGCCCAAGCTAGGTCTCGAGCATACCTATCTCACCGTGCCCGAGGCTGCCATGGCGAATTATGCCTATGGCTACGCCAAGGATGACAAACCGATCAGGGTCAATCCGGGGATGCTGGCGGCAGAGGCCTATGGCATCAAGACCGGCTCGGCCGATCTGCTGGCCTTTGTGCGGGCGAACATGGTGTATCAGGGGGATAGCGAGGTCAAAAAGGCGATAGAGCTGACCCACACCGGTTTCTACTCGGTGGGGAAGATGACCCAGGGGTTGGGATGGGAGATGTATGAATACCCGCTGAGCCTGGAGACATTGCAGGGGGGGAACAGTGCCGAGATGGTCCTCAAGCCTCATCCCGTGAGCCCTGTCACCAAGCCGGCCGTGGCGGGGGGCAGTGTGCTGTTCAACAAGACGGGTTCCACCAATGGCTTCGGCGCCTATGTGGCTTTCGTGCCTGCCAGGGGGATTGGCATCGTCATGCTGGCCAATCGCAACTACCCCAACGAAGCCCGGGTCAAGGCGGCCCACGCCATCCTGAGCCAGCTGGGCGAGTGACAGCTCGGCCCCGTTGATTGACATGAGTACGCCGGGATAGCCCGGCGTACTTTTTGGTGTTGCCCGGCACAGTCACGGATCACCTGATGGCCCCAATGGCTTGCCCCCCGCCACCTAATTTCCAAACTGGAATCTACCGATCGCCATCTCGTCACTAGGTGCGAGCGGGCGCCCCTCCTATAGTGCTGCCCATATTCAACCTGTCCCCCCTGCTCCCGCCACCGACGCTGGTTGGCATGGTCTGCGTGGGCTGGCCTTTCGCAATGGAGCATCCATGGGCATTTTCCTGCTGTGCACTTTCCTGATGATCATCCTCTACCCGGTCGGGATCGATCTCTATCTGGTGGCAGTGCCCCAGATTGCCGATGCCCTGCAGGCGAGCGAGGCGCAGATCCACACCGCCTTCTCCATCTACCTGTTCGGCATGGCGGCCACTGTGCTGCTGGGGGGGATCATTGCCGATCGCCATGGACGGCGTTGGGTGGTGCTGGGAGGCGCCCTGATTTTTGTCCTCGCCTCCCTGGTGGCGGCCAATGCGGTGGGGATCCGCCAGTTCTATCTCGGCCGTTTCTGGCAGGGGGTCGGGGCGGGGGCGCTCTACATCATGACCTTTACCGTGCTGCGGGATGTGCTGAGCCAGGCGCGGCTGGCGATGGCGCTCTCCATGATAAACGGGGTGATCTGTGTCATCCCTGTGCTGGCGCCTGTGCTCGGTTATCTCATCCTGTCGCATTTCGACTGGCGCGGGATCTTTGTGGCGATGGCGTTGCTGGCCGCCGTCAGCGGTCTGGTCAACCTGCTGCTGCTCAGGGAGACTCGCCCGGCCCGCCAGCAGAGTGGCGCTACCCGGCCAATGGCCCTGCTGGGCTCCCCGCGCTTCATGCTGCACTCGCTTCTGACCAGTGCCAGCGTGACCGCCATCCTGGTCTATGTCAGCGTCTCGCCGCTGATCCTGATGCAGGGGCTTGGCTTCACCACTGAGCAGTACTCCATAGTGATGATGGTGATGGCCGGGGTGAGCATGTCCACTTCCTTCCTGACCCCGCTGCTGCTGCGCTGGCTGGGCAAGCACAGGGTGCTGGCGCTCTCCCATCTGGCCTACCTGCTGGCGGCCTGCCTCCTGCTCGGCAGCTGGCAGCTGGCAGCTGGGGGGCGACATCCCCTTGCTGCTGCCGGGCTTTGCCCTGGTCTGCATCGGCTTCTCCTGCGGCTTCGGGGGGGCGATGGGGGAGGCGCTGGCGGAGTGTCAGCACCATGCGGCATTTGCCAGCGCACTGCTCTGCATCATGCAGATCAGCCTCTCCGGCTTCTATATCTGGCTGCTGGGCCAGCTTGGCGTGGCCCCATCCTTGATGCTGATCTCTGCCCTGCTGTTGACCCTGCTCAGTTACCTGGCCGTCAAAGGGCTGCTACCATGGCTCGCGCTGCGCGAAGCGCGGTCGCGGGGATAAGGGGAGAGGAAAGATGCGCAACCTGGGTGAACTGGATTTGAACCTGCTGGTGGTCTTCAAGCACCTGATGCAGGAGCGCAGCGTGACAGGGGCGGCCAAGAAGCTCTGCGTCACCCCCTCGGCGGTGAGCAAGGCGCTCGCCAAGCTGCGGGACTGGTTTGACGATCCCCTCCTGGTGCGGGTGCGTCAGGGGCTGCAGCCGACCCAGCTCTCCCTGACCCTGGAGGAGGAGCTCAAGGCCTGGTTCCTGCTGACGGACAGCATCATTTCCCTTAACAGCGAGGCGATCCCCGAGGGGGCCCGCTTCAGCCTGGTGATGGAGTCCCCCTTCAGCACCAGCTTCCTGAGCGAGCTGCCCATGACCATCTACCAGAAGTATCCCCACTCTGTGGTCAGGATGCTGGGGTGGGATCATCACTCCCTCAACGACATAGTCAACGGGGATGCGGATCTCGGCTTCTGCGCCCGGGAGACCCACGGTCGCTCCCAGGCCAGGGTCAACCGGCTGCCCTATTACATCGATCACGAGGTACTGTTCAGCGACAGGCCCGTGGTGTTCCTGCGTAAAGATCACCCCCTGCTCCAGCAGACCTGGTCCCTGGAGAACTTCCTGGCCTGTCCCCAGGTAAGCGTGGTGTGGGAGGCCAGCGACAGCTGGGCGCTGGACGATCTGCTGGAGGACGAGGGGCAGAGGCGGGAGGTGCCCATCATGGTGGCGAGTTTCGAGCAGGCCCTGCACATCGCCTCCCAGTCGAGCCATGAGCTGATCGCGGTGGCGCCGTCCTATTGCGCCGGCTATGCCGCCAGGCACCACGACAACCTGATCGCCATGCCTCTGCCGCTGGCCGAGGCGCTCTATCAGCAACTGGAGATCGCCTTCATCTTGTTGTGGCATAAACGCCACAACCAGGATGCCAAGGTGATGTGGTTGCGCAATGAGATCAGAAGGCTCTATAGCGAGGCATCGAAGGGGACATAACGGGCAGGGCACGAGGCATGGCCATGGGCGTTCGCCTGTCTCATGGTCGGGAGCGGGATCAGGCTGGAAACCGCGAGAAAGATGGGGGCGGTGTCGAGGCCAGCGGATATCTGGCCTCGTGTGGCATCAACCGTATTGCTCTTCCATCCAGGCTTCGACGATGAGCTGAGCCGAGACCCCATCCACGCTGCCCTTGTCGAGCGCCTTGTAGCCGCCACGTTCGAACAGACGGGCGCGGGCATCCGTGGTGGTGAGCCGCTCGTCCTTGAACTCGACCGGCTTGCCGAAGCGGCCATGGAGGCGGTTGCCGAACTTGCGGGCCCGCACCGTGATCTCCTGATCGGTACCATCCATATTCAGCGGCAGGCCCACGACCAGCAGATCCGGTTGCCACTCCTTGAGCAGTTTCTCTATCTCGTCCCAGTTGGGCACACCGTCATTGGCCTTGAGGGAGCGCAATGGCTGCGCCGTGCCGGTGAGCTCCTGGCCGATGGCGACCCCTATGCTCTTGGTGCCGTAATCGAAACCCATGATGCTACGCGCTGATGACATGTCTGTTCCTGTGAGGTGGGAGAAGGGCCAGGCTTAGCTGTGCCCTATGTCGCTGGAGAGGTGCAGGGGGTTGACCCCTATGCTGGCGGCGGCTTGCTGCCAGCGCAAATGGGTTGGGGTATCAAACAGCAGGGCCTTGTCCGGTGGTATCACCAGCCAGGCGCTGTCGACCAGCTCCTGCTCGAGCTGACCCGCACTCCAGCCGGCGTAGCCCAGCGCCACCAGATAGTGATCCGGCGCCAGCTCCGTGCCCAGGGTCTCCAAGATGTCCTTGGAGGTGGTGACCATCAGCTCGTCACTGACCTGCAGGCTGGAGTTGAAGCCGGGGCGAAAGCTGTGCAGCACGAAGCCGCGTTCGGCGGCGACCGGCCCGCCCTGCAACACCGGCTGCTTGAGTTCGGGTTTGGGGGGCGGCGTCAGCTTGAGCTGCGCCAGCATGGTATCGAGCGCCATGTCGACGGGGATGTTGACCACCAGCCCCATGGCCCCCTCTGGGCTGTGCTCGCACAGGTAGACGAGGGCACGCTCGAAGTAGGGATCCTTGAGGCTCGGCATGGCGAGCAGAAAATGATTTTGCAGTGTTTGCATGGGTCAAAGAGTGCAAGGCCGAGGTATTTGGGCCAATTATGGCAGCTAGGGCGGGCGGGCAAAACCGCTTTTTTAGTGGGCGGGCTGGAGAGTTGCCATCGGATGAGCCTGATGGGAGCCCTGAAACGGGGGCCAGTTCTTGGTAGAAGAGGCTGCGAAAGCGCTGAGTCATGCCACTTTCCTGGCGGTGGCCACTGCGTGCTTGGCGGTTATCGCCGCGCGGGATCTTCGGCGCTGTGGCGACAAGATGGCAGGCGAAAAAACGAGGGAGCGGGTTGCCCCACTCCCTCGTTGTGTTGCCAACCTGGGCTGATCAGTGGCCCAGGCGACGCTCGATGGCATCCATCAGCATGCCGGTGACGGAGACGTCGAAGGCCGCCTCAATCTCGCGGATGCAGGTCGGGCTGGTGACGTTAATCTCGGTCAGCCGATCGCCGATGATGTCGAGGCCGACGAAGATCAAGCCCTTGGCCTTGAGGGTCGGGCCGACCGCGCGGGCGATGGCCCAGTCCGCCTCGCTCAAGGGGCGCGCCTCACCGCGGCCACCGGCCGCCAGGTTGCCACGGGTCTCCCCTTGGGCCGGGATACGGGCCAGGCAGTAAGGCACCGGCTCACCGTCCACCACCAGTACCCGCTTGTCACCGTCCTTGATGGCGGGCAGGAAGGTCTGCGCCATGCAGTACTGGCTGCCATGTTCGGTGAGGGTCTCGATGATGACGCCGACGTTGGCATCGTCCTCCTTCATGCGGAAGATGGAGGCGCCTCCCATGCCGTCCAGCGGCTTCAGGATCACGTCCTTGTGCTCGGCGTGGAAGGCGCGCAGCTTGTCGGCGCGACGAGTGACCAGCGTGGTCGGGGTGTTCTCGGCGAACCAGGCGGTGTAGAGCTTCTCGTTGGCATCGCGCAGGCTCTGGGGCTTGTTGACGATGAGGCTACCCTCGTCCTCGGCCCGCTCCAGCATGTAGGTGGCGTAGATGAATTCGGTGTCGAACGGCGGATCCTTGCGCATCAATATCACATTGAGCTCGCTGAGCGGCTGATCGACCACCTCGCCCAGTTCATACCACTTGGCCGGGTTCTGATCCACGCGCAGTGGGCGCATGGTGCCAAAGGCGCGCCCGGCCTCCATGTAGAGATCCGCCATCTCCAGATAGAAGAGCTCATAGCCACGGCGCTGGGCTTCCAGCAACATGGCAAAGCTGGAGTCTTTCTTGATGTTGATGGTCGAGATGGGGTCCATCACGATGCCGAGTTTGATGGTCATCCGGAATTCCTTCTGTGGCTCGGTTGGGTTGTAGGGTCGATTAGCGAAGCGTAATCGGCCGTTTAAGGCTGCAATCGTTCGAGGATGCCGCCACGGGGCTTATCGACGCTGCCCGATGGCATTAAGCGAGATCGCCAAACCGGCACTGCAGTGCCGTGATGACGGTCAGGGCCGCGGTTTCGGTGCGCAGCACCCGGGGCCCCAGCAGCATCTCTTTGAAATCTTCCTGCACAGTACGGGCGATCTCGTCGCTGGACAAGCCGCCCTCCGGGCCTATCAGCAGGCGTACGCCGTGCGCAGGGATAGGCAGGGTGCTGATGCTGTACTCGGCGCGCGGGTGCAGGTTGAGCTTGAGCTCCTGGGTCTCTTCTGCCAGCCAGGCATCCAGCTCCATGGGCATACGCACCTCTGGCACCACATTGCGGCCGCACTGCTCGCAGGCACTGATCACCACCTTCTGCCACTGTTCGCGTTTCTTCTCCAGCCGATCGGCGGGCAGTTTGACGCCGCAGCGCTCGGAGAAGAGCGGGGTGATGCAGGTGACGCCCAGCTCCACCGATTTCTGGATGGTGAAGTCCATCTTGTCGCCACGGCTGATCACCTGGCCCAGGTGGATGGCCAGAGGCGACTCGATCGAGCGGGCCTCGGCGCTCTCTATGCTCACCTCGAGGGATTTTTTCCCGACGCTGGTGATGAGGGCGTGGTACTGCTGGCCATCGCCGTTGAACAGCTCGATGGCCTGACCGGCCTGCATGCGCAGCACCCGGCCTATGTGATTGGCACCGTCTTCCGACAGGGCGAGGGTCTGGCCAACCTGCAGGGCGGCCGGTTCATAGATACGTGGAATGCGCATGGCTGAGTGTCTGTCTCTTGGCTGATTCAATGAGCGGGATGGCTCTCATCCCGCCCTGTCTGGGAGCAAGGGGACGCCTGCTTCCTTACATGGTGTCATTGGCACTGCTTTTCAATGAAGGGATTGGTGTTGCCCTGCAGCTTGCCGATGCGGCGATTGCGTTCGCACTCCCAGCTATCTGCCGGGTACTGCCTGTCCCAGGCTTCGAACAGTTTACGTTGTTGTGCGGCCAGACGCAGCCCGTGTTGTTTGCTCATATAGAGATAGGCGCGGGCTATCTGGCCCCGTACCGGCCCCTTGGGCGGCTGTACCCGGCGCTCCTTGAAATCCACCAGCATCTGGCACTGGCCATACTGGTTCGGCTTGCCGTTCCAGTCGGAGAAGCGGTAGTTGGCTCTGTCGCCATTCACCTCGCCGATGGCGGGGAAGAGGTTGTGCATGTCCCCCTCCATCTGGTTGAACTCGTCGCTCTTGCCGCAGTTTTTGCGCCCACCCTCCTGCCAGCACTGCAGCTGGTGGCCGAACTCCCAGGCGGGCACCACATGTTCCCACTCGATGCGGGCGGCGCGTTTGGCCTGCTTGCGCGGCTCATAGCCACAGCTGGCCAGATCCGGGCTCATCTGCTTGCCCTGATAGTCGATGTCGCAGCCGCAGTAGAAGCTGGTGGGGTGGGACTGATAGAGGCGATTAAGACTTTGCTTGGCGGTGCGAAAGGTCTGGGCTTGCAACGGCAGGGCCATGAAGAGGGCAAGCAGGATGAACGAGGCGAAACGAGACATGGGCTTCCTTAAGGGGGTCGGGAGTGAGGTTGGCCGCGCCCCTGGCATGGGGGCGACAAGAATGCGACTCAGGGGCGAGTGAGCACCTGCTTACAGCGGCGGCAATGGTAGTTGGCCTCCCCGCGCGCCACCTTGTTATGGCGGCGGATGGAGAGCTGGTGCTGCTGACAGGCACAGGCGTAGGTCACGTTAGGCTGAGCCAGTACGGCGAGATCGAAGCTGTGGGTGGTTCTGGGTTCCAGATTGAAGACCTCCTGCATCACCGATTGCCACTGGCGGCCGTGGGGAAGCACTCGCCCCTTGCCTCGTCCTGCGCCCCACAAGGCATGCACCAGCAGGTGCGCTACCTCATGGGGCACCACCTCATCGAGGAAGGCCTGATAATTGGCCGCAAACAGTGCCGGGTTGAAGCGCAGCTCCCAGGTTTGCAGCCGTGCCGCTCCCGCAGCCCGGCCACGCATGTTGCAGTGGATGTGCGGACGCGGGAACGGGCGCCCCAGTTTCTGCTCGGCTTGACTGAAACAGAGATGGACCCGTTCGGTCAGGGTCTGCTGCATCTGTAGCGGGGTGAGAGTAAGTGCTGACATGGGCAATTGAAGGCTATTCATGCAGGTGAGCGAAAGGGGGCAGTCTACCTCTTGCTCATGCTGACGAAAAGCAGGCAAGGGGTCTGTTCATCAGGATCCCGGCCATGAAAAAGGGGAGCCTGAGCTCCCCTTTCTGATTACCGGCTGGCTTAGAGGCCAGCGGCGGCGCGCAGCAGCTCGGCCTTGTCGGTACGCTCCCAGGGGAACTCTTCGCGACCGAAATGGCCGTAGGCGGCGGTGGCCTTGAAGATGGGGCGCTTGAGATCCAGCATCTCGATGAGGCCGTAGGGGCGCAGTTCGAAGTGCTCGCGCACCAGCGTGACCAGCAGCTCCTCGGAGACCTTGGCGGTGCCGAAGGTTTCGACGCTGATGGAGGTCGGCTCGGCCACGCCGATGGCGTAGGAGACTTGCAGCTCACAGCGGTCGGCCAGACCGGCGGCCACTATGTTCTTGGCGACATAGCGAGCGGCGTAGGCGGCGGAGCGATCCACCTTGGATGGATCCTTGCCGGAGAAGGCGCCACCACCGTGACGGGCCATGCCGCCGTAGGTATCGACGATGATCTTGCGACCGGTCAGACCGCAGTCACCCATGGGGCCGCCGATGACGAAACGGCCGGTCGGGTTGATGAAGAACTTGGTGTTCTTGCTGATCCACTCGGCGGGCAGTACCGGCTTGATGATCTCTTCGCGCACCGCTTCGACCAGATCGGCGTGGCTGATGGAGTCGCAATGCTGGGTGGAGAGCACCACGGCATCGACGCCAAGGATCTTGCCTTCGCTGTCATAGGCGAAGGTGAGCTGGCTCTTGGCATCCGGACGCAGCCAGGGCAGGGTGCCATTCTTGCGCACTTCGGCCTGACGCTTCACCAACAGGTGAGAGTAAGTGATGGGTGCTGGCATCAGCACCTCGGTCTCGTTGGTGGCGTAGCCAAACATCAGGCCCTGGTCACCGGCGCCCTGCTCATAGGGATCGGCACGGTCAACACCCTGGTTGATGTCCGGGGACTGCTTGCCGATGGCGTTGAGCACGGCGCAGGAGTCGGCATCGAAGCCCATGTCGGAGTGGGTGTAGCCAATCTCGCGCACGGTATCGCGCACGATCTGCTCGATGTCGACCCAGGCAGAAGTGGTTACTTCGCCGCCAACCAGTACCATGCCTGTCTTGACCAGGGTCTCACAGGCGACACGGGCCATGGGATCCTGTTCCAGGATGGCATCCAGCACCGCATCGGAGATCTGGTCGGCGATTTTATCGGGATGGCCTTCGGAGACCGACTCGGAAGTAAACAGCTTTGCCATGGAAGCATTCTCAACGCTAGGGGTTATCGCCTTGGCCATAACCGGGTAAAAAGGAGAGTCTTGGTATTTGAGATATCTGCATCGGGACGTCACTCTAGGGACGTCTTTGTAGAGGTATCTCCATCTGGACGTCTATTTTAAAGAGGGGGGAGGGTGATTGCCAGCACTATTTTGGTTTGGTGCCAGCTGTGGCCAGCCTTACCCATAAAGGGTTGCAAATGGCCGCAACGCGAATCGTTTGCCGGGGCAAGAAAAGCGACTGCGCTCCCAAAGCCACTTTATTCGCCCAGATAATATTTGCACCTCGCCCGCCCTGCTGGGACAATAACGCGCCTTAATCTTGGCCATCAAATGAAGCAATCGCAGGAGATACAGATGCCTTCTCGTAAAGAGCTTGCCAATGCCATTCGCGCATTGAGTATGGATGCCGTACAAAAAGCCAACTCCGGTCACCCGGGCGCCCCCATGGGAATGGCAGATATCGCCGAAGTGCTGTGGCGTGGCCACCTCAAGCACAACCCGAACAACCCCAAGTGGGCCGACCGCGACCGTTTCGTGCTGTCCAACGGCCACGGCTCCATGCTGATTTACTCCCTGCTGCATCTCTCCGGTTACGACCTCACCATCGAGGATCTGAAAAACTTCCGCCAACTGCACTCTCGCACCCCGGGTCACCCTGAGTACGGTTATGCCCCTGGCATCGAAACCACCACTGGCCCGCTGGGTCAGGGCATCACCAATGCCGTGGGCATGGCGATCGCTGAAAAATCCATGGCCGAGCAGTTCAACCAGCCGGGTCACGACATCGTCGACCATTACACCTACGCCTTCATGGGCGACGGCTGCCTGATGGAAGGTATCTCCCACGAGGCTTGCTCCCTGGCCGGTACCCTGCAGCTTGGCAAACTGATCGCGTTCTGGGATGACAACGGCATCTCCATCGACGGTCACGTGGAAGGCTGGTTCACCGATGACACCCCCAAGCGTTTCGAAGCCTACGGCTGGCACGTCATCCCGGCCGTTGACGGTCACAGCCCGGAAGCCATCAATGCCGCCATCGAAGCCGCCAAGGCCGAGACCGGCAAGCCGACCCTGATCTGCTGCCGCACCATCATTGGCTACGGCTCCCCGAACAAGTCCGGCTCCCACGATTGCCACGGCGCACCGCTGGGCAACGACGAGATCGCCGCCGCCCGTGCCTTCCTGAAGTGGGATCACGCGCCCTTCGTCATCCCGTCCGAGATCGCCGCCGAGTGGAATGCCCAGGAGAAAGGCACCAAGCTCGAATCCGACTGGGCTGCCAAGTTTGCCGCCTATGAAGCCGCTCACCCGACCCTGGCAAGCGAATTCAAGCGCCGTACCGCAGGCGAGCTGCCAGCCAACTGGGCCGCTGAATCCGCCAAGATCATCGAAACCCTGCAAGCCAACCCGGCCAAGATAGCGACCCGTAAAGCGTCCCAGAACTCCCTGGAAGCCTTCGGCAAGCTGCTGCCCGAGTTCATGGGTGGTTCCGCCGATCTGGCGCCGTCCAACCTGACCATGTGGTCCGGCTCCAAGTCTCTGACTCCCGAGAGCGCGGCAGGCAACTACATCCATTACGGTGTGCGCGAGTTCGCCATGTCCGCCATCATGAACGGCATCGCCCTGCACGGTGGTTTCATCCCCTACGGCGCCACCTTCCTGATGTTCATGGAGTACGCCCGTAACGCCCTGCGCATGGCCGCCCTGATGAAGCAGCGCGCCATCTTCGTTTACACCCACGACTCCATCGGTCTGGGTGAAGATGGCCCGACTCACCAGCCGGTAGAGCAGATAGCCTCCCTGCGTCTGACTCCGAACATGAGCACCTGGCGCCCCTGTGATCAGGTTGAATCCGCCATCGCCTGGAAGCACGCCATCGAGCGTATGGACGGCCCGACTGCGCTGATCTTCTCTCGTCAGAACCTGCCCCAGATGGACCGCACCGCCCAGCAATTGGCCGATACCGCCAAGGGTGGTTATGTGCTGAAAGATTGCGCCGGTACTCCGGAGCTGATCCTGATCGCCACCGGTTCCGAAGTGGAGCTGGCCGTGGCCGCCTATGAGCAGCTGACCGCCAAGGGCCGCGCCGTGCGCGTGGTTTCCCTGCCGGCCACCGACGTGTTCGACGCACAAAGCGCCGAGTACAAGGAGTCTGTCCTGCCGTCTTCCGTCACCAAGCGCGTGGCCATCGAAGCGGGCATCGCCGACTACTGGTACAAGTACGTGGGCTTTGGCGGCAAGATCATAGGTATGACCACCTTCGGTGAGTCCGCCCCGGCCGAGCTGCTGTTCAAGGAATTCGGCTTTACCGTGGAAAACGTGGTCGCGACCGCAGAGTCCCTGTAATTGCTGATTGCTTGGTACTGAATTGAAAAGCGCCTCCCTATGGAGGCGTTTTTTTGTTGAACAACCTTTGACTGAAGAAACTGTGAGTAGCAGGATGTGAATTATTATTTTTTGAATAGGGTTTACTGGTAAAAATAGGGAGCATCTCTTTGAATAATCAATTAAAGCAAAGGGTTTCACGATATATAAGTAAATCATCAAATTTAGAATGGCCTGAAAATATAGTTGATTTTAATAATCATAGTTTTATTGTTAATGGAATAAAACCCCTTATCCAAGTTCAAGACGATATCGAATCAGCATTTGTTTGGTGTTGGTCAATAAAAGACCTGCTTATAGCTGAGTTAATAAATATAAACCCAAGTATTAACAAAGAAATGCTTGAAAGTGAAATTAACAAGCATAGCTGTTTGACATATTGTTCTGATATAGCAAATGGTCTAAAGCACGGTGGGCTTAGAAAAAGCCGTAGTGGGAATTTTGCTCAGCTTTCAGTTGTACAAAGCATCTTGGTTAATTCTGAATTAATCTCAGTTATTTATCGGTTGGAGGGGAGGTATTTTATTGTGCCTAAAGATAGAGGTTGTGTAAAAATTAAAGCCTGTGTAAATGATGAAAATGGACAGTTTTTATTAGATGCATATAAGTGTCTTCATGAATCACTAATCGCATGGGATTATATATATAATAGTTATAACCTCGTAGGTTCGATTAGCGAAGCGTAATCGAACGTTCGCGTTCTTTACGTCGATGCCATAAAAATAATATCTCTTCGTGTTACGTAAAAAGAGACCGACATATAGCCGGTCTCTTTTTGCTATTTAAACCGCCCCTTACACCTGCGGCGGGGTACTTTCCGCATTGGAGAGTACAGCATCCATCTGGATCATGGCGCCGGCGGGCAGTTCGCTCACGCCAATGACGGTGCGGGCGGGCAGATAGCTCGGGAAGTATTTGGCGTAGATGGCGTTTACTGCTTCCAGATCCTCGATGTTCTTCAGCTGGATATTGACCTTGACGATATCGTCCATCCCGTGGCCGATGCTCTCCACGATGGTCTCGATATGGTCGAGGCACTGGGCAGTCTGCTCCTTGATACAGCCAGTCAGCACCTTGCCGGTGGCCATGTCGATCGGCAGCTGCGCAGTCAAGTGGTTGTAGTGGGAGAAGGCGACGCTCTGGCAATGGAGCGGGCTGCGCGGTGCCTTGTCGGTATTGCGGGCGCGGATCACCAGGTTGTGCCTGTCTTCCACCAGCTGGGGCGGGGTGCCGTCACCGTGGGAGATGACCGCATCCATCTGCACCCGGGCACCCAGTGGCAGGGCGGTGGCACTGACCACCGAGCGAGCGGGCAGATAAGCCACGGCGCGGGCGATGGCGGAGTCCGGGAAGAAGGTGCGGTAGACCTCGTTGACGGCCTCCAGATCCGCGAGGCTGGTCAGGTAGACAGTCACCTTGACGATATCGTCAAAGGGCACATCTATGCTCTCCAGCACGTTTTTGATATTGCGCAGGCACTGGGCCGCCTGCTCCTGGATGCCACCGCCGACCAGCTGGCCGGTGGCGGCATCCACCGGCAGCTGGGCACCGATATTGTTGTAGTGAGAGAAGGCAACGGTATGGGTCGAGAGTGCACACTGCGGGGCTTTGTCGCTATTGCGGGCGAGTTTCACTAAGGCGCAGGGTGCCTGGGGGAAGGTGCCTTCGCCGTTGGAGATAAGGGCGTCCATCTGCACCAGGGCATGCATCGGCAGGGCGGCCACGGCGAGCACGGTGCGGGTCGGCACATAGCCCGGGAAAAATTCGCGATAAACGCTGTTGACCGCCTCCAGATCCCCCATGTCTTTCAGGAATATGGTGGCTTTGACCATATCGTCCATCCCGTGGCCGATGCTCTCGACGATGGCCTTGATATTGGTGAGGCACTGTCTGGCCTGCGCCTGGATATCGCCACTCACCAGCTTGCCGGTCTTGGGATCGACGGGCAGTTGCGCCGAAATATTGTTGTAGTGGGAGAAGGCCACGCTCTGGGTGCAGGGGCTCAGATCCTGGGGGGCACTGGGGGTATTTCTGGCTGACTTGATGATGGTACCACTCATGGCGATACTCCTTTCTCTTTATTGATGTAGGGTCAACGCCTTCCTTCCTCGTTTGCCGCACGCCTCGCTTTATTTCGGCAACAGTTGCCCGCTCCCGACGAATGACGACGGGTGATACGGAAAACAGTCATCGCTGTTTCGAGTCTTGCTTCGACGTCGCCTGCGTGGGCGAGCGGCTGATGGAGAAATGGATCGGGTTGATGATTCAGACAGGGGGATTCTATGGGGGGCCGACCAAGGGATGCAAACCAGGATCGTATTTCTATGAGGTGGGTCAATGCTCTGAAATTTAGCTAAAATGCGGTTCAATTCACGATATATAACGGCTGGCCGGGTGTCATAACGCGCCTTATAAGGGAAATGGCCGCAGTGCGTGGGTTTGTCTCGGGCCGTCGTTGATCAATTCTGTGAATAAAGGGTTAATCATCGGCAATATTTTGCTGTTCATGCACCCCAATATGAATGGCTATGCATTTTATGCCCATGAACGGGGCTGTCAGCAACATCAAAAATATGCTAGCCAGTGTCCGTTTTTGACCCTTGAAACAGAGGCGGGAATTATCATTCGCCCAGGCTGCATGGCGACGATGTCATTGACGCAAGCGAGCCGCCGCAATCAACCAATACGGGCTGCATATGACATCCAGATTTATGCAATGAAATTGCAGCGGGAAAAAGAAGGGAAGAGAACAAGGTCGATAACGTCTGCCGGCAGAGCCGGATTATGACAGAGAGGGCGGCATGTGCCGCCCTCTCTGTTCGTGTGCGCTGGTTGCCCGCTCAGGCGGGATAGAGGGCATCGAGTACCGCCGGGTGGCTGTGGCACCGGAGCTCGAATAAGGGCAGGTTGCCCGGTTTGATAAACGGGGCCGGGATGACAGTCGGCTACCCCTATTGCCCCTCTCGGCCCTTCAGGCGGGATAGAGGGCACCGAGTACGGCCGGTCGACTGGCGCCGGTGCTCGAATAAGGGCAGGTTGCCCGGTTTGATAAACGGGGCCGGGATGACAGTTGGCTACCCCTATTGCCCCTCTCGGCCCTTCAGGCTGGATAGAGGGCACCCAGTACCGCTGGTCGGCTGGCGCCGGTGACGGCGGGCAGGTTGCCTGGCTGGCGCGCAATGAAGCGCTGCGCCAGCCAGGCAAAGGCGGCTCCTTCCACCCAGTCGGGGGCGAGCCCCAGCTCGGCCGTGCTGGCGATGCGCCAGCGGGGCAGCAGGGCCGCCAGCTCGGCCAGCAGCGGGCCATTATGGGCACCGCCACCGCAGACAAACAGCTCGGCCAGCAGCGGGTCGTTGTGGGCACCGCCGCCGCAGACAAACAGCTCGGCCTGGGGGGGGGGTCATCCGCTCCCGTTGCAAGCGCGGGCAATTGGCGGGCGATGCTGTGGCAGCTCAGCGCCTGCAGGGTGCGCTGCACATCGACGGGGGAGTAATGGCTGCCTGCCAGCTCGCCGTCTAGCCACTCCAGGGTAAACATCTCCCGCCCGGTGCTCTTGGGGGCGGGGGCGGCGAAGTAGGGGTGGCTGAGCAGTTTGTCGAGCAGTTCAGGAACCACTTGGCCGCTGGCACCCCACTGGCCACCGGCATCGTAGTTGCCGCCCTGGGGTTGATGACGGCGATACCAGCCATCGAGCAGGGTGTTGGCGGGGCCGGTGTCGAAGCCATAGACATTGCAACCGGAGCCGCCGCTGGCATTGGCCGGCAGCACAGAGATATTGGCGATGCCGCCCAGATTCAACACCACCCGCAGGGCGCCCGCTTTGGCAAAAATGGCCTGATGGAAGGCGGGCACCAGGGGGGCTCCCTGGCCGCCGAGGGCCATGTCCAGACTGCGGAAGTCGCTGATGACGTCGATGCCGGTCAGTGCGGCCAACAGGGCGCTGTTGCCAATTTGCAGGGTGAAGCCGAGCTGGGGGCGGTGGCGAATGGTCTGGCCGTGGGAGCCGATGGCACGGATGTCGGCGGGCGCGAGCCCCGTTTTGTCGAGCAGAGCCTGAGCGGCGGCGGCAAATTCACGGGCCACCAGGTTATCGGCCACCCCCATGCGATCGATTTCGTTCTCACCCGGGGTGCAGAGGGTGTGCAGCGCGTGAGCCGTGTCATCGGGCCAGGGATGGCACAGCGCCGCCTCGACCCGCACGCCATCCCCATCCGTCTCTATCAGCACCGCATCGATGCCATCCAGACTGGTGCCGGACATCAGACCCAAGTAACGTTCCGCCATCTGAGGGCTCCTTGTCATTGCTTGTGATAACCGCTTTGCCTGTCGCCATACCGGCGATGGCTGCTGCTTGCTCCCCGTGATCCGGGTGAGCCCTTGACTCAGGATCCGTCCCGGCGCTGGGCAAGCTGAGGCTCTGAGCGCTCCAGCTTGGCGAGTTGCAGCAGGGCCTGGGCCTTGAACTGGCTCAACTCGCGGCCGCTGAGGGTTTCTGCCTGAGGCAGGGTCAGGGTGCGGGGGTTCTTGTGTACCCCGGCGACCAGGAATTCGTAGTGCAGATGGGCGCCCGTGACCCGGCCCGTGCTGCCCAGCAGGCCGATGGTCTGTCCCTGCTTCACCCGCTGACCCTTGTTGACGGTGCGCTTGGAGAGGTGCAGGTATTTGGTCACATAATTGCCGGCATGCTTGATGAACACATAGTTGCCGTTGAACTGGTTGTAACCGGCGGCCACCACGCTCCCCGACCCCGAGGCCATGATGGGGGTGCCCACGGGGGCCACGTAGTCGATGCCGTTGTGGGGGCGCACCTTGCCGGTGACCGGGTGCAGGCGACGCGGGTTGAAGTTGGAGCTGATGTACTTGAAGTTGACCGGCGCGCGCAGGAAGCTCTTGCGCATCGCCTTGCCCGCCGGGGTGTAGTAGTTGCCATCATCGCTCAGCACGGCGCGGTAGGCCTCGCCCTGGTTGACGAACTCGGCGGCCAGAATATCACCGGAGGCGACCCGCTCCTCATCCTGGTATTTCTCCTCGAACAGCACCCGGAAGCTGTCCCCCGGTTGCAAGTCCTGGGCAAAGTCGATGTCCCAGCCGAAGATGGCGGCCAAATCCATGATCTGATCCTCGGTCATGCCCGCTTCGACGGCGGCGCCCCAGAAGCTGGAGCGGATATTGCCTTGGGCCCAGTTTTCACGGGTGTCGAGTTCCAGGCGAACCACTTTGGCCACGAAGCCATCTTCCCGTCGGTTGACCTTGAGCGCCTGCTCCAGACTGTGAGGGTAATAGAGGCTCTGCAGTTCGCCGCCCTGGGTGAGTTTGAAGGTCAGCTCCTGACCGGGTTTGAGCATGCGCAGCGGATCGGCGGCCGCGAGCTGATCGATGAGGTGCAGATCTGCCGTGCCGAGGCCCAGACGCTGGAAGATGACCCCCATGTTGTCGCCGCTGCGAACCTTGACCTGCTTGGTGACATAAAGAGGCTTGGCCGGGCGGACAGTCTGCTCCAGTGCGAGGCGATCCTGCTCGTCCGGCAACTCGTCGCGGGTCAGACTTGCGGCATGCTCATCGACCCGGGTGGCGACGGCCTGTTCGCCGGGCCAGGCGGCCAGCATCATCACCAGGATGCTCAGAATAAGCACCATCTTGCGGTGCCAGAGGGGAAGAGCGTTGAAGGTGTGCCAAATATGCATGAGAAAAGGGTGTGAAGTCGGGCGGAATCAGCGGATTTTACAGGCTTTCCAATTGTCTCGCCATTCCAGTAATATGTCTGGCCCTGTGGAATCGTGATTGGAGAGTCAAAAAATGTCCCAGCTCGAGGTGGCGCTAGCCGAGATCAAGCGCGGAGCGGAAGAAATTCTGGTTGAAGAAGAACTGGTTGCCAAGTTGAAGGAAGGGCGCCCGCTGCGCATCAAGCTGGGCATGGACCCGACGGCTCCGGACATTCACCTGGGTCATACCGTGATCCTCAACAAGCTGAAGACCTTCCAGGATCTGGGCCATGAGATCATCTTGCTGATCGGCGACTTCACCGCCATGGTGGGGGATCCCTCCGGCAAGAACAGCACCCGTCCGCCGCTCTCCGAAGAGGCCATCAAGCACAACGCCCTCACCTATGCGGAGCAGGCGTTCAAGATCCTGGATCCCGCCAAGACCCGTATCGAGTACAACTCCACTTGGCTGGGTGAGCTGGGCGCGACCGGCATGATCAAGCTGGCGGCCAAGCAGACCGTGGCCCGCATGATGGAGCGCGACGACTTCAAGAAGCGCTACAGCAGCGGCCAGTCCATCGCCATTCACGAATTCCTCTACCCGCTGCTGCAAGGCTATGACTCGGTCGCGCTAAAGGCGGATGTCGAGCTCGGCGGTACCGATCAGAAGTTCAACCTGCTGATGGGTCGCGAGCTGCAAAAAGATGCTGGCATGGCCGCCCAGTGCGTGCTGATGATGCCGCTGCTGGTGGGTCTGGACGGCGTCAAGAAGATGTCCAAGTCCGCCGCCAACTACATCGGCGTGCACGATGCCCCAGGCGAGATGTTCGGCAAGATCATGTCCATCACCGACACCCTGATGTGGAACTACTACGAGCTGCTCTCCTCCCGCCCGCTGGCGGACATCGAAGGCTTCAAGGCCGGCATCGAAGCCGGTACCCTGAACCCGCGCGACGTGAAGATCTGGCTGGCGAAAGAGATCATCGCCCGTTATCACGACGAGGCGGCGGCCGAGGCGGCCCACGAAGACTTCACCCAGCGTTTCTCCAAGAACGCCATCCCGGACGAGATGCCGGAAGTCGAACTGGCCCTGGAAGGGGACGGCCTGGCCATCGCCAACCTGCTCAAGGACGCCGGCCTGGTGGAGACCACCTCCGAGGCACTGCGCATGATCAAGCAGGGCGCGGTCAAGGTGGATGGCGACAAGCTGGACGATGGCAAGGCGCTGATCGCTGCCGGCACCGCCGTCTATCAGGTCGGCAAGCGCAAGTTTGCCCGGGTGACGGTGAAGTAAGCGCTTCCCCTCCGCCAGCCGGATCAGGCTGGCCCTGAGATCAGAAAGGCCTCCCTCGCGGAGGCCTTTTCGTTGGCGATGTCGCCTCGGCAAGCTGATGGGTCGATCCAGTGGCCATTTCTCTTAAAGGATCATCGGGCCAGCCACGGCCTCGGCCGCAGTGGCGCCACGCAGCACCTGCACCAGGGTGAGGGCAAACTCGATGGCCGTCCCCGGTCCCTGGCTGGTCACCAGCCGCGCGCCCTTGTCTATCACCACCCGCTCATGGCGGAGTTGGGCGGCGGGGATCTGGGCCCAAAAGCCGGGATGGCAGGTGACGCTGGCTTGCCCCAGCAGCTGATGGGGCAGCAGCACCACGGCGGGGGCGGCGCACAGGGCCGCGCGCCAGCGACCGTTCGCGGCTTGTTCGCGCAGCAGACCGATGGCGCGGCTGTTATCGCGGATGCACTCGCTGCCGGGCAGGCCGCCGGGCACCACTATCATCTCGAACTCCTCTTGCGGCAGCTCGTCGAGATGGCAATCGGCGACCAGCTGAACCCCGCGTGAGGCGCGAATTTGGCGCAGGCCCAACGGGCAGCAGGAGGCGAGCAGCACCGCTATGTTGGCGCGCACCAGCACATCCAGGATGGCAACGGTTTCTATCTCCTCCGAGCCGGGGGCGACCAATACCAAGACACTCATGGGGGACTCCTGCTCCGGTTGAGGACTAAAGGTGGATCAGCGCTCGGCCTGGTGGCGATCCTTGACGGCCTGATAGAGGCCCTGGTTGACCGGTACCATGATGCCGTGGAGGCGCGCCTTGGCCAGCAGGAAGCCGGTGATGGCCTCTATCTCAGTCTCTTTGCCCTGCTCCAGATCCTGCTGCATGGAAGAGTAGTTGTCCGCGGTCAGTCCGGCGACCGACTGTACCCGCCGCGCCAGCTCCTCGTGGGTCGTGGCAATGCCCTCTGCATTCATGACATCGGCCACCTCGATGCAGACTTGCTGCAAGGTGTCGGCAAAGCGTGGACCTGTCAGCTCGCCATTCTTGATGCGATAGAGGGCGGTGAGGGGGTTGATGGCGCAGTTGATGGCGAGCTTGTGCCATTGGCGGGCGAGGATCTGCTCGTCCCAGCCCGCCTGGCCCAGGGCCTGGGCAAGGCGGTCTGCCAGATGGGCGAAGTGGCGCCCCTGCTCGTTGACCGGGCCTAGCCAGGTCTCGCCCCGGCCAGTGTGGCGGAACACGAAATGGCCCTGCTGCAGGGCGCCATGGCTGGTGACACCCGCGATGATGGGGTTCTCTGCAAACAGCTCGGCGACCCGCTCGGCCACCCCCATGCCGTTGTGCAGCAGCACTATGGGCACAGACTTGTCCAGCTTGCCGACCAGGGGCTGCAAGGCGGGGATCACCTGATCCGCCTTGGTCATCACCAACAGGCGACGGATGGGGGGGTTATCGGCCAGGAAACCCCTGGCAATGCTGAGCAGCCCATGCTGGCCATCCAGCCCGGTAAAGTCGATGACGGGGTGCAGTGTCGCTCTGTGGCGCTCGCGTAGCAGCACCTGAGTCGGTTGGCCGGATTGGGTCAGCAGGGCGGCGAAGACGCCGCCGAGTGCGCCACAACCGAGCAGGGACCAGGAGGGGGGGAGGGGGGATTGAGATCCGCTTGGCATGATATGACTCGATCAAGAGGGTGGGCCATTCGACCTGGAGAGGTGCCCGAATGGCGATGGGGTGGACACTCATGGGTCTCACCTGTCGGCAATGGCAAGGATTCTAACAGAGCGCCTTTATCGAAATCAGCAAATTTGCCGGTTTTCTGGTAGATTTGCCCCCTCATAACGAACGCAACATGAGGAGCCCCGGCCATGCCGTCATTCGATATTGTCTCTGAAGTCAAAATGAACGAGGTGTTGAACGCAGTCGACAACGCCAATCGTGAACTGGCCACCCGATTCGATTTTCGCGGTGTAGAAGCCAGCTTCGAGATGGCCAAGGAAGAGGTCAAGCTGGAGGCCGATGCCGACTTCCAACTCAAGCAGATGGTAGAGATACTGCGCGCAGCCCTGCTCAAGCGCAACATCGAAAACAGTTCAATGGAGGCGGGCGATAGCGTCCACTCCGGCAAGCGTTTCCATCTGAACGTCAAGTTCAAGCAAGGGATCGAGAAAGAGGTCGCCAAGAAGCTGGTGAAGCTCATCAAGGATTCCAAGATCAAGGTGCAGGTCGCCATTCAGGGCGATGAAGTGCGCGTCACCGGCAAGAAGCGTGACGACTTGCAAGAGGCCATGGCCCTGGTGCGTGGCGCCGAGCTGGGTCAGCCTATGCAGTTCCAGAATTTCCGCGACTGAGCCCGGGGGAAGAGGGTTCGGCCCTCTTTTTCTGCGCGTTGCGCCATAAAAAAACCGGAGCCCAGGGCTCCGGTTTTTCGTTTCTGCGTGCTACGGGTTCGATTAGAACTTGTAGGTCACGGAGAAGTAGTGACCGAAACCAGTGGATTTGAAACCATCAGAGTTTTGGATGCCGTAGACATCATTGAAGTACTTCAGGCCGTAACCGACGGCGTAGCGGTCGGAGTGCCAGTACAGGCCGTTGAACATGGAGGTACCATCAGTAGACTGTGAGGCAACATCATAGGTATCGGCACCAAACAGGTAATCCAGATAACCTTGATAGGCTATGAAGCTACCGTTGGAGAAGGTGTAGAAGGGTTTGAACCAGTTCATGGAGAACTGATAGCCGTTCCAGTGACCTTCCTCTTCTTTGAAGAAATTATTCTGCAAGGAATGGCGAGCATAGAGGTTCATACCCATTTTGCCAAACCAAGGAACCATCACATCTGAACCCAGACCAATCATGGTGTCAAATTGGTCATCACTAACGTTGCTCAAGCTTGCAATATAAAGCTCTTTAACTGGACCAAAGGAAAGATCTTTACCAGTCAGTGCATCCAGAGACATACGTGGAGCGAACTTCATGAAGATATTTTGACCATCATGCTTATCGCTCTTGCTGGTGTTGAAGATATCAAAAACATCAACATAGCCATAGAGGTCAAACATACCTGAACGACCACCGAATTCCATTTCAAAATAGGTATCGTCGTAGTCGTGGTCACCGTGGGGGAGCTGACCGATGGTGTGCATCAGGTTGAACTGCATCCACTTGTAGTCGTTCTTGTGGATGTCGCCGCTATAGTCGGCAGCCATAGCCGGAGTGGCGGATGCTGCCAGCAAGCCTGCCGCGATCAGAGTCTTGTTCAATTTGGCCATTTTATTGGTCTCTTGTGCGTTTAGTTGAGGTTTTCCGTAGCCTGCCCACAAGGAGCGGAGGGATTCTAGCCAATTAATTTCCGCGGATAAACGATCAAGAGGGAACTTTCTCTGGAAGTGTGAATCTAATCACCCCCAAATTGGCGCAAACGCTTGCTATTCGCTCGATTTCGGTAACAACGCACTGTTTCGTCTGGCAACCATGGTGATGAGGATCAGCACCGGGATGCCCAGCAGACTGGTCCCAATGAAGAAGACGCTGTAGCCAAACTGTTCGACGAAGCCACCGGAGAAGCCAGCCAGCAGTTTTGGCAGCAAGAGCATGACGGAGCTGAACAGGGCATATTGAGTGGCCGAGAAGGCGACATTGGTCAGGCTCGACAGATAGGTGATGAACGCCGCGGTAGCGATGCCGGCGCTCAGATTATCCAGGGAGATGATCAGGGTCAGCAGCTCCAGGTTGTGACCGATCTGATTGAGCAGCGCGAACAGCAAATTGGTACTGGCGGTGAGCAGGGCGCCCAGCATCAGGATGCGCAAGGTGCCAAAGCGCATCACCAGAATGCCCCCCACACTGGCGCCCACCAGTGTCATGATGACACCGTATACCTTGGTGATGGTCGCCACCTCCGTCTTGCTGAAGGCGAGATCCACATAGAAGCTGTTGGACATGACCCCCATCACCACATCCGAGATGCGATAGCAGGCGATGAGCCCGAGGATCAACAGGGCCGAACGGCCATGGCGTTCGAAGAAGTCGGCAAAGGGGCACCAGACGGCCTCGTAGGCCCAGGCGCCGAGTCCCGCCAGTGAGCGTGGCCAGCCGTGTTGCAGCAGCAGGGATTTGCGCATCGCTTGCTGCCTGTCCTGACTTGCCACATCGATGTCGGGCTCATGGCAACAGAGGGTGGTGATGAGGCCAATGCTCATCATTCCCGCCATCAGCAGGTAAGTTAACTGCCAGCCCCGATAGTCATAGACGCTGTTGCTGCCAAGCCAGGCTGCCAGGGCAAGAGCGCCCGCCCCGGCCATGATCATGGCCAGTCGATAACCGGTCATGTAGGAGGCCGCCATGGCCGCCTGAAGGCGTTCAGGGGCTGATTCTATGCGGTAGGCATCGATCACTATGTCCTGAGTGGCGGAGGCAAAGGCCACCAGCAGGGCGAACAGCGCAAGCTGAGCGAGCTGGGTCTTGGGATCGCAAAAGGACATGCCGACCAGGGCCGCGGCGATCAACAGCTGGGAGAACAGCATCCAGCTGCGGCGTCTGCCGAGCAGACGCGAGAGCAGCGGCAGGGCCAGCCTGTCCACCAGGGGGGACCACAGCCACTTGACCCCATAGGCCAGCGCCACCCAGCTCATGTAGCCGATGTCGGTCAGGCTCACTCCCGCCTCGCGCAGCCAGAAGGAGAGGGTGCCGAATACCAGCAACAGCGGCAAACCGGAGGAGAACCCCATGGCAAACAGAATAAGGACGCGGGGCTCGAGATAGACTCGGAGGGATTCTTTCCAGCTTGGTTTGCTGACAGCGTTCAAGTGCCTGACTCCTCGGGAAAAGTGAGCCATTTTGGCAGGTTCATCCGCCCGCGCCAAGGCGGGCGCTCAGATTGTGGGGACAAAGGGAGGTCGTCTGGCCGCCAGAGGGCGGATCACGGCGGCGATGGGTCGTTAACGCGGTGTCGAATGAGATTATTGAGGCTCGTCGGCCACCCCTGGCCTCACCTTGCTCTGCCGGGAGCCAGCCATCCCGTGCGATGAGCTCAGGGTCGGGTTCCTATGCAGCCCAGCGGTGCCGGTCCCTCGCCCAGCAAACAGGCGGCGCAGTCATGCAACTGGTGGCGCAACGCCGGATCCTGAGCCAGCTCATTCTGGTTCCAGAGGTGCAGACTGTGCAGCAGGTGCCAGAACACGCTCTCCTGCGGGCTATCGGCTTGCTTGTCGGCGCAGTCCCGGGGCAGAGACTGCCATTGGCCGAGCAGCTGCCAGCTCACGTCTTGCAGGGCGTCATAGTCGAGCTGTTGTGCCAGAAACTGGCGAACGGCCAGGGCCAGGGGGGCCCTGTGCTGGGCAAAATAGTCATCGCAGGTCACGAGCTGCTCCAATCCATATTGAGGGGAGTGAGCAGTATAGAAAACGATCTGGCATCGGGAGGGAAAAGGGGGTGGATGGGCAAGAGACCGGGCCCGAGCGGGCCCGGCTGTCGGATTTACTCGGCGAGCAGTGTCACCTTCTTGAGGATGATGGTGCTGGTCGGCACATCATTGGCACGCAGGATGGGGCTGTAGCCGGTCTGAACCTGAGCCAGCTTGTCCAGCACCTCCATGCCCTGCACCACTTGACCAAATACCGTATAACCGGCGCCGGCGTTGGCGTTGAGGTTGCTGTTATCGGCAAGGTTGAAGTAGAACTGGCGGGTTGCGCTGTCCACCGCCTGGGTGCGGGCCATGGCGATGCTGCCACGGGTATTGGGCAGGCCCCCCTTGGACTCGTTTACCACGGGATCGAAGGTGGGCAACTGCTGGAACTGCTGGTTGTAGCCGCCCCCTTGCACCACGAAGCCGGGGATGACCCGGTGAAACAGGCTGCCATCGTAGCTGCCATCGGCCACGTAGCGCAGGAAATTCTTCACCGTCTGGGGGGCCGCTTTGGGGGCCAGCTCCACCACGATATTGCCGTGGTTGGTTTCAAGCTTCACCTTGGGGGCTGCGAAGGCCAGGGGGCAGGCCAGCAGGGCCAGCAACATCAGCTTCTTCATGACATTATCCTTAATACATAGAGAGATCAGGCGCTTGGCTGGCCTTTGAGGTAACCGCGCAGTTGTTCGTCGGCCATGATCTGCTGGATCAGGCTACCGAGTTGCTGGTTCAGCACCAGCTCCAGATCGGCGATGCTGGGCTCTCCCGGACCTTCCTTGCTGGCGCTGGCATTGAACACCTTGGTCAGGCGGCTCCCCTGGAAATCGGCCATCACCTGCAGGCTCACCTTGGTCTTGGTGACATAGGTGAAGGTCTTCTCTTCAACGTTTACCAGAGCGTTATTGACCTGCAGCGTCAGATTGGTGGTGCCGCTGTTGCCCACCTCCAGCCCCTGACTGCGCAGCCCTTCACTGAGGCGCTCGACCAGCAGGGTATTGAGGGGCTGCTCGCTCTTGATGTAGACGGGGGCCTTCTCTTTCTGCTTGATGGCGAACACATGGGCGGCGGCACGCTTGTCTATGCCTTCCATGGTGATGCGGTTGCCGGAGTAGTACTGCTGATTCGCCGGGATCACCTGGGGATTGAGCAGTGCCGTCTCGGGCCAGTGGGTGGCACAGCCGCCAAGCAGCAGGGCGGCGAGCAGCAGGAGTGGTGATTTCATGATGGATTCCTCTAGCGTTTAATGGCTTTCAAAATAACGAATTTACTATTGGATGCAACGACTTGTGCATTGGCAAACAGTCGCTTCAGCTTGTTGTGATAGTCCAGATGCCGGTTGCCCACTATCCAGAGTTCCCCCCCCTTGGGCAACACCCTGTGCGCATCTTCGAACATCTGCCAGGCGATGTGATCGGTGATCGCCTGGAGCTGGTGGAACGGCGGGTTGCACAAGATGCGGTCAGCATAACCGGTCGGCAAGCCATCCAGGCAGTTGTTGACCAGGAACTCGGCACGGGGCAGGGCGGCGGGTAGATTGTGTTCGACGTTGAGCCTTGCCGAGGCCACCGCCATATAGGATTCATCGATGAAGGCCACCTCCACCTCGCTGTCCCGGGCCAGCAGGGCCAGACCGAGCACGCCATTGCCACAACCCAGATCGATCACCTTGCGGGCGCTGTGGATAGGCAGGTTGGCCAGCATGAAGCGGGCGCCGATATCCAGGCTGGTACGCGAGAAGACGTTGGCATGGTTGTGGATGCGCATCTCGCTTCCCTCCAGTGGCCAGACGGTCGGGAAGGGGTTGGCCAGGGTGGGGCTGTCTCTCCCCGCTGCGTCAGCGATGCTGCAATGGATGAGGCGGGCCTTCTTCCAGGCCAGGGAGGTGCGAGTCGGTCCGAGGTATTTCTCAAACAGCTTGAGGGTGGAGCTGTGGATCTCTTTGGCCTTGCCGGCGGCCAGGATGCGCGTGGCCGGGGTGACCACCTCACGCAGGGCCAGCAACTGCTGCTCGAGCAGGGCCTGATACTTGGATACCTTGATGATCACCAGGGTCGGGGCCGCTGGCAGTGGTGCCAGCGAGTCCTGGATGCGGACGGATGCCGGATCCAGACCATTGTCGGCCAGATTGGCCAGGGTGCCTTGTTCGCTGACGAAGGAGTCGGTCACGCACAGGGGCTGATGGTCATGGAGAAAGGCGGCCAGGGCGCCGAAGCTGTCATTCATGATGATGACGGGGCCGCAGCCTTCGGGAGGTTGCTCTGCCAACTGATTGATCAGGTACTCATCGGCGGCATCCCATGCCTGCAGGGGATCCTGCGCCTGGCGCGGATAGCGCTGCAGGATCAGGCGGCAATGGTCTGTCTCGAGGTGGGTCTGCATTGAACTGTCTGTCTCACGGCTGGATCGAATGGCGCTATTCTAACGGCGCCGGGGCAATTCACCAATTACCCCGCAGTCAGTGATCAATGTTGATCGAATGGGCCTCGTCTAACGGCGCCGGGGCAATTCACCCATTACCCCGCAGTGAGTGGTCAATGTTGAGCGAATGGGCCTCGTCTAACGGCGCAGGGGCAATTCACCCATTACCCCGCCATGCACGTTCTCCCTGAGCGCCAAAGTCGATAGAATGGGGTTTGTCCCTATCAGCCATCGGAAGAGATCATGAATACCCAAGAGACCATCAGCCAACGCCTCAATGAGGCCCTTCATCCCAGCCATCTAGAGGTGTTCAACGAGAGCCACATGCATCGTACCGAGCCGGGCGCCGAGAGCCATTTCAAGGTGATCATCGTGAGTGAAGCCTTCGCCGCTCAGCGCCTCATTAGCCGTCATCGCCAGGTCAATCAACTGCTGGCCGATCTGCTGGCCGGGCCCGTTCATGCGCTGGCACTGCATACCTATACCGATGAAGAGTGGCAACAAAAGGGCATGGCGCCGCGCAGTCCGGTCTGTGCCAGCAAGCTGGGTTCCCAATGAGTGACAGGGAAATAACTGAGAAGCTGTGATGTTCCGTTAACAAAGGGACACCCCTTTGCCTGTTTCATCGGCAACATTTGTCGGCAACCTCATCAATTTTTCTAATCCTGCAGTGAACTTTCACGAAACTAACTCTTAGTGGGTATTTTAGTCCAGGTGTGGCGGAAGTACGGGTTTTGATGGGAGTGCTGCAAGCAAGTGTGCGGGTTAATTTTGTGATAGCGGGTTAATTTTCCCCATTTGACGTGGCAGTCAGCAGCCTGAAAGTGGTAAACTCAAGCGCTTTTGAAACACCCCGTATGTTGCTGATTTGTTGTTTATTTGTATCCATCCAGCCATGTGCCGAGTGTGTTCAACAACCCGTCGTGATGTATTTCTCGGCGCTAACCATTCTCTCTCCCGTAACGGTAGTGCAAGTGAGTATGATTACAATTAAAAGAGGACTGGACATCCCCGTGCTGGGTGCGCCAGAGCAAGTAATCTACGATGGCCCGGCCATCACCCGTGTTGCTACACTGGGCGAAGAGTTCGTGGGGATGCGACCTACTATGTTTGTCAAAGTAGGGGATCGCGTCATTAAAGGTCAGGTGCTCTTCGAAGATAAGAAGAACCCTGGCGTTAAATTCACGGCTCCCGCCACCGGCGTAGTTTCAGAGATCAACCGTGGTGCCAAACGCATTCTGCAATCCGTGGTCATCGAACTCGATGGCGCTGACGAACAGGTGACCTTTGAGCAGTTTGCGTCCGCCGAGCTGACACAGCTTGCGCGCAGCAAGGTGCAAGAGATCCTGGTCGAGTCAGGTCAATGGACGGCACTGCGCACCCGCCCCTTCAGCAAGGTGCCTGCCGTCGGTTCCGAGCCCCGCGCTATCTTCGTGACAGCCATGGACTCCAACCCGCTGGCTGCCAGCGCTGAACTCATCATCAAGGAGCAATCCCAGGCCTTTATCGACGGTCTGACCGTGCTCAGCCGTCTGACGGATGGCAAGGTGTATGTGTGCAAGGGCGAAGGCAGTCTGCCGCAGTCTTCCGCAGCGCAAGTCCAGGAAGAGGTCTTCACCGGCCCTCACCCCGCTGGTCTGCCGGGTACCCATATTCACTTCATCGATCCGGTTGGCAGCAACAAGATCCAGTGGCACATCAACTATCAGGATGTGATCGCATTGGGCAAGCTGTTCACCACGGGCCAGATCTGTACCGACAAGGTGATCGCCCTGGCCGGCCCCAATGTGGTCAAGCCGCGTCTGCTGCGCACCCGTATGGGCGCCTGCATCAGCCAGCTGACTCACAATGAGCTGCGCGGCGATGAAAACCGTGTCATCTCCGGTTCCCTGCTAAGTGGTGCCAAGACCGATGAGGTACATGACTATCTGGGTCGTTACCACAATCAGGTCAGTGTACTGGCCGAGGGGCGCGAGAAGGAGTTTTTGGGCTGGATCAAACCCAGTGCCGACAAATTCTCCATCACCCGCACCACCCTGTCTCACCTGGTGAAGGGCAAGCTGCTCAATTTCACCACCACGACCAACGGGAGTGATCGTTCCATGGTGCCGATTGGCAGCTACGAGCGCATCATGCCGCTGGACATCCTGCCGACCCTGCTGCTGCGGGATCTGATCTCTGGCGATACCGACAGTGCGCAAGCCCTGGGTTGCCTGGAGTTGGATGAGGAAGATCTGGCGCTCTGTACCTTTGTCTGCCCTGGCAAGACAGAGTACGGCCCCATCTTGCGTGAGTGCCTGACCAAGATCGAACTGGAAGGTTAAGCGATGAGTTTCAAGCAATTTCTTGAAAATATGGAACACCACTTCGAGCCGGGCGGCAAGTATGAGAAGTACTACGCCCTGTACGAAGCGGCTTTCACCATTTTCTACACACCGGGTTCTGTAACCCGTAACGCCGCCCACGTTCGCGATGCCCTCGATCTGAAGCGCATGATGATCATGGTATGGCTGGCCGTGTTCCCGGCCATGTTCTGGGGCATGTTCAACATAGGCAACCAGGCGATCGCCGCCATCGCGCACCTCGGCTCCGCCGCCGGTGCCGTCTCCTGGCAGTATGGTCTGGCTACCCTGTTGGGTGCTTCTCTGGATCCGGCAGTGGCCGGTATCGGCAGCAAGATGCTGATCGGTGCGGCCCACTTCTTCCCCATCTATATCACCGTCTTCATCGTCGGTGGTTTCTGGGAAGTGCTGTTCGCCATGATCCGCAAGCACGAGATCAACGAAGGCTTCTTCGTGACCTCCATCCTGTTTGCACTGATCGTGCCGCCTGAGCTGCCCCTGTGGCAAGCTGCCCTCGGCATCACCTTCGGTGTGGTCATGGCCAAGGAAGTGTTCGGTGGTACCGGCAAGAACTTCCTGAACCCTGCCCTGGCGGGTCGTGCGTTCCTGTTCTTCGCCTACCCGAGCCAGATCTCTGGCGACGCCGTCTGGGTTGCCGTCGATGGCTACTCCGGTGCGACCGCCCTGAGCCAGTGGGCTCAAGGTGGCCAGATGTCGCTGATCAATGGCGCCACCGGTCAGGCAATCAGCTGGATGGATGCCTTCCTGGGCAACCTGCCGGGTTCCATCGGTGAAGTCTCCACCCTGATGATCCTCATCGGCGCGGCCATGATCGTCTACATGCGGATCGCATCCTGGCGCATCATCGCCGGTGTCATGATCGGTATGATAGCGACCTCCCTGCTGTTCAACGTCATAGGTTCCGATACCAACCCCATGTTCAACATGCCGTGGCATTGGCATCTGGTACTGGGTGGCTTTGCCTTCGGGATGGCCTTCATGGCAACCGATCCCGTGTCTGCTTCCTTTACCAACAAAGGTAAATGGTGGTACGGCATCCTGATCGGTCTCATGGTGGTGCTGATCCGTGTTGTGAACCCCGCCTTCCCGGAAGGCATGATGTTGGCCATTCTGTTTGCGAACCTGTTTGCCCCGCTGTTTGACCATTTCGTGGCACAGGCGAACATCAAGCGGAGGATCAGTCGTGGCGTTTAATAAAGACTCAACCGTCGGCACCGTCAGCATAGTGGCGGGTCTGTGCCTGGTCTGCTCCATCGTGGTCTCTGTGGCCGCCGTGGGCCTGCGTCCGGCTCAGCAGCTGAACAAGGCTCTGGACAAACAGAGCAACATCCTTGCCGTTGCTGGCATTGATGTGACCAGCATCGCCAAGAATGAACTCGGCAAGCTCTATGGCGACAAGATCGAAGCCCGTCTGGTAGATCTCTCTACCGGTCAGTTCGTCGATGGCGATGCTGATGGCTTCGATTTCAAGCTGGCTGCCAAGAATCCGGCCGAGAATGTTCGTCTGGCACCTTCCGATGACAAGGCCGGGATCCGTCAGATCTCCAAATTGATGCCGGTCTTCTTCGCCAAAGACAGCGAAGGCAAGGTCGATAACATCATATTGCCGATCTATGGTCAGGGCCTCTGGTCTACCATGTATGCCTTCGTCGCCGTTGCCGCTGATGGCCAGACCATCAAGGGCATCACCTACTATGACCAGGGCGAAACCCCGGGTCTGGGTGGCGAGATCGAGAACCCGGCCTGGCGTGAGCTGTTCGTCGGCAAGAAGCTGTTCGGTCAAGATGGTCAGCCTGCGCTGCGGGTGATCAAGGGTCATGCTCCGGCGGGTTCCGAGCATGAGATCGATGGTCTCTCCGGCGCTACCCTGACCAGCAACGGTGTCCAGCACTCGTTCGATTTCTGGATGGGCCCCCAGGGCTTCGGTCCTTTCCTTGCCAAGATCCGCGCAGGAGAACTCAACAATGGCTGACAATACCGCAATGAAGAAGTTGCTGTTGACGCCAGTGCTCGGCAACAACCCCATCGCCTTGCAGGTGTTGGGTGTCTGTTCCGCCCTGGCCGTTACCAGCCAGATGAAGACGGCGTTCGTCATGACCCTGGCGGTCATGGCGGTCACCGCCTTCTCTAACCTGTTCATCTCCCTGATCCGTAACCAGATCCCGAACAGTGTGCGCATCATCGCCCAGATGGCGATCATCGCGTCCCTGGTTATCGTGGTTGACCAGGTGCTCAAGGCGTATGCCTATGACATCTCCAAGCAACTGTCGGTATTCGTGGGTCTCATCATCACCAACTGTATCGTGATGGGTCGTGCCGAAGCCTTTGCCATGAAGAGCGCCCCGCTGCCCTCCTTCCTGGACGGTATCGGTAACGGTCTGGGTTATGGCGCCGTGCTGCTGACCGTGGCGACCGTGCGCGAGATCTTAGGGTCAGGCACCTGGTTCGGCATCGAGCTGCTGCCGCTGGTCAACAACGGTGGCTGGTATGTGCCCAACGGTCTGCTGCTGCTGCCGCCGAGTGCATTCTTCATCATTGGTCTGATCATCTGGGGCGTACGCACCAAGGATCCCAAGCAGGTGGAGGCGAAGGATTAAGGTATGGAACATTATCTGAGTCTGTTGGTTCGTTCGATTTTCATCGAAAACTTGGCCCTCTCCTTCTTCCTGGGGATGTGTACCTTCCTGGCGGTGTCCAAGAAGGTCAAGACCGCCATGGGTCTGGGTATTGCCGTGGTGGTGGTGCAAACCATCGCCGTACCGGCTAACAACCTGATCTACAACTTCGTGTTGAAAGACGGTGCCCTGGCCCCCGGTCTGGACTTAAGCTTCCTGAGCTTCATCACCTTCATCGGTGTGATTGCGGCCCTGGTGCAGATCCTGGAGATGGCCCTGGACAAGTATTTCCCTGCGCTCTACAACGCCCTGGGTATCTTCCTGCCACTGATCACCGTGAACTGCGCCATCTTCGGCGGCGTCTCCTTCATGGTGCAGCGTGACTACAACTTCGCGGAGTCTGTGGTCTATGGCGTGGGCTCGGGTGCCGGTTGGATGCTGGCCATCGTTGCGATGGCGGGGATCCGCGAGAAGATGAAGTACTCCGATGTTCCGGAAGGCCTGCGTGGTCTGGGCATCACCTTCATCACCGCGGGTCTGATGGCGCTGGGCTTTATGTCCTTCTCTGGTATTTCCTTGTAATCGGAAAAGGAATCATAAATGGAAATTATTCTGGGTGTGGTCATGTTTACCGTGATCCTGCTGGCCTTGGTGGCAGTCATTCTGTTCGCCAAGTCCAAGCTGGTGACCGCGGGTGACGTGACAATCAGCATCAATGGCGATCCGGCCAAGGGCGTGACCAGCCCGGCCGGTGGCAAGCTGCTCAGCGTGCTGGCCGGTAGCGGCATCTTCGTCTCCTCCGCCTGCGGCGGCGGCGGCTCCTGTGGTCAGTGCAAGGTGCGAGTCAAGGCGGGCGGCGGTGACATACTGCCGACCGAACTGGATCACATCAGCAAGGGTGAAGCCCGTCATGGGGAGCGCCTGGCCTGTCAGGTCACCGTGCGTTCCGACATGGAGATCGAGCTGCCTGAAGAGATCTTCGGGGTGAAGAAGTGGGACTGTACTGTTATCTCCAACGATAACAAGGCCACCTTCATCAAGGAGCTCAAGCTGCAGATCCCCGATGGCGAGAGCGTGCCGTTCCGCGCCGGTGGTTATATCCAGATCGAAGCGCCGGCCCACCACGTCAAGTACAACAGCTTCGATATTCCCGAGGAGTATCGTGGTGACTGGGATCGCTTCAAGATCTTCGAGCTGGAGTCTGTGGTGAAGGAGCCGATCATTCGTGCTTACTCCATGGCGAACTATCCGGAAGAGTTCGGCATCATCATGCTGAACGTGCGGATCGCGACCCCGCCACCGAGCAACTGGACTGCACCTCCTGGCCAGATGTCCTCCTATATCTTCAGCCTCAAGGCTGGCGACAAGGTGACTATCTCGGGTCCGTTTGGTGAGTTCTTTGCCAAAGATACCGACGCCGAAATGGTGTTTGTCGGCGGTGGTGCCGGCATGGCGCCGATGCGCTCCCACATCTTCGACCAGCTGCGTCGCCTGAAGACCAATCGCAAGATGACCTTCTGGTACGGTGCTCGCTCCAAGCGTGAGATGTTCTATGTCGAAGACTTCGACATGCTGGCCGCCGAGAACGACAACTTCCAGTGGCACGTCGCCCTGTCTGATCCGCAACCGGAAGACAACTGGGATGGCTACACCGGCTTCATCCACAACGTCTTGTTCGAGAACTATCTCAAGCACCACGAGGCGCCGGAAGATTGCGAGTTCTACATGTGTGGACCTCCCGTCATGAACGCGGCCGTCATCAACATGCTGAAGAACCTCGGCGTTGAAGACGAAAACATCCTCCTGGATGACTTTGGTGGTTAATCCATGCGCAGTGTTGTAAAGACCTGGCTAGCCTTCGGGCTAGCCTTTTTCTTGGCAGGGTGTGGCCAGGAGAATGTCAAAACTCATCCGGAGATGCAGATCACCGGCAGCACCATGGGGACCTATTACTCCATCAAGGTGGCCGATGACGCCATTTTGGACAAAGCCAAGTTCCAGGCCGATATCGACCAGCTGCTCGAGCTGGTGAACGATCAGATGTCCACCTACAGGCCGGAGTCGGAACTGTCCCGGTTCAATCAGGCCCGTAACGCGACGCCGGTTGTGGTCTCTCGCGATACCGCCCGTGTGGTGACCGAGTCCCTGCATCTGGGCCGCGAGACCCGCGGCGCCCTGGATGTGACGGTGGGCCCTCTGGTCAATCTGTGGGGCTTTGGCCCGGATGCAAAGCCGACCAAGGTGCCATCCGATGAGCTGATCAGCCAGACTCGCCAGAAGACGGGGTTGGGCAATCTGCACGTGATCACCTCGGCCGATGCCGATACCCTGCAGAAGGACATTCCGGATCTCTATGTGGATCTCTCCTCCATCGCCAAAGGCTTTGGGGTCGACAAGGTCGCCGAGTATCTGGAAGCCAAGGGGTCGCGCAATTATCTGGTCGAGATCGGCGGCGAGCTGCGCATCAATGGCGTCAACGGCAAGGGTCACCCCTGGCGCGTCGCCATCGAGAAGCCAACCGTCAATCTGGGCTCGGTGCAGGAAGTGATCCAGGTCGGTGACAACGGGGTTGCCACCTCGGGGGATTATCGTAACTATTACGAACTGGATGGGCAGCGTTTCTCCCACACCATCGATCCCGCCACCGGCAAACCCATTCATCATCGACTGGTCTCGGTGACAGTGGTGCACCCCTCCTGCATGACGGCGGATGGGCTGGCCACAGCGTTGACGGTGATGGGGCCCGAGAAGGGGATGGCCTATGCGACCGAAAAAGGCGTGGCCATCTTCATGGTGACCAAGACGGATGAAGGGTTTGAGGAGCGTTACTCTCCCGCTTTCGAACCATTCCTGACCCGTGATGCTAAGTAAGGAATCAATATGCAGATTTTTCTGATCACCTTCGCGGTGTTTCTGTTGGTGGTGGCCGGCATGGCCATCGGTTACATCTTCCAGAAGAAGAGCATCTCGGGATCCTGTGGTGGTTTGGGCACTGTGGGTATCGAGAAGGCGTGCGACTGCCCTGATCCCTGTGACAATCGCAAGAAGAAGATGGCCAAGGAAGAGGCCCGCCGCAAGATGCTCGAAGAGCACAGGATCATCTGATTGCAAAAGGCCATCTTCGGATGGCCTTTTCTATCTTGAGTCTGGCCAGGCAGACCGCCCTGGCATTGCTAGTAGTCGTATTGGCGGCACTGTTTCTCGCTGTACTCCTGCTGCCAGCGGGCAAGTTCCTCGTGAGTGCCCAGGGTGTCGCCCTTGGCGATGACCTGCTTGAGCGTGGCTATCCTGTCGTGCAGCCAGCGGCACTCGGCGGTGGGATGCTGTTTGGCACTCCCCAGCATAGGCCAGAGCAGCAGCCCCAGGATCAGCCCCCGATATCCCCATCCTCTCTCCATATTGCCCCCTGATATGTCATCTATCGAGTCTTGTAGACTAGTCGAAATAGTGGCCGAAAGATGCCGAATGACACCTATCTAGTCTAGGTCCCGGCTCTGGGGTAAGATGTTGGCATTAACTGTTTATTTGTACAGTGTTATGCGCAAGATCATTCACATCGATATGGATTGCTTCTTCGCCGCCGTCGAGATGCGCGAGAACCCGGCCCTGCGTGAGGTGCCGCTGGCCATCGGCGGTGCGGCGGACAGGCGCGGGGTCATCTCCACCTGCAACTATGTGGCACGCCGCTTCGGGGTGCGCTCCGCCATGCCGACCGCCCTGGCGCGCAAGCTCTGTCCCCCGCTGGTGCTGCTGCCGGGGCGGATGGCGCTCTACAAGGAGACCTCGACCCGGATCCAGGCCATCTTTGCCCGCTACACCGAGCTGGTTGAACCGCTCTCTCTGGATGAAGCCTATCTGGATGTCACCGACAGCCCCCATTGCGGCGGCAGTGCCACCCTGATGGCCGAGCAGATCCGCGCCGCCATCCAGAGTGAGCTGGGGCTGACCGCCTCGGCCGGGGTAGCGCCCAACAAGTTCCTGGCCAAGCTGGCGTGCGAGCGGCGCAAACCCGATGGTCTCTTCGTGATCGCCCCCCAGGAGGTGGACGACTTCGTGCGCCTGTTGCCCCTTGGCAAGATCCCGGGGATAGGGCGCAAGACGGCGGAGCGGCTCGAACTACAGGGGCTCTATCTGTGCGAAGATGCGCGTCAACTGCCAGAAGAGGAGCTCAAGGGGCGATTTGGCAAGTTGGGTGTGATGCTGGCCGATCGCATCTGGGGACGCGACGACAGCCCGGTTCAGGCGAGCCGGGTGCGCAAGAGCATAGGGGTGGAAACCACCCTGGATGCCGATGTCTATGACGAGGCGGCTTGCTGGGCCGTGCTGACCCGGCTCATCCCCGAGCTGGAGCTGCGCTTTGGCCAGCGCTGTCCGCGGGATCAGATCATGGGGCAGGGGATCAAGCTCAAGTTTGCCGATTTCCAGCAGACCACCGTCTACCGCAGTCATGGAGGCTATTCGGCCCCTCTGTTCCATGATCTGCTCCATGAGGGGTTGGTGCGAGCGGAAGGAAAACCCATACGACTCCTTGGCTTGGTGGTGGGCCTGCCAAAGGAGGGGGAAGTGAATCAACTTAGTCTGGATCTCGACCGTTGAGGTTAAGTTTTTGTTATTGTCACCGATAACCTGTAGACGACTGCATTAAAAGGATGTTTCGCATGTTTTCTCTCTCAGTACAGGGGCGTATTACCCTGATTGCGGGTTGCTCCCTGCTGCTCTGTGCCGCCACGCTAGTGGTCTCCTCTCTCTACAACGCGTCCCGCATGCAAAGCGAGGTGATGACCTCCACCACGGCGGAGGCCGAACTGGCCGCGACCCGCTGGATGCAGGCCATGGGCTCGGAGCAGTCGGCCCGGATCACCAGCTATCTGGATGAAGCCTATTTCCGGGCCACCCTGCTGGCCCAGAGCCTGCTGTTCCAGCGCCAGAATGCCAGCGACAACTTCATCCACTCCGAGGCGCTGCGCGGGGCCGTCAACCAGCAACTGCACAATGCGGTCATGCACTCTCCGAACCTGCTGGGTGCCTATGCCATTTTTGAGCCCGATCAGCTCGATGGTGAGGATGCCAACTACCAGGGCTCCACGGATCTTGGCTCCAATGACAAGGGGCGCTTCTCCAGCTATTGGGCCCACGTAGGGGATAAGGTGAGTCTGGAGGTGATGAACGAAGCCACCCTGAATGATGCCAGTCCCGATGAGTCTGGCACCCCCAAGAATGAGTGGTATCGCTGCAGCCTGCGTGACAAGGCCCTCTGTCTGCTCGAGCCCTATCTCGACGAGGTGGGCAGCGAGGAGGTGTTGATGACCTCGGTCACCACGCCGCTGCTCGAAGAGGGCAAGCTGCTCGGCATGGTGGGCATGGATATCTCCTTGGCCAAGCTGCAAGCGCTGGTGGTCGAGATGGATCAGACCCTCTACCAGGGCCAGGGGCGGATACTGCTGCTCAGCCATGGCGGGCGGGTCGCCGGTGCTGCCGGTTTTGACATCATCCCCGGCAAGGCCCCCGGTGCACAGTTTCAGGGGCTGATGACCATGCTCACCGGCTGGCTCAGTGCGGGCCAGCCGCTCACTCAGTGGAGCCAGGATGGCAGCAGCCTGCAGAGCTTCATGCCGGTGACCATGCGGGGCAGCGATCAGCGCTGGGGCATCTATATCGATTTGCCACGGGCTGTGGTGCTGGCGTCGGCCAGCGAGCTGCAACGCGAGCTGACGAGCCAGGCAACACGCAGCATCTGGTCCCAACTTGGGGTCGGCAGCCTGATCACCCTGGCGGCCCTGCTGTTTATCTGGTGGATGGCCCATCACATAGTGGCGCCTATTCGCGCCGTGGTGGCTCGTCTCAATGACATCGCCTCCGGGGAGGGGGATCTCACTCAGCGTATCGACATCCAGCGCAGCGACGAGATTGGCGAACTGGCCGATGGCTTCAACCGCTTCCTCAACAAGTTGCAGCTCACCATGGGCGACATCATCACCACAGTCGGCGGCACTCGGGCCAGCGCCACTCAGGCCGCCGTGGTGGCTGACAGTACCAGCGAGGGGATGCAGGCCCAGTATCAGGAAGTGGATCTGGTGGCGACCGCGTTCGAGGAGCTCAGCGCCACTGCGCTGCAGGTCTCGGGCCATGCCAAGGCGGCGGTTGCGGCGGCCGATGAAGCGGACAGTGCGGCCCAGGAGGGCAAGTTTGTGGTGGCCGATACCCAGGTCGCCATGGCCAGGCTGATGACTGTCATCAGTGAGGCCAAGCCTGAGGTGGAGCGCCTGTCAGCCAACAGCGAGAACATCAACGACATACTGACGGTGATCCAGAGCATTGCCGAGCAGACCAATCTGCTGGCGCTCAATGCCGCCATAGAGGCGGCGCGGGCAGGGGAGCAGGGTCGTGGCTTTGCCGTGGTGGCGGATGAGGTACGCAACCTGGCCGGTCGCACCCAGAATGCCATCGTCGAGATCCAGACCCTGATCCATCAGTTGCAATCGGGCACTCAGGCGGTGGTCAAGGGGATCATGAGCGGCCATGATCAGGCGAGCCTGACCCTGGACAAGGTGGACTCCTCGGTGCGGGTGCTCGAGCAGATCATCTATGCGGTGGGTACCATACACCAGATGAATGAGCAGATAGCCCGGGCGGCGGGGGAGCAGAGCACGGTGGCTGACGAGATCAATCGCAACGTCAGCAATATTCGCGACGTGAGCCATCGCATTCGTGAACAGGCGGCAACCGCCGCCGAAAATAGCCGCTCCCTGGCATCCCTGGCCGATCAGCAGCAGCAGTTGGTGGGTCAGTTCAAAGTATGATGATGGGGCCCGTGGCGCGCTGCGGGCCAACCCCTTGTTGCAGCCATAAAAAAGGCGCCATCCAATAGGAGGCGCCAAACACATTCAGATGACAGACTGGGTCAACACCTCACGGCATAAACCCTCTTCCCGCAGAGGAAGAAACACAACACCACAATCGGATCGTCGGCTCATAAGGCACATGTAAACCACATGGGGCAGAAAAAGTGAGCCATATGACAACGGATTGCGGAGCGAATTATGTTTATTCACTGGTCGGCCCGCAACCGACAAATTATAATGCGGTCCATTAGAAAAACTCATCGTTGGCTGGTGTCATGTCTCGTCGTTTACCCCCGCTCAATGCGCTCAAGGCTTTCGAAGCGGCGGCGCGCCATTTAAGTTTTACCCGGGCAGCCGAAGAGCTGTTCGTCACTCAGGCTGCCATCAGTCACCAGATCAAGGCGCTGGAGGAGTACCTGGGGATCAAGCTGTTCCGGCGCAAGAATCGCTCCTTGCTGCTGACCGAGGAGGGGCAGAGTTACTTTCTCGACATCAAGGACATCTTCGCCTCCATCTCCGAGGCCACCGACAAGCTGCTGGCTCGCAGCGCCAAGGGGGCCCTCACCGTCAGCCTGCAACCGAGTTTCGCCATTCAGTGGCTGGTACCGCGTCTGGTGCGCTTCAGCGAGCGTCATCCCGACATAGACGTGCGCATCAAGGCGGTGGACATGGACGAGGGGGCCCTCACCGACGACGTGGATGTGGCCATCTATTACGGCCGTGGCAACTGGCCGGGATTGCGCTGTGACAAGTTGCATACCGAATACCTGATCCCGGTCTGCTCACCGCTGTTGCTGACCGGTCCCAAGCCGCTGCGCACCCCTGATGATCTGACTCGCCATACCCTGCTGCACGATACGTCCCGCCGCGACTGGAAGGCCTGGTTCCGCCAGCTCGATATCGATGCCCCCAACGTCAATCAGGGACCGATTTTCAGCCACTCCACCATGGTGATCCAGGCCGCCATTCACGGTCAGGGGGTGGCGCTCGGTCACAGCGTGTTGGCCCAGCCCGAGATAGAGGCAGGCCGCCTCATCTGTCCGTTCGAGCAGGTACTGGTCAGCAAGAATGCCTTCTACCTGGTGTGCCAGGAGCAGCAAGCGGATCAGGGCAAGATCGTCGCCTTCCGTGACTGGATGCTGGAGCTGGTGGAGCAGGAGGAGGCCCGTCGCCGGGCGCGGCTCGCCGATGCCTGATCCTGTTTATGATGTGATCCGGGCAGGCAGTGTCCAGGCTCCCACCCGGCTGTTGCTGGCCCATGGCGCCGGTGCAGGCATGGACCACGACTTCCTGACCCGGCTCTCGACCCTGCTGGCAGGATCTGAGCTTGAGGTGATCCGCTTCAATTTTCCCTATATGAGCAAGCGGGCCCAGGATGGCAAGCGCAGGCCACCGGACAGACAACCGGTCTTGCTGGCCCATTGGCGTGCCATGGTGGCCGAATTTGCTCATCCCCGGCTCTTTATCGCCGGTAAATCCATGGGCGGGCGGATGGCGGCCGAGATAGCCGATGACGTCAATGCTGCAGGATTGTTCGTTCTCGGGTATCCTTTCCACCCTCCCGCCAAGCCGGACGCCTGGCGTGGAGAGATACTCAAGCAGATAAAGACGCCAACTCTGCTGCTGCAAGGGGAGCGCGACAGCTTCGGCAGCCGTTTGGAATTGGCGGATTTCCCCTTCTCCGCCTGCGTCGATGTGCAGTGGTTGCAAGATGGTGACCACAGCTTCAAGCCGCGCAAGGCCAGTGGCCGTACCGAGCCGGAGAACCTGGCTCAGGCGGCGGCCCATATAAAGTGCTTCATCGAGGCGCAGGCTCAAGAGGCTGCCCTTGGTGCTGCATTGCAAGGAGTTAATGATGAGAACTAACCCTGTCTGGTTGGTGCTCGCGGGCCTCTTTGGCCTCACGGCCACTATGCTGGGGGCCTATGGTGCCCACGGTTTAGGCGCCACCGGGATAAGCCCGGAGCGACTGGCGGCTTATCATAGCGCCGTCGAGTATCAGTTCTTTCACGCCCTGGCCCTGCTGATGCTGGGTTGGTGCGCACCGCGCCGCCGCGCTATCACTGTGGCGGGCGTTGCATTCACGCTGGGGATCCTGGGATTCTCCGGCAGTATTTACGCCATGGTGCTGCTTGGCAGCAAGGGGCTGGGGTTAGTGACTCCGGCCGGTGGCCTCTGTTTTATGTTGGGATGGACCGCCCTTATCTGGGTGGGCTGTCGTCTTGGAGGAAAAAATGAATAATCTGCTGCTTTATTGCCGCCCCGGTTTTGAGAAAGAGGCGGCGGCAGAGATCACCGAGCGTGCCAGTAACATGCAATGCTACGGCTTCGCCCGGGTCAAGGACGACAGCGGTTATGTGATATATGAGTTGTATGACGAGGAGCAGGCCGATCTGCTGGCGCGCAAGCTGCCGTTCCGTGAGCTCATCTTTATCCGTCAGATGCTGGTGGTGACCCACGAGTTGAAGGATCTGGATGTGGCGGATCGGATCTCGCCCATCATAGAAGCGACCAGCGACTACACCATCTGTGGCGATCTGCGGGTCGAAACTGCGGATACCAACGAAGCCAAAGAGCTGTCGGCTTTCTGCCGCAAGTTCACCGTGCCGCTGCGCCAGGCCCTGCGCAACAACGAGCGACTGACCAAGAAGGAGACCGGCAACCGCCCCGTGTTCCACGCCTTCTTCATGGCCAACGATCACCTGCTGCTCGGTTACTCCTATTCGTTCAACAACTCCGAATTCCACATGGGCATACCGCGTCTGCGCTGCCCGGCCGATGCACCGAGCCGCTCCAGCCTCAAGCTGGAAGAGGCCTTCTATGTGTTCGTGCCCAAGGAAGAGTGGAGCCGACGCCTCACCTCCGGCATGAAGGCGGTGGACTTGGGCGCCTGCCCCGGTGGCTGGACCTATCAGCTGGTGCGTCGTGGCATGATGGTGACCGCGGTGGACAACGGCACCATGGCGCCTGCCTTGATGGAGACGGGCCAGGTCAAGCACCTGCGCGATGATGGTTTCGTCTGGCGGCCCAGCAAGAAGAACATCTACTGGCTGGTGTGCGACATGGTCGAGAAACCGGCGCGAGTGACTCACATGATCGCCGACTGGTTCAAGGATGGAGATTGCCAGGAGGCCATGTTCAACCTCAAGCTGCCGATGAAGAAGCGCTACGCCGAGGCGGTGCACAATATCGAGGTATTGCGCGAGCTGCTCAAGAAGATCGATAGCGCCTTCGTCATCCAGGCCAAACAGCTCTATCACGACCGTGAAGAGATCACTGTGCATGTGTACAACAAGTACTGGGTCTCCAAGCTGGAAGAGAAGATCTGACGGCTCACATCCGATGAGGATGGATGCAAAAAGACCGGCTCTGGCCGGTCTTTTTCTTTTCCCGATACGCTCTGTTTAGGCTGCAAGTTTGTGCAAGACGGAGCTCAGAACTTGTAGTCGAAACGCAGGGAGGACTCATCATCGGTGAGCTTGATCTCGACTTGCAGCGGTATCTTCTTGTCGGTCGGGTTGAATTGCATCTTGACCCCATCCCCGCGCAATTTGACGGCGGTGTTCATGCCACCAGCCTTGAACTTGACCCTGGGCCGGAAGTTCTCGAAGGCGAGGCTGACACTCTTCTCCGGCGTCAGGTTGAGTTTTTGATAGGGGGTGATGGTCTTGTTGCCGAGGTTGTCCGTACTGATATCTACCCCGAACGACAGCGGTTTGGGGGCTTTCAGCAGGTCATTGGTATCCAGGCTGGATTGCCAGGTCTGGGTAGGGGTCTGTTCGGGTGCCTCTTTCCAGGCTCGTTGTGCGACGGGTCTGTCGATGGCCATTACCCCGCTGCTTATGAGTAGCAGCATCAGCATAGCGCGCATGTCGGATCTCCTTATCCTTGGTCTATTGAACATAGTTGCCAATGGAACAGGGGGAAAGCGGCGCGCCGGAGAAAATAGAGGGAGCCGAAGCTCCCTTTTTAAATCAATCAGTTGAGGGGTTTACAGCCGGGCGATGATGGCCTGGGTGAACTCATCGGTGGAGGCCGTGCCGCCCAGATCCCGGGTCACACATTCTCCCGCTTCGATGGTGCTGCGCACCGCTTCGCGGATCTGCTCAGCCTTGTCCTGCATACCTAAGTACTCCAGCATCTGGATGGAGGCCAGGATCACCGAGGTGGGGTTGGCAATGTTCTTGCCCGCGATGTCGGGGGCCGAACCATGCACCGCCTCGAAGATGGCCGCGCCATCGCCAATGTTGGCGCCTGGGGCCATGCCCAGTCCGCCGACCAGGCCTGCGCACAAGTCCGAGAGGATGTCGCCAAACAGGTTGGTGGTGACCATGACATCGAAGCGCTCCGGGTACATCACCAGATTCATGCAGGCGGCATCGACGATCATCTCCTCGCTCTGGATATCCGGGTAGCGAGCGGCAATTTCCCGTGCCACTTCCAGGAAGAGGCCGGAGGTGGATTTGAGGATGTTCGCCTTGTGGACGATGGTGACCTTCTTGCGGCTCTCTTTGCGTGCCAGCTCATAGGCGAAGGTGACGATTCGCTCGGCGCCATCGCGGGTGATGATGCTCATCGCCTCGGCACTGCGGTTATCTTCGCTGCGCTTCTGGCCAGCCCCCGAATACATGCCTTCGGTATTCTCCCGCACCGTGATGATGTCGATGTTCTCGTAGCGACTCTTGGTGCCCTTGAAGGAGATGACGGGGCGGACATTGGCGTAGAGGTGAAACTTCTTGCGCAGGGAGACGTTGATGGAGGTGAAGCCGCCGCCGACCGGTGTGGTGAGTGGCCCCTTGAGGCTTATCTTGTTCTTTTCAATCAGATCGAGGGTGGATTGGGGCAGCAATTCACCGTGCTTCTCGAGGGCCACCAGGCCCGCATCGGCGTACTCATATTCGAAGTCACAGCCTGCATGGGTCAGGATCTGGATGGCGGATTCAATGATGCTGGGGCCTATGCCGTCGCCCGGGATGACGGTGATCTTGGTTTTTGACATGAAACTAATCCACTTCTAGGGAACGAGGAGGGGGAGGATTCGGCGGTTTTTATATCATTTTCACCCAAAAACCACCATGTTTCTTTACATTTTACCGGTTTTCATCAACAGCGAAGGTGAGCCCGATCATGCTTGTGGCTATTTGCACTCAGCGGGCGCAATAGCGGATCTCCTGCAGATTGAAGCCCAGCGGGATATCGAGGCGCAGGCGAACCAGGGTCTGGGCGAGTCTGGCCTCTTCGGCCTGGGCCAACACCTTCTGCAGGGGCTTGCCTGCATCCTCGGGGGCCACCTCGAGCATCTGGGCCAGGCTGCCATATTGCTGCAACAACAGCGTCGCGCCCTTGGGGCCAATGCCCGCTACCCCCTTGATGTTGGAGCCGCCGACACCGGTCAATGCCCAGAAATCCACCAGCTGCGTCGGCGCAACGCCGTACTGCTGCTGGACGAAAGCGGCATCCAGCCAGCGCTTGTTGAAGTAGTCACGGATCTGGATCTGCGGGCAGATGAGCTGGCAGAACCCCTTGTCGGTGGAGATGATGGTGGCGTTGTGACCATGGCGGGCGATGCCGCAGGCCAGGGTCCCTATCAGGTCATCGGCCTCATCGGTTTCGGAGAGCAGGGCGTCGATGCCGCACTCCCAGAAGGCATCCTGCAAGCTGGCGAGCCCGGCCCTGAGTTCAGGAGGCATGGGGTTGCGTCCCTCCTTGTAGGCGGGGTAGCGCGCCTTGCGCCAGCCTGGCACCTCACCATCGAGCTCACTATCAAATACGGCGATGACGTGGGTCGGCTCACTGGCCGCCAGCAGTTTGCGGCTGGTGTTGATGAGATTGGCCCGGGTGGCGATCAGAGCCTGCTCCGGGCTCAGGGATTGCTGGGCCTGCACCGCATGGAGGCGGCGGATGAGGTTGAGTGCATCGATGATCAGCAGATGGGATTTGGGCGGCATAGCGGTGTGCTTTCTCGAATGGCCAGATCCTCGGGGCCCGGCGGTGGTGACAAGGCGCTGATGCGCTCGGATGGCCATTGTAACAAGGGAGGGGCGCCATTGCGCCCCTCCCTTCATCTTGTCTGCATCGATGTGCGGGCGATCAACGCACAATCTCGTAGCAGGGAATGTACTGGCTACCCGGCAGCTTCATGCGCTGCTGTTTGACGAAGCTCTCCAGCAGGGTATCCATGCGCTGCATCAGCTCCTTGTCCCCGTGCAGCTTGAAGGGGCCATGTTGTTCGATGGCCTGCAGCCCCGCTTCCTTGACGTTGCCCGCCACTATGCCGGAGAAGGCACGGCGCAGGTGCGCAGCGAGCTGCTGCGGAGCCTGGTTGCGATGCAAGTCCAGGGCGGCCATGTTGGCGTGATTGGGCTCGAATGGCAGCTGGAACTCGGGCTCTATCTTGAGGGACCAGTTGAAGGAGTAAGCGTCCCCCACGGACTTGCGGTATTCACGGATCCGCGGCATGGCCTCCTTCATGGCGCGGGCCACCTCGGGGGCATCTCCCACCACGATGCGATAGAGGCTGGTCGCAGGTTCGCCCAGGGTCGCCTTGATGAAGTCATCGATGGCGCGGAAGTAGTCGGCACTCTCCCTGGGGCCCGTCAGTATGATGGGGATGGGTTGGCGCTCGTTGGCCGGGTGCATCATGATGCCGAGCAGGTAGAGCAGCTCCTCGGCGGTGCCGACCCCACCCGGGAAGATGATGATGCCGTGGCCCAGACGCACGAAGGCCTCGAGCCGTTTTTCTATGTCCGGCAGTATCACCAGCTCGTTGACGATAGGGTTGGGGGGCTCGGCGGCGATGATGGAGGGCTCGGTCAGGCCGATATAGCGGCCATTACGAACCCGCTGCTTGGCGTGGCCCACGGCGGCCCCCTTCATCGGACCCTCCATGGCGCCAGGGCCGCAGCCGGTACAGATGTTGAGTTCACGCAGGCCGAGTTCGCTGCCCACCTCACGGGTGTACTGGTATTCAGTCTCGTTGATGGAGTGACCGCCCCAGCACACGACCAGGTTGGGATCCGCCCCCGGATGGATCGCCTTGGCGTTGCGCAGCATGGAGAACACCAGATTGGAGATGTGGCTCGGACTGGTCAGGTCGACCAGGCGGTTGGCATCGATCTGGTTGGAAACGTAAAGAATATCGCGCAGCACGGAGAAGAGATGCTCCTGGATGCCGCGGATGATTTCGCCATCGACGAAGGCGTGCTCGGGGGCGTTGAACAGCTCGAGCTTGACCCCGCGCTCGCGCCGGATCACGTGAATATCGAATGATTTGAAACGCTCCAGTATCTCTTTGGAGCTGTCGGTGTGGCTACCCGAGTTCAGGACCGCCAGCGAGCAGTTGCGATAGAGTTGATAGATATCGCTGGAGGCCGTTTGCTTGAGTCTGTCGACCTCAAGCTGGGACAGCAGGTCCATGCTGCCCACGGGATTGATGTGTGTGATCATGATCTTCCCCTTCTCGCTCAATTGTTATCGTTCTCTCTTTCCCTGGGGATAGAGGGGATGCCTTTGGGCATCCCTCTCGCCTGATAGTAGAGCCAACTTGAGGGGGAGGGGAATAGGGGGCTGTGCGACTGTTGCTTTTTTGAGCGTTTCATCGGGCTGGTGTGGCCCTTTGACTAGGCAAGGCAGGGCCGATGTATCACGAACCGTGCCACCGCCAGCGCTGCCCGGCGCTGGCAGTACCGGGATTATCCGAGGTCGGTATTGACCCTGTCCCTGCCGCCATTCTTGGAACCGTACAGCGCCTTGTCGGCCCGCTCGAAGGCATCCGAGGGTTGATCCCCCTCCTTGAACAGGGTGGCACCGATGGAGATGGTGATCTCGACCCTGGCATCGCGAAACCGGAACGGAATGCTCTTGATCGCCTTGCGCAGATTTTCGAGGGGTGTCTCGAACTTGTCCGGGTTGACGTTGGGCAGCAGCACCACGAACTCCTCACCGCCGAAACGGGCGATGAAGTCGGTATCGCGCAGGGATTTTTGCAATGCCTTGGCAACCACCTTCAACGCCTTGTCGCCGGCCATATGGCCATAGTTGTCGTTGATGTTCTTGAAGTGATCGATGTCGATGATGGCCAGGCACAGGGGGGTGCGGTAGCGCAGCCAGCGTTTGTATTCGAGCTCGAGCCGCTCATCCAGCGCCGCCCGATTATGGACCTGGGTCAGGCTGTCGAGGAACAGCTTGTGCTTCTGGATGGTGAGCCGCTTCTTGTACTCCGCCGTCTCCTCCTTCATCAGCCGCAATTTGGCCTCCATGGTGGAGAGGCGGGTGATGAGATGCAGTTCCCGGGCCGTCATGCTCTCCCGCTCCCGCAGCAGCAAGCCGATGGTGGCCATGTGCTCGCTGATGGCCTCCTTGAGCGCCTCGGAGGAGTGGTGGCGAGTGAGGGTGTCATCGATGGCCTGGACTTCGTTATCCAGGGCCACGCGGCTGGTCTGGCTCGCCTGCTGCAAGGCCCGCCCCTCATCCAGCGACTCGGTGAAGTTGAAATGGACCGAGGAGAGGCTCTCATTGAGGGCCGTCAGGAAGGCCCGGGAGCTTTTACGCTCCTCGCGGGTGCCCTCGATGATGAGCTGGATCACCTGCAGGCAGGATTCAGCCAGCAGAGTGGGATCCATTCCCATCAATAGCTGACGGCGAATTTCCGCCAGGCTCTCACCCACGGCACCGGCAAAATCGAGCTCGGTAATGAGGCGCTGCAGTTCATCGGCGATACGGCTATAGACCTTGCCATCCAGGCAGGCGGACGCCTCGCCAGTCTCCTTGCTTGCGGATGCCAGACCCTGGCCCGCGGTGTCGGAGGGGAGGTTTGCGGGTAACAGCTGGATCTTGATGGCCTGCTGATAGAACTCCAGCAATTGAGTGACCCGGCGCTGATGATCGCTGAGGCCATAACCATTGGGGGTGGCCAGGAATGCCTTGAGGGACTTTCGGGTCTCTTCCGGAAAGCCCTTGAGGGATTTGAGCTGCCTGGAGCCGAGCTCGATGGCGCCCGCGGTCAGGCTGATCGACTCCTCAAGCGCCGTGCTGTGCTGCTGCAGCAGCTTCTCGATGGCGGCGAGATCCTGATCCAGATGGGTCAGGGAGGGCTGGCCATCCAGCTTCTGTTTGAGCTTGGCGAGCTTGCTGTCGAGTTCGCGATCGTGGCCGCGGCAGGCTTGCATCAGTTTGGCGATAAACTGAATGCTGCGGCTGCGCTCGGCCTGGGAGCAGAGCACTGTCTCGTCGAGTTCAAACTGTTTGCGCTGAAGGGACTCTCTGAGTCTGGCCAATTGTCCCGCTACGGCAGTGATGTCATTCATTCTTCAGGCTGCCCTGTTTGTTATTATTTATGGCGGTGGGATAGTCCTCTGCGGGCGAGGCCGACTCAGATCCCCAGCGATTCGCTATCTTGTCATCGATCATCTGTGCCCTTCGTCCGTGACAGGCCAGGCCAGTTGATCCACTGTTTGTCGTGAGAAGAGTTTACTTTTACCAATCCCTTGTCAATCGCCATCAGACAGCATTGCCACACATCTCCGTTAAAAAACGCGGCCTGTTGACAGTCGATCGCGGCCAGCTCCAACCAGGCGCTCTGATTGGCCCGCTCGCTGAGCTGGATTGCACCTGCCAGAGCCAGGTAGCAGAGATCGAACAGGCCGAGATGATCGAGGGCGGTAGCCGCCTTGGGCAGGAAGGGATGGCTGACGATGCCGAGGCTGATGCGGCGATCGATGGGCTGAGCGCAGGGGAAGGCGGCGAGCTGCTCGAGCAGTTCTCGGGCCAGTTGATGCAGCTGTGCGACATGACGCTGGGGCACCACATAGAGCAAGTGGCCCTCGCGCAGGTCATAGATACGGCCATCGGGTGGCGTCAGCCCGGCGACATAGTCGCCGAATGCCGTCTCAATGTCCCTCGCTAGCTGATAACCGTGTCGTTCCAGGTTGTTGGCCAGGAAGGGCACCTTGAAGAGCAGATAGTGCAACTTGTCATCAAACTCACCCTCGGTCAGCTCATTCAGGTACCAGCGCTCCGATTGTTGCTGACGCTTGGCCATCTCTTTTGGCCAGCGGTTCATCAGGCGCTGCCAGTTGGCCAGACCGCTACGGGGCTCTTTCAGGGTGGCTTCTCCCAGGAAACGCGCCTGTTGGCGGGCGCTCTTGAGCCGCAGCCAGAGGGTGAAGAAGAGGTAGATGAAGAAGGCCAGCAGCAGACCTGTGATGACACTCGACCAGAGGTAGCGCTCCTGCTGATGGCGGCTGTTTTCCAGGCTCAGCTCCAGGGACTTGATCTGCTGCTCACGCTCGACCTGGGTGTAGTTGTCGCGAATGGCCTCCTGCTCCAACGCAACCTGTTGCTGGCTGATCTGTTCGCTCAGCTGGTGGAAGCGCTTATAGCTTTCCAGCGCCTGCAGCAGATAATCCTTCTGTTCATAAGCGAGGGAGAGCAGGCGATAGATCTGGAACTGGCGACCGGTATCGGCAATCTGGTTGGCAAGGTCCAGGGCATTTTCCAGTTGCAAGATGGCGATGGCCGCCTCTTTCTGCTTGAGGTGCAGTTCACCGAGCAGCAGCAGGGTATCGATGAGGGGTCGCTTGTCATCCTCCGCCCGATGCGCCTGGCGCGCTGCGCTCAGATAGCTGCGAGCGAGGGGCAGGTTGCCGTTTTGCAGATAGGTTTTGCCTATTTCGTACTTGAGCTGCGCGACCTGGATGCGCTGGTGCCCCTCGTCGAGCAGGTCCAGGGCATTGAAGAAATAGACCAGGGCCATGTTCATGTCGCCCTGGGTACGGTTCAGGCGCGCCAGCACGGTCAGTGCCTGGCTGAGCAGCGCGGGATTGCCGAGGGCGTGGAAGTAGTTGGCCGCCTCGTTGGCGTACTGCAACGCCTTCTGGGGCTCCTGCTCTTCCTGATAGAGGTCCACTATCTGATTGGCGAGCAGGCCGAGGAACAGGGGATCCGCCAGGGGGCGAGCCTGTTGCTGGGCCGAAATATAGTCGCCAAGGGCGAGCTGGGGCTGCCTGAGGGCATGGTAGAGATCGCCGCTGACCGCATCGACCCAGGCTTGCGCCTTGCTATCGCCTATGGTGCGGGCCCATTGCCGGGATTCGCTGAGTCGTTGTTTGGCCTCCTCGAACTGATGAGATTCGATAAGGTCGGTGATGAGCAGTAGTCGGCTATAGACCTGGAGCGGGCTGTTCTTGAGGGCTGTTTCACCGAGCAACTGATCGAGCTGGGTGCGAAGGGGCACATAATCACGGCCGCTGCCGAGCAGCGCTTTGTTGCGCAGCATCAGATAGAGGCTCTGGGCTTGCAGCTCGGGTTGCTTCTCCTTGCTTGCCAGGGCCAGGGCCTGCTGCAGCTCCTGATCCGCCAGCCGGTGTTGAGCGAGCTGGATCAGGCACTCACCCTTGAGCAGGTGTGCCCCCGTGGCCTGGGCGACAGTGCCGAAGCTGAGCATGGGCTCGCGGTAGCCGTACTCTTGACGATTGCTGATGATTTGCTTGGGATTATTGGCCGTGCGGACCAGGAAGGCCGAGGTGATCTCTACGCATCTGGCCGGATCGCTCAACACCAGAGTCTGAGCCTGTTGCAGATCGATAGACAATTGGTCCTTGGTCAGATCCACATTGGGAGCCGACAGGGAGGACATCATCATTGCCAGAAAAAACAGTTGATTCATTAGATTAAGGGCCGCACGGGAGTGAGGGCATGTTATCCAAGCCCCCCCCCGTGAGTCCAGAGTTTACTGACGGATCAGTCGCAGGTTCTCACTTGGTTCTTCCCAGTCGCTGCGGAACGGGTTGATATCCAGGCCGCCCCGGCGGGTATAGCGGGCATAGACGGTAAGTTGCTGCGGGGCGCAGTGCTGTTTGAGGTCGGTGAAAATCCGCTCGATACACTGCTCGTGGAACTCGTTGTGCTGGCGAAACGAGATGAGGTAGCGCAACAACTTCTCCCGGTCCAGACGCGGGCCCCGATAGTGGATGACCACTGATCCCCAATCCGGTTGACTGGTGACCAGGCAGTTGGACTTGAGCAGGTGGCTGTGCAGCGTCTCCTCTACCTCGCCTTGACCGGCGGCCCCGATCAGCAGATCTGCATCGAACTCATAGTTGTCGATCTCGATGTCGAGGTCATCGATGCACTCGCCCGGCAAGTCCACTATCTGGTGCGGCGCCTGTGCCAGGGGAGTGAGGGTCACGGCGACCTCGGCGCCAGCACAGGCGCTCAGGTCTTTGGCCAGCAGCTCGCGGACCGCCGCCAGGCTAGTGCAGCGAGTCTGGTTAAAGGAGTTGAGATAGAGCTTGAACGACTTGGACTCGATGAGGTTCAAACTGGTGGCGGGCACGCTTATCTCACCCAGCGCCACCACAGGTTTGCCTTTGTCATTGAGCCAGGAGAGCTCGTACAGGGTCCAGATGTCGGCGCCATGGAAGGGCAAGGGATCCGGCAGGGCCAGATCGTTTCGGTTCAGACTGCGGGGCACGGGTTGCAGCAAGGAGGGGCTGTACTGGCTGATGTAGGCGGACTGTTGGCCCAGGCTCAGCCCCTGCAGGGCGTTGGCGTATCTGTCTTGTTTGCTCATGGGATTGATGGTGCAATAGCGAATGTTGTCGCTAATTGTGAGGAATTTCGATGTCGGATCAAGTCTTGTCTGCCCTGGCGCATTTTTTTTCGCGCTGGCAACGCGACGGTGAGGCGAGACGGGGTCTGCCCTTGTGTCAGTGGGAGCCGGATTGGCGCTCCCCTTGTGAGCTGAGTGAAGCCAATGGTGGGCTGGTCGCCTGGCGTCCCCATGCTCGTACTGACGCTGCCGACTTCACCGCCCTGGAGGGCGCCCTGGAGCTGGAACTGCACCCGAGTGCCAAGCTGTGGTTTGGCCACTGGTTCAGTCGTCCACTGCCATGTCTGTTCAAGGGATTGAGGCTGGAGCTGATCCTGCCCTGGAATGAACAGGATCTCGATCTGCTGCGCGAGAACCTGATAGGTCACCTGCTGATGCTGCGCAAGCTCAAGCGCTCCCCATCGCTCTTTATTGCCACGACCCGCAACGAGATGACGCTCATCTCCCTGGATAACGAGACGGGGCAAGTGTGGCTGGAGTGGTTGGACAGTGGTCGCCGGTTGGTACTGGCCCCCTCTTTGCCGCACTTCTTGGCGAGTCTGGAGACCTTGCCGGACTAGCTGCGTCAAGTCGGCTTCAGTGCAAAGGGCGTCCCGGTAGGACGCCCTTCGTGTTTGGGGAGAAGGAGTATGGGGAGCGCAGCCCTGCCCGGGTGCGCAACCTGCTAATCCTTGAAGTCCCAGGAGATATTGGAGATCAGCCGACAGGGCTGGCACTGGAAGTCGAAGATCTCGTGCAGGGGGGTTGGCAGGGCCCAGTCACCGCCACAGCCGGGGCAGGGGCGAGCGCGCTCCTCTGGGGCACTCAGGCCGCCGACGCGGTAGAGATAGTAATAGACGGGGATGCCGGTCAGGGCTTCGAGCCGCTTGCACAAGTCAGTACCACGCCGAGCCAGGCGGCTGCCGGGGTCGCCAATCTCGTGCAGTGCCACATGTTCGGCAATGGAGCCATTCATCTGCAGCTGATCGCACGCTTCCCAATCTTCCTGCCACTTGATGATCTGCTTCTGATCGCCATTGGCGATGGCGGGCAGCCGATAGAGGGGCACGGGGGCGAAGTGATCGCCGCAGCGCAGGGGGGAGCAACTGTGCAGGAAGCTGGTGTAGAGCAGTAACCAGCTCGGTCGTCCGCAAGGGTCGGTGCCATCTGAGAGCAGATCGGCTCCCAGCAGCTGTAGCTTGGGGGCGAGCAGGCCTGCCTGGTGCAGGCCTTGTTCGGCCAGGACAACCTGTTCACTCTGGTTATCCGGGTGCAGGCTATCTTGCTCCGGGCAGACCACCCGGCTGACGAAGTGGCCTTGCTGCATGCTGGTGGGAAACTCCCGGCCCAGGATCTGACCCTGATAGCGCAGCATGTCCAGATAATTGACGATGGCGCGTTCGGCGTCGCCGAGGGAGGTATCGCGGTAGCATTCGAAAGTCAGTTCAAGAATATACATGGAGAGAGCTGGGCCTGATTTAGCGGGGCTGGGTCATGAGGGCAAGCAGGCGATCCAGCTTCTGTTCGAGTCTGTCGAGCTGGGCAGCGAGGCTCTGCACGCTGGGTTCATGGAGCAGGGGCTCTTGGTGGGGTTGTAGCCCCTCATGCCTGTCATGGGGCGCTGGCTCGTCCTGTTGCTCTTTGAGTTGTGCCTGCTTCCACTGACTGAGGCTCTTGAGCAGCTCGGCCATGGGCACGGCCTGGCTCAGGCGCGCCTTGACCATGGCGGTGGTGGGGGTGATGCCGCGGGCTTTGAGCTCGCTGGCAATCTGGTGGATCTCGGCGGATGACATTGGGCTTCCTCTGGTTCTCTCTCACGGGCGGCATGCCAGGGCCCCGGCTTGGCGGCGCTGGGCGGCCAGAGCTTACCCTGACTGCGCCTTGCCGAACAGGGGCCTCATTGGCGCAGCAGTACATCGAGTTGATCTATGGTCTCGCTCCAGGCGGCGTCATCGCGCAGGGATTCCCGCAGGAATTGGGCCTGGGAGGCGTTCCAGAACGGTGCCTCGCTCAGTTCCATCTCTTTTTGCAGGCTGTGGCTGTCGATGAAGTGACGCAGGCTGGCCGCATCATTGGCCAGTCCCAGCTGGGCAAAGAGGGTGGGCATGTCATGTACCATGGGGTCCATCGTCTTTCTCCTTGAATGAAACCCCTAGATTATAGACAGCCCGCCTCCCTTCCTGGTCCCTGGTCGTCCAATGGGCCGTGCTCAGCGCCAGTCATCCGGCACTTGTCACCGCCACAAGCCCCTGGCCCGGGTAGTCATGTTATCCACCGCCGGGCAGCCGGTGCGGCGGGATCTCCACCCCTGCCACGTTGAGCCCCTGCATGGTGAGGGTGCCAAGATAGTGACTCTCCCCATCGCTGCTGAATTCAAACTCGTAGCAGGTGAGCAGGCGCAGCGGCCGGTGGGCAAGCCGCCTGTGGCTGCGCGCCACCGACAGCAGTTGCAACTCATGCTGCTGGCAGTAGCGCCTCAGGTATTGCCAGGCCAGCTCGGCCTGGCGCCGCTGGTGCCAAAACGCGCTGGCCAGACAGACCAGCAGCATGATCCAGAGCATTTCTTCCATGGACGGGCTCCTTGAGGCCGGGTCAGTTGGCGTTGAACAGGCGACCGATGGCGCGGCTCAGCGCCTCGCTGCGATCCGGACTGCGCAGGATGGCGAGTACCTGGGGACGCAGCAGTGGCAGGGTAACCAGCTCGGCGAAGACCTGATTGAAGAAGGGGGTTGGCTGGTCAGCGAGTCGTTCCAGGAAAAGATCGAGCAGGGGGCCCTGTTGCAGATCCGGCCAGAGCCGTCCGGCGATGGCGAGCAACAGGCTGGGGCTGGGCTGGGTTTCCAGCAGGGTCAGCAACTTGTTGGTGCGTGCCTGGTTAGTGGCACTGGCGGCGAAGGCGCGACACAGATAGGCCAGGGTCTCGGGATCCGGGGAGGCGCACTCCTGCTCCTTGCCAAGGCGCTCAAGCAAGGCACCTTGCAGCGCAGGGGGCAGGGCGGCACTCTCCAGGCTCTGGCACAGGGCGTGGAGCGGCTCATCGGGCAGGCGCGCCATGGCCTTGCACACCAGCGCCAGATTGCTCTCTTGCTGCAAGCGCTCGGCGAAGTCGGCAAAGCCCTGCAGGCCGAGCTGTTGCCAGCCATCCTGTCCGGGTGCTGCCAGATAGTGGCACAGCGCCTGATAATAACTGGAGGGGGCCTGCTCGAGCTGGCGTCCCAGCTTGGCGTGCAGACTGGCCATCTTGGCTTCGGCCGGGCGGAAGGTGTAAGGGTTGTCTGCCAGTCGCTTGGCGGTGGCATCGTCCAGATCGCCGGTGAGTTTGTAGCCCAGGGTCTCGGCGACCAGATCCATGAAATGCTTGGGGCCGGCCGAGATGAGCAGGCCGCGCTCATCGAGGGCAAACTTGAGGAACCAGAGATAATGTTTCTCTTCGGTCGCTTGAAAGAAATGCACCCCCAGCCAGGCGTGTTGCTGCAACGGCCAGGGGTAGGGAATGGCCTGCTGCTCGATGCGCACAAACTCGGCGCTGTCGAGGGGGCGGACCTGGCGGCCCAGATCAAACAGCTGGAATTGCGTCTCGGCCTGGGTCAGGAAGTCGGTCAGGGTATGAATGGCGGTCATGGCATGGGATGGCTGATGGGTCATGGCCCCGATTATAAGGAGCCAGCTTCAGATAGCCAGCGGTGAGGGAGTGAGGGCTTGCGGCCCCCTGCCTAAGCCCGGTGAGATTGTGTATAGTGGCGCCCCTTTCGATACGCCCTATGAACAGTGTGGTGCTTTGCATCCACCGGGGGATTCATGACGACAAAGGGGAGCCGGTGCAACGAGCCCGGTTGGCAGAGATAGTGAGGAGTTGATGATGAACAAGTATCTGTTAGTGGCTGGCCTGCTGGGCGAGCTGAGCGCCGAGTTGCAGCGTTTGGATCGCTGGCAGCTGGACAATCCGGGTGAAGAGGCGTTGGCCAGCACACTGCCATTTTGCGTCGATACCCTGAGTTTTGATCAATGGTTGCAGTTCGTGCTGATCCCGCGCATGGAGCAGCTGGTGCTGCTACAGGCGCCCTTGCCAAGCAGCGTCTCTCTCTATCCCATGGCGAGCGAGAGCTATAAGGAGGAGCTGGCGGAGGTGACTGACTTGCTGCGGCTCATCGCCCGTTTCGATCTGCTGCTCTCAGGCAAAGTGGTGGAGCAGTGACTTGCCCCTCATCCCCTGGGGATGAGCTGAGACCCACAGGGGCAGATGCTGGGGAGGGCGATCGTGCACTGCACCACAGCTCATCCTTGGACTCATTGCCAGCCGATGAGCAACAGCGGGATGAACTGAGGCCGACCCTGCTCTATCAGGATGAGTGGTTGGTGGCGGTCAACAAACCCTCGGGACTGCTGGTGCACCGCAGCTGGCTCGACAAGGGCGAGACCCGCTTCGCCATGCAGATGACCCGGGATCTCATCGGTGGCCGTCATGTCTACCCGGTACATCGGCTCGACAGGCCCACCTCGGGTGTGCTGCTCTTTGCCCTGAGTCCCGAGGTGGCACGCAGCCTGACCGAGGCCTTCAGTGGGCGACGGGTACACAAAGAGTATCTGGCGCTGGTGCGCGGCTGGGCTCCCGAGCAGGGGCTGATTGACTATCCGCTCAAAGAGCAGCTGGACAAGATAGCCGATGCCCTCGCCACCCGAGACAAACCCGCCCAGGAGGCGGTGACCAGCTTCAGGCGCCTGCATCAGGTCGAACTGCCCCATGCGGTTTCCAAGCAGCATGCCACCAGCCGTTACAGCCTGGTGCGACTCTTCCCCCACACGGGACGCAAGCATCAACTGCGCCGTCACATGGAGCACCTCTTCCACCCCATGGTCGGGGATACCACCCATGGGGATGGTCGCCACAATCGCTTCTTCCGGGAACATTTTGGCTGCCAGCGCCTGTTGCTGGTGGCGCGTACCCTCAGCTTCGAGCACCCCGTGCTCAAGGTACCCATGCGTATTCAGGCCCCGCTGGGTGCCGAGTTGTTGACGCTATTTGGCAAGCTGGGCTGGCCAGCCAGCGAGAGTGACTACTGAGGGGGATCGGCTTAACACCAGTCAAATCAGTGTATTGATCTCTTGACCTGTCCCCCGGATGCTCGCTGTGGCATGCTGAAACCATTCCCAACGCGAGGAGGCAAGATGGCACAGATAGATATCGTAGTGGGCAGCGTCTATGGCGCCGCCTTCCTGGTCGCCGAGACCCTGATGGATGAACTGACGGGCCAAGGGCATGAGTGCAACCTGCATGAAGAGGCCCGCCTCGAGGACATCTCGCCGACCCGTTTCCTGCTGCTCGTCTCGGCAACCACAGGGCAGGGGGATGTGCCCCCCAATCTGGAAGCCTTCGCCGCCGATCTGAAAGACAGGGCGCCCTATATGAAGGGGCTCAATTATGCGGTGATCGCCATGGGTGACAGCAGTTATGAGCACTTCTGCGGCGCGGGTCGTCAGCTCGACACCTTGCTGCTGGAATTGGGGGCCCAACCCTTGCAGCCCAGACTGGAAATTGATGCGACTGTGGTCGATGAACCTGAAGTGGTCGCACTGGCCTGGCTAAGAGAGTGGCAGGGGCAACTCCAGTGAATTGACCGATTAATGCACTCTCATCGCTATTTATAATCGATAACACGGGCCCTCCATATTGGGCCCGTTATTTTTCCTACATCCCTTCCTCACACACACCCTTATTTCATTCCCCCATCATGATTAATTAGAGCACCTACTCTTAAACAGGGCACAGATAAAAGAGTGGCTTGCTGACAAGTCGCAAATTTAAAAGTTCCTCATTGAAAGCGATTTCAGTCATGTTTTTGTCATTGTTTTGATGGTTTATTACTTATTGCTCGATGCGAATTAATTTATGACACCGTTTTCAGATTGTGTCTGTGTGGTCATTTTTCGATTTAATGGGTGAGTTATTGCTATTTTATGGCTTCGTACGGGCGTTATTAGCCCATTGAAATAAATGGGCGCTATTTGTCCCTGTTTTGTGAATTGGCTCATGTTTGTCCCCATATCGCCTACCTATAATCGACCCCGGTTATCACCGAAACGTTTTTATGGTGATAGGAAGTTAAACCTAAGGATCACACACTCCTCAGCGGGAAATAAGGAAAATGAAAATGAAAGCAAAGTGGCTCCCGATCGCTGCAGCAGTTACCGCAGCCCTGGCTTCTCAAGCCGCCTTCGCCGTTGATTTCCACGGCTACTTCCGTTCCGGTGTCGGCATCTCCGAAGATGGCGACATGCAGACCTTCGACAAACAGAAAGTCGGTCGTCTGGGTAACGAGAACGAAACCTATGGCGAAGTACAACTGGGCCAGGAAGTTTATAACAAGGATGGCAAGTCCTTCTATGTCGACTCCATGGTGGCCATGGTCACCAACCAGTCCAATGACTGGGAAGGGACTGGCACCAGCTGCAACTTCGACACCAAGCAGTGTGAAGATGACGCCACTTTTGCCCTTCGTCAGTTCAACGTCCAGGCCAAAGGCGTGCTGGGCTTTGCCCCGGAAGCCACCCTGTGGGCCGGTAAGCGTTACTACCAGCGTCACGACATCCACATCTCCGATTTCTACTACTGGGATGTGTCCGGTCCTGGTGCCGGTATCGAGAACATCCAGGCCGGTCCGGGCAAACTGTCCCTGGCCTGGACTCGCAGCGATGCCGGTGAGCTGAACAACAACATACTGGACGTGCGTTACGCCGGTATCCCGCTGTGGAGCGATGCTTCCCTGGAAGTGGGCGCTGACTATGCCATCGCCAACCCCACCGACGATCAGGACAAGCTCGATGGCGACATCAAAGATGGTGTCATGCTGACGGCTGAACTGACTCAGAACATGTTGGGCGGTTTCAACAAAACCACGCTGCAGTACATGAGCGACAGCTATGCCACCCTGCCGATTTACTACGGCGCCGGTAACTGGACCAGTCAGGATGGTGCCAGCGGTGACGGCTTCCGCATCATCAACTGGGGCGTACTGCCGATCGGTGACAAGGTCGAGTTTGGTCACCAGCTGGTTTATGGTCAGTCCAACGACGTGACCATCAACGGTGTGACTGGTTCTGATGCCGATACCTTCTCTGCCGTGATCCGTCCCATGTACAAGTGGGATGACATCCAGAAGACCATCCTGGAGCTGGGCTACTATCATGACACTCAGGACGTCCGCGATCAGGACAGCCAGGACCGCAACGGTCAGAAGTACACCATTGCCCAAGCCTGGTCTGCCGGTCCCAGCTTCTGGGCCCGTCCGGAGATTCGCGTGTTCGCTTCCTACCTGAAGTCCGGTGGCGATAACGGCCAGACTTTCAATGGCAGCAACAACGATGACAACACCTGGAACTTCGGTGTCCAAGCGGAAGCTTGGTGGTAAGCCCGACTTTCAGTTAAGTTAGTGACTGCCCCCACTTGGGGGCAGTTTCGTTTCGCCGGGTAACGGCCACCGGATAAGAGGGATAATAAGAATGACGCTGGTAAAGATGTCGATTGCCGCCGCAGTGACCGTCTGGTTGACCGGTTGTGCGGGTAATATGGGCGTGCCCTTGCAAGAGCATGCGGCCGTTCTGGACAATGCCGATCAGGCCAAGCAGGCCCTGTCGCAGGCCAGCAACTGCTGTGCCGGTTTCAATGAGTTCCAATATGCCAATCTGCCGGAAGGGGAGACGCTGCTTAGCCTGGATGGCAAGCAACCCAGCTACCGTTTCGATGAAGGCATGAGCTATTTTGCCGCTTATCGTCTGCCCAAAGACACGGGTAACCTCTACATTCGCTTGGCCTCACAGGTTGGCAAAACTGTGCTGCAACCCAAGGTTGTCATGCTGGATGCCAATTTCAAGGTAACCCGTGTACTGGGTGAATCGGTGTTCTCCTATCAGCCTGCTCACCTGATGGATGCCGATCGCATCGAGGGCAAGGTGTTTGTCGATCGCAGCATGCCGGGCAATCCTGCGAGCGAAACCTATATGGTGGTCTATGCACCGGCAGATCAGTTGAGTGGTTCCACCACCATCTTGCACCCTGCCAAAGCCTTTGCCCGGGCCAACAACACAGTCGAACCCGATATCAAGGATCCGGTGATCCCTCACTCCCCTTGGGGACTGGTACAGATAGTGGTCACCGACATGGCCAAGGCACAGGGTATTGAGGCCGTGTTCACACCAGAATATGCCGATAAAGTTGCCATGAGTCAGGCCAAGCCGGCCACCACGGCAGTCGTTGCCACTGGCGCGACGGCAACCGCTGTAGCTGCGACGGCGCCAAGCAAACCCGCGCCAGCCATGCTGAGCGAGACAGAGGCGTTCTATCAGTCTCAGATCGAGAAAGCGGTCAAGGCTGGCGATATCGATAAAGCGATGCAACTGGTCAGTGAAGCCGAGCGGGGCGGTTCTAGTCGAGCCAAGTCAGTATTCGTTGATGCGGTGAAAAAATCCCAAAAATAATAACGGATTTTTTATCCTTCACTATATTTATCAGGCCTCCATTGTCGGGGGCCTTTTTAATGGTTATATTGTTTCTACACAAGATGATTAAGTGGTTACATTGAGTTACGTTTCGTTTCCTTTTATTACGGTTGGCAGTATTTAGATGCAATCTGAAACGGCACTTTTCATCGAATTGAAATATAGTAGTGTTGCCAAATTTTAACCAGAAAACGACGTTAAAGACTTATTTAAATCATCTTGTGATCTCCTCTCCAAATTTCCTATCTGCTAATTCCAGAGTAAAGAAATTCCCTTTTCTCTGAGTTATATTGTTCTCGTCAAAATAAAAACACCCGATCTCCCTTTTCCGGTTAGCTTTCATACCCATGATAGGCTTAACTTCGAATGGGTCCGTTAGGGAACAATCATTCAGGAGTACACACATGTTACAAAACGCATTCTCCAACCTGCAGAAAGTCGGTAAGGCGCTGATGCTGCCTGTCTCGGTCTTGCCTGTTGCAGGTATCTTGCTGGGGGTGGGTGCCGCCCACTTTAGCTGGATGCCCGAAATCGTCTCCCAGTTGATGGAGCAAGCCGGTGGTTCAGTGTTTGGCCAGATGGCCCTGCTGTTCGCCGTGGGTGTTGCCCTTGGTTTCACCAACAATGATGGCGTTTCCGGCCTGTCAGCCATCGTCGGCTACGGCATCATGACGGCAACCTTGTCTGTGATGGCTCCGGTGATGGGGGTCGACAAGATCGATACCGGTGTACTGGGGGGTATCCTCGCCGGTGGTGTGGCTGCCTGGGCCTTCAACCGTTTCTACAAGATCCAGCTGCCAGAGTATCTGGGCTTCTTCGCCGGCAAGCGCGCCGTGCCCATCATCACCGGTTTCGTCTCCATCGGTCTGGGTGTGATCCTGTCGGTGATTTGGCCACCGGTTGGCGGAGCCATTGCTGCCTTCTCCGATTGGGCTGCCAACCAGAACCCGGTACTGGCCTTCGGTATCTACGGCGTGGTTGAACGCTCCCTGATCCCGTTCGGTCTGCACCACATCTGGAACGTGCCCTTCTTCTATCAGGCGGGTACCTGTGTCAACGCTGCCGGTGAAACCGTACATGGCATCATGACCTGCTTCCTGACTGCTAACGACGCGACTCGCGCCGCTGGCAACGGCTTCGGTCAACTGGCCGGTGGCTATCTGTTCAAGATGTTCGGTCTGCCTGCTGCTGCGTTTGCCATTGCACACTCTGCCAAGCCGGAAAACCGCGCCAAGATCGTCGGTATCATGGCTTCTGCTGCCCTGACCTCTTTCCTGACCGGTATTACTGAGCCAATCGAATTCTCCTTCCTGTTCGTCGCTCCCGTGCTGTACGCCATCCACGCGCTGCTGGCGGGCCTGGCTTATGTGCTGACCAACTCCTTGGGCATTGTCCACGGTCATACCTTCTCCAACGGTTTCATCGACTTCGTAGTGCAATCCCCCAATGCCCAGAAAATGTGGCTGCTGGTGGGTCTGGGTCTGGCCTATGCCGCGCTCTACTACGTGGTGTTCACCGTTGTCATCCGTGCCATGAACCTGAAAACCCCTGGTCGTGAAGACGAAACCGTGGAAGTGAATGCCGTCCAAAGTAAAGACGAGATGTCTGCTGCTCTGGTTGCCGCTTTCGGTGGTAAAGATAACATCGCCTCTCTGGACGCCTGTATCACTCGCCTGCGGGTTGGTGTGAAAGAGGTTGCCAAGGTTGACCAGGCTGGCCTGAAGAAGCTGGGTGCTGCCGGTGTGGTCGTTGCTGGCTCTGGTGTACAAGCCATCTTCGGTACCAAGTCTGACAACCTGAAAACCGACATGGATATCTGGATGAAGAGCAACTAATCCGCTTGCTTGAAAGACAGATGTGAAAAGGGAGGCGCCAGCCTCCCTTTTCTATTGCGGCCGCGGAGTGTCTGCGCTGGCAGGTAGGCGAACAGCCCGGCTTGCGTGACAGCGTGTGATGGAGTGGCTGCACCCCTTGTATCAGGGGCTGAACGACGAGGCGGGAGGTTTTTTACACCCCAATAGCAAGGGCGCCATCAGGCGCCCTTGCTATTGGTGCGGCGCTGGCCGCCATCAGAGTTTCTCGAGATCTTTCTCTATCTCGCTGATCTTGTTGGCCACCACTTTCTCCAGGTGGCGCAGATCCCGCAATATCTTCTGCTTGATATCAGGGTCGGCCTGGCTATGGACCCCCTGGGTCAGGCTGTCGAGTTCATCCACCACATACTTGAGGTTGGCATTGATCTCGGTGACATCCTTGTACTGGTGGGTACCAGAGTCGACCAAAATGGTTTTGCGTTGCCGGGGGTATTTAAACTTGACGCTCTTGGCGAAGAACTCTCCTTTCAGCTTCTTGAAGTAGATCTTGAGGATGTCGTGGTTCGCTTCCTGACGGAGGGTGTAACTGTCCACTGCCGCGGGATCCTGGATCCCCAAACTCTTCAGATTCTCGTACATTCGACTATTTCCTTGGCTTAAAACCGTCTCGCCCCACCATGATAACCGAGAAAGCGCGACAGGCCTGTGACTGGGGCGCCAAAATAAAAAGAGGCCCGCACGAACCCTTGCAGAGGGAGAGCGCAGGGGCTGGCCTCATCGAGGCCACACCGGGACGATCCGCTCCCATCGGGGGCAAGACAGCAACAAAAAAGGCGCCATAAGGCGCCTATTTTGCATTCAATGACCCATCACTCGTCGATGGAGCGCAGCAGGGCATTGATACCCACCTTGGCGCGGGTCTTGGCATCGACCTTCTTGACGATGACCGCCGCGTAGAGGCTGTACTTGCCACATTTGGAGGGCAGGGAGCCGGAGACGACTACTGAGCCTGCCGGGACGCGGCCATAGTGGATTTCGCCGGTTTCACGGTCATAGATACGGGTGGATTGGCCGATGAAGACGCCCATGGAGATGACGGAGCCTTCCTCGACGATGACACCTTCCACCACTTCGGAGCGGGCACCGATGAAGCAGTTGTCTTCGATGATGGTCGGGTTGGCCTGCAGTGGCTCCAGCACGCCGCCGATGCCGACGCCGCCGGAGAGGTGGACGTTCTTGCCAATCTGAGCACAGGAGCCGACGGTGGCCCAGGTATCGACCATGGTGCCTTCATCGACGAAGGCGCCGATGTTGACGTAGGAGGGCATCAGCACGGTATTGGGCGCGATGAAGGAGCCTTTGCGGGCGGTGGCCGGCGGCACGACGCGCACACCGGCTGCCTTGAACTGCTCGGTAGTAAAATCGGAGAACTTGAGCGGAACCTTGTCAAAGTACTGGGCGTCGTCGCCCTTGATGATGCCGTTGTCATTGATGCGGAAGTAGAGCAGCACCGCTTTCTTCAGCCACTGGTGGACGACCCACTCGCCAGCAATCTTCTCTGCGACCCGCGCCTTGCCGCTGTCCAGCAACTCGATGGCCTGCAAAATGGCGGCCTTGGTGGCGCCATCGACGGAGCCTGGGGTGATGGTGTCGCGGCGCTCGAAGGCCGACTCAATGATCTGTTGCAACTCGGTCATGATGGGGTTCCTTTAAAAAATTCCGTTTGTTGTATCACACTTTTCCCGCCGGTTTTAAGGGGGAGGGTCGATTTCTTCGTCCAGCAAGCGGTCGGGACTGGCTGGTCAGGGTGTCCCGACGGTCTGCGAGCGTCACTGGGTTCAGCTTTCTTGCTCCTGGGGGTTGAGCTGATGGACCAGCTTCTCCTCCAGACTGAGCTGTTCGGCCTGGGTCAGCGGCTCGCCGTCGCGATTGGTCAGGCTGAAGAAATCCTCTACCCGCTCGCCTATGGTGGTGATCTTGGCGGCATGAAGGCTGAGACCGCACTGTTGGAAAACCGCCCCTATCCGGGCCAGCAACCCCGGGGTATCCAGCGCCGTCAGCTCCAGCAGGGTGTGGCGGTTCTCTCCCTTGTGGGGCAAGAACACCACCCGGGTCGGCACCATGAACTGGCGATGACGGCGGGACAGGGGTTTGTTGCGCAGCACCAGCTTGCCCGGTTCTTGCAATGCCTTCTCCAGTGCCTTGCGGATGGTGGCGGTGCGATTGGGGCTGATGGGTTCGCCATTGGGCTCCAGCACGATGAAGGTGTCGAGCACATAGCCACTGCGCGAGCTCATGATCTGGGCGTCGTGGATGTTGAGGTTCTTCTGATCCAGTGCCGAGGCGACGGTGGCAAACAGATTCGGGGTATCGCGGCAATAGATGAACACTTCGCTGCCGCCTCGGGTCGGGTGTTTGCCTATGGTGACCAGCGGCGTCTCGCCTGCACCCTCCTGTTCGAGAATGTGACGGCTGTGCCAGGCGATCTGCTCCGGACTGTGGCGCAGGAAGTAGTCCGCCTTGAAGTCGCTCCACAGCGCCGTGATGGAGGCATCGTCCAGATGACGCTGACTGAGCAGCTGGCGCGCCTGGCGCTGGTTCTCACGGATACGCAGCCGGATATCGGGCGGGTTTTCCAATCCCTGACGCAGCGCCTTCTGAGTGGTGAAATAGAGCTCGCGCAGCAGGGTGCCTTTCCAGTCGTTCCAGAGACTGTCGTTGGTGGCGCAGATATCGGCCACGGTCAGGCAGTAGAGCAAGTCCAGGTGCTGCTCATCGCGCACCTTCTGGGCGAAATCGGTCACCACCTCGGGATCGTGAATGTCCCGGCGCTGGGCGGTGACCGACATCAGCAGGTGATGACGCACCAGCCAGGCGACCAGGCGGCTCTCGTAACGATCCAGCCCGTGCAGCTGGCAGAACTCCAGGGCATCGACGGCACCGAGCTCGGAGTGATCCCCGCGCCGTCCCTTGGCGATGTCGTGGAACAGGGCCGCGATACAGAGCAGCTCGGGTTTGCGCAGCCGGTTCACTATCTCATGGCAGAGCGGATGGGTCTGGCGGCTGGCCGACGTGGGGAAATGATGAATGTTGTTGAGCAGGCGGTGGGTGTGCTCATCGACCGTGTAGGCGTGGAACATGTCGAACTGCATCTGGCCGACGATGAGGTTCCACTGAGGCAGATAGGCCGCCAGTATGCCGTACTTGTGCATCAGGGTGAGCGGCTGGCCTATGCCGTTGGGGTGGCGCAGCAGCGCCATGAACAGGCGGCGGCACTCGGGGATATCTTGCAGCCAGCAGTCGAGCTTGCGCCGCGCCTCACGCAGCTGACGCAGGGTCGCCGAGTGAATGCCGGCTATCTCGGGGTGCTGGGCTATCTGGTAGAAGAGCCGCAATATGGCGGCGGGATCGCGACCAAACAGCTCGGCGTCCACGGCATCGATAAGCCGGCCACGGAGCTGGAACTCGTCGCTGATCCGGCGCACGTCCATGGCGGTATTGCCGAGGATCGCCTCATCAAACAGCTGTAGCAGCATCTCGTTGAGCTCGGACACCCGCCGTACCGTCTGATAGAAGCGCTTCATCATCTGCTCGACCGATCGGTTGCCTTCCCCCTCGAAACCCAGCATCTCGGCGACGGTGCGCTGCCGGTCGAACAGCAAGCGGTTGTCACCTCTGTTGATAGCCATGTGCAGGGCGAAGCGCACCTTCCACAGGAAGTTCTGGCAGTCGAGCAGCTCACGGTACTCGGCGCGATTGAGGAAACCGTGGCTGGTCATCTCATAGAGGGTGGTGGCGCCGAAATGGCGACGGGCAACCCAGGCCAGGGTCTGGATGTCGCGCAGCCCCCCCGGGTTGCTCTTGAGATCGGGTTCGAGCTTGTAGGCGGTGCCGAGGAACTGCTGGTGACGCTGGGCCTGCTCGGCGCGCTTGGCGCGAAAGAAATCTTCGCTCGGCCAGAACACCTCGGGGCGGGTGGCCTGTTGGAGCGTCTCGAATCCGCCGAGGTTGCCCGTGATATGGCGCGCCTCGATGAGGTTGGTGGCGACCGTGATGTCGGCCAATCCCTGTTCGATGCACTCGGCCACGTTGCGTACCGACTGACCCACTTCCAGCTTCAGATCCCACAGCAAGGTGATGAACTCACCGATGCGCAGCCCCAGTGCCTCGTCGAGCTGCCCCCCCTCATAGAGAATGAGCAGGTCGATATCGGAGTGGGGATGCAACTCGCCACGGCCATAGCCGCCCACGGCGATGAGCGTGAGGTGCGTCTCCTGATCGAAGCCGAACTTGTGCCACAGCCGGGTGAGCAGCTGATCCATGTACAAGGAGCGGGTCGCCACCAGTTCGATGATGTTGTCGCCAGCATCGAAGCGGGCGTGCAACCAGCCGAGAAAACGGCTCAGGTACTCTTTGCAGTTATCCCGGCTGAGGTCATCATCGGGCAGCAGATGGGGGGAAAGCAGGCTGGCGTCCATGGCATCTCATCGTCTGGAAAACAAAAACCCCGGCGCTGGGCCGGGGTTTGATGTTAACCCTGTTTGATATGGCGGTCGATAGTGTCGTCCGGGCGAAGGGTGAGCACCTCGCAGCCATCCTCCGTCACCAGCAGGGTGTGCTCCCACTGGGCAGAGTCGCCGCCATCCTTGGTGGTGACAGTCCAGCCATCCTTGGGGTTGGTACGGCAGTGGTACTTCTTGCTGTTGACCATGGGCTCAATGGTGAAGCACATGCCCGCCTTGAGCTCCAGCTTGCCGTTGTTGCGGTAATGCAGGATCTGCGGCTCTTCATGGAATTCGCTGCCGATACCGTGGCCACAGTAGTCACGCACCACGGAGAAACCGGCCTGCTCGACGATGGGCTGGATCACGGCACCAATCTCGGTGATGCACATGCCCGGGCGTACCCGCTTGATGGCGGCATACAGGCTCTCCTGGGCAACCTTGCACAGCTGGCGGCGCAGGGGGGTGGTCTGACCGACGATGAACATGGCGGAGGTATCACCGTGGTAGCCATCTTTGATGACGGTGATGTCCAGGTTGACGATGTCGCCTTCCCGCAATTTCTTGTGGTTGGGGATACCGTGACAGATCACATCATTCACCGAGGTGCAGATGGATTTAGGGAAGCCGTGATAGTTCAAGGGGGCCGGAACGGCCTGTTGGACATCGACGATGAAGTCATGGCACAGAGTGTTGAGTTCGTCAGTGGTGACGCCTGCCTGTACGTGGGGGGCTATCATCACCAGCACATCGGCGGCCAGTTGGCCGGCAACGCGCATCTTTTCAATCTCTTCCGGCGTCTTGATTTTAATGGACATGGGATCTCTCTTGCGGCCTGGTTCTTCGTCGGCATGGCCGACAACAAGCAGGTAATGAAAAATAGATGCGTTTGCAATCAGGGCAAAATTTTATCCGCAACCCCCGCCGACTTCCAGTGTGATTGTCATCACAAGGTCAAATCATTGGCGCAGAGTCGACCCCGTTGCACTTTTTTTAGCGCGGCTGCTGGTGGCGCCAGTGGCAAACTTATGGTATAAAGCGCGCCGGAACCGGAACTACTTGTCCCGGTTTCATCACCCTAATCAATAACACACACACATCGATACCTGTACCGGGGTGCCCCTTTGGGGTCGGTTACATGGGATGTGTGGAGGCCTAACCCCAATACAGAGGTATAAAATGGCTAAAGTTTCTATGCGCGACATGCTGCAAGCCGGCGTTCACTTCGGTCACCAGACTCGTTACTGGAACCCGAAAATGAAATCCTACATCTTCGGTGCCCGTAGCAAGGTTCACATCATCAACTTGGAAAAAACCGTTCCGATGTTTGACGATGCCATGAACTTCGTGAGCTCCGTTGCTGCCAAAAAAGGCAAGGTACTGTTCGTTGGTACCAAGCGTGCTGCGTCTGAAGCCGTCAAAGATGCTGCTATCCGCTGCGATCAGTTCTACGTGAACCATCGCTGGTTGGGTGGCATGCTGACCAACTGGAAAACCGTTCGTCAGTCCATCAAGCGTCTGAAAGATCTGGAAGCTCAGAGCCAAGACGGTACCTTCGAGAAGCTGACCAAGAAAGAGGCGCTGATGCGTACTCGCGAAATGGACAAGCTGGAGAAGAGCCTGGGCGGTATCAAGAACATGGGCGGCCTGCCTGACGTGCTGTTCGTTGTCGATGCCGACCACGAGCACATCGCTATCAAAGAAGCCAACAACCTGGGTATCCCGGTTGTCTCCATCGTTGATACCAACTCCAATCCGGACGGCGTTGATTACGTCATCCCGGGTAACGACGATGCGATCCGTGCCGTTCAGCTGTACCTGAATGCTGCTGCTGACACCGTACTGGAAGCTCGCGCTCAAGACATCGTTGTTCAAGCCGAACAAGATGGCTTCGTTGAAGCTGAGTAATTGATAAGGACTGTTAAAGCCCTTATTAACCAAGCTGATGTAATTGGTTAGCAGGGGCCCTTGTGGCCCCTGTTTCTTGTCAATTCAAGACCGAGGATACTGGACATGGCTAACGTTACTGCCGCCCTGGTAAAAGAACTGCGCGAGCGCACCGCCGCTGGCATGATGGATTGCAAAAAAGCACTCGAAGAAGCCAATGGCGACATCGAGCTGGCGATCGAGAATATGCGTAAATCTGGTCAGGCCAAAGCCGCCAAGAAAGCAGGCCGTATCGCTGCTGAAGGTGTGATCTTTGCCCGTACCGAAGGCAATGTTGCCGTCATGATCGAGCTGAACAGCGAAACCGACTTCGTCGCCAAAGATGCCAGCTTCATGGGCATGGGCCAGAAGATCGCTGACATCGCTGCGACCCAGAAAATTGCTGATGTTGACGCCCTGAAAGCGGCCGACTTCGGTAACGGTGAGTCCGTCGAACTGACCATCACCAACCTGATCGCCAAGATCGGTGAGAACATGAACCTGCGTCGCGTGATGCTGGTTGAAGGTGACAACCTGGGTACCTATGTACACGGTTCCCGCATTGGTGTTATCACCAAGCTGACCGGTGGCTCCGCCGAGCTGGCCAAAGACTTGGCCATGCACGTTGCTGCCAACAGCCCGCAATTCGTCAAGCCTGAAGATGTGTCCGCTGAAGTCGTTGCCAAAGAGCGCGAAATTCAGATCGACATCGCCATCAACTCCGGCAAGCCGAAAGAGATCGCCGAGAAAATGGTTGAAGGCCGCATGAAGAAGTTCACCGGTGAGGTTTCCCTGACTGGTCAACCCTTCGTCAAGGATCCGTCCATGACCGTTGCCGAGCTGCTGAAGAAAGAAGGTGCTGACGTTGTTTCCTTCACTCGCTTCGAAGTGGGCGAAGGCATCGAGAAGCAGGAAACTGACTTCGCTGCCGAAGTTGCTGCCCAGATCGCGGCTGCTCAGAAGGCATAACCGAACCGGTTTTAGCTAACTCCAGACCGCGACTTATGTCGCGGTCTTTATATGACCAGGAATCAGTGACATGAGTACCAATCCCAAACCTGCATACCGACGTGTTCTTCTTAAGTTGAGTGGTGAAGCCCTGCAAGGATCCGAGGGTTTTGGCATTGATCCGGCTGTACTGGAGCGGATGGCCCAAGAGATCAAAGAGCTGGTTGAGCTGGGTGTTCAAGTCGGTCTGGTCATCGGCGGCGGCAACCTGTTCCGTGGTGCCGGTCTCGCCAAAGCGGGTATGAACCGCGTGGTGGGTGACCACATGGGCATGCTGGCTACCGTCATGAACGGCCTGGCGATGCGTGATGCCCTGCATCGTGCTTATGTGAATGCCCGTCTGATGTCTGCCATCTCCTTGCAAGGTGTTTGCGATTCCTATAGTTGGGCTGAGGCGATCAGCCAACTGCGCGCCGGCAAGGTTGTCATCTTCTCTGCCGGTACCGGCAACCCCTTCTTTACCACTGATTCTGCGGCTTGCCTGCGTGGGATCGAGATCGAAGCCGACGTGGTGCTCAAGGCCACCAAGGTCGATGGTGTCTACACCGAGGATCCGGTTAAGAATCCGGACGCCGTGTTGTATCATGAGCTGAGCTACGACGAAGTGCTTGATAAAGAACTCAAAGTAATGGATCTTGCCGCCTTTACCCTGGCGCGCGATCACGACTTGCCGATCCGTGTCTTCAACATGAACAAGCCGGGTGCCCTGCGCCGGGTTATCATGGGTGAACCGGAAGGCACGCTGATCCACCACGTCGGCAAGTAAGATTGCAGCGAACCGGAAGGCGGTTTGTTATCCATTGCGTCAGTAAATTAAGCTAGAAACGGACCCGTCGCGGGTTCGTTCGCCAAAAGGAAAACCACTGTGATCAACGAGATTAAAAACGACGCCAAGGACCGCATGTCCAAGAGCGTAGAATCGCTCAAATCCCAGATGTCCAAGATCCGTACCGGCCGTGCTCACCCGAGCCTGCTCGACGGCATCCAGGTTGAGTACTATGGCGCAGCGACTCCGCTCAAGCAGTTGGCTAACGTGGTGGCCGAGGATGCCCGCACCTTGTCCATCTCCATCTTCGACCGCTCCATGATGCAGGCGATCGAGAAAGCGATCCTGACCTCGGATCTGGGTCTGAACCCGTCCAGCAATGGCCAGACTCTGCGTGTGCCGCTGCCGGCGCTGACCGAAGAGCGCCGTCGCGATCTGACCAAGATCGTCCGCTCCGAGGCCGAAGGTGCCCGGGTTGCCATCCGCAACATCCGTCGCGATGCCAACGCCGATCTGAAGGCCCTGCTCAAGGACAAAGAGATCTCCGAGGACGACGACCGTCGTGCCCAGGAAGAGATCCAGAAACTGACCGATGCCTTCATCAAGCTGGCGGATGACGCCCTGGCCGTGAAGGAAAAGGAGCTAATGGAAATCTAAGCGTCTGACAGGTATATTACGAGCGCCGTGTAGTGCCCCTGCACGGCGCTTTTGTCTTTGTGGGAGAAATGAATGTCGCGTTTGGCAGCCTTCGGCGATAGCGCCAACCAGTGTCTGCCCCGCCATGTTGCCATCATCATGGATGGCAACGGGCGCTGGGCCGAGAACCGTGGCAAGATGCGGGTCTATGGGCACAAGGCCGGCGTCAAGGCCGTGCGGGAGACGGTGACCTTTGCCACACGGGCCAAGATGGATGCTCTCACCCTCTTTGCTTTCTCCAGTGAGAACTGGCGTCGTCCGGAAGGGGAAGTCAGTGCCCTGATGGAGCTCTTCCTCACCGTGCTCGGCAGCGAGGTCAAGAAGCTGCACAGCAACGGCATCCGCTTGCGGGTGATTGGCGATACCTCGCGTTTCAGTGCGCGGCTGCGGGCCAAGATCGCCAAGGCAGAGGCACTGACCGAGCATAATCAGGGTCTGACCCTCAATATTGCCGCCAATTACGGCGGTCAGTGGGACATTACCCAGGCTGCGCGCAAGCTGGCCGAAGCCGTGGCGGCGGGTGAACTCCAAGCCGAGGAGATCACTGAAGCCCGACTGGGACAGGCCATCTGCATGGCCGATCTGCCCCCGGTCGATCTGCTGATCCGCACCGGTGGAGATCACCGCATCAGCAATTTTTTGTTATGGCAGCTCGCCTATGCCGAGCTCCATTTTACGCCTGTGTTATGGCCCGATTTTAACGAGGCCGAGTTCAGTGAGGCAGTTGCCTCTTTCGTGGCCCGCGAGCGTCGCTTCGGGTGTACGGGTGAACAGATCCGGGAATTGATCGCCGAGCAACAGACCGGCTAAACCCCGCTCCCAAGAGAGAGGTTTCTTTTGCTAAAACAACGAATTATTACCGCATTGTGTCTGATCCCCCTGGTGCTGGGGGCGCTGTTCTTCTTGCCTTTGAAATTTTTTGCCCTGTTGGCAGCCCTGGTCTTCTTGCTGGCCAGTCGGGAGTGGGGTGGTTTTGTTAGCAGTGAGCGGCGGGAATGGATACCCCTGCTGTTTTGTCTCTTGCTCGGTGCCAGCCTGATGTGGCTGCCGGTGGAGCAGCTGTGGGCACCTGGACTCAACCCCATATTGATGGGGGTACTCTGGACGGCGGCCAGCTGGTGGCTGCTCGGCCTGCTGCTGGTGCTGCGCTACCCCCAGAGCGCCAGACTGTGGAAGGAGTCTGTCTGGCTCAAGTCGCTGTTTGGCCTGGTGACGCTCATCCCCTTCTTCTGGTCTATGGTCGCTATTCGCGGCTACAACTTCTATCACGACTCCTCCATGGGCGCCTGGATCCTGCTGTTCGTCATGGGCCTGGTCTGGGCGGCAGATTCTGGCGCGTATTTTTTCGGCAAGGCGTTTGGCAAACACAAGCTGGCTCCCTTCGTCAGCCCGGGTAAGACCATCGAAGGTCTGTGCGGTGGCCTGTTTACCGCGGGCCTGCTCGCGGTCGGTGTGACCTGGTGGATGGGGTTCGTGCCCGCCAAGATGGGCACTGTGCTGCTTTGCTCTCTGCTGGCGGTGCTGGCCTCGGTGCTGGGCGATCTGACCGAGAGCATGTTCAAGCGTGAGGCGGGCATCAAGGATTCCGGCAACCTGTTGCCGGGTCATGGTGGCATTCTCGATCGTATCGACAGCCTGACGGCGGCCCTGCCAGTCTTCCTGCTCAGCTATCTGTTGCTGAGCCAGGGGGGCTGATGCGCCAGCTCGTTATCCTGGGGGCCTCCGGCTCCATCGGTCAGAGCACCCTCAGAGTGCTGCGTCATAATCCGGGCCGCTGGCAGGTACTGGCGCTGACCGCCTGGCGCAGTCTGGATACCATGCTGCGTGACTGCCTCGAATTCTCTCCTCGCTTCGCCGTCATGGTCGACGAGACCGCGGCCCGCGAGTTGGCGAGCCGACTCAAGGCTCATGGTAGCCAAACCCAGGTACTGTCCGGTGCCAAGGCGCTGTGCGAGGTGGCGGCTCATCCCGATGCCCACAGCGTCATGGCGGCTATCGTGGGGGCGGCCGGTCTGGCGCCGACCATGGCCGCGGTGCGAGCGGGCAAGCGTATTCTGCTGGCCAACAAGGAGGCGCTGGTGATGTCCGGGGCCTTCTTCATGGACGCCGTGCGCGACCACAGCGCCGAACTGCTGCCCATCGACAGCGAACATAATGCCATCTTCCAGTGCCTGCCCGAGGCCATTCAACGTCAGCTTGGCTGCTGCGATCTGGCCGGGGCCGGTATCAGCAAAATCTTGTTGACCGGTTCGGGCGGCCCGTTCCGTTACACCGATATCAACGACTTGGACAAGGTCACTCCCGCGCAAGCGGTGGCACACCCCAACTGGTCCATGGGGGCCAAGATCTCGGTAGACTCCGCCACCATGTTCAACAAGGGCCTGGAGTATATAGAGGCGCGCTGGCTGTTCAATGCCGCCCCTGAGCAGATCCAGGTCGTGGTCCATCCCCAGTCTGTCATTCACTCCATGGTGCAGTACAAGGATGGCTCCGTGCTGGCCCAGCTCGGCAACCCCGACATGTGTACCCCCATCGCCCATGCCCTGGCTTATCCGGCCAGGATTGAGTCTGGCGTGGAACCTCTGGATTTCTTCAGTGTCGGAGAGTTCAGCTTTATTCGCCCCGACGTCGAGCGCTACCCCTGCCTGGCGCTGGCCATGGCCGCCTGCCAGGCGGGACAGAGTGCCACCACGGCACTCAACGCCGCCAATGAGGAGGCCGTGGCGGCTTTCCTTGCCGAGCGCATCGGTTTCATGGATATTGCCAGAGTCAATGAGACTGCCCTGCTGACCGTTGGCCGGCAGTCTGCCGACTCGCTGGACGATTTGATTGCCCTGGACTGTGCTGCACGTGCCCGGGCTCAGGATTTGATTAAGGCACTTAGCCGATGAATGCCATACCCTGGCCTGCTGCTTTTCTCCTTGCAGCGTCGCGGGTCATCGATGACATCAAGGAATTGGACTCATGAGTACGCTGTGCAAAAACAAGTGCAAAAACGACACCAGGGTCGCCTTCGGCGCTGACCTGATGACCGGACATGACGCAAGGAGCCTTGGCTGATGGGGGGGGTACTCTGGAATATCGGCGCCTTCATCGTCGCCCTGGGCCTGCTGGTTGCGGTGCATGAGTTTGGCCACTTCTGGGTGGCCCGCCGTTGTGGCGTCAAGGTGGAGCGCTTCTCCATCGGTTTTGGCAAGGCTATCTGGCGCCGGATGGGCAAGGATGGCACCGAGTATGTGCTGGCGCTGATCCCCCTTGGCGGTTACGTCAAGATGCTGGACGGCCGGGTCGACGAGCTTAAACCGGGGGAGGAGGCGCAGGCCTTCAACCACAAGAGCGTCTGGGCCCGCATGGCCATCGTCGCAGCCGGCCCCATGGCGAATTTCGTGTTCGCCCTGTTCGCCTTCTGGCTGATGTTCATGATAGGGGTGCCGAGCGTCAAACCCATCGTCGGCGAGGTGCGCACTGACTCCATCGCCGCCGAGGCTGGCTTGCTGCCAGGGATGCAGATCGTCGAGGTGGGCGGTGAGCCGACCGGTGACTGGGAGAGCATTGTCTATGCCCTGATAAGCCACCTTGGGGACGATTCGGTACAGCTCAAGCTGACCGAACCCAAGAGCAGTTATGCCAGCGACAAGACGCTCGAACTGAAGAGCTGGACATTCGATCCGGATAAAGAGTCGCCCATCGTCAGCCTGGGGATCATCCCGCTGGGGGCCAAGGTGTTGCCCGTAGTGGCCGACGTGGTGCAGGGCAGTGCCAGTGACACGGCTGGCATGCGCAAAGGGGACAAGATCCTGGCGCTGGATGGCGAACCCCTGACTGACTGGGTCGCCTTCGTGGGCAAGGTACAATCTTCCCCCGAGCAGCCCTTGCAGTTGACCATTGAGCGTGATGGCAGTGAACAGAGCATCACCCTGACTCCCCATGCCAAAGAGGTAAAGGGCAAGGCGGTGGGCTTCGTGGGATTATCGCCTCAAGTGGTTCCATTACCGGATGAATATCGAATTCTGTTACAGTATGGGCCGCTCGACGCCCTCTGGCAGGGCATGCACAAGACATGGAGCCTGATCACGCTCACCTTCGATATGATAGGCAAGCTGATTGGTGGCATAGTGTCGCTGGACAACCTGAGCGGGCCCATCTCCATTGCCAAGGGCGCGGGTAACAGCGCCGATTACGGTCTGGTCTATTTTCTCGGTTTCCTGGCGCTGATCAGCGTCAACCTGGGGATCATCAATCTGTTCCCGCTGCCGGTGCTGGATGGGGGCCATTTGGTCTACTTCCTCATCGAGGCAGTGACTGGCAAGCCGGTCTCGGAGAAGATTCAGGAAGTGGGGTTCAGGATAGGCGCCGCCATTCTGATGTTGCTGATGGGTATTGCGCTGTTTAATGATTTCGCTCGCCTCTGAGGCCAGAGCATCAACAAGGACACATAAGAACAAAATGGCTGTTAAAAAAGCATTGGTGTTGAGTTGCCTGCTGGGTGCCAGCTTCCTGGCCCAGGCGGCCCCTGCCTCTTTTGTGGTGCAAGACATTCAGGTTGACGGTTTGCAGCGGGTGACACTGGGCGCCGCCCTGTTGAATCTGCCGATCCGGGTCGGTGACACCGTCGATCCCGTTACCCTGGCCAGCGCCATCAAGAAGCTCTATGCCTCGGGCAACTTCGAGGACGTCAAGGTCTATCGGGACGGCGATGTGCTGCAAGTGGCGGTCAAGGAGCGACCGACCATCTCCAGCATCGAGTTCTCCGGTAACAAGGACATCAAGGAAGAGCAGCTGACCCAGAGCCTGGAGTCCTCCGGTATCCGCGTCGGTGATCCCCTGGATCGTACCGTGCTGAGCTCCCTCGAGAAGGGGCTGGAAGACTTCTACTATGGCGTGGGCAAATACTCCGCCAAGGTCAAGGCCATCGTCACCCCCTTGCCCCGCAACCGGGTCGACCTCAAGTTCACCTTCGTCGAAGGGGAAGCGGCCAAGATCCAGCAGATCAACATCGTCGGCAACAATGTGTTCCCGGAAGAGAAGCTGCTGGCCCAGCTCTCCCTCAAGGACGATGTGCCCTGGTGGAACTTCACCGGCGATCAGCGCTACCAGAAGCAGAAGCTGGCCGGCGATATCGAGGTGCTGCGCTCCTACTATCTGGATCGCGGTTACATCCGCTTCGCCCAGGAGTCTACCCAGGTCTCCATGACGCCGGACAAGAAGGGGGTCTATGTCACCCTCAACCTCAAGGAAGGGGATCAGTACAAGGTCTCCGGCATCCAGCTCAAGGGGGACATGATAGATCGCGGTGCCGAGATGAAGGAGCTTATCCCCATCACGGCAGGTAGCGTCTACTCCGCCAGCCAGGTGACCCACACCGAAGAGGTGCTCTCCAAGTTACTCGGCCGTTATGGTTATGCCTATCCCAAGGTCACCACCTTCCCGCAGATCAATGACGAGACCAAGGAAGTGGAGTTGATCATTAACATAGAGCCGGGTCCCCGTGTCTATGTGCGCAACATCAACTTCAGCGGCAACGTCACCACCAAGGACGAAGTGCTGCGCCGCGAGATGCGTCAGATGGAAGGCACCTGGCTCTCCTCCGACAACGTCGAGCAGTCCAAGACCCGTCTCAACCGGCTCGGCTATTTCGAGAGCGCCGACGTGGATACCAAGCGCGTGGCGGGTAGCGATGACCAAGTGGATCTGGACTTCAAGGTCAAGGAGCAGCCAGCCGGTTCCATCAATGCCGGTGTCGGCTATGGTACCGATTCGGGTCTGAGCCTGCAGGCGGGCCTGCAGCAGGACAACTTCATGGGTACCGGTAAAAAAATCGGTATCTCGGCCAGTACCAACGACTACTCGAAGAGTATCGATCTCAGCTATAACGATCCCTACTTCACCGTCGATGGGGTCAGCCTGGGTGGCCGTCTCTACTACAACGAGTTCAGCGCGGCAGATGCCAACATCGTTGACTATGAGAACACCACCATCGGCTTCCGTCTCTCCAGCGGCTTCCCGGTCAACGAGAACAACCGTCTCGACTTCAGCCTTGGCTTTGAGAATAACAAGCTGTCCCAGCCCAATCCCTATCAGCAGGTTGAGGAGTTCTGGAAGGTATACAGCGACAACATCGACGGTGACAACCGCCTGACCTTCAACACGGTCGATTTCACCGCAGGCTGGACCCGTTCCACCCTGAACAAGGGCACCTTCCCGAGCGATGGTAACCGTCAGCGGATCAACGCCAAGGTGACTGTGCCCGGCATGGATCTGCAGTACTTCAAGCTCAATGCCGAAGATGCTCACTACTTCCCGTTCGATGCGGATCACAGCTGGGTACTGATGACCAAGGCCCGCCTCTCCTACGGCAACGGCTACGGCAGCAACGGCGACTATGACCATGTACTGCCCTTCTTCGAGAACTACTTCGCCGGTGGCTTCGATACCCTGCGTGGCTTCAAGAGCAACACAGTCGGTCCCAAGGCGCTCTACTACTACAACGTAGGGGGTAACGATGTTGCCCAAGGCACCGACAGCTCCGTGGGGGGTAACGCCCTGGCTATCGCCTCCCTTGAGCTGATAGTGCCGACGCCCTTTGCCTCGGAGACCTATCAGCCTCAGCTGCGTACCAGTGTCTTCGTTGATGCGGGCTCGGTATGGGACACCACCTTCGACTATGACCAGTACCAGAACCGCTGTGTCACTGGCTGTAAGTACTTGATGGACTACTCGGATCCCACCAACTTCCGCGCCTCCTATGGCCTGTCGGTTCAGTGGCTCTCACCCATGGGCCCCCTGGTGTTTGCCATTGCGCGTCCGCTCAAAGAGTACGAAGGGGATAGAACCGAGTTCTTCTCCTTCAACATTGGTCGTACCTTCTAAAGGAGGGCGCCAGCAAGGCTGGTTCCACCTGGTGTAACCGCTCTCCTCGGGAGAGCGGTAAATAATGGGGCCGTCGGGCCCCGCTAGTAACAAGTTGGCACCGGGTGTCGCTTGCAATTCAAGGTAATCAGTTACCCTCATCCGGGGGTACAAGGAGTAAGTGTGAACAAAGCATTGAAAGTCGCTGGTCTGAGTATTGCTCTGATGGTCGCTGGCATGGGTTCCGCCCTGGCTGAGACCAAGATTGCCGTGGTCGACATGAGCGAAATCTTCCAGAAATTGCCCCAGCGTGAAGCGGTTTCCAAGAAGCTGAAAGGCGAGTTCGAGCCGCGCATGCGCGAGTTGCAGAAGCTGGAGTCCGATGGCCAGAAGCTGGTCGAGAAGTTCAAGAAGGATGAAGCCTTCATGAGCGCCGATCAGAAGAAGCAGAACCAGGAGAAACTGGCCAAGCTGCAGATGGAGTTCAACCAGAAGCGTCAGGCCTTCGAGCAGGATAACGGCCGTCGTCAGGCTGAAGAGCGCAACAAGATCCTGACCAAGGTAAAAGCGGCCATCGACTCCATCGCCAGGAGCAATGGTTACGATCTGGTTCTGGAGCGCAACGCAGCCCCTTATGCTGCCAGCAAGCTGGACATCTCCGGTCAGGTTATCTCTCAGGTCAGCAAGAGCAACTAATTGATGGTATTCACTCTCGCACAGCTGGCCCAGCGACTCGGGGCAGAAGTTCATGGCGATGGAAGCCAGGAAATTCGCAAGGTAGCGACACTGGAAAAGGCCGGGAAGGGGGAAATCGCCTTCCTGTCCAACAAGAAGTACCGTACTTATCTGGAGCAGAGTCAGGCTACCGCCGTGTTGATCACGGAGGCAGATCTGCCGTTTTGTCCCACCAATGCGCTGGTACTCAAGGATCCCTATGTCGGCTTTGCCCGGGTTGCCCAGTTGCTGGACACTACGCCGCAGCCAGCCATGGATATTCATCCTAGCGCTGTCATTGCCGCCGATGTCCAGCTGGGTGAGAGGGTTGCCATTGGTGCCAATGCGGTCATCGAATCCGGCGTTGTGCTGGGAGACGATGTCCGCATAGGTCCGGGTTGCTTCGTGGGTAAAAACACCCGATTGGGTGATCGCTCCCGCCTGTGGGCCAATGTCACGCTCTATCATGAGGTGACCTTGGGCACGGACTGTCTGGTGCAAGCCGGGACAGTGATAGGAGCAGACGGTTTCGGTTATGCCAACGAGCGTGGCGAGTGGATCAAGATCCCCCAGCTCGGTGGCGTGACCATCGGCAACAGAGTCGAGATTGGCGCCTGTACTACCATTGACAGGGGCGCCTTGGAAGACACACGCATTGCCGACAATGTCATCATCGACAATCAGTGCCAGATCGCCCACAACGTCGAGATTGGTTACGGCACCGCCGTGGCCGGTGCGACCACGATGGCCGGTAGTCTCAAGGTTGGTAAGTATTGTATTATTGGCGGCGCTTCCGTCTTTAACGGGCACATGGAGATCTGCGACCAGGCCACCGTTACCGGTATGGCCATGGTGATGCGACCCATTACCGAGCCCGGTGTCTACTCGTCCGGCATCCCCCTGCAAACCAATAAAGAGTGGCGCAAGACCGCCGCCCGGGTGATGCGTATCGACGAGATGCACAAACGGTTAAGCCAGCTTGAGAAGAAACTGGGTGACGAAGAATAATCACGATAGGGTACTGTTTTGACTACTGAAAAGAAAAGCTTAGGGATCCAGGAAATCATGGATCTGCTGCCACACCGTTATCCGTTCCTGATGGTGGACAAGGTTGAGCATTACGAGATAAGCGATGAGCGCAAGACCTTGCGTGCCATCAAGAACGTCTCGTTCAACGAACCCATTTTCCAGGGCCACTTCCCGGCCAAACCGGTATTCCCCGGTGTGTTGATCCTGGAGGCCATGGCGCAGGCCACTGGCATTCTAGCGTTCACCATGGTCGGCAAGCCGTCCCCGAATGAGCTCTACTACTTCGCCTCCATCGACCATGCGCGCTTCAAGCGTCCGGTCGGCCCTGGCGACCAGCTGGTGCTGGACGTGGTGTTCCTGAAGGAGCGTCGTGGCATTGCCAAATTTACCGGTGTGGCTACCGTTGATGGTGAGGTGGTCTGTACCGCCGAACTGATGTGTGCCAAACGCGAGGTGTAATAGTGATCGATTCGACAGCCGTCATTCACGATACTGCCATCGTCCATGAGTCTGCCGTGATAGGCAAAGGGGTTGAGATAGGCCCCTTTTCCGTCATTGGCGCCGAGGTGGAGATCGGTGATAACACCTGGATAAGCTCTCATGTTCTGATCAAGGGCCCGACCAAGATTGGCCGTGGCAACAAGATCTTCCAGCACACCTCCCTCGGTGAGGATTGCCAGGACAAGAAGTACGCTGGTGAGCGCACCTTCCTCGAGATTGGCGATAACAACGTCTTTCGCGAAAACTGCACCGTCCACCGTGGCACAGTGCAGGATCAGTGTCTGACCAAGGTCGGCAGCGGTAATCTGTTCATGGTCAACGTCCACGTGGCCCATGACTGTGTCATCGGTGACAACTGCATCTTTGCCAACAATGCGACCCTGGCGGGTCATGTGGTGATCGGCGATTTCGTCATCTTCGGTGGCCTCTCTGCCATTCACCAGTTTGGCCGAGTCGGCTCCCACGCCTTCGTCGGTGGCTGCGCCGCCCTGAACAAGGACGTGCCGCCTTACGTCATGGCTGCTGGCAACTATGCCAAGCCATTCGGGGTCAACTCCGAGGGCCTGCGTCGCCGCAGTTTCAGCCCGGAGGCGATATCCGCCGTCAAGCGTGCCTACAAAGAGATCTTCCGCTCAGGCAAGACCATCGAAGAGGTGCTGCCAGTGCTGACTGAGATGGCGGCCAGCGAACCGGCTGTCCAGCTCTATGTCGATTTCCTCAAAGACAATGAGCGTGGCATCATCCGTGCCTGATCCTATTCGCATCGGTATCGTTGCCGGAGAGACCTCCGGCGACATCCTGGCCGCCGGCCTGGTGCGTGAGCTGCAACGCCGTTATCCGGATGCGCAGTTCGAAGGGATAGCCGGGCCGCGCATGCAGGCCCTTGGCGTCAAGGCGCTGTTCGAGATGGAAGAGCTCTCCGTCATGGGCATCACTGAAGTGCTTGGCCGTCTGCCACGCATTCTTCAGGTACGCCGCGAACTGCTGCGCCATTTCATTGCCAATCCGCCCGATATCTTCATCGGGGTGGATGCGCCAGATTTCAATATCGGGGTGGAGCTCAAACTGCGCCGCGCCGGTATCAAGACGGTTCATTATGTCAGCCCCTCAGTCTGGGCCTGGCGTCAGGGTCGCATTCACAAGATAAAGGCTGCCACCGACATGGTGCTCGCCTTCTTGCCGTTCGAGAAAGCCTTCTACGACAGATTCGATGCGCCCTGCCGCTTCGTCGGCCACACCATGGCCGATGCCATTCCGCTGGTGCCGGATCAGGGGGCCGCTCGCGCCGAGCTGGGGCTGGATCCCTCCCGCCGCTGGCTGGCGGTGCTGCCAGGCAGTCGCAGCGCCGAGGTGGGCTTCATGTCCCCCCTCTTCCTCGAGGCGTGCAAGCACCTGACGGTACACTACCCGAGTCTCGGTTTCATCGTGCCCCTGGTCAACGAGGCGCGACGGGAGCAGTTCCTGCGCATCAAGCAGGAGATAGCCCCCAAGCTTGAAATGGTGCTGCTCGAAGGGCAGGGCCGGGAGGCCATGACGGCCGCCGATGTGGTGCTGCTGGCCTCGGGCACGGCGGCACTGGAAGCCATGCTGGTGAAAAAACCCATGGTGGTCGGCTACAAGCTCAAACCCTTCAGCTATTGGTTGGCCCAGCGCCTGGTCAAGACGGATTACGTCTCCCTGCCCAACCTGCTGGCGGATCAGATGCTGGTGCCCGAGCTTATCCAGCACGAGTGCACCACCGAGAATCTGGTCGAAGAGGTGTGCAAGCTGCTGCAACATGATAACAGCGAGCTCATCGCCACCTTCACCCGGCTGCATCAGAGCATCCGCTGCGATGCCGACAAGCAGGCTGCCGATGCCGTACTCGCGCTGCTTGGCAAATAGTGCACCCGCTGGCGATGTTGTGCTGACACTGGCCCTGCGGGGCCTGTTTTGATTCAAGGCTGCAAGATGATGATCGATATTCCCGAAGACAAGCTGGTTGCCGGTGTGGACGAAGTCGGCCGCGGCCCCCTGGTGGGGGACGTGGTCACCGCCGCGGTGATCCTGGATCCTGCCAATCCCATTGTCGGGCTGGCCGATTCCAAGAAGCTCTCCGAGAAGAAGCGTCTCGCCCTGTACGGCGAGATAAAGGAGAAGGCATTGGCCTGGGCCGTCGGCCGGGCCACTCCCAGCGAGATCGACCAGCTCAACATACTGCACGCCACCATGCTGGCGATGCAGCGCGCCGTGGCGGGGCTCCACATAGTGCCGGAATTGGTGTTCATCGACGGCAATCGCTGCCCAAGCTTGCCGATGGAGGCCCGCGCCGTGGTCAAGGGCGACAGCCTGGTGGCTGCCATCAGTGCCGCTTCCATCCTCGCCAAGGTGACCCGTGACAGCGAAATGACCGAGCTCGATAGCCGTCATCCCGAATATGGTTTCGCCCGCCACAAGGGCTACCCGACCCCTGAGCACCTTGCCATTCTGGCCGAGCATGGCCCCCTGCCAGAGTATCGCCAGAGCTTCAAACCGGTGCGCCGGGCACTCGGGCAGGCGTGACCTTGCGGCCTTCATCCATGACTCAACCGACGACAGCGTCAGTCAATATCAACCAAGCACCAGGGAGTGACCATGGCCGAGCCTAGCTTTATCCATCTGCGCGTTCATTCCGATTTCTCCATGGTCGATGGCCTGCAGAAGATAGGCCCCATCGTCAGCGCCGCCGCCGCCGATGGTCAACCAGCCCTGGCGCTGACCGATCAGGTCAACATGTGTGGTCTGGTGCGCTTCTATGGGGCGGCCCATGGCAAGGGGATCAAGCCCATTGTCGGGACCGACTTCTGGGCGCAGAGCGACGAGTTGGGGGACGAGCTGTTTCGGCTCACCCTGCTGGCCATGGACAATGAGGGTTACCAGAACATCACCATGCTCATCTCCCGTGCCTACCAGCGTGGTCATGTGCAGGACAAGCCTGTCATCGACAAGGCCTGGCTGAGCGATCATGCCAAAGGGGTGATAGTGCTCTCCGGTGGGCGTGAGGGGGACGTGGGCAAGTTTCTGCTCAAGGGCAATCGGCAGCAGACCGAGCAGTGTCTCGATTTCTATCGCCAGCATTTCCCCGATGCCTATTACCTCGAGTTGCTGCGCACCGAGCGGCCGGACGAGGAGGCTTACCTGCACATGGCGGTGGCCATCGCCGCCGAGTTCGAGTTGCCGGTGGTGGCCACCAACGAGGTGGTGTTCCTCAACGCCGAAGACTTTGATGCCCACGAAATCCGGGTGGCCATCCATGATGGCTACACCCTGGCGGACAAGCGCAGGCCGCGCAATTACAGCCCCAAGCAATATCTGCGCAGCCAGGCCGAGATGGTCGAGCTGTTCGCCGATATCCCGGAGGCGCTGGAGAACACGGTCGAAATCGCCAAGCGCTGCAACGTGACTGTGCGCCTTGGGGAATATTTCCTGCCCAACTTCCCGACCGGCGACATGACCACGGAAGAGTTTCTGGTGGTGAAATCCCAGGAGGGACTGGAGGAGCGGCTCGCTTTCCTGTTCCCGGACGCGGAAGTGCGTGCCGCCAAGCGCGGCGAGTATGATGAGCGCCTCGAGATAGAGCTCAAGGTGATCAACCAGATGGGCTTCCCTGGTTACTTCCTCATCGTGATGGAGTTTATCCAGTGGTCCAAGGACAACGGCATTCCGGTCGGGCCCGGCCGAGGGTCGGGGGCGGGTTCGCTGGTGGCGTACGCGCTCAAGATCACCGATCTCGATCCGCTGGAGTTTGATCTGCTGTTCGAACGTTTCCTGAACCCGGAACGGGTCTCCATGCCCGACTTCGACGTCGACTTTTGCATGGACAGGCGCGACGAGGTGATCGATCACGTCGCCGACATGTATGGCCGGGATGCGGTGTCGCAGATCATCACCTTCGGCAGCATGGCCGCCAAGGCGGTAGTGCGGGACGTAGGAAGGGTGTTGGGCCACCCTTATGGCTTCGTGGACCGTATCTCCAAGCTGATACCGCCGGATCCGGGCATGACGCTCGCCAAGGCGTTCGAGGCCGAACCCAAGCTGCCCGAGCTCTACGATCAGGATGAAGAGGTCAAGGATCTCATCGACATGGCGCGCCGCCTCGAAGGGGTGGTGCGCAACGCAGGCAAACACGCCGGTGGTGTGGTGATAGCGCCCACCAAGATCACCGATTTCGCGCCGCTCTATTGTGACAGTGAAGGACAGCACCCGGTCACCCAGTTCGACAAGAACGATGTGGAGTATGCGGGTCTGGTGAAGTTTGACTTCCTGGGGCTGCGCACCCTCACCATCATCGACTGGGCGCTCGGCATGATCAACCCGCGCCTGGCCAAAGAGGGCAAGCCGCCGATCGATATCGCCGCCATCCCCATCGATGACAAGAAGTCGTTTGCGCTGTTGCAGCGTTTCGAGACCACCGCGGTGTTCCAGCTCGAATCCCGCGGCATGAAGGATCTGATCAAGCGGCTGCAACCCGACTGTTTCGAAGACATGATTGCTCTGGTGGCACTGTTCCGGCCGGGCCCGCTCCAGTCCGGGATGGTGGACAACTTCATCGAGCGCAAGCGCGGGGATGAGGCCATCTCCTACCCGGATGCCACCTGGCAGCACGAGAGCCTCAAACCCATACTCGAACCCACCTACGGCATCATCGTCTATCAGGAACAGGTGATGCAGATAGCCCAGGTGCTGGCGGGCTACACCCTGGGTGGGGCAGACATGCTGCGCCGGGCCATGGGCAAGAAAAACCCGGTCGAGATGGCCAAGCAGCGCTCGGGGTTCGAGGAAGGCGCCGTTAAAAACGGCATCGATGGCGAGCTGGCGGTAAAGATCTTCGATCTGGTGGAAAAATTTGCGGGCTACGGCTTCAACAAGTCCCACTCCGCCGCCTACGCCCTGGTCTCCTACCAGACCCTCTGGCTCAAGACCCACTTCCCGGCCGAGTTCATGGCGGCGGTGATGACGGCCGACATGGACAACACCGACAAGATAGTGACCCTGGTGGACGAGTGCCAGCGCATGGGGCTCACGGTGATACCGCCGGACGTGAATACCGGCCGTTATCGCTTCAGCGTCAATGAAGATGGCCATATCGTCTATGGTATCGGGGCAGTGAAGGGGGTCGGCGAGGGCCCCATCGATGCTATCCTGGCGGCGCGGGACAGCGACGGCCCCTTCCGGGATCTGTTCGATTTCTGCAACCGGGTCGACATCAAGAAGATCAACAAGCGGGTGATGGAGAAGCTCATCTACTCCGGGGCCATGGACCGGCTCGGCCCCCACCGGGCCGCCCTGATGGCCACCCTGGAGGAGGCGATGCGCGCCGCCGAGCAGCATGCCAAGGCCCAGGCATTTGGTCAGGTCGACATGTTCGGGGTCTTGACCCAGGAGATTGATGACGTCAAAAAGGCGTTCGCCAACGTGCCGCACTGGCCCGACAAGGTATGGCTGGAAGGGGAGCGCGAGACCCTCGGGCTTTATCTGACTGGCCACCCCATCAACCAGTACAGCAGCGAACTGCGCCGTTATACCTCGGGTCGGCTGTGCGATCTGCATCCCACCTCCCGGGATACGGTGACCACGGCAGCGGGTCTGGTGATTGCGGCTCGCAGCATGGTCACCAAGCGCGGCAACAAGATGGGGATCTTTACCCTGGACGACAGATCCGGGCGTCTGGATGTGACACTATTTAGTGAAGCACTGGAAAAATACGAAGAATTGATGCAAAAAGACCGTATTTTGGTGGTTTCTGGACAGGTCAGCTTTGATGACTTCTCCGGTGGCCTTAAAATGTCGGCCCGTGAACTGCTGGATATCAATGATGCGAGGGAGCGATTCGCCAGGGCGATCCGTATTTCTCTCGACGAACAGCGCATAGATGAACGCTTTTTTCAGCGTTTTAGCGAGATTTTGGAGCCCGCTCGTGCCGGAGTCTGTCCGGTTCAGGTACACTATCGGCGTCCCGGCTCACGGGTGCGACTGACGCTCGGTACCGAGTGGCGGGTGACGCCCACCGATCAACTGATAGATGACTTGCGTGTCCTGCTGGGACGAGAGCGGGTGGAATTGGTTTTTGATTAGAGGTTCTAAGGCCCTATGAGTCTTTTTCTGGATTTTGAACAGCCGATAGCCGAATTGCAGGCGCAGATCGATGAGCTCAAACATGTGAGCGAAGGCAATCACGCAGTGGATCTCAAAGAAGATATCCGCCGGTTGGAGAAGAAAAACGAAGAGCTGACCAAGAAGATCTTCGGTGATCTTGGGGCCTGGCAGGTATCCCAGATGGCGCGCCATCCCCAGCGTCCTTACACCCTGGATTACATCGCGCAGATCTTCACCGACTTCGACGAGCTGGCTGGCGATCGCGCCTATGCCGATGACAAAGCCATCATCGGCGGCATCGCCCGTCTTGACGGTGAGCCGGTGATGATCATCGGTCAGCAGAAGGGGCGCGAGACCAAGGAGAAGATCAAGCGCAACTTCGGCATGCCGCGCCCGGAAGGGTACCGCAAGGCCCTGCGGCTGATGGAGATGGCCGAGCGCTTCAAGATGCCGATCATCACCTTCATCGACACCCCGGGCGCCTATCCCGGCGTGGGTGCCGAGGAGCGTGGCCAGTCCGAGGCCATCGCCCGCAACCTGAAAGTGATGGCTGGCCTGACCGTGCCGGTGGTCTGCACCGTGATCGGTGAAGGCGGCTCGGGCGGAGCCCTGGCGATAGGTGTTGGCGATCGCGTCAACATGCTGCAGTACTCCACCTACTCCGTCATCTCGCCGGAAGGGTGCGCCTCCATCCTGTGGAAGAGCGCCGACAAGGCCCCGATCGCTGCCGATGCCATGGGCATCACGGCTCAGCGCCTGAAGGAGCTGAAGCTTATCGACACCATCGTCGAGGAGCCCCTCGGTGGCGCCCACCGCAATGTGGTCCTGATGGCCGAGCGCCTCAAGGCCCGCATCAAGCAAGATCTCGAGGCGCTGCGCCCGCTGGACAGCGACCAGTTGCTGGAGCAGCGCTACCAGCGTCTGCTGGGTTACGGCTACTGCTGATAACACCTGCGGCAGCTCGCGCCTGAAAAAAGTCCCCGCCATGCGGGGACTTTTTTTATGTCGGCGTCGGGATAATGACCATGGCAGAAGGTCTGTCCCTATGTCACAGCGGTTTATCCCAGGCTGGACTGGAGCTGCATCTGCTCCGTGGCCGGGGTCAGCTTGCACCACTCCCGCCACAGCAGCCCGCACAGGGGCAGGCTCAGCAGCAGCACTGTGATGGGCTGGGCCAGCAGCACCCCGTCGCGGCCCCACCAGAGCGGCAGCCAGAAGATGAGCGGCAGCAGCAGCGCCGTCTTGGCGGTCGAGATGATCAGCGCCTGCCTGGTGCGGGCCATGGATTGCAGCAGCACTATGCCGAACATGATGATCCCCTCCAGCGGAATGGCGGCAAGATTGAGGGTCAGGCTGCTGACGGCGGCGGCAATCAGCTCCGCATCCTGGGAACCGGTGTAGAGCATGGCCACCGGTTGCGGCAGCAGCTGGATCAACAGCCAGACCGCCACCCCGTAGATCAAGGTTACCTTGAGCCCCATCTCCATCAGGAACTTCAGATCCCGATGGCGCTTGGCCCCCGCCGCCTGGCTGACCAGCGGCTGGATGCCGAAGGCCAACCCCTGCAGGATGACGATGAACACCGCCTCGGTGTACCCGGCCACGGTGAAGCCGGCCAGATCCTTGATGGAGCCATAGACCATCAGCTGGCTGTTGTGCAGCAGCAGCAGCAGCCCCAGGTTGAACTGGGTGATGAGGCTCGGCAGGCCGCTGAACAGCAATCCGGGCATGGCCACCCACTCGGGGACGAGGTCGCGCCAGGAGAGGCGCAGCCTGGCATGGGAGCTAAAGAAATAGCCGAGGCCCAGCAGGCTGACGATACCCTCTGAGATGAGCGTCGCCTGGGCGGTGCCCACCAGTCCCAGCCCCAGTCGGCCCACCATCACATAGTTGAGCGCGATGTTGAGGATGGCGCCACTGCTGACCAGGATCATGGCGAGGCGGGGGCGGCCATCGTTGCGCAGCAGGTAGGGCACCGCCAGGTTGCTGGCCAGCAGCAGGGTGCCGCCACCAATCCAGGTGAGATAGTCGCTGGCCTGCTGCCAGGTCGCGGTGCCTTGCTCAATCCCCAGCGCCAGCAGGATCTCCATGTGCCAATGGTGCAGCAGCAGGGGGGCGGCGACCCCAAGCCCTGCCACTAGCCAGAGCGCATTGACCAGGCTCTGACGGGCCTGCTTGAGGTTTCTCGCCCCTTGCTGGAAGGAGATGGCAGTTGCCGCCCCCATGGCTACCATGGCGGCGAGGCCGATCAGCACCATGATGACCGGGTAGACCAGATTGATACCGGCGAGGCCGGCGGCCCCCACATAGTGGCCGACGAAGATGCCATCGATCAGGTAATAGGCACCGGAGACCAGCATGGCGAGGATGGAGGGGAGGGCATAGCCCCAGAAGCGGCGGGTCATGACCCGTTGGCGCAGGGTGAAGTAGGCAGACATATCTGTTCTCTCGGGGAGGCCCAATATCGAGCAGACAGTCTAGATTGATAAACTTACATTGATAATCCGATTTATATTTGATGAATTACTGAATAATACTCAGCAATCATGGCGGTGATAGTGCTCCTTGAGCTGGTCGATCAGGGTGCGCAGGCCGTGACCCAACTGATGGCGGCTGGGGTAGAAGAGTGAGAAGCCCGTGAAGCTGGGGCACCAGGGCTCCAGCACGCTCAGCAGTTTCCCCTCGGCGAGCTGCTGGCTCACCTCCTCCTCCAGGCAGTAGGCCAACCCCAATCCCGCCTCGGCCGCTCCCAGATAAAGAGCGGGGGTGCTGGTGGTCAGGGGGCCAGTCACCTCTATCTCCAGCAGGCTGCCCTCTTCCCCGGCAAAGGCCCAGCGGTAGTGGTGGGAGGGGGTCAGTCGATAACCGATGCAGGCGTGACGGGCCAGTTCGCGAGGGTGCTGTGGCGTGCCGTGCTCGGCCAGATAGGCGGGGGAAGCCACCACCAGATAGCGTTGCAGCGGGCCGAGCGGTACGGCAATCATCTCCTTGGGCAACAGGTCGCCATAGAAGATGGCGGCATCGTAGCCATCCTCGATGAGGCGCGGCATCAGCTCCTGCTCCACCACCTCCACCTGCATGCGCGGGTAGCGCACCAGATAATCGATCAGCACAGGTGCCAGTACGGTATGGATGGCACCCCGTGGCGCACAGAGCTTCAGCCTGCCGACCGGCTCCTCGCTGTGGCGGGTCAGCTCCTCCAGCGCCTCTTCCAGCTGGGTCAGGGTCGGCACCAGCTGCTCCAGCAGCCGTTGGCCCGCATCGGTCGGCACCACGGCGCGGGTGCTGCGATTGAGCAGCCTGACCCCCAGCCGCTGCTCCAAGCCCTTCAGGCTATGGCTCAGGGCGGAGGCTGAGACGCCAAGTTCGAGGGCGGCCTTGCTGAAGCTCTGGTGGCGGGCGACGGCGGCAAACACCGCCAGTTCGGCGAGATCGGTACGGGTGATGGCCATAGTTATTCAACGGAAAAAGCGGTGAGGAACAGGGTACGCCAGGGCAAGGTGGCACACAACTTGAGTCCCGGAGGGAGGAGTGTGATCAGGTTGTTTCAGCATCGGGAGCAGGCGTCGATAACGGGCTCCCGGGAATTGTTAACGACTCTTCACCAGAGTGGAAAGGAAGCGTGACTCAGAGCGTGGCAAACACGATTTAAGTCAAACTTTTGTTTAATTGTTCAAATTTACCTGTGATTTGGCCGGATGTTTAATTTAGAGTGACCCCATCAACGCGATACAGGGTTAACGGGGTGTGAACGCCGCCGTGGCATGGTTCAACGTGAATCCCCTGATCGCCCCACTTGTTGCAATTTGGTAATGCTTGCCGGGTTGCGCCACGGTTCGAGCCAGATCCAGGGTGGACATAAGGTTCCAGGGAGTCGGAACAAGACGGCACTTGCCGTGAGCCAGAAATTCGATTCTCAAACTACAGGAACGACTCATGTCCGAGATGAATGTTGCAGTAGAGGGCAGCCTGCCGCGCCAGGGCACCCGTGCCACTGGCATGAACAAGGCCGATCTGGTGTGGATGCTGGGCCTGTATGGCACGGCCATCGGTGCCGGTACCCTGTTTTTGCCCATCAATGCCGGGGTCGGCGGACTCTGGCCGCTGCTGGCCATGACCCTGCTGGCGTTGCCGCTCACCTTCTTCGCTCACCGTGGCCTCAATCGCTTCGTGCTCTCTGGCTCGACCCGGGATGGTGACATCACCGAGGTGGTCGAGGAGCATTTTGGCAAGATGGCGGGCAAGCTCATCACGCTGCTCTACTTCTTCGCCATCTACCCCATCTTGCTGATGTACGCCGTTGCCATCACCAACACGGTGGAGAGCCTGATGATCCATCAGCTCGGCATGACGCCGCCACCCCGCGCCCTGCTGGCCCTGGGGCTGATCCTCTCCCTGATGGCCGTGGTGCGTCTGGGGGGCAAGTTTATCGTCAAGGCGATGAGCATACTGGTGTTCCCCTTCGTCATCGCCCTCATGGGGCTGGCCTTCTACCTGGTTCCGCACTGGAATGGTGCCATCATCAGCGAGGCGCCGGCCTTGTCCGACGCCCTCAATGGGGACTTCGTCAAGACCCTGTGGCTGGCCATTCCCGTGATGGTGTTCTCCTTCAACCACTCGCCCATCATCTCGTCGTTTGCGGTGGATAATAAGGGCCGCTACGGTGAGCGAGCCGATGGCAAGTGCAACCGCATCCTGCTGGGCGCCCACATCATGATGGTGGTGAGCGTGATGTTCTTCGTGTTCAGCTGCGTACTGGCACTCTCTCCAAGTGATTTGCTGGCGGCCAAGGATCAGAACATCTCCATCCTCTCCTACCTGGCAAACCACTTCGACAATCCCGTGATTGCCACCCTGGCGCCGCTGATCGCCATGGTCGCCATCAGCAAGTCTTTCCTGGGTCACTATCTGGGGGCGCAAGAGGGCTTCAATGGGCTGATGGTCAAGATGCTGCGTGAACGTGGCAAGTCGATTGACAGCACGCGGCTCAACAAGGTCACCGCCCTGTTCATGATCCTGACCACCTGGGCCGTGGCCACGGTGAACCCCAGCATACTCGGCATGATCGAATCCCTGGGGGGCCCCATCATCGCCATGCTGCTGTTCCTGATGCCCATGTACGCCATTGCCAAGGTACCGGCCATGCGCAAGTTTGCGGGCCAGCCCAGCAACCTGTTCGTGACCCTGATTGGCGTGCTGGCCATGACCGGCATCCTTTACTCCCTCTTGTTCTGAGTCAGCGTTATCAGCACCAAGCCGCCCTCGGGCGGCTTGGTGCTGTCTGGGCATCCCTGAACTGGCTCAACGGGTGCGATCGACAAGCTCGCTCAAGATGGTATGGGTCTTTATCATGCTGAGCTGGGGCAGGGCCTCCAACTGTTGGCGAATGGCGTCGAGCCGCGTCATGTTCGCCACCCTGACCTGCACCAGCATGTCGGTGTCGCCACTGATGCTGTAGCAGAGCCGCACCTCGGGGATCTGGCCGATGCGGGCGCCATATTGCTCGCAGCGGGGGGTGCGAAAGCTGAGTTCGAAGAAGGCGCTGATCTGGCCCTGGGGCTCGGCCAGCACGGCGCGATAGCCGAGGATGATGCCTCGCTCCTCCAGGCGCTTGAGCCGCTCGCTCACCGCGGAGCGGGACAGCGCCACCGCCTCGGCCAGCTTGCTGATGCTGAGCCGACCATCTTGCGAAAGCAGGGCCACTATCTTGTCGTCGTATTTGTCCACGTTGCCTCTTTGCTGCTGCTTTCCTGCGCACCCCGGTTATGGCCGACGAAATGGCGGTGATAACCGTCACTTCACCGCTGCCAAGCGGCAGTCTGATGACTTACCTGCGAGGCCGAATTGGCCTAACATGGTGGACGATTTTCACATCGGACAACGGAAAATGTCGAGCTTAAAGAAGGATCTGGGACTGTGGCAGGGGATGGGGTTGCTGGCGACCTCCTTGCTTGGTACCGGGATTTTCGTGGTACCTGCCGCCGCGGCCTCCCTGGCGGGGGGAGCCTCCCTCTGGGCCTGGGGGCTGCTCATCGTGCTGGTGCTGCCCATCGCCTTTACCTTTGCCCGGCTCGGGCGCCGCTATCCCCATGCGGGCGGGGCGCCCCATCTTATCGGCAAGGCCTTTGGAGCCGGCGCAGAGCGTTACTCCGCCTTCCTGTTTCTGGCGGTGCTGCCGGTGGGATTGCCCGCGGCCCTCACCATAGCGGCGGGATTCTGGCATGCCCTGTTCGAACTTGGTGAGCTGACCCTGTGGGCCATACAGCTGTTGACCCTGCTCGGCGTCTTGCTGCTCGGCCTGCGCGGCGCACGCTCCTCGGGTAATCTGCAACTGCTCATTGCCCTGGCCATCGTCGGGCTGACCCTGCTTATCGCCCTCAAGGGCGAGATTGGCTGGCGTGATGCCGCTCAGCCTCTGCCGACGGCAGCTGAATGGCCCGCCATGGCCACGGCGCTGGCGGTGATGTTCTGGTGCTTCGTCGGTCTGGAAGCCTTCGCCCACATGGGGGAGGAGTTCAAAAACCCGGGGCGCGACTATCCCCTTGCCCTGCTTGGTGGCGTGCTGCTGGCGGGGCTCATCTACGGGATCCACTCCCTGGTCGTGCTCAAGTACGGCCTCTATGGCGACGAGGCGACCAATGCCACCGCTATTCCTACCCTGCTGGCGCTCTTGTTCGGGCCGACCGCCAAGTGGCTGGTGGCGATCCTCGGCTATCTCTCCTGCTTTGCCAGCATCAACATCTATCTACAGGGGTTTGCACGGCTCATCTGGAGCATGGCGCGTGAGGGCAAGCTGCCTGCTTCCCTGGCAACCCTGTCGACGCGGGGGGCTCCGGTGCGAGCGCTCTGTCTGGTGCTCGGTATCTGTGTCGCCTCCATCACCCTGATCCTCTGGTGGCGGCTGCCCCTCGATACCCTGATCCGCTACGCCAACGGCAACTTTGTACTGGTCTATCTGCTCTGCATGGCGGCGGGCTGGCGCCTGTTGGCAGGCGGCGGCAAGTGGTTGGCGGGTATGAGTGCCCTGCTCTGTGCGGCCGTCATGGTCGCCCTGGCCGCCGAGGGGATCTATGCCCTGCTGCTGACCCTGGGTTATGGGCTCTTCGCCCTGTGGCGGCGCAGGTGTCGTCAGCACCAGGGCACGGCCGAGGGGGGCAGCTGCTCCGTTATCGAGTAACCGCTGTCACAAGGCGCCGACGCGACCCAGTCAAAGCCCCGCAATGCGGGGCTTTGTCATCATGATTGGCGGCCGCGCTCAGAGGCCAAGCCGCTCGGTGAGCAGGGATAGCTCGTCGCGCCAGTGCTGTTGCAGCCGCGGGGTCTGATGCCTGGGCTTGCGGGCGAGATCGGCCGCCAGCAAGCTGTCCAGTTCGTACCAGCGTGCCAGCATGGCCTCGTCATCCTCCTCTGCCGTGGCCTGGGGCTGAGAGAGGGCCGTGGGGATCGGACTGCTTGATGGGCCTGCCAGTTCATGGCCGAGCAGCTCGGCATAGGCTCGCTCGGCACTGTGGGCCTCGACAATGCGTCCCCCCTTGATCACCCAGAAGCGGTTGCAACTGCGCTCGATCAGATCCCGGTCGTGGGAGACCAGCAAGACGCCACCGGCAAAGCCGGTCAGTGCCTCGGCCAGCTCCTCCTTGCCCTCCAGATCCAGATGGTTGGTGGGTTCATCGAGCCAGAGCAGGTGGTGACTCGCCAGGGAGAGGGCGAGGAACAGCAGTCTGGCCCGCTCGCCACCACTCAGGCTCAAGACCCGCTGGCCGTGACGGGTGTAGGGGAAGCCTGCCCGGATCAGGGCCTGGCGCAGGGTTACCGCCGGTCGCGGCGCCAGGGCGTAGAGGGCGTCGCTCAGGGTGGCCCCGTCATCGAGCTGCTGCAGGGATTGATCGTAGTAGGCGATGCTGGCTGCGGGGTGGCGGTACCAGCCCTCTGCCTGGCGCTGTTCACCTATCTCGGCCCAGCACTGGCGCAGCAGGGAGGATTTCCCCGTGCCATTGGCACCGAGCAGGGCGACCCTGTCACCGGATTTCAACCAGAGATCCTCGGCGCGCAGCAGGGGCGGCAACTGTGGCGCCGGGCGCACGTCGAGGGCTTCCAGCCGCAACAGGGCATCGGCGGGCAGCCCCAGTCCGTGCAGTTCGAGTCGCCAGGGGGCGCCGGCGCCGACCAGGCTCTGCTCCTCCTGCAGCTTCACGATGCGTTTCTCCATGGACTTGGCCTGGCGTATCAGCTTCTCGCTGTCATGTTCCCGCCCCCAGATGGTGAGGCGTTTGCTGCTGGCACTCAGGCGGTCTATCTCTTTTTGTTCATCCATCCGGCGCAGGCGAGCATTGTCGTCCTCTTCCACCAGCGCCGCCCTGGCCTGGCTGCAAGGCTGGGCGAAGCGGTAGATGCGCCTGTCCCGCAGGATCAGAGTGTGCTGGGTCACCCGATCTAGCAGGCGGCCATCGTGGGAGACCAGCACGAAGGCGCCGCGCCAGCTCGACAAGAAGCGCTCCAGCCAGAGCAGGGCGGGCAAGTCCAGGTGGTTGCTTGGCTCATCGAGCAGCAGCAGATTGGGTTGGCGCAGCAGGGCGCGCCCTATCTGCAGGCGGCTGTGCTGGCCGCCGCTCAGGGTAGTGACCGGCAAGTCGGCCTGCTCGGCGAGTTGCAGCTCATCGAGCATCTTGTCCACCTGCCAGCCGAGGGCGGGATCCCCTGCCACGGCTTGCTCCAGCACGGCGCGGGTGCTGAGCCCTTGCAACGCAGTGGGTAAATGCTGCGCCACAAACTCGCAGCGGCAGGGGGCGGCCTGTTGCACGCGTCCATCATGGGGCTGGATCTGGCCAGCCAGCAGGGCGAGCAGGGTGCTCTTGCCGCTGCCGTTGGCGCCGATGAGGCCGATGCGGTCACCGCTCTGGATGCTGAGGTCGATATTGTCGAACAGGGGAAGGTGACCTGCGCTCATCTGCAGGGAGTGGGTACTCATCAATGTTGTCATGCTGTTGCTCTCTAAAATGCGGGATCGGAGATCCCTGTCATCAGGAGCGCTGGCGACAATGGTCGAGAAAGGTCTCGGTCAAGAAGGGAGTCGGCTTTGCTCGAACCCGCTATCGCAGCGCGATCTTATGCAGGCAAGAGCTGGGGAAAGTGTCGAACAGACGAGCCGAGAACATCGGACACGTTGGGATTACCATTTTTTACCTCCTTGTGTTTTGTCATGGCACAGTGAGGCGATTATAAGCACAGAAAAAAACAAGCGTCCATCGGCGAACCAGAGGGCGTGACCCCCTGGTGATGAGTGTGGCGAACAGCGCATCTCACTGTCTGTCGCAAGCAAAGCGACAGCCTGCATGGCAGGCTGTCGGCTTCACTGTCCATTAATCCCTAGGGGTCTTGAGTGCCTGGATCACATCATCGTTTGGCGCCAGCCCCTCCACGTGGTTGAAGCTGTCGAGCCCCTGCTGGGGATCGATGATGAAGGCACTGGCACTGAGATAGCTGCCGCTGCCAGCGCTCTCGATGATGACGATGAGTTCGGGCTGCTTGTCACCGTTGAGATCCTGCAGTGTCAGCTCCTTGATGCTGCCATCGCGGGGCAAGATCTTGCCATCGATGAACTGGTCGAGGGGAAATTGGGGGTTGGCTCCGGTGTAGAGGCGCACGCCGTAGCTGCCGGTGGAGGCGGGTTCACCGCGCCCCTCGCTGACTGTGATCACCTGACCGGAGGGCAGCGTCAGCTGTTTGAAGAAACCATCCGCCGCCTGGCCGGTCAGTGGCAGGCTGAGCAGGCCGAGTGTCATGAGCAAGGTTTTCATCGATTTGACCCTTGTTACTGCGGTGACTGGCAAACAGGGTTGCCTGTCACGGATTGAAACCAGTGGGCCGGGCATCTGTGCCCGGCGCCTGTCATCTGCCTCTACGAGGCGGCGATCACCAGATCTTGACCCGTTTGGCCGGGTCCAGATAGAGCTTGTCGCCCTGGTCTATCTTGAACGCCTCGTAGAAGGCGGGAATATTGGGCACCACGCCATTGACCCTGTATTCGGGCGGGGAGTGGGGATCCGAACTGAGCAACATCTGCATCAGCTCGGGGCGATATTTGCCCTTCCACACCTGGGCCCAGCCGAGGAAGAAGCGCTGTTCGCCGGTGAAGCCGTCGAGCACCGGGGCCTCCTTGCCAGCGAGTGACAACAGGTAGGCCTTGTGGGCAATGGTGAGGCCGCCCAGATCGCCAATGTTCTCCCCCAGGGTGAACTGACCGTTGACGAACTGACCCGCTATGGGTTCGAAGCGGTTGTATTGGGCGACCAACCGGCTGGTGCGGAACCTGAACTCCTTGAGATCGGTCGGCGTCCACCAGTCACGCAACACGCCGTCCCCATCGGACTTGGCGCCCTGATCATCGAAACCATGACCCATCTCGTGGCCGATGACGCCGCCGATGGCGCCATAGTTGACCGCATCATCGGCGTTCAGATCGAAGAAGGGGGGCTGCAGGATGGCCGCCGGGAACACGATTTCGTTGTTGCTGGGGTTGTAGTAGGCGTTCACCGTCTGGGGCGACATGTACCAGCGATCCTTGTCGACCGGGGTGCCGAGCCGGGAGAGACTCTCCTGATACTCGAAGGCCTGGGCGCGCAGCAGGTTGCCGACCAGATCATCCGCGTTGACCTGGATGGCACTGTAGTCCCGCCACTTGTCCGGGTAGCCGATCTTGGGTCTGAACTTGGCGAGCTTCTCCTTGGCCTGGGCCTTGGTGGCCGGTGACATCCAGTCGAGGGTATCTATGCTCTGGCCGTAGGCGATGCGCAGGTTTTCGACCAGTTGCTCCATGCGGGCCTTGGCCTCGGGGGGGAAATATTGCGCCACATAGCGTTTGCCGACGGCCTCGCCCAGGTGGGCATCGAGTACCGCCAATGCTCGCTCCCAGGCCGCACGCTGCTTGGGAGTGCCGCTCAGGACGGTGCCGAAGAAGGCGAAGTTGGCCTGGTCGGTGTCGCTGTCGAGATAGGGGGCATAGTCGCTGATGAGCTGCCATTTCAGGTAGTCGCGCCACTGGGCTGCGGGAGTCTGCACCATCAGCTTGTCCAGGGCTTGCAGGTAGCTGGGCTGGCCCAGGATCAGGGTCGGCTGGGCGGCAATGCCCGCCTCCTCGAGATAGCTCTGCCAGTCGATATGGGGGGCGAGGCGGCTGAGATCGCCGCTGGCAACTTTGTTGTAGCTCTTCTCCCGATCACGCAGGGCGACCTTGTCCCACTGGATGCGGGCGATGGCGGTTTCCAGCGCCACTATCTGTTTGGCTTTGGCCTCGGCATCGGTTTCACCGGCCCGGGTCAGCATGCCAGCGATATGCTGCTGGTACTGCTGGCGCAGGCGCACACTGGCGTCATCACTCTTGAGGTAGTAGTCCCGGTCTGGCAGGCCGAGACCGGACTGGCCTATGTTGACGCTGTACTGGGTCGGCGCCTTGGCATCGGGTCCAATCCAGAAGCCGAAGGGGGCACCACCGCCCACCTTGCCGGTTCGCGCCAGGGCCTGGGCCAGGGTGCGGCTATCCGTCACCTGATCCAGCTCGGCGAGCAGGGGGCGAAGCGGGCTCATGCCCTTGCCATCACGGCCAGCTTTATCCAGATAGCTGGCGTAGAAATCGCGGATCTGCTGGGCTTCAGAGCCCTGGGGCGCATCCTTGGGCAGCGCCTCAATCAGGGTGCGAACATCGGCAAGGGACTTGTCGCGCAGGGTATAGAAGGCACCATCTGCGGGTCTGTCATCGGGGATCTTGGCGCTGGCGAGCCAGTGGCCGTTGGCATAGCGGAAAAAATCGTCGCCGGGCTTGATGCGGGTATCCATGTTGGCCAAGGTCAGCCCTGAGTGGGCCTGATCCTGGGCAGGTCCCTGGCTACAACCGGCCAGCAGGGCCAAGCCTATCAACCCGGCCAGTATGCTTTTCTTGTTGTGCATTGTACTTGTTCCAATTCGAGTTATTTGCTTCCTTGCTCAGGGTGCGAGCAGGCGAGTCTCACTCTAGCAGTCCGGTTACAGCTTGATAAGTCCGCATCTGCTAAGATCGGCCCGTCTATTCCGGGGAAGCCTATGATTTCTCAACTCTATTCACGTGTCTGTCAGACCCTGCCGACGCCAACAAGTTCCAGCTCCTTATTGGTGGCTTACAGCGGTGGTCTCGACTCCACCCTGCTGCTCTTGCTGGCCGAGCGTTTCGCCCGCGAGCGGCAGCTGCCCCTGCGTGCTCTGCACGTGCACCATGGGCTCAGCCCCAATGCCGATGCCTGGGCCGAGCAGTGCGCCGCATTCTGTCGGCAGCTCGGCGTGCCGCTGCAGGTGGCGCGGGTAGCGCTGAACCGGGGCAATGGCGAGAGCCTGGAGGCGCAGGCCCGCACCGCTCGCTATGACCAGCTGAGCACGGCGCTGGCGCCTGGGGGCTGGTTGCTCACGGCGCATCATCAGGACGATCAGCTGGAGACCCTCTTGCTGGCCCTCAAGCGTGGCGCCGGCCCACGGGGCTTGTCCGGCATTGTGCCGAGCCAGCCATTTGGTCAGGGATGGTTGTTGCGCCCCTTGCTGACCACTGGCCGCGAGGAGCTGGCCGAGGCGGCCGGCGAGGCGGGGCTGAGCTGGGTGGAAGATGAGAGCAATGTGGACGTGAGTTACGATCGCAACTTCCTGCGCCAGCGGGTGATCCCCGGGCTCAGGGCCCGCTGGCCGGCCATCGCCCAGACGGCGGCCCGCAGCATGGCCCTCTGTGCGGAACAGCAGGCGCTGCTCGAAGAGCTGGCGGCCGAGGATTGGCGGTTGGCGGGAGAGGGGGAGGCGCTGCGCATCGCCCCGCTCCATGAGTTGAGCCCGGCCAGGCGCAATAACCTGTTGCGCCACTGGATCCGGCGCCAGGGTGGCGAGATGCCGGCCCGGGATCAGCTGGCCCGGTTGTGGGACGAACTGGTGTTGGCCCGTCCGGATGCCAATCCTCAACTCAATTGGGGTCGGGTGAGTTGCCGTCGTTATCAGGGCCTGCTCTATCTGGTGCGCCCGGATCTGGCGCCGCTGACCGAGCAGATCCCCCTGGTTCCTGGTCGCTGGGTGACATTGCCGGACCGGCTTGGCAGCGTGCAGTTGCGCATCGGCGCCGAGGGGACATTGAGGCTGCCCGGGGCGGATGAGCCGCTCTCCATTCGTTTCTCGGTGGCCCCTGGCCAGACCCTCACCCCGCAGGGGCGAGGGGGGAGCCGTCGCCTCAAGAAATTGTGGCAGGAGTACGGGGTGCCCTCCTGGCAGCGAGGTCGAATCCCCATTCTCTTCTATGGCGAGGCGCCCGCGGCGGCCCTGGATCTCTTCATCTGCGAGGGCTTTGCCCGGACCGGTGGCCTGGGGCTGGCCTGGCAGAGGCTGGACTCGCCGGACGATGCCGAGCCCTTGCCATAAAAAATCCGGGGCGGCCATTGGCCGCCCCGGATTTGTTAAACAGCGCAAGCTCATGGCTTGGCTATCCCTGGATGCAGACAGGCATGACTGCTTAGCCAGCGCCTTCCGCTTTCTTGCGGGAGTAGAGGTGGCTATCCGCGGTCTCGTACAGGGTGTAGACGTCCATGCCCGGCAGCCAGTTAGCGGCGCCAAGGGAGCAGCCGACCTCGAAGCTGACGAGCTCCTGGTGGCTGCGGAGCATCTGTTGCAGCCGCAGCCAGACTGGTCGCCAGGCCTCGGCATCGGCCGGTTGCAGCAGCAAGGCGAACTCATCCCCCCCGATCCGAAACGCCTGATCCGTGGCGCGGATGCACTGCTGCAGCAGTTGGGCGAAGCGGCTGAGCACCAGGTCACCGACCGGGTGGCCCCAGGTGTCATTGACTTGCTTGAAGCGATCGAGATCCAGCAGTACCAACACCAAGCCATGAGGATCCCGGCTGTGCTGCTCGACGGCGCGGCCGAGGGCTTCATCGAAATAGGCCCGGTTGCCAAGCCCGGTCAGATGATCGAGACGCACCTGTTGTTCCAGATTGGCCAGGCGCAGGTAGAGGGGCAGCGCCAGCTCGAACTGGCGGTGACAGGCCTGCAACTCAGCAGTCTGCTGCTGGCTGGGGGTCTGGATCAGCTGATAATGGAGCTGTCCCAGGCAGAGACCCTGGCCATCCTTGAGCGGAAACTGGTAGCTGTGCAGGCTGATCTGATCCTGGGGCAGACACTGGATCAGGCTGTGGTGGTGGGTGCCCTCCAGGCAGAGGCTGTGGATGCGGACAATCCTTGCCGCCGTGCGGGCAAAGATTGCCAGCAGCTCGCTCAGCGTCTGCTGGCCGAGCAAGCGCTCGAGCAAGCCATGAGCTGGCTGACTTATCACGGGCGTCAGGTGATCCAGTTGGCGGATCCACTGCGCTGCGTCATAACCGACAGAGGCGTTTGCCCCTCTCCACGATGTTGAATTATCCACTCTATTTCCTTCCCAAGCGGCACCCAGGCCCACCATGGTGCCAAATACTGCAAGATCCGCGCCCAAAATATGTCCTATAGGGGCAACCCCGGCTGGCTAGACTTAAGTCGATAAAATAGGAGGAAAAATTGTATACGGAATTTTTGACGTTGCTGTTTGCCGCCGTGTTGCTGGTGGCGGTTTTCCGGCGCTTGGGCCTGCCGGCGATCCTCGCTTACCTGATCGCCGGCGTGCTGCTCGGCCCCTATGGTCTGGCGTGGGTCACTGAGCAAGCCATGATGCACACCCTGGGGGAACTTGGGGTGGTCTTCCTGATGTTCTCTCTCGGCCTCGAATTCTCCCTCTCCAAGCTCATTGCCATGCGCAGCCTGGTGGTCGGGGTCGGGGGGCTGCAGGTGATCCTGACCACGGCGCTGTTTTGCTGGATTGGCTGGTGGTGGGGGCTGACCCTGCCCCAGGCACTGGTGGTGGCGGGCACCCTCAGCCTCTCCTCGACTGCGGTGGTGATCAAACAGCTTGGGGAGCAGAAGCAGCTGCATACCCGTCGTGCCCAGCTTGGGGTCAGCGTCCTGCTGTTTCAGGACTTGGCCGTGGTGCCCCTGCTGGTGATGATCCCCATATTGGCCGAGCCCGAAGCCCAGGGCGATGCCCTGCTGGTTGCGGTCGCCTGGGCCTCACTCAAGGGCTTGCTGGTCCTGCTCGGCCTGTTGGCGGTGGGCAAGTGGTGGTTGCCCTCCCTGTTTCATGAGGTTGCCCGGGCCCGCTCCGACGAGTTGTTCGTACTGAGCGCCCTGCTGGTCGCGCTGCTTGCGGCTTCTCTCACTCAGTGGATGGGGCTCTCCATGGCCCTGGGGGCTTTCCTGGCGGGGATGATGTTGGGGGAGTCCCACTATCGTCACCAGCTGGAGGTGGACATCAAGCCGTTTCGCGATGTCTTGATGGGGCTCTTCTTCATCACCATCGGCATGGCCATGGAGTGGCAGCAGGTAGCGCGCCATTGGTGGCAGGTGGTGGGCATTGTGGTGCTGCTGGTGCTGTTCAAATCGCTATTGGTTCTGCTGGCGGGGCGCTTGATGGGGGAGCGAAAACGCGATGCCATGGCGGCGGGCATCATGCTGAGTCAGGTTGGCGAGTTTGGCTTCGTGCTGCTGGCCCTGGCGCTCAGCCACGGCTTGCTTGGTCAGGATATCGTCTCCCTGTTGATCGGTATTGGCGTTATCTCTATTGCCATCACCCCTTGGCTGGTGGGGCGCTCCCAGGATCTGGCGCGCTGGCTGACGCGATCTTCCCTGCTTTCCCAATCAGAAGTGGCCCAGTCGGGCCTGAGCAAGAGTGGTCACGTCATCATCGCGGGCTTCGGTCGGGCCGGTCAGACCTGTGCCCGCTTTCTCAAGCTGGAGGGGATCCCCTTCCTGGCACTGGATCTGGATCCCGAGCGGGTGAATGAGGCCAAGCTGGCGGGGGAGCAGGTGGCCTTTGGTGATGCCAGCAGACGCGAGATCTTGCTGGCCGCGGGCCTGCAACGGGCCCGTCTGGTGATCATCACTTTCGACGATGCCAAGCGGATCGGCGCCATGCTCTCCCTGATCCCCGGTTTGGCAGAGGGGGTCAAGATAGTGGTGCGCACCCAGGATGACCGCCTGTTGGAGCAGTACAAGCAGGCCGGGGCTCACGAAGTGGTGCCGGAATCCCAGGAGGGGACCCTGATGCTGGTGTCCCACCTGTTGCTGCACTGTGACGTGCCCATAGGCCGGGTGATCCGGCGCATGGAGAAGGAGCGCAACAGCCAGTACTCCTTCCTGCATGGCTTTTACTGGGGGGGGCAGAGTGCCCCGGATCTGGAGACGGATCAGGGCCTGGAGCGGCTGCACCCGCTCGTGCTGAGCGAGCAGGCCTGGGCCATAGGCCACAAGGTGCAGGATCTCGCCCTGGAGGCTGTGCACATCAAGGAGGTGCAGCGTGGGGGCGATGTGCTGGAGCCCAGGGCCGAGCTGCTGCTGGGGGCGGGGGATACCCTGGTGCTGTTTGGCACGAGTGCCGCCATCGAGCAGGCAGAGCAACGGCTGCTGGAGGGGCGCTAGTGCAGGCCGGGCTTGTGGGAGGCCGCCAGATAGCGGCAAGAACATAGCCCTGGCCGCTATCTGGCGGGTTGGACTGCGGTGACTTGCGAGACGCTGGCCGGGCTCTGGATATCGAGGAAGCGAGCGACACGGGATCTGTCGTCCAGGGTGTCTTGATAACCCAGGGCGATGAGCTGTTGGCAGTAGCCGGGGACGAACATCAGAAAACTGGCCAGGCTGCTGGTCTCATCGCCCTTGACACCCAACACCCGCAGCAGGCGGCGCATCTCGGTTGGCAGCTGGGGCAGAAAAGGGAGCGCCAACACGTCGAGATCCTGGCTTGGTTTGAGCACGCAGGCTTCCACCTCCTTGAGTTTTAGCCTTGCTCTGTCCCGCTCTGGAATGAGCGACAGGGTGAGGTTGATGCGGCCCAGGCGCTCCAGATCCGAATTGAGGGTGTCGGTGAACACGGTGTCGAGCAGGTGGCTGGCGATGTGGGAGCTGGTCAGCCGCTCCCGGTATTGAGTCGGGTTATGTTGGGGAGGCGGCGCCAGGGCAATGGCCAGGATCCGCTCTGCCCCCAGATGGATAGCCGGGCTCAGGGGACTGAGCTGATGAATGGAGCCATCGCCATAGAATTTGTCGCCGATACGGGTGGCGGGGAACACGAAGGGCAGGGCACTGGAGGCGATCAGATGATCTGAGGTGATCAGGGTACGGATGCCGCGCCTGCGTTCCCGCTCCCAGGGGTGATGCTGAGAACGTCCCTGAAAGAAGGTGGTGCTAAGGCCGCTCTCATAATCCGATGCGGTGATGGCCAAGGCCTCCAGACTGCCGTAGAGGATATTGTCATCGATGCGGTGGTAGTCGATGAGCTGCTCGAGCAGCTTGCGCAGTGGACTATTGTCGAACAGGTTGAAGGCGCGATTTGGGTCTGGATGGATCAGGCCCGCCGACCCCTCGTAGAGCAGACGCCAGAGCAGGCGCCCCGGGTGAAAATCGAAGATGTGGCGCGTCTCGAAACGGCGCCAGACCCACTCCAGTTTACGCACTCCCAGGTGAAAGCATGAGGCATGGCAGGCGAGGGCTGTGGCGTTGAGGGCACCGGCCGAGGTGCCGCATAAAATGGGGAAAGGGATCCCCTGATTGCGGGGGTAGAGTTCGGCGATAGCTTTGAGGGCGCCAACTTGATAGGCGGCGCGAGCACCACCACCGGTTAACAGCAGGGCTGTGTTAGGTTTGGCCATAGCGGATGCCTTTGGAACTATTCAAGGTTGTTCTGTGGCGCTCAAAGCAAGAGCCGCCGGTCGGGTTCCATCCTGTGACATGGGTTCTGCCAGCGCCCGGCCAAGGGTAGATAAGATGTCATAGCTGCGTCATTTCCGTCAGGGACGCTGGGCAGTAACTTGACTACAAGTCTATAACATTATTAATAAAAATAGTTAAGCCCATGTGTAAAGTCAGGGTAAATCCAGCCCAGGTTCAGCCTTGCTGTGGGTTAATGTAACGCGAGTTGTGAAATCAATTGAGGCCCCATCAATGCAAGCAGCGCATATCAGCGTCTCCATCGTCATACCGGCACAGAACGAGCGGGACAACCTGAAACCCCTGATCGGCGAGATCCGCCAGGCCATGGATGGACAGTTCGAGTACGAACTCATCTGTGTGGATGACGGCAGCACCGATGACAGCGTTGCCATTCTGACCCGGATAAAGCAGGATTTTCCAAGGCTCAGAGTGCTGCGCCATGAGCAGGGGGTGGGCCAAAGTTTTGCCGTCCTGAGCGGGGTGCGCCATGGCCGTGGCGACTGGCTGGTGATACTGGATGGGGATGGCCAGAACGATCCGGCCGACATCCCCGGCCTGTTGCATGAATTGATGGGGCGCAATGAGGCGGATCCGGCGCTGGTGGGTCTGATTGGTCACAGGGTCAACCGGCGGGATGACTGGGTCAAGCGACTCTCCTCCAGAGTGGCAAACAGCTTTCGTGATCTTTTGCTGCGCGATGGCATCCCCGATACCGGCTGTGGCCTCAAGGCGCTCAAGCGGGAATGCTACCTGGCGCTGCCCTGCTTCAACCACATGCATCGCTACATTCCGGCGCTGATCCAGGCCTATGGCGGCAAGATGGCCTCTTACCCGGTCAACCACAGGCCACGTCAGGCCGGAACGTCCAAATACGGGGTCTGGAACCGGCTCTGGGTCGGGCTTGTGGATGTGATCGGGGTCTGCTGGTTGCTGCGCAGGGCCAAGGTAGTCCAAGTCAGGGAGCAGCTGGATTGATGATGCTGGAGACCCAAATTGACTGGCTGATATGGACCGGGCTGCATGTCACCGGCTGGAAGCTCATCGGTTATGCGGGGGCCTTGATGTTTGGCGGGCGCTGGCTGGCGCAGTTCATCGCGTCCAGGCGGGCAGGCAAGCCGGTGATCCCGCGGCTGTTCTGGTACATGAGCATACTCGGCAGCCTGATGACGCTCAGTTATTTCATTTTCTCCCCCAAGCAAGACTCGGTCGGTGTGTTGCAGAATCTGTTTCCCGCCTTCACCGCGCTCTACAGCCTCTATCTGGATGTGAAACATCGTGGCTGGCGCCGGGACAGGGGGGATCGGTGATGACAAGGGGCTGCCATGATAAGTGATCGATTTTTACTGGAGGCATCACCGCGCCAGACTCTGGGTTGGCTGATGCTGCTGGCCCTGGTCATACTGGCTGCGGGGATCGGCTTGCGCGACCCCTGGCCCGCCGACGAGCCCCGTTTCGCCCTGGTGGCCAAGGAGATGGTCGAGAGCGGCCGCTGGCTGTTTCCCATGCGTGGCGGCGAGATTTATCCCGACAAGCCGCCCCTGTTCATGTGGGGTATTGCCCTCGGTTATCTGCTGACAGGCTCACTCAAGGTGGCTTTCTTGCTGCCTTCCCTGCTGGCGGGACTCGGTACCCTGGTGCTGACCTGGGATCTCGGTCGTCGGCTGTGGAATGCTCAGGTGGGCTTCCTGGCGGGGGTACTGCTGCTCTTTACCGTCCAGTTCACCCTGCAGGCCAAGACGGCGCAAATCGATGCCCTGGTGAGTTTCTTCATCACCCTGGGGCTCTATGGCTTCCTGCGCTTCCTGCTCGCGGGCGGCGGCTGGCGCTGGTACTACCTCGGCTGGTTTGCCGCGGGTCTTGGCATCATCACCAAGGGGGTTGGCATCTTGGCGGTACTGGTGTTGATCCCGGCTATCTGGACGCACAGGGCGCCGTTGTGTCAAGCCAGTCGCGCCGCCTGGTGCAAGGGGCTGCTTGGCCCCTTGGTGATGCTGGGGGCGATTGGCCTCTGGCTGCTGCCCATGGTGCTGGCGGTGGCATCGAGCGGTGATGCCGTGCTGCAAGCCTATCGTGACAACATCCTGCTGCATCAGACGGTGACCCGCTATGCCAACGCCTGGCATCACGTCAAACCCCTCTGGTACTACTTCACCGCCGTCATCCCCCCCTTCTGGCTGCCGGTCTCCCTGCTGCTACCCTGGCTCGCGGTCCGCTGGGTTCGTGCCATTCGAAATGATGGTGACAGGCGGGTGATACTGCTGCTCGGCTATCTGCTCTTGATGCTGCTGTTCTTCTCCCTGTCACCGGGCAAGCGCGGCGTCTACATCACGCCGGGCACCCCGGTGCTGGCGCTGCTGGCGGCGCCCTGGCTGGGCCAGCTGCTTGACCGGGTCTGGCCGGCACGGCTGCTCAAGGGGTTGGGCTGGCTGCTCGCTCTGGTGGGGATCGGCGCTGCTCTGGCACTGATGTTCAATGCCAGGCTGGCCGCCAAGGCGGCCGAGCTTGGGGATGATCCCTGGTTGCCGCTGCTGATCCTGGGTCTCGGTCTGCTGGTGATCAATGGCATATTGCACCGGGCCCCGCTGCTAGGGATCCTCGGCTCATTGGCCTTCGGCTGGCTGCTCTATTCCACCCAGATAGCGATGCGGCTCAACGAGGTGCGCACCCCGGAGGAGATCATGGTCAAGGCGGCGCAAGAGGTGCCCCAGGGAGATCAGCTGCTGCTGGTGGGCTTCAAGGAGCAGCATCTGCTGTTCGCCCGTCAGCCGCTTTGGCACTACTCCTACCATGAGGAGAACCGGGTGCAGGGCCGGGAGGCTGCCGCTTGGGTGGCGGCCATGCCCGGGCGCTGGGTGCTGGGCTCGCGCAACATCATCAGTGTCTGTTTCGACCCCCGGCAGACCATGAGTCTGGGCTATCGCCACCGCACCGACTGGTTGCTGGCCCGTGCCGATGCCCTGCGCCCCGCATGCCGGGGCCTGACTCCGACCATCGAGCCCTTCTTCTACGCCCCCACGCTGGTCTATTGAGTTCAGGCAGGTTGACCAAGAAGGGAGGGGGGCCATGGCTCCCCTCTCTTCTTGGCGGGTCGCGAGGTCAGGCCGGCGATTGGCTGAGTTCGACGAAGGCGGCAAACAGGGGCGGGCTGGTCAGTATGCGGCCATGACCCAGGCCTTGGGTGGAGATGAGCCGGGTGCGGCCATTCTGGCTGGCACGCAGGGAGTCTTGATGGGGGGCGAACCTGTCCCCCTCGTCGTGGACGATGAGGGCCGGGCCGCTGCGCCTGGTCAGGGCAGCCAGGGGGTCCACCTCGCTCAAGGGGTGTTGATACTCCTGCTCTATCTCTTTGACCACGGCATCGAACAGCCGCATCGAATAACCGGATCGCGCCACCATGGCGTAGAGCTGGGGCACATAGTCGATGACGGGAGCGACCAGCAGCAGGGGGCAGGTCTGCAGGCGAGGGTGGCGGCTGGAGAGGGCCACGGCGCCTCCCATGCTGTGGGCCATCACGCCGGCGATGGGGCCAAGCCGTTCGATCAACTCATCCAGGGCGCGCACGAAGCGGGGCAGATGACCGGTTTTCCCCTCGCTATGGCCGTGGGCTGGGTGATCGTAGGCGATGGCGGTGAACCCCCGGGCCGCAATGTGTTCCATCAGCGGGTAGAGCTGGCTGGCGCTGCCGGACCAGCCATGCATCAACAGCCAGACCGGGCCTTGACCGAGGCGATAGCTCATCAGCTGCCCCTCGCTGGTGTGCACGGCCTGGCGCACCAGACCTGCGGGGAGATCGGTGTCGCGCTGGGCGCGGCTCGGGGTCAGCAGCAGTTTGCTGGCGGTGCGTTTGGCGTGGGCGGGGGCCAGGCCATGATGCAGGCGGGTGCCGAGACCCAGCAGCCACTTGCCCGGGCTGAAACGGCGGGTATTGAAGTAGATCTTGCTGCTCATGGGCGGTCACTCCTGTGGTGCGCCGGTGTGAGGCGGCTGGGTGTGTTATTTTGAGTACGGTCGTGCTTTTTAATCGGTTTTAAAAAACAGCGGCTGAAAACAGCCAATCCACCAGGGCGATCAGCTTGGGCGCCAACTGATGAACAGCGCCTCTACCTCGGGCCAGAAATGGTGCCCGGGATCGTCGCTCAGGGCCAGGGCATCGAACACCTGATCGCCCAGATAGAGGCCGTAGAGCCGGTAGACGGCGCGCCAGGGATCCATCTCGGCTCGCCATTCGCCCAGGGCCTGGCCTGCGGCAACCTGACGGGCGAGATAGTCGAGCCAGAAGCGCACCAGCTGGCGAGCGGCTTGCTGCACCTCTCCCTCCTGGGCCGAGGTCCAGGCATCGAGAAACATGCAGCGTCCGGCGAAATTCTGATTCCAGGCGAGCCAGGCTTCCAGCAGCGCCCGTAATTTAGCCTGCTGATCCGGATATGCCCGCTGGCGCACCGGCTGGATCACTCTGTCCCGAAACACCTGGCCTGCGTATTCGAGCACGGCTATCTGCAAGTTGTCTCTGGACTGGAAGTGGGCGAACAGGCCGCTCTTGGACATCTCGCACCGGCTGGCGAGGGAGCCGATGGTGAGACTCTCCAACCCCTGCTGGCTCGCCTGCTCGAAACCTTGCTGCAAGATAGTCTCACGGGTCAGTCGGCCTTTGCTCATCCATCACCTCAGTGTCGATCCCGTGGCAGCATATAGGACGATCGTACTTTTTGCGAGCCACAGTTGCACAGCAGACAAGTCGCGGTCCGGCAATGAGAAGACGCCGCTCAGTTATCCTTGATATC